>NZ_JBBOCN010000002.1:0-63032 GCF_038002425.1 Bacillus sp. FSL R7-0685 | reverse complement strand
GTTTAAGAAGCCTTATGCTCTAACCTCAGCTTATCCGCAACCATTGCAATGAATTCACTGTTGGTAGGTTTAGCTTTTGTCATGCTGACAGTATAACCAAACAACGAGGAAATGGAATCAATGTTTCCTCTGCTCCATGCCACTTCAATTGCATGGCGGATCGCTCTTTCTACACGGCTTGCGGTTGTGTTAAATTTTTTGGCGATGTCTGGATAGAGGACTTTTGTAATGCTGCCGAGCAATTCGATGTCATTGTATACCATTGAGATTGCTTCGCGCAGATAGAGATAGCCTTTAATATGGGCTGGGACGCCGATTTCATGGATAATGCTTGTGATGCTCGCGTCGAGATTTTTCTTCTTTGGTTCAGGCTGGCTGCTGCGTATAATACTGCTTTGCGATGATGGCGCACGATGCGTCACACTGCTGGCATTTCCGCTGACCTGGCGGATATGGCCGACCGTTGTCGTTCCGATAAGTTTCCGTCAATTCAGCGCCAATTCATCGCTATGTTCTTACGCCAATTCATCGCATTAGGAGGACGTCAAAAAATGGCGAAAAATCAACGTAATTCTGAACGAAGTTTAATCTTTAAAACTCGCAAAACTACCGGAAGGCAGCGCGCATTTAATCTCTCGGAATCTATTAACGTATATCTAGAAGATAAACGTTTAGCTAAACGCTCTGAGCGAACGATTCGAACGTATAATCAAACGCTCCGCCACTTCGAAAAGTTTTGCGCAGATAGAAACCTTACAGGAACGGAATCCGATTGTGTAAAAGAATACGTTAAGTTTTTATCGTTTGAGAAAACGAAATGGGACGACCATCCAACGAGTCAACGGTCGGAGCAAGGCGTCGGCGTGTCTTCGCGATCAGTCAATAACGTTATAAGGAATCTACGTATCTTCTATAATTGGGCGCAAAAAGAATACGGTATTTTCGATGGGTCGCCGGCGGAACGGGTCGAATATCAAAAAGAGGCCGAGCAAACTTTCGAAGTATTTACGGACGAGGATGTAACTAAATTATTATCCACGCCAAATAAGCGCACATATACCGGTTTTCGCGACTATGTAATGATGTTGATTCTCGTTGATACTGGCGTACGTATAGGTGAATTAACGCACACGAAGATTGCGGACATCGACCTCGTATATAGACAGATAAATTTACGCGCAGAAATTACGAAGGCTAAACGTTCGAGAACGCTTCCTCTTTCGAAAACTACAGCAGACGCAATTTCCGAGCTTATCGAATATGTTAACGTTCAGGACGAAGACGATTACGTTTTTCTTACACAATTCGGAGAACGTTATTACGGCGACACGTTTTCGAAGATGCTTAAGAAATACGGAAAGAAAGCCGGCATCAAGGACGCGCGTGTTAGTCCGCATACGTTTCGCCATTATTTCGCGGTGAAGTTTCTATTAAACGGAGGCGATCCGTTTGCTTTAATGAAGATTCTCGGTCATACCGATATGGCTATGACTAGAAGATACGTAAACTATCTAAATAGTAACGTTAAGGAAATGCACGATAAAGCCTCTCCCGTGACTGCGTTAATGGATAAAGGAAACAATCGAAAGCGTGGACCGAAAATGTTTAAGTAAGGACGGATTTTATCTCCGTCTTTTTTATTTGACGCAAAATGCGCTAAGCAGTTCGTGAACGTTGGTGACAATTTGTCACAGTCGCAGATTTTCTTTTTGCGATATTTAAAACGTATCTATATCGGTGTTCCCAAGAAGCCCATTTAATTCGTAGATTCAAACGCCTTTCTGAAACGTTCCATAAGCGATCCGCCACGATTTAAGCGCGCCTTAACCGTCCAAGCCGCCTTCCTAAACCCAGCGTATAGGTAATCGTCGAAACGCTTAATTTCGTGCGATTTCGCTTTCATAATCGTTGCGTGCCACGCTTCAACGAAAGGCTCCGCGTGATCTTCGAGTCTGATCGTTCTATCTACGCTTGCCTTAGCGCGCAAAAGAATTCCGTAGTATTTATAAATCTTTTCGGCGTCAAAGTAGCGAGCCATTGCGTTATAGATTTCGTTAGGCAGCGCGCCCTTTAACGCTTCAGCCGGTACCGTCGCCGTATCTAATACGTTATTTTGGTTTTTAGAACGCTTAATTAAATCCGATGGTTCGTTTTTCGTTTTCGGCGCTTCAGCCGTTGATTCCGTAGGCTTTTCGGCTTGTCCGCAATTGGACATTGTCGACTGGTCATCTGCGCCTCCAATCGGCAGGATCACGATGATATTCGCGCCTTTTCCTCCGTTAATCTTCCGCGTCGTAGCGACCTTCTTTACGATGCCGAGCCCCGCTAATTTATTCAGCGCTCGTCTCGCCGTCTTAACGGATTTCTCGATCAGGCCCGCCAACGTTTCCGCCTTGAGATGCGCTGCCCCGCTAAACTTAACCGCGTACCTTGCGATCATCTTAAGCGCCCGGCGATCCGTATCGTTAAGCTCGTATGTATTGCGTTTGATATGTTCGTAAACAGATTCGTTAAGTTGATCCGTCGAGTCGAACGTTTGGTGTTCCGCTAAGTAATGCATATCGCTACCTCCATATCGTTATGTCGTTATTTTGATTATAGATATTGTTATAACGGTATGTCAATATTTTTATTTACACGATAGCGATATTTCGTTATAATTAACGTATCAGAAAACGGAGGCGATTCGATTGGAACTCTACGTTAAATTGGACGAGATATTAGAAGCCCGCGGATGGACCCGAAAGAAGCTCGCAGAAGAAACGCAGCTTAGACCGAACGTAATCAGCGAGATATGCAACCACCAGCGCACAACTTATAATCGTGAACATATCGGACGTATTGCGAAAGTTCTTGGCATTACGGATATGAACGAGTTGTTTGAGTTACGCGATTAAGCCCACGATTAATTCGCGGGCGTTTTCTCTTTCGGTTTTGTTATCGACTGAATGAACGCAGTAAAGGTGGGCGCCTGAAATACCTTAAACGGAAACGAAGGCAATCCGTATCGCGTGTCCGATAGAATCAATACGTGCGGAAACATGATCCGCTCGGGATTCTGCCACGGCTCCAGCGCAATAATGCCCGACTGGAAAAACGCTTCGTATCGGTCTAACTTTTCGCGCATCTGTTTTTCCGAATAAACCGACCGCTGTACCTCGATAAAGAAAGGCGTCCGCCGGTATAGCGCAAATATATCCGGCTCGACCGTACCTTTATCGCCGTACTTAGGCTCCACCAAGAACGACTCCAACGCCTGACCTCGCATCTCTTTATAAACGTTGCTTATCGCAAGAAAATGGTCGATCTTGGCGCTGTTCTTTTTCATCGTCGTTTCGCCGCCAAAGTAAACGTAAGGTTGGCGCGCCGTAGATCGCTGAATATGCCCGTCTCTAAGTAAACGCAGCAGAACGTTATTGGCTGCGTATTTTGGTCTGCGCAAATTTCCGAAGTGCAACTCGGCAATCGTATCGCGATCCATTACGCGAAATTTATTAAGATCCGCAATGATCGCTTTATCTCGGTTAGTAAGGGCCATCGGTAAACACGTCCTTTTCCGTTAAGATTTCCGGCTCGGCTGCCGGTGGCGTTACGTCTTTGGTCGGTGACTTCATTACACAGTACGGATTCAGCAGCGCCTTCGCTTCGTTCATTTCGAGATACGGCGCCTGTAACTCGTAGGTTTTGTCGGCCGCCATAATAAACCGCCCGCTTACGTCCAGCTTCTCGGCGCCTGGCGTATTGACGATTCGGGCCTCCGTTATGTCGCGAAGCTTAAATCCCATGCTTACGGTTAGATTCGCGCGAATAGTCGTATCGAGCGTTTTGGCGTTCGGTCGCTGCATCGAAAGAATCGCGAATACTCCAAGCGTACGGCCTATCGCGACGAGCTCCGCTAATACGTCCATGATCTCGGCGTCTTTTCTTAATAGAAGAAACTCGTCAATACAGACGACTATATATGGTCGTTTACGGTCATCCGGGAGCTCATCGATATGGCTTATTTCGAACTGCTCCGTAAGGTTACTGCGCTCATCTAACTCGCGTTTTATACTTCGTAACATTCTTCGTATGTCTTCAGCGCTCGTTAGAACGCATTGTACGTGTTCGACTTTCCGGAATACGTGGAACTCCGATTTCTTACAGTCGGCGAGGTATAACTGCAGCCGGTCGGGTCGGTTCTGTTTTATCAGCGTCGTCAGGATCGACCGTAGCTGCGTTGACTTTCCGCTGCCCGTTTCGCCCGCAATAAGAATATGTGGCTGCGTTAATAAATCGAAGCTTACGTATCGTCCGTGGCGATCTTTGCCCGCAATAATGCCGAGCTTGTGGCGCTCTATAACTGGCTGGATTTTCGCAAAGTCATAGCGCAATACGGCCGGCATTTCGGCGCTGTAAACCGTAAGCACATACCGTTTTAGGTCGCCGCTTAGTTCAACGTTGCGTCCGAATACTTGCCGGAACACGAACTCTTTTTTCGCGATTTCTTTCGGGTCCATTCCGTTAAGTAACGTAAATACATATCGCGTTCTTTCTTCGTTAATATCAACGTCATGAATTTTCGGATATCGGCGCGCTTCTTTTCCGTTAGACAAACGTTTGGCTGCGTACAGGCCGGCGGCATCGAAAACGTATTTCAGCGTCTGCTTGGCGTGTAAGTTGCGCAAGAACCGTTTCATATCGCGTTTAAAAAACGCAGTAGCAACACGGCATAGCCCGCAGGTAGGACGAACCGTAAGAGCCCGTTTACTGCGTCTCCAATATACGCAAATTTGCCGCCGAACAAGCGACCTTCTAGCCAAGCCGCTCCAATGCAGACCAAGCCCGCGCCACCTACTAACGCGTACAAGCCGACTACCTCCGGAGACATATCGAAAAATCCTGCCGCTGTGAATCCGCCGGGCACGAACGAAAACGCCCGTGCGAGCCCTGCCCTGTCGTTCCTTCGTCTCGCTTCGCTCATCTCTCTCACTCCTTAACAAATTTCGTAAACGGCTTCGTTATGGGCGTTAAACGCGATAAAGTGCGGTAGGTTAACACGGTAATAACCATTACGGAAGTCGCCACCAAGTGCGGTAACCTTTTCGCAACTCTGCCGAACCTACCCGCACCCTACCGTTTAGCTGCCGTGTAGTTGCCGTTTAATAAACGTTACGCGATATGGATCGTCCAATATCACAGTTTTTTGCCCACGTTTAACTTTCCGATTTTTTGGACACGCTGATTTTAGGAGGTGTTGTCCGATGTTTGGACTAGGTAAACGACGCAGCCGATTCGGCCGCTTTTTAGATCGAGAAGGAATCGCGCAGGAGGAAGTTCGCCAAAAGGCCGGCATAGGTCACGGCACAATGACGAGCATGTGTAATGATCGCGATTATGCGCCGCGTATTTCAACGTGGGTAAAAGTACAGCGCGCTTTAAGGTCGCTGGGATACGAAGTCGATCGAGAGGATTATTTTGACTGTTGATAACCGAACACATATTCGCATATAATAAATGCGGAGGTGTTCGCCATGGAGATCGAGGATAAACGGTGGGCGATGCGCATTATATTACCGGAGCACAGAGCCGGCCTAGCACGCCAAGCCGAAGAGAAACGGAAAGTTGAAAAGCCACAGCTAGATGCGCAGCAGATCGAGGATATGGAAATGACGGTCGCTGAGTCGATGGAGTTCGGTGCACCGCTCGCATTCGAGGTTTACGACGATGGCTACATACGAGATGTAATTGGCGCAGTACATTACGTGGACCACATACGGAAGGAATTTCGCGTGAAGGACGACAAAGGCGATACCAATTTCGTGAGGTTTGCGGATATCATAAACGTAAAAAACGCCCCATCCGGTTAAGGACGGGGCTGTTTTCGTTAGCCGACGTTTTTAACCCAGTCGACCGCTATATTCTGTTTGCAACGTCGGCAACTATCGTTAACCTTACCGCTCGTTACGAAGTTTTTATCGTGGCCGCAATTCGGACAAGAGTACCGTGCGCCTCCTAACGCGATTGCGAAAAACGGAAGACTGAAGAAGGCGAGTCCGAATCCCGGAAGTATACCAATAATTGTGAGACATAAGAGCACCGAAATCAACATAATAAATGAGCCAACGCATAAACTAATAATCCTACCGAAGCCGAACTTTTTCTTCGCCACAGTCACCGTTTTATATTCCACGTTAATCCACCCGTCCTTTATATGAGTTAGTGAGTTAGTAAAATTATACTACGGCGCCAAACTTATCCGCAATGAGTTTTTATGTACGCGAGCACCTACGTTATCATACGTAAGCACTCGCTAAAAGTTTCGTTATTTACTCGCCTTTTGTACGTGCGGTCTTCGTTACTTTATTATCTTTCCAATATGCCCAGAGCGAGGTAGCTCCGAGGAACACCAACGAAATGAAGTCCTGCACGCCGGCTTCGTCGATCGGAATCGGACTGTGCCCTGTCATTGTTAATCCGCTATTTACAAGCGCAACCAAAAGAAGCACGAATCGAGCGACCGTTCCTGCGCTAATTTTCTCCGTATTCATAATATCGTCTCCCTTTCGTTATTTTACTGTCGCGCCGGTTGATTTCGCAGCGTAGATATTTACTTTTCCGAACTGATCCGTCTTGATCGTATAGACGTCCGTTTGCGGGTTCGCAAGGATTTCGTATTTCAGACCGCCGAATTTCTTAGGACGCAAGTATCCGCACTCATTTCCTTTAACTGGCGCTTTGTTAGTCGGATAGATGCGCCAAGAATCGGCCGAAGCTGGCAGGTAAACGTATTTCTTACCGCCGGACGACGGTTTAGACGATCCGCCTTTAAGTTTGAGCACCTGGCCGACCGTAATTTTATTCGCGTTCTTGATGCCATTGTACGATTGAAGTTTCGCCATACTTACGCCTGTTTTCTCCGCGATTTCGGAAAGTGTGTCGCCTTTATTGACGGTATAAGTAGACCCGGAAGCTTTTGGCGCTGAAGCAGCAGGTTTAGACGCCGACTTGCCGCCAAGCGCTTTAAGTTCCGCCGCGATTGCCGCCTTTACAGATTCCCAACGTCCTTCAGCGAGCACGCGATGCGGACAATATTTTCCGGACCAATCCTGGTGCTTACGGACACGATCAACGCCCCAGCCGCGCTCTTTTAACAGTTGCGCAATAAACTTAATCGCCAGCTTTTCGGCCGCTTTGTACTTAGCGCCGCCTGATTTCGAATAACAAACCTCTACGCCGATAGACGTACGGTTTCCGGAACCTGCTCCGTTACCATCACCGCAATGGAATGCGTTACGATCCGTCGGAATTCCTTGAACGACTTCCTTATCGTCGACCGCGAAATGATAGCTCGTTGAATTTGTGTTTCCGATCATATACCGAATCTCTGCGTCCGCTGAAGCGTCATTAGCGGTATTGTGGAACGTAATATACTTCGCATCCATTGAATACGGACACTTAACGGAATACTTACTTGATGCGACGAGATTCTTTCGAACTGAAATAGCCATTTTATCGTCTCCTTTCGAAATTAAAAAAGCCCGCCGGGACTCTCACCTGACGGGCGTATTGCGTTTATTTGGTTACTCTCTTCCGCGAAATTTTTCTTCGAGTCTATCGATCTTATCGATGATGACATCATACTTATCGCTAAACTTATCGAGTAGATCCTGCAGCCTTGATTCGCGTTCCCGGTTCGACTTCATGACGTAAATAAGAAGCCACGTAAAAAGGACCGCGAAGGGCCCTTGCGTTAAAAAATATTTAATTACGTCTAGTTCGCCCAATTATGGCGCCCTCCTTTCCGTTAATTAAGCAATATCTTCACTAGGCGGATTATCCGGATCGTAAGGATCTCCGGTAATCTCTTCGTATTGTTCCGGCGTGATACGTCCTACCGCAACAACGTCGTGCACCTGCTTCTTCGTCCAAAGGCCGTTCTCATAAAATCCTTTAATATACGTATACCAATCGATTGTCATTTACGATCCTCCTAACGCGATTAAGTAGTATAAATCCGCCACTTGTTTCTGAAGGACTTCGATTTCTGACGGTCCGGGGTCAGGCGGCTGTAAACTATCGATATACTCCTGTGTAGCTGTTTCGCGCCATTCCGATTTGCCTTTATCGAACACCGGTTTATACATGCCGGCGCCGTCGGGATTAACAGGAGGGATATCTGTGTACCCTTCCGGAATATCCTCGCCGTCATTGATAATCATATTTTCTGACGGCACATAATTCATTTTGTTGTCGTATTTGTATATTTGTTTCATTTGATAACGCCTCCTCTACAGCGTTTTAAACGCGAAATCAAATTTAATATAGTTCGTGTTACTGGATACGCTTTCTACGATGACTTCCCCAGTAGATTTGTATGCAATCCGAGCAACCTGTGCCGATCCTGATGCTATTTGTATACAACCCATAGATCGTGGCGGCCGCATGTTTTCAGGGAGTGTAAAAACCGTAGTTCCAACAACGCCTCCTTTTGCTTCCCCTCGTACCCATACTGTTTTCGACGCATCAATTCCAAAAACTACATCTTCGCCGCCGTTGTAGTGAGACCAGCCGTTCTGCAAAGTCGCAACAACCCACGAAAAGTTAGATACGTAAGTCTTGGCGTCAGCAAGCGCCTTATCAGCTTTTTCTTGCGCGCCCTTCGTTGTTTCTTTAGCGTTCCAAGCTGTGCGCTCATCAGCCGTAATATGCCGCGTAGTATCGTCGTCATGCGCATCAAATTCTTTCTTACTCGCCTGCTGTACGTCATCTACATTCGATAAGCCAATCTGCGCTTTTGTCACAGCGTGCGGGTTACTCGTATCATTGACGTGGTTATCAAACTCAGTTTTCTCCGCTTGTTTGACATTATCGACGTTGGCTAACCCGACTTGAGCTTTCGTTACTTTGTGTGGATTGTCCGTCTTAGCTGCGTGTTCGTCCGTATAAGCCTTCGCATTAACTTCCGCTGCATCCGCCTTTTCCTGCGCTCCCTCTTTCGTCTCAATTCGGTCGAGATCAGAGAACTTCGCTTTTAATTCGTCGAGCATCGCTGTTTCTTCGTCATACATCGCTATGATTAACGCCTTTAATGATTCGAAATCATCGACGTAATATTCTGCGAGAGGTATGATGTTCTGGTCAGCAAGACTTTGCGATACTTCAAACCCGAATTTGTGAGCAGAGAGTGATTGCCCGTTCGTATATTTCAGAATGAGTTGACAGTTGAATTTGCCATACATTTTGATTTCGTCCTCATCTAAAACATACTCTGCGATACCTTTCAACGGATCAACTATCGTGACATCTCGTAATCTCTGCTTACCGCTGGACGGAACGAGGATTACTTTTCCAGTCACTGCTGATAGTGGCAATGGGATGCCGTCCTTGCGTAAATAAAATATCAACTTTGCCGTATTAATATCTTGCGTTGAAAATATAAAAGCTGATTGGTAATTCCCTTCTGTTATTGCGTTTATATCGAACGCGTAAGAGCCATTTTTATAAATAGTCAATTTCGTTACCTCCCTTTAAATAGTCGCCGCGTGAATTAATTCAAATACCACTCAAAGACAATTGGGTACCAGGAATTCACATCAGGACTAGGGTGTCTTGTGGATAATATTTTAACTTTTCCGTTCGGTTGGATTTGACAAACTGCATTGTACCCTCCTGATGTTGGAATCGTAAAGGCCAACACTCTATCAGGCGACCACTCAGGATAGTAGCTTATATACTCTGTGTCCATAGTCGTTATGCCTTTTAGTTCGGCCTCTAGACGTATTTTATTTCCTATTCTTCGTATTCTTGGTAGGCGTTCTAGAGAGTAGGCAGTTGCCCCATTTAATAATTCTGTGCCCATCCATCCCGTATCTTTGCGAGATTGGTTTACGTTTACATCCAAGGAATACCCCAGCATTCGATTATGCCGTACAAGAACAACGTCGGCGTTATTCACGACCTGAACTGCAACTAAATCTCCTTTGTACACACAGCACGATTCATTTTCAAAGTTATAGTTGTAAATATTCGGAATGAAGTTAGAAAACTTTTTATTGATCGCACTAGCGAGTGAGTCTTTTGTGTAAATATAGTAATTCAAAAGCTCCCCAGTTAGGTTGTACACGGATATAGCCGGCCTCCCGTTGCTTTTACCGTGTGACATGAATAGGAACCCATCATTTAGGGTTATGCCTTGTACCTTCTCCAAGTTAGGAATATAGTCTACAGTAAAATCGGTGTATAGAACGGGATTCCCCATCTTTATCGATTCCCAAGTGTACACATAAGCATGAATGCTGGATTGATTTACGGTTATCGAAGCAAAATAATATTTGTTAGCCGCGTATTTACTACTTACATCAGCTATAATTAAATCCGAGAGCTCTCCTGTATCGTAATTAAAAATGTTATATCCAGACCTTTTTGAAGCTTTAACGATAAAGCATAAGTTACCTTGGTCATTATAAAAAAATGACAGCCCCTCAGTGTATGCGCCAGATTCTATAGGGATTGATTTTCTTTCTTTGAAACTCCCGGTATCAAGATCGCGAATTTCAATTCTCAGTTCTGTTCCTTCATTTTCTTGGGAAGCAACATAGATTTCATTTGTCAGCTCGTTTATATTTGCAGATTGCGGCCAAAATAAAGCTTCTTCCCGCGCCTTAAATGTAGTCATTGCTTCCACATTATTCAAATAGCTTAAAGCATCCTGCGAATTGGTTATTAATTCAACCGTCTTGTACATTTCTGCTAGTTGGTTCTTATTTGCTTCCAGTTGAGTCTTAATTTCTCCCTTATCTGCATCCAATCTTTCTTTCAATACAGGATACACAAAACCATCATCGTCTACGCGTGCATCCACAACCTCTTTTATGTTGGTTCCGTCAGCATTTAAAATTAAATTGTTTATTCGGTTTTTCGCTTTCTCAATTTCGTCTGAGACTGTTAATCCGTCAAAATGGATTATTTGCTCGGACGTATGGGCTGCAGGACCTTTAATGTGAGCCCTTAGATCGCCATATGCTCCGCTAATGTCTTCCGCAATATCTTCTAGATTGTCATTATAGCTGTTTCTAAAATTACGATCGAAAGCGCTGCCCGCTTTTTTGTAAGGGTAATTCGGCATTTGTCTCCTCCTTATACCTGCCCTCCGACTTCCTGTTCGAGCGCTGTCAATCTATCTAAAATCGACTGCATGTCGACTTCGCCCGAAATCGGCATCTTTATCCGTTTTAACTTTGTGAAATCTTCCGCACTCATTAACCCGTCGGTGTTGTCTGAAGCTAACGCGACTACTACTTGACCATCCGGACCGACAAGAATATTCGCCAGTTTTATGAAATCAACCGAACTCATCAACCCGTCTGAATTTGCCGATGCCAGCCCGTATTGAGGAATGTTGAGTTTCGTCGGATCGTATCCCGGATCGAATACAGTATTTCCACCGATTTTTATAGAACCTTCTCGAATCTTTCCCGTCGATGAATCAATGATTTTCGATATAGTCTTTTGAGTGCGCCTAAAATCGGAAACAATATCGGTGGACTTACGCATAATTGTTCCGAGAGTATATTTCGGAGACTTTCCTGTATCCGAATAGTCCTCCACCTCAACGACGCGGATACGTAAGTCAATATCGAAGGGCTCAATGATGCACCATACGTAATCACCTTTGCGTATATCCTGAATTCCCTGCGCAAGTAACTCGACGTATGTCAGGGAAATCGAAATATCTATACGATCGTGAAGCTCCGACTTTATCTGCGCTAGCAGGCTCGACTCATCGGTATATCTTTCGTCTCGTACCGGATCTGCATGACGTACACCAAATACATCGGCCAACGGGCTTTTATACTCCGCAGTAGCAACGTAAGTTCCGTCTTCTTTCTTTTTACCAAACCCGCGAATGTACGTTTTAAGCGAGTTTGTGTCGATATCTTTAGATGGGTTATTGATATTGAACGAGTACCGAAGTTGATTGTCGGTGTACCTTGCGATCTCTTTTGCGATGTATATTTTTTTGTTCATGCATTCATATTCCACTCCGAATTTCTCGGCGATTGAATTAAGTAATGAGAGTGATTTTGAGTCTCCGAAGTTCTCAACGGTAGTCGACTTTGCAATATCGGCGGTATCTACTTCGTAAGTGTATCCCGTACCTTTAAGTGCGAAAGCAAGCATCGTTTCAATCGAAAGGGCCTTCTCACCTTTGATGACATCGTAGATGTACATATCGGAAAGGTCGACAAACATTCGATGGATTGCAGTTGCGTCAGCTTTCAGAACGTTACCGATAGGTTTGATAGTGGAAGTTTTGATGACGTACTCCTCTTCGCCGTAGATCAAGTAATTCTCGTTTTGTACCAAAGGAAAGGCGTGCTTGTTACGATCTGTTAGAACGCCGTTCACATTGATTGTTTTCTCGTTGTTAATCGCGTTTTGTCTGACAACGTCAAAATCCGTTAACATTTCGAATTGGCCGGCAAGGCTCCGTATGAATAAATCTTTCACGCAACCACCGCCCTACAAATAGTAAAAGCGAAAGTCGAATGATATCTCGAAGCTTTCGCTTGTACCTGATAATTTAAAGTCGTTCCAACCAGGCGCTATCGTAAGTAGCTTTCGATTAGTAGCACCGAATATGCTAACGTTGTTTTTCGTTGCTCGTACTCCATTAAGAATGATCGTATCTCCCGCCGCCGTTGATCCGGAGTATTTCCAGACGTCACCCGTCGTCTTGTTTGTAATCGTCAGGTTATTAGACGCGCCCTTATACACGATGACTAACGGAAACTGGCGAGGAGTAATCGTTTCGGTTCCCGCGTTAAAAATTTCAAACGCGGTTGTTTTGTGCTTATACGTTGGAGTCTCATCAATCATACCTCCGCCGATCTGCCAGAGATTCGAGTCGAAAGTAAACGAATCTAGCGTCGTACCAATCGACTCGGCAAACGGGCTGAACGCAACAAGATCGACATCAAACATGCCGTAAATCCACTGCTGATCGATCGAATATTCAGCATTTGTTTTCACGAGCCATCGCTTACCTGGATTATATGATTCCGTAATGTAAAACGGCTGCCTCGAATCGAACAGTTTGAAAACTTCGTCACGCATTAAATAGTAGTCAGGGACATCGGCCGCTTTTAAATAGAACGAACATTTTATAATACGTGCGTCGTATGTTGTTCCGCAATCGACAAGCCCGTGCACGCCGGTAACCTGCTCCGCTTCATTGCGAGGCGAGGGGGATGACGGATTAAATTCACGGGTTGTAATTCCGATCTTTTCTAAATCATAGACTGTACCGCTTATCGTTGTGATAATCGTATTCATCCCATTCACCCCTGCATCAGATTTTTAATCGAAATTTTCCGTCCTTGTTCCGCACTTACAACACGCTCGGTTCTGCGTCCGATCTCTTCGCTATCCATCACGGTTACAAGCTCGATGTGCATCGGCTGCCCCTCGTCTGGTTTCGCCACCGACGCTTCGAAGGCGTGTTTAACCTTCGCCATCTTGCCGCCTGTCAACGCCATTGACGGATTATACGCGTAGTCCTGTGCGTCGATCATGGCCGCATTTGCCATTGCGTCTGCCGCCGACTGAACAGCTCCGATATTACGTTCGATACCGACCGCTAAACCTAGCGGTAAGAACTTACCGACTTCGTCACGGAATACACGAGAAGGCGAGTGAATACCGAAGAAGCTTTTGATTCCCTCCGTAATGCTGTCGGCAAAGTCGCCGATTTTCCCGAGAATCCAGTCCTTCACGGAGTTAATACCGTCCCATAAGCCTTTAATCAAATCGGCCCCTGCGTCGAACACTTTGCTTACGTTATCACCGATTGCGCCCGCTAAGTCCATAACTATTTCGAGACCCATTTCTAAGAGATCCGGAATTGCCTTCGCTAAACCATCGATTAGCGCAAACAACAACTGCAGACCTAAATCGATTAGATCGGGTATGAATTTTATGATAGTAGCGATAAGCTCGCCTAAAAGCGTAATCGCGGCCGAAACCAATTGCGGTAGTGCCTTAATCAATCCGTCGACTAGCGCAATAATCAAATTAACGCCTGCTTCGATGATTTTCGGTAAATTGTCAATCAGCGCCTGGACCAAGCTGACGATTAAGAACAGCGCCATTTCGATTAGCTTCGGAAGCATCGTAATAATTCCGTCGACCAAGGACGTTAAAATTTGGATGCCAGCTTCGAGTATTAACGGTAGATTCGTTGTGATCGCCTCAATTAGCGCCATAATAAGCTGGAGCGCCGCCTCGATTAATTGTGGAAGAACCTGGATGATTCCGTTAATCAGCGCATTCAAAATCTGGATGCCGGCCTCGATGATCATCGGCAGTAACGTAACAATTGTCGTAATCAACATCGTTAGTAATTGCGTTGCCGCCGTAATAATTGCCGGAAGCGCAGAAACAATTCCTTGAATCAGCGACGTGATGATTAAGATGCCCGCACCTAGAAGCATCGGCAAAAGCGTTGTGATCGATTGGACCAACGTCGTTATGACCTGCGTAATGGCCGTTAGAATATTCGGAAGCGCCTGCGTAAGTCCGGATAGAAGTCCTGTTATAATCTGAACGCCTGCCTGCGCGAGCTTCGGTAGATTCGTAGTGATCGCGTTTACGACAGAAGTTACGAGATTAACGAATCCGTTTAGGAACGTCGGCAGGTACGTCTGCAGCCCTTGCTCGATTGCCGGCAAGAATCGCATTCCTGCGATAATTAGGCCGGGAAGTCCTCCAACCAGCATACCTACGATTGTCGGAATGTATTGCGCGATAGAACTGAAGTCGCCCTGAAACGCTTTATTGACAGCGCTTATCAAATTCGTAATCGCGTTCTGTACGGCCGTAGCGCCTGCGATGATTAACTGAACGACTGATTCCGGTAATATCTGACGCAACTTATCGGCTCCGCTTGCGAAGTCGCCCGTTAAAACCGTTGCTAGTCCGCTAAATAGTGTCTTCAGTGTCGCAAGAGCCGGTGCTAGCTTTGCGCCGATCGTGTTCGCCAAGGCTTCTAGCTTAGTGCGGATGGCTTCGTTGTTTTTGATTAACAACGCGATGGCTGCGATTGCCGCGACGATGGCTCCTACTACCATTCCGATATGAGCGATAATTAGGAGCAATACCGAACTCGTAACGCCTAATTCGACAGCTACCCAACCGAATGCCGCTGCGAGCGTTCCCACTGCGGAAACGACCGATCCTATGAAGATTAAAATTGCGCCAAAAACAGCGACTAAGCCGGTAATGACTGTGACGGCCGCGCCAGCGTACGCTATAAATTTTTGCATACCCGGAGAGAGCTTGTTAAAGCCGTCGACTAGGAACTGCGCAATACTAACGAGTTTAGACAACGCCGGCAGTAACGCATTACCAACGGAGATTTGTGCCGTTTCAAAGGCTCCACTGAGCTCCTCGATCTGGCCTCTAAGGTTGTTCATCTTCTCCGCCGCAACTTCTGCCGCAGTGACCTTAGACATTTCCTTCCACATTTCCTCGGCGCCTTTTGCGCCTTCTTTCATCATGATGTTTGCAGCCCGGATAGCGTCAGTACCAAACATCGTTTTTAGCGCAGCCTGTTGTTGTTGCGACGTAAGCCCTTTAAGTTTATCCTGAAGAACTTGCGATATTTCTGCGAACGACTTAACGTTACCTTCAGCGTCATAGAACGCATTAGCACCGTCGTCCGTAGCTAATCCGAGCTCTTTCATTGTCTCGAAAGCTTCGTTTGAGCTTGGCGTTAGATTCAATAGCATCGTTTTAAGTGACGTACCGGCATCCGAACCTTTGAGTCCGTTTTGCGCGAATATAGCGAGTGCTGTAGACGTATCTTTGAACGACATCCCGACGCCTGAAGCAACCGCCGATACCATAGATAGGCCGTAC
This sequence comes from Bacillus sp. FSL R7-0685, assembly GCF_038002425.1. Taxonomy (NCBI): domain Bacteria; kingdom Bacillati; phylum Bacillota; class Bacilli; order Caryophanales; family Bacillaceae; genus Bacillus; species Bacillus sp. FSL R7-0685. Next base: position 47,132 of record NZ_JBBOCN010000002.1, on the reverse strand, counting down.
TTTAATTCGTGAACGTCCGTCGCTGATGCGTTAGCCGCGCCCGCCAACATATTCGCCGCCTGCGTAACTGAAAGGCCGTCTTTCTTAAATGCGTTTAGCGCAGTCGAAGCGATTTCGGCCGCCTCTCCGAGATCTAACTCGCCGGCAACCGCCAAATCGAGCGCACCCGCTAGACCGCCGCCCATGATGTCCTCTAACGAAACGCCGGCTTTAATAAGTTCCTCAATACCTTGGCCGGCTTCTAACGAACTGAATTTCGTCTTCGCGCCCATATCGATTGCTAAATCCGTAAGTTTTTCCATCGTCTCGCCGGTTGCGCCAGATACCGCCTTAACGTTAGACATCTGCGCCTCGAAGTCCATCGCTTTGTTAACCGCAGATCCTAACCCGGCGCCTACGCCTGCCGCGACTGCTCCGAATCCTAACGCAATAGATTGGCCCATACTTTGAAGTTGCGAACCGAAGTCTCTAAGCGAGTTCTGCGATCGTTGCAATTCCGTAGTTAGGTTGGAAATATCGGCGCCAATCCGGACGATAATCGATTGATCCGCCATATAGCCCCTCCTTCCTTATTTGATGTCAAATTGCGATAGCCATTCGGAGGCCTGTTGCTGTTTTGCAATAACTTCTTGCGGGATATCGACCTCATCATCCGCTGTTTTAGGACGCTTGAATAAATCGGATTGCTTAATGCTTTTCTTGGCTGAACGAACTTTTCCGATCATCATCGCGAGTGAAGCCAAGTCGTCGTATTGATCGAACTTTTTGTCTTGCTGCGCCTGGATTAAGATGTAATACTCCCGCGGTGTAAGTGCGTAAACTTCGTCAGGCTTTAACGATAAATACCGCCAGGCATCGCGCAGTACTTGATCTATTCCAAAATCCCCGCCAGCATTTCCGCCGCTTTCGGATCTTTCTTCAGAAGCTTTTCCGCTGTTTTCTTGTAGAAAAAACTGTTCGATACAACCTCGTTCGTGATCTTAAGAATCGTATCCATATCGAGATCTTCTTTCTCGACTCCTTCTTCGATAGCTGCCCTAACCTTAGAAATCGAAATATTCTTACCGGTGTGAAAAAGCCCCGCATGTACAACGTTTACAAACGTCTCCAAATCCCCGACAAGCGCTTTACCGATTAATTCGAACGAGCCTCCTTTGTATAAACCATCAAGATGTTTAACGCTCTTGAACGTTAGCTTTAATTCGTACTCTTCTCCTTCGATTTCAAAACGTGCCATATAATCGTCTCCTTCTCGTTTTTATTCGTTAAGTAAAAAAGACACCGCGATTAAGCGATGCCTTAAGGTGTAGTCGTTCCTGTGCCTGTATCTCCGCTAGCTGGCGCTGATGAAGACGGTGCTCCTGCCGGAATTTCCGTTAGAGTTTCCTCCGTAACGTCTCCGTTCAATGCGCCTTCAAGTGAATACGTTGCGAAATCTCCGTTTCCAAATTCGCGTTCGAACGAAGAAATCATATACATACCACTTTCCGCCTCTTTAGTCCGAGTATCGATTTCGTAAATTTTGACGAACTCTTTATTTCGGATTTTCTTTTTCATCGCCTTAATAAACGGATCGCCTTCTGTAATAACGCCCTCAAGCGAGACTGATTGCGTTACCTTTCCGTAGTCACTTCCGGTTTTATCTTTCGTATCCAAGTCGATCGAGTCAGCTTCGATACTTGTTGTTCCGCTCGTTTGGTTAAACGGACGGATCATCTTTTCGCCCGCATCCGTTTCGATTACCGCTGCGTATAAAATCTCTTCTCCGCGATATTCTACCGCCAAATTAAGTCCCCCTTTTGTTATGCGTTCAATGTCGTATCTATCTCGATGTCAAAATAAACGCGATGATACTGCGTCTTATCCGCTACTTCCTCCGCAGGCAATGGAACCTCCGCCGTTAAATTGACATAAAAAAGACCGAGCGTTTGGCTCGGTTCATTTGCGTTAATAAGCGCTATTTTATCGAATAAGAATATCCGATTAAGCTGCTCCTGTACGGTTGCTCGTTCTATTGCGGTGTTTGTGTGAAGTCCGATTTGGAATCGGTAAACCATTCGCACAGATTCCCGTTGTTTCGAAACAACTGTCGGAGTGTTCTGCCTCTGCTGGACCGTAATAAACGGCTTGGTCTCCGGTAATACAACGCCATCATAGACCCACACGACCTCAAATCCGGTTTTCTTAGCGAGATGTTGGATGATCGAATATTGAACATCGATTTGCCTCATCGGCCTAACTCCCGTACTAAGCGAAGTATTTTCCCTCTAAAGACACGTTCGTTTCTCCATACAACATTCCGAATAAATCCGCTTTGAGTTTTGTGTGTGTATTCTTGGATCTTCGCATAATCTACGTCCGATCCATACTCCCACAGCGCAGTCGCAACCTTTTCCGGACTGGCTATAATACTGTTTCGAAGTTTCCCTGTTTTCACAGGAGCCTCCTCAGCTGATTCGTTTGCCATCAAAAGTGTTTGTGCTTCAGTTTCTTCGTCAACTTCTTGTACGAATTGCGTTGCGTCAAGACCACGCACAACTCGATTAAGGCCTTCGACTGAAATACGTACCTGGGATCGACTCATCTTCTCAGCCTCCCAACGATCTCGGCGCGGTTTCTTGCTCCGATTCCTTTTTTATCTACGGATAATATCTCGTAGGTCTTTCCGTCATAGATTACGCTTTTAAGAGACTCGTAAATATCTTCGATCAGTTCGATAGCAATCGAGAACCAAATATCGCCGGATTGAACTTCGATCCCATCCGCTAGATACTTATCGATCTTAACCTGCGAACTTATTTCGGTGACTACGGAGGGAACAATCCGTTTTGGCGGTTCTTGTTGTGGTAAGGGCTCGTTTGTTATCGGATCTCTTACGACTTCTCCTTCGTAAAATAAAACAACATCATGAGTTCGTCCTTGAACGACTTCTTTTCGCGCATGCTTCATAAACGCGATGTCTTCCGGTGTTATCACGCAGTCACCTCCTATTTGTATTTGTCGTATAGTTCATACGTTAAATAGCCGGTACAATTTATGTGCATCATATAAATTTCCGGATCATCCGGTTTGTACAGTCCGGCGCCCATTCCGTAACGGTCTTCGAGTTCAAGCTGTGTGCATCGGTGATCTGGCCGATTAGCCTTACCGCGATGAACACGCATTGCTTTAACGACTTGGCTTTGCTGTCCGGTGTAAGACGCCGCTACTCTATGCGCCGTATTCCCTTCGGTTACGACCAACCGCCTGATTTTCCATGCGTCGTTTTCGTATACTTTACGTACATTAGCGCTAATCTCACTAACGGATTGACCCGTTATAATTCCCGTCCGAATAGCTTTCGAAAGCTCGTCGCGCAGATCACCAGCAAATCGCCATACGCGGTCGGACAATACTAAACCATCGTCGCCTACTCGATTTACAATGTAACGAACAACGTTTTTATTGATCTTATCGAAAGCAACTCCGGATATAGCTGCGGTGCCTACCGAATCTACAAACGCCGTTTTTACTGCGTCTGAAGTCGTCGAGGCTGTATCGTCAAATATTTTCTCGAAGGCGCTCATACCGGTAGTTCGCACGAGCTTTTCAATCGTATCTAACTCGCGAAGTAGTTTGTTCAAGCGCTGCCTTTTAATTTTTCCGTCGCTGCCGCTGTACTCCGTAAGTAAGTCAACGATCTCAAGTCGGATTCGTCCAATCTCCTTTATCGCGTACTCTTGTTGGCTCGCGTTCAACTTGCGATATTGCATCGAAACCTTTTTAAGCTGGCGATCTAATTCCGTTTGGTTACTCATCGATCATCAGCTCGCTTCGGATGCATCTGGCCGCCGCTTCTCCGATAAGCTTTGCGATAATCTTTTCGGGCGTCTTTTCCGAGTTGCATATAATTAGCGAAAATGTTCGTTTTGTCTACCGATTCTTCTCCGTCTTGGAAACTAAAAAACCTTGCCGCATCACTCGCGATAGTTTCATATGCGATTGCCAGCGCCAAAAATAGGACTGCATTTTCGTTTTCTTCCGCAGTTAGACCGGACTCAGCTTCGGCTTCGGCGATCCATGCGGCAATATCGTCCGCTGTGACGCCTTCCACTCTACTTAATCGCGTTGCTAGTCGACTTGATACCGCCACATGACTCACCTCCGTTATTTTTTCGCTTTAGCAGCTTTAGGTTTAGGGTCCGGCTCATCTACGCGCTGAATAAACGGTGAAGCCGCATCAAGCGCTTTGATTTCCTTCTCGACATTCGTTTTATATACGCCGTATCCGTTAAAAACGAGATGCAAACCGTCTCTCATAAATTCGTAGTTTGGTAACGTCTTGTATTCTGCCATTACGCCATCAACCCAGCCGCTTTTAATTTAGCAAGCAACGCATTAAAGTCCGTTACAAGACCGGCAACGTCTGTCGCTGTGCTGTTCGCTTGAGCCGCCGCTTTTGATGCGGTCAATTTACCGTCCAGTGTAGTCTGTAAATTCGTGACATTCGCGATTGTATGCGTATGAGATGATGGTGGGAAAGTCGAAGGTTTTCCGGTGACGTCCGCCCATTTGACTTCTACAGTTGCGCCCGAACTTGCTTCTAATTTCGCTAATAGGTCGCCGAGTTTAAGGTCATTCGCAACCGGCATCGACATGTTAAGGCGTTGTACATCCTCTTTACTTAAAGCCATTTACGGCCTCACTCCTTTCAAATTATAATAGGGGCCATAAAAGGCCCCGTCATATTAGGAAACAGATTTAGAGATGCCGGAAAGGATTGCAACTGATTCTTTCGCGTTCTTGATCTCGAATCCAAGTTCGCCACGAATTACACGAGAGAAATAATCTGCGCCGTTTGGTGTAGCGTCTTGGTCGTATACAGGAGTTAGATAACGAGCTTTGATGTTATCGAGATCGAGTAAAACAGCGCGGTCCTTCGGCATGTTTTGGTCAACAACAACTTGAGAAACTGCGCCGCCAGGTAGGTCGCTCATGAATGACATGATTTGATAACCGACTTGACCTTCTCCGCGAGTAGTACGAATAGTGTCACCTGCAAGCTTTGTAATCTGGCGAGAAACGTTTGGAGCGCAAAGAATTGTATTAACTCGTCCGCCACGCTTAAAAGTCTCTTCGATAACGTCGTTTAAGCCTTTGGCTGTGATTTCTTTTCCGCCGAAGTCTTGATTTTTCGATCCTTGTTCTTGCGCAAAAGCGAATAATCCGCCTGTAGAGCGAGGCTGAGCCGCTGACCCTTGGTATTTTCGTCCATAAATAAGGGAGTTGTTCATCTCTCGAACCATTTCTTGAAGACGAAGGTTGACTTGATAATCGAGTTCGTCAGAAACTCCGTACGTATTAACTTGCTGCTGTGTACGAGACACGGAAGCGTAACGAGAGAAGATCTGCGAGTAGTTGAACGATACAATACGATCGTTAATCTCGTTCTTTCTAAATACGTCCTCGCCTTCTGGACGTGGACGAGAAATTACCTTTAATTCTCCGTTAGATTCAACGGCTTCTGGAGTAGTCGCATCATACCCACGTTGAACAGTGATTTTGTCGGCAGCTTCATCGACTGCTGTTACGCGTAACACTTCAAGACCGTTTTGCACGAGTGCATTTTCAGTAAATTTACGCGCATCTCCTTCAGCCAACTCGATTTCAGTTGCGTCCGCTGCGGCCGCTGCTTTAGCGACGCCAGTGTCGCTGTTCAAATAATCGTTCTGCCATTCGAATTTAGTTTGTGTAAGCCCTTCCCCTGTGCCGATAAGCCCAAAAAGAACCGGAGCCTTCGTTAAAATTAAATCTACGTTCGCTTGCATTTGGCGAACCTGTTGCTGGAAATCATAGCTAGTTGCTACCATGTGTTAATCCCCCTAATATTTTTTGTAATTAAAAAAGCCGCCATAAAGGCGACTGAATTACCGTTTGTTTTTTAAACTTAAAAGCTCATTGAATATCCGGGTTACTGTTCCGGAGTACCTACTATCCTTAAGAGCTTTTTGTTTAGCCTCTTCGAGTTCTTTTTCTTTCGCAACAATCTCCGTTTGAGTGTTGTTAGTCGAAGGATTGCTTCCGCCCATTGCGTCGGCTCCGATCGGTTGCTTAAACATCCACGGACTGGACGCCTTAAACGCCACGACTGCTTCTTCGGCTCCAACAACGTTACCTTCTTCGTCAATCTGGACCGCTGACTTATCGAGTAGCGCGAGAACTTGATTCGGATCGTTTGCGTTAAGTGACCGAGCGATAGCGCGAAGCTCCGTGTTAATAATCCGTTGATTAGCCGCTTCTTGAGCTTTTTTAGCTGCTTCCGTAGCCTCTTCCGCTTTCTTGGCCGCTTCTTCTTTTTCGACTCTTAAGCGTTCAGCTTCGGACATTTCTGCCTTTTTGCGTTCTTCTTCCGCTTCCTCATATGCTTTTAATCGTTTAAGCTGCTCTTCCACTTCCGTCTGCTTCTTTTTCTCGCGTTCAAGCCGTTTATTTAAAATCTCGTCAAGTTCGGCCTGCGTGAACGTCTTTTCCGGTTGTTGTGTTTGCTCAGTCGGTGTTGATTCCGGCTCCCCAGCCGTAGTTTGAGCGTTAGTTTCTTCCGGTTCCTGTTCCGCGAAAAATTGTAGGTTTAAACGTAATAACTTTCGTTGTACATCCATTCGTATACCTCCGTTTAAAGCCCGTCGGCTATGGATTACGCAAAACAACAACCGATAGTTTAACGACATATCGTAGGTCAAGCGTTGTTTATGCGTTAGGATCTTCGTCGTCTTCTTCTGTTTCATCTTCCGGCGATCCGTTCGCAGAATCACCGTAAGGGTCTTGCGATTGCATCTTAAGATTACGCTCTTGCAAGATCTCCATAAATTTAGCTTCCGGATTTTCTTTTCCGCTTCGAGCGATTGCGCCCTTTACGGATTCCATTTCGTTAGAAATTTCTTCGCCTAACTGCGTAATTAACGCCGCTTGATCTTCCGGTAAAGGAAGTCCGAAGATAATTTTGTTATCGTAATACTCATCGACTTGCGATAGAAGCTTACTGTCGTATTTGAATCGCGGATGTTCTTGGCGTGCTTTCATATAACGCAAGATATATTCGTTCAACGTTTGTAAACGGGACTGCCAAACGATCCAAGCCCGCTGCGTTTTCGAAATGATCGAGCCATATAACAGCTTCAGCGCCATATCGTTAATACCACCGGTATTCATGTCGGCCGTATTGACCATCGGAACTTCGCTGATTTCGTGGAGCCGCTTCTGCATCCGGTCAAGGTACGCTTCAATCGCCTCTTTAAATTTAAATCCGCTTTCAAGCTTCTTCGCGTCCGGCGTTCCTCCGTCTTGTCCCGATTCACCTAGATCCCAAATCGCGCTAGGCGAGACTTGAAACGGCTTTGTCGGATCGTATTCTACGTCAGTTAGCAACGTAATCGCGAACATTTCAAACCGAAGCGCATCTGAGTAATCCGATATTTTGCGGTCAATTTCGTCGGCCGTATCGATCAGTTTCTCGATCTCACTGTAACCTTCGCTGTGTCCCGTAAGTTTGTCCGTTGGGATATGAACAACCGGGATAAAATCGAGCCCCATCGATTTTCTTTTGACTCTCTGATCGCGCAAGGACAATCCGTCGTCATAAACGGCTTCCTCAATCTCGCAATCATAGACGCCGGTTTCTTCATCGCCTTTCCATACGAGATAGTACGAAAGTTTCCAAAGACGCGTCTGATCTTCGTCAAGCCACGCTACAAAATGAACAGCGTCTAATTGGTCGGCATCCCACTCGTTATGAACTGCGATAACTTCCGTCGAAGGATGCCACAAAATTTTAATTTCGCCGCGACGTGTATCGTAGTGCAATCGGGCGTATACGCCGGTACGGCTGATAGCGCGATCTTTAGCCGCAGCCAATAGCTTTTCATGCATCCGGTTGTCGTCCCAAACCCACTTTAATAGCCGCTCTTTCGCTTTAGCACGACTATTCTCCGCTTGCTGTTCCGCACTTGGCTCGTAACCCGGTTGCATCATTTGCGCTGGATCGTCGATTACATCAGGGGGTACTGATACTTTCGGCTCTTTCTCGAATTGCCAAGCCGCCATAGTATCGATCAACTTTCGCGGGTAGTTCATCGAAAGTGTAGTCGGTTCATATGCGATATTGTCCGGCTTAATATAGTCGGACCAAACGTTTAGGCTGCCTTCATAGCGCCGGTAAAGCTTAATCTCATCGCAAATACGTTGGAATTCGCGCGAACCGATTGCTTCTTCTACAGGTATCACGAATTGAAACGGGTTAATAAAATTCCGATCTACAATTACGATTTAAAACGCCTCCTTTCGTTTAGTAACGGTAATTACCGACATTGCCGCCTTTGCGTCTACGCGATTTAGCCGCAGCAGAAACCGCCATTTCTAACGCATCGATAACGTCATCGTGTGCTCCGGTGCCATACTGTTCGAATTGCTCCAGCAATAGCGCATGTCTCCGGTCAAACTGGATTGTTCCGTTCTCGATTGAAGGCAATAACGCTTCGATACGGAGCTCTTTACGACTACGGTGTTTTATTTTCTTAACGCGAGTATCTGCCGGATAACCGGCTTTCGTTAACTGCTTCTTAAGCTCATCGACGAAAAACTCTTGCGCTGCCTGCGCTTCGGCCGCAATTACAGTCGGCTGGTACTGAACGACCTTCTCAACGATGACTTTCATAAACTCGTCCGGCTTCAAACGCTGACCGAACGCATCAATAACGTAAATAGAGCCGCTAATCTTATCGATAGCGACCGTCGTAATTGCAGAGTAGTCTCCGCGCTCTTTCCCCATCGCGAAATCCACCGCAAGGGAAACATCATATTTCATGTAATCGATATTGCCGTTGTGGTACGTGAACTTTTCCGGATTAAAAATCATCGATTCCTCGTCGATTGGATGGTTCATGTACTCGGTATTGAACGCTTTGGAGCCGTTATCCCACTTCCAGCGCATTAATTTAAACAGCGGCTGGACTTCCGGCCATAAAACTTGGCTACCACGCAATAATTCGGCTTCATTTTCTTTATAAAACCGTTCTGCGTCGGCTAATCGGTTCGGATTTTCGCGATCAATATAAATAAGCCGGCACTTTTCCCAAAGATCGAGACGTTCCGGCTGTTTGATAATGGCGCGGTAAACTTTCGTAACAAAGTCCGACCGCTTATATAGAACGTGCATCAAAAGCGCATCCATGTGGACCGTCGTTCCCATGTAAACGAAGGCCGTCCGCTTTCCTTTCGGATCTCCTAACGGCATGACCGTCTGTGAGAACCAGTTCCGGAGACTATTTCGCTGCTCTGGCGTACTGGCGTTTCCTCCTGGGCGCGCATCCTCTAAATCGTCGCAGATAATAAGATCCGGCCGCGTACCGTTCCAGTTACGTCCACGCAACGCCTGACCTGTAGAGGCCGCTTGGACTAGCGCGAGCTGCTTTCGGCTATCTCCGTCTGGATGCCACGCGATGAACGATTCGGAGTTATCGATGATATTCGCTTGGTCTTGCGGCGACAATAATGGCCCGAAGTCGGCGCGTAATTTCTTGTTAAACTTAAGCTGATTCCGAATCCATTCCATATTCGCTTTCGATACCGAAGGCGTTTCCGAAATAATGATCGTGTATTTCCGGCGCCGATAAACGATTTCGTGAACCGGAAAGGCTTTCGATAAGTAAGTCGATTTTGCATGCGAACGTGGCGCCGCTGCCGCTATCTTTTCGTTAACCTTTTCGGAAGACACGACGTTCATAATGTCGCATATCTCTACGTGGAAATCAGGCGCTTCACTAACGTCTGTTATATCGAAGCCATCCCAGTTACCGTCATTATCCGGGTTGCGTGCGTCCGAGAAATATTCGATTGAGAACTCGAGCAGATTACCTTCGCATCGATGAATCCGTTTAAGCCGCTCAAGCTCGGTCGCTTTTTCGTAATAATCGGCGATCTCTGACGCAGGAATGTCGTCGCCGTACGTTTCATCTAACGCGTCTAAGTATTCAGTTAGAACGTTGATTAATTCAGCGCGTTCAGCCGGTTTGAACCAGCGTCCGTCAACCCATGCGATAAAGATCGCCTCCTTTTCGTTTAATTTCGTTTGACTTTCGTCATCATTTTCGCTATCATGAGTGTAACAAAACAAAAATTAAGTTACGGAGAGTGAGCGAAATGGCTAACGAAGTATTCCCGATTAAATCTAAGCGCGATTTTAATAAACTGAAGAACGCCCTAAACGGTCGCAACCGTCTGTTATTGACGCTCGGAACCGCTTTTGGGCTGCGTATCAGCGACTTATTAACGCTTAAGGTCGGGGATCTTCGCGGCCAAGATTCGCTGGTCATTACGGAGCAAAAACGTAAGAAAAAGCGTAAGATTACGTTTAGTTCGTCCGTGTTGCGCGAAATCAAAACGTATCTAAGTGACGCTGACGATAAAGACTACGTATTTGCCAGCCGGCAAGGAGGCGGCAAGCCGATTAGTCGCGTTCAAGCGTACCGGATACTCAACGACGCTGCCGAACGGGCCGGCATTGCGGATAAAATCGGCGCGATAGGAACGCATTCGCTACGTAAGACGTTTGGCTATCGGCTACACGAAAACGGCGTTGATATTACGCGCATTATGTCTATACTCGGACATTCGAGCGAGCGCGAAACGTTGAGATACATCGGAATAACGGCCGATGAAATATCGGAAGCTTACGAAAGCATCGAGGTTTAAACCTGCGGTGCTTTTTCGTTGTTCATCAGAATCCACACGAACCTAATCGCCAAAGCTCCGACATTTTCATGCAAGAAGCGAAAAACGGATTCTCTATCCAAACCGGCCGTATCCCGTTTTACTTTCGAAATGAAAGCCGCGATACTTTGACAACCTTCGAAATAAGAACGATGTAGTAATGCTCGAAGGGAGGCCGTTGCTTCAATGTAGCCCATCTGATCGCCTGCTTTTTCGATGTACCACATCGCTTCCTCCTTGCGAATCCCTTTCGCGATACACGTTAGCCCAACGCATGACCATGCGAAATCCTTACTCATTTCTAACGCTCGCCTCTATTGATTTCATCGAGAAGTTTTCGCATAGACTCACCGGCTTCTTGCGCACTAACACGACAAACTGCGGTAGGTATGAACACCCGGAGAGCCTCTTTTAGCTGCGATACATCCACATCCACGTTAGAATTTTCGAGAGATTTTTCGAGAGTACGTGCCGCCTCAGCAACGCTAATCTCCACCTGCTCCTCCCGCAATTCAGCCAACGCCTTTGTCGCCGCCTTTGCTTCGCGCTGAAGCGCTTTGAGGCCGGTAATAGCTTCGGATACCTCTACGTTTACTTTTACGTTGATCTCGTCTGATACGCGTTTGTCCGCCATTCACATCGTCTCCTTTTCGTTTCTTATTCGCTCGCGTACCGGAAGGCTCGGAAGCCTATTCCGGTCGGCCCGTAGGCTAACGCAAGCACAAAAAGACCGCCGCCGTAGGGTGCGGAAGCCTCGTTCTGATTGCGTCTATTTATCGTCTAGGCTTGCGAAAGGAAACAATTCATCCGTGCATCTCCGTAACTCTTGACCGATCTCTTCAAGCGTCACCACTCCGCATCTACGCCCGCCAAATCCATAAGCTTCTGAAATGCCACGTTGTCCAATAACGGGCCTGCCTCGCATTCATATCCGCAATCCTTTAGCTGCTCGACGATTTCTTTTAACGTTTTAAATTCGTCCATCCTTTCGTCCTCCCTTCGAAATCACACGAAATTAGCGTTTCTAACGTTTACCCTACCGAATACCCTCCGGCTGGATTAAAACGGCTGTGGCGCTTTAATTTCGTGGTAGAATCGTTATCTATTACGTAATTGTTCGATAGCCCACTCCGCTCCTCTTAAGAAATCGCTTGTCACTCCGAAATAAGGTGCGTCTGTTAGCGATATCCCTAGCGCATCTAGCGCTTCCTTTGGCGGATTGGTACCGCCGACTACTGCGATTTCAGACTCCGGAAGCTTTTCGGAAAACTTAACCGCGATAAAATAGCCGTCTGTTGTCAGGCGATCGCTTACCGTTACGTCTTCGCCTTTGAATTCCGATAAATCAGCGATAATGCTTTCGATTCCTCGTTGCATGACGATCACCTCCGTTTTGAATCGCCGATGACTACGCAAAGGTATGACGCTATTCTGGACTCTGTTTTAACGCGATGGTTATAGTCCTCGTAAGCATCTTCGTACGATTCGAATAACATCGGGTCAGCATCGGGACCGTAATCGGTAAATACTGCGTACTTCATTTTGCGAACACCTCCGTTTAGTCAAAGTGAATTTTTGGAATGCGCGTTTAAAATGTGCCTGGCGCCCGGGCTTTTCGTTTTTCCTCCCCCGCCCCTTTTCGTTTTTCATACGGTATGCACCGTTTTGCATATCGAGTGTAACATTATCGGATTAAGTTACAGTGGGTGGGCGGTGTGGTCGTTGATATGACGGCATTCATTCGTGTTTGTATTGCGTTATGTATTACGTTTTATTTATGCATCGTATGAACCGCGATATATCAACGTTTATATATATGGTAGTGATGGCGCGATATGTATAAGATATTGCATAAACGGACGGGCTTTCGTCAAAGTGATCGAGGGGTCGCGCGCCAAGGAGCCTCGGCTGATAAAATAAAAGCGCCCGTCAAACGGTGTAACCTACCGCTATCGGAACGCTTCATATATTACTGTCCGCCTATTCTTCCGTTTTACGTTGCGCCCTCAGACGCTCTATTTCCGCCTTGATATCGGCTATGTTATTACCGTCATTCTTAACGTCCACTTCCGTTCTCTCCGTCAGCATATCGTGCCACTGCATATACGTCCGTAGCATTGCGGCATTCCCATCGTTAATAATATGATCGGGTATTGACGCTATGATATCCGGCATTCTTTCGGCCGATTGCTTCTTAATTCTGCGTTTTAATTCTTCGTAAAAGTCATCGCTGTTTCGCCAGTTATGCAACGTCTGTCTTGTAACGCCTACTTCATCGGCAATCTGATCGTAAGTCATTCCGCCTCTGTTCGGCTGCGATAAAAATTCGATAGCAGCGATTTGTTTTTCGCTAAGTTTCCGAGCCATTTCCGCCCTCCTTTCCGTTAAGTTTTACGTAGCTTTACGTCCTCTATAATACATAGATAACTAACGGGGGAAATTATACGGTATTATCGTTAAGTTAACGCAATCTTTTCCGTATGTATTTAAACATAGCGCTAATTCCGGTCACTTCGTTCCCTACATACGCGCAGATATTAATTAACAATTACTTGATCGCGATAATACTGGACGAAGGCGCAGCCGAAGTTCCAGAGGCTTGTGATTCACAAGACTAAGAAGTGATTGAGCGCCTAAAATCGCTGTATCCCTTGCGGCTCTAAGCGCGAACCCACTTTTCGGTTGTGCGAATAAAGTCGTGTTTTTCGCCGATTTGTGCGAATAAAGTCGTGTTCATTATCAATTAGTTTTCCGTAATTGAGAATCGGACCATACGAAAAAAGATGACGCTAACTCAACGTCATCTCATCGATAGTATTTTCCCCGCCAAGAACAACCCGAATACCGCCTTCCGTTTTAGCATCGCCAGGTAAATCCGTCGCGCCCAGCTTTCCTCGTGCTGCAACGCTAACTCCACCGCCTTACCTACGTTCGGATGCTCGACTATTCGCTCAATCAACGCTAGCTTTTCGCGCAGCCCTTTATCGCAGCCCGGCTTAAATTCGTTCTGTATACACCCGTTCACTGCGATATAACACTTCCGTCGCGCAAGATCAACCGAAACCTTTTCGTCATACAAACCCCACCGTTTCGCGTACGTTTCTAGCGTATTGCCGTTTATGTACGAATCGAATAGCTGCGGGTTATATTTGCGCATCAAACTCTCGTCGTTTATTTGCCGGTAATGGTACAACGGTATATCGATATAGTAAGCCGTCCGGCAGTACGTAAACGCGTCCATATTAAACAACCAATCTTCGCCGAGATACTTACCGTCAGGGAACGCTAAACCATACGTATCTATTAAACTTTTGCGGATTACCTTCCATACGCCGCCATAAGAGCCGTTATATAAAAAGTCCGTCAATATTTCCGCCTTTATTTCGTCCCTATCTAACGGCGTATTTGCTTTTGCGCAATAACTTTTCGTATAGCTTTTCGTTGTGTCTTCGTAATCCCAGCATACATCTGTAAATACGATATCGGCGTTATTTTCGACGGCGTCTTCGTACATTGTTGCGTATGTTTCTCGTTCGATCCAATCGTCAGCGTCGATAAACGCAACGTATTCGCCTCGCGCTTGTTTAAGCGCATTATTGCGTGCCGTGGCCGGTCCTTGATTCGCTTGGTAGATAGGCTTAACCCGTTCGTCGATGGCTTCGTAATAACGTAATATAGTCCGCGTTGAATCGGATGAACCGTCGTCTACGATCAAAACTTCGATATTCTTCAGAGTCTGTCCGAGCACGCTATCTAAACAGTCGCGTAGGTACTTTTCGCCGTTGTATACCGGTATAATAACGCTCATTTTCGGAGTCATTTCGTCCACCCTTTCGGTTCGGGAATTCCCGAACCGGTATCGATAGGATAATTATACCAACTCGCACCTGAATTTCAAGACGAAAAAAGACGCCGATTATTCAGCGTCCTCTTCCGTTTCTTTTACTTCGAATAATTCTTCGTATTTGGCTCCGGTTGCTTTCATTATCGATGCGACATGCCAATCGTAATGCCTTTCGGAATGATCAAACCGAGATATCGACGCCTGTGGAACGCCGGATCTGCGCGATAATTCGGATTGCGACCAATCTAGCTGCGAAAGAACCGCACCAAGACGAGGTTTTACCGTAAGTTTCATTTCGATCACCTCGCGTTAATTATACGCCAGAGAATATTTTTCCGCAATTACTGTTGACGTAGTCTATACGCTAGCGTATAATAGAATTATAGAAAGGAGGGAAAACCGAATTGAACGCGGAAACGGTACTAATTATAACGGCGATAGTAAACTTCGTCATTGCGCTAACGAATTTGGCAACAGCCTGCGTTAACGCAAAAAACGCTAATCGCAAAAACGACTAGCGCCAGAAACGTTGATACGGGGATAGATGTGAGAGTCCTCCCCGTGTCTCCTATAGTACCGTATCAAAAACGAAAACACAAGGAGGCGAGCGCGCCATGTTAACGGCTTTATCAATCGTAATTACGGCGGCGGCCCTGATCGTTGCAATCGCGGGCCTGGTCGTCGCACTCAAACGGAGGCGATAACGGTATGCAGCAGCTTATGATTCGCAAAATATGGTCGGATACACCGGCACTTACACCGCAGCAGGAAGCGCAGATCCTCGATCTATACGAGCGCCCCGCCGCCAATTTCGGTCGATGTGGGCGCGCTTACCAAATTGGGATCAATTCGATGCTACAATATTTCGGCTATCGGATCGAAGTCGAAACGGAGGCTATGAACGATGATTGAATACGCTTGTAACGAATGTAATTACGCAAGGCTTGACGTAGAAATTAAACCTGACGCGTGCTGCCCTGCGTGTGGAGCGCGCCTGCAGGTCGAGGAGGAAATCGTATGAAACGTTTATTTAAATCAATCGTAATCACCGCGGCTTTGATCGCGAGTACTATCGCTTTGGCGCCGCAAGCAGACGCAGCCTGGTCGGGCTGGCAGACGGAAAATTTCGGGCATAAAGCTCGCGTATATACGGATGCGACTACGTATACAAGCAACGCAAAGTCGGTCGATTGGAAGGCCGAAAAGAAAGGCGCGGCCACGCTTTATTACACGGCCGGCGTTTATAAAAAGCGCTCAGGTGGCGGGCTGACCGATACGGGTTTGGCGCAGCGCGGAAGCTTTAAGACCGCTACGCCAATGAAGTCGTTTAGTGTGAAGTCGATTCGCGGTAAAACTGGCGCTGGAAGCTACGTGATCCAGATCGATTGTTATACGGATTCAGGCAAGCGCCATTATATCGGGACTTTCGAGTCAGCGCGTTTTAACGTGAAATAAGCGCAAAAATAAAGACGCCTTAACGGGCGTCCTTTTTCGTTTTATACCTTCTTAACGTTAAACAGCGCAATCAACGTTTTGTCCGGCGTCTTAGATTGTCGATAGAAAACGTTAGGGTTAAACGTAAAGCGCTCCGGCTCTGTACCGACTTTAATACGCGCAACAACGTACTCACCATCGAATTTCATCTGCTTAAGACGGCGTCCGAGCGTGTCTGGCGTTACTCCGATAGCCTCCGCAAGTTCCTTCCTATTAAACCACCGGATACGCTTCGGATTCTTTTCGAAAGGATTTTCGCAAAGTGCGTTCGTTTCGAAGTGAATGAACGGTAGCATACGATAAATAAGACCGATGTCTGTCGCCTTAACTTCGCTATACACGCGTTTAATTTTCGCAGTATACAGCTTAACAACGTACTGGCTACCGAAGTTTCCTTTGAAGTGGTAGCGTTCATTTACGCTATAACCGTCGTCGGCTTCCCGTATAATGTCGCGTTCAATGCATGCGGCTAAGAAATCGTAAAATGTCCGAGGCTTCTTGCTGAGCTGCAGTACGCCCATCATGTCGGATGTTGACATCGGTGTTTTGTTGCGGCTAGATTTAACGAGAACACCGTTATAGTCGACGTAGCACTGGAGAAGCATTAAATACCCGCACTGCGCCGTCGTAAGAGCGCTATAGACTTCGTGAATATTAGACATATTCGCGTTAGAGAAGTCGCGACGATCGGCCGTCTTTTCCTGCTGCTGGCGGAAGGCTTCGTCTTGGTTTCGGTGACGCAGCGTATAGCTTTCCGATAAGTCCTCCCCGGTTTCCGTGTTCACAACTCGCAATTTCTTACTCATACAATCGTCCCCTTTTCAGTAAAATAAAAAGCGCTATATAAGCGCCTAATCAATGATAAGTTTTTTCGCCAGTGGCGATATTTACGGTGAATTGTCCCGGCGCTTTTCCACTTATGAACTTGCGATACTTTCTTCGCCTGCTCTTGTTCTTCGAAAGAGACGCCTTATTCACATACGCGGACTCTCTCTCACTTCTCTGCCTTCTAACTGGGTACGAGTGGTTTTTCCCGTCCGTTCCGAAATTCTGACCGATTGACAATGGAACCTCTATACGTGGGTTATCATTTTTCTTGCGGTGCTTCCCCTCCTTTCGTCTAGCTAGCTGCTCGTCACTCATAATCGGGTATTCATTTCGCGTAACTTTATCCGGGTGTGAATCGGAAAGCTCCTCGTAAATTATGAGATTAGCCATTCGGCCAAGCGCGGTAGCGTCCGGCTGTTCTCCGGTAGAGTCATAGTAAGCGTTTACTAACGCTATAGTTTCTTCGATACGTTCCTGGCGCGCCAGCTTTCCGGCCTTAGTTCGTTGGTACATTTCCGTAACTGTTTCGTGCAACAACGCTTTATCCATCGATTCGCCCTCCTATCGTGTACCCTTCGTTATGGCTCGCCCAGTAGTAGTAAATATCCGCAATCTTTTCAACTGATCGATCTAGCGTCTCGTTAACATTCTTTTGCGTAATGCCCATCCGTTCGCCCGCCTCGGCTTGCGTTAGTTCACCGAAGTAAACGAGCTCGATCGCTTGGCGTTGGCGGTCCGTTAAATTCGCTAAATCAAGCGCCTTGTGAATATCTATAAGAATCGTAGCCGCGTCGTAATCTCCGCAACGCTTCCGGCTGACGAACTTCTGATAATCGGCGAGCAACAGCTTAACGCCTTCTGCGTTATCGAGCGCATAGGCTGCGTCGAATTCGCGTTCCTTTCGGTGTAGATCCACTTTGACCGTTCCTATAACAATCGCCCCCTTATCGTTTGACTTTCGCCCTAAAAGCGAATATAATTTCCGTATAATGTATAATCGAGGTGGTTTCCGTGGCAATTAATTGGATATCAGCGCAGAATAACGACGCATATATAACGCTTGATTCGCAAAGAAGAATTTACGTATCGTCTGGCGCTCGTAATATTATCGGCCTTCCTAACAAAGCGCCGTTTTATTTAACGCTTGGATACGACGAGGAAGCACGCCGTCTTGTTTGCGCAAAGCCTGAGAACGTAAAAGCTGACGTCGAACCGTTCAAGTTCGATAAGCGTTCGTATAACAAGTCCGCCAGTAAGGTACTACAAACCGCAGGATTCCGCGAAGAAGACTTACCGTTGCGTTTCTATATGGTCGGCGAAGGTGAAGCCGCTAAACAGACGTACATGGCGTATCCTGAAGGCGTTTATGCTTTCGAGTTAAGCCGCAGTTGATCAGCAAGCGCCCGTCCGATATACCACGCAACGCGCGAAGCAATTCCGTTTCCGACAATCCGATACTGCGCCGATAAAGAAATATCGTCTGGCAGGACGTAAGTATCTGGCGCAGATTGGATTCGAAGGCATTCACGAACGGTGAAACGTCGTGAGGCTTTCGGGTGTATTTCAGCGTGGTCCAACCTACTTGCTGTCACCGTTCTTGCGGCCTCTTTAAAATCCGCTTTATATGAACGCTGATTTGATAGAGAGTGCTCCGGTTTTATCGTAGTCGCTCTTGTTTGTACATGCGCATTTGTGCCCGTATTTACTTCCGGCAAATCCCCGATAACATCCCGCAATACTCGCGTCTGATAATCGCCTTCTAACGGCTTCGGAAACTCGAAAGTGAATCCAAGGTCTTTTCGAATTCCGACGATAAACACGCGCTCACGCTTCTGTGCTACCCCGTAATGCCACGCGTTTATTACTTTCCAACTAATCTCGTAACCTATTTCGTTAAACTTCCTGATAAGCGCATCGAATGTGGGACGGTGGCGCTTCGTTATCAACCCTTTTACGTTTTCAAACACGAAGGCTTTCGGTTGCTTGCGTTCAATGATTTCAAGATATCGCCATACGAGTTTACCGCGCTCACCGTCAGCGCCGGCGCCTTTGCCTGCGACCGAGAAGTCCTGACACGGAGGGCCTCCGAATATAACGTCTGTGTTCGGTAAGCTGTCGACATCTACTGCGTTAATATCCGCCTGTGCAACGTGATCGCCGAAGTTGTGACGGTATGCTTTAACGGCATTCTTATCGAAGTCTAGCGCCTTAACAATGTCGTAGCCGGCCGCCTTGAAGCCGATTGCGCCGAGCCCGCCTCCGCAGAATAGTTCGAGTACCGTAAGTCCGTTTGCCGGCTGTTGTGGCGTTAAGTTAAAATCGCCCATATATTCGCTCCTTTCGGTTCGTGATTCGGTATATTCGTCAAATCAACACCTCCGCCATCAACGCGTCCAGTTTCGCGTATAATTCATCGATCGTGCCGTCGTTTGCAATTTCGTAATCAACTTCGAAATCTAACAACGCAAGCTCGGTCGGATGCTTCAGCGCCGCCAAGTCGAAGTCATCGCCGGCTTTTCTCGCGCGTTCAATCCGTAAAGCTTCCGGCGCCGTAATGCGTATTAGCGTAAAACCTTCGGCGCGCAGTCGGGCGTATTCGTTTGGCTGCCGGCAATCCTCGACAAGCACGCGGTTTTTAAGCATCGGCGCTAGGCCGGCGCCACAACCGCAACCATGCCGCTCCAGGTAAGCGTCCACCTTCGTCATGGTTGCGTTAACCCAAACGTCCTCACCGAAAGCTTCTCGCGCCCACTGTCCGAACTTCTGATAATACGCGCGCGGCTTCGGCTTTTCAGGTACGGAAGGGAAAGCGTGATGGAAGGCGGCTTTGAGTTCGTCGCCGAATGCGAACGGATGGAAATCGTAATGCAGCGACAAATACCCGGCGGCCTCCGACTTACCTGCGCGTAGTGGCGCGGTTAGGGCGATCTTCATGGGCGCATCAACAACCTTTCGATAATTGCCGCCAATTCGTCCGCGGTAAATAACTTTTCGCCTTTAACTCCGGTTGTACTTTCCTTCAACCGAGCCAATTCCTCGCCGAGCGTCCGATTGTCTTTGTGCAGCGTGTCGATTTCGTCTTTTAGCGCTAAGTACCTGCGAGCGTTTTCGGATCGGATTTTCATATCTTCGTCCAAAGCCGCGCGTAGTTTTTTATTCTCGCGCTCTAAGTCCGCAACACGCGTCGCCAGATTAGATACGACGTCGATTATGTCGGCTGGCTGCGGTTCATCGGCTTCGGCTTCGACCGGGACGAGTACACGGTATTCCTCAATCGTACGATCAAAGAATGTTGAGCCCGTCACGCCGTCAGACAATTCAACCGTCCCATCGTCAAAACTCGTGTAATAATACGCTACTGAATCGGTATGACCTACCGGAAAAGTATCGCTCTTTGTGACAATAACCTTCTCGCCCACTCCCGCCTTGCGATCGGTTAATTCGTAGCGTTGCGTACCAATGTGGACGATGTCAGTCGGTTCGAGTACGCGGTATTCTTCGCGATAGATAAGCCCGCTACTGTTCGTGTCGGATGAAGCCCCGTCACTTTCTACGTCTCCGTCTGCGGGACGATACTCGCGGTCTACCGTAAAAACATCGCCGTTTTTATACCACTCCTCGCCATCAGCTTTCGTAACAATTACGATCTTATCGCCAACCTCCGCCTTCCGATCGACCTCTACGTATTCGCGCTTGATGCCGCCAAGTGTTTCGTCAGCCAGTACGTGAATCTTAGCGTTAGTTTCCGTCATTTATTCCGCCTCCTTATATTGCGATACGTTTAGGTAACTTTCGATGTCTTCGCATTCTATCCGCATTCCATTATCGAAAACTATTAAATGATCGCTCGCCTCAACAACTTTCGCGCCAATGATCGCTGCTAGTCCGTCATAAACCATCCGATCGCCCTCCCGTTAATTTATTACGCGAACCTGAACCGACTGCCGTCCGAACTGTACCGCGTCGGTTTCATTCGCAACTAATACGTCAATCTTGGCGCCCTTAATTGCGCCTCCAGTATCGAGCGCCACAGCTTCAAACGTCGTGCCGTCCGCCTGCTTTATTTCGACCGTCGAGCCCAACGCAATCACTGACGGATCGACCGCTATGATGCGCTTGCCGGCGTGGTAGATCGTTCCGGTTACGTCTATGCCGGTCGCTGTTATTCCGCTGCAACCTTCGGGGCAATCCGCCGTATAAGCCGAAGCCTCGAACGTTTGCCATACGCTTTGCTTTGCGGGTCCCTTCGCGTTTGGCTTTTCGTTAACACTTTCGTTAGGTCGCGTCTTATGTTTCGCTTTGACTTCCGCCTTCAACGTCTCCACTTCGTTCTCAAGCGCCTGTATGCGTTCGTCTTTCTTTTCCGCATCAGCTTCCGCCTTTTGCAGCGCCGCCTCTTCTTCGGTAATGCGAGGCGGGTCTGGCGGTGGAGGCTCCGGCGGCTTGGCGGTCGGGTTCGTAAGTAATTGCGTTGACATCGCTAGATTCGTTAGTATACCGATAAAATCAGTCCTTTCTTATACCGCTACTTTTCCGGTTAATTTAGGGTGCGGCTCGTATCCGATAATCTCAAAATCTTCGAACGTAAAGTCGTCGATATCCGTGACTTTTCTTTTAATACGCAACTCTGGAAGACTTCGCGGCTCTCTTGTCAGTTGCGTTTTTATTTGAGCGATATGATTCGTGTATATATGCGCATCACCAATCGTGTGAACAAATTCGCCAACTTCTAGATCGGTAACGTGCGCGATCATGTGCGTTAGCAGCGAGTAGCTAGCGATATTGAACGGAACGCCGAGGAATACGTCGCCGGATCGCTGGTATAGCTGGCATGACAGGCGTTCATTTGCTACGTAGAATTGAAATGCGAAATGACAAGGCGGTAAAGCCATATGCGGTAAGTCAGCGACATTCCAAGCGTTAACTAGTAACCTACGGCTATCTGGATTCGTTTTAATTTGCTTTATAACATCGGCAATTTGATCGGTCGATAACTCAACAAAACTATTATCGATACAATCTAGCCGATATTGCGACTCCCAATTACGCCACTGTTGTCCATATACCGGACCTAAGTCACCATTTTCGTCAGCCCATTCGTTCCATATTCGTACGCCGTTATCCGTTAAATATTTCGTATTTGTATCCCCGCTTAGAAACCACAGCAGCTCATGCGCGATTGACGGCCAGTGCAGCTTCTTTGCTGTAAGCAACGGAAAGCCTTCGCGAAGATTAAAGCGCATCTGATAACCGAACGTCGACAGCGTGCCCGTTCCGGTTCTATCGGACTTCTCAACGCCGTTCTCTAATATGTGTCGCGCTAAGTCTAAGTACTGTTTATCCGCCATTTATTCGTCCTCCAATCGTTTTAATGCTTCGCCGTTTTCGTAGATAGTTTCGTTAATTAATAATCTGCGAGCTTTCTCCTTCGTAGTTATTCGGAATGTGCAATCGTCTTTTCCGTACATCTCGCAGTTAACAACGTAATCGCGAAATAGGTCGTTCATATACTCGATGTCGCCGCATCCGTAAAGCTTACCGTTTAGAAAACACGCATATATTTGCGTCATCTAAGCGTCTTCCTTCGGTAAATCAAATGTTAGTCCGATGGATTTTAAATGCGTTTCTTCCTTCGCTAATCTTTCTAACGCGCTGCCGTTTCTTTCGTTAGCCTTTTCGTAAGACTGCGCAATAACCCCGCTACTCCCGAAGCCGCCCGCACCTCGATCGCTATCGCCGAGCGCATCAACCTCCGTAAACACCGCCTGTTCGACCGGCTTGATTAACGCTTGGGCCAGGCGGTCGCCTTTGCGGATGATGTACGTATTGTAACGATGTAGTTCTCGGTCAGTACTCGCTATAAGTCTTCCGGAGATATCCTTAACCATCCGCGAAACTGACTCAGGCGCCTGTGCGATATTATCGACAACCACGCCAACCTCGCCCGTATATCCGCAATCTACAGTACCGATCTGCACCCGCAATTTAGTCTTCAGCGTAATGCCTGATCGCGGTCGGATCTGCATTTCGTAGCCCTCCGGAATCTCGAACGCCAACCCCGTCGGCACACACGCAGTAGCGCCCGGTTCGATAATTACGTCGGCGGCCGCCACTAGGTCGAAGCCAGCGTCCGTTGCGTGTGCGTAGGTTGGCGTTTGAGCGTCCGGCGATAAGCGTTTTATATTTACGTTCATTTCGTTTCCTCCTTCGTAACGTCCTCATATATAACTGCGTATTAACTTTCCATTTGGCACATCGCCTTCATAAATAGATGCGTATAAAGTTCGGAGTCCGGACGCTTATTCCCCGAAATAAAAATCCGAATCCTTAAGCGACTCGACCGTCGCCTTCTTATAACCGTTCCCCTTCTGCGAAAAGAAGTCGTGCGATTTCGTCTTCGTGCTAAGTCCGTTCATCACGATCGGATTCGGCGTTTCGTCTTCGAAGTACGGCTCAAACGCGAGGTTTTGCAGCGCTTTATTTGCGTTATAGCGCATGAATTTTTTAACGTCGTGCGTCAGACCGACCTCATCGTAAAGGTCTTCGGCATAGGCGACTTCGTTATCGTATAGCTCCGTCAGTAAATCGACCGCAAAATCGCGTAATTCTAACTGAACGCTATAATCTTGACGGTTATAAATTTCCTGCGCAAGCAAGCCGGTATAAACGCCGTGGATTGCTTCATCGCGGATAATAAGCGATATAATTTCGCCTGAGTTCGTCAGCTTGCCTTGGCCCGCGAAATATAACGGATAATAAAATCCGCTGTAGAACAAAAAGCTTTCGAGATATACCGAAGCGACTAGCGCCTTATACAGCGAAATATCATCGCCCGGCTCAATCGCGTTGTATAAACCGACGATCCATTCCGCCTTCCGCTGCAAGTACGAATTGGTCTTAACCCATTCGAAAACTTCGTTAATTGTTTCGGTAGGCGCGAGCGTCATGAAAATATTCGAATAGGATTTCGCATGGACAGCGTTCTCCATCATCGCCATAAAATTCAGGACGGCCTTGCGTTGGTGCCCTCCGATGTGCTGCGCGATGATAGGCATTCCGGTGTTTCCCTGCTCCGTATCCAGAAGCGTTAGGCCAGCCAGGACGCGCATATACGTCGTCTGCTCGGTAGGGCTCAGCGACTTCCACGTTAAGAGATCGCCGTTTAACGAAATCTCCTCCGGAAGCCAGAATTGCTTAACGTTCTGTGCGTAGAACATTTGCGTAAAGTCGTCTTCGTGGCGCGACCAATCGGCCGCCGTGTGGATTGCGTTTGCGTTCGTCAATTATTCGTCCTCCTTCGCCGTACTCTCTATAGGTAATTCAGCCGTTTCATATCGACTGAATATCGTTGCTTTATCCGTATCCGCTGAGTAAGGATGAACCGATTTTGCTGGGAGCGTAGTTACAAACGTCCACCCTTTCTCGTTCATTTGCGCTATTGTATCTCGATCAACATACTCGTTAGTTATAACAACTTGAAACTTAATCATCTCTCCGCCTCCTCTTCGTTTAAACTACGCAACTCAAGCACGAATCCTGGCCGGTGTCTTTTGTACGCGCATAATACAACGTCTTAATGCCGCGATGATGAGCGTATAAATCAATCCGGTTCAGATCGCGCGTCGTCATCGTATCTTTCAAGAACAGCGTAAACGAAATGCCTTGGTCGACGTGCTGCTGTATCGTTGCGATCATATCGACGACCTTAAACATATCCATGTCGTACGCTTCCTTGTAGAAGAACCAATTCTGCGGCGATAGCCCCGGCATAGGATAATACGTCTTCGAATTACCGTACGTACGTTCCTCGATCCGTTCCATAATCGGCATGACCGACGCCGTAGCCGACTGCACATACGAAATTGAACCCGTTGGCGCAATCGCAAGTCTGTACGAATGGTATAGACCGTGCATCACAACGTTATCCCGTAGCGTTTCCCACTCAATTGGCGCCGGTATCGTTACGCCTTCAAATAGCCGCGCAACCTTCTCCGTTTTAGGACGGAAATCTCCCGCGACATATTTATCGAAGTAGCTACCGTCAGCATACGTCGATCCCTCAAAGCCTTCGTATGTGCTACCGGTCTGTTGCGCTAACTCATTCGAACGCACAAGCGACCAATAATTCACCAACGCAAAGAATACGTTAGCGAAATCCCGCGCTTCTTCCGATTCATACGGGATTTCGCTCTGCGCTAGGTAACCGTGCAGGTTCATCGCGCCAAGTCCAATCGAACGCATCTCCCGGTTAGCTCTTGCGACTGCCGGCGCGTTCTTGATATTCGAAGTTTCCGAGACTCGCGTTAGAGCATCGACGGACAGCTTAACGATCGTTTCGAAGTCGCCATTTTTCATTACGTTTGCAACGTTGAGCGATCCGAGGTTACACGAAATATCGAGGCCGATTTCGTCCGGTTCGCCGTAGTCGGTGTATTCGGAAACCTGAGACGCCTGAAGCACTTCGCTACAGAGGTTCGAAAACTTAACCTTCGAAATGTGATTGTTCGTATGTGCCGCGTTAACGTTGCCTTCGAACATGATGTACGGATAGCCCGATTCGGAACGCAACATAGCGAGCTTTTCGAGTAGCTTCCGCGGGTTGATTTTCTCCTTACGCACTGCCGGATTATCGACGAGCTGATCGTACATTTCTCCGATATCCATTTCGTCCAAGTGCTTTCCATACGCTTTGTATACGGTGTGCGGATAGAAAACGTAAGCCGGACGATCTTCCCGCGCTAGTTCGATGAATTTATCCGGAATGACAACGCCGATAGATAACGTTTTAACGCGCACATCTTCATCTGCCGAGATTTTCTTCGTATCGAGGAAGTCGTGAATGTCCGCATGGAATACGTTAAGGTACGCTGCGCCTGCCCCACTTCTTGCGCCTTGTTGATCCGCATATCTAAACGCGTTATCAAGGAGCTTCATAACTCCGACGACGCCTTTCGTTACATTCTCGATATCCTTAATCGATTCACCTTTCGCGCGAATCTTAGATAAGTTCAACGATACGCCTCCGCCCACTTTCGAAAGCTGCATCGAGATTCCAACGGCTCTTTCGATGTCATTTAACGAATCGCCCACTTCGAGCAGGAAACACGAAACTAATTCGCCGCGACGTTTACGGCCCGCATTCAAGAACGTCGGCGTAGACGGCTGATATTCCTGGCGCATCATTAAATCGACGAACTCGAGCGCCTTGGCTGCGTCTCCTTCCGCGAAGAACAACGCACAGCAAGCGACCCGGTCTTCGTAGCGTTCGAGGATCTTCTTGCCATCGTTCGTCTTCAGCGCATAGTCGTTGTAGAATTTGAAGGCGCTCATAAACGAAGGGAATCGGAATTTGTGCGCATAGGCCGCTTTATAGACCGCCTTGATTTCTTCGAACGTATAGGCGTCCAGAAATTCGGTTTCGTAATAATCGTTATCGCGTAGGTAGTCGAGCTTTTCGCCCAGGTCGTGGAAAAATACGGTGTTTTGATTTACGTAGTCAATAAAATAAGCGCGGACGGCTTCGAGATCCTTTTCGAATTGAAACCGGCCGTCCTTCTGTAGCATAATTTCGTTATTAAGTTCGATGTAATTCGTCAAACGCATTCACCCTTTCGATAAATTGTCGTACATCTGCGTCCGTGCCCGCTAATTCAAAGCGCCCGACCATCGGCACGCCGTATTGCGTCGCGATTATATCCGCCGCCTTTGCGTAATTATCGCCCCAGTTACGGTTACCCGACGCAGCCACGCCCGCCAAGTATGCGCTATTAGCCGCAAGAAAATCTGCCACCGGCCGTGCCACCTGACCGAAGCCGTACGTCCCAGTCACGCAAACGAACGGTTCGGCTAGCGTTAGGTCTGGCGTTATTTCAACGGCGGGCAGACCGGTCTTTGTGACGAATCGGCGTACGTTGCCAGTCCGCGAATAATAAGCGATTAGCATCCGCTCAACCCTTCCGTCTCTCGATTTCTTCTTCCAGCGCCGCTATATTCGCAAGCCGACGATCTCTTTCGATTCGCAATTCGATAAGCTGCCGTTCATGCCGACTGATTGCGTAATCATCTTCGGCAAGTCCTTCGCGATGAATCCGTAACATCTGCTGCAGCTGCGCGTCAGTCGCTGATCCCATCATACGTATCACTTCTCCTTAATCGTCATGATATTTTCGTAAAGCGACATAAACGGAACCCGGAAGCCAATCGTCTTGAACTCATAAGTCTTACCGATCTCAATCTCCGCGTACAGATCACTGGAATTAAACTTCCGCGCAAACAAGGCATCCGTATTTTCAAATACTTTTGCGTTACCTTTTTCGTCCTCTCCGAAAATTAGATACTTCGAGGAATCTTCGGTGGTTTTCGTTTCTTTGTCCGTCACCTTAATTACGTAAGTGTTTTCGTTATTGTAAGACGCGATTGTAAATAACGGCGCCACAACTACGAGAGAAATTACAGTCAACGCGATTACAGCGATCGTTCCCCATTTAATTAAGCGCTCCATTACTCCGCCTCCCTGATAGCCACGTTATCATCGATTCGATCGACAGTTTTAGTGACGTAAAAGATCGAATAGCCTTCGTGTCTAAGGGAGTTGACAAGGCTCTCTGCATCGATCTCGGAGCCGCAGCGAAGAACTTTAGCGTCCTCATAACTAAACCCCTCCGTTTTACCAGCGATTAAAAAATATCCTTGATTCATCTATTCGTCCTCCTTCGGATTATCTATTACGCCTTCGTGAATCAACCACGCAAGCCCAATCGCAGCCGCATCGCTTTCATCGAAATTAGCGAACTCGCCGGTATATCCCGTAATCCGCTGAACCGCCGCTTGCACTTCGTCTTTCTCCGCATTACCCGCCCCCGCTACCTTCAACTTGACCGTCGTTGCGGATATTCCGAGGTCGGCCGTACGTTTGCCCGGCTTTCGGAACTTATCGAACGTCAACCCGAATCGCGACGTTGCCCGTTCACACGCGTTCCATGCCGCCAGCACCGGATAGTTTGAGGTCGACGTCTTGCCAGCGAAGTCCTCTCGCACCACATAGTCGAAGCCATCCCGCGGGCAGTTTTTATCGAGAAAGACCTTCGCCCACCCTTCGATAACTTCCGCTCTGTGCGCATGTGATCGGCTGGAATTCGGCTTAACGTGCGACAGCGCCTTGATCGTAGGCTTTCGGTTGCGCACCTCGATTACCGCGACGCCAGGGCAGGTCATCGATGTATCGAACGCGAGGCACCGGATAGGCTTGGCGCTACTCACGCGTACCACCGATCGAAATCAATATTCGATGCTTCAAGCGCGGCTTCTGCTAATTCCCGCCCGTTCTCAGCACCGAGCGCGATTTCTTTTAATACATCGAGATATAATACATCTTCCATCGAGTGGGCAATTTCGTTATCTCCGGATGATTTACGAATTCTTTCGACTTTATCTAGTACATCTTCTTTCGTCATTAAACCGCCTCCCCTTTGCGTACTTTTTCGATAAACTCTAGCGCCCCGGCGTACTGCTGTTTAGTAGACGGATACACATTCGATCGCATGACCCGTGAAACTTTATCGCGAATTTCCTCTAGCTCCCCGTCCGTAAGAGATTTCGCGCATTCCGTCTTATAACTGTTAAATGTCCATCCGTTAAGGTCAATCTCCGGCGGATTTCCTGCGTTGATAGATGCCTGGATATCTGCGAATCTATCAAGAACGGAATTAATCTCGGACTCTCCGATCTCTAGTCCGAAAGCGCGAATATCCGGTGACTTTTCGAACTCACCTTCGTCATATTCCCACGCCTTCTTCGAACCATTAACGTAAAGGATTACGTAAAGATCGACGTCATACATAACCGCGTATGAGTAGCATTGTTTTACGTGCTTTTCGTCCGGCTTTTTCAGCGAGTAATAAGACGTCCGCGCCGCGCTGGTTTGCTTCGACTTGATTTCGAGGCCGACGCGTAAGACTTCTCCGTCCTCAGTTACATAGCGCATGATCCCGTCGCATGTTCCGAAAAGGTGAAACGACTGTCCATTATGTGTTACTAAGTGATTCTTTTTCGCGAAGTCCTCAAACATCGGTGTGCCATCCTTGTTACGCTCAAAACTAAACGGACATGGACGTCCGACTAACTTTTCGAAATGTTTTTCCATGAATAAAATATCGCGTTGAATAACGTCCCCAATTGCGGTACCGATTCGTTGCCAGCGTCCTTGATATGGCGGTATCTTGAATTTATCTTTCTTTCCGTACTTTGCTTTATGGTATAATTCGCGAGCACAGGCGTTAGCGGACGAAGGTGAGAAATACGGGAACTTCGGTTTTACATTCGGAGCATCCGCATACCATCGGTGTATTTGCGCATCCAATTCGTTGTCCCAAGCTTCGGGCTGCGAGTGCCATTCGTTTAAATATTCGATGAGTTCATCCGCAATCTGCTGCGCGTAAGTGGTCGGCTCGGGCGGCGCCGGCGCTAATTGGGCGCGCAGTGAGTTTGCGGCTGATCGTGCGTTTGGGTTCGTCAATTAATCACGTCCCTTCATCGTACGTGCAATTATCTCTCCGAACTTAATTACAAGCTCTTCACCTTCCTCAGATAACGCTCGCATTATAAGAAGTAATTCTCCATGATCTAACGCAACGTTCAGCGTGCTTCTTACAATCGCGTTTTTAGGGACAAATTTTAACGGACGGTCTGGAGAATCCATCACAATATTGAGGTAACTACCGAACCAAGTTGGTATTCTATTCAAGTATGTCCGAAACACTTCTATCGTCGCCTCTACGTCATTAAGCGCTCGATGATGTCCTTCAAGCGAGATACCATTTCGTTTAGCAACGTCCTTAAGGCTCGCAGACAATTCCGGCTCCACAAAACGCGCCATAGCTCGTGTACAATAGAACCGTTCAGGCTCGATTCCTCCTCGACTGATAAACGACAGATCGAACGGAGCGTTTTGCGCAACTACGACAGCATCACCGATAAATTCGTTAAGCTTTTCGAGCGCTTCGGTTTCAGTCGGCGCCCCTTCGAGATCCGCCGCAGTGATGCCGGTTAGTTTTGTAATGAATTCCGGCAGCTCGCGCCCCTCTTCCAACGCAACCATCGTATGAAAGCGATCAATTACGTTAAAGCTTTCGTCAATCTTAATCGCACCAATTTCCGTAATTTGTTCGGACTTGTAATCGAGTCCTGTCGTTTCTAAGTCGAGCACAACGTATGTCTTTTTCATCATTCAGCCTCCTTGTTTTTAAACCATTCTTCCACGGGCACACCTTCGCCCCATTTGCGCATTACTTCGATATCCGTTCCGTTTGGCACAACGTCACCCCATCGGTAAGAATTAAGCATGATATCGCGAATTTCTTGCGCTTCTTCCCACGTAAAATCTTCCGGAACTTCGAAAATGAGTTCGTCATGCACCGTTGACCACAGCGCCCAGCCCGGTTTGTTAGCGCAATATTCGTGCGCCTTAATCATCGTGACTTTCGTTTGAATAGACGATGATCCTTGTACGCGGGCATTTGTCGCTTGGCGTAAAGCGCGATTAATTCGAGAGTTGTGTTTCCTTGCGGCATCGTATTTCGGATCATTCCATTTTCCATACGGAATGTTTTTGCGGGGCAGTTTAGCGTCGGGAAGCCGACGTTTTCGCGCTTTTAAGTCCGCCCAAACATAGCCGTTCTTTTTCACAAATTCTTCGTTCTCTTTCAGCCACGCAGATAACTTCGGCATACTTCCGAATAGCTCTTCCTTGAACTCGGTCGCCTCTTTTTTATTAACGCCTAGCATATCCGCGAGAGAATAATCACTCATACCGTACAGCGTCGCTAACCATACGACTTTCATTTGCTTACGCTCTTTCGTGTCAGATCCGTCAGGTTTTTTATAAACTTCCTCGTACGGCCGCTTGTAGAAGTTGGATGCCATCATTGCGTATGGATCGCGTTCTTCTAAAAATGCGTTTATGAGAACCGGCTCGCCTGATAAGTACGCCACGCATCGGATTTCCTGTGCTTTAAAGTCGGCGCCCATTAGCACCTTTCCGGGAGGAGGACCAAACATTGGACGTGCTTCTTGTGGCTGATTCTGTACGTTGAAACCTTGCTCTGTTGTATCTTCCTCGTCCTTGCCCGAACTAAATCGACCCGTTACAGTTCCCATCGGATTGAAACGCGAATGCCAACGCTTAGTTGTCGGATTCTGCTTTGTCGGTAGCGTATCGATATATGTGCCAATTAGCTTAACGATATTTTTATACTCTAGAAGTTTCGCGATGATCTCGTAGTCGTCTTTCAACGGCTTTAATGTTTTCTTCGCGTCCATGTTCGGAATCTCTTTTCCTATCGCCTTTGAAATTGCGGGGCGCATCTGCTGGGTTGAGTTTAGATTTATTGGTGCGTCTCCTTCATGGAACGGCGCTAACTCTGCGACCAATTCCTGACGCAACTCTTCTGCGCGCCTATGAAGCTTTTCTCCGTATTCTTTCGCGAAATCCAAGTCCAAGATATACCCGTTAGCCTCTAAATCCACGATTACGTACAGCATCGGAACTTCAACGGTTTGGTAATAATCTAGAATCGTAGGCATTTTCGTCATGTGGTGACGTTGAAATTCGTATAGCTTCCACGTTAATTCGGTATCCTTCGCAGCGTAAACTAGCGCTATATCTAATGGGACTTCTTTAAATTGCGCATTCCTACCGAACAAAGCATCGAAAGTGTCTGCCGGTGTTTTTAAATATTTAGGCGCCAAGTCTTTTAATTTAAAAGATCCTGCGCCGCCCAAAGAACGGTCACGCTCGTTTTCGTTCAGCAAATGCATGGCTATCTGCGTATCCCAAACGACGCCTTTAAGATCGAATCCATGCCGCCGAAGCATCGCAATATCGAATATCGCGTTGTGTAAAACCTTGCCGATTGATTCATCGTTAAATACAGGCGCCAGCCCTTCGAGTACATATTCGCGACTTAGCTGCTCGCAATCAACGTGCTCTACCGGTATATAAACGTGCCAGTCAGCGCTTGGCAATGTCAGCGAAAGCCCAACGATTACGTCCGTATAAACATCTACGCCAGTTGTCTCGGTATCAACTGCGATTATTGTTTCGTTATCCAACGCATCGATCAGCGCCTGAAATCGTTCCTCAGTCGTAATTAATTCGTAATTATCCGGCGTGTTCTCGACCATCTGCCGCAAGGTTTCTTCGCGCTGGGCTTCCTGTAAAAACTTCCAAAGCCGGAGCGCCTCCGCCTTGCTGAACGCTTTAGGATTGCCGGCCTTATTAACACAGTCAGCCGGATCGCGCGCCAGCTTCCCCGCATCCATAGCCGCCTTGACTTCGGTGAGTCGTTTGCGGTCAACATCCGATAGTTTCATCGCGAATATCTTACGCCAGCTTTCCTCGATCGGCTCGGCGGTCTTGGCTTTCGCCTTCCGCTTGGCCGTCGCCTGGACCGCGTCCGTTTTCGGTGCCGCCGGCTTAAGCGAGTTCAAGTTTAACCGTAAGCCTTCCATCCGTCGTCCTCCTTCCTCGCGTAATAAATTCCGCTTATTCGCTCGTTATTACGTTAAGGCATCCGAATATAAAAACACCTAGAACGCACGTTACAGCAGAAAACACATCCATGTTCAATACGCTCTGTCCGGCAATGAAGGCCATTAATACACCGAACACAAACGCGATTGCTCTCGGTAATCTCTTCATAAATCGACCGCCTCCGTCCATCTTCGTTTATATTCATCGGCATTATCCGCATACCACTCCGACCAACACGCCGCGTCGCACGCATATACCTCGAAGAGCGAATCGTAAATGGCGGATCGCCCTTCGTAGAGGCTAGCGTTGCAATTGGCGCAGACGGCGGCGGCTTTAGCGGTCAAAGCGCGCCTCGACTGGCGTGATTAGGCGGAGTTTGTCGGGATCTAGGTACATCGACACTTTGTCTCCTCGTCTATTAACCGATCCTACTCGCGGCGTTCCTATATCGAATCCTACGACTTCGCCAATTCCGCTATTTCCGAACCACTCCGGATCATCGTACGCAACCACATCGCCTTTCTTATACTCGCCAACCTCGCGTCCGATTTCCGCCCATTTCTTGCGTTCGGCGGCTTCCTCTTCGGATAAAATTTCGAGTTGATCTGGCATTGCAAATCCGGATCTATCAAAACAGTCGCCGCCTTCGATTCGAATTCCTTTGCCCCTCGTCTTATGGTCGAAATTGCTATCGGAAACCTCGTAAACCTTACCGTTCTCGAATCCGTTAAGAGGATAATTCCCTCCTCCTGAAAGCAACCGCACCTTTGCGCCTTCTTTAAATTTAGCGCGTGCTGCTGCTGCGCGTTTAGCTTCGGCAACTTCTTCGTCAGTGGCGCGGACGAGTTCGCCTTCATAGAACCATCCGACACTCTTCCCGCTTAGATCGTCACAACGGAAAGGAAGACTGCCCCCATCGTCAAACGTTACTTGTACGATATCGTTGATCTCTGCTAGGTGTTCACCTGCGCCTCCGACCACCTTCGCATAATCACCGACCTTCAAGCGCTCAGGCTTCGGCTCGGCCTCTACGCTTGCGGCGCTGACTTTGCGGTAAAACTCTAATTCCTCGTCGTCAGGGCAAGCCATCAACCTTTCGCCATTATCGGCTTCGTGCTCAAAGTCTCCGTCCTCATCAACGGCCTTTATTTCGTATAACTTACCGATAGTGAAAGAGTAGTCGCATATATCAAGATAATCACTATCAATATATTTAACGTAATCACCCACCTTCGCCTCATCTGCGTCAATTCGCTTATATTCCGCTTCACCCTTCAACGCAGCCACGTCGGATTTTAACGATTCGATTTCGTCTTCCGCCTTTGCTACGCGTTCTTCTACGGACGGATTGGTGCTGGCGTTGACTTTACGAAAAATTCGAAAATACTCCAACGGATTTACTTGCGCATCGTCCGCGTCGTCCATGTACATGATTTCTCCGTACGAAATATCCGTAACAGGATAGAAGTTTCCTAACGTAGCATCCTCCGCGCTTTTAATTGCAAGCGCTAAATCACCGGCCTCCGCCTTGCCTTCTACACGCTCGTAGGTCGCAACGCCATACGCAACCTTCGTAATTTCACCGTTCACCATATCGAGAGTCTTAACGCCTTCTAATTTCGCCATCATACCGCCTCCGCTTCGTTAATTTCCGTAAACTCCACGTCTTCGCGACTGAACGCCAAGTCCATCCGTACCCAACGCTTACCTTCCTTCGACTGCGGCCCCCAATACTCGGTCAGCTCGCGATTCTCGAACATCCAAACGGCGGGCGCCGGACCCGTGCCGACCTCGACGCCGATAAAATAGTCGACTTCATCAAGCGTATAAGGCGTGCCGTCGTTCTTCCGCGCCTGGACGATCCGCTTGCCGCCGCGCTTTTCCCGTACGATAATCGTCTTCACCTGGAACGTTTTCCATTCGCCGCTTAACGGATCTTTCGCGCTAATATCAAACGCCTCTTCCGTTTCGGACGTACTGACCGCCTGCCAGCCGCTAGCCAGCAGCGCAGCACGTGCGATCAGTTCCGAATACTTGCCGGTATCTTCTGTTTTATGCGCCATAGGAGCGCCTCCTTTTCGTTTGGTTAGGTCTGGCCGCGATTAAAAGTCGAATGAATCTTCGGCAGGTGCTTCGTTATCTTCTGATCCAGCACCGAGTGACAACCCGATCAAGCTAATATCGAAGCCAGCCGCGACTAAGTTTTCGATCTGCGTCTTTTCGTCCGCTTCGAACAACAACCCGTCAAACAGCGCCGAGTTAAATTCCTTGCCGTCAAACTTGGCGAAGTTCTCGCGTTCCTTTTCGTTAAGATCCTCGTCAAAGTCGATCAGAGGAGTCAGCGCGACCTTAGTATCTTTCGCCTGTCCCGTTGCGTTCGTTTTCGTTAATTCAAACGCTAACTTGCCAAGTTTCTTTTCGTATTTCGTAATTGTTGCGTATACGTCCAGCGCTTGGTTGCGCGTTAAATCTACAACGATTTCTTTTCCGGTCGCCAGGTCAACGAAGCCCATAGCGAATCGTTCTTTGCCTCGATATTTGCGGGCCTCCTGGCTTTGCGCTTTCTCTTCCTTTTCGTTGCCTGCGTCTCTGGCTGCGAATTGAAGATCGCGGTGATACTTTTCCGCTAAGTCCCACGGAGTATGATCGCTGACTACGAAGCCCTTTTCGTTACGCGTAGAAGGATTCTTCGCAACAAACGTATTTACTTTCTTGTAAACGCCATAACCGAAATACTGCATCAGATCTTCCGTACCGAGCACGCGCACCTTATAAGAAGCACCTACGCTAAACTTTGCGAAGTCGATCGTATTTAAGTTACCGCCTTCGCTTCCGCCTGACTGTAAAGCTCCTAGTGCCGCTGCGCCTTTTTGAAATTGTGTCATTCGTTTTCCCCCTACGATTTAATATTGAGCGTTAAGCCCTCGCAAAATGCCGGTACCTGCGCCCGAAACGCCGCCAGCGCTTGGCAGTAGCGACGCGACCCGAATTACTTAACGGCCACCCCGACATTCTCCGAGGGCCTGGCGCCCTTACTGCGGGTTCTTTTCGTCTTCGGTTATTTGCCACGCCATGCCGCCGATAATGACCGCACCGATAATCGCGACAATAGGAACGATCCATACTGCGTCAGACATATGCCGACACTCCTTTCGCAGCTTTCGTAAGCTTGCGCTTCAATTCGAAGGACTCGGTAGGTAATTCATCGATCCGCATCTGAACCGCATTGATTCGCGCTTGGTACGCCATCTTTTTCGCTTTTGATCTCGTTTGTTGAAGCTCGGCCGTCAGCTGCGCAATTTCTTCGTGAAGTTTTCCGATATATTTTTCGTTATTTAGAACCGCAGCTTCAACGTTTCTTCTCATTTCGTTAAACGACGCATGTAGAAATTCTATTGCGGTATACTTTTCCGGAGGATGCACCGTAACAACATGATCGTTATATAGATCTAAAAGGATAACCGCGCCACTCCCGCCATACATGCGAGCTTCATTACCTCTAGTGTCTACGGTTATTCCGAGGTACTTAGCACGTTCTAATTTAGTCGCGATCCACTCTCGCGCTGATACCTGATCCGTGATATTGAAATGCTTCTTAAGACGTTGGCGAGCGTGATATGAAAACGTAACCTGTTCGGCCGTAATCATCCGACGCGCACCGCCTTAATGGCCGGATAGTAATCGGCCGGATCTTCGTCGTGCGGCCATGCGCCTTGGTAAATAAATTCGGTAAGTTTGCGCTCATCTAGCGCGATTAGCGTTTGGATTTCGTTAAGATTGGGTAAATTTGAAGTAGTCATAGTACGTTAGCCTCCGTTTAAATTGAGATTATCGTACTAGGTCGCGGGGATGCGTTCGTAAAGTGTTCGCTTGAATCTGTTGCCAACAGATTGTATTATAGAGGAGTAACGAACGTCCTCGGACCTAGTTACGTATTGCGTTTTTATACAGCTAGAAAAGCGTTAAGTTCGCCGTATTGAGAAGCGTCGTAGTTTTTCGATAACTTACGAATTTCTCTTGTTACGGTGTAATGGTGAACACCTAGCTTACGTCCAATTTGCCGGGCGCTAGGTTGTTCTGACGAAAGATGCTCTTTAACGATTGCCGTCGTTAAAGCATCCGAGTTCTTAGTCAGGGCCTTGATAAGTTGCCGCTTATCTTGGTCCGTTTTTATTTCTCCGGTGATTTTAGATATAACGTGCTCCTCAATTTCGACTACCTCGCTGGATTCGAATGTTGCCGCATTCTCTTCCGCTGTGTGATCGAGTGGAATACGCCTCTTCGCATAGGTTCCGTTCCTCTCACGAGCTGTATCGATGGCTTCACGCGATAGATGAAGTTTAAAGTGCTTTTCTACCTCCCGCGTTTTACTCTTATCGAAGTTCTCAACAATCCACCAAATTTTTTCGTTTAAGGCGCTGATTATCTCGTCAAAAAGTATCGGACAATTCCTTCCATATCTTTTCGCGAGATTTTTCACCAACATTTGAAATGTTTCAAATATCTGATTAAATGAATTCGGATTAGCGTTTGTCTGAAAATCATCGATTAATAATATTAAGTTTTCGTTGTTCAGCAAGTATCATTTCCCCTTTCAATATTAACTGCGTATCGATTAGACATTTGGCACAGCTTTTTTTAAAAATTTTATAAGTTTTTCTTCCATGTCCATATATTAGCATGATTAGTCTTTGAATTTTCTGAAAGTGAACAAGGTTTAAATTCTCTATAATTGTTCACACGTGTATACATTTATATATGAAAAAAGCCGCCTTTCGGCGACTCTTAATGTTAACCTCCTATAATGTTTATTGCCAATTCCTCTGACTTTGTTTCAGCAGATAAATGATTAAGCGCTGACCCTCCTGCTACAAGAATTCCTAACACTGAAACAACTAATAAAATCTTTTTCAAATAAAACCTCTCCTTTTGAATTGTTTTTTCTCAAATTCGCAAGAGATTTAATGAAATCAGAATTCTCTCCGGCCTCCATCAAATCCCTTACAATTATAACTGCGTAATAAAGGTTTGAATTGGCAACGAAATCATGAAACTTTTTGTACAAATTCTCAACTTTTTTTTCTTTTTTGCTTCTCAGGTAATCAAGAAGATCTAAATCTCCAACCTTTTTTACCTTCGCTTCAGCCTCATCATAAGGTATTTTACCCTCTCTGTAATCATGTACAGCAACAATTGACTCGTCAGCGTCTTCACTTAATTCCTGAGAAAGCAATAATTTTGCCATGTCTAAGTTGTATTTGGCTACAGTTAAAATTAATTCTGATCCAGTTTCTGCCGCTTTCTTGCAGCTCTTCTCTAAGTAATAGATACACTCTTGGTGATTATTCATGAGGTAAGACATTCCTAAAACATAATACGCGTCTGACTCCGCTCTTTTATTTATGTTGGCCTCTAATATAATACTAGCATACCGCCTAGCATCTTCCAAATTGTTCAAAAACAAATTTGTTAGTGAGAGGACTTCAGACAAACGGAAAAGGAAGCACTCTTTTAAGAATAGTCTGGTTTTATCACTTAGGTTCTTTATCTCCTGCTCTACGCAAGCAGCTTTATCAATTAAGTAAGAAAATTGACGCTTATGCAGTAGACCGATGCACTTGTAAATATCAATTAGTATTTTTAGGGAAGAATCATTGATGGACTTTAAATCTAAGAGCGCTTGTTCCATTTTATTGAATTTCGTTTGACCTGTCATGTACTTATAAATAAATGAATAAACTCGTACATATTGGCCTATAACACCTTTTTCATACTCGTGCTTGTCCAGTAAGCTCTTTAGTAATTGTACATCACGGATTACTGCTGCGTACTCAAATGCGTTCTTTATGCAATCGTCAGTCTGCAGTCTTAGGCACCAGTCTTTCATTCTAATTCTGTAATTTTCCGAATCAACGAGTAGGGCGAGTTTCAAAATATTCCTAAAAGTAAGATATCTCTGTCCACTTTTTAAATAATACAACTGTCTTGTAGATATCCCCAAAAAATCAGCAACTGTTCTGTCATCCAAGTCATCTCTATCCTCAATTTTGTTAAACAAGAATTCTCTTACATCTTCCATGTAATTCACCCCGAATTTAATTAATGAATGACTTTTATTCCCCGATTAAGTATAATTGAAGTATAATAAAAATGTTCAGACATGTAAACATTTTTCTAGGAGGATTTTTAAAAATGGTCGATTTTTCACCCTTATTCAAGACTTTAGAAGAGAAAGAAATGAAATTAAGTGAATTAAGGAAAGTCATTAGTCCTGCAACGCAGGCAAGTATAAAAGAAAACCATAGACAATCTAATCTAAAGATGTACGTCGGCACAATTGAGAAAATATGCCTTTTCTTAGATGTACCGGTTGAGAAAGTCATTAAGATTGTCAAGGAATAAATATTGGTAATTGATTCATTCATAAGTTAAAATGTTACGGACACCTTTACGAATGGAGGTGTTTATTACGTTTAAGGTCGGCAAATGCCGGATACCCGAATTATGCAAAGATATCGGAATTGAACACGCACAACTCGCAGCCAAGGTCGGACTAGATAAATCGCGTATTTCCGATTACGCCAGTCTTCGCAATATACCGAATATCGAGCTCGCCTATAATATCGCTCGTGCACTCGGCTGTAGACTCGAAGACTTATACGAATGGGTAGAGGTATCCGGCGACGAAACGGAGGGCTAGAACCTCCGGCCGACCTGAAGTTCGGAAATTCCCGAACCGACACGTAATGTAGGACGTACGCCCTCCGCACGATCATAAACGTTTCTCAACGCCTCTGCACCGCGCTTTACCAATAGTTCATTAGCGTCTTTCACCTCCGTTATATAACCGTGCGCAAGCCGCACCTTTCCGTTTAAATAACGCTCAATCGCCGCACGTAATTTATCGCCAGCTTTGTCGTTATCTGTAACTACCGTTAAATATTCGATAGGTGACTGTGTAATTATGTCCGCCTTTTTCAAATTAAATGCACTGCCGCCGGTTCCAATCGCAGGTACCCCCACCGAACGCCACGCCATAGCATCGATTTCCGCCTCGCAGATCACCGCGTGCCTTAGCCGCTGCGCATAAACGAGGTCCATTCCGTAGACTAAATCGCGAATAGGCCAGCCGCCTTTTACGTACCAAAAAGCCTTGCCGCGCGTTGAACGATATTTCACGTTAGCGAGACGCCCGTTCGGCAACCGCCACGGAATTGCGACCGCATTACCTACAAGACCCACGCCGGCCTCGCGCTGTACTTCAGCCGCTATACCGCGTCCGGTTAGATAATCGTTAGGTCCGACCTGAACGTCCACCAGCAAAGATTCCGGTAAAGGTTCCGGTTTGGTTACGACCTTAAGTTTCGGAAGACGAAGCGTTAGGCGCCCGTCTTTAGCCGTTGGTGCATACGTTTCCAATAAGTAATCGATAGTCTCTTCTTCGGTTTCAGCGCGGAGGAAAGCGAGTAATTTAACGAACCCACCGCGCGCAAACTCGGCATCATACGCGCCTGAATCGCCCCAGTAGCCGGCTTTTGCTGACGATGTGTCTTCGAGATAAACGTAGAAGCTCGGCGTACGATCGTAACGGAACGGACTGGCTGCGAGCAACCGATCTTCCGTCCATGTAGGCCGCGTCCATTCGAATTGTTCGAGTTCATATCGGATATCTACGTCGACGTGGCGTCCGTTTAGTATTAAAGTCGGCATGCGAACACCTCCTAAAGATGTATTTGTAAAACATATTACACGAATGTTACATTTTATACAGTCGTAATTTGTCGAAACTATTCAGAATTTTATATGAAATTCTTTCCAGTCTAGAAATCGAACTGTGCGGCCGCTGCTTCTCCGGCTTCTGGCTGCTTTACGACGCCGATTTGCGGTAGGTAGATGATCTCCGCGGACTCTCCTTCGCCGCCATCGCGCCCTTTATTTAAGCCGATCATGCCGCGCCCTTCCTTTGCGTTCGTATCAACCGCGATCAATAGCGCAGCATCTTCGAGCAAGGCTTTCGTTTTCTTAACGTCCTTACGCTGCGATAGTTTAAGTTCTCGCTCGCCATCTTCGCCCGCCTTTTCGTCTTCCTCGTCCGCCTGGGTAAGAGCAAATATAGTCGCCTTTGTATGGCCCGCTAAACGGCGTAGCTTTTGCGAAGTATTGGCCGCATCTCCGCCCGCCGTCTTTGACGTATTGGCTTCGTAGTCTAAATAATAAAATGGATCTACGAGCACAACGTCGGCTTTCGTTTCGATAATGTCCGATTTCAGATCGCGCAATGTTCGGGAGCCAAAATCTTCGTCATCTACAGCGCGTACCGTAATGTTGCCCGGCAGTATATCGTTAAGCTGTCCGAGGAATTCCATAAAGCCCGCTTCGAATTCTTCGTTCAGGTTACCTTGGCGGACGTCTCGCGAATTAAATCCGGCTTCCATATTGACGCCGTTAAGAGTCGCAGTCGTAACGCCAAGGCTTCCGGAAATTGAAACGTACAGGCGCACTAGGACCTCGTACCATCCCATCTCCATCGACCAAATAAGAACGTTCGCGCCTTGCATCGCACAGTTAACGACTTCCTCTAGCGCAATGGCCGATTTACCGCGCCCCGACTTACCGTAAATAACGTAGACGTTAGACGATACATAGCCGCCCATAGCCCGATTAATAAAGTCGAACTTACTCCGCCAGATCCGGAAGGACTCGCCGGCCTTGCGGTTTTCGTATTCGGCTTTGAATTTATCGATGTCGCGCTTGATGTCCGTCCCAACCGAATTTCGAACGTTTGTTCTCATTTTAAGACTTTCTGACTGCTCCGTCAACCACTCGAAGAAACTTCCCATATCGCCGCTTTTTTGCGCTTCAATAAATCGTTTTTCGAGTTGCGGTTCCTGCACTTGGCGGCCAGTTTCCGGATCGATCCGACCGCTAACAAGCTCGATAAATTGGCGTTCTGCCGCCCGGTCCTTAAGGTTTTTCGCGAGATAATCCCAGCTGGCCTCGATACTAAAGTCCGGTTCGAATTCCGGAACTTCATGCGTAACCATTTCGGCAGTCGGCGCCTGACCTCGGTGCTGCTCGGCGTATTGCATGACATACCGGAAGGCTTTGCGTTCGCCTTGCGTTGGTAAGTCGTTTTCAGCGATATTGAAGCGCAACAGAGCGTTCGGGTCGTTCGCTTCGATGGCTTTCGATATTAGTAAAGTTCCGTAGTTCATGGGCGATCCTTCCTTCCCCATCGTATAGTTATTTGTTGAGGTCTCGCGATAAACCAAAAACCGTCATGACTTACGTGATACCCTCGTTCTCGCAATTCTTTTATTAATTCCGTCACTTCTTCTCGAAATAGATGTGATACGAAATAGTAACATGCCTTATGTCCACTGTTAGATATGCGCTCGATTCTCTTATAAACAGTCTTTCGCGATTCAGAGATAATCTGTTCTCGTACCTGATTTGATCGATCTAGCGCTTCCTTCGCATTCATTGGCCCGCCTCCCGTCTCAATTTCGTCATCACACCGTCAGCCTTCGTTTTATACTCCGCATCCCCAAACGTCTCGTACAGGCGCATGTTATCGTTATATTCGTCCAGCAGCTCGTCAGTCTTCCGTCTATGTTTCGCCACCTCTTGCGCACTTGCTGCCCGCGCCGTCTTCGGAGTTTCCTTCGGTTCTTTTGCCATCCCAACCGCCTCCTCTTTCGTGTAGCCTATCCCGAGAATATAACCATCCGTAAAGTGCTGCGCCGTGCTCGTCGGCTCCGGATAGTTCGTCATGTCATACGTCATCAAGAAATCTTCCGCATGTGCCTTCCGACAGACCAAACGCAGATCATCGCTATCGGCTTCCAGCCATTCGCCGTTAATCGCGTCGGTCAACTCGAACTCGACGTATTCACTTACGCCCCACTCCTCGGTTCTCTTTATTTCGCTCCAAGACTCGACGTAGAAAATCCGATCTTTGTAGCCGTCTACTGCGACAATATCTCCGATAGCGAATTTCGGCTTCATCTACGCATCCCCCTTTTCGATTCGCCTACGAATTCAATCTCGCGGCACAGGTCGCCAATACGGTCGGCCAGCCGCTTTTCCTTGAAAACATCCGCCAACGAATCGAGCGCAATATTACTCGTATATATAGTCGGTAATTGATTCGTTACTCTTGCGTTTATTACGGCGTGTAGATAGCCACGAAATGCGGGCGTACAGTCTCGCACCCCTATGTCGTCTAACACCGCGAATGGCGCTGACATAGCGAGTTTCATCTTCCGTTGAAATTCCGCCATACCTTCGTCGTCATTCGCCATAGTCGCCAAGTTAAACTCTGTCTGCCATTCGTTAACATCGAGGAAATATGCCGGACGCTGTAACGGCGTTAAGTCCCGTCGCAATGAGCCGCTGTAGTGGACGCGCATCCATTCGTTAAGGAGCGCCGCCGCTGTCGTTGTTTTGCCAGTTCCGGTCTTTTCACTTACGAGGTACAGCGATTTGATGCGCTCGGCTGGCGATATTATTCCGGTCTCCTGGTCGAATTGGCGCTCGAAAGATTTAACGTAAGCTTCCGCCATAGTCGTTACGCTTTCTTTTATAACGGACGGCTTTCGTTCCTTTATATAAATGGAACCGCGCGCCGGCGAATTCTGTAGCGTCACGAGCCGATACTCACGCGGAAGTCCTGCCGCCGCCGACCGACCGCCGTTTCCACTGACGCCGTGCATTGCGATGAAATACGGACAGTGTTGCGTGCAGGCACCGCCGCCCGCCGCTTTGCATCCGTTAGCAAGTACGCAATTATTTTCGTTAGTCATATTCGCGGACCTCCTTTCGTTAGTTCTCAATAACGTTTATTACATGAATCTTTCCGGTTTCGCTATCTACGATAAGGTACACGGTGTAGTCCGAATCCTTTACGACACGTAGCGTTCCTTCGACGAAATCAAGATCGGTAGATACCTTCGCTGGATCGAAAATCATTCGCCCACCTCTTCGCGTGAGTCGTCGATAGTTCTACCGCCGTATTTACGCGCATCTTTCAAATATATTACTGAACCCCCGGAAAAAGGCGGCCAACTATCGTCTTCAATAACTAGTGCTT
Source organism: Bacillus sp. FSL R7-0685 (assembly GCF_038002425.1). Classification (NCBI taxonomy): domain Bacteria; kingdom Bacillati; phylum Bacillota; class Bacilli; order Caryophanales; family Bacillaceae; genus Bacillus; species Bacillus sp. FSL R7-0685. The sequence continues at coordinate 3,602 of NZ_JBBOCN010000002.1, read as the reverse complement.
TGTTAACCCCGCTAACATCCGATATAAAATCGCCCACACGAACCTCAGTCGGCTGTGGCGCGTTCAAGTATTCGTCCGGCACCGCCAAGCCTAGCGCACGTCTTAGCGCGATTGCTTTACCGATATGGACGTTGAAGCAATCGGACGGTGCGGCTTTGGCGATTCCTTTTGCGTAGACATTCCCGGTGCGGACGCCTTTTAATAGCGCAACAACTGTCCGCTTATATCGATTTACTACGAACTCAACGTTACAGGTTGCGGAAGACCACTCTTCTATTTCATATCGCACGCCATCGCCGTAATTAGACAGCGCTTCAACATCCACCTTCGCCTGCTCAACGATTTCATCACGGCGGGCTTGGGCGGTCTTTTCCGGCTGCCATAAACGTTCCTCTAGCGTCGTACAAACCGGAGTCGTTACCGTATTTACATCGCCAGGGATAATAACAACGTCTTGATTCGTTTTTGCGTAGTGAACTACGAATCTATAAGAATATGCTCCGCCAATAACGATATCTCCAAAACGAGATTTATAACCGAAATATTTATCGTCCTTCTTTTCAAATACCGTATTCGCATTATTGATTACCGTTTGATTTACGCTTTTCATTTCGTCAGCCTCCTCGTTTTTAATTTCGTTATTTTCCGTCAAAACCACGTATTATCTACGCCCTCATTGCGCTCGGCTCTTTGCTGTTCGGCTTTTAATTCGTTAACAGCCCGCTGCAAGTTCCGTCCCATCCACTTTCGCATCCAACCGAAGCTGACGCCCGGCCATTCTAACGACGGTTTGTATTCCGCGAAACATAAATCGATAAAACGTTTCGTAATTTCCGGTCCATGTTCGCCTGGATTGCGTTTAGTTCCGACCCAACGACCGAGCATTCCCGCCTCCGCCTTCCATGGATCGCGAGTAGGCATCGGAACATAAGGGACGCCGTAGAGCCGTTCGTGCTCCGCTTTGAGGTACGCCTGGAAATCGCGCGTATTCCACTTGGCGACCGGTTTTGATTCATACGTTGTCATCTTCGTCACCTTCTTCGTGAATAAATTGACCGACATCGTCGTATAGCGAATTGATGGCACCGAATCGAATGTTACCTAGAGCGTCTTCTACCCGATCAAGAATTAAAGTTGCTTCGGCAAGTTTTCGTTCAAGCTGCGCAATGTGTTCGAGTAACGCCGGAATGTCTTGGCGTGCGTTTGCAATGAAGTCTGCGTATACATTTCCGCTAGTCATACAAACCGAATGAACTTCACAAGATCCCGGTGGATATTCGTAGGACACGTCTGTTCTATCCGAAACAAACCACCGCGCACCCCCAACCGCCTCAGTACGTTTACGGATTTCTTCGAGCTGTTCCTTCGTGATTGTCGGCTTCATTTTAGCGCCTCCTTTAAGTCATCGAGTGTTTCTTTCGCAAAGTATCGCCACTCCGGCATTGAGTCGTCCATTAGCGATATGTTTAAAGCAAGTGATCGCGCAAACAGCCCGGCCAGCTTCTTCCGATCTTCTTTCAACCGCTCATTCTCGCCAATCAAATCCGCCACAGCACAACGCAATCGTTTAACTTCTTCGGTCATGTTTTCGCCGCCTCTCCGCCGTTTTATCGTCTACCCTACCGATTGCCCTCGACCGTCAGTAACGCCGCTAATTCGGATCGATACGCACGTTTATTCGTGAGTATTTTCGTTATTAATAAGACCTAGCAATCGTTCGCTTTAGCTCACTCTTGCAGATATTATTTATCGCGATAAGATTCTATTGATTAATAAGTATCTGCGCGAAAGATTTTTAATTGAGCGCTATTATTTATTCTTTTTAAAGATATTCTTTTTAAAGATATTCTTTTTCAGTTACAGGATAGAAGGTTTATATATACAGAGCTGTAAGGTTATATCTACGCTTCTGTAAGTTTAGCTCGGAACTCTTTACCGAAAAGGGATTCGGCTCCTTCCGTTTCTTCTGCGATCTTTTTCAACGCTTCCGCAATTTTCGGCTCAGCCCACCGGAATTTCTCCCGATCTAACGGGTCATTGACGATGTAAACGATTTTGTCACGCCCACGACCGCTCGGCTTCGTCTCTATTTCGACTAGCCCTGCCTCTTTTAGTATCGTGTCGAGTATCTTAAGCGTCGAATACGAAAGGTTAAATTTTTCAGCAACACCTTTCCGGCCGCGCCACGACTTTCCATACTCGGAATCCTCGCGATTGTGTCTATAGCGTAGCAGAAACGTATAGTACAGCGTTGCCTTATCGCCTATATAACCGTGGTACAGATCGAATAGTTCGTGGTAAACCATCGAAAAGTTTTCGCGTGTGTTGCCGCTTCGTATGAATACGTTTGTCATGCCGCATCGACTCCTCTCTTCATTTTTATTTCCTCGGATTTTAGTTCCGCCAAAAACGAGTTTAATCGAGAAACCAGTTCGTTGTTTCCGTTTTTCAAAAGCGCCGGGATAAACTCGCTGATGTGTGTAAGAGTAACGTTAGGATGTTCGAAATTCCCTTCGGATTTTTTAGCGTAAATAATCGTAAGATGATCCGTATAGCGCAAATACTTGTCGATCGTTTTACTAGCGCGATTAAATGCGGTATTCTCGCTTAACTTAGCATCGATCCATTTAGTTCCGTCAACAATGAAATCCGGGATGCAGTCATAAATTCGCTTTTGTTCCTCGACCGATCCGGGATGTAGCGCCTTGAGAACTTCACCAACAAGCAACTCAAATTTGCGTCCCTTCGTTATATAGAAAGATGCGTAAGATTCGTTGATAAGTTCGTACGACAATCCCCATTCTTCGCATAATTTCCTAACACTATGGCCGTAATATTTCCGTAAGTAAGTTTCGATGTGCCACAGTTTATTTTCGTAAATATACTCACGTCTCAAACCGTATGGAAACGTATCTCTAACGTAGGCATCCAGCGCTTCCTTTTCGAGATTTTCAAGAACCCCTTTTCTGTATTCGCGAAACTTTGTATCCGAAATGTTGTACAATTCTTTTACTTCTTCGGAAATAAATTTGTTCTCGGATACGATATACTCGTCGTCGATGTAGAAACATCTTTCAATTTCCAGATAAGAAGGTTCTGCGACTTGTTCGTAGAGACCGTATGCAATTAGAGCGTTTTGCAAGCTACCGAAACATCGTTGTAGGTGTTTCATTACTGCGTGATAACTGTATTTTGAGGATTTCAATATCTCCTTTCTTAAATTAGTCACATCTATACCATCATCTATTAAGTTGTCTATAAGTAGTAACGCACTTTCTTGCTTCTGTGTGATATCCATCTTTTTCACCTCTCACCTATAACTGCGTATACACTTCCAGAATGGCACATCTTTTCTCGAAATTTATTCCCTCACTTATAGATGCGTAGGAACTTCGAAAAATGGACAAAAAAAATAACCGCCCAATATATGGACGGCAAAATTATTTGCGCTATAGCCTGTTTAGTAATACACTTATTTTGTAAGAACTAGTCAAATTCATCGCTATTGTGGCGAAAAATTCATCGGAACCGCAATGAATTAATTATCGGAATCGACGACAATTCATCGATCAATTCAACGCGATAAACGCCGTAAATTCAGC
>NZ_JBBOCN010000001.1:3025000-4086806 GCF_038002425.1 Bacillus sp. FSL R7-0685 | reverse complement strand
CTTCCGGCACGTCCCTCCTTTTCTTAGAAAATGGCGTCTTTCTCTGTTATAGAACACAAAAAAAGAGCAAATGGCGCTTACCATTCGTACACATTAAATGTTGAAAACATATAATATAGTAGATAAATAGCTTTTCGACAAATTTCACAACTTGTGGACAACCTTCTACACAAGCTGTGTGAAATCAATCCACAACTTATCCACACTTTGTGGATAAAGAGGAAAGGTAGGATTAGTAATCAAGAGTTAAAACACAAATATAATACCAAAATAAACGAGAGCTTGCAATGGTTGTCACAATCTTATCCACAAAGCGGACAACCTGTTGAAAAAACCTTGTCCACAGGGGTTGGTAATGTGAAAATGTTGTCGATAACCTCTGTGGATACTAAAAAAAGCCGAAAAAGATATCCACATGCGTGATTTTAGGGGCAAATTGTTTGAATTTGTCTTTTTTCCGTAAAATTAAGGAATCTAAAAAATAAGGTTTCGAAAGTTGAAAAGGTATGGTATCCTATTATGGTTGCAAGAAATAAAAGCACTAGTGAAGTTGACAATGAATAGGTAACGCAAATATAATAAGTAAGACTGTCTTTAACAGCTATTCCTCGAGGGAGGTGTCATAAATGAAAAGAACATTCCAACCGAATAACCGTAAACGCAGCAAAGTTCATGGCTTCAGAAGCCGTATGAGTTCAAAAAACGGTCGTCTAGTTTTAGCACGCCGTCGCCGCAAAGGCAGAAAAGTATTATCAGCTTAGGCCACTGAATAATGTCAGTGGTCTTTTTTCACGTTATGGGAAAAGATAGATGTGATGCGTAATGAACTGGGGCATGCTTCCTGGTTCAGATGCATCTCATGTTCATAATAAATTTTAAAAGTTTCTGCCAGCCAGTATCGGAGTGAGTCATTTGAAGAAGCGAAATCGTTTAAAGAAAAATGAAGATTTTCAAAAAGTGTTTAAACATGGGACATCAGTTGCAAACCGCCAGTTTGTCTTATATACGCTTGATCAGCCTGAAAATGATGAACTGCGTGTCGGGCTTTCCGTCAGCAAAAAAATTGGCAATGCTGTGATGCGAAATCGGATCAAACGTTTGATTCGGCAGGCCTTTCTTGAGGAGAAAGAGAGACTGAAGGAAAAGGATTACATCATTATTGCCAGAAAACCGGCGAGCCAGCTGACATATGAGGAAACGAAAAAAAGTCTGCAGCATCTATTCAGAAAGTCTTCATTATATAAGAAATCTTCGTCAAAGTAGGCATCACCACTGCTTTCTTACAACTTTTAAAAGCGCTTCCTTTCTGGTTGATCAGAAAAAGACACCATTTAAAACTGAAAGATGCTAAAATACATACAAGTATGCTTTGCAATAAAAGAGTGTAAAGATTAATTATAGGAGGAAATGTTGTTGAAAAGGAGAATAGGGTTGCTATTAAGTATGGTTGGCGTATTCATGCTTTTGGCTGGATGCTCGAGTGTGAAAGAGCCGATCACTGCAGATAGTCCGCATTTCTGGGACAAGTACGTAGTATATCCATTGTCTGAGCTCATTACGTATGTAGCGAAATTGACGGGAGATAACTACGGGCTTTCAATTATTCTAGTTACCATTTTAATTCGTTTATTAATTTTACCGCTGATGATTAAGCAGCTGAGAAGTTCGAAAGCGATGCAGGCTTTACAGCCGGAAATGCAAAAGCTTAAAGAAAAATACAGCTCAAAGGATCAAAAAACGCAGCAAAAGCTTCAACAGGAAACAATGGCTTTATTCCAAAAGCATGGTGTCAATCCATTGGCGGGATGTTTCCCGATTTTGATCCAGATGCCGATTTTAATTGGATTCTATCATGCGATCATGAGAACCCAGGCGATTTCAGAGCATAGCTTCTTATGGTTTGACTTAGGAGAAAAAGATCCTTACTATATTCTTCCTATCGTTGCCGGTGTCGCTACATTTGTTCAGCAAAAACTGATGATGGCTGGCAATGCGCAGCAAAATCCGCAAATGGCGATGATGCTTTGGATTATGCCAATTATGATTATCGTATTTGCGATCAACTTCCCGGCGGCTCTTTCTCTTTATTGGGTAGTTGGTAACTTGTTTATGATTGCGCAAACTTTCCTCATTAAAGGACCTGATATTAAAAAAAATCCTGAGCCGCAAAAAGCCGGAGGAAAGAAAAAGTGAGGAATGTGACTGCTGCAGGGCGAAATGTCGATGAAGCAGTACAGTCCGGATTGCAAGAGTTGGGATTAACGAAGGATAAGGTAGAAATTACTGTTATTGAAGAGGGAAACAAAGGGTTTCTCGGTATTTTCGGTAAAAAGCCTGCGATCGTAAAGCTGGTTGAAAAGATTGATCCGATTCAGCAAGCGAAGTTATATCTTCAAACGATTGCCGAAGCCATTGCCGGGAAGTCTGATGTGACTGTTCAAGAAAGCAAAAAGACAGTGAGATATCATATAACAGGTGAAAAGGCAGCATTGTTGATTGGGAAAAGAGGACAAACTTTAAACGCCCTTGAAACTTTGACACAGCTTGCCCTTAACCGTTATCCAGGCCAATATAAAAATGTGACGGTGGATGCAGAAAACTATCGTTTGAAAAGAAAAGAAACACTGAGCCAGCTGGCCATCAAGCTTGCTGACCAAGTTTTGAAAACGAAAAAATCCATCCAGCTTGAGCCCATGCCGTCCAGCGAAAGAAAAATTATTCACGATACTCTTTCTGGATATGCAAACCACCAGATCAAAACATATTCAATGGGTGAAGGCGAAAATCGTCATCTCGTTATTTCCCATAAAAGATAGCATAAAACCGAAGTCCGATAAAAATTGGATTTCGGTTTTTTTGTATCCGAAAAATCTACTTTTCCTAGTAATATCAAGGTTTTGCCGTTTAAGTTTTTTCTTTTTAGGTGTATCCTGTTGATAAAAAGGAAGTTCAGGAAATAAAATTAATTGTTATTCACATGTGGATAAGTTAAAGTAATAAGGGACGAATTTCTATTTCTGTGGATAACAAATCTTCCACTTCGAACCAAACTATGTTATCTTTTAGTTTTGGCATAATAAAAATTTTTTTATATAGATGAAGTATAAGTAAAGAGAGGTGAACAACATGGATACAATTGCGGCAATTTCCACACCGATGGGAGAAGGCGCGATTGCGATTGTACGGTTGAGCGGACCAGAAGCCATTCAAATCGCAGATAAAATTTATAAGGGACCGAAGGGGAAAACACTCAGCTCGGTCGAATCACATACGATTCATTATGGTCATATCGTAGACAGACCTTCGGATCGTGTCGTTGAGGAAGTAATGGTATCAGTGTTAAAAGCGCCGAGAACTTTTACACGAGAAGATGTCATCGAGATTAACTGTCACGGGGGAATTGTGACTGTGAACCAAGTGCTGCAGCTTGCATTGAGAGAGGGAGCGAGACTGGCAGAGCCTGGTGAATTTACGAAACGTGCGTTTTTAAACGGCCGAATCGATCTTTCACAGGCGGAAGCGGTTATGGACTTAATCAGAGCGAAAACGGACCGGGCAATGAACGTTGCTATGAATCAAATGGAAGGGCGTCTTTCTGCTTTGGTGCGCCGTTTGCGCAGTGAGATTTTAGAAACACTGGCCCATGTTGAGGTGAATATTGATTATCCGGAGTATGATGATGTAGAGGAAATGACGCATCAGATTTTAGTCGAAAAGGCAACCGCCGTGAAAAAGGAAATTGAGACGCTGCTGAGGACTTCTGAGCAAGGAAAAATCTTGCGTGAAGGTCTTTCTACCGTCATTATCGGCCGGCCAAACGTAGGAAAATCATCTCTTCTGAACAGCCTCGTTCATGAGGCAAAAGCCATTGTAACCGATATTCCCGGAACGACACGGGATGTGATTGAGGAATACGTGAATGTAAGGGGCGTTCCGCTTCGTCTGGTTGATACAGCAGGTATTCGTGAAACAGAGGATATTGTTGAGCGAATCGGTGTTGAACGTTCTCGCCAGGTCCTAAAGGAAGCGGACCTGATTTTACTTGTGCTTAATTATAGTGAAGAGCTTTCTGAAGAAGACGTGAAGCTTTTTGAAGCCGTTGAGGGCATGGATGTTATCGTGATTTTGAATAAGACTGACCTTGAGCCAAAGATTGACACTGAACGTGTCCGTGAGCTTGCCAATGGACGTCCAGTTGTTACGACATCTCTTTTAAAAGAGGAAGGCATCAATGATCTGGAAGAAGCGATTCAATCACTGTTCTACACGGGTGCCATTGAAAGCGGTGATCTGACTTATGTCAGCAACACACGTCACATCTCTATTTTACAGCAAGCAAAACGCGCCATTGAAGATGCGCTTAGCGGCATCGAACAGGATGTCCCGATCGACATGGTGCAAATTGACCTTACAAGATGCTGGGAGCTTTTAGGGGAAATCATTGGAGATTCTGTCCACGAAAGCTTAATTGATCAGCTCTTTTCTCAATTCTGTTTAGGAAAATAATTAAAGGAGGAACTAGAATCATGGGGTATGAAGCAGGCCAATACGATGTGATTGTGATTGGCGCCGGGCATGCCGGTGTTGAGGCTGCCCTCGCATCTGCACGCCAAGGCGCCAAAACGCTTGTCTTGACCATCAACCTAGATATGGTTGCATTTATGCCATGTAATCCGTCTGTCGGCGGCCCCGCAAAAGGGATTGTCGTCCGCGAAATTGACGCGCTCGGCGGAGAAATGGGAAGAAACATCGATAAAACACATATTCAAATGAGAATGCTGAATACAGGAAAAGGTCCTGCGGTTCGTGCATTGCGTGCGCAAGCAGACAAATTCCAATATCAGCACGAAATGAAAAATACGCTTGAAAAAGAACCAAACTTAACATTGCTGCAAGGAATTGTGGAGCGGCTGATCGTTGAAGACGGCGAATGCCGAGGCGTTATTACACAAACAGGCGCACATTATCGTGCGAAAGCAGTTGTCATGACGACAGGGACATATTTAAGAGGACGTATCATTCTTGGCGATCTGTCTTACTCAAGCGGCCCGAATAACCAGCAGCCTTCTATTAAGCTTTCTGAGCATTTGGAGGAACTCGGTTTTGACCTTGTTCGTTTTAAAACAGGTACGCCGCCTCGCGTTAAAAGCGACACGATTGATTACAGCAAAACGGAAATTCAGCCTGGTGACGATGTGCCTCGCGCTTTCTCATATGAAACAGTGGAATATATCACAGATCAGCTCCCTTGCTGGCTGACATATACAAGCCCTGAGACACATGAGATTATTGACAGCAACCTGCACCGTTCACCGATGTATTCCGGTATGATCAAAGGTACGGGCCCAAGATACTGCCCATCCATTGAAGACAAAGTTGTCCGTTTTAATGATAAACCGCGTCACCAAATCTTCCTTGAGCCGGAAGGCAGAAATACACAGGAAGTCTATGTCCAAGGTTTATCTACAAGTCTTCCAGAAGACGTACAGCAAAGAATGCTTGCAACGATTCCTGGACTTGAAAACGTGCAAATGATGAGAGCCGGCTATGCGATCGAGTATGATGCAATCGTACCGACACAGCTATGGCCGACACTTGAAACCAAAAAAATCACAAACCTTTATACTGCAGGCCAAATTAACGGAACATCCGGTTATGAAGAAGCTGCGGGACAAGGGATTATGGCGGGAATCAATGCAGGACGAAAAGCGCTTGGAAAAGAAGAAGTAATTCTAAGCCGTTCTGACGCCTATATTGGTGTTCTGATTGATGACCTTGTGACAAAAGGTACCAATGAGCCATATCGTCTTTTGACATCACGTGCGGAATACAGATTGCTGCTTCGCCATGACAATGCTGATTTGCGTCTGACAGAAATCGGACATCGCATTGGATTGATTTCTGATGAGCGCTATGCGGCTTTTGAGAAGAAAAAAGCGGCGATCGAGGCGGAGAAAAAACGTCTTCATTCTGTAATTATCAAGCCGTCTCCGGAAAATCAAGAATATATCCGTTCTCTTGGCGGAAGCGAATTGAAAGATGGAGTTCGCGGCACAGACTTGATGAAACGTCCTGAAATGAACTATGAAACAGTCACAAAACTGGCGCCGCCAGAAGTGCCGGTTCCTCAAGACGTGGCAGAACAAGTAGAAATCCAAGTGAAATATGAAGGATATATTGAAAAATCTCTTCAGCAAGTGGAAAAACTGAAGAAGATGGAAAATAAAAAAATTCCAGACCGAATTGATTATGACGCAATTAAGGGGATTGCGACCGAGGCGCGTCAAAAACTGAAAAATGTACGGCCTTTGTCTGTTGCCCAGGCTTCCCGCATTTCCGGTGTAAACCCGGCGGACATTTCAATTCTATTGGTGTATTTAGAGCAGGGACGCATTGCGAAGATAGCCGAGTAGAAAGGATGACGGCATGAATATTGAAGAATTCACTTCTGGTTTGGCGGAAAAAGGGATCTCCCTTTCTCCCCGTCAGCTGGAGCAATTTGAGCTGTATTACGACATGCTGGTTGAATGGAACGAAAAAATCAATCTGACTTCAATAACAGAGAAAAAAGAAGTGTATTTAAAGCATTTTTATGATTCCATTACAGCTGCTTTTTATGTCGACTTCAATCAGGTGAACACGATTTGTGATGTCGGAGCGGGAGCGGGTTTTCCAAGTCTGCCGATAAAAATATGCTTTCCGCACCTCAATGTCACAATCGTGGATTCACTGAATAAACGGATCACGTTTTTAGAAAAGTTATCTGAGGCTTTGCAATTGGAGAATACAACATTCTGCCATGACAGAGCTGAAACGTTCGGGCAACGGAAAGACGTGCGTGAAAGCTATGATATTGTGACGGCGCGAGCAGTTGCGAGATTATCTGTTTTGAGTGAGCTTTGCTTGCCTCTGGTGAAGAAAAACGGTTTATTTGTTGCTTTAAAAGCCGCATCAGCGGAAGAAGAACTGAATGCAGGCAAAAAAGCAATCACGACGCTTGGAGGAGAACTTGAGAATATCCATTCTTTTAAGCTGCCTATTGAAGAAAGCGATCGTAATATTATGGTGATACGCAAAATAAAAAATACACCTAAGAAGTATCCAAGAAAACCGGGAACTCCTAATAAATCGCCAATTGAAGGGTAATTTAGACAGCCTGATATGACAATACCATCATATTTTCATCAAAATTGATGGATGTACAGCAGGAAAAACCATGAGAAAATAGAATTATAAAAATGGCAGTTTTTAAAGGTGGTGTAGGTACATGAAGCATTCATTCTCTCGTTTCTTCGGGCTTGGTGAGAAGGAACAGGAGCCGGAGATTGCTGAACATGATACAAACAAAGAAGAGATTCTGGAAATACCGGTAAATGCTATCGTTCCCAACCGTTTTCAGCCACGCACCATTTTCTCAGATGAAAAAATCAAAGAGTTAGCAATGACCATTCATACACACGGCATTATTCAGCCGATTGTTGTTAGGCATACAGAAGAAGAAGGCCAATACGAACTCATTGCAGGTGAAAGACGCTGGAGAGCGGTGCAATCGCTTGAGTGGGAAAAGATTCCGGCAATTATTAAGGATTTTTCCGACACGGAAACCGCTTCTGTGGCGTTAATCGAAAACTTGCAGCGGGAAGAACTGTCTTCTATTGAGGAAGCGCATGCTTATGCTAGGCTGCTTGAGCTGCATGATTTAACACAGGAGGCACTCGCACAGCGCTTAGGAAAAGGGCAGTCTACAATCGCGAATAAGCTTCGGTTATTAAAGCTGCCTCAGCCGGTCCAAGAGGCGATTATGGAGAAGAAAATCACCGAGCGCCACGCCAGAGCGCTGATTCCGCTGAAACAGCCTGAGCTCCAAGTCACACTGCTCACAGAGATTATTGAGAAAAGTTTAAATGTAAAGCAGACGGAAGACCGCGTGGTGAAAATGCTGGAGCAAGGCCAGAGAAAACCAAAGCCGAGACGCAAAGCATTCAGCAGAGATACAAGAATTGCGATGAACACGATTCGCCAGTCACTATCAATGGTAGAAGACAGCGGTGTAAAATTGAATACGGAAGAAGAAGAATTTGAAGAATATATTCAATTAACGATTCGCATACCAAAATAGAAGCTCTCCTGAAAAGCAGGAGAGCTTTTTATATTTTTAATAAAAGGTAATCACTTACTTTTAGTGAAAATTATTATATTAGAATTCTTGTCTTTGAGCTTGTGGATAAATTCTTCAGATTTTTGCGGTGAAATCACTGCATGTCCCCATCCCCCCTGATAATATATTGTGATGGCATGGCGAGAGCCGATCAGACGAAAACCGGACCACAGTTTCTTTTTTTGAACGACTTTATCGATGTTTTCATAAGGAATTTGATGTTTGATCAATCCGGCTTTAATGATCAGATGGTGTTCCTTCAATACATATTTTAGGTCAATAAAGCTCCAAATGATGAGTCCATTTAAAAGAGTCAGCAGAATAAAAATGATCCAGCCGGAAACTCTCATATTTCCCAGCACAAAAGGAACAATGGCATCTGCTTGTATCAGTAATATGAGAAACACAATCATCAGCGTAACGGGTACATCTCTCTTCGTTTGATAAACCATTTTCTCACCATCCTGTTTCCACGTTCTGTACTGTGACTTCTTCTTTTTTTCTTTAAGAAATTCCTTTTTTAAGTCAAAAAAACATAGAAATTGCAGAATTTATAAGAGAAAGCATAAAGCGTGCTTGAATTTTCAATTATTTCCCTTCTGATTCGGAACAAAATGATGAAAAAAATGAAACGCTTTAATCTTTTTTTGATAGAATAGAAGCAAGATAGTACATGTTCATGTGAAAGTAGGTGACATCGTGGGAAAAATCATAGCAATTACGAACCAAAAAGGCGGGGTCGGCAAAACAACGACGTCTGTCAACCTTGGGGCATGTTTGGCTTACATAGGGAAAAGGGTTCTGCTGGTAGATATTGATCCGCAGGGAAATGCGACAAGCGGATTAGGGATTGAAAAAGCCGATGTAGAGCAGTGTGTGTACGATATTTTAGTAGATGATGCAGATGTAATAGATATTATTAAAGCAACGACAGTAGAGAACTTGGATGTGATTCCTGCGACGATTCAGCTTGCAGGGGCTGAGATCGAGCTGGTTCCTACAATATCAAGAGAAGTGAGATTGAAGAGAGCGCTTGAAGCAGTAAAGCAAAATTATGATTATATTATCATTGATTGTCCGCCGTCATTGGGCTTGCTGACGATTAACGCCCTTACTGCCTCGGATTCCGTTGTGATTCCTGTACAGTGCGAATATTATGCCTTGGAGGGTCTCAGCCAGTTATTAAATACAGTACGTCTTGTGCAAAAGCATTTGAATACTGATTTAATGATTGAAGGTGTATTGCTGACAATGCTTGATGCCCGGACAAACCTTGGCATTCAAGTGATTGAAGAGGTTAAAAAGTATTTTAGGGATAAAGTATATAAGACAGTTATTCCGCGTAATGTCCGTCTGAGTGAGGCACCGAGTCACGGAAAACCCATCATTTTATACGATCCGCGGTCAAGAGGTGCGGAAGTATATTTAGATTTAGCAAAGGAAGTGGCTGCGAATGGCTAAAGGCCTTGGAAAAGGGATTAATGCGTTATTTAATCAGGTAGATTTGTCTGAAGAGACAGTTGAAGAAATTAAAATTGCCGATTTACGCCCTAATCCTTATCAGCCAAGAAAACACTTTGATGACGAGGCATTAGCTGAACTAAAAGAATCTGTGCTGCAGCATGGCATTCTTCAGCCGCTTATCGTCAGAAAATCTTTAAAAGGCTATGATATTGTTGCGGGTGAACGGCGTTTTCGAGCGGCAAAGCTGGCAGGTTTAGATACAGTTCCGGCCATTGTCCGTGAATTATCAGAGGCGTTAATGAGGGAAATTGCTTTATTAGAAAACCTTCAGCGTGAAGATTTATCTCCGCTTGAAGAGGCTCAGGCATATGACTCCTTGTTGAAACACTTAGATCTCACACAAGAGCAGCTTGCCAAACGTCTTGGGAAAAGCAGACCGCATATTGCGAATCATTTAAGACTGCTGACACTGCCAGAAAATATTCAGCAGCTTATTGCCGAAGGTACGCTTTCTATGGGACATGGACGCACGCTTCTTGGCTTAAAAAACAAAAATAAGCTTGAACCGCTGGTACAAAAAGTGATTGCGGAGCAGCTCAATGTTCGCCAGCTTGAGCAGCTGATTCAGCAGTTGAATCAGAATGTTCCACGTGAAACAAAGAAAAAAGAACCTGTGAAAGATGCGGTTCTAAAAGAACGAGAATCCTATCTCCAAAATTATTTTGGAACAACAGTTAATATTAAAAGACAGAAGAAAAAAGGCAAAATCGAAATTGAATTTTTCTCTAATGAAGACCTTGACCGGATTTTAGAGCTTTTGTCTGAACGAGAATCATAAATGAAAAAACCATCTTTCAAACGAAGATGGTTTTTGTTTTATATGCGCCCAGTGAGCCTTTGCAGCGGGTTAATGCGTTCTTGCCTCCACTCTGTCCGATCTGTTAAACTCAAACCTTCCGCTAGAACATTTGCCATATTCATGACCAAGTTGAGTCTAGTATTTTGCAATACAAAATATTCCATAAACCCGCTAACATTCACGATTCCGTTAATATGAAGATCTCCCACTTCAGGAAGGTCTTTTTGTACACCGGCTCCGGGCTTTAATGGCCCGTCCCCGATTTGAAATGAACCCACACTCTTAACGCGGCCTAAGCATGCATCGACTGCTATAACAAATGGGTTTTTATGTAATTTATGAATGTCATTGATTTTATCCTTCATGTTCACAGCATGGACGGGGTCAGATAAGGTTCCGTAGACATGGAATCTGGTGAGCTGCATCTGTTTGAGTTTCATTCCTACGAGCGGGCCCAATGAATCACCGGTTGAACGGTCTGTTCCGATACAAACCACAACAATTGGTTTGCCGGCAGCTTTACGTAAGGATGAAGAAAGGATGGTTTGGATTTGTTTTGCCGCTGCAGCATCTGTATGTGAAACATATTGCTTTACTCGTTCCTGAGAGGAAAAAAGCCCGCCTTTTCGATTCATGGGTTTCACTTCCTTGTTATAGTAGGTAACAGAATTGCTATGGTGTGTGTTTCGTTATGTAAGGTTGTTTACAGTATATCCAGCAGTACGGTTTTTTATGCTTTGTGTATGGCACCGGAGATTTTAAAAAAGTAGAGGGCATGATATGAATGGTTAGTGGGCGATTACAAGTATTGTCCCTCATTGCCTCGATCATGATCAAGCAATTGTCTGCTTATGAAACACTTTATAGATAGGAATGGTTAATGAGGTTCATTCCTTCATTCCACTGCAAAATGATATATTTTTAGACTGCCTCCATTAGCAGTCTTTTTTTATGTGTATTTCGTATGATAATTTCACCTTGTGTTCAAATGTCTATGAAAATATGGCATGTTTGCTTTCCTTTATTTATATAGTAACAATAACGGGAACAAGCTGAACTTTGTCTATGAGGTGATAGTGTTGTGGAGAGCCGGAATGAAGTGGATGCTGCTCATATTAGGGAGCCTGATTGGGGCCGGATATGCGAGCGGTCAGGAGATATGGCAGTTTTTTGGGGCGGAAAGCGGACTTGCTATTGTGCTGTTTACAATTATGTTCATTTTCTCGTCTTATATTGTGATGAAAATCAGTTTTAAGGTTCAATCCACTCATTTTCTGCCGGTTCTGGAGCATTTAATGGGGCCATGGCTGGCGAAAATTTATGATGTCCTCATCATTTTTTATTTGTTTTCGACGACTATGGTGATGATTGCCGGAGGCGGTGTGACCCTGCAAATGTACAAGCTTCCTTTCTGGTGGGGAATCACGCTGATTTGCATCGTGACAGTGTGTTTGTTTTTGTGGGATGTGAAAGGAATATTATCTATAAATAGTATTTTGATTCCTGTGTTAGTAGCGGGGCTTTTATATGCGCTGATCTCCTTTCAGAGCACACATCACCATACGTGGACGATTGATTTGTCCCAGCAGTATAACTGGCCTGCGAGCATTACGTTTACCTCTTTAAACATCCTTTCAGTTGTTGCGATTTTATCCTCTGTTGGGAAAGAGATGAAAGGGCTCGGAGAAGCAAAAATCGCAAGTGTGGCAAGCGGTCTTATTTTTGGCGTGATCTCATTTGTTTATAATGAAACGTTGGTGGAGCTGGCGGGCTCCCTTTCTCAGTTTGAAATACCGCTGTTTGCCGTTCTGGAGGGTGCGCCTTATTTCCTTTTTTTATGTATGACGGCGGTGCTGTGCCTGGCGATTTACACGACGACGGTAGCTGGTTTGCTGGGGCTGTCCAGCCGGCTGATGGCGTTTATTCATATGCCGAGATGGATGATTGTGTTGATTTTGTTAGTGTTAATGGTACCTTTTACTTCTTTCGGATTTTCTGATTTGATCGCGTTCTTGTATCCGATATATGGGATGCTCAATTTGTATTTGTTAGTTTGTCTGCTCTTATATCCTATTTTGAGTAAATGGAAATAAGAGGATGTATTTCTTTTCGGGTATCTTGATTGCTCTTATGATCAGTTTTTTTGTACAATAGATACAGCAGTTTAGGAAAAGAGGTGAAGGGTCTTGGCGGATAAAGACTTTGGCCTGAATGATATCGTAGAAATGAAAAAACCGCATCCATGCGGAGCGAACAGCTGGAAAATTATACGCATGGGAATGGATATTCGAATTAAGTGTGAGGGATGCTCTCACAGTGTTATGATTCCGAGAAGAGAATTTGAAAGAAAACTAAAAAAAGTACTAGTCAAGCATGAGGAGCCTACTTCATAAATAGGCCGACACTCATGCTTTTTCATATAGAAGGTAAGGAGAAGACGGCGATGAGCAAAGTGCATCAGTCGGCATGTCCGCTGAATTGTTGGGACAGCTGCGGCTTTTTGGTGACTGTTGATGATGGAAAGGTAACAAAAGTGGACGGAGATCCAAACCATCCGATTACGGAAGGTAAAATCTGCGGCCGCGGCAGAATGCTTGAGACAAAAACAAATTCGCCTGATCGGCTTCGCTATCCAATGAAAAAACAAAATGGCGAGTTTGTGCGGATTTCTTGGGAGCAGGCACTTGATGAAATTGCCGATAAACTTCGGGAAATCAAGGAAACGTCGGAGACGACTGCTGTTTTGCACAGCCATGATTATGCGAATAACGGTCTGTTAAAAGCACTTGATCAGCGTTTTTTTAATGGATATGGCGGCGTGACCGAAATCGTCGGAAGCATATGCTGGGGCTCCGGCATCGAGGCGCAAAGCTGGGATTTTGGCCGTTCGTACGGTCACGGACCGCTTGATATTTACAACAGCAAGCATGTTGTTGTGTGGGGAAGAAATGTATCAAGAACAAATATGCACTTATACCATCACTTGCAGCAGGTGAAAAAGAAGGGCGCCACGATTACGGTGATTGATCCGATCTTCAACCCGACTGCTAAGCTTGCCGATCGCTATATCTCTGTAAAGCCTGGAATGGACGGCTGGCTTGCGGCAGCCGTTTTGAAGGTTCTGATTGAGACGGGAAGAACGGATGAAACGTTTATTTCTGAGCATTCTGTCGGTTTTGATGATGTGAAAGAGCTTTTGAAGACCGTTTCTCTGGAAGAGTTAATTTTGAAAACAGAAACTTCTATGGAGGAGCTGGAGTATTTGGCCGGTTTGTATGCTGATGGTCCGGTGTCTACTTTTATGGGGCTTGGCATGCAGCGATATAAAAACGGCGGGGGAACGATTCGTTGGATTGATGCACTTGTGGCGGCAAGCGGAAATGTCGGAATTAAGGGCGGCGGCGCGAATTTCGGAAATGTCCAGATTGGTGAGAGCTTTGCAAAAACAAAGCTGACGCTGCCGGAATTAAAAACAACATCCCGTTCTTTTTCAATGATGACACAGGCTGAAGAAGTGTTGACCGCTGCTGATCCTGCGATTGAGATGATTATTGTGACGTGCGGAAATCCGCTGACTCAGGTGCCGAATACAAATAAGGTGAGACAAGCTTTTGAAAAGGTTCCAATGACGGTCGCGATTGATTCCATTATGACGGATACCGCAGAGCTGTGTGATTATGTTTTGCCGAGTGCCACTGTTTTTGAAGAAGAAGATATCTACTATTCCAGTATGTATCATCATTATGTTCAGTACGGGAAGAAGCTTGTGGAGCCGCAGGGTGAAGCGAAGTCGGACAGCTGGATCTGGTCAGAGCTTGCAAAACGCCTTGGATTTGGAGAGCTGTTTGAATACAGCACTCAAGAATTTTTAGAGATGGGGCTTTCTTCATTGGAAGCAGAGGGTGTGACACTCGAGCGTTTAAAAGAAAAAGGCCACCTCCCTCTTCCAGTAAAACAGGTGCCGTGGGATGATTATCAGTTTTTGACGCCGAGTGGAAAATTTGAATTTACTTCGTCGCTAGCTGAGCAAAAGGGATTTAGCGGCTCGCTTCAATTAAATGTGCCCGAAGAATCTGTTTTCCATAATGAGGAGTTAGCTGAAAAGTACCCTTATACGCTGTTATCCATTCATCCGCAGCGTTCCAACCATTCACAGCATGTGCCGTTTATTGAAAAGCTTCAGCACGTTCAGGTCGATATTTCTCCAGATATAGCGGCTGAGCAGAATCTTCAGGATGGAGACGAGGTTGTCATCTTTAATGACCGCGGACGCTTGAAGGGCAAGGTGAAATTGATGAAACAGGCTCATGCGAAGACGATTAATATAGATGAAGGCATGTGGGCGGCTTTTGGAGGGTCAGTCAATGCACTGACAAATGATACAAATTCTGATAATGGAATGGGAAGTACGCTTTTTGACTGTTTAGTAGGCTTGAAAAAAGCATAATCAAAGGGATTGGCAGGCTGAAAATGCTTTTTTGTCAGCTTGTCTTTTCCAGTGAACCTCCTTATAATTGCTCTAGGTTCAAAATACGCTCATACAATGACGGTTTTATATAGAGGAGATGAAAGAATGGCTTTAACAGCTGGAATTGTTGGTTTGCCGAACGTCGGAAAATCAACACTATTTAACGCAATTACACAGGCCGGTGCCGAATCAGCCAACTACCCGTTCTGTACAATTGATCCGAACGTGGGAATTGTAGAGGTGCCGGATGATCGTCTGCAAAAGCTGACTGAGCTGGTCAACCCGAAGAAGACTGTGCCGACTGCTTTTGAATTCACTGATATTGCAGGGATTGTAAAGGGCGCATCTAAAGGAGAAGGACTCGGCAACAAGTTCCTATCTCATATTCGCCAAGTTGACGCGATTTGCCACGTTGTCCGTGCTTTTTCCGATGACAACATTACACACGTTTCCGGAAAGGTTGATCCGATTGATGACATTGAAACGATCAACCTTGAGCTGATCCTCGCTGATATGGAAACGGTTGAAAAGCGGATTACACGCGTCAGCAAGCTTGCGAAGCAAAAAGATAAAGACGCTGTATTTGAGTTTGAGATTTTATCTAAACTGAAAGAAGCGTTTGAGAGTGAAAAGCCTGCTCGATCTGTAGAATTCACTGAAGAGCAGCAAAAGCTTGTGAAGCAGCTCCATTTACTGACTTCGAAGCCTATTTTGTACGTGGCCAACGTAAGTGAAGATGAAGTTGCTGATCCATCTGGCAATGAAAATGTAGCGAAGATTCGCGAGTACGCTGCCGGCGAAAACGCAGAAGTTATCGTTGTGTGTGCAAAAATCGAATCTGAAATCGCTGAGCTTGAAGGCGAAGAAAAGCAAATGTTCTTGGAAGAGCTGGGCATTCAAGAATCAGGTCTTGATCAGCTGATCAAAGCGTCTTACTCTCTTCTCGGCCTCGCAACATATTTCACAGCCGGAGAACAGGAAGTCAGAGCTTGGACATTCAAAAAAGGCATGAAAGCCCCTGAGTGTGCAGGAATTATTCATAGTGACTTTGAGCGAGGCTTCATTCGCGCTGAGACAGTTGCTTATGAGGATCTTCTTGCGGGCGGCGGTATGGCAGGAGCCAAAGAAGCAGGAAAAGTCCGCCTCGAAGGGAAAGAATATGTGGTTCAAGACGGAGATGTTATTCATTTCCGATTTAATGTATAGGATGCAGTTGTAAAGGGACAAGAGCTTTGGTATAATATAAAATTGTGAGTAATAGAATTATTGCTCCTTGCCCATTATGGGCCGCTTAGTCCAAAAGGAGGTGCAAACAGATGAGAAAGTACGAAGTTATGTACATTATCCGCCCAAACATTGACGAAGAGTCTAAAAAAGCAGTTATCGAGCGTTTCAACAACGTTCTGACTTCTAACGGTGCGGAGATCACTGGAACAAAGGATTGGGGTAAACGTCGTCTTGCTTACGAAATCAACGATTTCCGCGACGGTTTCTACCAAATCGTAAACGTTCAATCTGACGCTGCGGCAGTTCAAGAATTTGACCGTCTAGCTAAGATCAGTGACGATATCATTCGCCACATTGTTGTTAAAGAAGAAGAATAAGCAATTTTGAAATATATAATGGTAAAAGGTGGTCTTTCTTATGCTTAACCGAGTTGTATTAGTCGGAAGACTGACAAAAGACCCAGAGCTTCGTTATACGCCAAACGGTGCGGCTGTTGCTACGTTTACTCTTGCTGTGAATCGTACATTTACGAACCAGTCCGGAGAACGTGAGGCCGATTTCATTAATTGTGTCACTTGGAGAAGACAAGCCGAAAACGTTGCAAACTTCTTGAAAAAAGGAAGCCTTGCAGGCGTAGATGGCCGTTTACAAACAAGAAACTATGAAAACCAGCAAGGACAGCGTGTCTTCGTGACAGAGGTCCAAGCTGAAAGTGTTCAATTTCTTGAGCCGAAAAACGGCGGCGGTTCTGGTTCAGGTGGATACAACGAAGGAAACAGCGGCGGAGGCCAGTACTTTGGCGGAGGCCAAAATGATAATCCATTTGGGGGAAATCAAAACAACCAGAGACGCAATCAGGGGAACAGCTTTAATGATGACCCATTTGCCAACGACGGCAAACCGATTGACATCTCGGATGATGATCTTCCATTCTAATGTGATTATCACCTAAAATGAAAAAGAAAGGAGGGAAATGACAATGGCAGGAGGACGCAGAGGCGGTCGTGCGAAACGCCGTAAAGTGTGTTATTTCACTTCTAACGGTATCACGCACATCGACTACAAAGATGTAGATCTTCTTAAAAAGTTTGTTTCTGAACGCGGTAAAATTTTACCACGTCGTGTAACTGGAACAAACGCTAAATACCAACGTAAATTGACTGCAGCGATCAAACGCGCACGTCAAATGGCTTTACTTCCATACGTAAGCGGTGAGTAAGCTGATACGTAAAGAGCAAGGACCTTCGGGTTCTTGCTCTTTTTTATAGGGGGAGGATGAAACATGAAGTTGATTTCATGGAATGTAAACGGCCTGCGGGCTGTGATGAGAAAAATGGATTTCCTCTCTTATTTGAAAGAAGAGGATGCAGATATTATATGTCTTCAGGAAACGAAGATACAGGACGGCCAGGTTGATCTCCAGCCTGAAGGCTATCATGTGTACTGGAATTATGCAGTGAAAAAAGGATATTCCGGCACAGCTGTTTTTTCTAAGCAAGAACCGCTGCAGGTCATCTACGGTATCGGAGTAGAAGAGCATGACCAAGAAGGCAGAGTGATTACGCTGGAATTTGAAAACGTGTTTGTGATGACTGTTTACACGCCCAATTCCAGAAGGGGATTAGAGCGGATTGATTACCGCATGCAATGGGAAGAGGCTTTATTGTCTTATATTCTTGAATTGGATCAGAAAAAACCAGTGATTTTATGCGGTGATTTGAATGTAGCCCATCAGGAGATTGATTTGAAAAATCCAAAGGCGAACCGGAATAACGCTGGATTTTCAGATCAAGAAAGAGGGGCATTCACTCGTTTCTTAGAAGCTGGCTTTGTTGATTCTTTCCGTCATGTTTATCCTGATCTTGAAGGCGCTTATTCCTGGTGGTCGTATCGTGCCGGCGCCCGGGACAGAAATATTGGATGGCGGATTGATTATTTTGTTGTTTCTGAAAGCCTTAAGGAACAGATTGAAGATGCCAGCATATCAGCGGACGTCATGGGTTCCGACCATTGTCCTGTTGAACTTATCATCAATATATGATGAGATAGCAGTAAGGATTTTACACTTACTGCTTTTTTTAATGAAAAGGAGAAAGAGATGGCAAATATAAAAGAGATCGCAAGACTGGCAAATGTATCTGTTTCGACTGTCTCGCGTGTATTGAATCATCATCCGTATGTATCTGAAGAAAAGAGAAAGCTTGTTCATCAAGTCATGAAGGAATTGGATTATACACCAAATCGAACCGCAATCGATCTCATTCGCGGGAAAACCCATACAGTCGGTGTGATTCTGCCTTATAGCGATCATCCCTGCTTTGATAAAATCGTTAACGGAATCACCAAAGCGGCTTTTCAGCATGAGTATGCAACGACCCTTCTCCCCACCAATTATAACCCCGATATTGAAATCAAATATTTAGAGCTGTTAAGAACGAAGAAAATAGACGGTCTCATCATTACTTCCCGCGCCAATCATTGGGACAGCATTTTAGCTTATCAGGAATATGGGTCGGTCATCGCTTGTGAGGATACCGGAGATATTGATGTACCTTGTGCTTTTAATGACAGAAAAGCTGCTTATGCAGAGAGCTTTCGCTATTTAAAGAGCCGCGGACATGAGAATATTGCTTTTACGTGTGTCAGAGAAGCTGATAGGAGCCCGAGCACGGCTGATAAAGCTGCGGCCTATAAAGCTGTCTGCGGAAGGTTGGAAGACCGCCATATGCTGTCCGGGTGCAACGATATGAATGATGGTGAGCTGGCAGCTGAACATTTTTATATGAGCGGACGGGTTCCGACTGCTATTTATGCAAATAGTGATGAAGTGGCAGCTGGAATTCATCTATTTGCCAAAAAGAATAATTGGGATGTTGAAATCATAGGCGAGGGGAATACTTCTATCAGCCGTGTTCTTGGTTTTCCGTCGCTTGATTTGAACCTTGAGCAGCTCGGCATCGCAGCATTTTCTCTATTTTTGCAGGATGAACCCGCTGATATCAAAATTCAGCATAAATTTAAGAAAAAAGCTTGAACTGAAATGCATTTCATACCTTATAACTTCATTGAAGGCGAAGGAGGAGGAAGAAATGCAGATTGAACATATAGCGGTCTGGGTCAATGATTTAGAGCGAATGAAATCTTTTTATGAAACGTATTTTAATGGCGAAGCGAATGATTTGTATCATAATGAGAAAAAAGATTTTAAGTCTTATTTTATTACGTTTGGTTCCGGAGCAAGGCTGGAAATTATGAAAAAAGGGAATGTGACTGATCCGCCCTCACAAACAATGACAGGCTGGGCACATATTGCCTTTTCCGTTGGGAGCCGGGAGAAAGTTGACGAACTGACTGATCGATTGAAAGCGGATGGTTTCGCAGTAGTAAACGGCCCGAGGACAACAGGAGACGGCTACTATGAAAGTGTGATTGAGGATGATGAAGGAAATTTGATCGAGATTACAATCTGACATGGAGTGACTTAAATGCTGAGGACAGAAAAAGAAAAAATGGCAGCCGGAGAATTATACAATTCGGAAGATCAACAACTATTACTAGAACGCAAGCATGCGAGACAGCTGATTAGACAATATAACGAAACACCGGAAGATGATGCAGTGCGGATGGAGCTTTTGAAGGAGCTGCTCGGTTCGGTTGGGGATCAAGTCACGATTTTGCCGACATTCCGCTGTGATTATGGCTATCACATTCATATCGGAGATCATACATTTGTTAATTTTGACTGTGTTATTTTAGATGTGTGTGAGGTGCGTATCGGCCGTCATTGTTTGATTGCGCCAGGTGTACATATCTACACGGCCGGTCATCCTCTTGATCCGATCGAAAGGAAATCCGGGAAGGAGTTCGGTAAGCCTGTGACAATTGGAGATCAAGTTTGGATTGGAGGCCGGGCGGTGATTAACCCGGGAGTGACAATCGGTGATAACGCAGTGATTGCTTCTGGATCTGTTGTCACTAAGGATGTACCCGCTAATACTGTTGTAGGAGGAAACCCCGCGAGGATTTTGAAGCAATTGTAATGAGATCAGTGCGGCAGATCCGCACTGACTTTTTTAAATCTGTTTCGCATTCGTATTAGGACCGAAGAAGATTAACAGCAAGGAGCATGCGAGCCAGCAGCCCCCAATAAATAAGAAGACGCTGATATAGCCGAGCTGAACGGCAATAAATCCGACAAGCAATGAGCCAAAAATGTTTGAAAAACGGCCAAGACCATAGGCTAAACCGCTGCCAGACGAGCGGTATTCAGTCGGATAAGGTTCAGATGTATAGGCGTATAAGTTCGAGGTAAAGACCCGTTCTGTGATATTCACGATAAAACCAAATACAATGATCATGATGGGAATAAAAGTCATACCATATAAGAGCCCGGCGATGGCCGTCAGAAACGCACTCGCAGCTAAAATCCATTTTCTTTGAAATCTTTCGGAAATCATGGAGCCGAGCAGTGCACCAAGCGGAGCGCCGACGGAATGCAATACGTTATACCACAATGTATTTTCCATGGTGACGCCATTGCTTTTTAGCAGGCTTGGAACCCATGAGGCAAATCCGTAAAACCCAAACGTTTCAAAAATCCATACAGCAGATAATACGATGGTGATTTTGAGGTTTCTGCCTTTCAATAAGCCGGCATAACCTGCATTCTGCTTAACAGTTTCGCTTACTTTAGGCTGGGATGCTGCCGGAAGCGGGCCTTTCTCCTTTTCAACCTGTGCCTCAATTCGGTTGAGGATCGCATCGGCTTTCGCATATTCCCCGCGATTTTCGTGCCAGCGAGGCGACTCTTCCAGCCGTCGAATAAAGAAAAAATAAATAAGGCCGACGGCACCCCATACAAATACTAGCCTCCATCCCCATGAACCAAGAGGAATGACAAAGGCAGACACAATGTTGGTGATCGGCACCCCGATCAATCCAATCATGGCACAAAAAGAAATATATTTTCCACGTACACTTGAAGGGAAAAATTCCGCCAAATAGCTATTCGTAATGACCATGGCGGCTGCAACGCCAAATCCGGTGAGAAAACGGAATGTCATTAAAGATGGAATGTCCCATGCCGCAGCATTGCATAGCGATGCGATTGAGAAAACAAAGACAAATAGATTTAAGGCTTTTTTGCGGCCGATTCGATCGGACAGCCGTCCGCCCAGTGAAGCGCCTAAAAACATGCCTAAAAACGAAGCAGCCGTTATGTTAGCAATAGTTGAAAGCGGGATGCCCCAATGCTCGATCAGTGCCGGCGCTACATTGCTGAGGGTAAATAAATCTGCGAGATCAAAGAAATAAACAATGCCGAGAGCGGTTAACACTTGGAAATGAACGCGTGAAATCGGAAGGCGGTCTAAACGATTCGCTACGTTTGAGAAAGGATGTGTATTCTTTTGTTTGAAGATCGTATTCATAAAAAACCCCCTTTTGAGTAGTAAGAAAAGACTGAAAATTCCCCTCTTGGGACTATTATAAGTATCTTGGTTCATTGGCAACAGAGTTCAAATCACTAGATGGAAGAACTAAATTCACACTTTATATTTTAATTTTGCTTAAAAGATTTCCAAAACAGTAGATTCATAGACCAATTTATGCAAATATATAGTAATATTCTCATTGAAAGGAAGAGACATAGAAGGAATGAATTCATTTATCCGTCCTATAGAAGGAAACAATACGTTGTGGAGATATTTTTTCGCTTTTTTGGTGATGGTAGGGTTATATGTATTCGGGAATATAGCTTACCTTTTCGCTATACTGTTCACGGTTATTGTGAATCCCAATATCACGTTTGATTTGGATGAAGCTGTGCTGAGTGATCCCCTCGTAGATCTTTATTTGTCCCATGTGATTTATTTATTCGCCATTCCGGGAGTTTGGCTGGCTGTACGCTTTATTTTGAAGCGGCCTTTCCGAACGGTGATAACACCAAATTCAAAGATGAATTGGCGGAGAATTTCC
The DNA here is from genome assembly GCF_038002425.1 of Bacillus sp. FSL R7-0685. Taxonomy (NCBI): domain Bacteria; kingdom Bacillati; phylum Bacillota; class Bacilli; order Caryophanales; family Bacillaceae; genus Bacillus; species Bacillus sp. FSL R7-0685. The sequence continues at coordinate 4,064,654 of NZ_JBBOCN010000001.1, read as the reverse complement.
TTTGGCTTTATTGCTTATTTCTTGCTGATGATCGCCGTACAATTGATTGATTTTGTGATTCATCCTGATAGCTATTCAATGCAAGAGTTTAATGCCTCACGCTTTATCTGGCTGCTAGCGGCTGCCCTCATTTTGGTTCCGATTCAGACATCAGCTGAGGAACTGTTTTTCAGGGGGTTTTTGCTTCAAGCTTTCGGGAGATTGACGAAAAATCCTCTATTTTTGACACTGATTGTCGGAGGATTGTTTGGCGTATTGCATTTTGCGAATCCAGAAATGAACAATGGCGCTGTCTGGGCAGGAATTGAGTATTTAACATTTGGTTTTGTGTGGACCTATTACACGATTAAAACTGGAAGCATCGAAATATCACTTGGCGCCCATGCCGCGAATAATATGTTTTTGTGTATGTTTATTACAGAAAAAAACAGTGTGTATGGAGGAATTCCTTCTCTGTTTACGGTTACGCGGGGGAACCCGATGTGGGAGGCTTTCTTTACGATAGCGGTCAATCTTGTGTTTGCGGGGATCGCTTTATGGTACCATAAGAAATCAAAAAGTAAGCAGCAAGGGTCTTAATCCCTGCTGCTTATTAACGTTTGGATGGCTTCTTCGATATTCGTTGTCGGCTGCTGGCAGGCGAAGTTTTCACAAATATACACGGTTGTTTTGCCGTCTATGATGCGGTAGTCTGCTGCAAATGGCGCAATGTCTTTGCATTGCTCGGGCTGCTCTGCCACCAGAATGGAGTCGTTAGGCTTAAAGGCTTTTTGAAGCTCCGTTATGATTTGTTTTCTGGCTGGATCGTCTGCACTTCCAAAAATCACGATTTCTTTCTTAGGCATCAGATGTCTTAACACACTTTGCATAAAGAAAGCATGGCCGCTCGGATACGCGTCGATGTCTGGCTTGAACACGGAAAACATCGTTTCTGCTTTTTCAATTAGTGATAAGTCGCCTGTGACTTGTCCAAGACGAAGCAGCTGAACGGCTGCCACACTGTTTCCGGAAGGCACGGCGCCGTCGTACACTTCTTTTTCCCGTACGATTAAGGCTTCTGCATCGTGTCCGGTGAAGTAGAATCCGCCATGCTCCTCATCCCAAAATAAGCTGATCATATCGTCTGTTAGTTTCTTCGCTTTTTGTAAAAAAGATAGATCAAACGAAGCTTCATAGAGATCGAGATAGGCCCATAGGAGAAAAGCGTAATCGTCGATAAAGCCTTTGTTTTTCACTTCGCCGTCTCGATATCGGACCATTACACGGCCGTCGATGATTAATTTGTTTTCAATAAATGTGATGGCGTCTTTCGCTAGGCTGAGATATTTCGGTTCCTGGTATACCTTTGCCGCTTTCGCAAGACCCGCGATCATCAGCGCGTTCCATGAGGTAAGCACTTTATCATCGACATGCGGATAGGTTCTTTCCTCGCGTGTCTTCAAGAGCTGCTGTCTTGCTTCTTCGAGTTTGAGACTGAGCTCTTTTTCGGTTAACCCGGCATCGGCTTTGATTTGTTCCCACTTTGTGTGAATGAGGTTAGGAATATTTTTGCCTTCAAAGTTTCCTTCTTCAGTGATGTCATACACTTGGCAATACAGCGTTCCGAGATCGTCCCCGAGCGTTTTCAGAATTTCTTCCTTTGACCACACGTAGTACTTTCCTTCTTCTCCTTCTGTATCCGCGTCTAAAGCAGAGAAAAAGCTTCCGTCTTCATGAGTCATTTCCCTCTGAATGAACGTAATGATCTGCTCACAAATCTCTTTATAGCGGCTGTTTTGCGTGACCTGATAGGCTTCTGTATAAGCGGTCAGCAGCAGCGCATTGTCGTACAGCATTTTTTCAAAATGGGGAACGAGCCACTCGTCATCGGTCGAATAGCGGGCGAACCCATAGCCGATATGATCGTAAATGCCGCCATTCGCCATGCTGTCCAGCGTTTTCGTCACGTTGTATAAAGCGTTCTCCTGCCCCGTATTGTGATGATAACGAAGCAAATACATCAGCATATGGGGCATCGGAAATTTCGGTGCCTGCCCGAAACCGCCGTAGATCGTATCAAACCCGCTGGCAAGCTGCTGGAATGTCCGGGAAATCGCTGACTCGCTAAGGCCTTCGCCTGATTTGGCGGCTGTTTTGGTCTGCAAATGTTTAGCGGCGTTCTCCGCAATATCCTCGACATGCTCACGGTCGTTCGCAAACGTCTCAGACAGATGCTCAAGCACATCAACAAAACCGGGACGATTGAATTTGCTCGTCTTTGGAAAATATGTACCCGCGTAAAACGGCTTTTGATCAGGCGTGATAAACACATTCAGCGGCCAGCCGCCCTGCCCGGTCATCAGCTGGCAGATTCTCATATAAACAGAATCCACATCCGGCCGCTCTTCCCGGTCGACTTTAATCGCCACAAACCGTTCATTGAGAAGACGCGCGATTTCTTCGTCTTCAAAGCTTTCGTGAGCCATAACGTGGCACCAATGGCAAGTCGAATAACCGATGCTGACCAGAACCGGCTTGTTTTCGCGTTTTGCTTTTGCAAATGCTTCTTCTCCCCACGGGAACCAGTCCACAGGGTTGTGGGCGTGTTGGAGTAAATATGGTGATTTCTCATTGATTAATCTATTGGGTTTACTTTTGTTTGGCATGGGATCACCTTCTTCCTATAATTAGTGTATATTTAACTTAACACATTTTCTCAAAAATACTCCCTATTTCTTTATATAGCTGACTGTTCTTTAGTATTGTACTTAGGAATACGTATTACCCCCGAAGCGGTTAAAACACCTAATATAACTAGCACAGCCCCAATAACTTGAAATACCTTTATTGGTGTTCCAACGGCAAATGAAATAATCATCGTTACAACGGGAACAAGGTTGAAAAATAAAGATGTTTTACTAGCCCCAATCTCTTTAATCCCCTGATTCCACCATAGGTAACCCAAAACACTTGTAAAGAAAGCCATAAAAGCAATTGCTCCCCAGACTCCAATCGGGATGTTCGATAAAGAAACAGGTTTGGATGTAAATAAGGAAACTACTATTAAACTAACAGCACCGATAACCATCGTATAAGTGGTTGTAGATAGCGGTGTACCATCCTTTACAAACCGACGTCCAAGTACGCCATAAAGTGCCCAACAAACGTTACCTGTAAAGATTATTAAGTCTCCTCCTGAAATTGATAAGGTTTTAATGGTTTCGATAGAACCTTGTGTAATGACTAACAATACACCGATGAATGCAAAGAATATGCCGAGTACTTGTTTTTTTGTCATGTTGTCCTTTAAGATAATTCGAGCGAGAATTGCTGTTAATAAAGGATTCAGCCCCATTATTAATGCTCCGTTAACGGGAGATGTATATTTTAAACCAACAAAAAACAAGGCATTAAATCCAAAGATTCCTATAATTCCAAGAACAATGTATGAAACGGCGTTTTTCCGTAATTGACTCTTCTTTATACCTTCAGTAAAAATCAAAATGATGAGCATCACCGCAGCCGCTAAACCGAAACGCCATGCCGCAGAAGACGATGGAGAAAAATATCCAACTGTATATTTTGCAAGATTAAAAGTAGCTCCCGTGAAAATAGAGAAGCCAAGTAACATTATGTATATATTTAAATGTTTCATTTGTTTTCCACTTCCTCTTTCAAAATTGAATAATATGTATCCAGTTTTCCTTTTGTAGTAGAAATCACTTCTTCCAGCTCCCTTTTTTTAATTTCCATTTTCTCTAAGTGCTTGGTTAAAATCTCAATACGTTTATTTATAGATGGGGAGAGTTGTGCCGATTTAACATCCGAATTGATTTTTTCCAAAATGCATCCGTCTTTGACAAACTCATTAATATCCTCCAAAGACATACCTGTTTCCTTTAAACTTTTCAGGAATAACATGAACTGAATATCAGTCTCCGTATAAAAACGCCTTCCACTGTTTTTTCGTTTTGGTGGTGGAAGTAACCCAATCTTTTCGTAATATCTTAATGTATACGAACTAATACTAGTCTTCTCAGCAGCTTTACTAATGGAATACAACAACATCATCCCTCTCATTTAATTAAAGTTAGTTTACAATTTAGAGTTAACTCTAAGTCAAGCAAATAAAAAAACCTGCTACCGCATGGTTACGGATTGCAGTTTTTAGAAAATGAATGACATAAAAGGTAAACTGTATTGTTTGAACAAATAGTATTATCGTTTAAAATGGCTTTTGTTATCTTTTAATGGAGTTCCACACGATTTGATTATCCGGGCCACCAAACGCAAGTCATGATTTACTTCCTTTTTTGAGGATTGTTTATTTCGAAACCTTTTGTCGGTTGATAACATAGACTTTTAATAACATAAGGTTTTGTTATTGATTCTGGAAGGAGAGTTAAAATGGATTACATTTATAAGGAAAAGAAAAATGGCAATCGTATAATATCAATCAGAGATAAATGGGAGAATGCATTTATTGAGTTTGAGCAAAAAGGTAATCAAATTGATATAGTGATCAATTATCGTAACGAGAAAACAACTAAGTTTTCGCTACCAATCGAGACTTTTGAGAAAGTGTATCAGGATATTAAAAATAAGTAGGAGAGATAGATAATAAAAATTCGGTTTGAAAATAATACTGAGGAAAGATCAAATTGTTTATAAAACTATAGATAATATAGAGTCATAAAAGATCTATTATGGTTATTCTAATAGACATGGCACCAATGGCAAGTCGAATAACCGATGCTGACAAGAACAGGCTTGTTTTCGCGTTTCACTTTTCATATGCTTCTTCTCCCCAAGGGAACCAGTCCACAGGGTTGTGGGCGTGTTGGAGTAAATAAGGAGACTTTTCAGCGATTAATCTATTGGGTTTATTGTTAGTAGGCATTGGATCACCTTCTTTCGTTTTTTTTATAAATACAAAACTTAGCCGATTACTTAAAAGAGGGAGAAGAAAATATACTATAATGCTTAATGATGTTAATGGAGGAGACACCGTCCTTTTCAATCCTCTTTTATTACAGAAAATTTGATATTGATAATTCCATAGTATATTAAGGGGAACCCATTATTTATGGATTCCCCTTTAGTTCAATAAGAAGGATTACTGTCGAGTGTTACTTTACAATGTTAGCCATTCCGATGATAAACGATTTGCACAACGCCAGAGGAAAATGTTCTTGTATTCACCATTTTTAAATTTATCCTCTGTTTTACATCAATAAACAACGGTTTTCCTTCTCCCAAAACAACAGGGTGAATAGATAATCTAAATTCATCAACAAGCCCCAAATTTATAAAAGTTGTAATGAGACTCGCTCCACCATATAGCCAGATGTCTTTGCCAGACTTTTTCTTCAATTTATTTACTTCTTCAAGAATATTATCATTTATAAATATGGCTTGATTATCAATCTCATTTTGTGTTCTGGAAAAAACATATTTCTTTTTACTATGAACCAATTTCCAAAGTTCCTTTTCTGTATCAGGATCTTCATTTTTTGGAATATATTGTCCCCATAAATCGTAGCTTTTTCTACCATATAAAATAGTATCAATTTGATTTAAGAAATCAGTAAACCCCATATCAGGGTCCATAATGCACCAATCAACTTCTCCATTTTTCCCTTCAATAAAACCATCTAAAGTAACTGCTAAATCTAAAATGATTCTTCTCTGTTTTAAGTTATTTGTCATAACTATTCATCCTTTTCCATAAGAAGTTGGTAGAAATTCTTCTCCCACTCACACACCAGATCGACTAAGTTGCGTTTATGGACAAAGTGAAGAACAATATCTAAAATGAAAGTGCCCACTACTCTCCGCAGCTCGATTAGCAGGAACACTCTTTATCTTCACTTGGTTAAATGAAAGCTCTGCTCGATTAAGTTATAGATTTCGCCTTCTGGATCTGTCCGTTCTAAAACAATTGAAATCCAATGTTCCTTATCCATATGATATCCGGGTAAGATATTTTCCCCGTTTCTTAAGCTATCACTTATGTCAGGGGGACATTTTAGATTTAGAATATCTATTTCGCCATGACCATCCAAGCCTAATTTTTCTGGGAGAACATTCATGATAAGACCGTACCATTTTTTGTTTGATGTATGTCTCAAAGAAGCATAGTTTGGGTATTTCTCCCACGGGTAATCAGGCGATGTACCGTATTTTTCTTTGACGTGTTTAAAGATATCTTCTCTTGTTAACATACTCAATCACTCCTTTATTCGCTCTACTTTCTTCTTGGAAAAGTCAAAGAGCGATCCTTGATTGTCCTTTGGATACTACAATAGAGATGTCACCAATGGCAGAAGCTGTGTCAAAGCTTCCTCTCTCCACGGGTACTAGTCAACAGGGGTGTGGGCGAGTTATTTCTCATTGAGTTTATTGTTAGTGGGCATAGGGTCATCTTCTTTTCTCTTGTTTCTATTCCTATTTACTGTACCACACGCCTCTGTTGAAATACCTCATTAAGATAGAGAAATATATAAGGTAATGGATGTCTTATCTAATGCTGTTCTCTTAAAGAGTACACTTTTGGAAGCTGTTATTGAATAGTATCGAAACGAGTTTACTAAATATTATCTCGATTGGCGGAGATTGATATGATCATTAAAATGACTCAAATGAATTTGAAAGATTTCAATAAACCAAATGAACCTTTCGTTGTTTTTGGGAGAATGATACCTGCTTTTGAAAACGGTGTTTGGACATATACTGAGGAACGATTTTCTGAACCTTATTTTAAACAATATGAAGATGATGAAATAGATGTTAGTTATGTTGAAGAAGAGGGAAAAGCGGTTTTTTTATATTATGTTGAAAACAACTGCATCGGCCGGATTAAGATTCGTTCTAACTGGTTTGGGTATGCACTAATAGAGGACATTGCCGTTGCAAAAGACTATAGAAAAAAAGGCGTTGGAACAGCATTATTACATAAAGCGATTGAGTGGGCAAAGGAGAATCGCTTTTGTGGTCTTATGCTTGAAACACAAGATATTAATGTTTCAGCTTGTCGTTTTTATGCCAAACATCACTTTATAATAGGTGCAGTTGATACGATGCTTTATTCCAACCTTCCAACAGCAAATGAAATTGCGATTTTTTGGTACTATAAATTTTAATTTATCATAAAATTATTGAACGAAACGTAGCTTGTTTTGCGTTTCGTTTTTTCAAAGAAGAGGTTTTTTAACCCCTTCTTTTTTTTGATAAGAATTGTTTTTCCACAATAGGCATAAAAACGTGAAGGATCATTCCTCCCAAACAGACGGTTAATAGGGTTCCGATGCCGATAGGGCCTTTAAAGATGATGGCTAATACTAAGAAAAGAGCGTATACCAATGTTCTTGAAAACAAGATTGTTCTTTTGGAGAGATCTCGGATAATAAGTGTTAAATGATCGATGGGTGTTGATGCGAATTTCGTCTGAAGATAGATGGCTGTTCCAAGACCGATGAGCACCAAACCAATTCCGAAACAAATCAGTTTGCTTAACAACGCATTTAGATAGATGGTGTTTTTTACAACAAACAACCATAGGTCAATGCCTATTCCAGTAATGAATGCTGTAATTAAGCCTAGCAAAATAGGTTTTTTTCTCGTTAATATAGCGTTGCAGATTAAGAGGATCACAGAAATAAGGACCTCCCAGCTCCCTACGGTAAGACCGATTTCTTTTGACAGACCAACCAAAAGGGCATCGAAGGGTGATGTGCCCAGTCCTGATTGTATGGTTAAGGAAATGCCCAAACTTAATATGAGTATGCCTAATCCGTAAAAAATATATTTCATGTTATATTCCGCGATATGTCTTTTGTCATCAAGACATGAGGGATGCCGTCTTCCATAAATGCCTGTGAAGAAATCTGGTAGCCCAGTTTTTGATAAAAGCCTGCTGCTTGTGTTTGACCATGCAGCTTACATGCAGTCAATCCTTTTTCTTTTATGATTTCTTCTAACCCGCTTACGATGACTTTCCCCAATCCGTACTTACGGTAAGGTTTTAGGATGCAGATTCTTTCCAGCTTTGCTGTATGGCCAACGATGCGCACACGGCCCGTGCCGACAGGCTGATTCTCATGATATACCAAGACATGCTGGCATTGTTCCTGGAGCGTATCAAATTCATCGAACTCTTCGGATTCCGATACATGTTGCTCCTCAATGAAAACCGTCTTTCTAATATTCAAAGCTTCATGTAAATCAGCTTCAGTTGTTATTCTTTTTATATTCATTATGAATCAATCCTTTTCTGATATTAGTCTGGACTGTACAGCATGCATGTGGTCTTATAATAGTAAGGTTAAAACATTTTTGTTGTAATTGCAACAAAAATACGTGAGGGGTTTTAGGAATGAATGATATTTTGCGTGAGATCGGCATGATAGCAAGAGCGTTGGATTCCATAAGCAACATCGAATTTAAAGATTTAGACTTAACAAGAGGGCAGTATCTCTATCTCGTACGTATATACGAAAATCCGGGAATTATTCAAGAAAAATTGGCGGAAATGATAAAAGTGGACCGGACAACGGCCGCGCGGGCCATTAAGAAGCTGGAAATGCAGGGATTTATTCAAAAACTGCCGGATGAGCAAAATAAAAAAATAAAAAAACTGTTCCCGACTGAGAAAGGGAAAAAGGTATATCCATTGTTAAGAAGAGAAGGAGAACATTCCACGGAAGTGGCCTTGTCCGGTTTTACTTCAGAGGAAAAGGAAACCATTTCTGCACTCCTTCATAGAGTGAGGAAGAATATAGAACGTGATTGGGAATATGTGAAGAAGGGGAACAAAAGGGATTATTAATGGACAATGTTAACAAGGGGAACAAAAGGGATTATTAATGGACAACGTTTACAAGTTGAGCTGATGCTGACGAAAATCGGCGTCTCCTTCTCAAGAATCTAGTTCACTTCTGTTTTCTTTAAAACTATCAAAAAATTTCCACAGGAGATGGTTTGCGTGAATTTGAGACAACTATCAGAACATGTCTTTCAATGTGAATTTGAGCTTGATGTGCCTCTTCGTATTCCGGTTCATACTTGGTTTATCAAAGATGGTGATGATGTTTATATTGTTGATACGGGAATAGAACGTTTTGCTGATGCTCAAATTAGGGCAGCGTTAGCGATCGGCGATCCAAAAGCCATTTTGCTTACCCATGGCCACAGTGATCATATCGGAGGTGCATCAAAATGGTTAGAGAGATTTGATATTCCGATTTATGCCCACCAGAAAGAACTTATATATATCAATGGAGAAGCGCCTTATCCGAACAAAAATGAAGTGGAGAACACAGGGGTAGCCCATATTGTCCAGCCGCTGACGGAGCAAACGCTTGCTCACCTGCCTCTGAAATACTATTTAACACCTGGCCATTCTCCGGGGCATGTCGTGTATTATCATAAAATCGATCGTACGCTATTAACGGGCGACCTTTTTATCACAAGTAAGGAGGATTTACACCCACCTATAAGAAGATTCAGTGTTGATATAAATGAGAACATCGATAGCGGCTCAATCATAGATCAAATCAAACCAACGCTCATTTGCTCTTCACATGGCGAAGAAATTCTTTATAACGAAGAATTGTATAAAAACTATGTGGTAAGGTATAGGGATTAATGGAAGTCAAAAACATAAGCTGAAAATTCTTCAGCATGGTGAAGCCCTCGATCCGATTTACTCACATCTGTTACTCAAAAAGAAAAAATGGCAGCTGCCTGCCGCGGAGGCTTTTGCGGAGCTTGTTTTACATTCGATTCATGAGCAAAAGGAGTGAGTGTCAGGCTCACTCCTTTTCTATTTAAATTGCGGCTGTGAGCTTTGGTTTTACAAATTTCATGAAAATTCCTCTGACTAATGGGCCCATAATCAGTAATTGCAATGGATAGGCCAGGATGAAATTTTTCAACACAATCATAAGATAAGCACTGAAGAGGCTGTCCCCGTTCAGCCCATTTGCTAGAACCGCTGTCACTAAACCGAACACAGACATACAAAGTACCATGCCAATCACCATACAAGTTGACATGGCAAGGATGACATAAATTTTTTTAGTCTTGTCGAACGGCATGCGGAATGCAATCTTCTTGGCGAGGGGGCCCACTAACAGTAAATCGAACAGGAGGGCGACCATAAAACCGATGACCATTTCAAAAACGGTCACCAGTGAAAAATCCTGAATGGCTCCGTTGATGATGGCATTGTAAATCGACATGACGCAGACCATTCCAAAGCACATCATCACGCCAAATATAAGGCCTTCTTTTTTATTTGCTGGCATACAATCATTCCTTCTCTCCATAATCGGTGATTAGTATACCAATGAACTGTTCATGCTCATAAGTGACAAATTTGTGAACAATCTATAGCGCAGAATCGTCTTGTTTTGTCATCAGCACATGTGGAATGCCGTCCAGTATAAATTCTTTTGATGCAGTCTGATAGCCGAGCTTTTCATAAAAGCCTGCCGCCTGTGTCTGGCCGTGCAGTTTGAAGGCAGAAATGCCTTGTTCTTTCACAATACGTTCTAATGCATCGACGATCACTTTTCCCAAACCGAATTTGCGGTAAGACTTCAGAATGCAGATTCGTTCCAGTTTCCCCGTGTGGTCAACGATACGGACACGTGCAGTGCCAACAGGTACATTCTGATGATAAGCCAGGATGTGCTGGCAATCACCGTGGAGTGTATCGAACTCATCGAATTCATCCGAAATGGGACAGCCTTGTTCCTCTACAAATACGGCCTTTCTGATTTCAAACGCTGTATGTAAATCCTGTTCTGACGTGATTTTTTTGACATTCATGCTTGAATCCTCCCTACTCAGAAAAATGGCTGATCACATATTGTTTAAAGGTCTCAGCAACCGGTGATAAAAACCTGCCTTTTATCCAGGCAATTCCTATGACACGCTGACATTCCGGCCAGCTGACGCGGATTTTGGTGATTTTGCTTTGGTCTAAGCCTTTCAGGTCTGGGAGAATAGATATGCCCAGTCCGGCTGCCACAAAACCTGCGGCAGTAGCTGCTTCTTCTCCTTCAAACATAATGTTCGGCTGTATATCAGCCTTCTCAAACAGCTCATCGACCGTCATCCGAAGTGCATAGCCCTTTTTCAATAAAATAAAACGCTCCCCGGCAATCTCATTCAGGGTAATGCTTTCGCGACTGGCTAATGGGTGATCATTTGGCACAAATACAAAGAGTTCTTCACTCCACAGCTTGATCCATTGGATCGGATTTTCAGGCTTAATCGAAGCGAGGAGACAGAGGTCCAGATCCCCGGATTTTAATCGTTCAAGCAGCCAATAAGAGTGGTTTTGCTTCAGCTGGAAGGCAATGTTGGGGTATTCCTGCTGAAAGGAGCCGATGAGATCGGGCACGAGCGTGGTGCCTAATGTATGTAAAAAACCGAGAGAGACTACGCCTTGGTCTGGCTTTAATAAGGCTTGGATTTCTTCTTTTCCTTCGGTGTACTCCTTCATCATCGCCTGAACCCGCCGCAAAAAAATGTGTCCGTATTGATTTAAGCTGATGGATCGTCCTTGCCTGTCAAATAGCGGGACGCCCAAATGATTTTCCAGCCTGGCGATAGAGCGTGAAAGCGCAGGCTGTGTGATGGAGAGGCTTTTTGCGGCTTTCGTGACGTGCTGCATCCGGGCCAGTGTTTGAAAATATTCAAGTTGTTCCCATTCCAATTATCATCCCTCCTTATTACATATAAGCATAAAAAGGATATTTTATATGCATTATACAACATATATCAACGGTGCTAAGATAATAATATAAACAGACTCGAGGATGTTTGAAATCGGAAGAAATAAAGGATGGTTGTTTATGAATTACAGTGCTCCACAACATGATGAGGGACCGATAAAGTCCCGATGACATACATTCAAAAAGGCACACCGGTTTTTCGAAAAATTACGTTTGCTTTCTTCGCTGCGGGTTTCAATACATTTGCGATTCTATATTGCGTACAGCCGCTCATGGAGGAATTCACGCGGGAATTTCATGTGACGCCTACTGCGGCGAGTCTTTCTTTATCTGTTACCACAATGCTGTTAGCTGTGAGCATGCTTGTCTTTGGTTCATTATCCGAGGTGTGGGGACGCAAGCCTATTATGGGTATTTCCATGCTGGCCGCATCGGTTCTCTGTCTGGCATCGGCCTTTAGTCCGAGCTTTCATACACTGCTCGTATTGAGAACCATTCAAGGTGTTGCGCTCGCAGGCCTTCCGTCGATTGCGATGGCTTATCTTGGGGAAGAAATTGAACCCGGAAGTCTTGGATCAGCGATGGGGCTATATATCAGCGGAAATGCAATCGGCGCCGTTTTCGGAAGGATCGTTTCCGGGCTCCTGAGCGAGTACTTGAATTGGCATATGGCGATGGGGTCAATTGGTGTCATTAGTTTGATTGCTAGTATTATATTTTTTATGAATTTGCCGCCATCCAGGCATTTTACGCCAAGAAAATTGAAGCTCGGGAAATTGGGAATGTCTCTGATCGACCACTTGAGGGACCGTAAACTATTCAGCTTGTTTCTCATTGGTTTTTTGCTGCTCGGAAGCAATGTTGCATTGTTTAATTACATTGTGTATGTGCTGTTGGGCCCGCCGTATTCGCTTAATAAAGCATTTGCCAGCTGGATATTTATTGTGATGATTGTAGGCATTTTCAGCTCGTCTTTCATTGGAAGAATGGTTGATCGATATGGCTATCCAAAAATACTGGTGATGAATATTTTCATCGTCATTGCAGGTGCTTTATTCACGATAAACAGTATGCTGGCAGTGAAAATTCTGGGGATTGCCCTCTTTACATTCGGTTTTTTCGGAGGACATTCAGTTGCCAGCAGCTGGGTGGGCAGGAGAGCCCTTCATAACAAAGCACAGGCTTCATCGCTGTATTTGTTCTTTTATTACGCCGGTTCAAGTGTTTGCGGAACAGTCGGAGGGCTATTCTGGTCTGCTTTTCACTGGCTGGGCGTCGTCGGTATGATCACCTTCATGCTGCTGGTTGCGTTATGGCTGTCGGGATACTTGGCAAGAAGTGTGAAAATGCCGGATAAAAGGAACGAAAAAGGATTGAATTGATCAGTAAAAAAGGACCGTTAGCGGGTCCTTTTTTATTTCCAATGGGCAGGGGTTCGTACAGACAGCGGCAGCTTTGTGTTCGAATCGCCGTTGGCGGCGTTCACCTGTGCCTGTGTCAAAAAGATGCTCCCGGTCAGGTCGGCGCCGCTGAGATCAGCGTCTCTCATATCTGCACCGATAAAGTCTGTCATTCTCAAATCGGCATTTCTCAGATCGGCGGCTATGAGCAGCGCCCCTCTTAGATTTGCTCCTCGCAGATCAAGCCCTTTCAGTTTCGCGCCGATCAGGACACTTCCCCGGCTGACCTTTTTCGGGAGTTTTGGATGGCGGGCTTGGGCACGCACCAGCTCACTTGTTTTTAACAGCCATTCATTGACCTCAGCTCGATGCTCGTCCACCTGCAGTGTCAGCAGGCGTTCTTTGCTGAGTCTGGTGAGCTTTTCTATTTTTTCGAAACTGGTTCTCAGTTCGGGATGAATCGGCTTGGCTATATCTATAGAAAGAGCTTCATGTAAATACCAGAGCATTTCGTGCAGCTGCTGCATGATAGGAAAAACATCAAACATCTGGTTGGCCGTTTCGGGGCTGTTTCGCCAATCCTTTCCCTCATAAGTGATTTGGGATACTTTTTGGCCGGCGCCAAAGCATTCATATGCAGAGCAGCCTCGAAATCCTTTTTCTCTGAGATCTTTATGTATAGAACATTGATAGTTTGATTGTAAGTTGCGGCAAGGTGTGCCCCCGTCTTTATCAAAAGCAAAATCTGCCGACTTCGCATAAGGCAAGGCGACACAGCACAGGCCAAAACAGTGCTGGCAATCCGCACTTAAATCATGATGTATATTGTCATGTAACGTTACTTCCGCAGACAATAATGTCCACCCCTTCACTTGGGTACTTTGTTAAATATATCTATTTGATTATATAGGAAAATAGGATACTTTTCATTTTGTTTTCACGGTTTCAGTGAACTAACGATGTATAATATATCCAATCATGATGATTGGGGGAATTCATTTGGAACAGCAATTGAAAGACATCATCTCTGCGTGTGATTTGGCAATCCAAAATGAAGATTTTGATACACTGATGAATTATTATTCGGAAGATGCCATTTTAGTTGTGAAGCCGGGCATGATCGCGCGAGGCAAAGAAGAAATCAAAAAAGCGTTTATCACGATTGCAAACTATTTCAATCATCATATTGTCCCGACACAAGGGGAAATGATCCTGTTGGAAGCAGGTGACACGGTACTCATCCTTTCTCAGACACTGCTTGATTCGGATAAAAAGGACTCCGAGTATGCGATGGAAAGAAGGGCGACCTATGTATTTAAGAAGAATGCGCAAGGCGAGTGGCTTTGTTTAATCGATAACTCTTATGGTACGGATTTAATTGGTGTGTAAGATATGTCTTTGATGTGCCATTCCTGCATATAATGATTCATTCAGCTGATTAGGGAAGGTGACACAATTGAATGTGTATGACATCAGAATGGCTCCTTATTGGTTTTATGAAAGCAGAGGATTTGTTCAACATCCATACGTATTTCGGCAGCCCGTCTCCTCACGTGCTATCATTGCATCTACCCGCGGCGATGTAACGGGAGACGGCGTTATTGACGAGGTCTTTCTAACTGGAAATCAAATGCCCGGCAGCCCGTTATGGAGAGATATCACATTGGTGATCCGTGATGGCAGAACCCATCAGGAGCAGCAGATTCAGCTTCAAAACAATATGGGATACAATCCGTCACTTTTTCTGGGGGATATGACAGGCGACAAGATTGAGGATGTGGCAGTGGTTATGGATACAGGGGGAAGTGGCGGTGCTATTTATGCATATGTGTTTGCCTATCTAAACAGGCAGTTCCGGCGAATTTTCAATTCAGATGTATTGAATGATGAATTAAAGTACAGTGTGAGGTATCAAAATCAATATAAAGCGAGCGTCATCAGTCATCAGCAAAACGAAACGTATATCCTCGACCTTACTTACAAGGGCAGGGAATATTTGAATGAGATTTATAACAGCCAAGGTGTGTTAAAAATGCCGATAGAAGGATGGGTGAATCCTTTATCGGGCTTGTATCCGGTTGATTTTGACAGAGACGGCGTATACGAATTATTGGCGTACCAGCGGATAGCGGGAAGGTATAACGCCGACTCATTGGGATATGTTCAAACCGTATTGAAATGGAACGGACGGCGTTTTGCCGTTGACCGGCAGAATGTTTCGATTGTTGGCGGTGCTGTCTCGTAATCCTGATGGCTGTCACCCTATAAAGGGTGACAAAACACTACAGGTGTTCTGCAACGACAACCAAATAATAAGATAAACCGGTTTGCTGCTCTTCTAACATTCCTCTATGGAAATCATCTTGCATAAAAAAACGTGTTTGTTTTACGTAGTCTTCTTTACTTGTCGGATGCCCGTTCTGATTTAGGAACTTAAGATGATTCATGACATGCTCTTGCACGGAAGGGTCATGATACGTTACACCATTTCTTAAAAAATCAGCCATCCTATCAAGAAAATGTTTAGCCTCTATTGCCATTTTGTTCATTTCATCGACATTGATTGTATGTGTATCCAATTCAAAATCGTAACGCTCTTTTAAATACCCATTTTGTTCTGCTAAAGATTGTTTCCATTCTTCAGCGCTTTCAAATCCTTTAAACATTACCTTATGATCCATGTTTTCACCTTTTCTCGTGTATTCTAAAGATGTGTTGACTGTTTGAATGAGACGCTGATACTTTTCAATTTTCTTTTCAAACAGCTTTTTTTGTTTTTCTAATGTACTTGTTCTTTTAGCATCCTCATTTAGTAATGTTTTAATTTCTGACAAAGGAATATCTAATTCTTTGTAAAAAAGGATTTCCTGCAGTCTTTTTAGTTCTTCAGCACCATAGTACCGATATCCGGCTTCGCTTATTTCCTTTGGGGCCAGCAAGCCGATTTTGTGGTAATGATAAAGCGTTTTGATTGTGACATTCGCAATATTGGATAGTTCTTTTACTGTTAATTTCACCATCTGACTCCTCCTTTCTTCTTTCACTATGAGGCCTTACCTTTGGTTGGAGTCAAGGATAAAATGGTGGTGTTTTCGTCCGAGAACAGCCTAGTGAATGTTGGGAGAAAGAAAATAACACCTGGCGGATTCAAAGAAAAGAGTGCTTTTCAGCAAGCACTCTTCATTCCAGTTTAATTCGTTTTACATCCCCTAGTACAAACACATAAAAAACCAATCCCAGCAACAGCACAAAACCAGCTACCAGAAAGCTGAGGGTAAAGGAGCCTGTCACATCAAACAAATACCCTGTCAGTGACGCAGCAATAATGCCTCCGAACAGGTTGTTTGCGAGATTCACCATGGAGCTCAGCATGGATACGGAACCGATCGGCGCGAGTTCTGCGGAGATGGACCAGCCGACCGGAGCGGTTGCGGAAATTCCGGCGAGTCCGATGGAAATGCAAATAATGGCTACGGTAATATTGTTCGTCAGAATGGAGCCTAAGAAGAAAAAGCCAAAGCTCATTCCGACTATGATTACGGTTCGGTACACCTTGGTGTTAGGATAGCCTTTCTTAATAAAATAATCGACGAGCCAGCCGCCGACGGCAATTCCGGAAATGGTTGAGATCAGCCACGGCACTGCCGTAAATAAACCGGACGACATGAGATCCATACCGTATGTATGTTTAAAGAAAGTCGGAAGCCAGGTGAGCAGCAGGTTGAATGTATACCCGTACCCTGTAAATCCGATCATTAAGCCCCATACTTTCCGATTGGTGAAAAGCTTTTTTAAAAGCGGGCCCGTTTTGTAAGGGATTTGCTCTGTTGTAATGGCATTGTGTTTTTGAATATAGTTTAGTTCACTTTTAGAAATGCGTTTGTGCCGTTCAGGCTGTTCATAATACTGCCAGAAAAAGATCGTAAACAGCACATTGATGCATCCAATCGTCAAAAAAGCGACACGCCAGTCAAATGTTGTGACAAGAAAAGCGACCAATGGCGCGCCGATTACATTTGAAAACTTGGCGGCCGAATCGAACAGTGAGTTTGCCAATCCCCGCTCACTTGGAGGAAACCAGAGAGCGGTTGCTTTAGAGGCAGCAGGGAACGCAGAGGCGCTCGTCAGCCCAATGAGAAACCGGAACAGATACAACAGCAATTTTCCTTGCAAAAAAGCAAGAAGGATCGTTAAAAAGCTCCATATTGTCATTCCAACCCTCGTGACCCATGCGACCCCAAAACGGTCCAGCAAACTTCCGACAGGCAGCTGCATCAGTGTATAGGAATAGGTGTAAATGGAAAACACGATGCCGAGTTCAGTTGCAGTAAGGTGAAACGAATCTTGTATCGCAGGGGCCGCTACCGAGATGGCCACTCGGTCAAAATAATTAAGAATAATAATGCCGCTAAGTAACGAAGATATGTACCATCTGGTATGCCCAGGCCGTTTCACGCGCTCTTGACTCATGATGAAAACCTCCTCTGTCATAGCATGATCTCCTGATAGAAAAACCATTCAAATTTTAAATACCACAGCGCGCTTTTATATAAACGGCAGGAATTTGACTGGAACAGATCGGTGCTTTAGAATGAAAGTAATAAAAATGAACACTCCAAAGGGGAGTAGCTTTCACAGTAAAGTCGTCATTACGGGACAAGTTGTCCTCGGCTTTGCTGGCAATCTCATTTGTTAGCGAGACCTTTGCCAAATCTGATTTGGTGAAGGTCTTTTTGTTTCAGGAACTTCACCAAATTGGTGGAGTTTTTTCATTTTTACCAAAAAGGGAGAGGAGCATCAGAATGTCTAAGCTGAAAAAGTGGCTGAAGCGTGAATTGGTGAGGAAAGGGCTGCCGTTAGCGAAAGAGAAATTGATTCCGATCTTAAAAGAAAAAATGAAAAAGAAACGATGAGGGGGCTGAAGATGAAGATCATTTTGACAATACTTGCCGGAGTGGGACTTTTGAGTGCAGGCGGATGCGGCATGCTTGATCAGGTGAACGACGGATTGAACTATACGAGTGAAGCAGCGGGGTATGTGGAGAAGGTGAAGACATTTGCAGAGGAAGCGCCTGAATTGGCTGAGAAAGCTGTAAATGACACCGAGGCGAAAGAAAAACTTGAAGCGCAGCTTGAGTCGATTCAGAAGGATGCCGCTGATTTTAATGAATTAACGCCGCCTGATGCCGCAGCGGAGATTCATCAAACCATTCAGGAGCATAACGAAACCTTGCAGAAAAGCGCTGAAGAGGTGTTGAAACAAGCCGAGGAAGGCAAGGTATCGCTTAAAGAATTGGAGCAGTCAGACCTGGTCCAAAACGCAAAGCAAATTACTGATGTGATGGGACAAATTGAGAAGCTGGGTGAATAAGAAAAAGCATCCCGATGCGGGATGCTTTTTGCTTATTCAGCCATTGCGTCTGTTAAGACAGGAACGACTTGTTTTTTACGGGAAACAACACCTTTTAAGAGGGCTGTGTTGTTTTCTAAAGTAACGTTGAACGCTTTTTCCACTTTCGCTGCTTCGTTACCGATTGCAAGAGCAAGTGAATCATTTTCTAAGATATCTGTGATAACGAGAAGGAACAGATCAAGATTCTTCTCAGCCACAACTTTTGAGATCACAGCTTCTAATTCAGCTTGGCGTTTTTTCACATCTTCAATGTCCACTGTGTTTACTTGTGCGATTTCGACTTTCTTGCTGCCGAGTGTAAATTCTTTCGCATCAAGAGAAATGAGCTCTTCCACTGTTTTTTTGCTTAGATCAGCGCCTGCTTTCAGCATGTTCAAGCCGTATTCTTCAGCATCTACGCCAGCGATCTCCGCAAGCTCTTTTGCTGCCGCTACGTCTTGGTCTGTGCAAGTTGGAGATTTAAATAACAGGGAATCAGAAATGATCGCAGACAGCATAAGGCCGGCAATTTCTTTCTCGATTTTCACGTTATTCTCTTTGTACATTTTGTTTAAGATGGTAGCCGTACAGCCTACAGGCTCAGCACGATAGTAAAGCGGCTCAGCTGTTTCAAAGTTAGCGATGCGGTGATGGTCGATAACCTCTAAAACCTGAACCTCTTCAATGTCTTTGATGCTTTGCTGGCGTTCGTTATGGTCAACCAGGATAACGCCGTTTACTTCGTTTGCAGCTGTTTCAACAAGACGCGGGCTTTCTTGTTTGAAATAGTCAAGCGCGTATTGTGTTTCGCCGTTGACTTGTCCGAGACGGACAGGCTCAGCATTGAAGCCGAGTTTGTTTTTCAAATCAGCATAAGCAATCGCAGAACAAATCGTATCTGTGTCTGGGTTTTGGTGTCCGAAAATAAGTATCTTTTCCATGATAGCTCCTATCCTTTTTTTAAGTAGTGTAATCTTTATATAGTTTAACACGTCTTGCTGCAGGTGTAATCATGCAAACCCTTAAAAATTGATGTGAATAAGAAGCATTTTCTTTGAGCTAAGGAGAAAAGGTGTGTAAAATACTGGGTAGCTTAGTTGCAAAATGTAATGTAGTATCAAAAAAGGTACTATTGGAGGGTCAAGAATGAGTGGAAAAAAGAATATATACCCGAACAAAGAAGGCTGTCCAGTTGAATTTACTCTAGATGTCATTGGCGGAAAGTGGAAAGGAATTCTTTTTTATCACATGATAGATGGCAAGAAACGATTTAATGAGTTTCGGCGAATCTGCCCGAGTATTACTCAAAGAATGCTTACTCTTCAGCTGAGGGAGCTGGAAGCGGACGGCATCGTGCATCGTGAGGTTTATCAACAGGTACCGCCCAAGGTTGAGTACTCTCTGACGGAATTCGGGCGAACGCTTGAACCGATTGTTTTGCAAATGAAAGAATGGGGAGAATCCAACAGAGACGTGCTGGAATCTTATCGTTCGAACGGCTTACTGAAGGATCAGCAGAAATAGCAGCAAAGGGAAAACTCCTTTGCTGCTTGTTTTATTTCATTGAAATGGCTCTGTTGGCGTTTCTGACATCGTTTTTCAACAGTTCAGAAAGGTTGTAAGACGGATAATATCCATGCTGATACATGTATCGATAAACTTGGGCGTGCAGCTGGATGGCAGCATTCAGCTGTTTGACCAGTACGTTTCTTAATTGAGGTGTTGCTGTTTCTGTAATTGCGATGGCATAGCTGCGGACAGATGTTTTGGCAAAACCGAGCAGGTCACCGCTGTAAAATGGGTTATCTGCGCGTTCTTCTTCCTCATCTTCTCTGTGCGGAGCCTGTGGAAAGAACGGAAGAAGCTCTCTCAAATTTTGCTCAACGCTCTGAATAGACACGTTATAAAGCTGTCTGAGCTGAGGGTCTTTTACTTCTCTTATCATTTTCTTCAGTTTAATGAGTCCGTTTGATTGAAAAGCAACCAGCTCGTGCATTTCTAATGTTTCATGCCAAGCCAATGTTCTGCGTTCATCCATGTGAAAATTCTCCTTTATCGATCAGATTCCATATCAGCATATGCCCAACGCTCAATGTTGTTCATGATGTTTTGAAGTTTATAAAAAGGGAAATTCACCTTATATAGGATACGGGTTGAGAACATGCACAAAGAGGTGAAACACAATGTGGGACATGATAAAGAACTTTTTCTTGTTTAGCAGCGGCGTTCTGCAAGCAACAACCCTTTTACTGGTGATCTTAATTTTTATGTATGTCAGAAAAACGAAAAAGAAAAACAAGGAATCTTCTGGCTTTATGGATGATAAACATTAATTGTGATGGGCATTCTTTTCAAAGAATGTCTTTTCATTTTTTATGTTTCACATGAAACATTAGCGTCATTTTACTTGCGATTTGGACTTATGTTAAAATATAAAAGTAAAATTTAGAGATGATATAAAAACATTCGGTGCAACGTATGTTGCAGCGATGAAAAAGAGCAGTCGTTTATGCTGCTCTTTTCTATTCGTATGTTCAGGATGATACGAGGTGACTAAGTGAAACAAACGAGAGCTTTAATGGAAGGTGCTATTTTAATCAGTCTGTTTGCGATCATCACGCTTCTGGTCGTTTATGTTCCTGTGATTGGAATACTGTTTTGGTTGGTTTTACCTCTACCTTTGATTTTATACACATTGAGATACGGGGCAAAATTAGGTTTTTGGATGAGTATTGTAAGTCTTCCCGTTATTTTTATAACTAGTTCAATTACTGGGGTCTTTTTAGCCATTATGTCCGCATTTACAGGTGTTGCTTTAGGTTTTTCTCTTAAGAAGAAGGATCCTGCAATTGCGATTTTATCTAGCTCTGTTGTTTCAGTGCTATGTATTATGATGTTTTTTGTGTTAAGTATTTTATTTATGGATATTAATATCATCGATAGGGCCTTAACACAATCACAGGAAGCGATTGATTCTGCTGAGTATATGATGAGAAATTCAGTTCATTCAGAAGAAATTAATAAAAACTTGGGTATAATGAGAGATCAATTAGACACAGCTCAATACCTATTTCCAACAGCTATTGTGGTGCTGGGGATAATATATGCTTTCCTCAGTTACCTTATCGCTAAGCCGCTCTTAAGGCGATTCTCCCCCGATATTCCTAATCTAAAGCCTTTTAGAGAGTTGAAGTTTCCGCAAAGTGTTGTAGTACTGTATTTGATTATTGTCATGCTTTCATTTTTGCCTTTAGAAAAAGGCCAAATGCTGTACTCTATCGCTTTAAATGGGGAGTTTATACTCGGGTTTCTGATTTTCATCCAAGGTTTATCATTTATCTTTTTCTATTGCCATAAGAAACAATATCCAAAGGCTGCGGCTGTGATTGCTGTCATACTTGGGTTTGTGCATCCGGTCTTCATGGCAGCCATTCGCATTTTAGGCGTTTTAGATATGGGCTTTCATATAAGGAATAAGGTGAAGTGAACATGAGTTTTACTCACATGGTGGGGAGTGATAGAAATGCCAAGCTTTTATGAAAAACCGCTGTTTCGGTATCCCATCTATGCATTGATTGCTCTGTCAATTATTACAATCCTCATCAGCTTTTATTTTAACTGGATATTAGGAACCGTCGAAGTGCTGCTGCTGGCAGTTATTTTGTTTTTTATTAAGCGTGCTGATTCTCTTATTCGACAAGAGATTGATGCTTATATTTCTACGTTGTCCTACAGGTTGAAAAAAGTCGGTGAAGAGGCATTGATGGAAATGCCGATTGGAATCATGCTTTTTAATGACCAATATTATATAGAATGGGCAAATCCGTTTCTTTCCTCTTGCTTTAATGAAAGCACTTTAGTGGGGAGATCACTTTACGATACTTGTGAATCGGTAGTGCCGCTTATCAAACAAGAGGTGGAATCGGAAACGGTTACATTGAATGACCGCAAGTTTAGGGTTGTCATCAAACGGGATGAGCGTCTGTTATATTTCTTTGATGTAACAGAACAAATTCAGATTGAAAAGCTATATGAAAACGAAAGAACCGTCCTGGCATATATTTTCCTTGATAACTATGATGATGTGACACAAGGATTGGATGACCAGACGAGAAGCACGATGAACAGCCAGGTGACATCTTTGCTGAACGCTTGGGCGCAGGAGTACGGGATCTTCTTGAAAAGGACGTCTTCAGAACGCTTTATTGCTGTACTTAATGAACACATCTTAACTGAACTCGAAAATTCGAAGTTTTCGATTCTTGATGAAGTGCGGGAAAAAACCTCGTTTGACGGTGTAGCGCTGACGTTAAGCGTCGGTGTCGGGGCTTCAGTTTCTTCCCTGAAAGAACTTGGCGATTTGGCGCAATCCAGCTTGGACTTAGCACTGGGACGCGGCGGAGACCAGGTAGCCATTAAGCTGCCAAACGGCAAGGTGAAGTTTTACGGCGGTAAAACAAACCCAATGGAGAAACGAACAAGGGTGCGGGCCCGCGTGATTTCTCACGCCTTAAAGGAAATCGTCACCGAAAGCAGCAATGTGATTATCATGGGGCATAAATTCCCCGACATGGATTCTATCGGCGCAGCGATCGGGATTTTAAAGGTGGCTCAGGCAAATAACAAAGATGGTTTTATCGTGATTGACCCAAACCAAATCGGATCAAGTGTGCAGCGTTTGATTGGGGAAATCAAAAAATATGAAGAACTGTGGTCAAGATTTATTACGCCTGAAGAAGCAATGGAAATTTCCAATGATGACACACTGCTTGTGATCGTTGATACACATAAGCCGTCACTCGTCATGGAGGAACGGCTGGTCAATAAAATTGAACATATCGTGGTCATCGACCATCACCGAAGAGGTGAGGAGTTTATCAGAGATCCGCTGCTTGTTTATATGGAACCATACGCTTCTTCCACAGCGGAATTGGTGACAGAGCTGCTTGAATATCAGCCGAAGCGTTTAAAAATCAATATGATTGAAGCAACAGCCCTATTAGCTGGTATAATAGTGGATACAAAGAGCTTTTCTCTCCGCACGGGCTCGCGGACTTTTGATGCGGCTTCTTATTTAAGGGCAAAAGGAGCCGACACGGTGCTGGTGCAGAAGTTCCTGAAAGAAACCGTTGATTCCTATATTAAACGGGCGAAGCTGATCCAGCATACGGTCCTCTATAAAGATAACATTGCGATTGCTTCTCTTCCTGAAAATGAAGAGGAATACTTCGATCAAGTGCTGATTGCGCAGGCTGCCGATTCGCTGCTGTCGATGAGTGAGGTTGAGGCTTCATTTGCGGTGGCGAGACGGGATGAACAAACGGTTTGTATCAGTGCGCGGTCGCTTGGCGAGGTAAATGTTCAGATCATCATGGAGGCCCTGGAAGGCGGAGGGCATTTAACAAATGCGGCGACTCAGTTGTCCGGCATTTCAGTTTCTGAAGCGCTGGAACGGCTGAAGCACGCCATAGATGAGTATTTTGAGGGAGGCGTACAGAGATGAAGGTTATTTTCTTACAAGATGTAAAAGGAAAAGGAAAAAAAGGCGAAGTCAAAAACGTAGCAGACGGTTATGCGCATAACTTTCTAATTAAAAAAGGCCTCGCGGTTGAAGCGAACGCGTCAAACATCAGCGCGCTAAACGGACAAAAGCAGAAAGAGAAAAAAGAAGCCATTGCTGAGCTTGAGCAGGCTAAGAGCTTGAAAGAGACATTAGAAAAACTGACTGTTGAGCTTAGCGCAAAATCAGGTGAGGGCGGCCGTTTATTTGGTTCAGTGACAAGCAAGCAAATCACTGAACAGCTCCAAAAAGACCATAACATTAAAGTAGATAAGCGGAAGCTTGAACTGCCGGACGGCATTCGTGCATTAGGATATACAAACGTGCCTGTGAAGCTGCATCCTGAAGTGCAGGCTGTGTTAAAGGTACATGTAAAAGAAGAAGCTTAATAGAAAAGAGGCTTGGATTCATCCAAGCCTCTTTTTTTATTCCACGAGATAAAGAGTTTGCTGGCTTTCTCCGCCAGGTCCTCCTCGCATTCCCTGCACGCTGTTTGTGCTGCTGGAGGAACCGCTGTACTCGTCAGATGTTATTTCTTTTCCGATTTTCTTAATCCAGGAAACAAGTTCGCTGTTGCCTGAATTGTTTTCTGGCAGAAGGAAGTATTTCACTTTGCCTTCTTTGATCAGTTTTTTCAGTTCAGACACAGTCAGAATGGGATCCGTGCCGTTAAATCCGCCCATTGCCATAACAGATTCATTTTCGTAAATGATGTATGGCGCAGCTGTTACGGTTGTCAAAGTAGCAAATAAGTATTCTTCGCCGGTATTGTGTTTTCTCAGATAGGACAGGAGCCCGCTGTCGACCTCTGAAGAGAACATGTTCCCGCCGTTTGCTGAGCCTTTGAGCTGCGGGCCGGATTCAGGAAGGACGCTGTTGCCACCGTATAGAAGCGGCGTTGCTGACCAGTAAACAGGTGTGAGAAGCAGAACGCACAAGCTGATGATGGTCAGCTGCTTACTGAACGTATGGCTGCGTTTAAGCATCATAAGTGCAAGGGAGATACCGAGTCCTAAGAGTCCTAGGACATACATCCACCCACTGCCGATTTGGCTTGTATAAGCGCTCAGAATATACACCTGGAACACGGCTGTGATCAGAACGGCTGCCGGCAGAAGATAGCTGGACCAGTCTTTATTGTTTTTATATAAGCGGTACATCGTATACCATCCGATACCAGAAAGGGCGGCAATTGGCGGTGCCAGCATAATCAAATAATACTGGTGGAAGAATTCTGCGATGCTGAAGAAACCAGCCACGGGAACAAGCCAAGCCGCCCAGAATAGCGTTTCTTTCATTTTAGCAGCATGTCCGCGGCGATCACGGTACCAGCTGACGATTGCGCCCAGTAATCCGATCAATGAGAATGGAAGCATCCAGCTGATTTGGCCGGAAAGTGCTGATTGGAAAAGACGAAGCGGTCCAGGATCACCGGTGCCGAACATATTCACGCTTTTTCCGCCTCCACCGCCAGGCCCTCCATTTCCAGGTCCGTTGCCACCTGTGGGAGGTGTGCCTCCGCCTCCATTGAGAGCGCCGGTTTGTCCGTTAGGCGGCTGAGGCCCCTGTGAATGGTTTCCGAATGATTGATTTCCGTTCTGAGAAAAAGATGAACCGTTGCCATTTGGCTCTTGCATGTTGTCTTGATTCTGCATGTTCCCTCCGCCAGGAGCATTCATATCACCCTTTGCAAGGCCCGTAGTTTGCCCAAGCAGACGCTCTGTGCCGTTGTAGCCAAAGGCCAGTTCTAGCACTGAGTTAGTCTGGCTGCTTCCTACATAAGGCCGGCTTGAGGAAGAGGCTGAATCCACTGCAATCGCCCATGAGAGTGAAAGGCCTGTCAGAAGGACAAGAGACAGAAGCAGGGACCCGATTTTTTTCTTCAGAGAAACCCGAGATGCAATCAGGTAGAATAACACAAATGCAGGCAATACCATAAACGCTTGCATCATCTTCATATTAAAGGCGAGCCCAATTAGGGCAAATGCCGTCAGCAGCCAAACCAGCTTGCCTTGTTTTACTGCCCGAAACAGGCAAGCTGAACCGAGCAATATGGTAAAAACGAGCATGCTATCAATATTGTTTGTCCGGCTGACAGCTACTGCGATAGGGGTCAGTGCCATGACAAGTGCGGCAATGCGGGCCGCTCCAACTCCAAAAGTCGGCTTGATCATTCTGTAGAGAAGGAATACAGACCCAACTCCGGCAAGAGCCTGGGGAATGATGACACTCCACGTGTGAACACCGAAAATCAGTGCGAAAATCGTTTGAATCCATAACACGACAGGAGGCTTATCTACTGTCACAAATCCAGAAGGGTCAAATGACGCATAAAAGAAATTATGGAAGCTTTGCGTCATGCTTTTTACAGCCGCCAAATAGTACTGGTTCGCTGTATCATCCTGCCAAATGTGATACGTATTCAAAAAAGCTGCTCCCAGCAAAATAAAAATAAGGGCTGCGTCGAATCGTTTGGTTTTCATCGTTTTTCACCTCTTTATGGTGTCTAATTGTAAAAAACAAATATGAAAAACTTATGAATAAACCATAAATATTCAAAGAAAAAAGCGGAGATATTTTCCCCGCTTTTATGCTGAATTTCTTTGTTTTTCTGACTGAAAAATGTATCGATCTCGTCCGGCTCCCTGTCCAGCTGCTCCCATTACGATCAGGGCAGCAATGAGAAGCACAATCGGCATCGTCCAAGAATGCGTCTGGTCAAAGAGATAGCCGACAAAGATTGGCCCGACTGCTGCCAGCAGGTAGCCGAATGACTGAGACATGCCTGACAGCGCAGCGGCCTGTTGGGCATTTTCACTGCGGAGACCAATCAAAGTGAGCGCCAGACTAATGCTGGAGCCTTGCCCGATACCGATAATGATCATCCAGATGGCAAGCAATGTATGGCTTCCGCCCGCTAATAATCCGCAGAGGCCGATCAGATAAACTGAGGCCAGCGCCGCAACGATACCGCGCTGCTGTTTCACACGGTCAGCTAAAACTGGTGTCAGAAAAGTGGAAGGCAGACTCGCAAATTGCATGAGTGATACCATCCATCCGGCTGTTGCCGTGTCAATCCCGTGTGAACGGAGGATTTCAGGAAACCAAGCGATGCTGCTGTAAAATAAAAACGATTGCAGGCCCATAAAGATGGTGACATACCATGCCATTTTGGAAGCCCAAATGGAACTGGATTGCAGCTTCATTGTCTGGTTTGCCGTATCTCGATGGCGCAGCTGAGGTATCCAGATCAGCAATGCAAGCAAAGCCAGCCCGCCCCATAAGAGAAAGGCTTGTTTCCATCCGCCATTCATCTGGGTCGCTAAAGGAACGCTGACACCCGATGCTAAAGCTGCGAATATATTCATTGATGTCGTATACAGGCTGATCATGATCCCTGGCTTTTCAGGGTATTTATGTTTGATTAAGCTTGGCAAAAGTACGTTACCAATCGCAATCCCGACGCCGATAAGTGCCGTTCCGAAAAACAAAGCGGCAGTATAACCGGTAGAACGAGTCAAAACACCGATAAGCAGTATCACGAGACCTAGCCATAAAGTTCGCTCATTTCCGAGGCGCTGTCCAAGCTTAGGTGCAAGCGGAGAAAGAACTGCAAACGAAAGCAGCGGCAGTGCGGTCAAAAAACCGGCTGCCCCATTGGACATGTGCAGCTCTGCCCGGATAGAGCTGATGACCGGACCGACTGAAGTGATCGCGGGCCGTAAGTTAAAGGCGATAAAGATAATGCCGGTGATCAGCCAAAATGATTGGATTTTTTTATTATGTGGATGTGGCAAAGCAGTTACTCCTCTTTTCTAACATATACATGATATTATCCCGAAACAGGTAAGCAAGTATGTGAATGAAGGCTATGATTTGTCCTCTTTTTGCAGTTCAGCCATTTTGGCAAGCAGAATATGCTGAGGCATATGCATGATCTGTTCAAGCGGCAGATTCAAGGACTCTGCAAGCTTTTGTGCAGTTTCAGCAGAAATTTGCAAAGGTCTCACAAAAGATCCCTCCTCTCTTCTGTCCATTGTACAAGAATCAGATGTGAAATGTAAGAAGATGTCACAAAGGAATAGAGCAATCGGAAAATGACCGTTATAAAAGAGGTAAGGAGGGTTCTTATGCACGCACCGTTATCCTTATTAAAACAAATGCTGAAGGAACACCAAATAGACACTGAAAAAGCTGTCACTTTCGAAGAATATATAGCAGTGAGGCTAAAGCTTCAGGAGCTGATGGGGAAATTTGCTTCGATCGGGGAGTGGGATCTGTATCAAAAAGCGGCAGATTTGATGATGCACATAGGCATCCAATGGATGAAATAAACCGATAACCGCTAAAAAACCCTCGCTGCAGCGAAGGCTTTCATTCATTAAAATGAGTGTTCTTCTTCCACATTTTTAAACTGGTCATAAATTACAAGCTTAGACGGACTGTTTTCCTTAGCCACCTGTTTGGCCTTTTCAATAGCGGCGTCTTTAGACGTATACAAAGCTGTCGGCGCTACATTCTCCACCTCAATAAACCAGCCGTCCGCATCAACATTAGGCGTAATCGCATATTTCTTTATCATCTTTCATTCCTCCCTCATGTTTTATTGCATTTTTCCCGCCTTGTTACTGTCCGAAACGATCCAATCTGCTAACTGAAAAAAACAGGAAACAGACAATTTTTCTATTTTTTTTCTGTAGAAATGGTAGAATGGAGGTTGGAGATTTTTTAATGAGAGGACGGTGCTTAGCATGACAGACCTTCTGAATGACCGGCTTCCTCCGCAAAATATAGAAGCCGAACAAGCCGTGTTAGGCGCTATTTTTTTACAGCCGTCTGCTTTAACACTGGCTTCAGAAGTATTGATTCCAGATGATTTCTATAGAATGTCCCACCAAAAAATCTATAATGCGATGCTGGTGCTCGGTGACCGAGGTGAACCGGTTGATCTGGTGACAGTAACATCAGAGCTTGCGAACACAGACCTGCTGGAAGAAGTAGGCGGCATTTCATATTTGACAGATATCGCAAACTCGGTGCCGACAGCGGCTAACATAGAATATTACGCGAAAATCGTTGAGGAAAAATCGATTCTTCGCCGATTAATCAGAACTGCGACAACGATTGCTCAAGACGGGTATACCCGTGAGGATGAGGTCGAGGATTTGCTCAGTGAAGCGGAAAAAACGATTATGGAAGTGGCACAGCGCAAAAACACGAGTGCCTTCCAAAATATTAAGGACGTCCTTGTCCAGACCTATGATAATATCGAACAGCTTCATAATCGAAAAGGTGATATCACGGGAATTCCAACAGGGTTTACGGAGCTTGACCGGATGACTGCGGGTTTCCAGCGCAACGACTTGATCATTGTGGCTGCCCGTCCATCAGTAGGGAAAACAGCCTTTGCCCTGAACATCGCACAAAACGTGGCGACAAAGACCGATGAGAGCGTAGCAATTTTCAGTCTTGAGATGGGTGCCGAGCAGCTCGTTATGCGTATGCTCTGTGCCGAGGGAAATATCAATGCCCAGAATCTCCGTACAGGTAACCTGACCGAAGAGGATTGGGGCAAGCTGACGATGGCAATGGGAAGCCTATCGAACAGCGGGATTTACATCGACGATACACCAGGTATTCGAGTGAGTGAAATCCGTGCCAAGTGCCGCCGCTTGAAGCAGGAAAGCGGGCTGGGCATGATTTTGATCGATTACCTGCAATTGATTCAGGGAAGCGGTCGTTCAAAGGACAACCGTCAGCAGGAAGTATCTGAAATTTCCCGTGAACTGAAGTCGATTGCGAGGGAGCTGCAAGTCCCTGTTATCGCGCTTTCTCAGCTTTCCAGGGGTGTTGAGCAGCGTCAGGATAAACGTCCGATGATGTCTGATATCCGGGAATCAGGAAGTATCGAGCAGGACGCGGATATTGTCGCGTTCCTTTATCGTGATGACTACTATGACAAAGAAACCGAGAATAAAAATATTATCGAAATTATTATCGCCAAACAGCGTAACGGCCCGGTAGGAACCGTGTCTCTTGCGTTCGTAAAAGAATACAACAAATTCGTCAACCTGGAACGGCGTTTTGATGACGCAGGCGTTCCGCCCGGCGCATAAGCCCCAAGAGCTGCTCTTGGGGTTTTTTTTCATTCGAAAGATGGAAGAAATACCGTTCGCTCAGCGGATGAAAATTTGAAAGCGTTTTAATAAAATGGTGCAAAAAGGAGATGGTAACAATATGGGAAAACGTTTTTCGTCTTTTCACGCAGCGCAAATCCGAATTGCGCGTCCTACGGGCCAGCTTGATGAGATTATTCGTTTTTACGAAGAGGGACTGTGTTTGAAACGAATAGGAGAATTTTCAAAGCATAACGGATATGACGGTGTCATGTTCGGCCTTCCTCATGCCGATTATCATTTAGAATTCACCCAGTATGAAGGGGGAAGCACTGCCCCCGTTCCCCATCCCGACAGCCTTCTTGTTTTTTATGTGCCGAATGCAGATGAACTGGCAGCGATCACTTCAAAGCTAAAGCACATGGGCTATCAAGAGGTCGAATCAGAGAACCCGTACTGGAGCAATGGGGGCGTAACGATAGAGGACCCGGATGGCTGGCGGGTCGTTTTTATGAATTCAAAAGGGATATCAGGCAAGTGATTCTTTCTTGTGCTAAAGGGTGAAAGTTTCGCAAGCTTTTTATGACAAAGCAGTGAGAAAACGCTTATAAAACGAATGGAAGCGAACGAATATAGATTTACAATAATTTAATGTTCGGATTTACAATTGACTTTCTGTTTCTTCACTGATAAACTTGATTTGTTTGAATAGAATCGTTTTGAAAGGTTAACGGAGGTGCACGGACATGTCTTCAGTAGTTGTAGTAGGTACGCAATGGGGCGATGAAGGAAAAGGTAAAATTACAGATTTCCTATCAGAAAATGCAGAAGTGATCGCCCGTTATCAAGGCGGAAATAACGCAGGGCATACAATCAAGTTTGACGGAATCACATATAAGCTTCATTTAATCCCGTCTGGAATTTTCTATAAGGATAAAACGTGTGTAATCGGAAACGGAATGGTTGTAGATCCGAAAGCATTAGTCACAGAGCTTGCGTATCTTCATGAGCGCAACGTGAGTACAGATAACCTGAGAATCAGCAACAGAGCTCACGTGATTCTGCCGTATCATTTGAAATTGGATGAAGTGGAAGAAGAGCGTAAAGGGGCTAACAAGATTGGCACAACGAAAAAAGGAATCGGCCCTGCTTACATGGATAAAGCAGCCCGCATCGGAATTCGCATCGCGGATCTGTTAGACCGTGACGCGTTTGCGGAAAAGCTTGAGCGCAATCTTGAAGAAAAAAACCGTCTTCTCGAGAAAATGTACGAGACAGAAGGGTTTAAACTTGAGGATATCTTAGACGAATATTATGAGTACGGCCAGCAGATTAAAAAATATGTTTGCGATACATCTGTTGTCTTAAACGATGCTCTTGATGAAGGGCGCCGTGTATTATTTGAAGGCGCACAAGGGGTTATGCTCGATATCGACCAAGGAACATACCCGTTTGTTACGTCATCTAACCCGGTTGCCGGCGGTGTCACGATCGGTTCTGGTGTCGGCCCGACCAAAATCAAGCACGTTGTCGGTGTATCAAAAGCATATACGACTCGTGTCGGCGACGGTCCTTTCCCGACTGAGCTGAAAGATGAAATCGGCGATCAAATCCGTGAAGTCGGACGCGAATATGGAACAACAACAGGCCGCCCGCGCCGTGTCGGCTGGTTTGACAGCGTTGTTGTCCGCCACGCCCGCCGTGTGAGCGGAATTACAGATCTTTCTCTGAACTCAATTGACGTCCTAACAGGAATTGAAACGTTGAAAATCTGTGTGGCGTACCGCTACAAAGGCGAAATCATTGAAGAATTCCCAGCAAGTCTTAAGGCACTTGCTGAATGTGAGCCGGTATATGAAGAAATGCCAGGCTGGACTGAGGATATTACAGGTGCGAAGAGCTTGAGCGAGCTTCCGGAAAATGCGCGCCATTATCTTGAGCGTGTGTCTCAGCTGACAGGCATTCCGCTTTCTATTTTCTCTGTCGGTCCAGACCGCTCACAAACAAATGTCCTTCGCAGTGTGTACCGCGCGAACTAAATAGAATATGCCAACAAGCCCCTATTTAAGGGGCTTGTTTTTTGTTTGAAAGCCGCATATAAGTTGGTCTGAGAAAAAAATATGAAAAAAAACCAAAAAAGTTATTGCCACTTCTATTTGTTCGTGATATTATAAATCTCGTTGTTACGGAAACTGCTTCAATAGAGTACAAGATGAGAACTAGATTTAAGTCGTTTGCTCTATAGAAATTCCGACATCTTTAAGAGCCATTAGCTCAGTTGGTAGAGCATCTGACTTTTAAT
The DNA here is from genome assembly GCF_038002425.1 of Bacillus sp. FSL R7-0685. Lineage (NCBI taxonomy): Bacteria > Bacillati > Bacillota > Bacilli > Caryophanales > Bacillaceae > Bacillus > Bacillus sp. FSL R7-0685. Next base: position 4,032,161 of record NZ_JBBOCN010000001.1, on the reverse strand, counting down.
CAGAGGGTCGAAGGTTCGAGTCCTTCATGGCTCACCATTTCGTGAAGGCCCGTTGGTCAAGCGGTTAAGACACCGCCCTTTCACGGCGGTAACACGGGTTCGAATCCCGTACGGGTCATTGATTTACTTTAGCGTTATTGCTAAATTCCTTATTTGTCTGTGAGAGCTGACACGACAGCTCTCCGGGCAATTACTGTAAGGTCCGGTAGTTCAGTTGGTTAGAATGCCTGCCTGTCACGCAGGAGGTCGCGGGTTCGAGTCCCGTCCGGACCGCCATTTTACTTTACTTAGTAGAGAAAAATAAAACATTTGGCTCGGTAGCTCAGTTGGTAGAGCAACGGACTGAAAATCCGTGTGTCGGCGGTTCGATTCCGTCCCGAGCCACTTACCAAACGCATCTGCAATCGTAGGTGCGTTTTTTCTTTTAGGAAAAAGGCAAACATGAGGAGTGTTATAATAGAAGAAAAAGGGAGAACCGGCCCTGCGGCCGGTTCAAAGAAGAAGACGTCATTGATAAAGACGCACTCCGGTGAGGGGAGGTTTCAATAAAGTTATCTTTTTTAAAAAAAGTTGACCAGCATGACAATAGATAAACAACTGGCGATAAAGGTGAAACATGTGTTTTTTTTCTAAACCTTTATTTTTTTTATCTTTTGACCTTAAACCGTTATAATAGACAAGGACCCATTCTTTCATGGGCCATAAGTGATGAAACGAATGTTATATAGATGAAATGAAGTCATTCGGCAGGAGGAAAATCAAAATGATGGATAAAAAGATCCTTGTAGTAGATGATGAAAAACCGATTGCAGATATATTGGAATTTAACTTAAGAAAAGAAGGCTATGAAGTGCACTGTGCCCACGACGGAAACGAAGCCGTTGAAATGGTAGAAGAGCTTCAGCCTGATTTAATTCTTTTAGATATTATGCTCCCGAATAAAGACGGCGTTGAAGTATGCCGCGAAGTCAGAAAGAAATACGATATGCCAATCATTATGCTGACGGCTAAGGATTCAGAAATTGACAAGGTTATCGGGCTTGAAATCGGTGCTGATGACTATGTCACAAAACCATTCAGCACACGCGAGCTCTTGGCGCGTGTAAAAGCGAACCTGCGCCGCCAGCTGACAACAGCGCCTGCGGAGGAGGAGCCTTCCTCTAACGAGATTCATATCGGCTCTCTCGTCATCTTCCCTGACGCGTACGTTGTATCAAAACGAGACGAAACAATCGAATTGACTCATCGTGAGTTCGAATTGCTTCATTATTTAGCAAAACATATCGGACAAGTGATGACCCGTGAACATTTGCTTCAAACCGTTTGGGGCTATGATTACTTCGGCGATGTCAGAACGGTTGACGTAACAGTCCGCCGGCTTCGTGAAAAAATCGAGGATAACCCGAGCCATCCAAATTGGATCGTCACACGCCGCGGTGTAGGTTATTACTTGAGAAACCCAGAACAGGACTAATGCCCATATGAATAAGGTTGGTTTTTTTCGGTCGATCCAATTTAAGATTACCTTGATTTATGTGCTTTTGATTATCATTGCCATGCAAATCATTGGTGTGTATTTTGTCAATCAGGTAGAGAAGTCGCTGATCAGCTCTTATGAACAATCGCTGAATCAGCGAATCGACAACCTTTCTTATTATATCGAACAAGAATATAAGAGCGATAACGACAGCACCGTCATAAAGGATGACGTCAGCCGTATTTTGAATGACTTCACGAAAAGTGATGAGGTTCGGGAAATTAGCTTTGTAGATAAAAGCTATGAAGTGGTCGGTTCTTCAAAGCCGTACGGTGAGGAAGTGGCTGGGAAACAAACGACCGATCTGATTTTCAAAAGAATTTTTTCTACCAAACAGTCGTATTTAAGAAAATATTATGACCCGAAAAGCAAAATCAGAGTTCTTATTTCCGCGAAGCCCGTCATGACTGAAAACCAAGAGGTTGTGGGCGCGATCTACGTTGTCGCGAGTATGGAAGATGTCTTTAATCAAATGAAGACGATCAACACGATACTGGCGTCCGGCACAGGTTTGGCACTTGTTTTGACGGCTCTTCTCGGTATTTTTCTGGCAAGAACCATTACCCACCCGCTTTCAGATATGCGAAAGCAGGCGATGGAGCTTGCGAAAGGGAATTTCTCGAGGAAGGTTAAAAAGTACGGGCATGATGAAATTGGGCAGCTGGCCACAACGTTTAACCACTTAACGAGAGAGCTTGAAGATGCCCAGGCGATGACTGAAGGAGAACGCAGAAAGCTAGCCTCTGTCATTGCCTATATGACAGACGGCGTAATCGCCACAAACCGAAATGGAGCGATTATTCTCTTAAACAGCCCGGCGCTGGAGCTGTTGAACGTTTCACGTGAAACAGCCTTAGAAATGCCGATTACGAGTTTGCTGGGGCTTCAAGAGAATTATACTTTTGAAGATTTAGTGGAGCAGCAGGATTCTATGCTGCTTGAAATTGAGCGCGATGATGAATTAACGGTGCTTCGCGTGAATTTCTCTGTGATTCAAAGGGAACACGGCAAAATTGATGGTTTAATCGCTGTCATTTACGATGTAACCGAACAAGAGAAAATGGATCAGGAACGCAGAGAATTCGTTGCGAATGTATCACATGAGCTGCGGACGCCGCTTACGACAATGCGCAGCTATTTAGAAGCGTTAGCTGAAGGCGCGTGGGAAAATAAAGACATTGCTCCGCGCTTCTTAATGGTGACGCAAAATGAAACAGAGCGTATGATCCGACTTGTCAATGATCTGCTTCAGCTGTCGAAATTTGACAGTAAGGATTATCAATTTAACCGGGAATGGATTCAGATTGTCCGGTTTATGTCGCTTATTATTGACCGTTTTGAAATGACAAAAGAGCAGCATGTGGAGTTTATCCGCAATCTGCCGGACAGAGATCTGTACGTCGAGATCGACCAGGATAAAATTACGCAGGTGCTCGATAATATTATTTCTAACGCTTTAAAATATTCACCGGAAGGCGGACATGTCACGTTCTCGATTGATGTCAATGAAGAGGAAGAACTTCTCTATATCAGCGTGAAGGATGAAGGGATCGGCATTCCGAAAAAAGATGTCGAAAAAGTCTTTGACCGCTTCTACAGGGTGGATAAAGCGAGAACGAGAAAGCTTGGCGGCACCGGTCTGGGATTGGCGATTGCCAAGGAAATGGTACAGGCGCACGGCGGAGATATTTGGGCGGACAGCATAGAAGGAAAAGGCACGACGATTACATTTACTCTTCCATATAAAGAGGAACAAGAGGATGATTGGGATGAAGCGTGAAAATATAAAAACGATATTACTTACGGTACTCGTCGTCATCAGTCTTGTTTTTACATGGGGGATATGGACGTTCCAGCCAAACTTTTCTGAAGGCTCATCCTCAACAGAGTCTACTGTTCGTGTAAAACATAAAATCGAAAAAACCACCCAAAAGCTGTCTGAAACGGTAAGGCCAAGGGACATGTTTATCCATGATGACGGCGCTCATTATAAAGTGGATGACAATGCCCTCTATGAAGAAATTTGGTCTGACTTGCCGCATTGGGATGTAAAAGGAATTAAAGATATTTCGGATCAGTATGACAAGTCTGGATTCAAGAGCTGGTTTTATGGAATAGGCGGTTCTGAAGCCAAGCTTGACTTGCAATTCAGCGATACGATTCCGATTGATATTTTCCAAACGCTGTTTAAATGGTCTAATCAGTCGTTTGAATACAGTTCGTTTGACCATATTCTGATCCCGTTCAATGAAACAAAAGCGAACAAGAAAATCTATTTGGTGTCATACAGCAAGCAGCTCATTCTTGAAGTGACGGTTGAATCAGCAAACTACCGGAACATTATGAACGACTTGAAAAACAGGCAATCAAATATGCCGGCGTTCAGTTTGTTCTCCATTGGCTCAAAGAAAGAGTTCTTGCTGCCGAACAAACCGCTTACGATGGACAAAAAAGAATTTGTCACAGAATCGATTAAAACAAATACCTTTAAGCAGGCTTTGTTTAGCGATCCGAGCATCGTAAGGGAAGATTCGAATTACAACAACAGAAATGTGCTGACAGATGGGATCAGCCGTTTAGATGTGAATCTAAGCCAGCGACAGGTGCAATTCCAGCAGCGCAATTTGGTGCAGAGCACATCCTATCAAACAGGTGAGTTAATCAAAAAGAGCCAAAAATACCTTGAGGATACCGGAAGCTGGACGGATCACTATCAATTTTTCAGTATCAATGACAGCCAGCAGCTGAGTTTCTATATCTTTATGGATCAGATCCCGGTCATTAACAGCACCACCAAACCTTTCGGAGCGACATCGGCGATTACGGTGCAATGGGCGAATGATGATATTCTCAGCTATAAGCGGCCGAATTACAGTCTCGGAACGAATCCAATTAAAACAAGTGAAACAGAGCTCATGAGCGGCAGCGAAGTGAAGATGCTGCTTTCTAAACAAACCGCTTATGATACGGACAAAATTGATCAGATCTTCCTTGCTTATCAATTGGTATCAACATCAACCAACGATGATCCTCTCGTTGAACTGGAACCGGTTTGGGCGATGAAAGTAAATGGAAAAATTGTGCCGATTACAAAGGATTTATTGAGGAAGGAGGGGGCTAACAGTGGAGTGGAATAAGACAAAATCAATCTTCATCGTTGCCTTCCTCATTTTAGATATTTTCTTAGGCTATCAGTTTTTTCAAAAATGGCAGGCTACCGGCAAAGAATATGAAGTCATTAAAAATGATGTCGAGCATGACATGAAGGCCGATCATATCACGTATGAAGGCTTGAATAAGGAAGCGACAGAAGGCTATCGGATCACGGCAAATCAAAAAGCCTTCACCAAGGAGGAAATTGAGGCGCTGAAGGATCAAAAGCCTTTGATGGACATGCCTAGTGATGATCATAAAGTAACGAGCCTGAAAATGAAGTTTGCAAATCCAATAGCCCTATCAAAGAAGGATATCGAGGACGATGCTCAGGCACTTGTTTCTTCAAAGATTCAAGATGGCGAAAAATATAAGCTTTGGAAGGTTAATAAATCGAAGAAAGAAATTATTTTCTTCCAAACGTACGAAGGCCATTATATTTACCAAAAGACCGATAATCCCGCTAATATGATCGGGCAAGTGGTATTGCACTTAAACGGTAAAAACGAGGTTGTGTCGTACGACCAGACAACGCTTGAGACCTTCAAGCAAATCCAGAAAGAAAGCTTAATTACTGAAATGGATGCGGTTGAGCTATTGTACTATCAAAATCAATTAAAAGAATACAGCACTGTGAAGAGCTGTAAATTCGGCTATGTAGCACAATATCCGCTGACAAGTACGCAGGTGCTGGCGCCGGTATGGAGAATTACGGTCGAGTATGAGAAAAAAGTGAACGGTGAGAAAAAGACAGTACAAGAGTATTTTACTGTGAATGCTTTGGAGAGTACGATTTTAGATACAGATCAATGAAAATAATGGAGTGAGACAAACATGAGCTTGCAATTTAGCGTACTTGCGAGCGGGAGTACGGGAAATGCGTTTTACCTCGAAACAGAGGATCACGCATTTTTAGTGGACGCCGGTTTGAGCGGAAAAGCCATGGATGGGCTGATGGCGCAGATCGGGCGTAAGCTGGATGATGTAGACGGCATTTTTGTGACGCATGAGCATAGTGACCATATTAAGGGCCTTGGTGTCGTCGCCAGAAAGTACAAGCTTCCGATCTATGCGAACGAGAAGACTTGGAAAGCGATGGAGAATCAAATCGGCAAAATTGACACCGATCAAAAGTTTGTATTTCCGATGGAGACGGTAAAGTCGTTCGGCGGACTTGATGTTGAATCGTTTGGCGTCTCCCACGATGCGGCGGAACCGATGTTTTATGTGTTCCATTATAACGGCCGAAAGCTCGCGTTAATGACAGATACGGGATATGTCAGCGACCGAATGAAAGGCATTATCCGTTCAGCGAATGTATTTGTGTTTGAAAGCAATCACGATGTCGGTATGCTGCAAATGGGGAGATACCCATGGAGCATTAAGCGGCGGATTTTAAGTGACGTCGGGCACGTGTCAAATGAAGATGCTGCCTTGGCGATGACGGATGTCATTGGCGATGAGACGTCTCGTATTTACCTGGCGCATTTGAGCCAGGACAACAACATGAAGGAGCTGGCAAGAATGTCCGTGCAGCAGACATTGGCTTCTAAAGGATTTGTGACGGGTGAGACATTTGACTTATACGACACTGATCCGAAGAAGGCCACTCCGCTTTGCGCTGTATAATTTTTCTATGTAAATCATGACTATTCTAGGAGCTTCTAACCCACAATATAACCATATTAACGTTCTTGGAAAGGATGGAATATGGTGGATTACGAACGTGAGGAAGAACATACTACTCCTGAACAGCCAAAGAGAAGTAAAAAAGGATATTTTCTTTCTAGCCTGATTGGTGTGATTGTCGGTGCCGTATTAATGGCGTTTATCATGCCGTATCTTTCAAATGAAGGGCTAGATACGGGCGCTTTAGATCAGCAGCAGAACAATAATGGCCGGGAATCAATCAGGACGGTGAATGTCAGTGTCAACAATACGGTCACCAAGATTGTCAGCAATGTGTCGCCCGCCGTTGTGGGTGTTGTGAACATCCAAAAATCAGATATACGGGGAGAGAGCGGCGAGGCTGGGAGCGGCTCTGGCGTCATCTATAAGAAAAATGACCATTCCGCTTATGTCGTGACCAACCATCATGTCATCGAAGGCGCTTCCCAAATTGAAATCAGCTTGAAAGACGGCTCACGTGTATCAGCTGATCTTGTCGGCAGCGACCAGCTGATGGACCTTGCCGTTTTACGGGTGAAAAGCGATAAGATTAAAGCAGTCGCCGATTTCGGAAATTCAGATAAAGTGAAGTCTGGGGAGCCGGTTATTGCGATCGGGAACCCGTTAGGCCTTGAGTTTGCTGGCTCTGTCACACAAGGCGTCATCTCGGGTACGGAGAGGGCGATCCCAGTAGATTCAAACGGTGATGGACAGCCTGACTGGAACGCAGAAGTCCTGCAAACAGATGCGGCCATTAACCCTGGGAACAGCGGCGGCGCTTTGTTAAATATGGATGGGAAGGTCATTGGCATCAATTCAATGAAAATTGCCGAGTCGGCGGTTGAAGGGATTGGCCTGTCGATTCCATCTAAGCTCGTGATCCCTGTGATAGAGGATTTAGAGAGATACGGAAAGGTCAAACGCCCGTTCCTTGGCATTGAGATGAAATCCCTAAGCGACATCGCAAGCTATCATTGGGATGAAACATTAAAGCTTCCTAAGAACGTCACCAATGGAGCGGTTGTGATGGGTGTAGACGCCTTTTCACCTGCCGGAAAAGCGGGGCTGAAGGAACTGGATGTCATCACGGAATTTGACGGATACAAAGTAAATGATATTGTTGACCTGCGAAAACGGCTTTATCAGAAAAAAGTCGGTGACCGGGTGAAGGTGAAGTTTTACCGCGGCGGAAAAGAAAAATCTGTAGACATCAAGCTGTCCTCCGCAGACCAATTAGGAAGTTAATCAAAACAGTCTGGCATCGTTTGCCAGGCTGTTTTGATATGCAAAAAAACTGAACGGGGGTCACGCCCGTTCAGTTGAAAAGGATATATCGAATATGAAGAAAAATACAAGATGGATGTTACACGTGAAACAGCAGCAAATGGCTGTTAACTGCAAATACCTCCATTCTCAGCATTCACTTTAATGGTTTGTACCGTGTGGTTGCTGGCTGTGATGGTGATGATGTACACATAGGTGCCATTTTCTTTCTTCAATGCAGAAGATGTGACGGTGCCTATGCACTTGTTCAACGCAATGCTTTGTGCTTTTGCTTTTGTGATCGCGGCTTGTTTATTTTCAACGTGATGCTTGACGATTTTTCCGCTGCTGCAGTTAATGTTAAAGGTGTGAATTTTGCCATCCTCACCAAGCACTTTAATGACATAGACATAAACGCCATCTGCTTTCTTCATTTGTGCTGATTGAACTGCGCCTTTGCACTTCTTTAAAACGACAGTTTTTGCTTTAGAGAGCGTAATAGAAGCCTGCTGCTGGGTTTGAACTTTAGCAGTGTCCTCTTTATGCAGAACAGCCGCGTGTGCGGATGATAAAGAACTGATTGAAATGACCGCGCCTAAAGCAGCTGCAGAACATATTTTCATATTCATTTGTAGGTCCTCCTTAGAAAAAGAACTGAACGCGGGTCACACACGTTCAGTTTAAAAGAGTATTTAGAAAAAGGTAGACATGAACTTAGAACTTTGTGTTAAAACAAGACTGGTGTTATACGTTGAATTTCAGTTATTTTACTGCTGGCAAGCAGTTATTTTATTTGCAAATGCTTCCGTTTTCAGCGTTCACTTTCACTGTATGTTCAGTGTGGTTTTGGGCAGTGATTTTAAACACGTAAACGAATGTGCCGTTTTCTTTCTTCAAATCAGTAGATTTCACTGTGCCTTTACATTTATTTAGTGCAATTTGATGTGCTTTTGTTTTTGTAACGGCTGCGTTTTTCTTTTGCACTTCTTGTTTTACGATTTTACCGCTGTCACAGTTGACATGAATTTTATGAGTTTTTCCATCTTCGCCAAGCACTTTGACAACGTAGATGTATGCGCCGTTTTCTTTCTTCAGTTCAGAAGATTGAACTGCGCCTTTGCATTTGTTGAGTGCGATTTGATGCGCTTTTGTTTTAGAAAGATGTGCTTGTTTCTTTTGCTCGTGTTTTGCGACTTTGCCGTTTTCTCCATTGATATGGAACGTGTGAAGGCTTCCGTCTTCACCCATTACTTTCACGACGTAAGCGTAAACACCGTTTTCTTGCTTCAGCTCAGAAGATTGAACCGCACCTTTGCAGTTTTTCAAAGCGATCGATTGGGCTTTTGTTTTGCTGATATAGCTTTGTTTCTTTTGAACATCATGTTTCACAACTTTGCCGCTGTTGCAGTTGACGGTCATCGTATGCTGTTTGCCGTCCTCACCGAGAACTTTCACAACATATACGTATGTGCCATTCACTTTCTTCATTTGGGCCGTTTGAACAGTACCTTTGCATTTGTTCAAAGCAACCTGTTTTGCCTTTGCTATTGTGATGGAAGCCTGTTGCTTCGTCTCAACCTTCGTTGATGTATCATCCTTTTGAATGACAGCGGCGTGAGCAGAAGTGAAAGAACTGATTGAAATAATCGTTCCCAGTGCAGCTCCTGATAAAACTTTAGTGATATTCATGTGAGATTCCTCCTTTATTTCATTGTTGGCTGTACCAACTAAGGCAATTGTATAGGCCGAAGCTGAAAATCAAATGAGGGCTGGCTGAAAACTTGCTGAATTCAGCTGATTTTTAGGGAAGATTCAGTTTGTTTTCAGGTAAAAACGAATAATAGGAGGGGAAGGGAAAAAACTAATCAGAGGTTTATGCCAACTAAGGAGAGAGCACAGCATGAATAGGATGAAAGGCATCAAGATTTTGCTCGTGGACGATGAACCGGCGATATTAGATTTTTTGACAATGGGTCTTGAAAATGAAGGCTTTGAAGTGAAGACAGCAGCTGACGGAATGACAGCGATGAACACCGTAAAGACATTTCAGCCGCATGTGGCCATCTTGGATGTGATGATGCCCGGAATGGATGGACTGGAAGTATCGAGGATGATGAAAAAAACCGGCCATACCGCCGTTATTATGCTTACGGCCAAGGATGAGGTGGGGGTTCGGGTAAAAGCGCTGACAGAGGGCGCTGATGATTATATGATCAAACCCTTCAGCTTTGAAGAGCTGCTGGCGCGAATCTATGCGAGAATTCGGGATCACTTTCCCTACCTGTTTGAAGAATTCGCGCTCGGTCCGTTTCGAATTGATGATCGGCGCAGAGAAATCCGCTATCAGGAAGAGGTGCTCAAGCTTTCAGCAACAGAATACGAGCTTTTAAAGTTTTTGGTGCTGAATCACGGCCTTGTGCTCAGTAAAGCAAGGATTCTGGATAAAGTATGGGGGTATGATTTTTATGGAGAAGAGAATATTGTTGAAGTGTACATTCGTTCCTTGCGGGAAAAATTGAATGACAAAAAGCATGAAGTGATCCGAACGGTTCGGGGTGCGGGCTATCGGGTGGATATTGAATGAAAAAACGATTCAAAACACTGCGCTTTCAGCTTTTATTCCGTTCATTATGCATTCTCGTTCTTCTATTGGTGTTTGTCGGCGCTATGCAATATGTGTTTGGAAAACGCCTCTTATATGAAAACCGAGCTGTCAGCATTCAAAGTTATATCAACTCAACGGAGCCAACCATCTGGAATAATATTAAAACATACAAAAGCCATCCCGACAGCTCGGAAAAGTCAGATGGTGCTGTCCGTCCCGCCTTTATCTATCCGGGCGTGACCATTGTTTTTATCGATAAGAAAACAAAAGACAGTACGGTATTGTCGACCGATCCATATGCGGGAGCACCGCCAACAGTGAAAAAAAGTGTATATGATGAGGCATTAAAAGATACGATGGCCTTGCATTACAAAATCACGAAAAATGAATCCGGCGAGGAAGTGCTGATTGTGTTTCAGGCTATTACTATTGATGGAAAAGAAGCAGGCGTGATCCAAATGAGCACTTTAACAGAACCACTGAAGGACGTACTGCTCCGGCAAATCAGCATTTATTCCACGCTCTCGCTGGTTGCGCTCCTGCTCGGGCTTTTCACGTTCTTGCCTGTGGTCAGACATACGCTTAAACCGTTATCACAAATGGTACATATGATGGGAGAAATCAATGCAGGAAATTTGAATAAAAGGCTTCCTGTATATCGAAAACAAATGGAAATCGACACGCTCGCCATTTCGTTTAATCGCATGCTGGAGCGGATTGAAACGTCATTTAAAGCAGAAAAAGAAGCGAAGGAGCGCATCCGGCAATTTGTATCAGACGCTTCACATGAATTGAGAACGCCTTTAACGTCCATACACGGCTTTATCGAAGTGCTGCTGCGTGGCGCCGCGCTTCAGTCGGAGCAGAGAGATAGGGCGCTGAATAGTATGTATGAAGAGTCGAAGAGAGCCACTCGGCTGATAGAGGGTCTGTTGTTTTTAGCAAAAATTGATCGGGTGCCGAGCTTTGAAATGAAGAGAGGAAATCTCGATGTGCTCATAAGGGAAATGGAGCCGCAGCTCAGTCTGCTTGCAAAAGAAAGAAGACTGCAGCTGTGGCTTGAGGATGATGCTGAAGCGGTGTTTGACAGAGATAAGATGAAACAGGTCATTTTGAATTTGGTTTATAACGCGGTGCAGTATACAAATGAGAAAACCGGTGCCATCACCATCTCTCTGCAAAGAGGCAGTGACGGCGTGAGGTTGATGATAGCGGACAACGGCACAGGCATCGCGCCGGAGCATTTGCCGCATTTATTTGACCGGTTTTACAGGGCAGACCCATCCCGCTCCCGGAAATATGGAGGGTCGGGATTGGGTCTTGCCATAACGAAATCGATTATCGACAGCCACAATGGGTCGATTGACGTGAAAAGTGAAATAGGCAGAGGCACTGTTTTTCTGATTAGGCTTCCTGCCCCGGATTATTCGTTAGACGAGTGAGAAAATTTCTTCAGCCGATATTGGAGGCTTTGTCTGCTGATGCCAAGCTCCTGAGCAGCTTTCGAGATATTATGGCCGTGTTTTCTTAACACGTTCTCTATCACATATTTTTCGAAGCTTTCCAATTTTTCTTTTAAGTCCGCGGCTGGCTGGTGTCTTGGTGTTTCCGGCTCTGGGATGTCAGCCGGCTTGATTTTCATTCGGTATTGATAGGGCAGATGGGAAGCCGTAATCGTGTGCTCGTCCGTCATGAAATTCATTGCGCCTTCGATCATATGCTCAAGCTCGCGAATATTTCCCGGCCAGTCATAAGAAAGGAAAAATTGTTTCACGTCATCGCTGATGTGTTCAACATTCATTTGGAACAGATGGTTGTTTTTCTGGATGAACTCCGACGCGAGAAGCAAAATGTCTTCTTTTCGTTCCCGAAGCGGCGGGATGATCAGCGTCACGACACTCAGCCTGTAATACAAGTCCTTCCGCATTCGTTCGCCTGCAATTGCATCAATTGGATCTTCATTCATCGTGGCAATAATACGTACGTCAATCGGTGTATCCTTTGTTGAACCGATGCGCCTGATTTTCCGCTCTTGAAGGGCGCGCAGCAGCTTCGCCTGAAGGCTGAGATTCAGCGAGTTGATTTCATCTAACAGCAGCGTCCCGCCGTGGGCTTGTTCAAACAGGCCAGGCTGGTCGACAGCGCCGGTAAACGCGCCTTTTTTCGTCCCAAACAAAATGCTTTCCACAAGGCTGTCTGGCAATGCCGCACAGTTTTGCGAAATAAACGGGCCGCCAGAACGATCGCTTCCATTATGGATACTTTGCGCGAACAGTTCTTTTCCCGTGCCGGTTTCGCCTGCGAGAAGGACAGATGATGACGTACGGGTTGCCCGCTTGGCGTTTTCGATGACGTCTCGAATGGCCGGACTGGTGCCGAGAATACTGTCAAACGTATAGGTTGTGCTGCCTTTTTTGTTCATATTCTCCCTGATCAGCCGTTCAAGCTTTGTCACATCCTTGGCAATTTCAACGGCGCCCCTGATTTTGCCGTCTTGGACGATGGGATATGTATGATTGATCGTCGTAATTTCCTGGCCCTTATTATTGAAATAGCTCTGTTTGACGTTTTTAATCGTCTTGCCTTCCTGAAGAGCCTGTACCAGTGTGCTGTCCTGCTGCTTTGAAAACATAAACACATCCATCAGGTTTTTATTCAAGACGTCATGCTTCTCCATATCTTCAATCTGCATCATTTTATTGTTATAAACGATTGTGTTTCCATGCTCGTCTACCACGTGCAGGCCAACATCGATTTCATCTAAAATACTCTGAAAAACCAATGTGAGGAATTCGCTGTCTTTGACCACTGTATGAACCTCCCTCAATTATTTTCTTAATATTGCTTCTATTTTATAAAAAAACGGAGAGGATATGCAAAAGAATTTTGCACTTAGGATTTGTATTACAGTTAATCCTAATATCGTTTTATCGTAAAGGAAGGAAATACTGATGTTGTATATTGACTGGAAAAATAAAATGTTTTATTATTTAGGTAAATATCTAAATCCTAATGTTTACCAAAGGGGGGAGAATTATTTGAATAAGGCTTTTAAAGCTCTGGCCGATCCTACAAGGAGAAGGATTTTGGATATGTTAAAACAACAAGATTTAACAGCCGGGCAAATTGCTGACCAATTTGATATGTCAAAACCTAGTATTTCTCATCACTTAAATATTTTAAAGAACACTGATTTAGTACGAGACCAAAAAAAGGGACAATTTATTATTTATTCTTTAAATACGACTGTACTTCAAGATCTTATTGGCTGGTTTTTTTCCCTTACAGATACAGACCATGACAAGAAGGAAGGTGGAGAATGATGAAAAAATATTTCTTTGCACTAATTATGATAGCCTTAACAATTTTAGCTTGGGTTATAACATATTCACACTTACCTAATGAATTGGCAACACACTGGGGTATAAGTGGTGAAGCAGATGACTTTTCAAAGAAACCTACGGCCATAGCAACGTTGGTAGGTATAATGATAGTACAATATATTCTTATGGTGCTTATTCCTAAAATTGATCCCCGACGAAACTATCCGACCTTTACTCGTGCATACTTATCTATTTTTAATACCATGTTTCTCGTCTTATTTCTCATTAATTTGATTACAATATTGACGGGGCTGGGTATTAAACTTCCTATTCCATATTTAGGTTCATTTATTCTTGGAGCTATATTTATGGTTTTTGGTAATTTTATTCAGCAGGTTAGACCGAATTTTTTCTTGGGAATTAGAACTCCTTGGACATTAAGCAGTGAAAATGTATGGAGGCTTACACATAGATTGAGTTCAAGAATATTTGTTCTAGCCGGAATCATTATTGTTTTAACTGCATTTATTCCTGAGTCTTTTACCGAGCCGATTATTTTTATAGCGGCAATAGGTAGTATACTCTTATCCGTATTCGCATCTTATTTCATATATCAAAAAGAGCTAAATAAATAGCCGGGTTATGTTTCCTATTTAAAGAGGTTAGAGTCTTATTCTAACCTCTTTTTAACTGGGAAAAAATAACTAAATATTAAAAAACTCTTCATTTTTCATATAGCCTATGATAATATTTTTCTGTATTTTATGGGTTTATTTAGAAATAAATAGGATAAATTGTAATCGGGAGAGTGTTCATAATTGAACGATTTTAGTAGTGATAAAAGTAGAATAGGCCTCTTTTTTTTAACAATTTGTGCATGTCTAACGATCTTGCTTTTCTCAAGTATCATAGTTGCATTACCGAAAAATCCTCTCTCGACAACTGTTAGAGCAGAGTTTTTGGTGAAACAATTTATTCCACAGGGATGGGGGTTTTACAGTAGGGATCCAAGATCTGATCATCTTTATGCATACAGTATGAGTGGAGATACAGATATGCTTTCATGGCCAAATAACAAAATAAGAAATGTATTTGGACTTAATAGATATGGCAGAGCACAGGGCATAGAACTTGGATTACTTATTTCTAAACTACCAAGTTCATTAAAGTGGAAAACATGCGATAAGGATGCAAAGAATTGTCTTGATGAGATGAAGGTACAAGTGGACATTGCAAACCCTACGCCTAATGCTTCACTTTGTGGTGATCTGGGAATCGTAAGCGGAAGTCTTGTTCCATGGGCATGGAGCCAATATAAGGTCGTTCCAACTTCTAAGGTTATGAGGGTGAATGTAAAATGTTCGAAACGTTAAACATTAAAATTTATAAGTGGGCAAATGATAACGTACCTTGGACCAATGTCTATGGTTTGGCAAGAAGTATTATGGCTTTATCTACAGCTTTAACACTTGCTTTAAATGATTCTAGCATTTTCTTTAGACCGGGTGCAGGACAAGAAACACCGTATTGTAATGGAACATATAGCATTTTTTGTACAGTGCCTAATAACCATATATACCTTAATTTAATACGATGGATTTGTGTCATCTTATTACTGATTGTTGTGTCAGGCTGGAGGCCCAGATTGACTGGAATTATACATTGGTGGATATCTTATAGTTTACAAGTTTCCGCTATGACTATTGATGGGGGAGAGCAAGTGAGTGCAGTTTTTACGTTACTACTCCTGCCTATAACTTTGACCGATTCAAGAAAATGGCATTGGGAAAATATAAAGACTGGTACAGATCTAATCAACAAGAAAGATTTATATTTTCGCGTCATAGCACTTACAACTTTTGTATTTATTAGAATCCAAATTGCAATTTTATATTTTAATTCAGCTACGGCAAAATTAGCTGATCAAGATTGGTTAAATGGAACGGCTGTTTATTATTATGCTCAAGATCCAATGTTAGGTTTTCCGCCTTTATTACATACCTTATTTAATGACTTTTTGTCATCACCTTTAGTTGTAATTCCAACTTGGGGAACTTTAATTATTCAATTGTTATTATTTGCATTTTTATTTTCACCTAAATCATATCGAAAATATATGTTTATTATTGCAATACTTATGCATGAAATTTTTGCAGTAATGTTTGGTCTTATAAGTTTTTCAATGATTATGCTAGGTATTTTAATTCTCTATTTAAGGCCCTTAGAAAAACAATTTCATTTTTCATTAGGAAAACGGTTTTACATTAGCCATTTATTTATGAAAAGGGGTGATGCAGGAAAGTCATTATAGATATTGTTTTTGTTGTCACTAGTCGTAGCCATAGGAATAAAAATCGGGAGGAGAAATGGATATGCGTTTAGCGGCTCAAGATTTAAAACTTAAATTGGTCTATTTAATGCTCATTGTGTTGGTTGTATCTATATTTTCTGGTGCAACACCTATTACTCAAGCAAAGAATCTACATAAATACTCAGGTGAAGAAATTTTTGCTGGAATTGTTTTTGGTCAAGGTGAAATCTCGAAAAAATTTCCTGAAATTTGGAACACCAACGATTATAATGTTAGAAATTCAGATAAATCTAAAGAACTTACTCAATTGTTAATAAGTGAAATGAAAAAAATCGATCCTCAATATTTTAACGATTTGAAAAAATCGGTTTATGAAAAGGATCTTAAATTAATTGATGAGGAATTCAGCAAGGGTGGAGATCTTTTAAAAGAAGCTGCTGAGAAGGTTAACATGGGCAGTTCTGAACATGCGGATTTAGTCTCAGGTAAATGTGTTGAAACTCTGGGTGCTGCTATTTTTGTTTTGGTACTAGCAGCAGGTGGCGCTGTAGACTATCTGTACGTTTACAATGCAACTAAATTTTGGGGAATAACTTCTAATGATAAAGAGTCTAAACTTGCGACAGAGATGTTTGTTAAGGATGTTGCAGATAAACTGAACTAAGAACTATAGGTAAAAGGCGTAATCATAATTTAGATTACGCCTTTTTATAGTGGAAATATTTCTTATAAATGTCATTCTTATTTTAATTTTTTAATTAAAAGGATCTTTTTATCTGGCTTGTGAATACCTTCTTTGTTGATATATTCATTTGAACTGCAAAATAATTTTGCCCTTACTGAAGTCTTTTTGCTCGAAATACCAGAATGTTTTTGCACCTTGTCCTCGAAAATTGTAGAAAACACACGAATTCTTGATTTGGCACAGAACTTGCATTTATATAAAGGGAAAGCAGGATAACATGTTGAAACAGAAAACAAGGGGGAATTCAAATATGCCAGCTTTATCTAAATCCAAAGAAATTATTGATCAGACGTCTCATTACGGAGCCAACAATTATCATCCGCTCCCGATTGTTATTTCTGAAGCACTGGGTGCTTGGGTAAAGGACCCGGAAGGCAATGAATATATGGATATGCTGAGTGCTTACTCTGCGGTAAACCAGGGGCACAGACACCCGAAAATCATTCAGGCATTAAAGGATCAGGCTGATAAAATTACCCTCACGTCACGCGCGTTTCATAACGATCAGCTTGGGCCGTTTTACGAAAAAACAGCTAAACTGACAGGCAAAGAGATGATTCTGCCGATGAATACAGGAGCCGAAGCGGTTGAATCTGCGGTGAAAGCGGCGAGACGCTGGGCGTATGAAGTGAAGGGCGTAGCTGACAATCAAGCGGAAATTATCGCATGTGTCGGGAACTTCCACGGCCGCACGATGCTGGCGGTATCTCTTTCTTCTGAAGAGGAATATAAACGAGGATTCGGCCCGATGCTTCCGGGAATCAAACTCATTCCTTACGGCGATGTGGAAGCGCTTCGACAGGCCATTACGCCGAATACAGCGGCATTCTTGTTTGAACCGATTCAAGGCGAAGCGGGCATTGTGATTCCGCCTGAAGGATTTTTACAGGAAGCGGCGGCGATTTGTAAGGAAGAGAATGTCTTGTTTATTGCGGATGAAATTCAAACGGGTCTCGGACGTACAGGCAAGACGTTTGCCTGTGACTGGGACGGCATTGTCCCTGATATGTATATTTTGGGCAAAGCGCTTGGCGGCGGTGTGTTCCCGATCTCATGCATTGCGGCGGACCGCGAGATCCTAGGCGTGTTTAACCCGGGCTCACACGGCTCCACATTTGGCGGAAACCCGCTTGCATGTGCAGTGTCTATCGCTTCATTAGAAGTGCTGGAGGATGAAAAGCTGGCGGATCGTTCTCTTGAGCTTGGCGAATACTTTAAAAGCGAGCTTGAGAGCATTGACAACCCGGTTATTAAAGAAGTCCGCGGCAGAGGGCTGTTTATCGGTGTGGAATTGACGGAAGCCGCACGTCCGTATTGTGAGCGTTTGAAGGAAGAAGGGCTTTTATGCAAGGAAACGCATGATACAGTCATTCGTTTTGCACCGCCATTAATCATTTCCAAAGAGGATTTGGATTGGGCAATAGAGAAAATTAAGCACGTGCTGCAAAACGCATAAATCTGCACCATGGCGGGATATTCACTTCGTTTGTATAAATTTACAACAGAAAAATCAGCACTCCCTATTTGCTCAGCTACAGTATTTTAGTATAATGTATCTTTATGAGAAGAAGTGAATTTTATATTAAATAGATAGAGGCTCTTTGGACAGCAAACTGGGATAGCACCATGCAGATGTTCCAGCTTAGATCCAATACAAGTTGCTGAAGGGGTGCAGAATGTGAATACAAACCAAGATAACGGAAATCAGCTCCAGCGGACAATGAAATCACGCCACTTGTTCATGATTTCATTGGGCGGAGTGATCGGAACCGGTTTCTTCCTTGGAACCGGGTTTACCATTAACCAAGCGGGACCGCTCGGCGCGGTTCTGTCCTATTTAGTGGGCGGCTTTATCATGTTTTTGACCATGCTCTGCTTAGGAGAGCTGGCAGTCGCCTTTCCTGTGTCGGGGTCCTTCCAGACCTATGCCACGAAATTTATCAGCCCGGCTTTCGGGTTTGCGTTCGGCTGGCTGTACTGGCTCGGCTGGGCGGTTACATGCGCCATTGAATTTTTATCAGCGGGGCAGCTGATGCAACGCTGGTTTCCGCATATAGACGTGTGGATCTGGTGTCTGGTCTTTGCGGCACTGATGTTTATTTTAAATGCGATCACCACAAAAGCCTTTGCGGAATCTGAATTCTGGTTCTCGGGCATTAAAATTTTGATTATCCTTTTATTTATTATTCTCGGCGGAGCTGCCATGTTTGGCCTGATTGATCTGAAGGGCGGAGAGCAGGCGCCGTTTTTGACACATTTTTATGAAGACGGGTTATTTCCGAACGGCATAAAGGCAATGCTGATTACGATGATTACCGTGAACTTTGCGTTTCAGGGGACTGAGCTGATCGGGGTTGCAGCCGGAGAAAGTGAAGACCCTGAAAAAACGATTCCACGGTCAATCAAACAGACAGTATGGAGAACGCTTGTCTTCTTTGTGCTTTCAATCATTGTCATTGCCGGCATGATTCCGTGGAAACAGGCGGGTGTCGTGGAAAGTCCATTTGTTGCCGTATTTGAGCAAATCGGAATCCCATATGCAGCTGATATCATGAACTTTGTTATTTTAATCGCGCTGTTATCTGTTGCGAATTCAGGTTTATACGCATCGACACGTATTCTGTACGCGATGGCGAATGAAGGACAGGCCTTCAAAGCGCTCGGAAAAACAAATCAGCGCGGTGTGCCGATGTACTCGTTAATCGTAACGATGGCTGTGGCCTGCCTATCACTTCTGACAAAGTTTGCGCAGGCTGAAACTGTATATATGGTACTGTTATCTTTGGCGGGTATGAGCGCGCAGGTCGGCTGGATTACGATCTCGCTTTCCCAAATCATGTTCAGACGCAAATATATCCGTGAGGGCGGGAAGATAGAAGATTTGAAATTTAAAACACCGCTGTACCCGGTGCTTCCGCTGATCGGCCTAACGTTAAATACGGTCGTGCTCATCAGTCTTGCATTTGATCCGGAGCAGCGTATCGCGCTGTATTGCGGCGTACCATTTATGGTCATTTGCTACATCATTTATCATGTTGTCATTAAAAAACGCCAGCAGGCGAATCGTCAGCTAGAGCTTTAAAACGTTGTCCGTAAGTCATCTTTGTTAGAACCCGCATAGGACATTATCTTAAATGTTGAGGTGGAATCACAGATGGATAAAACGATTTCGGTTATTGGAATGCCAATGGATTTAGGACAAGCACGACGCGGAGTAGATATGGGCCCGAGTGCCATCCGGTACGCTCATCTGATCGAGCGGCTGTCAGACATGGGGTATACGGTTGAAGATCTCGGTGACATTCCGATCAACCGCGAAAAAATCAAAAATGACGAGGAACTGAAAAACCTGAATTCCGTTTTGGCGGGAAATGAAAAACTCGCGCAAAAGGTCAACAAAGTCATTGAAGAGAAAAAATTCCCGCTTGTCCTGGGCGGTGACCACAGTATTGCGATCGGCACGCTTGCAGGCACAGCTAAGCATTACGATAATCTCGGCGTCATCTGGTATGACGCGCACGGCGATTTAAATACACTTGAAACTTCACCATCGGGCAATATTCACGGCATGCCGCTCGCGGTCAGCCTCGGCATTGGCCACGAGTCACTGGTTAACCTTGAAGGCTACGCGCCTAAAATCAAACCGGAAAACGTCGTCATCATTGGCGCCCGGTCACTTGATGAAGGGGAGCGCAAGTACATTAAGGAAAGCGGCATGAAGGTGTACACAATGCACGAAATCGACCGTCTTGGCATGACAAAGGTCATTGAAGAAACCCTTGATTATTTATCAGCATGTGATGGCGTCCATCTGAGCCTTGATCTGGACGGACTTGATCCGAACGACGCACCGGGTGTCGGAACCCCTGTCGTCGGCGGCATCAGCTACCGGGAGAGCCATTTGGCTATGGAAATGCTGTATGACGCAGGCATCATTACCTCAGCCGAATTCGTTGAGGTTAACCCGATCCTTGATCACAAAAACAAAACAGGCAAAACAGCAGTAGAGCTCGTAGAATCCCTGTTAGGGAAGAAGCTGCTGTAATAAGAAAACCCCCGCATCCCGCGGGGGTTTCAGCGTGTCGACAAACCCTCGCATTCGTTGTCAGGCCTGCGCTTCGGTGCTCACGAATTCCAAACATTCGCTGCGCTCCAATGCTCGTTCTTCCTAGACTTCAAGGGTTTTCAATCACGCTGAAAAGATGAAAGAATCCTAAAACTACAAACCGTTTTAGGATTCTTTCGTTAAATTGAACCCCCGCACCCGCGGGGGTTTTTCATTTATCCAATCATTTTCTCAGCGACTTTCATTTCCTGTGAATGGGTTTGATGGTCTGCAATAAACCAACCTGATAAAATCACCGCTGCGACGCCTGCGCCAATCAGAAATCTTTTCATTTATATAACCTCCGTTCGTTTAATCAGTTCTTCAATCTGTAATGCTTCATAAAAAAAGTGGGCAGCTTCTTTGTAAAGCTCAAGTTCCCTATACCGTTCGCCAGCCAAAATGGAAAGTTCTCTTACACTGTCATACTCTTTCTCGGACAACAAGTCATCCATATGTTGTTTGCATAAGTGAAACGTTTCCGCATGACCCCCTTCTGCATAAATGGCATATAAAATGTCTATTTTTGCCTCACATATTCTATTCGGCTCAGCAGTCAATTTTTCCTTCACTTCTTGGTAATAAGATAAGGCCTGTTCTTTCTTTTTGATCTTAAACAGCTCTCGTATCAGCAAGTAGACAGAATGATAATAATAGGCGGAGCGGGCATACTCATCGTTCCGTAGAGCCTCCTCTAATTTCGAAACCGCTTCTTCTGATTTGCCGCTTTGCGCATGAAGAAGGCCGAAGTTATGCAAAAGCTGGGCTTCAAAAAAATGATCCTCTAATTCACTCGTGATCCGAATTGCTTCGTCCAAATAAGCCTCAGCTTCTTCAAACTGGCTCATCTCTGTAAAATTGCCTGACATGGTAATCAGGGCTGAAGCCAGCTTCTTTTTATAATCGGTTTCTTCCCTGAACGTTTTGACCGCTTGCCGTGTATGATTGAGGGACACAATATTTTGTCCCAGCTTATAATAGAGCTTTCCGACCTTCAGGTGAAATTCAGCTTTCTCAATCGGATCGGGAATGTTGTCGAGATACTGCTCTGCATCTTTATACAGCCCAATGGCAATGTCATAATTATTTTTATAGGCCTCATACATGCCTTCAAACAGAAAAAAGTAATATTTCAGCATGTCAGACGTAGCATTCATATGAGAAGGCTCCTCATGCTGAAAGCCCTGTCCTCTCGCCTCGTGAAGCAAAACCTTGTGGCGCAGTTCCAATAAGGAGAAGTAGGCAAGCACCTCCTGATCCTCTTCCATGTCATCCAATAAAGGCTTCACTTCTTCAAATAAACGGGAGGACTCTTCCACTTCATGTTTCTTGATAGCAAGGTACCAATCGTTGAGCATGCTAGCGATTTCTGCGGGTGCGATCTTATTCATGTGAAACTCCTTTCTCTAGTGACTTATCAATCTCAGTTGCTTATTCTGATAGTAACACCTCTTTCTATTTTATGTAAAATCCTCTAGTCAATATATGAAGGAGAGATGATATGACAATCATGCTGACCCCAATGCAGTCAGAAGAATTTCGGTCTTATCTCACATACACAACAAAGCATTACGCGGAAGAAAAGGTAAAAGCGGGAACATGGCTGCCTGAAGATGCACAGCTTTTGTCTAAGCAGGCGTTTACTGATCTGCTTCCGAGAGGGCTGGAAACACCCCATCACCATTTGTGGAGCCTCAAGCTGAATGAAAAGGATACCGTTGGCTGGCTCTGGATACATGCTGAACCGGAGCATCCGCAGCAGGAAGCGTTTATTTATGATTTTGGGTTATATGAACCGTATCGGGGAAAGGGCTACGCAAAGCAAGCATTGGCGGCATTAGATCAAACGGCACGCAGCATGGGAATCCGCAAGCTGTCCCTTCATGTCTTTGCCCATAATCAGACGGCGCGAAAGCTATATGAGCAAACCGGATTTCAAGAAACAGACGTAGTGATGAGCAAGAAGATTTAACGAAAAGGGCCTGATAAAGGCCTTTTTCTGTAAACGATTTCTAAAAATTCTGTAA
Source organism: Bacillus sp. FSL R7-0685 (assembly GCF_038002425.1). Lineage (NCBI taxonomy): Bacteria > Bacillati > Bacillota > Bacilli > Caryophanales > Bacillaceae > Bacillus > Bacillus sp. FSL R7-0685. The sequence goes on along the minus strand of NZ_JBBOCN010000001.1, from coordinate 4,009,424 downwards.
ATAACCTAGTTACTTTCCTTATTTTCCTAATATAATGTGGGTGAGGAAATTACCTTTCCTACACTCACAAGAAAAGAGGAGATGTAATGAAGTTGAAGAAACGAGTGTCGATGTTTTTGGTAACGCTTACAATGTGCGGCGGCCTGTTTGTTACTCCCGCCAAAGCCGTAAAGACCACAAATTATGCTGAAGAAATCGCCGCACTGCAGCCAGGCACGACACCGGAAGAAATCATGAAATCTGCCAGCCAGATTGCCAAACAGCAGCACGTAAAGCAGGACGTTATCCTAAAACAGTTCTATAAGGAAATCACGGCTGATAAAGCAGAGGGAGACCGGCTCGCGAAGGAAAGCGGCATGTCTATCATGGGCGGCTCGTCCGGCACGAAAAAACTCCCGACAAGCGCGAAAGGCAATATCTATTACACGAACTCCTACACAGCCTACTACAATCACGGCCACGTCGGCATGTACTCCGCTGCTGACAAAATTGTTGAATCTGTCCCGAGCGACGGCGTCAGGCAGATCGCTTATAATGCCAGAGACGTGGAAGACAACTCCATTGTGCAAACCGTCAGCGTATCCTCATCTCAAAAAACAGCTGCTGCCGACTGGGCGGTATCAAAAGTGGGCGACCCATACTCATTTAACTTCGTCAATAACAGAAATACCGGCCATGACGGCGCCAAAAACTGTTCAAAGCTCCTATGGTCTGCCTTTTTGCTGAAAGCAGGCATTGATATAGACAGCAACGGAGGCTTAGGCGTGTATCCGCGCGACATCACAAGTTCTTCGTATACGACAACCATCATGACCATTTACTAAGGAGAAGGATATGAAAAAGTGGATGATTACCATCGCCATGCTGATTCTCGCAGGAATCGCACTATTTGTCTTCATTTCTCCTCTCAAAAGCCATAAAACCGTGAGTCAGCAGGATCTCAGAAACCCCGATTTCCTGGATGACAAAGAAGTCCTGCTGTATTTCTCATCCTCTGCAGATCAAGATGCATTTGGCGGCGGGAAAAGCTACGCCCTGTTTATCAGCCAGGATGGGTCGCTGTCTTCATTTCAGATGAAGGGCCTTGAGCTGGGATCAGCCAAGGTTCACGGCGACAGCGTGATGCTGGAGGACAAAAACACGATTTATACGATTAAAGACGGCCTGAGATCTCATAAAAGAACCTATCAGCACACAGGGGACAGCGCAGGCTTTCTGCAAAACACGGACGGCTTTTACACCTTATACAACTCCGGCTACGACAAAAAGAAAGAAGGATACCGCTCAGAGCTGTACCGCCAAATGGACGGAGAGTGGAAAAAAGACGTCATCCCCTACTACATCCGAGCCTCCGGTTTTCATGATGGCGCCATTTACGCACTCGTCCCGACAGCTGACGGAAAAGGCTATCAGCTCCTTCAGATTCAAGCAGATCAAAAGAAGCTCACTTATCACAAAGTAACGGAATGGCAGTACCGGGAAGGAGCCTCAGTCGAATCCCAGCTTGCTGTGGACGACCAAGCTGTTTATGTTATGGTTCGCGGCCAAAAAGCCCACAATCTCTATCAAATGGTCAAGATTAACAAAAAAAGCGGCAAAGTAGAGCTGCACGATATCGCCGAATACAAAAACGACGAACAAACGATATACAGCTCCATGCCCTTCAGCTTTAAAAACAGCTTTTTCCCTTATGACGGGAACCTGTATTTCATTGACGGCTTCGGAAAGGTACACAAAATCGATGCCAAGACAGGAAAAACAAGCATCGCCTTCACCCTTTCCCCGGACAAAATGAAAGCCGATTTCAAAGAAATCACCCAAAAAGGCAGCAGCCTCTATTTCTTCACATACACGTATCACAAGCCTGCCTACATTGAACAGTACAATCTGAAAACCGGAAAGAAAATGAAAGAAAAAGAGATTGGGAAGGTAAAGGATGTCGTGACGCCGAAGAGTCATTTGAAGCTGTATGATGTTGAGGTGATGAAGAGGTTTTAAGGCAAGGAGGTTAGTATGGGAGCCATCGCCGTTTTATTTATCGTTTTTGGTTTTCCGATCAGCGCAGGTGTATTTGGTATAGCGGGTCATTTTTTATTTAAGAGGTTTTGGGTGGCACCGCTCATCGTCCTTATCGCGAGCTTGATATTGTTATTTACGTTAGCTTCGGGCAATAGCTCATTCATGTTTTGGGTTGTTATGTATACGGGGATTGCGTTAGTAACCAGTATTGTCACATTATTTCTCAGGAAATTTTTTGAGTGATCTCAAATTATGAAGAGACTGGTATGAAGTCTCTTTTTTGTTGAACCGAAGTTTGCAGAGATTTTGGGTATGTTTTAGAAACGAATCCAAAGGAGGAATTACATGCGCACCAAACGGGTTATTCTTCTGGCAGTAATGATCAGCCTGGTTTCGGCCATTACTGTGTTCCTGTTAAATGGATGTAAAGTCGACTTCTTAGACATCGGCGGAACCATTATTGGCTGCTTTCTTGGCATATTTGTTGTTGTAAGAATACAGAAAAAACAGTCGTGAAAAAGGGAAAGAGTCATGCCGAACCGAAGTCATGTTCTAGGACCAAGAGTCCAAACACATGAATGGGAGGAATGGCGTTGACTGGAAACAAAGCGGTTGTGTACAAAGGCAAAGGGACTGTAGCGGTGGAGGATATCGGTTATCCGGAGTTAATCCTAAGGGACGGGCCCGGCGTTCCAAAGGCGAATGTGAATCGAAAATGTGAGCATGGGGTTATTCTCAAAGTTATTACAACCAACATTTGCGGAAGCGACCAGCATATGGTCAGAGGCCGCACAACGGCGCCTGAAGGCTTGGTGCTCGGGCATGAAATTACGGGAGAAGTCATTGAAACGGGGCGTGATGTTGAATTTATCAAAAAAGGCGACATCGTATCCGTTCCTTTCAATATTGCCTGCGGACGCTGTGTGATGTGCAAAACGCAGAAAACGCATGTGTGCCTGAATGTCAATCCGGACCGGCCGGGATCGGCTTACGGCTACGTCGATATGGGCGGCTGGGTCGGCGGCCAGTCTGAATACGTCATGGTGCCATACGCTGATTTTCAGCTTTTGGTATTCCCTGATAAAGAACAGGCGCTAGAAAAGATTCTCGATTTGACCATGTTGTCCGACATTTTCCCGACCGGCTTCCACGGAGCTTACACAGCGGGCGTGCAAACAGGTTCAACCGTTTATATCGCGGGAGCGGGGCCTGTCGGCTTAGCAGCCGCTCACTCCGCTCAGCTCCTAGGCGCCTCCACCGTGATTGTCGGCGATCTGAACGAAGACAGACTGGCACAGGCGAGAAGCTTCGGCTGTGAAACGGTCAACGTACAAAAACACGACCGTCTCGGCGAGCAAATTGAACAAATACTAGGTGAACCAACCGTTGATGCCGCAGTGGACTGTGTCGGCTTTGAAGCATCCGGACACGGCAATCAAGGAGAAGCGCCTGCCGCCGTGCTGAACTCAATCATGGACGTCACCCAGGTCGGAGGCAGCCTTGGCATTCCAGGCTTATACGTGACCGAAGATCCCGGCGCAAAGGATGCGGACGCCAAAACAGGCTCACTAAAAATCCGCTTCGGACTCGGCTGGGCCAAAGCCCACACCTTCGTCACCGGACAAACGCCCGCCATGACATACAACCGCAATTTGATGAAAGCGATCCTGAGCGGCAGAGCGCAAATCGCAAAGGCCGTCAACGCCACCGTCATTTCTCTGGACGACGCGCCAAAAGGCTACAGCGACTTCGACAAAGGCGCAGCCAAAAAATTCGTCATCGACCCGCATGGAACACTGAAGTAAAAGAAAAAGCCGGACGTTCTCAGAACGCCGGCTTTATTGCTGATAATCTGTTTCTTCAAAGCGATCTCCTGTTTCGTCTTGGACAATTAAGTCCCCTTCGATTTTGTCCAGTCCAATCAAAATATAAGGGTTTTTCTCATTTGCCGTAGGAGCAGGTTTTCGTTTCACAGTTACAATCGTTTCTTTAGGTGAGAATTTGACGTCTGACACTTCAAGCTTCTTATCTTTCTCGCTGCTTCCGAGAGACACAATAACCATTTTTCTCCCTTCTAAAATGGTGAAGACTTGATATCCTTTCACGTCATCATGCATTTGGAGATAATTAGCGTATATTTCTAAGTCTGGACTGCCTTCACCGATTCGATCCTTCTCCAACACCCAATAAGACGGCTGACACCCAGCAAGCAGCAACATGATCACAAAAAGCCAAACCCATCTAAAGCGCAAATGCAGACCTCCCCACACATCGGTTACATCCAAACTAACACACGAGCGAAATAGAGTCATCAACAGCTTGTTTGTCGAATTGTGGATAAAACTCAGCCCGAAGCACTACTAACATGTGAATAAATAGGTTATATTGAGAAGAGAACATTTGTAAAAATGGAAGAAAACATCGGAGGATTTGAACATGAAACAAGCGTATTATTCTTGTGAAGAACACATCGAAACGGTGCTGGATATGTACATAGACGACCACGAGCTGCCGCCCGAAATCAGAAAAATCGAACATACTAACAGTTTATCCACAGCCTGTGAATTATGTGGAGACCCCGCAGTATATATAGTGGGGAACGAATGATCTTACACAAAATACAGAAAAGATATCCACAATTGTGGACAACATATATGAATAACTTGTTTTTAAAGTGGGGATGACCTGTGAATATCAATATTGTGACAATCGGAAAACTAAAAGAAAAATACCTCAAGCAAGGCATTGAAGAATACACCAAACGACTTTCGGCCTACGCAAAAATCGACATCATCGAACTCCCGGACGAAAAAGCGCCGGAAAACCTAAGCGACCAGGACATGAAAATCATAAAAGACAAAGAAGGCGACCGCATCCTATCCAAAATCAGCCCCGACGTCCACGTCATCGCCCTCGCCATCGAAGGAAAAATGAAAACATCCGAAGAACTAGCCGATACAATAGATAAGCTGGCTACATATGGAAAAAGCAAAGTCACCTTCGTCATCGGCGGATCACTCGGATTGAGCGACGTAGTGATGAAGCGAGCGGACGAGAAGCTATCGTTCTCGAAAATGACGTTTCCTCATCAGTTGATGCGGCTGATTTTGGTGGAGCAGATTTATCGGGCTTTTCGGATTAATCGTGGGGAGCCTTATCATAAGTGAGCGAGGTTGCTAATTATCGAAAACCATTGCATTGATTGACTAAAGTCGATAATATGTTATTAAAAAACTATCATAATGTAAAAAACGAAAGGACGTTTAAATATTATCTATGGATAGTAAGAGATGGGGCATACGGTATGCCCCATCCCTTATCAATCTTTATTAAATATTTTTTCAATTCTTTCAAATGCTTCTAATTCATACTTGTCAAAGTCTTTTTTTATCTGGAGTTTCTTTTCTGACTCCTCATAGTAATCAACTACTTTTGAGGGTACTCCGTAATCACTTGCAATCCTACCATTTTCAGTAATAGCATTATACTCAAATTTTATTATCAATTTATCAATACCTGCAATATCTTCAATCTTTTTTTGTTCTTTGTTTGAAATAAAATACTTATACATTAAATTAAAAACCCCAAGGTATTTCACTGTCTGATATTTTAAAGTGCTATAAATAAATTTAGCCGTTTGTTGTATTGCTCGATCAATTGTTTCTCTATTTTTTAACTTATACTGAACAGAGCCTTTGAAGCCATCTTTAAGGTAGTAATGAACTAAGTATGTAAGCGTTGAATAATTGTTATTTTTACCTTTATGATCAATAAGAAACTTTAAATCTTGATTTTTAACAATTGGTTTCAGGACATCCAATACGATTTGAAAGCCAGTAAAATCAATCTTAAGTTTGTAATTAATTGTTCTTATTAGTTTATTAATGTGAGAAAAGTCATCATCCTTTAATTTCACAATGGCATCATAAATTTTAATCTTATCCATACGACTTATAACTTTATACTGATTCATTATAAAGTCAGGAATATTTCTTTTTCTTTGTTCTGTAATAATTTCTCTCTTTTTAGTCGTTTCCTTATCTGATAAATACTTTTCATTAGAGTAAAACAAATCAATCTCTTCTTTTGGAGCACTTAAGTCATAGTTCTTGTGTTTAAGGGCTTCCCCCTCTTTTTCGATAATATTTAATAGAGAGTTACTTAAATCAATGACCCTACCACTATAATGAAAACCAAACCGTCCTGCACGACCAGCAATGTTTTTTGCGTCAAATTTTTTTAAGTTTTTATTACCTTTTTTACTATGCATTACTATCAAATTTTTTGCAGATGTATTTACTCCTTCAGTAATAGTAGTGGTAGAAATTAACACACTGATTAATCCGTTATTAAAAAGGTTAATAATTTCTTTCTGTATATACTTTGGGATTAGTCCGTGATGAATTCCTATTCCATGTTTCAATGATTTAACTAAAATCCAGTTTGGTTCGAAGTTTGATGAAAGATGATCAATAAGGTCAATATACTTAGTGTAGCTATGTTCTTTAAGTACTTGTGAATTTATTAGCACATCAGCATAATATTCTACTCCACCGTTTTTCCCCCTATTTGCACAATAAATAATTGTATTTTGGTGAATATTAATAATCGATTTAACCGTTTCAATTAATCTATTTGTCTTTTTATTACTTGAGTAATTAATATTAAATTTATTGTCATGAGGAAACGTTTTATTTTTTTTCACATAGAAATAAGACTTATTGACTGTTTCATATTCGTTATAATTAATTAAAGAAATTTTATTATCATGTAAAAAAGTGTTAAATGAGGGGTTATAGTTGGTTGTGTTAGGGAAAGAAAACTCCATATATGGTCCAGCAAATAACACATCAGTTTTATTATTAAGAGAGTAATGTACGGCTAATCTATAAGCAACATCTCGTTCATTTTCTTTGGTTTCCTCATCAATTATATAATCATTGTCAATTTTATAAACTTCATCAACAAATGCAAAATTAAAGTCAAAATTAGTATTAGATTTCTCTAAAAATGATAGGTATCTTTCTGGGGTATAGATAAATAAGTTTCTCTCTCCAAGATTATTTACTTCACTAAGAGTATGTATTAGATATTTTTCTTTAAAATATTTATAGTGATGATTAGATAGAATTCGTTCCAAATTCTCAGTAAGTAATGCTATTGTAGGGAAGATTAAAACAACATTTGAATATCTCATCTTTTTAATAATTTCAAAAACAAGATGTGTCTTGCCGAACGAGGTACTTGCTGATAGAAAATATCTATTCAAACTATTTATTTCAAATTTATCAATTATTTGTTTTTGATATCTATGCAGCATACTATTTTCATCTATATGTAGTGTGCTCTCATGCAATATAGATGAAAAGGTATTCAAATCGAAATTTTGGATATCTAGCACATTATTAAATTGTTTTAATAGATTATAAAAATGGGGTATTCCAGATATGTTAGCAATATATCTAAGAAATTTAAAGTCTGACTCAGTTAAATTTACGTCTTTTATCTGATCAAAGTAATTACAGACTATATTTATAAACTTATAATCCTTTATTTGCCCCTTCTTATATAGGTTTAAATTATATATTATATTAGCGGCTTCCTTTGTTCTATCCATTTTATCACCTCAGCTTTGATATCCCGCACCTTATCAACTGGTAGCCAAATAAAATATATGGAATAGGGAATTGATAGTGAGAAGGTTTTTAAAGAGTGATTATTTTTAATATGTTCAATAGCTATTTTTATACTATTATCATAATCGTCTTTAATATCATAAATAATAATAATAGGGTAGATCAGCTTAATATCGTATTTTTTGATCTCCTCAATTATATCAACTAGAGGATTTTCTTCCCATTTGCTAATTATTTCTTCTACCTTAGTACCTGAAATATTAAAGTTGTTTTTATGATTTGTGATTGCAAGGAAATTTGTAGATAAGTAAGCATCGGAAATAGCCTTCTCAATGCTATCAATAGCACTATTTATTCCTGACGTATGATTATTTCTAAATTTGACTTCACCGAACCATAGTTCAGTTGTTCCATTTCGCTCGATCAAATGATAAGAATCGTATCCTTTAGTCTCTGAAGATTCGAGTGGATTATAAAAATATCCTCTTGAAATAACCGGTTTAGCATCCATTTTTGCATATAATATACAATACAATATCGTTTCACCATGGAATCCATAGCTTATTTTTGAAGTTTCTGATGCAACCTCATTGTATTTCAATTTAGTTTTTAGAGCTATGGCGTGTAAATTATCATACTCCTTTCCATTTATATCAAATTCGTTGAATGAATATTCAATAATTGAGTTATAAATTATCTCAATAAGTGATTGGTTGCAAATGGTTGAATAGCATCTATCATTTTCAGTAGAGAAAATTGATCTATCAATACCTAATGAATGATTGGGTAAACCATACTTATATACTATTGTTTTATTTATCAGGGATAATAATTGTTCTCTCATTAACTTTCCTCATTTTTCAATTAATTAAGCTTTTACTAATTTTACGGTGCTATTATTCCTACATCACAGATTTATTCGACGAAAAAAATAAAATACCTTTAATTATGTTGAAAAATGTATTGTGTCAAACTTAGTTTTCTTTATGGTTATAACGGTGAACAGTAGTGTAAATAAAGAAAATTTTGTAATGATCGTGCGTTTGTTTGCTGTAAACAGTAATTTTGATTAGGGAATAAATTTTTTAATCCGTTTCACGATATATATTGTGTATGTGCAAAAGTCTTGGATAATGTTGACTTATGTAAAATAACAAATCGAATTCAATGTTGTTAATCACTTTTAGTGGTTCTTTTCTTTTTTGAAATTTGTGTTCGTGCAAAATAACATTCTATATATATTTGTATCGGTATTAATTACATATTTATAAATTGAAATGTTGCATAAAAATTATGATGAGCAAATAACAAGACTTGTTAACCACTTTTTGTACTAAAAGAAAAATTGCAAGAAAAGAGCCCAGAGAAAGTCAGCTCTGAACCCCCCACACCCCTCACTTCATATACCGATACTCCCGCAAACTCTCCAAAATCGCAACTTCCTGCAACAACTCCTCACCAACATTCGTTTCCTTCACTTTCTTCCGCTCTAGCTCTTTGTCCACTAATCGTTTGACCGTTAAGACATCGGTGCCGGTGCTTAGGACTTCTGCCTTGGAGTTGAAGTGTTTATGGGCGACGAGCTGCATGCCGTAGGAGTTGTATAGCAGCGTGTAGCCGGCGATGCCTGTTGTGGATTGGTAGGCTTTGGAGAAGCCGCCGTCGATGACGATCATTTTTCCGTTTGCTTTGATTGGGTCTTCTCCTTCGATTTCTTTTACAGGTGTATGGCCGTTGATGATATGGCCATGATCTGGATTGAGGCCGAATTCTGCCAGGATGTTTCGGCAGGTTCCCTCGTCTTCGCGTAAATAATAATACGGGTTTTTCTTTTCTTTATGTGTTTCCTTTTCTTTAATGAAATATCGCTCAAATGTCGTCATGGCGCGTTTTCCGAAGAGGGAGGAGTATTCGCCTGTCCATAAATACCAAGCCATATCTGTCGCCAGGTCATCGGTTTCTTCCGGGTGGGCAAAGGCTTCCCGCAAGAATCGTTCAAATACATCGAGCAGCTCACGGCCCGCATACGGTTTATCCTCAATCATCATCGTTTCCATATTGCCGTTTTCATCAACTGGAATACAACCGTGAATCAACAGGTTGCCGTTATATTTTAAATAAAGGCTGCCTTTTTTCATCATAAAATTCATATGGCGGCCCAGCTTTTCGGAATGCTGGACAGAGAATAGCAGCTTGTCTATGACTTCTGCTTCTTCTTCTAATAGCTGATCTGGCTGCTCCGGATTAATCGTCGCAAAGCAGGTGTTTTCCAGTTGATATGTTTTTCCGTTCAGCGTGATTTCATTTTTGTCATAGTCTATTTTCTCTAATAACAGCCGCTCTTCCATATTAAAGTTCGGCCGTCTCTTGATAATCGGGCTCTCAAGCTTGAATTGGATCATCGCAATCGCTTGATGGATTTTGGTGATTTGCTTAATCTCATCCTCTGGCCTGTTGTCGTCTGCTTTTGGACGGAACGCTGGATTATCGTCATAATATTTTTCGGCCAGGTTCAGCAGCGGTCTCAGATTGATGCCGTACACATCCTCAATAATATCCAGGTTGTCGTAGCGGGCACAGATGCGGATAATATTAGCCAGGCACACTTTGGAACCGGCATAGGCGCCAATCCAAAGGACATCGTGATTTCCCCACTGAATATCGACAGAATGATAGTTGATCAGTTCTTCCATAATCCTATCCGGCTGCGGTCCGCGGTCGTAAATATCGCCGACAACATGCAGATGGTCGACCACCAGCCGCTGAACGCTGTAAGCAAGGCCGGTGATCAGCTTATCGGCTTGGCCAAGTTCAATGATCTGATCAATGATTTCGGAGTAATATTGCTCCTTGTTGCCAGCTTGTTCTGTTTTGTATAGCAGCTCCTCCGTAATATAAGCAAATTGGGCAGGCAGTGCTTTGCGTAATTTAGAGCGGGTATACTTGGAGGAGCAATATGAAACGAGCTTAATCATTCGATGAATCGTTTCTTTATACCACTCGTTTAACGCTTCTTTCGCATCAAAGTCATGTTTGATTAACTTCAGTTTGTCTTCCGGATAGTAGACCAATGCTGCTAATTCATCGATTTCTCTATCGTAAATGACACCGCTGAAGATGTCGCGTATCTTCTCTTTGACTCGTCCTGAACCATTACGCAGTACGTGCTGAAATGCCTGATACTCCCCGTGCAGATCACTGACAAAATGCTCAGTGCCTTTTGGCAGGTTCAGTATCGCTTTCAAATTGATGATTTCTGTTACCACTTTTTCTTCACAATCGTATTTTTGTGCGAGTAGATCTAGGTACTTGCTTTCCAAAACCGTCCATCCCCTTTTTAGAATAAACCCCTATTTATGAGCATGTGCATGATAAGGTGAATTTAAAAGTATGACATTATTTTTAAACATTGGACCTTTATATGATAGTACCGCATAACTGCTTTTAGAGACAATTGAAACGAGTGGATAAAGTGAAACACAAAAAAACCAGATGTCAAATCTGGTTTCCTGTTCAAAGCAAACTATTGTTTTTCTTTCACCATCTTGATAAAGAGGAAAAAGATAATGAATAAGATAAAGTAGTTCATCGGATTCTTAACGATACTCATCTCTAGTGAAATCTGTAAGAGTATCCAGAGCGCAAAGATGGCTAGTATTGCAGGAATGATGATTTTGTTCATGTCGACCACCTTCCATAGTTAATGAAAGAAGAGTTCTATATTAGAAGCAAGATGCAGCAGCGCCTGTCATCGCACCGCCAACCGCTCCGGTAATCGCACCAACAGCGCCAGCCCCTACAGTTCCAATACCGGGGATTGTGACTGTTCCTACGGCAGCTCCTGCAAGACCTAGTGTACCGCCGCCAGTTATCGCACCGCCGCCAGTCCCAAGAATACATTTTCCAACTGATTGGGTGCTGATTGTACCGCTAGTTTGTCCAGAGTCTTGGTTTACTACTTTAATTAAAACGCCATGATCGATTTTTTCGTATTGTAGTGTAACAGGATCACCATTTTTGTCAGTTGAGCTTTTAGGGAGAACTTGTTCTTCGCCTGTTACATGATCTTTTAATATTGCATTTCCATCAGCAAGCTGAACATCTGCATGATTGAACGTCATCTTCAGCTCACTATCGTTGAGGTTTTCAACTTTGTATGTAGCTTGGGATTCTGTAGCATTTGCTGCAATAGGTAAAACCGGGAGGGATAAGGCACCTACTAGGAATACCAAGGCCGCCAGTTTTACTGTGGTTAGCTTCATTATTCTTTGCATCATTGATCCTCCTCCTTTGGTTGCCATACTAACAGAGATATTTTGCCTGTTAAACATTTATATATAAAAATTACTGAATTTCATTACATTGAATCACCAAGATATTCATTTTCCCTCCAAAAGTCTCAGACGTTGGTAGGTCTTTTTGTTTTCAATATTTAAGGGTTAAGCAAATAATTTCTTGAATTATAAGGTAAGAAGTCGATTACATAAATGGGTAATGCGTTGACGATAAAATCTCTTCAATGATATAATTTGGAAATAAAATATAGGAGGATAGCGTGGATGTTTAGAAAACCAAGAGTCTTAATAACGGCGGTTGTCTTAGCTATAAGCAGTTTAGCGGCAACAACTGTATACGCTCAATCCGGTTACTTTAACACGTATACAACTTATACACCTTTATCAAAATCAGGGTATTTTACTGCGATGCAGGGAATGTGTGTGGATCGCAACAATAATGCTATTTATGCAGCAAAACTGAACAGCGCAACTCAAAAAACTCAATTATTCTCTATTAAAATGAGCAGTACATCGAGTAATAGAACTGTTACACTACTTAAAAATTCAGACACAAATAGTACTAGTTATGATTTAGGTCATGCTAATGATTTAGCTGTAAAAGCATCTGCAGGTGATAAAAATGTAAGCATTTATGTTGCTCCAATGTCAGATGGAACTAAATATGTCAATAAAATAATAAAACTGAGTGTAGATACAACAAGGAAAACATACAAAGTTGCCAAAACTTATGTTTTGAATTATAAGGGTTCTAATTTATCTGTAAGTGGCATTACATATTCAGTCGGAACAGATAAATTTATCGTTAGATCAGGAAAAAGGTTTTTCGTTGGTACATTTAATGATAAAACTGGACGATTTGACTATGAGGCTACTTTTAAACTCAATTATACGAAAGCTATAGTTAATAATAAGATAGAAGATGTTTCTAAATACATCCAGCAAGGGATTTCCTTCTATCAAGGAACCTTATATGTGCCGCTTTCAAAACCAGATGCAAATGGAAATGCCTCTAATGTTAGCATTATATTAACGTATCCTTTGGATATAAATAGTTTGATTAAAGAACAAAAAGCAACTCAAACAGCTGACTTTTCGAAAGAATTGTTCACCCGTAACAACTTATCTTTCCGGATTACCAGCGGTGCCTATACACTTTTTGAAATAGAATCTGTTGATTTTGATGATGGCACGTTATACTTTAATACGAACCGCGGAAACAAAGGAACACAAGAAGATATGATCGCAACATTTAATAATTATAATTATTATAAGTAAATGACGTATTCTATATTAGGTGCAAGAGAGATACTCTCTTGCACCTTTTTTAGGTAGCACAGATGTCTAGAGGATTCAGCTCTATACATTCAGAAGTTGCTAGGGTTTCTTAAACTGAAGAGGAAAAGAGTATTATAAGAACCATGTTATAAAGCCAGAGCGGCTTTAATGATTGTATAAAATGTGCCCTCTTTACAATTTTATCCTAAATGCCGATAGAGTGTCATCATTTATAAAAGAAGGTGATTAGCTTGGAAGTTAGAAAATGTAAATTTAACTACACGTACATTGGTTGGTCATGTCTGACTGTTTTTATTTCTATCTTTCTATTTAAAACTGTTTTTCCTGTGAAAACTTTTCAAGCGACTTGCTTTATTTTATTAGTTTATGGGGTTTTCTTTATTTTAAATTACGGTTTTTTTGGAGATTGGAAAAACAGAATTAGAATGGGCTTAAGACGTCCGGCAACCCTGTATGAAAAGCAGTATCTTTCAAACATCAATGATGAAGTTTATGGTAATGTTCAAAGACAGTATCCAACCTTAAAAAAAGCGGATGTTTTCGTTATAAACCATGCTGATATCAATGCTATTGCATTAGGATTTAAAACAATAGGAATTACGAGCGCTGCGATGAATCACTTAAATGAGGGACAGTTGAAAGCAGTTGTAGCGCACGAATATGGTCATTTAGCTAATAAAGATACTCTTCACTTTACTTTATTTAACGCAGGCTTTGCTGCTTTAACTGCGGCATTGTTACCCATGTATATTATTGGATTTTTTCTTTCTCTTATTTTCGCATTCTTTGAAGGTTTTTTAGGCGGTTCAAATGCTACGGTTACAACAGGACTATTTAAGTTATTCTTTAAAATGGTTAATTTGGCTCAAGTGCAATATTTTCGTATTGGTTTTTATTTTGTTAACTTTGGCAGCAGGGATTTTGAGTATAGAGCTGATGAAGTTGCAGCTAAAGCAGGTTATGGCCAGGAACTTCTTTCATTTTTTTATGACTTAGAGCGTGAAAATATTGAGTCGAGAAAAGGATTTTTAGCTTTATTAGCTTCGACTCATCCCTATACAGCTTATCGTATTGAAAATATTGAATCATTTATTTCCAGAGAGCCGGCACAAATTGATATATAACTGAAAGCATCCTTCATAATAAGGATGTTTTATTTTTAAAATAATTTCCTTTATTTTACTCGAGAGTTTCCGATAATTTAAATATATGATATTTCAGATAAAGGAGTCGGTAAAAATGGCCATAACGGTACCTGAATCAATTCGAAGCACGGCCACAGCGGGAGAGAGGTTATTGTTTCGTACACTAAAGGAGCATCTACCAGATGATTATATTGTTTACTATGAACCTGAAATTAAAGGTGTACGTCCTGATTTTGTTATCATTGGGCCTGACTTAGGATTGCTAGTGCTTGAAGTCAAGGATTACACGAAAAATACGTTTTATCATTTCACTAAAGATGACTGGACCATTCGGAATTCGTCTGGCGATCTGCATAGTGTAAAGAGTCCATTAAAACAAGCTAGAGAGTATGCATTTAAAATAACAGATGTACTAAAAAAAGATAAAAATTTAATATATATGGAGGGTAAATATCAGTTTAAACTGAAATTTCCATATGGCTATGGTGTAGTGTTTACGAGGTTAGATGAAGTTCAACTACTTGAAAAACAAGTGTATGAAGTGATTGATCCAGAATTTATTTTAGCTCGTGATCAAATAGATCCCGACAGCGACCAGTTTTCTGAAGAAGTGTTAATAGAAAAATTGCTTCAAATGTTTCATGTTCCATTCCAACTGAAAGATCCCCTTACATATGAAGATATAAACACCATTCGTTACTATCTGTTCCCTGAAGTTCGTCTTGGGGCAGAGTTTAAAGAACCTGTTCCGTATCGCGATCAGCTACTTTTATCACTACGTGATATAAAAACAATGGATCTGCATCAAGAAAATATGGCTAAGCAAATTGGTGATAAACATCGGTTAATTCGTGGTGTGGCTGGCAGCGGCAAAACTTTGATTTTGGCCAGCCGTGCAAAAATGCTAGCAAAGAATCACCCAGATTGGAAGATATTAATTCTCTGTTTTAACATTTCTTTGGCGCAAAATATAACTCAAATGGTTGGGTCTAAGTATGCTGATCCAGAGAATTTAATTGACCCTAAATATACCAAAGAAGGAAAACAGGGAGAATCCCAAGTTCCTAATAATATACAGATTTTTAATTTTCATCAATGGCTCAAGAAAGAACTTAAAACAAATCCGTATAAGATAGATCAATACATTGAACAACTAGTAAACGGCAACGCAATCTCTCCAAAGTACGATGCCATTTTAATTGATGAGGGCCAAGACTTTGAAGGGAATTGGCTTCATTTGGCTAGCTTATGTTTGAATCCTGAAACGAAATCATTACTTTTGGTAGAAGATAGAGCACAATCTATTTATGGCAGTAAGAGGAGCTATGTAAAAGATACAGGACTGGATTTCAGAGGAAGATCCAAAATATTAAATATCAATTATCGAAATACATCTCAAATTGTTTCGTTTGCTTGGAATTTCTATGAGAAGCATTCAGCCTTAAAAAACAAAGTTAAACAGGGACAGACAGAAGGTGTGGAGATTATCTCTCCTAAAAGTACAAAACGTAAGGGACCGGAGCCTGCCATATTAAAGTTTGATACGATTGGGGAAGAAATGAGGGTGATTGCTAAACAAATAGTAGACCTCCGTGTAGAAAAAAGAGTTCCTTATTCAGAAATTGCAATTCTTTATCGAGTAAAGAGGACGAAAACATGCAACGTTGTTCAAGCGATACAAAGAGCACTTCAGGCAGAAGGAATTCCATATAACTGGATTGCGGAAAACGAGGTCACTAAGCGTAATTTCAATCCAGAAGAAGACACAGTCAAAATCTGCACGATTGATAGCAGTAAAGGACTTGATTTTCAGGCTGTTTTTTTAGTGAAAGCGGATCTAATGCCGTTTGAGCTTGAAAAAGATAAGGAAAGGGACGTGTCTTTGATGTACATTGGTATGACTCGTGCGAAAGAATACCTTTGTATTTCTTATTCAGGTGTTTCTGAGTTTACAAGTTATTTTGATGAAATGAAAACGGATGATGTACAAGTTGTACTAGAACATAAATAAACACCAAGGCTTTCACTCGTAAAAAAGAACGAATTTACACAGAAAAGACCGAGAATGAATTTTCTTGGTCTTTTCAATAATTGGCTTTACAGCAAAAAACTATTAGCCTGTACGACAAACTGCGACTGCTTATAATTATACGAAATCTTCGAGTAATCAAACGGCTGCCCATTTGTCAGGTGAAAAATACTTTCTATATACAGCTTCGGCAGTCCAGCCTCTAATCCCAAATATTCCGCTTCTTCCTCATTAAGCTGGCCCACGTGCAGAAACAAATCAGAAAAACCAATCTTCAACCCCAGTCCTTCCCGGATGTAATGGAAGATGGAGTGGGAAACGATTTCGTTGTTTAAATACGTCACGATGGATTTGTTGTAATAGGATTCTTCGTAGCAAAGGGTCTGGCCGTTGATGTAGCGGACCCTTTTGACATAGTAGATGTCCTCGTTTATTTCGATATTCAGGTTTTCCGCCGCTTCCGGTGTTGGCTTTCTCACGTCCAGTTCGATGACTTTTGAGGTGACGTTGAAATCCTCGAGGTCTTTTTTAAATCCCTGATTCGACAGAAGGCTGATATAGCCTTTTCGTTTATGTTTTCTGACGAAAATGCCGCTTCCTCTGACCTGAAAGATCGCGCCTTTTTGCTCTAATAGCTCGAGGGACTTTGTGATTGTGCTTTTGCTGACTTCAAACTGGGCCATGAGGGTTTCCAGGACTGGCAGTTTGTCTCCCTGCTGAAGCTGGTGTTCTTCTATATATGTTTCAATTTCCGCTGCGATTTGCTGGTATTTTAACATACGCATTCCTCATTTATTCGTTTAGTTTCACTTGTCAAAATTATAGCATAAACCGCTTACAATGATAGTTAGTGCGTAAATATTTTGTTTCGGCATTGATAAATTATACCGGTACAATTATAATGGAAGCGCAACCAAAACAAAGGGGTGGATGAAAATGTCGGGGAAAGTGAGAGATTATACGAGACTAGCAAAAGACATTTTAGAGGCCGTAGGCGGGGAAGAGAATGTGATTGGGGCTTCTCGCTGCGCTACCAGACTTCGATTGGTGCAGAAGCGGTCTACCCCTAAAGCGAAGGAAATCGTGAAATCGATGCCACCATCCCGGGTCATTACGGTTGTCAAAGCATGCGATTGACCTGCGTTCAGCGTCGAATTGCTTGCGCACATCGGGCTGGATAGAGTGACATTAGACGGCACGTCTTTTTCCTTGAAGGTAAAAGAAGGCGATACCGTCAAAAAAGGCGAAGTGCTTGTTGAGTTTGATAAGCTTTCATTGAAGAGATTGAGGAAAGTGCATTACATCAAAAAATATTTACAGTCGTAAGCTGAGGAGGAATTAAACATGGGAAACATGCCAAAGGATTTTTTATGGGGCGGTGCTTTAGCTGCCCACCAATTTGAAGGCGGATGGAATCAAGGAGGTAAAGGGCCGAGTGTCGTCGATGTGATGACAGCGGGTGCACACGGCGTGCCGAGAAAAATCACGGATACGATTGAAGAGAACGAGTTTTATCCGAACCATGAAGCCATTGATTTCTATCACAGATACAAGGAAGATATCGCTTTGTTTGCAGAAATGGGATTAAAATGTCTGCGGACGTCCATCGGCTGGAGCCGGATTTTTCCGAAAGGCGATGAGGCTGAACCGAACGAAGCTGGTTTGCAGTTTTATGATGATGTGTTTGATGAATTGCTGAAGCATGGGATCGAGCCGGTCATTACGCTGTCTCACTTTGAAATGCCGCTGCACCTGGCAAGAGAATATGGCGGCTTCAGAAACCGGAAAGTCGTGGACTTCTTCGTCAACTTTGCAGAGGCTTGCTTTACCCGTTACAAAGATAAAGTGAAGTACTGGATGACATTTAACGAGATTAACAACCAAATGGATGTGAACAATCCGCTGTTCCTATGGACGAATTCAGGTGTTGTGGTTGGCGAAAACGAAAACGCCAAGGAGGTCATGTATCAAACGGCACACCACGAACTAGTGGCGAGCGCATTAGCAGTGGCAAAAGGAAAAGACATCAATCCAGAGTTCCAGATCGGGGCCATGGTATCACACGTGCCGATTTATCCTTTCTCCTCCAATCCTAAAGATGTGATGCTGGCTGAAGAAGAAATGAGGCAGCGCTATTTCTTCCCTGATGTGCAGGTGCGCGGTTATTATCCAAGCTACGCGTTGAAGGAATTTGAACGCGAAGGCTACAACATCACATTCGAAGACGGCGATGATGAGATTTTAAGAAACGGAACCGTCGATTACTTAGGCTTCAGCTATTACATGTCAACAACTGTGAAAAGCGATGTGAAAAATGATAACACTGGCGATATTGTCAATGGAGGCTTGCCGAATGGTGTCGAAAATCCGTACATCACTTCGAGTGACTGGGGATGGGCGATTGATCCAACCGGGCTGAGATATACGTTAAATCGTTTTTATGACCGATACCAAATCCCGTTATTCATCGTTGAAAATGGCTTTGGGGCAGTGGATACGCTGGAGGAGGACGGCAAGGTTCATGATCCGGAACGCATTCAATATTTAAAATCGCATATTGAAGCATTGAAAAAAGCGGTCACGTACGATGGTGTTGATTTAATTGGCTACACGCCGTGGGGCATTATTGATATTGTCTCCTTCACAACTGGCGAAATGAAAAAACGCTACGGCATGATCTATGTTGATCGTGACAATGAAGGAAACGGATCCATGAAGCGGTATAAGAAAGATTCCTTTGAGTGGTACAAAAATGTCATTCAAACGAACGGAGAGGAACTATAAGAAGCTGGCCCGAATTTACCGTAGTGCCTGGTTCGGGTTTTTTCTGTAGAAAAAGAAAAAGCCGCTATCCTGCCAATCTGGCAATATAGCGGCTTTCTTATATTAGTTACGGATTAGGTAATCAAACGCGCCGAGGGCGGCAGTTGCACCTGATCCCATAGAAATAATAATTTGGTTGTACGCACTGTCTGTGCAGTCGCCGGCAGCAAATAAGCCTGGTACGCTTGTTGCGCCGTGTTTGTCGACAATAATTTCGCCCATGCGGTTGCGTTCAACTGTTCCTTCTAACCATTCTGTGTTTGGCACGAGACCGATTTGGACGAATACACCTTGAAGTTCAACGTGTTTTTCTTCGCCTGTTTCGCGGTCTACGTATGTGATGCCATTAACACTCTGATCACCTGTGATTTCTTTTGTTTGTGCATTTTTCACGACAGTGACGTTAGGCAGGCTGTAGAGACGTTTTTGCAGGACTTCGTCTGCTTTCAGTTCCGGCGCAAATTCTAGCACGGTAACGTGATTGACAATACCTGCAAGGTCAATTGCTGCTTCGATACCAGAGTTTCCTCCGCCGATAACCGCTACGTCTTTGCCTTCAAACAATGGCCCATCACAGTGCGGGCAGTATGCGACACCTTTGTTTTTGAACTCTTGTTCACCAGGTACGTTGACATTGCGCCAGCGTGCACCTGTTGAAAGGATCACTGTTTTACTTTTCAGAACAGCGCCGTTTTCGAGTTCAAGTTCGAACAGATTTTTTTTCTCAAGGCGTTTCGCACGCTGAAGGTTCATGACATCAATATCATATTCCTTCACATGCTCTTCAAGACTTGCCGCTAGCTTCGGTCCTTCCGTCGCTTTGACGCTGATGAAGTTTTCGATGCTCATGGTGTCGAGCACCTGTCCGCCGAAGCGCTCAGCCACAACACCAGTGCGGATGCCTTTACGTGCAGTGTAGATCGCTGCACTTGCACCAGCAGGTCCGCCTCCGACAACAAGAACGTCAAACGGCTCTTTGTCAGCAAACTCAGATGCATCTGTACCGCTGCCCATTTTCGCAAGAATTTCTTCAAGCGTCATACGGCCGCTTCCGAACGATTCGCCATTCAGGTAAACGGTCGGCACTGCCATGATGTTTTTGCTTTCAACTTCTGCTTTGTATGCTGCACCGTCAATCATCGTGTGCGTAATGTTCGGGTTCAGCACGCTCATCATGTTTAAAGCTTGTACAACATCAGGACAGTTGTGGCATGTCAGGCTGATATAAGATTCGAAGTGGTATTCACCGCTGATCTTCTTCACCTGATCAATGACTTTTTGGTCCACCTTAGGCGGTCTGCCGCTCACTTGGAGCAACGCCAACACTAATGATGTGAATTCGTGGCCCAGAGGGATACCAGCGAAAGTTACGCCAGTGTCTTCTCCGACACGATTGACACTGAAGCTTGGCGTTCTGTTTAATTCAGCTTTTTCAACTGAAATTTTCGATGACATGGAAGCCAGCTCATCAACGAGAGCCAGCATGTCCTTAGAAGTGTCATCTTCGCCTGCGCTAACTTTGAGAACAATGTCATTCTCAATTAGCTGCATATATTGATTTAATTGTGCTTTGATGTTTGCATCAAGTACCAATTGAATGCACTCCTTAGATTTTACCTACTAGATCAAGGCTAGGTGTAAGAGTTTCGCCGCCTTCTTCCCATTTAGCCGGGCAAACTTCACCTGGGTTTTGACGAACGTATTGAGCTGCTTTTACTTTGTTTACAAGGTTGCTTGCGTCACGGCCGATACCGCCTGCATTGATTTCAACAGTTTGGATAACGCCGTCTGGATCGATGATGAATGTTCCGCGGTCAGCAAGACCAGTTTCTTCGTCAAGAACATCGAAGTTGCGAGAGATCGTTTGAGATGGGTCACCGATCATTGCGTAAGTGATTTTGCTGATTTTTTCAGAGCTGTCATGCCAGCCTTTGTGTACGAAGTGAGTATCTGTAGAAACAGAGTATACTTCAACACCTAATTCTTTAAGAGCAGCATATTGTTCTTGAAGATCTTCAAGCTCAGTTGGGCATACGAAAGAGAAATCTGCTGGGTAGAAGCAGAATACGCTCCATTGGCCTTTCAAATCTTCGTTTGTTACATCGATGAATTCACCGTTTTTGAATGCTTTTGCTTCGAATGGAAGTACTTCTTTACCGATTAAAGACATAATGTATATTCCTCCTAAAAATGTATTAGAAAGCATATTCGCTTTCAATAATAATTCTAATTATATATGAATTATTAATTAATATATATTTTTTGTCAAGCCATAACCTACTTTTTTTCATCTCACTAAAGGTGTGACAGGTAGGATTTAGGCATTTCTTTTATAACAAATGAGAGGCTGATTCTCAATTAGACAAGGTTTTCAGGGACTTTTGTAAATCAGAATGACAGGCCGTTTTGGCATTTGAACATTTTATGACACCATGGGCAAGGGCAAAGGACAATGGCCAAAAGCAGAATAGAACGGAACAGCAAGCTGCTGTCACATGATGATCTTGGGGATTGTTTCTAGCTAATATTGTATCACTGTTTATGATATTTAAAACATAACTTATGTCTTCTGTTGTTTGGATAGAAGAAAAAAACACGGTTCAGTTGAAACTGACCGTGTTTTTGATACAGGTTATTCAGACCAATTTGTATGGAAAACGCCATCCATATCAGTCCGTTCATACGTATGAGCGCCAAAGTAATCGCGCTGCGCCTGCAAGAGGTTCGCATTGGAACGCCCTGTGCGGTAGCCGTCGTAATAAGAGAGCGCTGTTGTTAAGCATGGGAATGAGCTTCCGGTGCTGATACCCTCGCAAACGACTTTTCGCAGGCCTGTTTGATAGTCATGGAGCTTATCTGTGAAATAAGGCGCGATCAGCAGGTTTGCCAGATTTGGCTGCTCACTGAATGCTTCACTGATCACGTTTAGGAAATCAGCGCGGATGATGCAGCCGCCTCGGAAAATCAAGGCAATGTCTTTGAGCGGCAGATTCCAGCCGTAAAGCTCAGATGACATCTTATATTGGGCAAAGCCTTGTGCATAGGCGCATACTTTCCCCATGTAAAGAGCCTGTCTGACGTATTCAATCCAGGTGTCTTTATCCAAGTGTTTTTCTTCGGCTTCCGGGCCTGCTAATACGTCTTGAGCTGCCATCCGTTCTTCTTTTAAGGATGACAAGTAGCGGGCGAACAAGGACTCTGTGATGATCGTGGACGGGATGCCGTTATCAATCGCCTGCATGCTCGTCCATTTTCCGGTCCCTTTTTGGCCGGTTTTATCAAGAATGACATCGATCAGAGGCTGTCCTGTTTTTTCGTCTTTTTTGCGTAAAATCTCAGCTGTAATCTCTATTAAATAGCTTTTCAGCTCACCTTGATTCCATGTTTCAAAAATAGATGCAATTTCATCGAGCGGCAGACGAAGCGTTTCTCTTAGAAACGTATACGCTTCTGCAATCAGCTGCATGTCGGCATATTCAATGCCGTTGTGCACCATTTTTGTAAAGTGCCCTGCCCCTTTTGGTCCGATATAGACACAGCAAGGGTCATCTCCGACTTGGGCTGCGATTTTTGTCAGGATAGGAGCGGCTTTCTCATAGACGTCGCGATCTCCGCCCGGCATGATGGAAGGTCCTGTTAATGCGCCGACTTCACCGCCGGAAATGCCGACTCCCAGGTAGCCGATCCCTTTTTCCTTCAGCTCGTCATATCTTCTTTCTGTGTCTTCATAGTGGGAGTTTCCTCCGTCCATGATGACGTCGCCTTCTTCAAGCAAAGGCTTTAATGATTGGATGACAGAATCTACGGGTTTTCCCGCTGTGACCATCAAAAAGATTTTTCTTGGTTTTTCTAACGATTGAACAAAGTCCTCAAGCTCGTAATACGGGCTGAGAGATTGTCCATCCAGCTTTTGGACAAGCTGGTCCGTTAAATCTCTGGTGTAATTATAGACAGCGACGTTTTCACCTTTATTTGCCATGTTTAAGGCGATGTTGCTTCCCATTACGCCTAAGCCTATGACACCAATCGTATTGAACATGTGTTACAGCTCCTTCTTAATTTCATACAACTAAACTTAACAATAAAATGAATCCCAGTCCAGCAACGGAAATAATGGTTTCCAGCAATGTCCATGTGGCAAATGTTTCTTTCATGCTTAATCCGAAGTATTCCTTGAACATCCAGAAGCCGGCGTCATTGACGTGTGAAGCGATGACACTTCCGGCGCCTGTTGCGAGCACGACTAACGCCAGGTTAACATCAGAATGGCCCAATAACGGGATGACCAGACCTGTTGTGCTTAGTGCGGCAACAGTCGCTGATCCTAGAGAAATGCGCAGGATCGCCGCGATGAGCCATGCCAGAATGATTGGCGATAATGCCGTTCCTTTGAATAAGTCTGCTACGTAATCGCCGACACCGCCGTTGATCAGCACTTGTTTGAAGGCGCCGCCTCCTCCGATGATCAAAAGCATCATGCCGATTTGTGAAATGGCAGTTGAACAAGAATCCATCACGGTTTTGACTGGAATGTTGCGCTTGATGCCCATTGTATAGACTGCGACCAATAACGAAATAATCATAGCAGTCGATGCGTTTCCAATCAATCTGATAAAAGCTAAAACTCCGTTATCTGCAAACCCGATTGTTTCTTGAAGCAGGTCGATAATGGTCGCGACCGACATGATGATAATCGGGAGCATTGCGGTAAAGACACTGATTCCAAAGCCAGGTGTTTCTTCAAGGTTAAACGTTTTTTGTGTGCCGAGTGATGCAATATTGCCGTTTTTCGCAAATGATGCAGGAACGATTTTTTTCGCGAACTTTGTAAATAACGGCCCTGCGATGAGCACTGTCGGAACAGCAACAATAAAGCCGTACAGCAGCACTTCTCCAATGTTTGCGCCATACTCACCGGCGATCGCCGTAGGTCCTGGGTGCGGCGGCAGGAAACCGTGTGTGACGGATAGTGCCGCGACCATCGGGATTCCGAGAAATAAAATAGAAATCTTCAATTCTCTTGAAATCGCAAAGACAATCGGAATTAATAGAACCAGTCCTACTTCAAAAAATAACGCAATCCCAATAATAAATGAGGCAATGACAACCGCCCATTGAATATTTTTCTCACCGAATTTGTTGACGAGCGTCATCGCAATGCGCTGTGCGCCTCCTGAATCCGCGATCAGCTTGCCCAGCATCGCACCGAGTCCGAAGATGAGCGCGATGTGGCCAAGAGTCCCCCCTATTCCTGCTTCGATGGAGCTGACAACTTTATCGAACGGCATCCCGAGTGCCAGTGCCACGCCGAACGATACGACCAGCAGGGAAATAAATGTGTTTAATTTTAAGCCCATAATCAGAAATAGTAATGCTAAGATCCCAAGTGCAACGATGATTAACGGCATGGTAATGCCCTCCCCTTCATGTCATGTACTATTTGTGTGTGATTAAGCCCCTCTGATAATCTGCAATTTGTGTATATTGATTTTCTAATAATCTTGATAGATTGATGAAAATCGGCATTAATGTTCTGTATTCCTTGGCTGAGTCTTCGATCGGCGTATGTCTGTATGTGCTGCCGATCATGTCGGACACGGCGTCGAAAGAGTCAATTTTTCCTGTTGCATACAGGCCTAAAATGCAGGCGCCGAGACATGAGCTTTCGTAGCTTTCCGGAACGACAACCTCTGATTCGAAGATATCCGACATCATTTGGCGCCAAACCTCCGACCTTGCAAAACCCCCTGTCGCTTGGATGCGGGTTACCGGGCCATCCATGCATTCAGTTAACGCCAAGAACACCGTGTACAGGTTGTAAATGACGCCTTCCAATGCCGCGCGTATCATATGCTCTTTCTTATGCGACATGGTCAGGCCAAAAAATGAGCCGCGTACATCCGGATTCCACAGCGGAGCGCGTTCTCCGGCGAGATATGGGTGGAACAGCAGACCGTCAGAACCGGGTCTGACGCGTTGGGCAATTTTCGTCAGCACGTCATATGGATCAATGCCCAGCCGTGTCGCTGTTTCGATTTCGGAGGAGGCAAACTCGTCTCTGATCCAGCGAAGGACGATGCCCCCGTTGTTCACAGGTCCCCCAATAACCCAATGCTTGTCCGTCAAGGCATAGCAAAAAATTCTCCCTTTTTCATCGGTTTGCGGCTTGTCAATAATCGTCCGGATGGCACCGCTTGTACCGATGGTAACGGCGATTTCGCCCTTTTTAATGGCGTTGACGCCGAGGTTGGACAGCACGCCGTCGCTGGCGCCGATGACAAAAGGCGTTTCCGGATCGATTCCCATTTGGATCGCTATTTCCGGGCTACAGTGCTGAAAGATCTCGGTTGTCGGCACGAGTTTGGATAAGTGATCCGGCGTGATGCCTGCGATGCGCAGTGCCTCTTCGTCCCAATCCAAGCCTTTCAGGTTCATCATGCCTGTCGCTGATGCCAATGAGTAATCGATGACATACTCATTGAACAGCTGTTTAAACATGTATTCTTTGATGCCGATATATTTTTTTGCCTTGGAAGCGATTTCTTTCCTTTCATTTGTGATCCAGGCAATTTTACTTAACGGTGCCATCGGATGAATCGGTGTTCCCGTCCGTTTGTACACCTCATGTCCGTTCAATTCCTCTTTGATCTTATGCGCCCAGCCTTCACTTCGGTTGTCGGCCCATGTGATGCATGGCGTCAGCGGCTTGTCATTTTCGTCGATTGCAATGACGCTGTGCATGGCGCTGCTGAACGAAATGAAAGAGATCTGTTTTTCGGGATGCTGTTTTGTAATTCTCGCTGTTGTATGGATGACTGCCTGAAATATCTCTTCCGGGTTTTGTTCTGCTGTTGAGATGTCCGGTGTATAGAGCGGGTAGCCGATGCTTTCTTTCTGTACTACATCCCCGTTTTCACTGAACAGCACAGCTTTTGTGCTTGTCGTGCCGATATCGATTCCTAACATATAACTAGTCATTGCTGTATTCAGCTCCTTTTGCCAGCATTTGTTGTGAGAGCCATAGGTCTTCTACCTTATCCTGCACATCATCAAAGTTTTGGTGAAGAGACTGAATCATCAGCGCCCTATCCTTTGTTTTGATGGCTTGAATATAAAGCTCGTGGTTATCTAAGATCCTTGTGAAGTCTTCATACTTTTCCTTTAACCGTACCCGCATCGATAAAAGAATAAAGCTTTCCATGACGGGTTTTAGATTGTTCCAGATCATCTGAATGTATGAATGATCAATCGCTCGGATAATGGTTTCATGGAACAGCACATCTTGAAATGAAAATTCGTCAGCGTCCTCATATTTGATTGAGACTTTCATCATTTCAAGAATTTTGCTGAGATCCTTAACTAAAGGCTCAATGTCTATTTTGACAAGCCGTTCAAAGACAAATGTTTCTAATAGTAACCGCACATCATAAATTTCCGCGATTTTCTTCTCAGTTAAACCAATTACGACCGCTCCCATTCGTTCTAAGCGGATGATTTTTTCGGATGCGAGTATTTTTAGCGCTTCGCGAACCGGCGAACGGCTTACTGAAAACTCGGCGGCGATTGTATTTTCTGATAAAATGGTACCGCTTTCAATCAGACCTGAAACGATCCGCATTCTCAGCTCGTATGCGACACGAACCCCGGTTGACGCTTTTGAGAGCCATTTTGCGGGATACAACAGGTCTTTGGAGTCTAGCATACACTCACCTTCCTCACTCAAGGAGTATACTTGTATACAAGTATGATAACGTGAATATTTCTTTTATGCAAACACTTTCATTTCTAATTTTTAATAAAATTTTTCCCAATCATTATGGTATTTATTTCTAAATGGAATATGGTACATTGGAGATAACTAGCATAAGTGAATCATGTTTTGAAAGAGGCGATTTGGATGAAAATCATCATTGCACCTGATTCTTTTAAGGAAAGTTTATCAGCTCTGGAGGCCGCGGACGCGATAGAAAGAGGTTTCAAATCGGTCTTTCCGGGTGCTGATTACAGAAAATTGCCGGTGGCGGATGGCGGCGAGGGAACCGTTCAATCTCTGGTCGATGCGACCAATGGAAGGATCATAGAGCAAGTTGTCACGGGGCCGCTGGGGGAACCGGTGAGAGCTTTCTTTGGCATGATGGGAGATGGGAGAACAGCTGTGATTGAAATGGCTGCTGCTTCAGGGCTGCATCTGGTGCCTGTAGATAAGCGAAATCCGCTCATCACTACAACAAGGGGAACGGGAGAATTAATCGGAGCAGCTCTTGATGCGGGAGCGGAGCGATTGATCATCGGAATCGGCGGAAGCGCCACGAACGACGGGGGAGCAGGGATGATTCAGGCATTGGGCGTAAGGCTTCTTGATAACTCAGGCCGCGAGATTGGCCCAGGGGGCGGCGCGTTATCTCAGCTTGCATCAATAGATGTTAGCGGGCTTGATTCCAGATTGCGGAATGTCAAACTGGAAGTTGCCTGTGACGTGGACAATCCGTTAACAGGACCAAAGGGTGCTACGGCTGTTTTCGGGCCGCAAAAAGGCGCGACGGCCGACATGCTGGATGTACTAGACCAGAACGTAAGCCATTTCGCTGATATGGCAGAAAAAGAGCTCGGATCAACCTTCCGAGATACAGAGGGCGCCGGTGCAGCGGGCGGTCTTGGATGGAGCCTGCTGACTTATCTTCAGGCTGACCTGAAAAGAGGCATTGATATTGTCCTTAATGCGATTGATTTTGAAAGTATCGTTCAGGATGCAGATCTTGTGATTACCGGCGAGGGACGGATCGACAGCCAAACGGTTCATGGAAAAACGCCGATCGGCGTAGCCAAGGCGGCTAAATCATACGATGTGCCCGTCATCGGTATTGCGGGATCAGTATCACGAGACAGTGATGCCGTCTATCAACACGGGATCGATGCGCTTTTCAGCATCGTCCCCGGAGCCGTGCCGCTAGAAGATGCGTTTGAACATGCCGCGGAATATATGGAAAGAACGGCGCGGGACATTGCAGCGTCTATCAAATTGGCGAAAACGATGTTTCTGATATAGCCGATGCACATGCCAATGCATAGCCATCCTTCTTTTTGGGTAGAGACAGTTAACACACAATGAGGAATTCATCCCAGAAGGAGGACGCAGATATGACTGTACAAGAAATCAAAGGCAAAAAACTAGTAAAAGGCATTGCGCCAAATGTGGAGCCTGAAGCTCTGTTAAATGATAAACGAAAAGTATTTTTGTTTGGTTCCCCAAGTTACACAAACATTGGCGACCAAGCGATTGCTTATGCGGAAGAGAAATTTGTCAAAAATCATTTTCCGTATTATGAATACATTGAGATTATGGATTATGCGACGGATGAGGGCATTGAACTGGTGAAGGAGATCATTCGTGAAGACGATATTGTCTGCTTTACAGGCGGAGGGAACTTAGGAAACCTTTATCTCGATATTGAGGAAGACAGAAGAAAGGTCTTCTCGGCGTTTAAAGACTACAAATCAATTTCTCTGCCACAATCCGTTTATTTTGAGGATACAGAGGAAGGACAGAGAGAAAAGAAAAAAACACAGGATGCGTACCATCAAAATACAAACTTAACGATTGCTGCGCGTGAGACGCAAACACTGGATGTTGTGAAAGAGACCTTCAACTCCAATGTGATCTTTACACCGGACATGGTGCTTTCCTTGGATATTGTGCCGCGAGAGCTCGAGCGGGACGGCGTTCTCTTTATTTTAAGAGCGGATAAGGAGAAAGTGACTGACGAAGATTTTATTTCACAGATGAAGAAATGGGCAGAAAAAACAACTTACACAGAGCGTACCGATACGGTGCTGGATACGGTCGACACCATCGACTACGCCGATCGTGAAAAGCATTTTATGGAGATGCTAGACCGCATCGGTTCCAGTAAATTGGTGATTACCGACCGCCTTCACGCGATGATTTTCTCGATTATCACCAAAACACCTTGCCTTGTCTTTGGAAACAGCTATGGCAAAGCCAAACATTCATACCGGGATTGGCTTGAAAGCTTAAACTTCATTGAGTATACGGATAAGAATGATGTTGAGGAGCTGGAGCGCATGATTGACCGCCTGCTTCAAGCAGAACCGAATGACGTTGATTTATCTAAGGACTTTCAGCCGCTGATTGATTTTTTTAGATCATAAAAGAAAAAGCAGACCGCCATCGGTCTGCTTTTTCAAATAAGGTCTTATAAGCCGATTGAATTCACTAAACTAGACACGTCAGAACGAACTTTATCGAATGAAAGTTGATCTTTCATTTTATCAGTGACACTGTCTATCGCTTTTCCTGACATATGTTGGCCTAGCATTTCCCGTTTTGCCTTGATCGTCTGCTCGGCATCTGTAATGTTATCGTGGATTGAAGACAAGTTCTTACGATCTTCTTGGAAAGCATAGCTTAGTTGTTTTCTGATTGAATTCATAAGCGCCATTTTTTGTTCTTGTCTTTTCTTCTCTTTGAACGCCGCCAATTGTTCTGGCGTCATTTCAGACGTATCCACATGAGCATTTGAAAAAAGTGAAGTGCTGGAATGCTGGCCCGTCACTCTTTGCATAAAACGGTCTGCATCTGTTGGTTTTTTATTCATAAAATCCATGTTTCGTACTCTCCTTATGAAATCCCCATCTGGCTGGCTGTTGCCAGATCTGCATCATGATAAGCATGTCCCATATGCCCAAGGTCATCTGACACCATATGAAGCAAGTGCTGTAAATGAAGTGCTGCATCTACAGCCTGATCATACTTTTCTTTTGAGTAAAAAAGGTGGTGCGGTTTGTTCATTTTAAGCTTATTGATCAAATCATCGACATCAGAAATTGATAATTCATCATATGTGCCAAAACCAACCATTCGTGTATGCAAATTCCTGACATCCTCAATAGAATCCTTTACAATGTCATCAATTCTTTCAATTTGGCGTATAATCTTAGACCATTCTGATTCAGCTATATGTTTTAACTGCGTGCTTGTATTCATCAATACATGTGACTTAATGAGTATTGAAACACCTGTATTGGCTTTCACATTCGTTGATTTCATTTGTTTAAGCATTGCAATTGCAAAATCAGGATTATTTTTCAACACATCGTCAACGGTTTGGACAGAGCCATCTGAATTGAAGTTGTAGCGGTCTAAACCGTGACTTCCCATTAAGGCTTCGACAAACAGTGTGGCATCAAGAGATTGATTACCGTAATGTTTAAGTGCAAGCCCAAGCATTTTCACTTCATTAGGGAGACCATTATTTTGTACACCATTCGGCAAAGTCTCATCATACATTACTTTCACTTTACCCACTTCAGCGGCATCCCGATTCAGCAACGATAAACCATCATTTAAATTAATATATTCTGTTAAGCGGCTGCGGAAATCCCCTTTTATCGCCCGGGCTTTGACATCCTCAGGCAGGTTTTCATATATGTTTGGATTCTCGAAAGTAACGCCGCGTTTGATAAAGTCATTCATCACGACTGCATAGCTTGCGTTAGAACCGCCTAATGAGTGACCGGTGACTTGAATGTCAGCATTTTTAAAGTCTTTATGTATTTTTTTTGCATATTGATCCGCTTGAATGGCTTGGTTCTCTGTTCCGTCATCAAATGGTTTTTTGCCCACCAAATAACTTGTGTCCATGTGAAGCCAATCCTGCAAAATCTCATTTGAATATTCACGAAGCCCTTTTACTGAGTCATAAAAGGAACCATCTTCATCTTCAGGAATGTTGATTCCCTTTTTCTCTACTTCTTTAATAAGCTGTTCCCGCTCATCACGATATTGTTTTATTGTATCTTGGAATTGGCCGGGGCTGATGGGTTCTGATCCGCGGTATGCAATGATGGCGTTTTGGATTTTTTCTGGGTGTTTGCCTTGATGGGAATTACGAAAATCCTCTCTAGTAACAAGGGTGAGGGCGTTAAGGCCCTTATCTGTTTTTTTATAATCGATAACGTATAGCTTTTGCTCATTGCTAGTATAAATAATTTCACCAATATGATAGTTTTGAATATCGTAGGCAGCACTCGATATACGGTTGTAATCCTCATCCGTAATTTTTATAGACTTATTTTTAGCCAATTATGCCACTCCTAATCTTTATACATATCTTGTATAATAAAATAAAAAGGATGAATTGCCAATGATAACCAAGAAAAAAATGATGTTTACAGGAGCAATTATAATTATCTTAATTTCAGGGAGCTTATATTTTTATTTTGATAAAATCAATACAATAGAAACAACTGGGGGCAATAAAAATATGAACAGTGAAGAAAAAAGCGATCGTGAAAAAGCGGAAGAATATGCAGAAAAAATGAAGCCGAAAGTAGAAGAGAAATTAAGGAAAGAAGACATTCATCATTTTATAAAAACGATAACCTTTGAAAAAGAAATAGAGATAAACCCGATGGGGAGAATCATTATAGATGGCTATGTCAACGATGATCCAGAAAAGTTTCATTTTTCTGCTGATTTAATCTATAATTCCAACAAGGTAGATGGCATGAGTTTTTCTAAAGAATTAGGCGATAGATTTGAAAACTGGGATGACTTTGATAAAGAGGTTAAAGAAGACTTTTTAAATAGTTTATCGAAAGAAGAACGAGAACAATATTTAAAAGACATAGGGGAAATGAAATAATCTATGAAAAAACAAGTACCATTTAAATTGCTAGCTTTTGTTAGCGTTTTGTTAATTTTAATGGTTGGCTTCATTTATGAAATCAAAAAAACGTCAGGCACTTCTAAGGATAAAGAATACATAACTAGTATAGAAAAAAGTGAACAAGAAAAAGCTGAAGACTACGCTGAAAAGATGAAACCAAAAATAAAGGAAAAATTGAAAAAAGAGGATATTCATCATTTTATTAAGGATATTAAGTTTAATGAGAAGGTAACAATAAGTCCAATGGGAATGATTGAAGTTACTGGTTACATCAATAATGAACCAGAGAAGTTCTCATTTGATGCCTCTTTATATTATAAATCGAATAAAGTAGATTCTATTGGCTATTCAAAAGAAGTGGGAGACCGTTTTACAGACTGGAGCGAATACACCAAGAAAGAAAAAGAAGAATACATCAAAACCGCTTACCCTGATAAAAAAGAGCGTGAACAATATTTAAGAGACATAGGGGAACTAAAATAAACAGGCCAAAATTCCTGTTTATTTTAACGGTTGGTTTACTTTCGCTGTTCGTATCTCAAAAAAGACTGCCCTCCCCCGGGGCAGTCTTTCTTTGTTAAATATGAAACAGCCAGACGACGAGCGGGCCGAAGAATGAGCCGAGCACCGCACAAAGCGTCATGGAGACGGAACTCATGGATACGGCCAATTCCCCATATTCCAATGCTTTGGAGGTACC
This sequence comes from Bacillus sp. FSL R7-0685, assembly GCF_038002425.1. Lineage (NCBI taxonomy): Bacteria > Bacillati > Bacillota > Bacilli > Caryophanales > Bacillaceae > Bacillus > Bacillus sp. FSL R7-0685. The sequence goes on along the minus strand of NZ_JBBOCN010000001.1, from coordinate 3,976,789 downwards.
CAGTGCGTGGGAGGCGCTGCCTAATGCAATGCCTTGTCCAAGGGAACTGCGTATGCGAAGCCATTTTAGGAAAAGCGGCCCGAGGATGACGCCTGAAAAGCCCGCAATCATGACAAATACGACTGTCATGGAAGGGACGCCGCCAAGACCGGCGGCGATCTGAATAGCGACAGGGGTTGTGATCGACTTTGGCAGAATGGATAATAAGAGATCATGATCAATCCCGAATGCTTCTGCGAAGATCAGCCCGCTGATCATTCCCATGCATAATCCGACCAGGACGCCGCCTAAAATGGGAACACAATGTTTGACAATGATATGCCATTGTTTATAAAGCGGATAGGCCAGTGCCACGACAGCCGGCCCAAGCAAAGAATTGATCCATTTCCCCCCGATCATATAGCCTTCATAGGAAACATGGAACATCATCAAAACCGCTACAATCAAAATGGTCGTTGTCAGAACGGGGATCAGAAATGGAAGCGGGAATCGCTTATAGAGTTTGACCATCGCTAAATAAGCGGCAACTGTTAAAAGAATTATAATGATCGCGATACATGCTTGCTGCATTTCTCTTTCTCCTCCCGTTTTTTTGCTTTTTTCTCTAATAGCTGGCTGGCGAATCCAGCCGCAATGATCGTGACGATGGTGCTCAGAACGACTGTAATCAGCAGCATCAGGCCATTGAATGAAATGAGAGACGGATAGTTTATCACTCCTGTCATTGCCGGGATGAACAACAATGGAAGGAAGGATAATAAAAACCCTGCTCCGTCTTCAATGATGGAGACGGGAACAATACGGAGGCCCAAGCAGATCAGAAGCAATACCAATCCAACGATGCTTCCTGACACGGGTAAATGAAACAGATGCTGAATGGCTTCCCCGATCATAAAAAATACATATAATATCAACACTTGCAAGATAATTCGTATGACTTTCACATCAAGTGCTGCTCTCCAATCAGAACAGCTTCCTCCTTTCTGGTGCTTGCTTCTAGGATGGTTCTGAGGAATCGCTTTACTTTCTTTTTATATGATTGTACTATACAAGTATAATGATTGATTTAGTCATATAACGACTTGTATTTATTCAGTTAATGTACATTTGTATTATACAAGTATATATGATGTTGTCAATGCCGGAGATTGGAATAGGGAGCGAGAGCGATTGCAAAATCAAAATCCAGTTGAATTAATTGAATATGAGCTCACGACTTTTATCAGGAGAGCTGTTTATCTGGATCAATCAGAGAAAAGAACAGGGAATTTGGAGAGATCTTCGTACTTATTACTGAGACAATTGGATGAGTTTGGGCCTGCTCGTGTTAAGGAATTGGCAGAATCGTTTAAGCTTGATATTTCTACTCTTTCAAGACAAGCAGCTGCATTAGAGGCAAAGGAGCTCATCTATCGTTTCTCAGACCCATCTGATGGGAGAGTCAGCCTGTTTACTATTACAAAACTCGGCAAACAACTATTAAAAGCCGATCAGCAAAAGCGCCTTGAACGTTATGAACAGATGCTGAAAGAATGGTCAACACAGGAAAAAGAGATGTTTGGCGAGCTGCTGCAGCGTATGAACAAGGCTTTTATCGATTAACAGCTGAAAAACCCATGGTTCGCTGGAACAGCATGGGTTTTTCTTATGGTCAGAGATTATCTGCATCGTTTGGCGGCAGCCCAAGCCACTAGTCCGGCAACAACAGCCGCCGATACAATTGGGCGCTTCGTCGCTTTTGTGTAGTAGCTTCTTGACCTCATCCATCCTTTATTTGTGCCTCTGTCATGCATACCGCAGCCCTCATCATAAAGAGCGCTTTCTTCTCGCGGTTTGGACGGTCTTTCGGCATGCTGGCTGTGATACATGATTTTTTCCATCAGTCTGTCGGTCAGACGAGGAAAAAGCGCGCCCAGCATGGCGATGGCTTTGGCCTGTGAGCCGATGTACATGTCGCGCTTAGGGTGTTCGGCGGCAAACAGGATCGCTTCGGCGACTGCTTCCGGCGGATAGATCATGGAGCGGTAATGAGCCGGCTGTTTGTCGAGATAGCTGTGCGCATGCTCGTTATAAGGTGTGTCGATTCTGCCCGGGTGGATGAGCGTTACCGAGACGGGCGCCTGTTCCTTTTCGAGCTCCATTCGGATGCTTTCCGTCCAGCCGTGAAGCGCAAATTTGGCAGACGCATATGTGGATTGAATGACCGTTCCCCTGTCTCCGAACAGGCTTCCTACATTAATGAGTGCGCCCGGCACACCTCTGCCGGTGTAGTGTTTGACAGCCGCTCTTGTTCCGTAAACAGGTCCCCAGAAATTTGTGTCGAACATGCGCTTCATGTCTTCGACGGTGACGTCCATGGCATGTCCGAAAGTCGAGACGGCCGCATTGTTGACCCATGTGTCAAAGCGGCCGAATGTGCTGATCGCGGTTTCTGCGATGCGGTTGACGTCCTCTTCTTTTCCGACATCCGCCTTTACCCATATGGCGTCGTGCCCTTTTTCCTTTAGTTCATCAGTGAGCTCCTTCAGCGCGTCTTCATTTCGCGCTGCTGCCACGACCTTTGCGCCTTTTTCAGCTGCCATTCGCGCCGTGACAAGTCCGATTCCGCTTGAAGCGCCGGTAATGACGATCACCTGATCCTTAAGCTTTTTCAGTTTGAGCTTTGTTTTTACGGCTGGGTTTTGTCGTTCAAGCTGTTCTGTATTCGTGACTGAATGATCGATTGTCATTGAGAGATCCCTCCTAGACGCTGTTTTTGTACATTACCCCATCCGGGAGGGTCTTACCCCTTTTGACAATCACAGGGTTCTTTTTTATATTATATAAGTCGCTCTACCATACCTAGGAGGGAATGTTTTAATGACTAGCAGAGGAGATTCACGTGAAAAAATCCTTCACACGGCGTCACGTCTGTTCCAGCTGCAAGGATATCACGCGACAGGTTTGAACCAGATTGTAAAAGAAAGCGGTGCTCCTAAGGGATCGCTTTATCACTTTTTTCCGAAGGGCAAAGAAGAACTAGCAATTGAAGCGGTTACATATACAGGTAAGATCGTTGAACATCTGATACAGAAAAGCATGGATGAATCCTCTGATCCAACAGAAGCGATTCAGCTTTTTATCAAAAAAACAGCCAGCCAATTTGATAACACAGAAAGCATTAAAGGTATTCCAGTCGGTTTGCTGGCGAGTGAGACAGCGTTAATCAGTGAACCGCTGCGGACGGTTTGCATGAAGGTGTTTAAAAGCTGGGAAGCGGTTTTTGCCAGAAAATTAATGGAAAACGGATTTGCAGAAGAAGAAGCAAATCAGCTTGGAACGCTGATTAATTCGATGATTGAGGGCGGCATCATGCTTTCGTTAACGAATAAAGACAAAACGCCTCTTCTTCTCATTGCCGAACAAATACCAGTGCTGGTGAGAAAAAAAGGGTAGCATTTTGTTATCCTTTCTCCTACAATTATATAGAACGGTCTAGACAAATAAATGATAATATATAGACTGGTCTAAATTGGAGGATGCGATAATATGAAAACATTATGTACACATTCATTGCCTAAAGAAAAAATGCCTTATTTGCTCCGGAGCGGAGAAGGCGAGCGCTATCTGTTCGGCAGACAGGTTGCCACGGTGATGGCGAATGGGAGGAGCACAGGTGATTTGTTTGAGATCGTGCTTCTTTCCGGGGGAAAAGGAGATGCCTTTCCGCTTCACGTCCACAAGGACACACATGAAGGAATTCTCGTTTTGGACGGGAAACTGGAACTGACACTTGATGGTGAACGCTATTTATTAATATCAGGTGATTATGCCAACATTCCGGCGGGAACACCGCACAGCTACCGGATGCAGAGCCACAGAACAAGACTGGTATCTTACACGATGAAAGGAAACGTAGCGCACTTGTATTCCGTTATTGGGAATCCGTATGATCACGCTGAACATCCGCCGTACGCAAGCGAAGAAGTCTCAAACGAGCGATTTGCAGAAGCAGCCGCTGTAGCGGACATTGTATTTCTAGATGAAGGAAAGCCTGCATGTTCGGCCCAATTAGCGGAACTTACAGAGCTGCCAGATGGAGCGGTTCCATACGTTCTTGAATCTGGAGAAGGAGATCGCCTGTTGACTGGAGATCAGCTTCACCGCATTGTGGCTGCACAAAAAAATACAGATGGCCAGTTTATCGTCGTATCCTCTGAAGGCCCTAAAGGTGACCGAATCGTTGATCACTACCATGAACATCATACAGAAACATTTTATTGCCTTGAAGGTCAGATGACGATGTGGGCAGATGGCCAGGAAATTCAGCTGAATCCGGGAGATTTCCTGCATGTCCCTGCAAATACCGTTCACTCCTATCGCCTTGATTCTTACTATACAAAGATGGTGGGCGTATTGGTTCCTGGTTTATTTGAACCGTTTTTCCGGACGTTAGGCGACCCGTATGAAGGCCACATCTTCCCATGTGAGCCTCAGGCTTTGCGCTTTGATCGCGTTTTGCAGAATATCGAAGCATTAGATTTAAAGGTGATGAAACCATAAAGATGACAAGATTGTAAGGTTTTCATGCCGGCCTGACACCTAAATCGATGTTTCCGCGCTTCATTTTTTCATACCCTTAAGGTACAGAAAAAAGGAGCGTGATGGCTATGTCTTCATTACAGCCGACTTTAACAAATGAGCGGATCGGTGTGCTTGATGTGCTGAGAGGAATGGCGATTTTCGGCATCTTATTTGTCAATCTGGCACATTTCAGTTATCCGGATATGTATTTGTCTATGCTTGGAAAAGAGAATTTTTTCATGGATAAGTGGTCTGAAGCTGATTTTGCCGCCGCAGATATACTGAAATTCTTCATTCAAATAAAATGTATTTTATTGTTTTCCTTTTTATTTGGATTTGGCATGGTTGTCATGATGGAGAGAGCAGAAAACAAAGGGAAACGGTTTGTTCCGTTATATGTGAGAAGGTTAATGGCGCTTCTCTTGTTTGGAACGATTCATGCCTTTTTGATATGGGACGGAGATATTTTAACAGAATATGCCCTGCTCGGTTTTGTCCTGCTCTTGTTTCGAAAAGCAAAGCCGAAAACACTGCTGATATGGGCGGTCTCTTTGTATCTTTTGTTTTCCATTCCGTTCATGTTGACAAGTTTTGATCAATCAAACGGACAGGAATGGGTACAAAGCGGTAACACAGCAGGCAAAACAAGCGATTCATGTTTATGGAAGCGGCAGTCTGAAGGACATTGCAGAACAGCGGATCCATGACCGTCTTGTTTACATGTCTTCGAATGGCATGCTTACGTATAATCCGCTCAACTTTTTCTTTGCATCCATTCCATATTTCAGCATGTTTTTGCTGGGAGCTGCGGCAGCGAAATCTCGGTACTTGCATGAACCAGAAAAGCATCGCAAAGGATTAAAACGATTGTGGATGGCTGGGCTTGTCATCGGCATCGGCGCCCAGGTGCTGTACAATGTAACGGATAAAGAAATATGTTTGCTGATTGGCGCGCCTTTCCTCATGTTTTTCTATGTTACAACGGTTGTCTATCTTTATCATAAAACAAGAGTGAGAACAGTGCTGCAATCATTCTCCGCTGTTGGGAGGATGGCATTTACCAATTATTTGATGCAGTCTATTGTGTGTACTTGGATTTTTTATCATTACGGCTTGGGCCTGTATGGAAAAGTGTACCCTGCTGCGGGTGTGCTCATTACAATTGCTGTTTGTGCCGTTCAAATGGTCTTCAGCCACCTTTGGCTTCGTGTCTTTCGGATGGGGCCGTTTGAGTGGCTGTGGAGAAGCGCTACGTATCTGTCGTGGCAGCCTATTGTAAAGAAAACAAAAGTCTAGACGCCTATTGGCGTCTAGACTTTTTTCTATTATTTATACACGACACGTGTTTTGCAAATGATGTCATGCAGGCCTTTTTTCTCTCCAAAGGCAATCATGATAAACCCGATATAAAAGATGATTCCAGATAAGATATAGGCAAAGTAACGGCCAATTCCCTGTCCGACAGAAACCCGTTCACCTTGTTCATTGACCACTTTCAGGCCAAGAATTTTTTTGCCAAGTGTGCCTTGCATTTTAGAAGCTGTGAGCAGCCCGTAATATAACACGCTGATGACGATCATGATCAGCATAGTAGGCAAAAATGCAAGCGTCATGTATTTCACTAAATACTCTTCTTCCGTCATGTAAGGGTTTGTTGCCACAGCCCCAGCTACAAACACAGAATTGATAATAAATAGAATAATATAACTAGGAACAGATACAATAATGCCGTCAATAAAATAAGCTAAAAAACGAATCCAAAATCCTGCTGGTTTTTCCATGTATTTTTCTCTCTCCTCTGAATTAATCTGGAATAGTATACTTTGAAAAACAAGTACATGCAATATGGAATGGTGATAAAATCCTGATATTACAGAAAAATGAGTCTTTTATCCTTTGTTTTTTACTATATAAATATACTAGAAAGAAGCATAGCATTTGTGTATGTATTCTGGAATTTTTTAAAAATATAATGAATATAACATTCAACTTACTTATAATAAAAAAGGTTAATATTTCTATTAAAGGAGGAGTTTAATGTCAAAAAAAAAATAGCGTGGCGATCATGACAACCATTTCTGCGTTTCTTTTTTGCGCCGTGATTGTGGCGGCTTCACTTTCGCCGCTGGCCGGAACGGGAGCGGCGGCCAATCAGTTTAATTCAGCTGGCATGTGGTCAGCTGTCGGTATGATCCTTGTCTTGTATTTCATTCCATTTCTTGTTTATATGCTCGGAGTCGATGCAATGAGGTATGTCATGGCGGTGCTTTGCGGCTTCGGGCTTTTGATTCATTTGTCTTCGGCCGGTTTTATCTTGATGTTTAGTTTCTTTAGTGACCATCTGCTTTCTGAGGTGATCTTTGTTTTGGGAGTTAGTCTCGCTGCGGCTGCTGTCAACGTCATTTGGTTTGTGGCTGCATTTCGATCGGGTGCTGAAAAAACGTCCGTGAATACTCTTACATAGTTTTCTAGTTTGTGATGTTTTTGTGAAGTAGAATTATAAAATGGGTTAATATGTTATGATGGTCAAGTCATTTCGTATGAAAGCGCTGATGGCTTTTGGGAAATAGTAAAACAGGCTGGCGAGGTTAACTCGGCAGCCTGTTTTTTTGATCAATCAAGATATTTATTTTTATAGACAACCTTTGTCCCGCAAATATAATCATGTAATGCCAGTTTAGAGGGAAAGGCCGCCATGATAAAACCGATATATAAGATCTTAGATAATGTGTAAGCGAAGAAACGGCCGAAGCTGTGCCAAAAAGAAATACGCTCGCTATACTGATTGACAACGATGATGCCCATGAGTTTTTTTCCCAATGCTGCTTGCATGTTTGAGGAAGTCAGCAAGCTATAGTAAAGAATAGCGAAAATAAATATGATGGCCAAAACAGGGATTGTGCCAATGATCAACATGAAAAACTCATATTGGGCTTCTGACATGTTTGTACCTGCCGCATCAATGAGTGGCAACACAATGAAGGTGTTAATGAAAATCATAATGAAAGAGAATATAGCTATAATAAATACATCAATAATAGAGGCAACTGCCCGAATCCAAAATCCAGCTGGTTTTTCCATGTATAATATTCTTTCCTTTGAAGTTTTCTGGGATATTATACGTTAGGGGCTGCAGGGTTTCAATGAGATAGACTAGAGGAATTTGGTCTCGTAGTAAAAATGGTATTTTATCACTTTTAATCTCTTTATTTAGGTGATATAAAGATAAAAAAAGAACCTGCAAGATGATGCAGATTCTCTTCATTACGATTATTTAGAGGCCTGAATAAATACACCCTTCTCATGAGAAAACTCTTTGAATCCGTATACCCCATGATAGGAGCCGATTCCGCTTGTGTTGACGCCGCCGAATGGCAGGTTGACGTCACTGAAATGGACGACGACATCATTGATGGCGGCATTTCCTGATGTCGTGTGCTGAAGGACGTTGTCAATCAGGTCTTGGTTTTTGCTGAACACATAAAGTGCAAGCGGTTTATCGCGGTCATTTACGTAATCGATGACCTCGTCGATGTCTTCATAGTTCATCATTGGCAGGATCGGTGCGAAGATTTCCTCCTGCATGATTTTCATGTCAGGCGTGACGTTTTTCAAAACGGTTGGCGAGATCGTGCGGTCGCTGGCATCGAATACGCCGCCGAACACCACTTCCGCCCCTCTTTCGATGGCATCGTCGAACAGATCTTTGACGCGGTTGAAGTTGCGGTCATTGACGATCTGCGTAAATTTGCTGCGGTCTGGGGTATGATCATCCTCCATAAATCCAGCGTTGACGACTGTTTGTAAAATCCCCGCGAACCTGTCCTGAACGTCTTTTTTAATGAACAGGTAATCAGGTGCGATGCAGGTTTGGCCGGCGTTTACGAATTTCCCGACGGCGATCTTTTTCGCTGCGTCCATCAGATCGTATTCACTGTCAATGATCGTCGGGCTCTTGCCGCCAAGCTCAAGTGTGACAGATGCCAAGTGTTTGGCAGCCGCTGTCATGACAATTTTCCCGACATTTGTGCTTCCAGTGAAGAAAATATGGTCGAACGGCTGATCAAGTAGTTCGGTTGCCACCTCAACCTCTCCTTCAAAAATCGCGACTTCTTTTTCATCAAAAGCGTCTCTTATCACTTTAGCGGCAATGTTGCTCGTGTTCATCGTGAAATCGGACAGCTTCACAATCGCGCTGTTTCCGGCTGCGAGAGAAGCGGCAAGCGGCGCCATCGTCAGCATAAACGGATAGTTCCACGGGCCGAGGATGAGTGTGACGCCTTTAGGCTCGTACATAAGAATTCCGTTTGCGTCAGGGCTTAACGATGAACCGACTTCTTTAGGCGCCATCCATTGTTCCAGGTTATTCATATTATCTCTGATCGCTTTTTTTGTTCCTTCGATTTCCGCTTTTTTGACTTCGTGATATGGTTTGCGGACGTCTTTGCGGATCGCTTCGATGATTTCTTCTTCATGGGCGATGACGGAATCTAAAAAGCGTTGAAGCTTTTCTCTCCGCTGTTCCGCTGTTGAAGCGCGCAAGGCTTTTTGCTGTTTTTTCTGAAGCTGAAAGACACGCTGGATGTCGTCCTTTACTTGCTGTTCCATTGTAAAATCCCCCTCATTTGCTTTCTTCTTTTCTCGGACCTATTATAAGGTGGTACCTTTTCTGTAAGAAAGACAACGGTGAACCATCTATACGTTACCGTACATATATCTAAGATCTGTCTAATGATTGGAGGTGTCTTTTGTGCCGGAATCTGCCGAAGCTCAAGTGAAAGAGGCGCTGCTGGCTTTATTGAAAGAAAGAGATATTCAACACATCACAATGAAAGAAATCGCTGAGAAGGCCAAAGTGAGCCGCGGATCGCTCTACCTTTATTATGAGGATAAGTTTTCAATCATTGAGGATGTGATCGAAGACATGAAGGAAGGACTGGGCAAAGCGCTTTTTGACGCCTTCAGTCATATGGATACCCTTCATTTGAACAAAAAACGGCAAACGGTGCATCCGACGCTGTCCTTTGTTCATGAGCATCGATCCTTTTTTTCTGTGATGATGAACAGAGGGCATTTCCATCGTTTTTTTAGGGATGTGTTTCAGCAGGATGTGCTGCTGACTCCGGTCCATGTGAATTTGACGCCGATCGAACGGGAAATTTACGGACATTACCGGGCCTTGTACACGTACGCGATTATCCTGTATTGGCTGAATGAGGATGCGGCCGCGACTCCGGAAGCTATCAGCCAAAAGGTATGGGAGCTTGTTTCTCAAAAGAGATTTTATTGGCTGTTTGGACAAGCTGTGCCAGGAGAGCGAGAGAAGAACAAGCAAATCGACAGGCGTGTGGTTCGAACGAGAGAGGCGCTCCAGAAGGCATTTCTGGACGTGCTGGCGGAGAAAAAAGACTACGCAGCCATCACGATTTCGGATATTACCCGGAAAAGCAATATCCGCCGTGCAACCTTTTATGATCACTATGCCAATAAGGAGGAATTGCTCCAAACCATGATACAGCGATCATGTGCGGAGATCATTGATCACCTGACGATTGCCTCCAGCCCGAATGAATTTCCCTTAAAGGAAGCGGAGAAGGCGCTCGCCAGTCTGCTTTCTGCTTTGTCAAATATGCCCATTGTCCATTTTCTCAATCGGGAATGGGGTGTTCCTCATGTGATACCTGATATGTTCAAAGCGCTGGAATCGTTTTATCTGCATCAGCAAACTGATATTCACGCAGAGAAAAAGCTTTATGCCCATTATGTATCCGCAATGATTATTGGGTTGCTTTTGTATCGGCTGGATGAAGGAAAGGCGCATCCGCCTGAAGTGCTGGCGAGGGAATTTTTGCAGTTTTTGGATGTGAAAAAGTATAAGGTTGTATTGCTTTGAAAGACAAAAAGAGAGGGACATCCCCTCTCTTATTTCGTTTCTTCCTTCCATTTCTCATCAATCAGCATCTTCCCTGGCCATGTGTATGCCATGATGCCGCCGTCTGCGGTGATGTCCTCTCCTGTGACGTATGAGCTGTCGTCTGACGCGAGGAACAGGGCCACTGTCGCCATTTCCTTCGGCTGGCCGAGACGGCCGAGCGGCGTGACCCATTTGTTGGCTTCGCGGAATTTTTCACCCATTTCTTGTTCTTTGGTGCCTGCTAATTTGTCAATCAGCGGGGTTTCGATCGTACCCGGTGAAATGGAATTGACGCGGATGCCGTTTCGTGCGTAGTCGATTGCCATTGCCTTTGTCAGGTTGGTGATGCCGCCTTTTGCTGCGTTGTAGCCGGAGCGGTCAAGGTCCGCGGCCCGGCCTGACATGGAGGAGGTATTGATGATGGAGCCTCCTTTTTCGAGCATGAGCGGAATCAGATATTTGCTGCAAAGGAACGTGCCGCGCAGGTCTACGGCGATAATGCGGTCAAACAGGTCAACCGGATATTCGTGCACCTTTCCGCCTTCCTGATCAACGCCGGCATTATTAAACAGAATATCAATCGTTCCGCATGCATCCTTGATTTGATCAGCAAATGCTTTCACACTGTTTTCATCTGACACATCGAGGTGAAAGGATTCGGCCTGTCCTCCGTTTTTTCTGATTGCGTCAACTGTTTCTTCCATTTGATCTTTATTGATATCTCCGATGATCACACGCGCGCCTTCATTGGCAAAAACCTCCGCCGTCGCTTGACCAATGCCTGTCGCGGCGCCTGTGATAACTGCTGTTTTGTTTTCAAGTCTTCCCATGATACGAGACCTCCTTTTTCTATTTGTCTTCCCGCTATGTGCAGTGATAAACATGCGAGAAAAGAAAGGCCAGCATATGTTAAGATGAATTAGAAATTGTTGGGAGGTTTGTATGTTTGAAGGTACAGCATAAGAAGGAGCTCAAGTTTTATTGCTTCATTACCATTCCATCTGCATTTGTTGTGCTGACTGTCATCTCTTTTTTATTGCAAGAGATTACGTTTCCGGTGACTGCAAGCGCATTTCTGAATGCTTCATGGCATAATCTTTTGTTTTTGATACCGTTCGGTTTGTTTTTCTACCCGGTGCATATATGGATGAAGCGGGAGTTTGGCCGCTGGAATGACACAGAAAAAAAGAGAGGATGATGAAGCCTCTCTTTTTTATGAGAATGAGTGAGAAAAAGAGTGAAAACAAATCCAACTAATGTTAAATTTACATATATATGCATCTATCAATCTAATTGACAATTGTCATCTTATGTGATAAATAGATGCTGAAAAGGGTTTACATAATGGTAAAGGAGCGATCAAGAGTGGCGAAAAAAGAGTTTAAAGCAGAGTCTAAACGCTTGTTGGATATGATGATTAACTCCATTTATACCCAAAAAGAAATTTTCCTGCGCGAGTTAATCTCCAATTCGAGTGATGCGATTGACAAAATCTATTACAAAGCGCTTACGGACGATGCGCTTACGTTTGATAAAGACAGTTACTACATAAAGGTCGCAGCTGACAAAGATGCGAGAACATTAACCATCTCTGATACGGGGATCGGAATGACAAAGGATGAGCTTGAACAGCATCTTGGAACAATTGCAAAAAGCGGTTCCCTCGCGTTTAAAAAGGAAAACGAGCTGAAAGACGGACATGACATTATCGGGCAGTTCGGTGTCGGTTTTTACGCGGCATTTATGGTTGCCGATGTCGTGACAGTCATCAGTAAAGCGCTGGGCAGCGAAGAGGCTTATAAATGGGAGTCTGCGGGTGCAGACGGCTATACGATTGAACCGTGTGAAAAGGATTCTGTCGGTACAGACATTATCCTGAAAATCAAAGAGAACACAGAAGATGACAGCTATGACGAGTTTTTAGAGGAATATCGTTTAAAAGCGATCATCAAGAAGTACTCCGACTTCATTCGCTACCCGATCAAAATGGATACAACCATTAATAAGCCGAAGGAAGGAAGCGAAAATGAATTTGAAGAGGTGCAGGAAGAGCAGACGGTCAACAGCATGGTGCCGATCTGGAGAAAAAACAAAAGCGAGCTGACAGATGAGGATTATGAAAAATTCTATGCTGAAAAGCATTACGGGTTTGATAAACCGCTCACACACGTTCATATCAGTGTGGATGGAGCCGTTCGCTACAACGCGATTCTATTCGTCCCTGAAAACATGCCGTTTGACTACTATTCCAAGGAATATGAGAAAGGCTTGGAGCTGTATTCAAATGGCGTGCTGATCATGAATAAGTGCGCAGACCTGCTACCGGACCACTTCAGCTTTGTGAAGGGCATGGTCGATTCTGAGGATCTGTCGCTGAATATTTCCAGAGAAATGCTGCAGCATGACCGCCAGCTGAAGCTGATCGCGAAAAACATCAGCAAGAAAATCAAAAGCGAGCTGCAAAGCCTGTTGAAAAAAGACCGCGAGAAATACGAGACGTTCTACAAGTCGTTCGGCAGACAGCTGAAATTCGGCGTGTACAATGATTTTGGCGCGAATAAGGATCAATTGAAGGATCTCCTATTATTCTACTCTTCAAATGAGAAAAAATTGGTCAGCTTAGATGAGTATGTTTCCAGAATGCCAGAGGAGCAGAAATACATTTATTATGCGACCGGTGATTCTTACGACCGCATTGAGAAACTGCCGCAAACGGAAATGGTGGCGGACAAAGGCTATGAAATCCTCTACTTTACTGAGGACATCGATGAGTTTGCAATTAAAATGCTGGCTTCTTATCAGGAAAAAGAATTCAAGTCCGTATCAAGCGGAGACCTTGGCATAGACACGGATGAGGATCAAAAGCAGTCCGAGGAAGAGGAAAGCAAGTATAAGGATCTGTTTGAGGAAATGAAAAACATTCTGTCAGACAAAGCGAAAAACGTCAGAATCTCAAAACGGCTTAAATCACATCCAGTCTGCCTTGCTGCTGACGGCGAAGTGACAATTGAGATGGAAAAAATCTTAAACGCGATGCCTGACAGCCAAAATGTGAAGGCGGAAAAAGTGCTGGAAATCAACCCGAATCACGAGGTATTCCAAACGCTGCAGGACGCGTTTGAACAAGATAAAGAGAAGCTGAGACTGTACACAAACCTTCTGTACAATCAGGCGCTTCTCATCGAAGGCCTGCCGATTCAGGACCCTGTGGAATTTACGAACAATATTTGCAAGGTCATGGTGTAAACAGAAAAAGGAATCGTCCCATAAGGAGACGATTCCTTTTTTTATAATGTACGCTCATTCAGCACTTGGTTTTGGGTGCTTTTCTTCTTTTTAAACCGTTTTTTCAGGCTTGCTTCAATTTCCTCCAAGCTTTTCCCTTTGGTTTCCGGTACCATGTAGAACGCGAAGAAAAATGAGAGAAGACAAATGACTGAGAAAACCATAAAGACCCATGCGATGCCCATCGCGCTTAGCATCAGCGGGAAGACAAGCGACACGATCAGGTTAGCCGCCGATAACACCAAAGTCGTGAACCCTGTCGCGGCTCCGCGTGCTTTGGACGGGAAGAGCTCAGGCATGAGCACCCACACTACCGGACCCCATGTCGCCTGGTAAAAGACGATATAGACACCTAGAAAGACTACTGTCATCCACGCTGTTGATGCGGAAAGTCCGAGCGTTAGGAGCACGCCTGATAAAGCAGCAAGGCTCAGTGTGATGCCGATACTTCCCCAGATCAGAAGTTTTTTGCGGCCGACACGGTCAATTAAGATCATGGCAGTGATACACATGATGACGTTGAGGATGCCGATCCCCATTGTGCCGAGCGCCGAAGCTGATGTGCCAAGACCGGCCTTCGTAAAAATGGTTGGCGCGTAGTAGATGACCGTGTTAATGCCGACCGCCTGCTGGAAAATGGCAAGGCCGACGCCAATCAGAAGCATGGGGCGAATCCATTTGGCTTTCAACACGCTGAGTGTCGTTTCTTTTTTCTCCGCTTCCCCTTGCTTCATCTCTGCCAATTCCATTTCGATGTCTTGGGGATCATGAGTGATGTTCATGATGCGTCTCGCTTCTTCTTCGCGGCCGCGCTTCACGAGCCATCTTGGCGATTCCGGCATGAACGCGATGCCGATTAATAGAAGCACGGCAGGCACTGCAGCCAGACCGACCATCCAGCGCCACGCTTCAAACGGTGTGAACAGGTAGTTAACGATATAGGCGAGCAAAATCCCGGTGACAATCATTAAGTTGTTCATTGTGCCGAGTGTCCCGCGAATTTTCGTCGGTGCCATTTCGGAAAGATACACGGGCACAAGTGCCGTTGAACCGCCGACGGCCAACCCGAGTATCACCCTAGATGCAATCAGCATGCCGATTGTTTGAGAAAATGCGCAAGCGAGCGCGCCGATAATAAAAATGATGGAAAGGACAAATACAACCTTTCTCCTGCCCCAGCGGTCTGAGCATGTGCCGCTCAAGGCAGAACCGAAAATCGCGCCAAGGAGCAGCATGCTGACAACCAATCCTTCTGTCAATGTCGTTAAAGGAATATCGTTATTGATAAACAGGAGTGCTCCGGAGATAACACCTGTATCGTAACCATATAGCAGTCCCCCTAAAGCGCCGAAAAAGTAGATCATATATTTCCTTGTGTCTTTCTTCACAAATGTCTCCTCCTCAGTTGTTGAGCCAATGAGTATCTAAAATGTAGAACAAAGTTAATAGATTAGTACCCATTTCCTATCTCATTTGAAACATTTGTTTTGAACAAACGGAAACGTTAAAGCCAAAAGAGATGATCACAGATCCGCTGAGTTTAGGAAAAACGAAATAACTTTATGCTCAGAGAAACCATTAAAAAAACCTTACCCGCGCGGAGTAAGGTTTTGATTAAGACATTTTTATTCTTCTGCTTCGTTGACGAAAACCAAGGCGGAGAAGCCTTTTTTCTTATCAAATTGCAATTCAACGACGGTAACGTCCGGATTGAAGTTGTGGTATTCCTCTAAGAACTGAATAATGCCTTCTGAAATGTCATCTGACATAAGCTGCTTGTGGTGCAGGCCAAATGTAGCTTCAGCGAAGAACCCTGTACGCTTGTTATAAGATAGCTCCTTTACTTCAACGTCTTCAGGGTAGATATCTTCTTCATTGGAAATATACACGCAAATTCCGTCTACAATTTCTTGCTCATTTAATATTAATCTCATTGCCTAAAATCTCCTTCTGTACGTCTTCGGTGCTTTAAATGCGCGAATCAATGCGATGACAATGATTAAAATAATAATCAAAGCGATGATATCAACGATCCAGGCAATGGGTGAAGCGCCATAAGAAACATAACCTGGGCCTCCGACTGGATGATAGGTGTAACCCCATGGGTGCATCATGCTGATCATGAACATACCCATTGTAAATCCGCTATAATATCCAAACCATCCTGATGGCGCGAAACCTGCGTGATAGTAATGATTGACTGAAACATATCGTCCGCCAACATAGGCTTTAGACGTTTTTCCGCTGTATGTCTTTCCGGTTACTTTTGATGTAGCGCCGGAAAAGGTGCCTGACGATTTTTTAGAGCTTGATGAACTTGCCTTTTCCGAAGGCTTCTTTTTAAGCGAAATCGATGATGATGAATCGTCAGGCGTCTTGGATTTTTTGCTAGAAGAGCTTGATCCTGAGCTGTAGCTTGATTTCGGGCTTGATTTATAGCTTCCGCTGTATGACGAGCTTGAACTTCGGCTGCTGTAACTAGATGATGAGCGGCCGCTGAAGCTCTTTGCATGAGAAATCGTTGATGGCAGCAGTACACCTAAAGCAACGGTTACTGCAACTAAGGCTTTTACATATTTAAGTTTCATTCTGTTTCCTCCATAGACCGCCTAAACGGTCCGCTATTCTGACCAGCAAATAAAAGAAGCTGGGTTAGCTTTATTTCATATGAGCTAGATGATATAAACGTTTCATACTTTTGCTTTCTCAATCACTTTCTTTCTGAGATAAACTACCTTTATTTTATCGGATTTATGGCTCATTTTGTAAGGTTTTGCTTCAAAATCAGTTATTTAGGAATTTTTCGCACAAAAAAACAGCCTTCTCCATTGGAGAAGGCTGTTTTCTTCTTATGCGAACAGCTTATCAATAAATGAAATATCCTCTTGAGAAAGCGTCACGTCGGCTGTTTTGATATTATCAATCAGTTGATCGGCACGTTTTGCTCCCGGGATTAAAATATCAATTTCCGGTCTTGCTAAATACCAGGCCAATACGATGTGAGGGATATCCACGTTGTGTTTTTCGGCAATCGGCGCAAGCTTGTTGACCTTTCTGATATTTTCTTTGAAACGCTCGCCCTTGAAGTGTTCCTGTTCGTTTCGCAGGTCGCCTTCTGGGAACGTTGTATCTTCTGTATACTTTCCTGCCAATAAACCTGATACGAGCGGGAAGTATGGGATAAATGAAATATTATGCTCCTTCGTATACGGGAAGAATGTTTTTTCCGCTTCACGGTTTAACAGGTTGTATTCGCCTTGCAATACATCTACCAAACCGTCTTTGTTTGCTTCTTTCAATTGCTCTAAAGAGAAGTTGGATACACCGATGGAGCGGATTTTTCCGGCTTTCTTCATCTCATTCAGCGCGTTAACAGCTTCATCCTTAGGCGTATGTTCGTCAGGGAAGTGAATGTAGAACAAATCGATATAATCGGTATTCAAGCGCTTCAGGCTTTCATCAACTGATTTTTTAAGAAATTCTGGTGAATTATCAAAGACAAAGTCATTGCCTTGTTTTCTGTGAGCGGCTTTTGTCGCGATGACAACATCTTCACGGTTGAATTCACGCAGCACTTCACCAATTAATTCTTCGGAACGGCCGATCCCGTAAATATAAGCGGTGTCTAACATTGTCACGCCATTACGGATCGCCTCGCGCACCAATTCTTTTCCGGTTTCTTCATTTAGGTTCGGGTAGAGGTTATGTCCTCCGACAGCATTTGTTCCTAATCCGATAGGGAATACCTGCAAGTCTGATTTTCCGAGCTTCGCTTTTTTCATGATCTGCCTCCTAGAATAAAATGGATGATAGACTCTCAACACTATTGTAAACGTTAGGCTAGATGAATGGCGATTTGATGCTCATTGCAGTACTGCGTGTACTCGTCGTCTAATGGCTGAGAGGTTACAATGCAATGCAGCCTGTCAAACGGTGCATACGTCAGAAGCGTTGATTTTCCGAATTTAGAATGGTCAGCCAATAGATACACTTCTTTTGCTTTTTCCGAAATCCTCTTTTTAATTTCATACTCCAGCAGATCCGAGTTGGTCAATCCGTGTGTCAGCGTCGTTCCGGTAGCGGACATAAAGGCTTTGTTGATATTGTACTTATCAAGCATAGCCGGGTCGTCCATGCCGACAAAGGAGCGGGTTTTTCTCTTATAGTTGTTTCCGATAATGATTAAGTTGATATTCTTCAAAGCTGACGCCGCATTGATAATGTCTAAACTGTTGGTTAAGATGGTGACATTTTTGGCTGGATCAAGCGTATCAAGAATAGACTTTGTCGTCGTTCCTGAATCAATGAAGACCAAATCGTGATCTTCAATAAATCGGGAAGCATAATGAGCGATTTTTGTTTTTTCATCCTGGTGCTGAATGGTGCGATTTTCAAAAGGAACTAATGCGGTTTTTTCAATAGATGTTACGCCGCCGTATACTTTTTCAATCGCACCCTTTTCTGTTAGCTTGTTGATATCACGTCTGACTGTGTTTTTGGAGACATTGAACACCTGGCACAGCTCATCTAAGGAAACAGTGCCATGCGATAAAATGTACTCCTCCATTTCCTGAATCCGCATCAGTTTCATATTAAAAACTCCTTCTTGAATCTTTACGTAACATAAATATATAATAAAAACCAAAAGTTAATCAATAGTTGCTTAAAAAATGATAACATCGGTGTATATCTTTTGCAAGATTCGGCGGGCTTCTCTTACCTCTATTAATTGATTAAAAGATTAATATAATAAAAATAATGAAATAATTTAGTGTTTATGATTGACTTATGGGTATTATGCGATTAGAATATAACCAAGAAATGACCAAAAAGTAACCTGTTGTGCATGAAATGGTTGCTTGTATGTAAATATGCATCCGCCTTTTATTTTTTTGGTGTTTTTGAAAGCGTTTAATTCTTGGCTTGCTGAAAAGTGGATATTGATATGAATCTATCCTGAACCATCCATACAAGTGTATGTGTTTACTAATGAAGGAGGCAATAAGAATGGCAGAAATCAGAAAATTAAAAAATTACATCAACGGTGAATGGGTTGAAAGCAAAACAGATCAATATGAAGATGTCGTCAATCCGGCGACGAAAGAAGTACTATGCCAAGTGCCGATTTCTACAAAAGAGGATATTGATTACGCAGCGCAAACGGCTGCTGAAGCATTTAAAACATGGTCAAAGGTGGCGGTTCCTCGCCGCGCCAGAATTCTATTTAACTTCCAGCAGCTGCTGTCCCAGCATAAAGAAGAACTGGCTCATCTGATTACCATTGAAAACGGAAAAAACACAAAAGAAGCTTTAGGTGAAGTGGGACGCGGGATTGAAAACGTAGAGTTCGCCGCTGGAGCACCTTCCCTAATGATGGGTGACTCGCTTGCTTCCATCGCAACGGACGTTGAAGCGGCCAACTACCGCTACCCAATCGGAGTTGTCGGCGGAATCGCGCCATTTAACTTCCCGATGATGGTCCCTTGCTGGATGTTCCCAATGGCGATCGCACTCGGCAACACATTTATTTTAAAACCATCAGAGCGGACACCGCTGTTAACAGAGAAATTGGTTGAGCTTTTTGAAAAAGCGGGCCTTCCGAAAGGGGTATTCAACGTCGTATACGGTGCGCATGACGTTGTGAACGGCATCCTCGAGCATCCCGAAATTAAAGCGATTTCATTTGTAGGCTCCAAGCCAGTCGGCGAATACGTCTACAAAAAAGGAAGCGAAAACTTAAAACGCGTTCAATCTCTGACTGGCGCGAAAAACCATACGATTGTCTTGAACGATGCGAATCTTGAAGACACGGTCACAAACATCGTTGGAGCTGCCTTCGGTTCTGCCGGTGAACGCTGCATGGCTTGTGCGGTTGTGACAGTTGAAGAAGGAATCGCCGATGAATTTATGGCGAAGCTGCAGGAAAAAGTGGCGGACATTAAAATCGGTAACGGCCTTGATGACGGCGTGTTCTTAGGACCGGTGATTCGCGAAGACAACAAGAAGCGCACGCTCAGCTATATCGAAAAAGGCCTTGAAGAAGGTGCCAGACTCGTATGTGACGGACGTGAAAATGTGTCTGACGACGGCTACTTTGTCGGCCCGACGATCTTTGACAATGTCACAACAGAGATGACGATCTGGAAAGATGAAATTTTCGCTCCGGTCTTATCTGTCATCCGTGTGAAAAACCTGAAAGAAGCGATTGAAATCGCCAATAAGTCTGAGTTTGCGAACGGTGCCTGCTTGTTCACATCCAATTCAAACGCAATCCGCTACTTCCGTGAAAACATTGATGCGGGAATGCTAGGCATCAACCTTGGTGTGCCGGCTCCAATGGCGTTCTTCCCATTCTCAGGCTGGAAATCTTCATTCTTTGGAACGCTGCATGCGAACGGAAAAGACAGCGTCGACTTCTATACACGTAAAAAAGTGGTAACGGCAAGATATCCGGCACCTGATTTCAACTAAACGACGAACAGCCGAACGGCGTCCATGTGCGCTGTTCGGACTCATTCTGCCAATAGAAAGAGGAGGGCTTCTCTATGAGTTATTTGTTGCGTAAGCCGCAGTCGCATGAAGTGTCTAATGGGGTCAAACTCGTGCACGAAGTAACGACATCCAACTCTGATCTCACTTATGTAGAGTTTAAAGTGTTAGATCTTGCATCAGGTTCAAGCTATACAGAAGAATTGAAAAAACAAGAAATCTGTATTGTGGCGGTAACGGGGAAAATTACAGTGACAGATCATGAGTCGACTTTTGAGAATATCGGCACGCGCGAAAGCGTATTTGAACGAAAACCGACAGACAGCGTCTATATTTCAAATGACCGTGCATTTGAGATCACAGCGGTCAGCGACGCAAGAGTGGCGCTTTGCTATTCTCCATCGGAAAAGCAGCTTCCGACAAAGCTGATCAAAGCGGAAGACAACGGAATTGAGCATCGCGGGCAATTTTCAAACAAACGTACTGTTCATAACATTCTTCCGGATTCAGACCCTTCAGCTAACAGTCTATTAGTAGTTGAAGTCTATACAGACAGCGGCAACTGGTCCAGCTACCCGCCTCACAAACATGATCAAGACAACTTGCCGGAAGAATCTTTCTTAGAAGAAACGTACTACCATGAGTTAGACCCGGGACAGGGCTTTGTATTTCAGCGCGTATACACAGATGACCGTTCTATTGACGAGACAATGACTGCGGAAAATGAAAACGTTGTCATCGTTCCTGCGGGATACCACCCGGTAGGCGTTCCGGACGGATACACATCCTACTATTTAAATGTCATGGCAGGGCCGACGCGAAAATGGAAGTTTCATAACGACCCGGCGCATGAGTGGATTTTAGAACGCTAACAAGTGAGGAGTGGCTGTTTACGATGAAGTATACATTCAATGAAGAGAAGGCTTTTGACATTATTGCCATCGGCCGGGCATGTATTGACCTGAACGCACTCGAATACAACCGCCCAATGGAAGAGACGATGACATTTTCCAAATACGTCGGCGGTTCACCTGCGAATATCGCGATCGGCAGCGCGAAGCTTGGCTTAAAAGCGGGCTTCATCGGCAAAATTCCGGATGACCAGCATGGAAGATTCATAGAGTCCTATATGAGAAAGACCGGCGTTGATACAACACAGATGGTTGTTGATCAAGATGGACACAAAGCAGGCCTTGCATTTACAGAAATCCTCAGCCCTGAAGAATGCAGCATTTTAATGTATCGCGATGATGTGGCGGATCTTTATCTTGAGCCTTCAGAGGTAAGCGAGGACTATATCGCAAATGCGAAAATGCTGCTTGTTTCCGGGACAGCGCTCGCCAAAAGCCCGTCACGGGAAGCGGTATTAAAAGCTGTTCAATACGCGAAGAAGCATCAGGTTAAAGTGGTGTTCGAACTGGATTACCGCCCGTATACGTGGCAGTCATCAGATGAAACAGCCGTTTATTATTCTTTGGTTGCCGAGCAGTCTGATATCGTCATCGGCACACGCGATGAATTTGATGTGATGGAAAACCGCACAGGCGGAAGCAATGAAGAATCCGTCAATCATTTATTTGGCCATTCAGCCGACCTCGTTGTCATCAAACACGGCGTCGAAGGCTCTTACGCATACAGCAAATCCGGCGAGGTATTCCGCGCCCAAGCGTACAAGACAAAAGTGCTGAAAACTTTTGGAGCTGGTGACTCCTATGCGTCAGCCTTTATCTATGGCCTTGTCAGCGGAAAAGACATTGAAACGGCATTGAAATACGGCAGTGCTTCAGCTTCCATTGTGGTGAGCAAGCACAGTTCGTCAGAAGCGATGCCGACTGCGGAAGAAATCGTACAGCTTATTGAAGCACAGTCATAATTGAAAAAGATCGAGTAAAGGTGGGATCGTTTGTGGGCAAGAAAATTCGCTTAACAACAGCGCAGGCGCTGATTAAATTCTT
The DNA here is from genome assembly GCF_038002425.1 of Bacillus sp. FSL R7-0685. NCBI lineage: Bacteria > Bacillati > Bacillota > Bacilli > Caryophanales > Bacillaceae > Bacillus > Bacillus sp. FSL R7-0685. Next base: position 3,954,583 of record NZ_JBBOCN010000001.1, on the reverse strand, counting down.
AAACCAGCAGTACATCCATGTTGATGGAAAGGAAGAGCCTTTTGTCGAAGGGATTTTCACAATTTTCGGCCATGGAAACGTATTAGGGATCGGGCAAGCGCTTGAGCAGGATGCAGGCCATTTGAAAGTCTATCAAGGGAAAAATGAACAAGGAATGGCGCATGCGGCCATGGCGTACAGCAAGCAAATGCTGAGAAGAAAAATATATGCGGTGTCTACATCCGTCGGACCGGGAGCGGCTAACTTGGTGGCGGCAGCCGGCACTGCATTGGCAAACAATATCCCAGTTCTCTTGATTCCGGCAGACACATTTGCGACAAGACAGCCAGACCCTGTACTGCAGCAAATGGAGCAAGAATACAGTGCGGCGATTACGACAAACGATGCATTGAAGCCTGTATCGAGATACTGGGACCGCATTACGCGCCCTGAGCAGCTGATGAGCAGTTTGCTGCGCGCGTTTGAAGTCATGACTGATCCGGCAAAAGCAGGTCCGGCAACGATTTGTATTTCTCAGGATGTTGAAGGGGAAGCATACGATTTTGATGAAAGTTTCTTCGTCAAACGGGTTCACTATATTGATCGCATGCAGCCGAGCGAGCGCGAGCTTCAAGGTGCGGCGGAGCTGATTAAATCTAGCAAAAAACCTGTGATTCTCGTCGGCGGAGGCGCAAAATATTCCGGTGCGCGCGATGAATTGGTTGCCATTTCTGAAGCCTATAACATTCCGTTAGTTGAAACGCAGGCAGGAAAGTCTACTGTTGAGGCAGATTTTGCGAACAACCTTGGCGGAATGGGCATCACAGGTACACTTGCGGCAAACAAAGCGGCCCGCCAAGCTGATTTGATTATCGGCATCGGCACAAGGTATACAGATTTTGCGACATCCTCTAAGACCGCTTTTGATTTTGATAAAGCGAAGTTTTTGAACATTAACGTCAGCCGAATGCAGGCGTATAAACTTGATGCATTCCAAGTGGTGGCGGATGCGAAAGTGACGCTTGGCAAACTGCACGGCTTGCTTGAAGGCTATGAGAGCGAGTTCGGCACAACGATCCGGGAGCTGAAGGACGAATGGCTAGCTGAACGCGAGCGTCTCAGCAAAGTGACGTTTAAGCGGGAAGCATTTGATCCGGAAATCAAAAATCACTTTTCTCAAGAGGTCCTGAATGAATATGCTGACGCGTTGAATACGGAGCTTCCGCAAACAACGGCATTGCTGACAATCAACGAGACGATTCCTGAAGACAGCGTCATCATCTGTTCAGCAGGCTCACTCCCAGGAGATTTGCAGCGTCTGTGGCATTCTAATGTTCCGAATACGTATCACCTGGAGTATGGATATTCTTGCATGGGCTATGAAGTGTCCGGGACACTCGGTCTTAAACTGGCCCACCCTGACAGAGAAGTGTATTCAATCGTTGGAGACGGCAGCTTCCTGATGCTTCATTCTGAATTGATCACGGCGATTCAGTACAACAAGAAAATCAATGTGCTGCTCTTTGACAACTCAGGATTCGGATGCATCAACAACCTGCAAATGGATCACGGCAGCGGCAGCTACTATTGCGAGTTCCGCACAGATGACAACCAAATCCTGAATGTCGATTACGCGAAAGTCGCTGAGGGATACGGCGCGAAAACCTACCGCGCAAACACAGTAGAAGAATTAAAAGCGGCGTTAGAGGATGCGAAGAAACAGGATGTATCAACATTAATTGAAATGAAGGTGCTGCCTAAAACAATGACGGACGGCTATGACAGCTGGTGGCATGTCGGGGTGGCAGAGGTATCTGAACAAGAAAGCGTTCAGAAGGCATACGAAGCAAAAGAGAAAAAGCTGGAATCTGCGAAGCAGTATTAGAGGGGAGGCACCATAGATGGGCAAAAATGAAATCCTGTGGGGAATCGCTCCCATTGGGTGGCGGAATGATGACATGCCTGAAATTGGAGCGGGAAATACACTTCAGCATTTGTTAAGTGATATCGTTGTCGCACGTTTTCAAGGCACGGAGGTCGGGGGCTTTTTCCCCGAACCTGCCATCCTGAACAAAGAGCTGAAGCTTCGGAACTTACGCATTGCAGGAAAATGGTTCAGCAGTTTTATTTTGCGTGACGGACTTGGTGAAGCGGCAAAGGCATTTACCCTGCATTGTGAGTATTTGCAGCAAGTAAACGCGGATGTCGCAGTTGTCTCTGAACAAACGTACAGCGTGCAAGGCTTGGAGAAAAACGTGTTCACAGAGAAGCCTCACTTTACGGATGATGAATGGGAGCGGCTTTGCGAAGGGCTGAATCACCTTGGCGAAATTGCCGCTCAGCATGGCTTGAAGCTTGTCTATCATCATCATCTCGGCACTGGTGTCCAAACAGCGGAAGAAGTGGACCGCCTGATGGCAGGAACAGACCCTGCGCATGTACACCTCCTCTATGATACAGGCCATGCGTATATTTCTGACGGCGATTACATGGGGATGCTTGAGAAGCATATCGGCCGCATTAAGCATGTGCACTTTAAGGATGCCCGCCTGAATGTCATGGAACAATGCAGGCTTGAAGGGCAATCGTTCCGGCAATCATTTTTAAAAGGCATGTTTACGGTTCCCGGTGACGGCTGCATTGACTTTAGAGAAGTATATCAGCTGCTGTTGAAGCACAGTTATTCCGGATGGATTGTCATTGAAGCTGAACAAGACCCCGATGTTGCAAACCCGCTGGAGTATGCATTGATTGCGAGAAACTATATTGATCAGCAGTTGTTGGATCTGGCTTAATGGGGAATGAACATATGGGCAATACCAATGGAGATTCAGCCTTCAATAAACGGACAATCGCGGCAGCATTGGCCAACTATATTGATGCCGGTTCAATTGTGGCAGGCTCCGCCGGTTTATCATTATGGGTCAGTTACCTTAAGCTATCCGATACGCAAATCGGGCTGCTTGGCGCACTGAGCGCAAATGCGATTTCTGCCGCTGTCGGCGCGCTGCTTGGCGGATTTCTGGCTGATAAAGTCGGACGGAAGGCTGTTTATACCAATAGTATGCTGGTTTATGCACTAGGGATTTGTTTGGTTTTGTTCGGGGTTAATTTCCCCATGTTGTTAAGCGGTTACATCATTATCGGTTTATCAGTAGGGGCTGACATAACCGCGTCATGGACCATTATTGCGGAAAATGCGCCAAAGAAGAATCGGGCCAGGCATTGCGGCGTAGCACAAGTCGCTTGGGCCGCGGGCGCTGTCGTTGTACTGCTCCTCTCCGTACTGGCCGGTGACTTGGGACTCTTGGGGAATAAAATCGTATTTGCCCATCTGCTTGTGATTGCGCTGATTACGTACATCCTGAGAATCAGGCTTCCGGAATCAGACGCCTGGCAGACAAAAAATCAGCCGGAGGAAGCTCAGGCAGAGAAGCCGGCTGTATTGAATAAGACATCGTATTTTGATTTGCTCAAGCCTATGTATCTAAAAAGCATACTGTTTTTGATGGGTGTGTATTTGGTTTGGAACTTAGCCGCCGGGGTCATGGGCTTCTTTATGCCATACATTTATCAGCAGGTCGGCGGTGTATCTGCCAACATGGCCAACCTTTTGCAAATGGGGCTGTTTATCTTCACAGGATTGGGGGTCGCTTTGATCTTCATGCCCTTTGCCGACAAATATAGAAAAACCGTATTTGGAATCGCCGCTTTCATGGCGGTGATCGGGTGGACACTGTTTCTGCTGCCAGTTGAAGGCCTGCCGATTCTGCTCCTGTTTATTGTCGTGATCGGCATCAATAACGGAGCCGGGCAGCAAGCGAACTATCAGTTATGGGCCAGCGAAATCTTTCCTACGCAATATCGTGCTTCCGCACAAGGACTGATGTTTTTCCTTGTCCGTATTTCAATAGGGATTTGGAGTCTGTTTGTCCCAATGATTATCACCAATTTCGGCATTGGAACGATGGCTGCAATTCTTCTCGGATGTGTGACGGCCAGTATGATCATCGGGCTGCTCTTTGCGCCGAATACGTCTGGCAAGTCGCTTGAGCAAATTCAAGAGGAACTCTACGGATCTCCTCAGAGCCAAGTAAAGCAAGAAACAGAAAGCAAAATTATGTAATCAACAGAAGGAGTGGCTGTCAATGAGTTTACGTATTGGCGTAATTGGAACTGGAGCAATCGGAAAAGAACATATTAACCGCATCACGAACAAGCTGTCCGGCGCAGAAATCGTAGCTGTAACGGATGTTAATCAAGAAGCTGCACAAAAGGTCGTTGAGCAATACCAATTAAACGCGACGGTTTATCCGAATGATGACAGCCTGCTTGCAGACGAAAATGTAGACGCTGTCTTAGTGACAAGCTGGGGGCCTGCGCATGAGTCAAGCGTGCTGAAAGCCATTAAAGCCCAGAAATATGTGTTCTGTGAAAAACCGCTCGCGACAACGGCTGAAGGATGCATGCGCATCGTCGAAGAAGAAATCAAAATGGGCAAACGCCTTGTTCAAGTCGGCTTCATGCGCCGTTATGACAGCGGTTACGTACAGCTGAAGGAAGCACTCGATAACCATGTGATTGGCGAACCGCTTATGATTCACTGCGCGCACCGCAACCCGACTGTAGGAGATAACTACACAACCGATATGGCCGTAGTCGACACGCTTGTTCATGAAATTGATGTGCTGCACTGGCTCGTCAACGATGACTACGAGTCCGTTCAAGTCATCTACCCGAAAAAATCGAAAAACGCGCTGCCGCATTTAAAAGATCCGCAAATCGTCGTAATTGAAACAAAAGGCGGTATCGTCATCAATGCTGAAATCTATGTGAACTGTAAATACGGCTATGACATTCAATGCGAAATCGTCGGAGAAGACGGCATCATCAAGCTTCCCGAGCCATCAAGCATCAGCTTGAGAAAAGAAGGCAGATTCAGCACTGATATTTTGATGGATTGGCAGAGACGCTTTGTCGCTGCGTATGATGTGGAAATCCAAGACTTTATTGATTCGATTCAAAAGAAAGGCGAGGTCAGCGGACCGACGGCATGGGACGGCTATATTGCTGCTGTCACGACTGACGCGTGTGTAAAAGCCCAGGAATCTGGACAAAAGGAAAAGGTTGAATTGAAGGAAAAACCGGAATTCTATCAATCTTTTACAACAGTTCAAAACTAAAAAACAGAGGAGTGAAAATATGAAGTTAGCATTGGATCCATCCATGTATCGTGATGATTTAACTTTAGAGGAAACGGTCTATAAAACAGCAGAGCTCGGCTATGAATATATCGAATTGTCTCCGCGCGAGGATTTTTGCCCGTTTTATAAATATCCGAAAGTCGATTCAGCAAAGATCAAACAATTAAAGCGCCTTTTAAGAGATACAGGTGTTAAGCTTTCATCGCTTCTTCCGCTTTACCACTGGGCGGGACCCGATGAAGACCGCCGCCAGGCAGCGGTGCGCAATTGGAAACGGGCAATCGAAATTGCGGTTGAACTTGAAGTGGATTTGATGAACAGCGAATTCAGCGGTTCAAAATATGATCCTTTAACAAGTGAAGAAAAATTTATCAAATCCATGGATGAGCTTCTGCCAGTCTTTGAAAAAGAAGGTATTAAACTTAATCTTCAAGCCCACCCATACGATTTTATCGAAACGCACAAAGGTGCGATGGATATGATCCGCGCGCTTGACAAGGATTGGATCAATCTTGTCTACTCGACTGCGCATACGTTCTTCTATGATGACGGCAAAGGCGACATCGAGACCATGTTTGACGAAGCCGGCGACCGCCTCACACATGTTTTATTTGCAGATACCTATAATCATAAAGCGGCTCATGGTCTTCGCTATATCGTCAATCCGCCTGACGCGCAAGTAACGGTTCACCAGCATTTGGACATTGGTCAAGGCGAGGTTGATTTTGATACGATTTTCAGAAAACTGAGAGAGATGAAGTTCGACGGAATTGCGACGAATGCCGTATTTGCTTGGGTCGATGAAAGAGCGGATGAATCAAGCCGATTTATGCTTAAGAAAATGAAAGAAGAATTAGGTCTGGCATAAGCTGAGCATGGAGTTCGGCGGGATATGGCGACAGCCTTCCTGCCGAACTCCCTTCATATCTAAAACGCAGATGGGGGAGTCTGGCATGAAACTTTGTTTTAATGAAGCGACAACATTGGAAAACTCAAACCTTAAACAGGATTTAGAACTATGCGAAAAGCACGGCTATGATTATATTGAAATCCGCACAATGGATAAGCTGCCCGAGTACTTAAAAGATCATTCATTGGAAGATCTTGCGGAATATTTTCAAACCCATCACATCAAACCGCTTGCTTTAAACGCGCTTGTTTTCTTCAACAACCGTGATGAAAAGGGCCACAACGAGATCATCACTGAATTTAAAGGCATGATGGAAACATGCAAAACCCTCGGTGTGAAATATGTGGTGGCCGTTCCGCTTGTGACAGAGCAGAAGATTGTAAAAGAAGAGATCAAAAAGAGCAGTGTAGAAGTGCTGACTGAGCTGTCAGATATCGCGGAGCCGTACGGCGTAAAAATCGCACTTGAATTTGTCGGCCATCCGCAATGTACGGTCAATACGTTTGAACAGGCGTATGAGATCGTAAACACAGTTAACCGTGACAATGTCGGGCTTGTCCTTGACAGTTTTCACTTCCATGCAATGGGTTCAAATATTGAGAGCTTAAAGCAGGCGGACGGAAAGAAAATCTTCATCTATCATATCGATGATACAGAAGATTTCCCAATTGGCTTTTTAACAGATGAGGATCGTGTATGGCCGGGACAAGGGGCAATTGACTTAGATGCCCACTTATCAGCACTGAAGGAAATCGGCTTCTCTGATGTTGTATCGGTTGAGCTCTTCCGGCCTGAATACTATAAGCTGACTGCTGAGGAAGCCATTCAAACAGCGAAAAAAACAACAGTGGACGTCGTATCAAAATACTTCAACATGTAATGGATAAAGGAGGGGTGGACATGGCTTTTGTATCGATGAAAGAGCTTCTTGAAGATGCAAAGCGGGAGCAGTATGCGATCGGCCAGTTTAATATCAATGGTTTGCAGTGGACGAAGGCGATTTTGCAGGCGGCGCAAAAGGAGCAATCACCGGTCATCGCCGCGGCTTCCGATCGCCTGGTCGACTATTTAGGCGGATTTAAAACGATTGCCGCCATGGTCGGCGCGTTAATAGAGGACATGGCGATTACCGTTCCCGTGGTGCTTCATCTCGATCACGGCAGCAGTGCGGAACGCTGCAGACAGGCCATTGATGCCGGATTCAGCTCAGTGATGTTTGACGGCTCCCATCAGCCGATTGACGAGAATATCGCGATGACAAAAGAAGTCACCGATTATGCCGCAAAACACGGCGTGTCAGTAGAAGCCGAAGTCGGCACGGTCGGCGGAATGGAAGACGGCCTGGTCGGCGGGGTCCGCTATGCCGATATCACGGAATGTGAGCGGATCGTTAAAGAAACCAATATCGACGCGCTGGCCGCCGCCCTCGGCTCTGTACACGGCAAATATCAGGGTGAGCCGAATCTCGGATTTAAGGAAATGGAGGCTATCTCCCGCATGACTGATATTCCCCTCGTTCTTCACGGGGCATCCGGGATTCCGCAGGATCAGATCAAAAAAGCCATCACGCTCGGCCACGCGAAGATCAATATCAATACGGAATGTATGGTAGCGTGGACAGACGAAACACGCCGCATGTTTCAGGAAAACAGCGATCTGTACGAACCGCGCGGCTATTTGACACCCGGCATTGAAGCCGTGGAAGAGACAGTGCGAAGCAAAATGAGAGAGTTCGGATCAGCCGGTAAAGCAGCTAAGCAGCAGGTCGGCTAAAGAGACCAGAAACCGCCGAGATGGCGGTTTTTTTGTGCGGTGTTGCGTCCATACGCCCAAAACGATTATGATGATGGCAGCAGTGTAAGAAACGGGAGTGGTTCAGTTTGAATAAAATCATGATTGTGGAAGACAGTGAAGACATTCGCGGACTATTGCAGAATTACCTTGAAAAATACGGATATCAAACAGTGGTCGCCGCGGATTTTACAGCTGTTCTTGATGTCTTTTTGCGGGAAAAGCCCGATGTGGTGCTGCTTGATATCAATTTGCCGGCATATGACGGATATTATTGGTGCCGGCAGATCCGCCAGCACTCCACAAGCCCGATCATCTTTATTTCTGCCAGAAGCGGGGAAATGGATCAGGTGATGGCGATTGAAAATGGGGGAGACGATTATATCGAAAAACCGTTTTCTTATGATATTGTGCTTGCGAAAATCAAAAGCCAGATCCGGAGGGCGTACGGGGAGTACGCCGCAAAGCAGGGAGAGAAAGTGGTTGAATATGCCGGCGTTCAGCTCTTTGTGGAACGGTTTGAACTGCGTTTTCAGGATGAAAAAAGTGAGCTTTCTAAAAAAGAAAGCAAGCTTTTGGAAGTGCTGCTTGAGCGGGGAGAAAAGGTGACGAGTCGGGACCGTCTCATGGAAAAGACGTGGGACACCGACATATTCATCGATGATAATACACTTAACGTGTATATCACGCGGCTCAGAAAAAAACTGCGGGAGCTGAATGCGCCTGTTTCTATTGAAGCGGTGCGGGGCGAAGGCTACCAGCTGAGGGCGCAGTCATGAAGCTGTTTCTCCGGTCTCATGCAGTGCTGATTCTGCTTTTTCTCCTTCAAGGGCTGTTTGTCTTCTTTTATTACTGGTTTGCGGGTCTTCATTCTTTTTCTCACTTGTTTTACATATTGGGCGTGCAGCTTCTTATTTTGGCGGGCTATCTTGCCTATCGCTGGTACAAAGACCGCGGCGTGTATCATTGGCTCAGCTCGGGGCAGGAAGGGACGGATATCCCGTATCTCGGTTCTTCAGTGTTCTGTTCAGAGCTGTATGAAAAGCAGATGGAGCTGATCCGGCTGCAGCACCAGAAGCTCCATGAGACCGAAGCCAAGCTTGACGCGCGGGTGACGTATATGAATCAATGGGTGCACCAAGTAAAGACGCCGCTGTCGGTCATTAATTTAATCATTCAAGAAGAGGATGAGCCCGTTTTTGAACAAATCAAAAAAGAAGTCCGGCAGATTGAATTCGGGCTGGAGACGCTTCTTTATTCTTCAAGGCTCGACCTGTTTGAACGGGATTTTAAAATCGAAGCGGTTTCCCTGTCCGAGCTTCTCCAATCAGTCATTCAAAGCTATAAACGATTTTTTATTCAATATCGCGTTTATCCGAAAATGAACGTTTGCGATGATCATCAGATTTACACCGATGCCAAATGGCTCAAATTTGCGATCGGCCAAGTGGTCACAAATGCGGTCAAGTACTCAGCGGGCAAGAGTGACAGACTTGAGCTGAATGTCTTCCGCGATGAAGACAGGACGGTGCTTGAAGTCAAAGATTACGGTGTCGGGATTCCCTCGCAAGACATCAAGCGGGTGTTTGACCCTTATTACACCGGTGAAAACGGGCGGCGTTTCCAAGAATCTACGGGAATCGGCCTCCATCTCGTCAAAGAAATTACAGATAAGCTCAATCATACGGTGGACATCAGCTCGTCTCCCGGTGAAGGGACATCAGTTCGATTTTCATTTCTTACAAAAATGTAAGGCTGCGTTAAGAAAACAACATAGCCCGCTTTGTTTCCCCTTGATAACATGGATTTATGTCAAGGGGATTTTTATGTTGAACGTCCCGGCACTACATGAAAGCAGCCCAGATCAACAAGAATAAAACCATAAGGAGGATTTTCATGGCGAATATGCTTGAAGTCAAACATATAAATAAAACCTATAAAGGACAAGTGTCTTATCAAGCCTTAAAGCAAATTTCATTTTCAATAGAAGAAGGCGAGTTCACAGCGGTGATGGGGCCGTCCGGGTCCGGAAAAACAACGCTTTTGAATATCATTTCAACGATCGACCGTCCGGATTCAGGAGATATCCTGATTCACGGAGAAAACCCGCATCGCCTGAAGCGGACAAAGCTCGCTCATTTCCGCCGCAAGCAGCTCGGATTTGTGTTTCAGGATTTCAACCTTCTGGACACGCTGACAATCGGTGAAAATATCATGCTGCCGTTAACGCTTGAAAAAGAAGCACCGTCTGTAATGGAAGAAAAACTGCAAGGCATCGCGGCAAAGCTCGGAATCGAAAACCTGCTCAACAAACGGACGTTTGAAGTATCCGGAGGACAGCGCCAGCGTGCCGCCATTGCAAGAGCGGTCATTCATAAGCCGTCACTCATCCTGGCCGATGAACCGACGGGCAACCTTGATTCCAAAGCGTCAAAAGACGTCATGGAAACGATGCAGAGCCTGAATCAGGATGATCATGTCACGGCTTTGATGGTGACCCACGATCCGGTTTCGGCAAGCTACTGCCGCCGCGTCATCTTTATAAAAGACGGCGAATTGTTTAATGAGATTTACCGCGGGGAAAACCGCCAAGTCTTTTATGAACAAATTCTTGATGTGCTGTCTATGCTGGGGGGAAACGCAAATGACCTTTCTTCAGTTCGCTTATAAAAACGTCACGAGAAACAAAAGGGCCTATCTTGCATTCTTTTTAAGCAGCGCCTTTTCCGTTTTGATTTTCTTTACCTTTGCGATGTTCCTGTTTCATCCGGCATTAAAGGAAGGCTACCTGAATAACATCGCCAAAAAAGGCTTAACCGCCGCGGAATGGATGATCTTTGTTTTTTCTTTCTTATTTGTTCTGTATTCGGTTAATGCATTTTTGAAATCGAGAAATAAAGAATTCGGCATTCTGCTCATGCAGGGCATCACGCCGGGGCAGCTGAGAAAGCTCATTACGGCGGAAAATATGATCATCGGCGTCATGTCAATTGCAGCCGGCATTATCGGAGGGTTCATTTTTTCAAAGACGTTCTTTACGGTCGGCGCTTATATTTTAGAAATGGACGCGCTGCCTTTGTATATGCCTTGGAAAGCGCTCGGTATTACGGCCAGCGGATTTCTGCTCTTATTTTTCTTTTTATCGCAGTTTACGATCCTTTTTGTCAGATCAAATACGGTTATCAAATTAATAAAGGGCACTGGCAAGGTTAAACCGGAGCCTAAGCCGTCCGTGCTTCTGTCCTTATTCGGCATCGCCTGTCTGTGCGGCGGGTACGGCATGGTCCTTAAAGGCAATGTCCACGGGGCCGAACCGTTTATCATTTTACTGCTCACCGTCATCGGAACATATTTCTTTTTCAGCCAAAGCAGCATATGGATTCTGCGCGCGCTGAAGAAGTGGAAAACCTTTTATCTGCGCGGGAAAAACGTCATTTGGGTTTCTGACCTTGTCTATCGTTTAAAAGACAACGCCCGCCTGTTCTTTATTGTCAGCATTATTTCCGCGGTTGCGTTTACTGCGACAGGCGTGCTCGCAATGTACAAATCGACCGTCGGAGCGGAAGAGTCCGCTTATGAAATGGAGTATTTATCTTACAGCAACAATCCAAAAGAACAGACTCATTTGAAAGATATTGACCATGAATTGAAAACACACGGCTTTACGTATAAGAAAGACAAAATAGATGTTTCCTATGTTCGCTATCAGGAAGGAGAAACTGTTCCCCCTGTTTACATGATCAGTGAATCGGATGCGGCAAAATACTTCCATGTCAAAGTGAACGGCCTGAAAGAAGACGAGGCTGTCTATTTCCCGGGAACGTATGACCGCAATTTCAAAAACGAAGCGCCGGATCAGCTGAAGCTGCTGAACCAAAAAGGGGAGCTGTCTGATCAAAAACTGTCGGTAAAAGAAGTCAAAAAACCGCTGATCTCATTGAATGCTATCATCGCGGTGAATGATCAAACCTTTGATCAGCTGAAATCACTCGGTGATAAAGCGTCATTATACGGCTACAGCTATGATCATTGGAAAGACAGTCTTGAGATCAGCCAATCCTTGCAAAATGAGATTTACGGCAATTATATCGACGTGCATTCTGATTTTGCTTCAAAAGCGGGGACTTACTATGATACGGTGCAGCTGCCGAGCCTGAGTTTATTTATCGGCCTGTTTATCGCAATTGTATTCTTTGTCGCGGCAGCAAGTTTCTTATATTTCAGGCTGTTCACTGATTTAGATGAAGACCGGGAGCGCTACCGTTCACTGGCCAAAATCGGCCTGAGTGAGCGTGAAATGGCACAAAGCGTGACAATACAATTGGCGATTCTTTTCTTCTTTCCATTTGTCATTGCCGTCATGCATACACTGTTTGCCTTGAGAACATTGGCTGTGGAAGGCTATTCTGATGTCGCGGGGCCGCTCAGTCTCACCATCGGAGGGTTTTTCATTTTTCAGCTTCTATTCTTCCTCGCGGTGCGGTCAAGCTATTTGAAAAAAATGAACAAGTAAGGGGAGTGCAAAGATGAAAAAAGCAATGGCAATCCTGGCCGTCTTGGCGGCTGCTGCCGTAATATGCGGGCTTCTCTTTTTTCATAACGATGTTACAGACAGATTTAATCCGTTTATTCACCAGCAAGATGTCTATGTTCAGATTGATCGAGATGGCAGACATCTTAGTCCGGGCGGTACTGAATATACATTAGACGGATATAATGCATCCGGGAAAAAAGAAGAAGTGACCTTTTTCGCCGGCAAAGAGCTTCGGAAGAACGCGTATTTGAAGGTAAAGGCGAAAGGAAAGTATGTCGAGACTTGGGAAGAAGTCAAGTTTGAAGATATGCCGGACTCCGTACAGTCAAAATTAAAGTGAATCATAAAAAACGGCACAGCGTCATGACTGTGCCATTTTTTTATTTTTTAATTTTTATTTTCTTCGGCCCGTTTGATCAGCATGTCGGTGATGATATCCACCTGTTTGCTGACAGAAATCGGGTCGTACGGGTAGAACGTGTCAAAGTCATTGATAAACACGCGATTATGTTTAACAGCGTCAAGGTTTTTCCAAATAGAGGAATTCTCCAGCTTGTCGAGTGTTTTGCTTTCGCCTTTCGGGTTGTAATCCGTAATGAACATATAATCTGCGGCATACTCAGGAATAACCTCTTGAGAGAGCTGTTTCATCTCTCCTTTTTTGATGACATCTTGCTCAATTTTTTCAGGCGCTTTTAACCCAAGTGCATTGTATACAGCTTGGCCGCCGCGTCCGCCATTGTCATTGAACACCCAGAATTCGCCCTTGTCTGTGTTTTCATAAATGCCGAAGGTCGCATCTTTGTCGATGACGCCGGCAATTTTATTTTTAGCTGCTTCCGCTTTTTTGTTAAAGTCAGCCATAAATGATGTTGCTTTGTCTTTCGCTCCGGCGATATCTCCGAACATGCTGACTGTGTCTTCTACGTTTTTCGCTGTGTTATAAGGTATGACAACAGTCGGAGCGATTTTCTTTAATTTATCAACATTCTCTTCATTCATGACAACAATTAAGTCAGGCTGAAGCTCCATCACTTTTTCAACGCTGATTGGATCACCAACATCCTTCACATTTTTCAGCTTTGATTTTAAAAACGGATTATCAAATGACCATGAGCCTGAGCCGACCACATTGGCCCCGACAGACAGCAATTCACCGGCATAAAAATCAGTGACGATGCGTTTCGGATGTGCAGGAATGTTGACGTTCCCTTTTGGTGATTTGTATGTTCTCATTTCTGTTTTTTCGGAAGCAGAATCGCTTGAGCTCCCTTTAGAAGCCGTGCCGCTGCAAGCGCTGACAAACATGAGAAGCAGCACAAGCATGCCCACGAGCAATATGTTCTTTTTCATTAAGAACCCTCCCACTATGTATCTCAATAGATTAGTAATGATTATCATTATCAATTAATAATATAGCAAGAAACCTGTTCTCCGTCTATCACTATTTTTAAGGGAGAAAGTTTTTCCCGTTTATGGGTGACGCGGTATGCCTAATCGATTATTATAGGTAAATAGGAGGAGAAAAATATGGGAATTACAAAAAGAGGTTCCGCTTGGGAATGGCTGCATAGCTGGTGGATGCTGTTTATTTTCATGCCTTTTGCCATTACCAGTTTTTTTGCCTTTTTATTTATTGGCATCAAGGTTAGAAATAGAAAGTGGATCATGTACGGCATCATTTATTTTTTCATTTTTGCGTTTGGTTTTGTGTTGCCCGATCTGCCCGGTGTTTTTATTGTGGTCCCGTTATGGGCGGTGACCATTATTCATGGATTTAAAGTGCGCCCGCTGTATTTGATTCAGCTGGATGTCTACAAAGATCATGTGGAGGCGCGGGCTTTTGCCGAGGCAAGAAGTGAAGCCGAGAGCAGGTTTCATGCACCGAAACAGTCTATTCAGGATATACATATTCGCAAAGAACAGTAAGAAAAAAAGCTCAACACTCGCATTGTGTTGAGCTTTTTATATGTTACTGCTGGTAGGATTGCTGCTGAAATGGCGTGTTTTGGCCGAATGGAAGTGTAGACACATTCGTATTCATGACGCTGGATTGTCCAGTAAGTTCCTGTTGCATTTGGTTGCACATGTTGACAACCTGCTGGCACTTTTGAATCGCCATGTCATGCCCGTGCAGTGCTTGCTGAATGGTATGTGCAGCTTGTTGTTCGTGGTTTAGAATCTGCTGCAGCATTTGGATGTTTTGCTGTTCCTGATGAAGCATTTGGCGATATTGCTGGCTGCTTTGCTGTGTTTGCTGAATGAGCTGCTGAGCAGTCTGGCGGCATTGATTCAGCTGCTGCAAGCCGTGTTGTGTATTATGCATGAATGATCCCTCCATGTATCGATTGACGTGAGTCGGTATTATCATGCAACCTGATTGAAAAGAAATTCTGCAAATGAGGAACTACAATTATTTTCCTCAGCCCCTCTGTCTTTGAATGAAAACGGTAAAGATTGTATACTGGGTACAAACCCTTTTTATGTAAATGTTCCGTTTTAACATATAAGAATGGCGGAAAACGAAACCCTGAAATGGGAGAATCGTATTCCGCTTTTTTTTCTTTGTTTGCTCAGAAACCGCCTTCCCCTGCAGTAAATGGGATATTCAGCCTGTTTTCTACTGTACGGAGGCGCTGATTGAGCCGATTTAGGCGGCGTGTATGGCGTTCAACAGTCTGGCTTAGCTGATTGACCTGTTCGGCCAGCCGCGCAATTTCGCGGTTTTGACGGCGGTCTTCGTTTGTTAGACGGGTTAATTCTCTCGACTGCTGTTCATTTTGCCGTTCAAGTGCTGCGATTCTTCTTTCTAATGCCGGCTGTCTATCCATTTGGTATGGATCGTATACATCCTGCTGCGGATAAGAATTGTACTCATAGTGGCTATAGTAAGGTTCCTGCTGAGGCAGCTGAGGGCTGTAATATTGATAAGGGTTCATTATGATCAATCTCCTTGTGGGTGAATTCCTTATAACTTATGTAGTCATTGGCACAGCGGCACGGCATTCGCCCAAAAAGAGGAGGAAAGGATGTGATCCCCTTGAGAAACAAATATGGCATTTTGCTTTTAACTGCTGTATGCATTATGGTATCGGGCTGCCAACAGCAAAAAGAAGAGACACCGTTTTATTACGGAACGTGGGATGAGGGGCTTGCCCCCGGGCCAGCGGATGGCGTGAAATCAGCAACAGTCACATTTACCGAAGACGAGGTTGTGGAAACGGAAGTGATGGAAGGAAGAGGAGAGGTACAGCTGCCTTTTATGGCATACAAGGTGATTTCCCAAAGCATTGACGGGTCTATCGAGATTCAGTACCTCGGCCCCTATTATCCGCTCAAAAACACGCTGAAAAGAGGAGAAAACGGGACATTGATATGGGAGCAAAATGGCCAGACAAAAACGATGACAAGAATCGAATCAAAGACCGGCAGGGAGGAGAAAGATGAGAAATCAAAAAGCTGAAAGACTGGTGGCAGCGGGGCTTGTTTTACATATCATTCAGTGGATATTTATATTATGGGCTTTTCTCAAAGTCAAACATGTATTTAGTGACTATACGATCTATAACCCTAATGTCATCAGCGGCTCCATGCAATCCTTATCGTTTATACAAATGATGCGCGCTATGATGTACTCAGGGGCAATCGTGAATTATGTTTTGTTTTTTGCCCTTGTATTGCTGATTTATGGCATAGTGCTTCATGCCATCCTGATCGTTCTGGAAATGGCGGCTTACGTCATGATCAGACGGAATCCATCATCTTCATGGGGGTTCTTTTTCATCGCGGCGGGTGTGAAGCTTGCCATCTTGAATATAACCGGCATTCCTTTTTTAGTTGCCGGCTTTCTGCTCATGAAACAGAAAAAAGCAGAAAACGGCGTCAAGACAGAAAGAAAGCGGAAACCGCGCATACGTATCCGAAGACAAGGGCGGCGTCTAAACAGAATCCGGAGAAAACCATCTCTTCCGGTTGAATATCAAAAAGAAAAAACGATATGATGGGACTATAGCCTGAAAACGACATGAAGGAGATGCAGGATGTACAAACTAATTGCAATTGATATGGATGGAACACTTTTAAATGATCATCATGAAGTAACAGAGGAGGTCCGCGACGCCCTTCACGCGGCAAAAGCGGAAGGTGTCAAAATTGTGCTCTGCACCGGCCGGCCTATCGGGGGTGTGCAGAGATATTTAGATGAACTGAATTTAATTGAAGAAGGCGACTATGTCATTGCGTATAATGGAGCGCTTGTTCAAAATACGCATACAAACGAAGTGGTCTCGGAGCTGTCTCTCGGCTATGATGATTTGACTTCATTATATGACCTAAGCTTAGAGCTGAAGACGCCGATGCATTTCTTTGATTCATCTAATTTGTATACGCCTAACCGGGATATTAGCGAATTTACCGTATACGAATCCTATGTGACACAGGTGCCGCTTCATTTCCGCAAGATTGACGAGGTGCCAAAAGATATCCTCATCCCGAAAGTGATGTTTATTGATAAACCGGAGAACTTAAGCCGCGTCATTACATCGATTCCAAAAGACGTGAGAGAAAAATATACAATGGTGAGAAGCGCGCCTTTCTTTTATGAAATTCTGCACTCGGAAGCCAGCAAAGGAAATGCTGTACGCCAGCTGGCTCAGCTGCTTGGAATTGAACAGGCGGAAGTCATGTGCATAGGCGACAACGGGAACGACCTGACAATGATCGAATGGGCGGGCTGCGGGGTTGCCATGGCAAACGCCATCCCAGAAGTATTGGAAGCCGCAAACTTTCAAACGCGCTCCAATAATGAACATGGTGTTGCGCATGCGATTCACGAGCTTGTTTTGTCGAAATAATGAAATCCAGCCTTCTAAAGGCTGGATTTTTTCGTTTTATTGGATGTAATGTCAATTCTTTGACGAATCGATTTGACTTTCGTTATGCTGATAAAACAAGTTGTTCACAAAATGTACGATTTAATTGAAAGGGGACTGAATCAGATGTGCACAAGTCTTACATTGGAAACTGCTGACCGTAAACATGTATTAGCGAGAACAATGGATTTTGCATTTCAGCTGGGGACGGAGGTCATTCTCTATCCGCGCCGTTACAGCTGGAATAGTGAAGCTGACGGAAAGGCTCATAAGACACAGTACGCATTTATTGGTATGGGAAGAAAACTTGGTAATATTCTATTTGCAGACGGCGTTAATGAAAACGGTTTATCGTGTGCTGCACTTTATTTTCCGGGCTATGCAGAGTACGAAAAAACGATACGGGAAGACACCGTTCACATTGCCCCACATGAGTTTGTGACATGGGTGCTGTCAGTCTGTCAGTCTTTGGAAGACGTAAAAGAAAAGATTCGATCTTTAACGATTGTAGAGAAAAAATTAGATCTATTGGATACAGTTTTACCACTTCACTGGATATTGTCAGACCGGACGGGACGAAGCCTGACGATAGAACCGAGAGCAGACGGCCTCAAAGTCTATGACAATCAACCTGGTGTCATGACGAACAGCCCCGACTTTATATGGCATGTAACCAATCTGCAGCAATATACAGGAATCAGACCGAAGCAATTAGAGAGCAAAGAGATGGGCGGGTTAGCCCTTTCCGCTTTTGGCCAAGGCTTAGGAACTGTTGGCCTGCCGGGGGATTATACACCGCCTTCCCGGTTTGTCAGAGCTGTTTATTTGAAAGAACACCTAGAGCCGGCGGCCGATGAAACGAAAGGTGTAACAGCCGCTTTTCACATTTTGGCAAATATGACAATACCAAAGGGCGCAGTGATAACGGAAGAAGACGAAATTCATTATACGCAATATACTTCCGTGATCTGCAACGAAACTGGAAACTACTATTTCCACCACTATGACAATCGGCAAATCCAAAAAGTAAATTTATTTCATGAAGACCTTGACTGCTTAGAGCCTAAAGTGTTTTCCGCTAGAGCAGAAGAGAGTATTCATGAGCTTAATTAATTGACTCAATCAGCTGATTCCGGTTTGAATCCGGAGTCAGCTGTTTTTTTATTAGATAGTTACGATAGGCGGTTTGCAAAAGAGAAGAAAAGGCAAAGGAAATGTTAAAAATTGCATTTCTATGAAATGTTTGGATAGAAACTGAGTCGCTGCTTCATCAGACTCAGTTTCTTTGCCGTTATGGAGGTTGCACTAGTTGAATGAACCAATGTTATTCCATCATGTTCACGTAAGGGTCTCTTCAGCTTGTATAGAAAAAATTGATCTCAACTCATTGACAAACGTCCAAGACAAAGGTACATTTTGATTTATTCATATTAAACGACTAGGAATATAGGAGTTTATTTTTCGGATTATTCAGCCTAAAAACATGATAAAAGGAGTATCGTCATGACAAGCAAAAAGAAACAAATCAAATTAGGGGTATTTTTAGCAGGTACAGGCCATCATGTTGCGTCTTGGCGGCACCCGGACGCGCCGTCAGATGCGAGCATGAATTTGGATTATTTTAAAGAGCTTGCGAAAACAGCGGAGCGGGGCAAGCTGGATATGCTGTTTTTAGCAGATAGCTTATCAATTGACAGCAAATCACATCCAAATGTATTAACAAGGTTTGAGCCATTCACCCTGCTCTCTGCTTTGGCGCAGGTCACATCAAAAATTGGACTGACAGCAACAGCCTCCACTACATACAGCGAGCCATTCCATATTGCCAGACAGTTTGCGTCATTGGATCATCTCTCCAATGGCCGTGCCGGATGGAACGTCGTCACTTCATCTATTGAATCCACAGCGCTGAATTTCAGCGGTGAAAAGCACCTTGAACACCATTTGCGCTATCAGCGGGCAGAGGAATTTGTCGAGGTTGTAAAGGGGCTTTGGGATTCATGGGAAGAGGACGCCTTTATCCGTAATAAAGAAACGGGTGAATTCTTTGACAAAGAAAAAATGCATGAGCTGAACCACAAAGGAGACTATTTCTCGGTTCGCGGACCTCTGAACGTTTCAAGAACCCCGCAGGGCCAGCCGGTCATTATCCAGGCAGGATCATCAGGAGACGGAAAAGCGCTGGCTGCCAGAACAGCAGAAGTGATCTTCACAGCACAAAACCACCTGGAGTCAGCTCAAGAATTTTATCAATCCATTAAAGAACAGGCTGCGGAATTCGGACGTGATCCAGAAAAAATTGCAATCATGCCGGGTATTTTCCCAATCATTGCCGATACAGAAGAAGCGGCGCAAGCCAAATACAAGGAGCTTCAAGATCTGATTATCCCATCTGTCGGTCTGCAAATTCTCCAAAATTACTTAGGCGGAATTGATTTGTCGGCATATCCGCTTGATGGGCCGCTGCCGAAGCTTGACGCAGAAGCTTCAAATGCTGTGAAGAGCCGCTTTAAGCTTGTTCAGGAAATGGCTGAACGTGACAATATGACGATACGAGAGCTTTACAAATACGTTGCAGGCTCCAGAGGCCACCATATCTTCGTCGGCACGCCGAAGCAGCTCGCCGACAAGATGCAGGAATGGGTGGATAAGAAAGCGTGTGACGGGTTTAACATCATGCCTCCGCTTCTTCCAGAAGGAATTGAAGTGTTTGTTGATCAAGTGGTTCCGATTTTACAGGAGCGCGGCGTGTTCAGAAAAGAATATGAAGGCACAACATTACGAGAGCACTTCGGTTTGGAAAAGCCGGTAAACCGCTATGCAAAGTAAGGAGGAACGCTAGATGAAGCCACAATATCGCCTTGCAGTTGAACGTGATGCTGAACAGCTCCTCGCACTGACATTGCGGGCTTATGAACCGATTCGAAAGCTCGGCATTCGTTTTGCTGCCGCTCATGCGGATTTAGATTTGGTGCTGCAAAATATTCGGAAAAACGCTTGCTACGTCATGGAAGAAGACGGGCGGATCATCGCGACCATCACCTTGAGAATGCCTTGGGGAAAACAGCCGGGACCGTATGGCGTTCCGCATATCTGGTGGTTTGCTGTGGACCCCGACACCGGTAAAAAAGGAATCGGAACAAAACTGCTTCAATGGCTGGAGGAAACAATCCTTCGTGATACGTTAAAGGTTCCGTTTGTCTCACTCGGAACAGCGGATAAGCATCCGTGGCTGATTGAGATGTACGAACGAAAAGGGTATGTCCGCTCAGGTGAACAAGACCTTGGAAAAGGGCATATCACAGTCTATATGAAAAAACAATTGCGACATGATCTATAAAAATAGAAAAGGCGGGAAAATCAAATGAAAATGAAAAAATGGACTGTGCTGGTCGTTGCTGCATTATTAGCGGTGCTCTCAGCTTGCGGCAATGGAAACAGCAGCAGTAAAGAGGATGACAATGTGCTTCATGTCGGTGCGACAGGACAAAGTTACCCATTTGCTTATAAAGAAAACGGAAAGCTGACAGGTTTTGACGTGGAAGTGATGGAAGCAGTCGCTAAGAAAATTGACATGAAACTGGACTGGAAGCTGCTTGAATTCAGCGGGCTGATGGGAGAGCTTCAAACAGGCAAGCTTGACACCATTTCCAACCAGGTAGCTGTGACAGACGAACGTAAGGAAACGTATAACTTTACGAAACCATACGCTTATGCGGGAACACAGATTGTCGTCAAAAAAGACAATACTGACATCAAATCAGCAGACGATTTAAAAGGCAAGACAGTCGCAGCCGTTCTCGGTTCAAACCACGCGAAAAACCTTGAAAGCAAAGATCCTGATAAAAAAATCAATATCAAAACGTATGAAACACAAGAGGGTACGTTGAAGGATGTTGCGTACGGCCGTGTAGACGCTTATGTCAACAGCCGAACTGTATTGATCGCGCAAATCAAGAAGACCGGTTTGCCATTAAAGCTTGCAGGAGATCCGATTGTTTACGAACAGGTTGCATTCCCATTTGCCAAGGACGATGCGCACGACAAGCTCCGCAAAAAAGTCAATAAGGCGCTAGATGAATTGCGTAAAGACGGAACACTGAAAAAACTCTCTGAAAAATACTTTAATGAAGATATTACAGTAGAACAGAAGCATTAAGAAACGGCGGTGAATCACCAGAATGAACACGATTGATTGGGAATTCATGATATCAGCGTTCCCGACTTTAATTCAGGCCCTTCCGATCACGTTGTTTATGGCCATAGCGGCTATGATTTTTGCCATTATCGGAGGACTTATTCTCGCACTCATTACAAAGAACAAAATTCCAGTGCTTCATCAGCTGTCAAAGCTGTATATATCCTTTTTCCGAGGCGTGCCGACACTGGTGCAGCTGTTCTTAATCTATTACGGGCTGCCGCAGCTATTTCCAGAGATGAGCAAAATGACAGCTCTCACAGCTGCCATCATCGGGTTAAGCTTAAAAAATGCAGCATATTTGGCTGAAATCTTCCGGGCCGCCCTCAATTCTGTTGATGACGGGCAGCTGGAGGCGTGCCTGTCTGTCGGTATGACAAAACTTCAGGCATACAGACGGATTATTTTGCCGCAAGCGATCCGAAATGCGATTCCGGCAACGGGTAATACATTTATCGGGCTCTTGAAAGAAACGTCACTGGCCTTTACATTAGGGGTCATGGAGATGTTCGCCCAAGGGAAGATGTACGCTTCAGGAAACCTCAAATATTTTGAGACGTACTTGGCAGTTGCGATCGTCTATTGGGTTCTTACCATGATCTACAGCATGTTGCAGGACTTGTTTGAACGTGTCATGAGCAAGCCATACCGGACTTAGAGGTGAAATCGTTGATAACAGTAAAAAATATTCGCAAAGCGTTTAAGGATCTCGTCGTGCTCGACGGAATCGATCTAGAAGTGAAACGCGGAGAAGTGGTGGCAATCATCGGTCCGTCCGGTTCCGGAAAATCAACGCTTCTCCGGTGCTTAAATCTATTAGAGCGTCCGGATCAAGGCCTTATTGAAATCGGAGAAGCCAAACTGAATGCGGAAAAGTTTACACGCAAGGAAGCACATCGGCTTCGCCAGCAAACGGCCATGGTCTTTCAAAACTACAATCTGTTTAAAAATAAAACGGCTCTGCAAAACATTACAGAAGCTTTAATCGTGGCTCAACATAAACCACGCGACGAAGCGAAACGTATTGGAATGGAGATTCTGAAACAAGTCGGTCTGGAGCATAAGGCTGACAGCTATCCGATCACAATGTCCGGCGGCCAGCAGCAGCGAATCGGCATCGCCCGGGCGCTTGCGGTCAATCCGCATGCGATTTTGCTGGATGAACCAACGTCAGCGCTTGACCCTGAGCTCGTCACAGGGGTGCTTCAGGTTATCAAGTCCATTGCGGAAAAACAAACAACGATGATCATTGTTACACACGAAATGGCGTTTGCAAAAGAGGTTGCTGATCAAGTGATTTTTATGGCAGACGGCCATATTATCGAGCAGGGAACGCCAGAGGAATTGTTTGACCATCCGAAAAACGAACGGACGAAACGATTTATCAAGCAGGTGGGAGAGCCTGCAGAGCTTATATAAGAAGGAGAGAAGAACAATGGCCGACAAAGCGTTTCATACCCGTTTAATCAATATGCGGCGTGATCTTCATGAACATCCTGAACTGTCATTCCAAGAGATTGAAACGACGAAAAAAATCCGCCGCTGGCTTGAGGAGGAGCAAATCGAAATACTTGATGTTCCTCAATTGGAGACTGGTGTGATTGCAGAAATCAAAGGACGGGAAGACGGCCCCGTGATAGCAATACGAGCGGACATTGACGCGCTCCCGATCCAAGAACAGACGAATCTCCCATTTGCATCTAAGGTTGATGGCACAATGCATGCGTGCGGACACGATTTTCATACTGCTTCTATTATTGGCACAGCGATTTTGCTGAATCAAAGAAAGGCCGAGCTGAAAGGTACAGTCCGCTTTATCTTTCAGCCGGCCGAAGAAATTGCCGCAGGAGCAAGAAAGGTCATAGAAGCTGGCGTACTTGATGGCGTTTCCGCGATTTTCGGCATGCACAATAAGCCGGATCTGCCTGTCGGGACCATTGGTGTAAAGGAAGGTCCGCTCATGGCAAGTGTTGACCGGTTTGAAATCGTCATCAAAGGGAAAGGCGGACACGCCGGCATCCCGAATAACAGTATTGATCCAATCGCTGCAGCCGGACAAATCATCAGCGGGCTGCAATCTGTGGTCAGCCGCAATATCAGCTCACTGCAAAACGCAGTCGTCAGTATCACAAGAGTACAGGCGGGCACGTCGTGGAACGTGATTCCAGACCAAGCTGAAATGGAGGGGACGGTTCGAACCTTTCAAAAAGAAGCGCGGCAGGCTGTTCCGGAGCATATGAGACGAGTGGCTGAAGGAATTGCAGCGGGCTATGGGGCACAAGCAGAATTCAAGTGGTTTCCTTATTTGCCTTCCGTTCAGAATGACGGCACATTTTTGAATGCGGCATCCGAAGCTGCGGCACGGCTTGGCTATCAAACCGTTCACGCTGAGCAGTCTCCGGGCGGAGAAGACTTCGCTCTGTATCAAGAGAAGATTCCGGGATTTTTTGTCTGGATGGGAACGAACGGGACGGAGGAGTGGCATCATCCGGCCTTTACACTGGATGAAGATGCCCTTACGGTTGCCTCACAATACTTTGCGGAGCTGGCGGTTATTGTATTGGAGACCATCAAATGAGCAAACAAGGGCTGACAGCAGGTCTTGCAGCGGCTGTGAGAACATCACAACCTGAGCATTCAGTTGACGCGATTCGCGAAGCAAAAAAAGGATTACTTGATTTTACTGCCGCTTCATTCGCAGGAAGAGAAGATAAAGGAATTCAAAAGCTCCTCCGTCTGATAGAGGATGAAGGAGGCCGGCCCCTTGTTCCTATTATCGGACAGGGCAAAAAGGCCGCGCCATTACAATCCGCGATGCTCAATGGATTTATCGCCCATGCATTGGATTTTGATGATGTCCACTCCGATGTAAGAGGACACCCCAGTGCAGTCATCGTACCGGCCCTTATTGCATCTGCCGCTCGCGGACATGACGAGCGGCTTCTTGGCGCTTATATTGTTGGTGTTGAAGTGATGGCACGGCTGGGAGAATCAATTGGCAGCCGCCACTATGAAAAGGGCTGGCATAATACAGGAACGCTTGGTGCCATCGCTGCTGCCTGCGCCATAGGTTATGCTGAGGAGCTGACTCAGGAAGAGCTGGAAAAAGCAATTGGTTTTGCGGCTACGCAATCTGCTGGGATGAGGGTGCAATTTGGAACAGAAATGAAACCGCTGCACGCCGGTTTGGCGGCTCAGGCTGGCTTGCTGGCCGTTAAGCTGGCCCAATCAGAATTTGGCGGGTCCCGCACGGCATTTGATGGAGAAACTGGTTTCTTCAGTCTGTACGGTGACGTTGAGAAAGCACAACACACTTTGCTAAACGATTGGGGGGCACCGTGGAGAATTGTGCAGCCGGGTCTATGGTTTAAAATCTATCCATTTTGTTCCGCGGCACACCATGCTGCAGATGCGGTACGACAGCTTATCTCCGAAGAAACCATTTCTGCGGCCAATACCGAACGTATTGAAGTGATATTTCCGCCAGGCGGAGATGCTGCATTGACGGAAAGATCTCCAAAAACTGGAGAGGAAGGCCGTTTCAGCGTTGAATATGTGATTGCTCTTGCTTTGCATGGACACGGCCTGACCGTTGAACATTTCAGCAGCCAGCCGATCCCAAACGGGGTTCAAACGACAATGGGGCGAATTCAGCGCGTATATGACAATGCTATTCAGCCGGCTCCTCATGCCGTTCCAAAAGGCCGTTTCACGATTGTCCGGGCCTATTTATCAGACGGCCGGATTTGCGAAGCGCGTGTGGACTGCCCAAAAGGGGCGCCAGGAAATGAGCTGTCTGAAGAAGACATAAAAGAAAAATTGACATTAACGGTCCCGCAAGAAAAAGCGCGACGCATTATAACAGCCGTTGAAAAAGCCGATATAAAAGAATTTTTAGCTCATATTGAATAAGATCAACTCTATTCGGTGATTTCAGATGATATGATAAAACCAATCATACGTTTGAAAAAGGAGAAAACCATGACGGTGAATGACGCGGTTGTATTCATTTTGGCTGCCTTTTTACTATGGGGAGCGGCGGATTATTGTTTGGGAAACAGATGGGGGCTAGGCGAGCGGTTTGCGGACGGCTTTAAGGCTATGGGGCCGCTGGCGCTGTCCATGATCGGAATTGTATCGCTGGCGCCCGTGCTGGCAGCAATCTTGATTCCCATTGTTGCTCCGTTTTACACAGCGATTGGCGCGGACCCTTCTTCCTTTGCGAACACCATTTTGGCGATTGATATGGGAGGATATGCGCTGGCTGGAGAAATGGCGAAAGATCCGCAGGCCGGGCTGTTTTCATGGGTGTTTTTAGGAACAATGATGGGACCGGCAATCGTCTTCACGATTCCCGTCGCTCTTGGCATCATCGAAAAAGAGGATCATCCGTATTTTGCGAAAGGCATATTAATCGGGCTGTGCACAGTGCCGATCGGTTGCTTAATCGGCGGATTATGCGCAGGCTTTGACATCGGCATGATAGGTAAAAATCTTCTGATCCCGAGTCTGTTATCTGCTGTCATCGCTTTTGGGTTATGGCGATACACCGACAGAATGATTCAGTTGTTTCATCTCTTCGGGAAAGCGGTCAGTATGGTTGCGATTATCGGGCTTGCAGCTGTTTCTGTTGAAACGATGACCGGCATTGTGCTGATTCCGGGAATGGAGAATGTCGAGACAGGGATACAAACGACAGGGACCATCGCCATTGCTCTGGCAGGGGCGTTCCCGATGACGGCATTTATTACAAAAACCTTTAAAAAACCGCTTCAGGCTCTGGGGAAATGCCTTCATTTAGATGAGACAGCAACAGCAGGCTTAGTGACCTCTTTG
This sequence comes from Bacillus sp. FSL R7-0685, assembly GCF_038002425.1. Classification (NCBI taxonomy): domain Bacteria; kingdom Bacillati; phylum Bacillota; class Bacilli; order Caryophanales; family Bacillaceae; genus Bacillus; species Bacillus sp. FSL R7-0685. The sequence continues at coordinate 3,928,260 of NZ_JBBOCN010000001.1, read as the reverse complement.
GCGCATCATATCCCAATGCTGGCTTCATTAAAGGATATGACGCCGAGAGGAAAGGTCATCAATGTCGCGTTTGCGGTCAGCGGCGCCTTTGTACTCGGCAGCCATCTCGGTTTTGTAGCTGGAATGAAAAAAGAAATGGCGGCGGCCATGATCATTGGGAAATTAGCAGGCGGAGTCACAGCTGCCGCAGCGGCTGCTTGGATGACACCTGCACAATCAGCTAAACAGCAAAAACGAACCTCTGCCAGCCATAGCTGAGGCAGAAGCTGTTTCAACTTTGTCCAATCGGGAATGTTACAGTAAAGATTTCTGTGAAAGAGGGTTGGACACATGGCGGTGAAAGACCGGTACATGTCAAAAATAAAACAGGAAACCAAGCCCTGGATCAAACGATTCGGGAGGCTTGGTTATTTTGCATTCGGCGGCGTTTTTATTCTGCTTGGGGTTTTGGCTTTTATGACGGCTGCCGGGGCAGGCCGCGCGAAAGATTCGAGCGGAGCTCTCCAAACGCTATCACGCATGCCGTATGGGTCACTATTGCTTTTTTTAATAGGCATCGGCCTTATCGGCTATGTGATCTGGATGGTGTTAAGCGCGATCAAGGACACGGAGGGGCACGGAAACAGCAGGCGAGGCCTGTCACGGAGAATAGGAAACTTTTTCAGTGCCGCCGTTTACACATCCATCGCTTGGAATGCCTTGCGATTTGTGTTTGGCCAAGGGGACGGCGGCACTTCAGAACAGACGTGGTCCGCTTATGTATTGGCGCAGCCGTTCGGCCAATGGCTCACAGGGCTTACGGGTGCGGGTTTTATCGTATTTGCGATTGTTCAATTTATGAAAGGCGTTCGGGCTGCTTTTATGAAAGAATTTGATACGTCAAAAATGAACAAACAAATGATATGCATCACGAAAAACACCGGACGCGCAGGCAATATCGCCCGGGCCATTATTTTCTCTGCTATCGGCTATTTTCTGATCAAGACAGCCATGACCGCTGATCCCGACGACACAAGAGGCTTTGACGGCGCGCTCGCCGAACTCGCGCAGCAGCCGCATGGCAAATTGATTCTGTCTATATTGGCATTAGGCCTGATCCTATATGGAATGTACGCCATTATGAAAGGCATTTATCAGCATATGACCTGGGAGAAGTAAGCTCTGGGCAGGTCCGCGCCCAGAGCGTTTTTCAGTTTCTTAGAAATCAGGTGGATGAAAGCCGGCGCCAGCCTGTATAATAAAAGCAAATCAAAAGCAGTTTTATCAGGACTGATCCACAGGGAGGTGCAGAATGGATCGGGAAAAACAACAATTAAGCATAGAAGCGGCAAGGCTTTACTATCAGTCTGACTACAGTCAGCAGCAAATTGCTGAGCAGCTCAACATTTCAAGGCCAACCGTTTCCCGGCTGCTGCAATATGCAAAGGAAAAAGGGTATGTCCAGATTCGCGTCATGGACCCTTTTGAGGATTTGGATGCGCTCGGTTCCATACTTGAAGAGAAATACGGGCTCCTTGAGGCGCATGTTGTGTTTTCCCCGACACCCGATTATGCAGGAATTACACATGACCTAAGCCGCTATGGTGCAGAATATATGCATGAAACGGTAAAAGACGGCGACATTGTCGGCGTCAGCTGGGGAACCACCATGTATCAAATCGCGCAAAACATGCAGCCGAAGCAGGTAAAAGGCGTCGAGGTCGTCCAGCTGAAAGGCGGTATCAGCCATTCCCGGGTAAACACGTATTCGGCTGAAACGATTCAGCTGTTTGCGGAGGCTTTTCAAACGATGCCGCGCTATCTCCCGCTTCCCGTCGTGTTTGATAATGCGGATGTGAAGCGAATGGTGGAGAAAGACCGTCATATTGAGCGGATTATTGAGATGGGCAAGCAGGCGAATATCGCTCTCTTTACGGTCGGGACTGTCCGTGATGAAGCGCTGTTGTTTCGGCTCGGATATTTTAACGAAGAAGAGAAAGCCCTGCTGAAAAAACAGGCCGTCGGGGATATTTGTTCACGCTTTTTTGATGCGAAAGGGAATATTTGCAGCAGTGCCATCAATGACCGGACCATCGGTGTTGAGCTTGAAGACCTCAGGCTGAAGGAACGCTCCATTTTAGTTGCCGGCGGAAGCAGAAAAGTATCTTCCATTCACGGAGCATTAACCGGAAAATATGCCAACGTTTTAATCATTGACCAGCATACCGCGAGGGCGCTTGTTAATGATTTGTGACACGTTCAAACCTTTCGTTGAACAAAATTTCAATTACCAATTTACATATGTTCAAAAGTCGGTTATGCTAAAAAATATCTTAACAAAAAAGGAAGTGTGCGAAGGATGTCATTAGCCAACATAATTGATCATACAGCTTTGAAACCGCATACACAAAAAGCGGAAATTCTAAAACTAATTGAAGAAGCGAAAACATACAAATTTGCTTCAGTATGTGTCAATCCGACATGGGTGGAGCTTGCTGCAAAAGAGCTTAAGGGAACTGGAGTCGACGTTTGTACGGTCATCGGCTTCCCGCTCGGTGCCAATACAACTGAAACAAAAGCGTTCGAAACAAAAGACGCCATTTCAAAAGGCGCCACTGAAGTGGATATGGTCATTAATATTGCCGCTTTAAAAGACAAGGAAGACGATGTGGTGGAAGCTGATATCCGCGGTGTAGTGGAAGCTGCAGCCGGAAAAGCGCTTGTCAAAGTCATTATCGAAACGTGCCTTCTGACTGATGAAGAAAAAGAACGTGCATGCCGTTTAGCGGTGTCTGCGGGAGCCGATTTCGTAAAAACATCAACAGGCTTTTCTACAGGCGGCGCAACGAAGGAAGATATCGCCTTAATGCGCAAAACAGTAGGACCTGATATCGGCGTGAAAGCATCTGGCGGCGTCAGAACGAAAGAAGATGTAGACACAATGGTAGAGGCCGGAGCAAGCCGAATTGGCGCCAGCGCAGGTGTTTCTATCGTAAAAGGAGAAAATGCATCAGGCGGAGACAACTATTAAGAGCTGACGGAAGGCAGACTGCTTTCCGTTTTCTGAGGAAACAGTGATTGTAAGCGAATACAAATAAAGGAGAAACACATATGAAGTATTTGATTGGGATTATCGGTTTAATCGTGTTTTTAGGCCTCGCGTGGATCGCGAGCAGCGGCAAAAAAAGAATTAAGATCCGCCCAATTGTTGTTATGCTCATTTTGCAATTTATTCTTGGCTACATTCTCCTCAATACCGGAATAGGGAATTTCCTCGTGGGAGGATTTGCAAAAGGATTCGGTTATCTGCTTGAATACGCGGCAGAGGGAATTAACTTTGTGTTTGGCGGCTTGGTGAATGCGGACCAAACGACATTCTTTATGAATGTTCTCTTGCCAATCGTGTTTATTTCCGCTCTGATCGGGATTCTGCAAAAGTGGAAAGTCCTCCCGTTTATTATTAGATATATCGGCCTTGCCCTCAGCAAGGTAAACGGTATGGGAAGATTGGAATCGTATAACGCAGTGGCTTCTGCGATTTTAGGGCAGTCAGAAGTATTTATCTCCTTGAAGAAAGAACTCGGTCTTTTAAATCAGCAGCGCTTGTACACGCTTTGCGCATCTGCGATGTCAACTGTATCAATGTCGATTGTCGGCGCGTATATGACAATGCTGAAACCGGAATATGTTGTAACAGCGCTGGTCTTGAACTTATTTGGCGGTTTCATAATTGCTTCTATTATTAATCCGTACGAGGTTGCAAAAGAAGAGGATATGCTTCGTGTTGAGGAAGAGGAAAAACAATCCTTCTTCGAAGTGCTCGGAGAATACATTCTTGACGGTTTCAAAGTAGCGGTTGTCGTCGCTGCGATGCTGATTGGATTTGTCGCGATTATTGCCTTGATCAATGGCATTTTTAATGCAGTATTCGGTATTTCGTTCCAAGGCATTCTTGGATATGTGTTTGCTCCATTCGCTTTTCTTGTCGGTATCCCATGGAATGAAGCTGTTAATGCGGGAAGCATTATGGCAACAAAAATGGTATCGAATGAATTTGTCGCCATGACGTCGCTTACGCAAAACGGTTTCCATTTCAGCGGCCGTACAACAGCGATCGTATCGGTATTCCTTGTATCCTTTGCGAACTTCTCCTCAATCGGGATCATTGCCGGTGCCGTAAAAGGACTGAATGAAAAGCAAGGAAATGTTGTCGCTCGTTTCGGCTTGAAATTATTATACGGTGCTACGCTTGTCAGCTTTTTATCAGCAGCAATTGTGGGCTTGATTTACTGAACTTAATCGAAAAGGATCGGTGACCAAACATGAGAATGGTAGATATCATCATCAAAAAACAAAACGGAAAAGAACTCACCACTGAAGAAATTCAATTTTTCGTGAACGGCTATACAGACGGAAGCATTCCTGATTATCAGGCAAGCGCGCTTGCTATGGCGATTTTCTTCCAGGATATGAGTGACCGTGAACGCGCGGACTTGACGATGGCTATGGTGAACTCCGGTGAAACGATTGATCTTTCTGCCATTGAAGGAATTAAAGTGGATAAACACTCCACTGGCGGCGTCGGCGACACGACAACACTCGTTCTCGCTCCGCTTGTTGCGGCTCTTGATGTGCCGGTTGCTAAGATGTCCGGCCGCGGCCTCGGCCATACGGGCGGCACGATTGATAAGTTAGAGGCAATCGCCGGCTTCCACGTGGAGCTGACGAAGGATGAATTTATTAAACTTGTGAACCGCGACAAGGTTGCGGTCATCGGCCAAAGCGGCAATTTAACGCCGGCTGATAAAAAACTGTACGCGCTTCGTGATGTAACGGGAACGGTCAATTCCATTCCGCTCATTGCAAGCTCGATTATGAGCAAAAAAATCGCTGCCGGGGCGGACGCCATCGTGCTTGACGTAAAAACGGGAGCGGGCGCCTTCATGAAAACAGAAGAAGACGCAGCTGAACTTGCCAAAGCGATGGTACGCATCGGAAATAACGTCGGCCGTCAAACAATGGCTGTCATTTCAGACATGTCCCAGCCGCTCGGCTTTGCGATCGGAAATGCGCTTGAAGTCAAAGAAGCGATCGACACGCTCAAAGGCGAGGGGCCTGAGGATCTTCATGAACTTGTCTTAACGCTCGGCAGCCAGATGGTTGTGCTTGCGAAAAAAGCCGATACATTGGACGAAGCGAGAGCGAAGCTGGAAGAAGTCATGAAAAACGGCAAAGCACTTGAGAAATTCAAGGATTTCCTGAAAAACCAAGGCGGCGACAGCTCAATTGTTGACGATCCGTCTAAGCTTCCGCAAGCCGCATATCAAATTGATGTGCCTGCCAAAGAAGCGGGTGTCGTCTCTGAAATCGTTGCGGACGAAATCGGCGTCGCGGCGATGCTGTTAGGTGCCGGTCGCGCCACAAAAGAAGATGAGATCGATTTAGCCGTCGGCATCATGCTCCGCAAAAAGGTCGGGGACAAAGTAGAAAAAGGCGAACCGCTCGTGACGCTTTACGCCAACCGCGAAAACGTTGATGAAGTCATCGCAAAAGTCTATGACAACATCCGCATCGCCGCGGAAGCGAAGGCGCCGAAGCTGATTCATACGTTGATTACTGAATAAAAATAAAGCACATCCCATCCTGAGTGGGGTGTGCTTTTTTGATTACAGGATGTGATCAGCCTGATATTCCTCTTGGCTGATTTTTTTCGCTTTTGTAACATTTCTTTTGAAATGGTAGATCAGATAGCAAAGGATGATACAAGGAACTCCGCAGAAAAGTGCGATTCTTTGATTGGGATCAAAAGCAAGACCGATACAAGAAGCAGAACATAATAAGAGAGCGGCTATAGGCATAAGAGGATAAAGCGGCGTGCGAAATGTCAGATCTTTTACATCCCCCCCTTTTTTCAAAAATCTCTTTCGAAACAAGAGTTGGGACAAGGCAATGCTCATCCAGACCACGACTCCTGCAAATCCAGCAATTGCTACCATCACCACATAGACAGTTCCAGGGGCCACGATACTGGAAACGAGAGATAAACAAGATACAGCCATACTGATCATTAAGGCATTTAAAGGAATGCCTTTAGATGTCACTTTCTTAAAACGGGAGCTGATCATGTTTTCATTTGCTAAAGACCACATCATACGGGTCGAAGCATATAAGCCTGAGTTGGCGACAGACAGCAAGGCTGTTAATATCACGAAATTCATAATATCAGCAGCGTAAGGGATTCCGATCTCCGCAAATACGGCTACAAACGGGCTTTCAATCACGCCTGCGTCCTTCCAAGAAATCAACCCGGATAATATGAAGACAGCGCCAATGAAAAAAATCACGGTTCTCCATGCGACATTACGGATGGATCGCGGAATATCCTTTTGAGGATTTGCTGATTCTCCTGCTGTAACGCCGATTAACTCTGTACCAGAAAAGGCAAAACTCACAGATATCATCGCGATAAAAACGGCGAGAAAGCCATTCGGAAACAGCCCGCCATGGTCCGTGAAGTTTGACAACATAGGAGCATCCGCCGTTCCGTTTAAAGAGATCAGGCCAAACATGGCGGCTCCTCCTAAAATGATAAATAAAATAATGGTGACAATCTTTACGCTGGAAAACCAAAATTCAGTTTCCGCAAATAACTTAACTGAAAATGCGTTGCATATAAAAAGAAGGGCTGCAAAAATCGCACTCCACATCCATACACTGCTGTCAGGGAACCAGCGCTGCATGAGAATACCGGATGCGGTAAACTCAGAGCCTACCGTCACCACCCAATTGATCCAGTACATGATGCCGACCATAAAACCGGTAGATGGACCGATAAATGTTGTAGCATATTTTTGAAAAGAGCCGGTCACCGGCATGGCAACCGACAATTCGCCGAGACATTGCATGACGAGGTACATCATCAACCCGCCGATTACATAAGCGAGTATCGTACCGCCGGGTCCGGCTTGATGTAGCGTATAGCCGGTACTGAGGAAAAGTCCTGTGCCTATGACGCCTCCCAATGAGATCATAAATAGGTGCCTGCTTTTCATTGTGCGTTTTAGCTGTTGGCTGCTGTTCTCCTGAAGATTCACTGTCTCGCCCTCCTTTTAACTGCCATTCATTAGGCAGATGAGTTTCCTATACCCAAAATACAACCTGCCAGAAGATCACTTGAATGGGGAGAGTTTCATTCCTTTTAATGCGTGTAACAGAACATGAGCTGCAGCTCTGCTTGTCATATCTCGAAAATCGAGGGTAGGGTCGACTTCAACAATTTCAATCCCGGCAACATTGGGCTGTTGTGCGATGTACTTGACTGCTTCAAGCAATTCGTCTGTATAGAGGCCGCCCGGGCCAATCGCTGGACAGCCGGGTGCATGGGACTGGTCTAAGACATCCATGTCAACAGATATAAAAATGAAATCTGTTTTATCTTGAACAACAGGCAAAATCTCTTTTATCGTTGGGATTAGTCCTTTTTCCCGGATCATGTCCATCGTGTGAATGTTCACGTTATGTTTTTTTGCATATGCTTCATAGGCCTGGCTGTTGCTGAATTCTCTGATACCCAGCTGGATCAAATGTTGACCTTCAATGATCTCTTCATCCAAAAGGCGGCGGAAGGGGGTGCCGTTTGTCGGCCCCCCGTCCTCCGTATTGCGAACATCGTGATGGGCATCAAATTGAATCACCGCTGTCGTTCCTTTTGTTTGTGCTATCGCTTTTATTGTGGAGTAGCTGATAGAGTTATCTCCCCCAAGTATGAGCGGCACCCAATCCGGATGATCCGAAAGCAGAGCGTGCATGGTTTGGAAAATGTGATGATGTGACTTTACGATATCAGTGACATGAATATCGATATCCCCCAGGTCATATAGAAGCTCTGATACGACGTGCTCTCCAAGCTCAGCAGAATAGGCTGATGAATGTTTCAGAGCCTGGCGTATTGTTCCGGGTGCAAAGGAAGCGCCTGAATGACTGATGGAGGATTTTGATAGGGGGACACCTATCAACGCCGGTCCCTTAATGTCCTGGCCGTCCCATGTTGCGATCAGGTCGCTCATTTTTGTGACATCCCGGTCTTTAAACGAAGATCCGGCCTCTCTGAGAAAAGGGTACTTATCCAAGAATGGCTCCCTCCCTGTTGACAACAATTGTTCCATTTTTCATGACTTGATGTACATGATTGACCCCGTAGTGATACGGAATATACATATAGTTCGGGGCTTGCCAAATGACAAGATCAGCTGAGCGGCCAGCTTTGAGCTGACCGGCTTCTTCTCCTTTTCCTATGGCATATGCGGCATTGACTGTGACCGCGTGCCATATTTCTTCTGCAGTCATCTTCAGATGAAGCGCGGCAATCGACATGATCAGCTGGATATTTTCAGTCGGCGAGCTGCCAGGGTTAAAATCCGTTGCCAAGCTGACACATACCCCTTCATCAATCATAGCTCTTGCCCTGGCGTATGTGCTTTTGCCAAGATAAAATGTCGTGCCCGGCAAGAGGACGGCGATCGTTCCTGCCTCAGCCAATTTCTTTATGCCTTCGTCCGATGCCCCTACCAAATGGTCGGCTGAGACAGCCTTTAGTTCACCTGCTAATTCAGCTCCTCCAAGCGGATCGATTTCATCTGCGTGTATTTTTAATCCGAAGCCTGCCTCAGCTGCTTTTTGTAAATAACGGCGGGATTTGCTGACTGTAAAAACGCCTGTTTCTGTAAAAATATCAGCAAAGCTGGCGAGCTCCTGCTCTTTGATTTCCGGCAAAAGGGAAAGCATTTGATCCAGAAATTCATCTGGATCGTTTTGATATTCGGGAGGAATCGCATGGGCTCCCATAAATGTGGAAACAAGGTCAACAGGCTGGCTTTCATGCAGTTTTTTTGCGACACGCAATTGTTTGAGCTCTGTCTCTTTTTCCAAGCCGTAGCCGCTTTTCACTTCTGCTGTGGTTGTGCCGTAGGACAGCATTCTTTGCAGATGAAAATGGGCTTTTTGCAGCAGCTCTTCTTCTGAAGCCGCCCTGGTATCCTTGACTGTAGACAGAATCCCGCCGCCCTGCGCCAGAATATCCAAATATGAAATGCCCTGAAGCTTAAGGTTCATCTCCTTTTCACGAGATCCGCCAAATACAAGATGGGTGTGCGGATCAACGAGGCCGGGCGTTACAAGGCGTCCCGAACAGTCAATGATTTCGTCTGCCTCGTAACCGGCTTCAGCCCCTTTTTGTCCGGCGAACACAATTTTCTGTTCATGGATGCCGACAACAGCGTCTTCGATCACATGAAGATCCTGCATGCTTTTGCCTGCCCGCGGACCGCTGCTTTCCATCGTCAAAAGCTGACCGATGTTGATGAGAATCGTATCAATTTGCTTTGGCATGTCATCACTCCTTTATTTTTGCATCGGCACGATAATGTCCTGTTCCTTCGCTACTTCAACGGCACGTTCATAACCCGCATCCGCATGACGGATAATGCCCATTCCCGGGTCGCTCGTTAAGACCCGCGCGAGCCGCTCGTCAGCCAGCTCACTTCCATCGGCCACTGCAACCATGCCGGCATGCAGGGAATAGCCCATTCCGACGCCGCCGCCATGGTGGAAAGAAACCCAGCTTGCACCCGCCGCCGTGTTGACAAGCGCATTTAGCACAGCCCAGTCACCAACAGCGTCACTTCCGTCCTTCATCGCTTCTGTCTCCCGGTTTGGAGAGGCGACAGACCCGCAGTCCAAATGATCTCTCCCAATAACGACAGGCGCTTTTAGCTCCCCGCTTCTAACCAGCTCGTTAATGGCGAGGCCCATCTTTTTTCGTTCTCCATATCCAAGCCAGCAAATACGGGACGGCAAGCCTTGGAAGGTGACTTTTTCCTGTGCCATATCAATCCAGCGGTGAAGGGCTTTATTTGTCGGGAACAGCTCTTTTAATAACGCATCCGTACGGTAAATATCTGCCGGATCTCCGGAAAGCGCCGCCCAGCGGAACGGCCCTTTTCCTTCACAGAATAAAGGGCGGATGTAGGCAGGGACAAACCCCGGAAAATCGAAGGCATTCTCCAGCCCTTCATCCTTTGCGACTTGCCGGATATTGTTGCCGTAGTCAAATACAATAGAGCCCTTTTGCTGAAAGGCCAGCATGGCTTCGACATGTTTTTTCATGCTTTGCTTCGCAAGGCGCACGTAAAGCTCTGGATTGTCTTGACGCAAACGGTCAGCTTCATCAAGTGAATAGCCCTCGGGAACATAACCGATTAAAGGGTCATGGGCAGATGTCTGATCTGTCACAATATCAATTTTGACGCCTCGGTTCAAAAGTGTGTGATGCACCTCAGCTGCGTTTCCGAGAAGTGCAATGGACAAAGGTTTTCCTGCCAGCTTTGCCTCTTCAGCCCAAGCTAAGGCTTCCTCAATCGATGCTGTTTTTCGATCGCAGTATTTTGTTTCGATCCGCTTGTCGATGCGTTTCTCGTCAACCTCGACGGCAATAACGACGCCTTCATTCATCGTGACAGACAGCGGCTGGGCGCCTCCCATTCCGCCGAGACCCGCTGTCAGCGTCAATGTTCCTTTTAAGCTGCCTCCGAAGTGCTGTCGCGCGAGCTCAGCAAAGGTTTCATAGGTTCCTTGCAATATGCCTTGTGAGCCAATGTAAATCCAGCTGCCAGCCGTCATCTGTCCGTACATCATTAACCCTTTTTTCTCAAGTTCGTGGAAATGCTCCCAGTCTGCCCACTTCGGAACAAGAACAGAATTTGCTAGGAGCACGCGAGGGGCCTGCGGGTGTGTACGGAACATGCCAACGGGCTTTCCGGATTGCACGAGCAATGTTTCATCATTTTTTAATGTTTTCAAGGAATGCTCAATGGCGTGAAAAGCGTCCCAATCCCGTGCGGCTTTGCCAATCCCGCCATATACGATGAGGTCCTCCGGCTTCTCGGCGACTTCTGGATCAAGGTTGTTTCGAAGCATCCGAAGCACTGCCTCTTGCTCCCATCCTAAGCATTCAAGCTCTGTTCCTCTGTTGGCACGGATTGATTTTTTTACATCAGTCATATGTTCATCCCCCTTAGTTCTTTATTCTGATGATCAGGTATTAAAGATTCTTTCTTCAGCCAGTCAGTCAAGCGTTCAATGTCATAGGAAAAAACACGATCCTGCTGAATGGACGGCACGACTTTTCTCATTTCTTGAAAAAGCTGTTTCGTATAGGACGCTGCATGTTCTATGCCTCTGTATTCAACAGCCTGCAATGCGCAAATGGCTTCGATCGCAATGACTCTCCTTGTATTTGCGATCACCTGATAAGCATGCCGAGCGGCGATGGTTCCCATGCTGACATGGTCCTCTTGGTTGGCGGATGACGGAATGGAATCCACACTTGCAGGATGGGCCAGTGTTTTATTTTCAGAAACGAGTGAGGCCGCGGCGTACTGCATGATCATTGCACCGGATTGCAGACCGGGATGAGGGCTCAGGAACGGCGGCAGGTCATTCAGCTGCGGATTCACAAGTCGTTCGATCCTACGCTCTGCGATATTCGCAAGCTCTGATATTGCGATTTTCAGAAAATCCATGGCAAAGGCGATTGGCTGTCCGTGAAAGTTTCCGCCGGAAATCACTTTGTCACCGTCATTGAAAATGAGTGGATTGTCTGTAGCTGCGTTCATTTCAATCTCTAATTTTTCTTTGACATATCCTAGTGTCTGCCAAGTCGCACCGTGTACTTGCGGAATACAGCGCAATGAATAGGCATCCTGTACCCGCAGTTCTCCCTGGGAGGTTGTCAGGCCGCTGTCAGATAGATAAAAGCGAATTCGTTCTGCGACATCGATCTGCTCCTGATAGCCGCGGGCTAAGTGAATATCCTCGTCAAATGCATCGATAATTCCCTGCAACCCCTCAATCGTTAAGCTGGCAATTCGTTCTGTTTGATAGGCTAGTTTCTCAGCTTCGATGTAGGCGACCACCCCCATTGCAGTCATGGCCTGAGTCCCGTTAATCAAGGCAAGCCCTTCCTTGGATGTCAGCGTTACCGGTTGAATACCTGCTTTTTTCAAGCCTGTCATTGCCGGCATTCTTTCCCCCTCAAAAAAGACTTCTCCTTGTCCGATCAGCGCAAGCGCCAAGTGGGAAAGCGGCGCCAGATCTCCGCTTGCGCCAAGTGATCCTTGCTGAGGGATGACAGGATGGACGCGTTTATTTAAAAAAGCAAGCAACTGCTCGATCAGCTCAGCGCGTACACCGGAAAAGCCTTTTAACAGCGCATTGGCGCGCAAAAGCAGCATTGCCCTGGACACACACTCAGGAAAAGGGTCGCCGACTCCGCAGGCATGAGAAAGGATTAAATTCAGCTGCAGCGCCGCCGAGTCTTCTTTCTGAATCAGGACATCGCTGAATTTGCCAAATCCGGTGTTGATGCCGTAGATTGTCTTTTCGTCGCGTACAATCCGTTCCACTGCTGCTCTGCTTTTTTTCACGCGCTCCATACTTTCCTCAGAAGCCGCTGCCTCCTCAAAATCAAACAGCACACGAGCGACGTCGGCTGTTGTCAATGAAGAACCGTCTAAAGTCACCATAAGCCCAACTCCTTTTTCTTTACTTTGGTAAAGCGCCCATACAAAAAGGAGCTATGCTGTGAACTTCTGTTTTCACGCATAGCCCCCTATCGTCTAAGATCTATGGGCTGTTTCATATGTGATTAATTCCAACGCCGAATGTTTCATGCTCAAGACCTTTAATCGGCGCCCCGATTGTTCCGTAAAGCGAGACAGCGATCCAATCGCCTTCCGCTTCACTTTCATAAGGATTTCCCCTCAAAACGGCAAACCTCAATCCCACCGTCCGAAGCAGCGATCCCAGCAGCATTTCACCTCTGGTCACGCCATGCAAAGCCTCCATCGTCGCATGATAAAGCGCATGTGACTCCCGATAACCCTCAGATTGAATGACACCACTCTTTTTGGAAGCGGTTTCAATTGCGGCTACTACTTTATGCGCGTCCATTGATCCTACCTTGCCAAGACAGACCTTCCATCCGTCTCGCTCCAGCTCCTCAACCTGCGTACTTTCTTCCGCCTCATTCAGCAGCAGGAGAACAGACAGCCGGCCGATCCGACGCTCTTTATGCAGTGTCATATGAATCACTCAATTCCTAAAAATTCTGATAACTATTAACTGAGTATTATATTAATTGGTTCAGCAGCAGAAGTCAAAAGGTTTTTTACAGTCTTTAACAAGTTAGATTGGTATTGTAATAGTGTGACGCAGAAAGCAGGATGGGTTTTTTCAGCGATTGCACACGATATCCAGACAGGAGGCAAGCGGCCGCTGTCTTACTCTCAATATGCGTTTACTACGTCGTATTTTTCGCAAGGCATTTTTCTAAAGAGTCAGCCAACTGACTCCGGTGTTGACGGGCAATCAGGCATCATCTTAAAAAACGCCGAAAACGAAATGGCTGTATCACTGTCGACGCCTTTACAAAAACGGACAAAGCAGTTATTACATGTACGCGAATGAAAAACAGAGTGATGAAAGAAGGAGAAACAGCAAAAGAGTTGAACTATGAAGGAGAGGATATGCAAGCAGCAGTTCTGTGCCAAACAGACATCAGTCTGACAATGTAAGAGAACAGTGAGAAATCACCTATCTGTTGAATATGAAAACATTCGGCTGTTTTAATAGGCCGGTGTTTCTTCATAGAGAAATGTAAGCGCTTAAAAATTTAATAAAAAAGAGAGGCGAATTGTTTAGATGTTCAACCGATTGTTCCGTGTATGTTTTCTTGCAGCTCTTATCATGGCCTTCACCCTCCCAAACTCCGTCTATGCACAAAAACCTGTATTTAAAGAAGTCAGCGTCCATGACCCTTCCATCATTGAAACAAACGGCACCTTTTATGTTTTTGGATCTCATCTCGCTTCAGCAAAAACGAATGACCTCATGCAATGGCAGCAGCTGACCACCAGCGTAAGCAATGACAACCCACTGATTCCGAATGTCTATGAAGAATTAAAAGAAACCTTCGAATGGGCCCAATCCGACACTCTTTGGGCGGCTGACGTCACGCAGCTGGCGGACGGCAAATACTACATGTACTACAACGCCTGCCGCGGCGACTCGCCTAGGTCAGCCATGGGTGTTGCCGTCGCTGACAACATCGAAGGGCCATACAAAAACAAAGGCATCTTTTTGAAATCAGGAATGGAAGGCACAAGCAGCGATGGAACACCGTATGACGCAACCAAACATCCGAATGTCGTCGACCCGCATACCTTCTTTGATAAAGACGGAAAGCTGTGGATGGTGTACGGATCATACTCAGGCGGCATTTTCATTCTTGAAATGAATCCAAAAACGGGCTTCCCGCTTCCTGGGCAGGGATACGGAAAAAAACTGCTCGGCGGCAACCACAGCAGAATCGAAGGCCCGTATGTTCTCTATAATCCAGACACCCAATACTACTACTTATACCTATCATATGGCGGTCTCGATGCAACAGGCGGCTACAACATCCGTGTGGCCCGCTCCAAGAAACCAGACGGCCCTTACTATGATGCAGAAGGCAATCCAATGCTCGACGTCCGCGGTAAAGAAGGCACATTCTTCGACGACCGTTCCATCGAACCATACGGGGTCAAACTTATGGGCAGCTACACTTTTGAAACAGAAAATGAAAAAGGCACCGGGTACGTCTCACCAGGCCACAACTCCGCATACTATGACCAGAAAACCGGGCGTTCCTATTTAATCTTCCACACCCGCTTCCCGGGCAGGGGTGAAGAACACGAAGTCAGAGTCCACCAATTGTTCATGAACAAAGACGGCTGGCCGGTAGCAGCACCATATCGTTATGCGGGCGAAACATTGAAAGAAGTAAAACAAAAAGACATCACAGGAACATACAAACTTATCCAGCACGGAAAAGACATCTCAGCCGACATCAAACAAACCATCAACATCCAGCTCAACAAAAACCACACCATTTCCGGGGAAATGACCGGAACATGGCAGAAAACCGGAAAAAACACCGCCGATATCACGTTAGCAGGCAAGAAGTATAACGGGGTATTTTTACGCCAGTGGGATTCGGTGAGAGAGAAGAACGTCATGACGTTTAGTGTGTTGAATGGCAGCGGTGAGGCTGTATGGGGGAAAGGGAACACCTTCTAATTTTAACTTTTTGGGCTGTCGAATTGATTCGACAGCTATTTATATTTAGACATTATGCATTGTATATAAAGCAAAAATTAAACATTTAATAAACTAAACTGTTTCTGTTGATTTAGCATTTGAAATGAAAACGTCAAATAAGTGTATACTTTGGGCTTTAAATGGTTAAAATCCGAATATCGAATGCAGATAGGTCATATTAGTTATTAACAGAATAGAAAATAAACGTATAAATGTTATTTCTAAAAAGGAGGTATTGATGTGAAAAAGTATTCGGTTAATAGGTCAAAAGGTTATCCAATTTTGGGAGGAGGACTTCCTAAGATTGATACAACAACTGAATACTTTATTGTTGGTTATGCAAAGGCATTTGGGAATAGACCTATTATATCAAGGTGTGATGGTGCAAGTTTTGAAGGAGAAACAAAGTGGATTGTTGACCATCACAACCTTAAAGAAATAATAAAGGGTAGATTATAAGTCCATGTCTATACTGCTAATAAGCCGTGATATTCTTCCTGCTTTTTTGTTTTGTTCGAGGAAATCACTATACATTATTTGAGCATTTTGTATTAATTCCTCATACATTACTATTCTAGCATTAGCTGTTTTTAGGTTTGTTTTAGTATTTTCTCTATCTTCTTCATCTTCCCAGTCTGTAAGCTCTTGACCAAGCAGGCATATAATTTCGTACGGCTCATTCGAATCTATTTGACGAAGGATTTTCTTCATGGATTTACTGTATTTTTGTACTTGTGACAGAAGTGTCGTGGTATTTGTCTTTACACTTGCTCGTTTTAATTCAATAATAATATGTTTTCCAGATGTTTTTTTGTATTTAATATCGAAACGCCCTTTTGCCTCTTCTGCATTAAGAGCTGTCGAAGAGTCTTCAAAAATACTAGTAAATCTTTTCTCCATTAAAGGTGTTTCAGTTGCTCTGTCCCAAGAGGGGTCTAGTAGCCATAAATGATCAAAGATATATTCTTGAAGCACTTTTTCTAAGTCGTTTTGATCTACTTTCTTTAATAATAAATTAATAACTTTCAAACGCTCCGTTATAATTTGGTGGTAAAGGGTAGCTTCAATATCATCAAAATTAGCCATTAATTCGGTCAACTGACTTAAGTTTTCTGGTGTTACTTTGTCAAATTCATCTAAGTTTTCTTTTATCTTAAAACTCTCAAATGCTAATACACTATGTTTAAAAAGGTCTTTTTTTGATATTGGATCCAAAGATAATTGATTTATCTTTCCGAAAAGCGATTTTGCTTTTGTTTTGTGAGATCTGGAAAGTTCATTAAACCAATCTTTAATTGAAGGAATGCTCAATGCTTCCTCAGTTCCACGTTCTTTTCTATTCTCATTCCATGCTTTTGCTATATACTTTAATTCTGAATGTATAAATTCTTTAAGCTTAATATATCTATCGTCATCCTCAATAATACTTTGTCTACTGCTAGTAGCGATGTCCTCTTCATCATCAGTATCTAAAAAATCGGCATGAATTTCCCCGATCAAGTATTTTGTATATAAACCACCTTCTGAAAAGTTAATGAGTATATCTTCTTGAGCAAGCTTACCTCTAACCATTATTCCGATTTTATTTAGATTTTCTTTGTTCTCGTTTAAATCGCCAGCCTTTTCAACAGCTCCAATCCAGCCTTTAACATATAAATCAGTATTATTAATATTTCCGTTTCTTAACTTCGGTTCATCTTCAAGGTTCGGAGAAAGTTTGCTATATTTTGAGAGGTCTTTTTCGTCATAAACCCATAAATATTGAAGCTTGTGGAAATATTCTCTGTCTTCAACTGAAATTGGTTCACCATTGATCAAGACTTTAAAATAGTACTCTGATCCAATTACACTAAATCTTCTTGCTAACCTTTTTCTTAAAAATGGTACTGTGTTTGAAGTTCTTTTTTTTAGATCTTTTAATATAATTTTAGTTCCTTCGCTCTCTAAAAATTCATTACTCTCTTCAATTTCTTTTGGATAATACTCAACTTCTCCATTTTTTATTTTATCTTTTAACTCAATACTAGAAATAACTAAGCCACTCTTGATACCATCTTTACAGCTATAAACTTCAATAACATTAGCAATCGAAAATAAGGAGAGTTTGCCAATGCCCTTTCTTCCCATTACAGGTCTTTTATACTTTTCAGTTATTGGGGACCCCTGTTCTCTTTTTTGATATCCAACATTTAAGTACTTATCATTTATATCATCACTCGTCATACCACAACCATTATCTACTATTGTTATTTCGTTAGATTCTATAGTTATTTCTACCTGTGAGGAATCTGCATCCCATGCATTTGAAACTACTTCTGATAATACAGCAGGAATATTACTATATAAATTCAACCCTAAATGCTGAAGGACATTTAAATTCATAGTCATTTTATACTTTTGAGCAGTCATACTTAGACTCCTTTATACTGTTGATTATACTCATACCTATAACCTCCCCTAATCTTACAGGGACTGCATTACCAATATGAGTACCAGTTTTTTTTAGGCTTATTTCTTGCTCAGGATTATTGAATATATATTCCTTTGGAAATGTTTGAAGTAAGGCCCCTTCTCTTAAAGAAATAGCTCGGTTTTGAACTGGATGTCCAAACCGACCGTTACCATATCCATAAAATTGTGTAGTAATTGTAGGCGATGGTTTAGTCCATTCCATTCGACCGTAAACTGAGCCATAACTACTTCCAGATTTCTTTTTATGACAACTTGATATGAGTTCTTTATCCCAATCTCTCCAAGTACCTCCTGGTTTAGATTGTTGGATTCTTAGCAAGTTTTTCTCAGATAGCTTACTACTTCTATGCAGACTGTCGTTTTTATGTACTTCACCAGCCTCAATTTCAGGTAAATTTCCAATTACATCTTTTACTGTAACATAATTTTCCTTTGTGTGGGTAGGGGGTATTAATGATATTTTTCCTATTTTTGAGGCTAGCAAAATGAGGCGTTTGCGATTTTGTGGTACACCATAATCAGGACAAAAAACGACTTTCCAATGTACAAAGTAACCTTGATTCTCTAAGTTTTCAACAAAATCTTTAAAAACTGTCTCTTTTGTAATAGAAGGTACATTTTCCATAGAAACAATCTCTGGTTTTATCTGTTCAATTAGACTAGCAAATGAATAAAGTAAACCCCATCTACTATCAGTATTCTCTTTATTTTTTTTTCTAGTATATGTTGAAAAGGGTTGGCATGGGGCACAACCCATTAAAACTTTAATAGTGTCAGTATCTTCTCCGTAAAAACTTAATAGTTCTTTAGAAGTTATTTCCGACACGCTCTTATTTATGAAAGTACTATTATTATTAAATTCAAAAGAATACTTACAAGTTTCATCAATGTCAATGCCTGCTGCTACGTTAATTCCTGTTTTTTGAACACCGTGTGTCAAGCCCCCGACACCACAGAATAAATCTACTGCAATTAATTTCATAATTTTCACTTCTCCCAATATTCGTCTATCTAAGATCAACAACAATTAATATAAACTATAAAATTGATTTCAGTTTCCTTTTGAACTCTTCTCCAAATATATTTTCTATTACTGCTTTTATAAATAAAGATAGTAATGTTTCTTCATCAATGTCTAATGGGCGGTTTATTAGTCTTAATGCGTTATTTTTGGATTTTTTGTAATATGCGAACCTAATTTCTTCTTCTTCAGTTTCTTTTATAATAATTTTTTCTATGGCGCAAATATAAGGTCCAGACTTTACCGTGACTTGATTTAATAATTTGCAGTATTTAGTTTCTTTAATTGGTTCAATTGTTTTTTCGGTTTCCAGGTCAATGTTCGTTAGACCCATTTCTAATAATAGTTTTGATATTGCTAAATTGGTTAAGCCATTCATTGATACATTAGTCTTTTTGCTTAAAAATAAAAGGTTATCAGCTAGCTCCTGATTTAGGTATAAGCTTTGTCTTTCTTTTCTTTCATTCATGACTCTAAATCTCCAATTCGACTATTTTTAATGTTATTTTAACACTTAGCGTTATTTTACTCGTTATTATATCGTGAGGCAATATTCAAAGACTTGTATAAGTTTAAACTTCCGCTGCTCAAGAATTCAGCTGAACTCAAGTCCTCCTTACCCGGCCATCTCTCAGGCAGAAACCATTTGAATGTTGTGAAGTCCATCGAGCAATTAAATAAGGACATCAAAGAGCTCACTGAAGCATATGCGTCTGTTCTGGCCAAGCATATCGCACAAACGGAAAGCGCGGTAAACGCCATGAAGGAAACGGACGAAAACATATCATCTTCCATGAAATAAAGCGCGGGCGGACAAGGGATTGAAAACATTAGATGTCCACGCTCTTCACGAGGGCATTCAGCATACAATTGAGAAACTGGACAAGCAAAAGCAACAGCTGGAGAAGCTGGAAAAAAGCGTTGAGCATCTGGCAGGCATGAAGGATGCGCTGAAAGGAAAAGGCGGAGATGCCATCCGGACCTTTTACGAGGAGTGCCACAAGCCTTTTCTCCTTTTCTTTGGCATGTTTATCGACGAATACAAAAAAGTGCTGAAACAAACACAGCATGCGATTTCCTCTGTAGAATCTGACTCCCATGGCATGATTGCAGAGGCTTTTCTCTCACACGATGCAAGACACGGGGTCAAGCATGCACGAGAAGTGACAGAACAGCTCACAGACGCAGTGAATCGCCAGACATCAGCCATTGATCACATCGTCAGCCTGCCGACAGTCAATGATTCCTTTTTTCGGATGGAAACAGAACAGGCTGAGCGACTGATTTCGGACACCCTGAATAAGCTCTTTCGATTTGACGGCCAGCAAACCCAAGCACTAGAAACCGCAAAATCAGATTTTCAAACGATGAAAAAATATATAGACCAGCTTGAAACCATGTACACCGGTCCGAAAATTGAAATCACAGGCTACAAAAGCGGCTCCATCTTGAAATCGCAGGAGGAAGAAAACATCAACCAAACCTTCGGCGCCATTAACCCGCAAATGAAGCAGGCGGATGATTCTCCGATGGAGATGATGTTGAAGAAATTAGCCGAGAATGAAAAGTCTAAAGTGGATTCAGTTGTCAAAACGGGTGATTCTAAAAAGGTAAGTAAAAATATCATCGTTATCAATGGTAAAGTGTATAATACGAGTGAACATAGAGAACATATAAAAACTGATTTCAGTGAAAATTTTAGAGACAGCTGTAGAACTTACCGGCGTGTATGATCTTTTTAAGGCAGCCACGGGCAGAGATCCGGTATCAGGCGAAAAAGTCACAGGGAAAGACCGTGTTGTTGCCTCCATAAACTCAGTACCATTTGCCAAAATAGCTAAGTTAGAAAAGTTAATAGATATTAATAAACTTATTAATGATGGGAAAAAGGCTAAGAAGGCTTCGGAAGTTAAAAACGTTGCTAAGGATACGGGTAATGGTGTACCTTCTTATGGAAAGAAGTCAGTACCTAAAGGACCTTACAGAGAAGTACATGGATTCCCAGTAAAAGTAAAGCCAGGTGCTCAAGAGAAACATATTCCTAATACGCCAAATTACAAACAAGAAATAGCAAATGGTAAAAACAAGAGTATTTTCTATGGTGATAATAAAACAGCACAGGAATTGCTTGATAAGTTTGCAGGAAAAGGTCAACTACTACCAAACGGTAAAAAAGAAAGAGTAGACTTTGGTAAACCAATTGGAAAATACTATGATCGTGATACTGGTGAATACATTGAAACTACTAGAGGAATGATTCATTACGGAAAAGACGGAGCGCATATAGTGCCTTCAGAACCATTAAAGAAGTAATAAGAGGAGGATATACATGGAATATGATCCTTTAATAAAAGCGTTAAAAGAGTATAAAGATAGTGACTTGATAATAGAGTGGGATAGTGGATTAAAGATTATTGGTGAACCAGACACACTCTTTGAAACAGACAATGGGTTGGATGACGATGATGTGAATTTTATCGAATATTATGCAGTTACATTTCAAGTAAATGATATTTTAGCTCATCCTACTAGTGAAGAAAGTAGTTTATATAATTGGTTAATACAAAAGAAAGGTTCATTAGTTGAAATTTCACTTTATGATGATCCGCCAAGTGCAGTTTTTTTAACTGACGGAGAAAGTATATGGAAAAGGGATAGTCAAAAATAAAACATATACCTTGATGGGCTAAATTGCCTTTCAAGGTTTTTTATTTTTATATTAAGTCAGCTGATATATTTGATAGTATTTTCGGAAAAATAAAACAAAATATACAAAATGGCTTCCCTCTATAACAAAACAGTCCTCAATAAGTATTCCCTTTAGTCAAAACCCAAAAATGAAAGCGTTGACATCCCGCGAATCTAGTGCTAAAGTATACCTACAAACAAATAAAACGACCCGTCAGGATTGTTACTGTGAAAGCAGGCAAAACCTAAATGGTGCAGGTGCAGGAGGAGACTCTCGCAATCTGTGTCATTTAGGTTTTTTTTATTCTCTTTTAGGAGGTGATGCAGCATTTGATAGAAAAAAAGCTGGTGAAAGGCGGCCACCTTTCTTCCAGCAGTCCCCCCATAAAAAGGAGGTATACACATGGATTATGATAAATTATCGAAGGACATATTACAACTCGTAGGCGGTGAAGACAACGTTCAGCGCGTGATTCACTGCATGACGAGGCTGCGTTTTAATCTTCATGACAACGCTAAGGCGGATCGCAGTCAGCTGGAGCAGCTGCCGGGGGTGATGGGCACCAATATCAGCGGCGAGCAGTTTCAAATCATTATCGGAAACGATGTGCCGAAGGTGTATCAGGCGATTGTGCGGCACAGCAATCTCAGTGATGAAAAGAGCGCTGGTTCATCCTCTCAGAAAAAGAATGTGCTGAGTGCGGTCTTTGATGTGATTTCTGGGGTGTTTACTCCGATTCTGCCTGCGATTGCGGGAGCGGGGATGATCAAAGGGCTTGTTGCGCTGGCAGTTACGTTTGGCTGGATGGCGGAGAAGAGCCAGGTTCATGTCATTTTGACGGCTGTCGGTGACGGTGCGTTCTACTTCCTGCCGCTCCTGCTAGCGATGAGTGCGGCGAGAAAATTCGGAAGCAATCCGTACGTAGCGGCTGCCATTGCGGCGGCGATCCTGCATCCGGATTTGACAGCCCTGCTCGATGCGGGGAAACCGATTTCCTTTATTGGGCTTCCTGTAACCGCTGCCACTTATTCGTCAACGGTCATCCCGATTTTGCTGGCGATTTGGATTGCTTCATACGTGGAAAAATGGATTGACCGTTTTACACACGCATCTCTCAAATTGATTGTGGTTCCGACATTCACGCTATTGATTGTCGTGCCGCTGACATTGATTACAGTCGGTCCGCTTGGCGCTATTTTAGGAGAATACTTGTCTTCTGGGGTCAATTATTTGTTTGATCATGCAGGGCTTGTGGCGATGGTTTTGCTGGCTGGTACATTCTCTTTAATCATTATGACGGGCATGCACTATGCCTTTGTGCCGATCATGATCAACAACATCGCTCAAAACGGCCACGATTATTTACTGCCGGCTATGTTTTTGGCGAATATGGGGCAGGCGGGAGCATCATTTGCCGTCTTCCTTCGCTCCAGAAACAAAAAATTTAAATCACTCGCGCTTACCACAAGCATCACGGCGCTGATGGGGATCACAGAACCTGCGATGTACGGCGTGAATATGCGATTGAAAAAGCCGTTTGCGGCCGCTTTGATTGGCGGTGCAGCCGGTGGCGCGTTTTACGGCATGACGGGTGTTGCTTCCTATATCGTCGGGGGGAATGCAGGTCTCCCGAGCATCCCTGTCTTTATCGGCCCAACGTTTATTTACGCGATGATCGGCCTTGTGATTGCGTTTGCGGCGGGAACAGCAGCTGCGTATTTGCTTGGATTCGAGGATGTGCCTTCTGACGGCAGCCAGCAGCCGGCAGTGCATGAAGGCAGCAGAGAGATCATTCACAGCCCGATTAAGGGAGAAGTGAAAGCATTAAGTGAAGTTAAAGACGGAGTGTTTTCTGCCGGGATCATGGGAAAAGGATTCGCCATTGAGCCTGAAGAAGGAGAAGTTGTGTCGCCTGTTCGTGGAAGCGTTACCACCATTTTTAAAACAAAACACGCAATTGGCATTACGAGTGATCAGGGAGCTGAAATACTCATACACATTGGATTGGACACGGTAAAGCTGGAGGGACAATGGTTCACGGCTCACATCAAAGAAGGCGACAAGGTCGCACCGGGAGATCCGCTCGTGTCCTTTGATCTGGAGCAAATCAAAGCCGCGGGATATGACGTCATTACCCCGGTGATTGTGACCAACACAGACCAATATTCGTTTTCGCCGGTGAAAGAGATCGGTAAAGTGCAGCCAAAAGAAGCGCTGCTTGCTTTATCTTGAAAAAACTAATGGGGTGATCAATATGAGTTCAAATGAAAAACGATTTCCAGAAGGATTTTTATGGGGCGGCGCAGTTGCTGCCAACCAAGTGGAGGGTGCTTATAACGAGGGTGGTAAGGGGCTTTCGACAGCTGACGTATCGCCGAACGGGATCATGTCTCCATTTGATGAATCAATGACTTCCTTGAATCTGTATCACAACGGGATTGACTTTTATCATCGTTATAAAGAGGATATCGCCTTATTTGCAGAAATGGGATTTAAGGCGTTCCGCACATCGATTGCGTGGACGAGAATTTTTCCGAATGGCGATGAAGAGGAGCCCAATGAAGAAGGCCTCAGATTTTATGATGATCTGTTTGATGAGCTGTTAAAGCATCATATTGAGCCTGTCGTAACCATCTCTCATTATGAGATGCCGCTCGGTTTAGTGAAAAATTATGGCGGCTGGAAGAATCGCAAAGTCATAGAGTTTTATGAACGCTATGCCAAAACGGTTTTCAAACGCTATCAACACAAAGTGAAGTATTGGATGACGTTTAATGAAATTAACGTAGTGCTCCATGCGCCATTTACCGGAGGCGGTCTTGTTTTTGAAGAAGGAGAAAACAAATTAAACGCGATGTACCAGGCGGCACACCACCAATTTGTGGCCAGTGCTCTTGCTGTCAAAGCGGGTCACGACATCATTCCTGATTCGAAAATCGGCTGTATGATAGCGGCAACGACAACCTATCCGATGACTTCTAAGCCGGAGGATGTCTTCGCGGCAATGGAGAATGAGCGCAAAACACTTTTCTTCTCAGATGTTCAGGCAAGAGGCGCATACCCGGGATATATGAAACGCTATCTGGCAGAAAACAATATTGAAATTGAAATGGCTGAAGGCGATGAAGAGCTCTTGAAAGAACATACGGTGGATTATATTGGATTCAGCTACTACATGTCGATGGCGGCGAGCACAGATCCGGAAGAGCTTGCAAAATCAGGGGGCAACCTGCTGGGCGGAGTCAAAAACCCTTACCTCAAATCATCAGAATGGGGCTGGCAAATTGATCCGAAAGGCTTGCGCATCACGCTCAACACCTTATACGACCGTTATCAGAAGCCGCTGTTCATTGTTGAAAACGGCCTTGGCGCTGTAGACAAGGTTGAAGAGGACGGCACGATTCAGGACGATTACAGAATCAACTATCTGCGTGATCATTTAATTGAAGCGCGCGAAGCCATTGCGGACGGCGTTGAATTAATCGGATACACATCATGGGGGCCAATTGACCTTGTCAGCGCATCTACTGCGGAAATGAAAAAACGCTACGGTTTCATTTATGTGGACAGGGACAATGAAGGAAATGGAACATTTAACCGCATCAAGAAAAAAAGCTTCAACTGGTATCAGCAGGTCATCGCCACAAACGGAGAGAGTCTCTGACAATTTTTTGAAAACTCATGCACTTCAATTGACAATAACGAAATGCAGGCAGACAATAAAAGAGAAAGATGAACCACCCACAGTCCGAAAGGCGGGAAGAGCATGTTTAACAAAATGTTAGTAGCGATTGACGGATCAGACATGAGTGCAAAAGCCCTTGATGCCGCAGTGCATTTGGCAAAAGAGCAGCAAGCGGAACTAAGCATTCTTCATGTGGGGAGAGAAGCCGTCGTCACGACTTCTTCTCTGACGGGAATTGTCTATGTGCCTGAACACTTTATTGATGAAATCAGGAACGAGGTTAAAAAAGAGGGCCTGAAAATCCTTGAAAATGCAAAAGAAAAAGCAGCCGAAAAAGGCGTTCAAGCTGAAACCATTTACGCGAATGGCGAGCCGGCGCATGAGATACTAAATCACGCAAAAGAGAAAGGCGTCAGCCTGATTGTAGTTGGCAGCCGGGGGATCAGCGGCCTGAAAGAAATGATGCTTGGAAGCGTCAGCCATAAAGTGTCTCAATTATCAACATGCCCGGTTTTGATTGTTCGATAGATTTGTAAAAAAAGCGCCCTTGGGCGCTTTTTTTTATCTGTTAGAAAATGTAACTAATAATATATCTCGATGCGCGCCATCTCTATTGGCAGTGCCGACCGGTGTAACCGCATGAAAGACCTTTTGCCCGAGAGCAAGTGTCTCAAGCGGGTTTGTCAGCCGCAGCACTTTATCAATTTGCTTAACAGACGGAGCAATTAAGTTATCTCCTCCGATAGCATCTTCGCTCAGTTGAAATAGATGGACGAAAACAAGCGGTTCATCGTCACGATGCAGCCAAATGGGTGAGCTGTATGAAGGCGCGTCAGGTGTCACTTGATATCTGACTTGGTGAAGCCCGATGATCACTTCTTTCTCCCAATCTACAAAATCGGTTTGGCGGGCCATTTCTACATTTGAATGTATCATATGCCGCGTTACAGGATGCTGTAGAAACTCATCTGATATTTTTTTAAATTGTCTGACGATACCGCCATCATCATAATTATATTCTTTTGATTGGAAATATCCATTATCCGGATCTAATTCAAGAGTGTCGGAGTCAGGAGCCAAAATGTAGCGGGAATGCGCTCTGTAACGGCCGCCTCCTTTAGGATCAGCTTTCAAATCATCATATGTAAGCTGTAGTTCGCGGACTGCAGCGTCCGTTGTTTTCTGCTGATAGAAATCTGCTGGGATATACGAATAGCCGTTTTCCTTTAAAAAAGAAGCATATTTAGAAATATCGGATGTCAACTCTTTTTGTACGTTTGAAACTTGAACCATATGAATCTCTCCTTAAAAAGTAGATGATTTTTTTAGTAATTTCCTGTATGATAGAAAATGTGGAAAATAGAGGATGTAGTGCAATGCTAAATTATTTGTAATATATTGTCAAATAATAATATTCAGATTATTACAAATTACCAAAATGAAAAAAGGCAGAATGTAAAATGATGAAGAAAAAGAATATAATGATAACTGGGGCAAATAGCGGAATCGGCTTTGCGGCGGTAAAGCAATTTCTAACAGAAGGCTTTCGAGTCGTTGGAGTGGATATTCAAACGAATAAAATGTCAGAATTTATAGTAAACAGTGACTTTTACATGGAAAAAGCAGACTTGTCTGATGTCCGGCAGGCGGAATCTTTGATGCCAAAGCTTGAACAAAGCCAATTGATTCCGGACATCTTAATTAATACAGCAGGGATAAGGGAAATCACCCCTGTTCTTGAATTATCGGCAGAATCATTCAAAAAGGTCATAGACATTAACCTCACGGCCGCCTTTATTCTTTCTCGGGACGCGGCAAGGCTGTGGTCAAAGCTGGGGAAACAAGGCTGTATAATCAACATCGCCTCTGTGTCCGGGCTGATGGCAGAGCCTGCGCGGGCTGCCTATGTGTCTTCCAAGCATGCGGTCATCGGACTGACGAAGCAGCTCGCTATGGAATTCGGATCAAAGGGGATCAGGGTGAATAGCATTTCACCGGGCGTGATCCAAACAGAATTAACGGAAGAGTATTTTCAAGACGATGAAATGGTTCAGCTGATCAAGGATAACCATGCCCTTCATACGTGGGGGCAGCCGAGTGATATCGTTTCCTGTATGAAGTATTTGGCTTCTGATGAGGCGCACTTTATTACAGGTTCAAACTTTGTCATAGACGGCGGCTGGACGGCCGGCAAGAAACTATAAAAAAAAGGAAAAGCACCTTGCAGTTGGGGTGCTTTTCCCTATACATAATTGGAGGTAGAATACGCTTGATGCAGCAAGATCTCTCAATCACACCAAAACAAAAATCAACAGCCGTAATCAAAATGGTCATCTCTATGGTGATTTTCGGTTCTATCGGCTTTTTCTCAGAGCATACCAATCTGCCGTCATTTGAATTGGTCTTTGTCCGCTGCCTTTGCGCGACGCTGTTTTTAGGTCTTTGCTGGCTGACGTCCGGCCAGTATAAAACTGAAAAATGGAGCAAGAGAGACGTGCTGCAAACATTGGCGTGCGGTTTCTTTCTTGTATTCAACTGGGTGTTCTTATTTAAGTCTTTTGAAGAAACGTCCGTTACAATTGCCATCTCTGTTTATCATCTAGCGCCGGTGCTTGTTCTTCTTCTGGGGAGCTTCTTCTACAGAGAGAAATTAAATGTGATCTCCGTCAGCTCCATTATCATCTGCTTTCTGGGAACTGCGCTGATTTCCGGGATTAACGGCAGCACTTCATTGACACAGCTGATGGGATCAGGGATCATATGGGCAGTTCTCGCCGCACTGTTTTATGCGTTCACCACTTTATTGGGAAAAGGCATTCACAATCTCAGTCCTTACACGACCACCTTCTTGCAGACGGGTTTAGGGGTTATCATCCTGATTCCGTTTATTCACTTTGGCGCTTTTGCTGACCTATCTCAGGGAAACTGGATTATGGTGGTATCTACCGGCATCATCCATACGGGTATAGTATATTTGTTGTTTTTTGACAGTTTGCGATTTTTATCAACGAAATTTATTTCAATCATTGTATTTCTCGATCCGGCTGTGGCGATCGTGCTCGATACCGTCTTCACAGGTTTCCGCCCTGACCTCTATCAAACGCTTGGCATCGTGCTGATCTTTGCGGGCATGGCCTTGACGCTTGTCAGGAGGAAGGGGAAGGAGAATGTGGCAGCTGAAGGTACGGATATTGAACAAATCCAATAATGAAAAAATGTAAAAAGGCCTATGCGGCCTTTTTTTATTTTAGGTCAATAGACTCTCGCTAATCCTTAAAATAAGATAAATTTTCTAGAAAAATATTGTAATAATATTTCAGTCTAGTTAAGATTATTGAGTAAATATTACTTTTATTACAGAAGGAGAGAGAAAATGAAAAAAAGAAAGAGGCGAAACTGTAAAAGGTTCATAGCAGCATTTTTAGTGTTGGCTTTAATGATTTCATTACTGCCAGCAGATGTACTGGCAAAAACCACAGAAGAAGAGAATGGAAATCGTATTGTTGCCGATGATCCAGAAGAAACTTCTCGGAAAGAACAGACTGAGGAAGCCATACCTTTTGATCCAAAAAATATAAACAAAGAGGGAGAGATCACCTCAGAAAGAACAGAAAATACAAAGCTCTATTATGAAGGTGACGGTGTCTATAAACAGGAAGTATACCTTGACCCTATTCATATAAAGGAAACACCGGATGCTGACTGGGAAGACATTTCTCCTGAGTTAAAAGAGTCGACAAGCAAACAAGTCGAAACAGAGAACGCCATTTTGAATTCAGATTTTCAAAAGCAAATGAAGAACGGGCTTTATGCGACTTTTGAGCATAATGACCATAAGGTTACATATTCACTTGTAGAAGCGAAAGGCCCGAATAAAACTTCACTTACTCCGAAAGATACCTCAGCAGATTATAAGACTGACAGTAATGAGATTGTGTATCCGGATGTTTTTCCGAATATTGCTCTTCAGACTTTCACATTCAATGAAAACATAAAAGAAGATTTAGTCCTTCATCAGTATAATGGATACAACACATTTACATTTCAGTTAAAAACCGATTTGCAGGCTAAAGAACAAGAGGATGGATCCATTGATTTTTCTGATGAAAAAGGCAAAGTTGTTTTTTCTGTGCCTAAGCCTTTTATGACGGATTCAAAACTAGATGAGCTTTCCGGCGAGGTTGAACGGTCAGACAAAGTCAGCTATAAGCTGGAAAAGAATGAAGAAGGGTATTTGCTTCATCTTACGGCAGACGAGAACTGGCTGAAAGACCCGGAACGCGTATATCCAGTTTCTATTGACCCGTCAACTTCTTTATCTGTTTCATCGGACACGTTTGTCATGAGTGCCTACCCGACGACGAACTATTCGGCCTCCTCACAAAAATGGGATGCTAATTTAAAGGCCTATGTACTGAAAACGGGCTATTATGACAAAACAACAGGCACAAACTATGCGTTCATGAAATTTAACAACCTAAAGCCAATTCAAAATATGACTGTCACTAAAGCTACATTAAAAACATACGTAGCCCATTCCTATTATGGAACAAAGGCAACCGGTCTTTGGCTGGATACGGTAAACAGCAATTATGATAATGCAAAAGTGACATGGAACACCAAACCGGCATCTAAAAATATCGGAAAAGCCGACGTCCATAAAGGACAGTGGGCGAGTTATGATGTGACCGCTGCTGTAAAGTCATGGAACTCCGGCGGGGCCAACTATGGATTTAAGCTTCATACAAACGGAAACGGCAAGGAGTATTGGAAAAAACTAATTTCTTCAGCGAACTCCGCCAATAAACCGTATATTGAAGTGACGTATACCATCCCGAAGGCGAGCACACCTGCTGTTAAAGCATACAATAATGGGAACGGCACTGGTTTTTTCAATATCAGCTGGAAAAAAGCCGAGGGTGCAAAAGGCTATAAGGTATGGATCTATAATGGGAAAGAATATCAAGCGATCTCAGTCGGCAACACGACCTCCTGGAGCACAAAAGGGAAAAATATTTGGCCGACAAGTGCAGAAATTTCATCCGGTAAGTACAAGCTTCACCTTGATGGAAAAGGCGGAACTGAACTAGCGCTAGACCCATCTCCGGTCTATAAGAACTCCGGCGGAAGCTATGCCACAAGCAAAAACTATTGGATCGGCGTCAGTGCAATCTTTGATCAGGGAGAAGGAGCGATGTCCGCACCGGCAAAGCCTGTTATCCCTAATGTAGGAAAAGCACAAGCACCGTCAACCAAGGGCTATAATAATGGAAATACCACAGGATATTTCGATCTTTCTTGGAAAGCTGTATCTGGTGCAACCGGCTATAAGATTCAGGTGTTCAATGGGAAAGGCTTTGAGACACTTGATCTCGGAAATCAGACGTCTTGGACCACAAAAGGGAAAAAGATCTGGCCGACAAGTGCAGAAATCAAGGCGGGAAAATATGCTCTTCACCTAAAGGACGGGAGCGGAGCAGAGCTGCCGATCAATCCCGGCCCAACTTATAAAAACGCCGGGGGAGATGGAGCCAAAAGAAATTACTCGTTTAAAATTATCGCATACAACAAAGACGGCGAATCCATTGCATCACCGGCTGCTAACCCGGCACTTCCTGATATCGCTAAGCCAAAGAATTTAACTGGCTATTTGTATACAAATACAAAATCGAGTCAAACGGGCTATGTGAATTTGATATGGGAAAAGGTTCAAAATGCGAAAGGCTATAAAGTTAACATTTACAACGGTAAAGAATATCAATCCTTTGATGTGGGTGACGCGGATCATTGGACAACCCAAAATAAAAACATCTGGCCGACTTCTGAGGAAATCAAAGCTGGAAGCTATAAGCTTCATACAGATGGAAAAGGCGGGGAATTAGCCCTCGATCCATCACCTGTCTATAACAATGCAAATGGGAATTACAAAGGGAAGAAGAATTATTCTTTCACGCTTGTCGCTTATGATGCGAATGGTGAAACAATTCCAACGGCGCCCTTTAACCCAACGTTCCATGAAGGAGCAGAATTCCTTGGGACAGAAGAATACTGGTCTATCATTGATATCCCAAGCGGCCAGTTAAATGGTGCGACAGGCAATGTCATTGTGAATGAAGAAGATTTGTCAATTGACGGACGCGGTCCGGGACTTGGCTTATCGAGAACCTACAACAGTCTTGACAGCTCTGATCACTTATTTGGACAAGGCTGGTATGCTGATGCAGAAACATCTGTCATCTCAACGGATGGCGGGGCAATGTATATCGATGAAGACGCTACGACACATCGATTCACGAAAAAAGCCGATGGCACGTTTCAGCCGCCGACCGGTGTATATCTTGAATTAACAGAAACTGCTGATCAGTTCATATTAAAAACAAAAGATCAAACCAATGCTTATTTCAATAAAAAAGGCGGTAAGCTTCAAAAGGTAGTGGATGGCCACAACAATGCAACCGTCTACACTTACAACGACAAAAATCAACTGGCAGCCATTACAGATGCTTCAGGCCGCAAGCTCACATTCACATATGATGAAAATGGCCATGTGACGTCCATCACCGGACCTAAGAATAAGAAAGTCACCTACTCATATGAGAATGATTTGTTGAAGAAGGTTACGGATACAGACGGGACTGTCACAAGCTATGACTATGATGGCGAAGGGCGCCTTGTCAAACAGTATTCAGCCAACAGTACCGAAGCAAAGCCTGTCTTTACCGAATATCAGTATAGCGGACACCGTCTCGAAAAAGCGATCAACGCTAAAAAAGAAACATATGTCTACAGCTATGATGCTGATAAAAAGACACTTCTCATGACACAGCCAAATGGCCGGAAGGTACAGTATGGCTATAATGAAGCGGGAAATCCGATTCAGGTCATTGATGATGCTGAAGGGCTAAAAATTACAACGAATACAAAATATGAAGGCAACAATGTCGTAGAAGATGTCGATCCAAACGACGTGGGCACCGGAAAAGCAACGGAAAGCTATCAATATGACAAAGATGGCAACGTTACGTCGGTTAAAGACGCATATGGAACTGAGACATACGAATATAACAAAAACAACGATGTCACAAAAATGAAGGATACCGAGGGCAATGTCACGGATATTGCTTATGACGGACTGGATGCTGTATCCGAAACCGATCAGAGCGGAAAATCATCGTCAGCAGCTGTTTATGATAAATATGGAAACCAGATTCAATCGAGCAAAGATTTATCAGCTTCAACTAATATTTTGAAAGATGGAAGCTTTGAAGCGCAAAAATCCGGCTGGAATCTGACTGCCTCTAAAGACAGCGGCAAAATCTCAATTATCACCGATAAAAGCGGAGTTCTTTCCGGATCAAAGGCATTGGAAATCTTGAGTCAATCAACGTCTGCCGGAACCGATCACGGGTTTTCCTCAGCGACACAAACAGTTGAACTGGAGCCGAATACAACCTATACATTAAGCGGGAAAATCAAAACAGATCTAGCAAAAACAAGAGCCTACTTTAACATTGATTTGCGAGACAGAGATCAAAAACGAATTCAATGGATTCACAATGAATACAGTGCATTAGCCGGAAAAAATGACTGGACAAAACGGCAAATCACTTTTACGACTCCAGCAAATGCAGGAAAAGCCGTTGTGTATATGGAAGTCGATCATAATGATAAAGATGGCAAAGGAAAAGCATGGTTCGATGAAGTCCAGCTGGAAAAAGGCGAAGTATCGTCAAGCTATAACCCAGTTCAAAACAGCAGCTTCACATCAGCGACGGAAAACTGGAATGTAAGCGGAGCATCCGTTGATTCTGAAGAAGGCTTTAATGATGATGTATCATTAAAAGCTGCCCGGACCAGTGCGTCCCAAGCCGGATCAGTAACAAAACAAACCGTTGTCTTAGGGCAAAGCGCAAATGACAAACCGGTTTATCTCACACTGACAGGAATGTCGAAAGCAAGCAGCGTCAAATTTACAGATGAAAAAGACTATTCTCTGCAGGCGAATGTCACTTACGCTGACGGCAGCACAGGCGTCTACAATGCGAAATTCCCTTCTGGAACACAGGAATGGAACCGGGCAGCTGTCGTCATCCCTAAAACAAAGCCGATCAATAAAGTAGATATTAGTATTCTGTTCCAAAAGAGTGCGACAGGCACAGTCTGGTTTGATGATATCCGTTTGATTGAAGGAAGCCTTCTGACTAAAAGCACGTATGACAGTAATGGCAACTATGTGACCAAGGAAGAGGACGAACTAGGTTACGCCACTTCAACTGATTACGATGAAACTGGTAAGAAAACAGCTGAAACGGATGCAAAAGGTGAAAAAACAACCTATACGTATGATCAGGTAGGCCAACTGACAAACATGACGCTCTCCAACGGCACTTCTATCCTTCACAGCTATGATAAGGAAGGCAATGAGGTAAGCAAAACCATCCGGGCGGGAGCAGATCAAACCTATAAATACGAATATGATGTGATGGGCAAGCTTGTCAAAACAACTGACCCTCTGGGCAATGTGCTAGCAAGCGAATATGATGCCAACAGCAACCTGACCAAAACCATTTCACCAAATGGCAACGAAGTGTCTCTTTCTTATGATGGAACAGACCGGGTGAAATCAAAGTCGTATAACGGTACAGAAAAGTACAATTTCACGTATGACAAAAATGGAAATGAAACGTCGGTCGTTAATAAAGAGCAGAACACCACAAAGAAACGGACATTTGACAACAAAAACCGTTTAACCGAATTGACTGACCGCGGCGGCAGCCAAACTTGGACATACCCTAGTGACTCCGATAAGCTGAAAACCTTCTCGTGGACTCATGGGGACCAAAAAGGAACGAATCAATTTACGTATAACAAGCTGGACCAAATGATTGAGATGAAAGACAGTACATCTTCATATTCATTTGATTATGATGAAAATGGAAACGTCCAAACCTTTATTACGGGCAACGGCGGCGGAACAAGTTTTTCATATGACGAAAGAAACCTTGTAAGCTCGCTGCATATCGGTGACAAAAACGGCGGAAGCATTCTGACGGAAAGCTATGAATATGATGCCAACGGCAATCGCACAACGATAAACAGCTCAGCAAGCGGCAAGGTGAAATATGAGTATGGGAAGCTGAATCAGCTTGTCAAAGAAACCCATGAAGACGGTACTGTCATTGAATACACATATGATGGATTCGGGAACCGGAAAACCGTTACAACTGTAAAAGACGGCTCAAGCAAAACGGTGAACGCTTCCTTCAACATCATGAACCAGCTGACAAAAGTCAATGATGAAAGCATCTCTTACGATAAAAACGGCAACCGCACATCCGACGGCAAATTCACATATACGTGGGATGCAGAAGATAACCTGACCGCCGTTACCAAAAAAGGCGAAGACAAGCCATTCGCAACATATAAGTATGACGAAAAAGGAAACAGAATCCAAAAAACCGTCAACGGAAAAGTCACGAACTACTTCTACGACGGAGACAGCTTGAACGTCTTGTATGAAACAGACGCGGACAACAACGTCACAAAATCATACACGTACGGGGACAGCGGCCAGCTGTTATCCTACACAGAAAATGGCAAGAAATATTTCTATCACTACAACGCACACGGCGACGTCATCGCGATCTCAGACAGCACCGGAAAAACGGTTGCCAAATATCAGTACGACGCATGGGGAAATCCAACAAAAACCGAAGCAAGCGATAAAGTAAAAGACAACCGCTACCGCTACGCAGGCTACCAATACGACGAAGAAACCGGCCTGTACTACCTCATGGCCCGCTACTACGAGCCAAGAAACGGCGTGTTCCTCTCACTTGACCCAGACCCGGGCAGCGATGGCGACTCATTGGATCAGAATGGGTATGCTTATGGAAATAATAACCCTGTGATGAATGTTGACCCTGATGGGCATTGGGTTTGGCTTGTGGTAAATGCTGGATTTGCAGCCTATGATGGGTACAAGGCATATAAATCAGGTAAAGGGTGGAAAAGTGTTGCTTGGGCAGCTGCTTCTAACTTTGGCCCTGGAAAAGTGCTGAAAGGCGCCAAGAAGGTTTTAGGTGTTGCGAAGGGAGCTAAGAAGTATTTAAAACCAGGTAAATATGCCAAAAGGTCAATACCTGCAAGAAGTACAAGTAGCAGGTTGAATAAAAAGGAAAGAAGAGTATTAAACAAGATTGGGAATAAATATGGCTGTCACACTTGTGGTAGAAGGCATCCTGGAACTAAAAGTGGAAATTGGATTGCGGATCACCAACCAGTATCAAAATTAAGGAAGAAAGGCCAGCGTCAAAGGCTATATCCTCACTGTCAAACTTGTTCGCGGAAACAGGGAGGATATACGAGTTCTATTTTGAGAAAAAGACATCAACGGAGGTGAGGAAATTGGGAAAAAAAGAAGCGATTCTAGCATTACTTAACGATTCATTCAGAAAGGAAGAGTTCCCTCTTATTTGTAATTCGAATTTTGATTTTGCCAAAGGAAAACTTTCGGTATTTGTTGATGAAGATAACTGGCTTTTAACGATCCAGCTGTTTGGATTGTCGAAATTGGGTCCAGCCATTGATTTTTATACGTTTGGAAATCAGTTAATAAATAATGCAGCAAATTATTTAGTGGATGAACCGTTTTGTTTTGTAGATAAATTAGGAGATCAACTAGAGTTGGAAGATGTAGAACCAGGTTTTACAAGGAAACAAATCAATGTGTTCCTTAGAGGGAGAACATTTAAATTTTTCATTGAGCAAGAAATACTAGCAAAGATTACATCAGAGAATGAATGGATTACATGTTTAAGGCAAATGATTAAAAATCGTTTATTCCTCGACACACTCTGGTTGACAAAACAAGAACAACTACAATTGGCAGGTCTCTCCTGCGATTATGACCAACTGTATTCAACTGAATCTTGGATGCATCCTGAAACAGAAAAGGATTTTCCTAGCCTTTCTCCTTTCTTTCAAGCTATTGCTCAAGCAATTTGTCGTAAAGATGCTGCATATATCCAGAAACTTGAGAAAGGTAACACTGATTGGTCAACATGGACATATTCAGATTCTGTTCAGTATTATTAAAGATGATACGGATATACAGCCTATGGCTGTGTATCCATAATATTTTATCATATGATGATCATACACGATATAAAAAGGATATATTTTCCTGAAAAGGTCGAAATCATTATTTAGTTTGCAAGTATAAAGATAAAAACAGTAAAAAAGGAGAATAAACATTGATTAAAAAAACAGAAATTCTTAGTCTATTAGATGACGAATTCAGTGAGTTAAATCGACCTCTTTTTGAATGGCGCGAATCTAATTATATTGGAAGTAAATGTACCTTAGTACGATTAAATAAAGAACACTGGTTACTGGCAATCCAATGCTTCCAAATAGATAATGAAGGACCCTTTCTGTCTGTTCATGCTTATAGTAACTGTTTTTCAGAGAACTATAAATTGATCATAATTAATGACATCGTTTTAAAGACCAAAGAAGATGAGGAAGTAACATATAGTGAA
Organism: Bacillus sp. FSL R7-0685; assembly: GCF_038002425.1. NCBI lineage: Bacteria > Bacillati > Bacillota > Bacilli > Caryophanales > Bacillaceae > Bacillus > Bacillus sp. FSL R7-0685. The sequence continues at coordinate 3,891,673 of NZ_JBBOCN010000001.1, read as the reverse complement.
AGTAACTTTAATCAATTAAGCGAAGCAGTGAAAATAAAAATTGCAGATTCCCTTTACTGCATAAATATTCACCAAAGAAATGAATTCCAAAAGAAGACCAAAGAAAAGGCATGGAAAACATATTTTAGAAATTTGTTTGAGGATGCCAATTTTAGAGACGCACTCTGGATTAAACCAAAAAAACTTAAGAGTGAACTAGGTTTAAAAGGTGATGATGAAGGTGTATACGAAACAGAGAACTGGGAATATCCTGATTATTTAACAGATCCAAGTGAATTAATTTCATTTCAATCTTTTGCTCAATACCTTGAAAGCGGAATAGGTCCAGTTAATGTAGGAGTTCCTAATAACCATTGGAAAGAATGGGAGGATTACGATATCGAATGAATTTGGGGAAACGTCAATAAATATTGTGATAAAGTCCGTGACTTCTTATGGGTTTCTCTCACCTTCAGCTTATATGGAGAGCAATCAGCATTCCACCAATGCGGTCAGAACTTAACTGTAAAAGACTATACGATTTATGGGTAAAAACCAAAGACAATATATTTAATGAAGTATATAAACGAGTAAGAAAACATATCTTGCCCTTTCTAACCTGGGAGCATAACCAATGAATAAAATCATCAACACGAAACACCCAAGGTTGTTTTTTCCATGCTGATCCACAGGGGCGTGTCTACATTGGAAAAGGGTTGAAAGGAGATATCACCATTTCAATCTATGATCCTTCCGGTGATGTTCGGGATTTTAAAGTGAAAGAGCCGATTGCATACAGCGATATTCTGCTCTTTCAACAAAGTGCAGATGGCTATGTCTTCGTTTATTACGAATCGTACGAGCCGAAGGTAAAGGTTTTTTCAGAAGAGGGAAGGGTGAAAAGTGCTTTTCCCTTGCCTTCAGGGGTTTCCTGCTGTCTTTTGGACGAGAAACAAAACCTTTGGGTGGGTTTAAGTGATGAAGGCATTTATGGTGACGCAAACCCCAGTGGACAAAGTGTGCTGTGTTGTACTTTAGACGGACAACTAAAGGAAACTCATATTGATCAACAGCTTTTAGAAATATATGCGCCCGTGGTAGATGACTGCTATGCACTTGCAGAAAAAGATGGACTGATATACATGCTGTATTACTCTTATACAGTCATTGCTGCCTTTGATGAGACGGACGTGAGACGAGTGTGGATTGTTTCTGATAAAGAATATTCTGGAGTATATGACCAGCTTGCAATTTCAGATGACGGGTTTTGGATATGCAAAGATGAACATTCACTGTCCCTCATTCCGGCTGATGTCAGTCTGCCGATACAAGAGGTGAAGTGCTGTGATCAAGACGGGCGGGAGCTCTCGATACAACAGGTGAAACTGACAAGTAATGCTATTTATGCTCTATCAGATTCAGGGATCTATAAGAGGGATATCAGAGGGGGGAAGACAAATGAATGAAACATCGTTTTGGCAGCTTATTGACCAAGCTGGCAATCAGGAAGAACCTAATGAGTGGCTGCGTGATGCATTATTGAAAAAAGAAATCAATGAGATCGTTGATTTTGAATTTATGCTTCAGACATTCATGCAAAAAAGCTATTTGTCCTCACTATGGGCGGCAGCATACATCTTAATGGACGGTTGTTCGGACGATACATTTGATTATTCCCGCGGATGGCTGATTGCCCAAGGTAAAGAGACATTTGAAAAAGTGCTGGATGATCACGAGTATTTGGCAGCACACATCACGGAGGAAACGCTTGACGAGGAAGGCTATCCGCAAAATGAAGACTTGCTGTCAATGGCAATCGAAGCGTTGACATATATAAAGACTGGCGACGATGAATGGGATGATGAAGTACACGACGAGCTTTTAGATGCGCTTGAGCAAAAGGGGCTTGCCGAATCGGACGGTATTGAATTGGATTGGGAAGAAGAAGATTTGCCTGATAGGTTTCCAAAACTGTGGGAGCGTTTTGGGGAAAATCCGCTGGGTGAGTTTTAAATAGTTGAAGATAAGGCTTGTATCAATAAGCGATACAAGCTTTTTCAGAACAAATCTAAACATGAACGACAACGAAAACAAGAGAATGGTTAATCAATTTAAAAGAACTTGAGAAATTGCCGGCGGAGGGAATGCGGCTCATGCAAAAAAGATTGATCGAAAAACTCGCCGAGAATAAAAGACGTTTATTGATGAGCGAAATCAAAGAAAAACTAGTCCCTTGTGCAGAAAGAGGCTTCACTTATCGTTTTGCTGATCTGGCGCAAAGCAGGCAATTGCTTAAGCTGGTTTTATCAAATTCAATACCAGCCAACACCCGTGAGGTTGATGCCCTCGAAAAAACGGAAACGAAACAGCTGATCTGGAAAATATCTCAGTCATATGTTGCTTATGATGACCGGGACGTTCTGCTGTTTCATCAATACAGCAGCGAAATTGGTGCGTTAGTTTGTTCTTTTGGAAAATGTCTCGAGCACCTTGACTGCTTATTGGAGTGTATTGAGTTCGATGAAGGGATTCTCAATCATAGTTTTATTTTGGTTGAGCCTGAGTGTCAATTCGGATTATGTGTATTGCACACGGAATATGGCTGTGTGCTTGTTTATTGGTAGATTAGAAACCTTTTGGAACATATCTTTTACGGAAAAAGCTTCAATATCTAAATATCAGTACGGTGCTTTGCATACTAATAACAAATCATTTAGTACTTGAATACGTGGTGATCAATTTGACCGAGCCAAAGCTAATAGAATGCATAAATAAAATCAAAAGTGTCTTAAATGGACAAACAACAAGAGAAGAAGTGTCGGATTGGGCGGGAACTTATGTTTATGCGGATGACCCCGAAGTAGAAGATAATAGAGTCTGGAGTATGTTAATCCTTCTAAAGCGGGATTGATTTGAAAGATTCTCCTGAAACTTATTTACATTCAACAGATGATTTGAATGATTGGAGCAAACAATATATGGAGTAATTTGTGTTTGGTGGTAAGGTGTTATTGATTAAAAAAGAGGTAGGAGATGACAATGTACAAAACAATTAGTGAATGGGTTGATTACATTGATGAGGGGTGCAGTGTCCTTTATTTAGATTTTAATGTGTTTAAAAAAGAGCTCTCACTTAATATAAAGGTTTTTGAAAGTGAAGCTGAATATACCCATAAAATATTATTTCAAAATGTGGCATCCGCTTATTATAGTGCAGATGTTGGCGACATGAGATTGGAAAAAATAGATCCGGAAGAATACAATTGGCAAGTATTTGAGATGAGTTATCATCCAGAAGGAATCGGGAATCTATCAAATTCTATAATTCCGGAGTATCAATCAAATGCTAACTTTCTTATTGACATGAACAGAATGCTGATTGCTATAGAAGCTGAAACCGTTCGCTTTGATGATCAATCGTTTTATGCATACCATTCAAATCATAAATAAATCATCGCATAAAAAAGGTTATCAGCCTAACAGGAGTCATACAAATTCTAAACAGCGATGGTATTACGATTTCAGACAGCAGTACTGGAAAGGAAATTTTATTAAATAACCCTCATATAAAACAAGGAGGCAGCATGGCCAAAATTAAAGACGATTGTCTTGAACTTGAACTAACACCGAGAAGGTATCAACAGATGGATGATGATCCATTTATTTTATCCATATTTGAGTTGTTGGAAAATAAGAAAGCGATCGTTCGCGATTTTTCCGCTGTTTTATTAGAGAGTGAATATAGATTGCTGATATCTGGAATTGAAACGTTGATAATGGGAAATCAAGATATGATAAATTTAGAAACCATTGATCCACTTTTAATTCTCAATATTAATAAAGAAAACGGATATTACAGCTTTAAGATTAAAATTATACTTGAAGATGATGTTAAGTTTAATTCTAATTTGTTTGAGATTACCTGTAATGAAAAAAAGCTAGAATCCTTTGCAGATGCTTTAAAAACAAACCTGGAAAATGTAAAAAAATCTTCAAAACTTCCCTAACCGTTACGCGGAATTTATCGAAATAATAATCTGATGTTATATCCAGAGGGGCATTAGATAGGGTCAAGGACTAGCTGATGTCCCTCTTACACTGCTTACAAGGAAGAGTGAAAAATGAATGAAAAAGAACTTGAGATGTCATTAAAGTTAGATCCTGATAAAAGATATCGTTATTTTATTAAGAAAGTTGTTGACTATGAAGAAGTCTGGTCATTAAGTAACGACGAGGGATGGGTTATATCTGAAGGCGAGAACGGTATACTGCACCTGCATTTTTGGGCGACAAAAGAACATGCAAATCATTGTGCTATTAAGAAATGGAAGGACACAAGTCCAGAATCAATTTCCTTGGATGATTTTGTGGAAAATTGGCTCCCTGGAATGCTTGAAGATGGAGTCGGTATATCAAAATTTTCTAACAATCGTAATTCAGTTTCAAAACCAATACCTCTGGTTCTTGAAGATATTGAAGAAGAATTACAAAACTATTCCTGAAAAAGTATTTTAATTTGTCTAAAGTATCCCATCTGCATGTTAAACCTTTTACTTAAAATGAAGTGAGGAGTATGACATGAACAGTATTGAGCAATGGATAGATTATATAAATCACGATGTTAATTGCTTTATATACGATATTAATTTTGAATACCTAGAGAATAGATTAACTCTTTATCTTAAGTTATATGAAGGAGGAGAAAAAGCCACTTTAAAAGAAGTTTCGTTTAAGGATATAAATGGATTTTACTGCAATTTTAATGTTCATAACAAGTTTGATAAAACTATAACGATTGATACTAATTGGTACCTTGAAGAAATAAGTTATTTCAAAGAAGGAATTGGAAAACTACAAAATGGTATATTAGGTAATCAAGTCTTTAATGCTAACTTTCTTATAGAAACTAACGGGACTTTACTTGCCATAGAATCAAAAAGTGTATACTTTGATTCTAAAGAATATCAAGTGCTTAATTCTCATGAAAAAACAAAAAAAAACCAAAGAAATTATATTATAGTGGCTGGGATCAAGAAATTTTTTTCAAGAAGGGAGGATTCAAGTGAATAATCCAATACAAAAGCATCTGATTGATTCGGAATTCACCATATTAAAAACAGATTTTCAGTTCTTTAAAAAAGAATTTATTCTTTATTTAGAAATGGATACGAAGGGAAAGAAGCAGCAGCATCGTATTTTATTCAAGAATGTATCATCATTATTTTTTTATGCCGGCAAGGAATCGTCTTTAAAAGATGTTGCTTATGGGGAAAAATGGATTTTGAATTCATTCTCTTACTATCCGAAGGGTATTGGAACATTATATCACCCTTTAATTGAAGATTATGAATCGAATGCAAACGTTTTGATTGGAATTAATCAAGCTGTCTATGCAGTTGAAACTGAAAGGGTTTTCTTTGATTCAACTGAAATATATGCCTCAACATAGAGGTGATCGTAATAATGAAGTAAATAAACGAGTAAGAGGACTTATCTCACCATTTCAAACCTAGGAGCATAACAAATGAAAAAATTAAAAATGAATAAAATTATCAACATGGACACCCAAGGTTGTTTTTTCCATGCTGATCCACTGGGGCGTGTCTACATTGGAAAAGGTGTGAAAGGTGATGTGACCATCTCAATCTATGATCCTTCCGGTGATATTCGGGTTTTTAAAGTGAAAGAGCATATTTCATACAGTAATATCCTGCTCTTCCAACAATGTGCAGATGGCTATATCTTCGTTTATTACGAATCGTATGAGCCGAAGGTAAAGGTTTTTTCAGAAGAGGGAAGGGTGAAAAGTGCTTTTCACTTGCCTTCAGGGGTTTCCTGCTGTCTTTTGGATGAGAAACAAAACCTTTGGGTCGGTTTAAATGATGAAGGCATTTATGATGATGAAAATCCTGACGGCCATAGTGTGTGGTGTTTTACTTTGGATGGTAAGCAGAAGGAAATACACATTGATAGAAAGCTCGAAGAAATGGATGCGCCGGCTGTAGATGATTGTTATGGACTTGCAGAAAAAAACGGCTTGATTTATATGCTGTATTACGGAGATGCAGTCATTGCCGCGTTTGACGACACGGTCGTGAGACGAGTGTGGATTCTGTCGGATAAAGAGCCGGACTCAGAAGCATTTGATCAGCTCGCGATATCCGAAGAAGGTTTTTTGGTTGGGACGTTCAATTGTTACAGTGAAGAGCTTGAGTCGTCTCTTTATTTGATTTCTGCCGATGTGAGTCAAGAGATGGAAGAGATAACATGCTGTGACTCGAACGGTGAAGCCCTAGACATTCAACAGTTGAAACTGACAAGCAACGCTGTTTACGCAGTGGCCTCTTCTGGTATTTATAAGCAGGATATCCAGTAAGGTGTAGAGATGAGATTATGGTAAATTGGCGCGCTTTAAGTCAGACAAAACAAGATCGCATCTGGTCAGAAGTGAACAAGCTCATTAAATGGAAGCCAGGAAGCAGATGTCATCCCATCATCCCGCCTGATCCATATCGAGTGTTTGATATCTCAAGCGCGATGAGCGGTAAAGCCAGTAATGGTGATGTGGTCAGAGTGCTGAATGATTTAGAAACTTCAATTTTAAAAGCATTTCAATCATGCACTAAAAAGAACGATGTCATGTACGCATTAGACTGGCAACATGACGGATATACCTTTAGTCCTCATCAGGCAATGCCTCAGGATGAATTTGGTGAATGGCCTGTTCCGGTATTTCCAAACGGAGATTATTATTTCTTCTTTCATCAGGACTTCTCTTGGGGACTTTTGGGAGACCCGTGGAAATGTACAATCACAGTGTTTGGTGAGGAGCTGTTGGAGGCGATTGATCATGATCCGCCTATCTTGTTTCAAGATAAATGAGATTGTTGCGAAGGGAGGGGATCAGCATGTTTGAAAAACTGAGAAAAAGACAGCAAGAGCTTGAAGAAAAGCCGTACCCTGATGAACTGTACGGCTTTGAAGCGGAAATCTATGAGTTTTTTATGCTAGTTGATGGCAGTTTGGATTATGTGCTGGCGAATAAAAGGATGACCGGGCATCAGCGGCGTTCGTTGGAGAAAAGCTTTTTTGAGCTGTATCCTGACATCCCGCCGGATATGATCAAAAACGATACTGATTTGTATCATCACATTCTCTTGTATGAGCAAGTCAGACAAGAGATTTGCGCTGCGCTATCCAACTGATAAGGGGAAGATTTTATGGAAATAACCTCTATAAGCAGTATTGGCAATTTGACATGATCGAGCTTAAGCCTGACCAAACCGTTATGTCATGCGAACTTGAAGATGCAGAGTCGTTTTATCGTTTTTGGCAAGGGCTTGCCTACGATCGAATCATGATACAGGTGATAACGACTGGTTCATTTATAGAAGACCTGCCCGAGTATTTTGAAGGTCATGCTTACAAGGTGACGAAGCTGGCCAAAAGGGAATTCCATTTCCAATCCATATTACAGGAAGCAGACCGGGACATTGCAGGTTTTCTCTTTCTGTTAGCTTCCATCAATGATGATGTTTTTCTGATCACTAATCCTCAACCGGATAAAAGCTATTTTTCAGAAGGGAAGATCCAGTGCCTAACGGACTCAGGCGAACGGATCATGTGGTTTGAATACGATGCTGCGGAGATCTATATGGTTGGCGGTAACTAAAAATAGGGGGAATTCATTTGAATATCACACAATACGAGAAATTGAAAAAGCATCTTTCTGCTGCGGATACAGGTCCATTTACATTAAACGAGTTTTCTTTCTATATGAAAGAAGATGATCGTTATATTCATATTCCTGTGTTTGAATTAAAACTATCTGCTCAAACCTGTGACATTCATTTGCGGTTTGAAAACATTAGTGCATCAAAGCTGGATGACCTTGAATCCATCGATGCGGTTGAGTTGGAGATTGAACCGACTGACGATCAATGGGAAAGACTCCGTTATTATGTGTATGATCAAGAAGATCAGATGAGTTTCTATTGCGGAGGTTGGGATGTGATCAAGTGTGACAAGAAGTCACACTGATTTTCCCCTTTTTGAGACTCCCCCCTCATTTTTATTCTTCATCGCTATTTTTTTCTCCCTTCAGTCATCATAAAGAAACAATCATCGAGTATGCATTAATGTATGCGTTTTCATAGAGGGGGATTCTTAATGAAAAAATGGATAACGGCGAGTTTTGTGATGATGTTGATGCTGGGTTTTGGCGGGATTGAGAATGTGAAGGCGGCGGAGCCGAAGGTGTATCAGTTTGACTTTGGAAACGGTTCGGTGGAGCCTGGTTATATTGGTGTCAGGGCATCTGATCGGTATGACCGATCAAAGGGCTACGGTTTTCAAACACCGGAGAATATGAAGGATGTGGCGGCATCCGGGACTGGTGTGAAGAGTGATGCGGTTCAGTTTTTAGCGTATGGGACGAAAAGCAATAACACGTTTCATGTAGATCTCCCGAATGGCCTTTATGAGGTGAAGTTGACGCTTGGAAATACGGCAAGGGCCAGTGTGGCGGCGGAGGGTGTCTTTCAGGTCATCAATATGACAGGGAATGGCGCGGAGGATACGTTTCAAATTCCCGTCACCGACGGGCAGCTGAATCTGCTGGTGACAGAGGGAAAAGCTGGCACCGCTTTTACGCTCAGCGCCTTGAAAATAAAGAAATTGTCTGATCAGCCGGTAACGAATCGAACCATTTATGTCGGCGGTGATTCGACCGTGTGCAATTATTATCCGCTCAACAGCAGCAAGCAAGCGGGCTGGGGGCAGATGCTGCCTCACTATATCGATAAACACACCTTTCAAGTGAGAAACATGGCGTCTGGCGGGCAGATCGCGAGAGGGTTCAGAAATGATGGACAGCTTGAGGCGATCTTGAAGTATATCAAGCCGGGTGATTATTTTATCTTGCAGCTTGGCATTAATGACACAAATCCGAAGCATAATGAATCTGAAGCGGAATTCAAAGAGATGATGCGTGATATGATTCGCCAGGTGAAAGCGAAAGGAGCGGACGTCATCCTATCGACGCCACAGGGCCGGGCGACCGATTTTACTTCTGAAGGCATCCATTCGTCTGTAAACCGATGGTACAGGGCTTCTATTTTGGCTTTGGCCGAAGAGGAAAAAACACACCTCATTGATTTAAATGTCCTCAGCTCGGCATACTTTACATCGATCGGTCCGGAAAAAACACTCGGGCTGTATATGGATGGAGACACGCTGCATCCGAACCGCGCGGGGGCCGACGCACTGGCGCGATTGGCTGTTCAGGAGCTAAAACGCCAGGGAATCGATGGCTTTTAACCGTCAATTTTTCGACAAAACACATACGCCTTCGTCAATTAGAGTATAATGAGAACATCTGCAAGAGACAGGAGTTTATACATGAGTCATTTTAAAAACTATCAAATCAGTCATGACATTTTACGAGCACTGGAAGGACTAGGATATACAGAACCGACCAAGGTGCAGCAGAGCGTGATCCCCGCTGCCCTTGAACGAAAGGATCTTGTCGTCAAATCACAGACGGGAAGCGGGAAAACGGCTTCGTTCGGGATTCCTCTCTGTGAGCTGGCGGATTGGGATGAAAACAGGCCGCAGGCGCTTATTTTAACTCCAACCCGTGAGCTTGCGGTGCAAGTAAAAGAGGATATCACGAACATCGGACGATTTAAACGGATCAAAGCAACAGCCGTATTTGGAAAATCCTCCTTTGATAAACAAAAAGCTGAGCTTAAGCAAAAAAGCCACATTGTTGTCGGCACGCCGGGCCGTGTTCTGGATCATATCGAAAAAGGAACACTGCCGTTGGATCGTCTCTCTTATTTGGTCATTGATGAAGCGGATGAGATGCTGAATATGGGCTTTATCGAGCAGGTGGAGGCGATTATCAAGCATCTGCCGACTGAGCGCACGACGATGCTGTTTTCGGCGACGCTGCCGCAGGATATCGAGAAGCTGAGCCGTCAATATATGCAAAACCCCGAGCATATCGAAGTCAAAGCGGCCGGCCTAACCACAAGAAATATTGAACATGCGGTGATTCAAGTAAGAGAAGAGAATAAATTTTCATTGCTGAAAGATGTGCTGATGACGGAGAATCCCGACAGCTGCATCATTTTCTGCCGAACGAAGGAGCACGTCAATCAGCTGACCGATGAATTGGATGACTTAGGATATCCATGCGATAAAATTCACGGCGGAATGATTCAGGAAGACCGCTTCGACGTCATGAATGAATTTAAACGTGGCGAGTACCGTTACTTAGTGGCGACGGATGTCGCCGCGCGCGGGATTGATATTGAAAATATCTCCCTTGTCATCAACTATGATCTGCCGCTTGAAAAGGAAAGCTATGTCCACCGCACGGGCCGAACGGGACGCGCAGGGAACAAAGGAAAGGCCATTTCGTTTGTCACGGCCTTCGAAAAACGGTTTTTAGCCGACATTGAAGAATATATCGGATTTGAAATCCAAAAAATAGAAGCCCCTTCTCAAGAGGAAGTGGCAAGGAAGAAACCAGAATTTCTAGCTAAAATGAATGACCGTCCGGAAAGCAAAAAGGACAAAAGCGAAGAGCTGAATAAAGACATTATGAAGCTGTATTTTAACGGCGGAAAGAAAAAGAAAATCAGAGCCGTTGATTTTGTAGGAACGATTGCCAAAATTGACGGTGTGTCAGCTGACGACATTGGCATCATCACGATTATGGATAACGCCTCATACGTTGAGATTTTAAATGGTAAAGGCCCTCATGTTCTCAAAGTGATGAAGAACACAACCGTCAAAGGGAAACAGCTGAAGGTGAATAAAGCGAATAAATGATGAATGACCTGCTCCCAGTTATAGGGGCAGGTCATTTTGCTGCTGGCTGACATCGGCGCTGGTTTCCTCCGGAACAAAGGCAAGAATCACAATGCCAATTACAAACAAAATGATCAGACTGAACACCGCAGTCGAGGATTTCCCGGTCAGCTGGGCGGTCACGGCAATGAGCAGCGGCCCCATAATTGAGGCGAATTTTCCGAAAATGTTGTAAAAACCGAAGAATTCATTAGCGTGGCGCTTTGGCACAAGCTTGGCGAAATAGGAACGGCTGAGGGCTTGAATACCGCCCTGCGAGGTGGCGACAAGCATAGCCAGTATCCAGAAATCAAGCGTTGTCTCCATAAAATAGGCATACACGCAAACGATCATATAAATGACGATCCCGATGTACAGCATGGTCTTCCCCGTGAAGCGTTCTGCCAGTTTTCCGTATACAATCGAAAACGGCGCGGCGACCACCTGGGTGACAAATAGGATGATCAGGAGGCTTGAGGAACCGATCCCTAAATCTGATCCATAGGATGTCGACATCGTAATAATCGTGCCGACTCCGTCGATATAAAAGAAATAAGCGAGCAAAAAGAGGAAAAGTGCCCGGTATTGCCCGACCCGTTTCATCGTCTGGCCGAGCCGCTTAAAGCTGTTGAAGACAATATGAGGTTCTTTTTTGATGTAATAGCGTTGATGGACATGTTTAATCATTGGGATGGTGAACAGCCCCCACCAGGCAGCCGTTATGAAAAAGGACAGCTGGCTTGCGGCCGATACAGACACTGGAATCGTCTCTGCTTGCGCGAGCAGGATGACAGCAATACTGATGATAAATGGAATCGTGCTTCCGATGTATCCTAAGCCAAAACCCCGTGCCGAGACGAGATTCATCCGCTTCTCAGTCGTGACGTCAACGAGAAAGGCATCATAAAACACATTGGCGCCGGAAAAACCGATAGCCGATATCGTATAAAACAGCAACAATAGCAGCCAATGTTCATTAGGGATAAAGGCGAGCATCGCGGTGCTGGCGACACCGATTGACACAAAGAAACCGAAGAACTTTTTCTTGCACCCTTCATAGTCGGCGATTGTGCCTAAAATAGGGCCGAGCATCGCAAGAATAAACGTTGAAATCGCAATGGTATAGCCCAGATAGGCAGTCGATTGAGCGGCGCTGACACCGCTTTCCGCAGCTGCTGATTTATAAAATAACGGAAATACCGCGGTGGTCACGACAATTGAGTAAGCAGAATTTGCCCAGTCATATAATACCCAGCTGTTTTCTTGTTTCGTAAAACGTTTCATCATCAGAGCCCCCTCTCCGGTAACGATACTTCTATTGTACGAAAAATGGGCCTGAAAAGAATGGAATGCACGTCAATTTTTACAAAATATTTATGCTTTTGCGCTTCAAATCATACTTTTGATTTATTGCTGGGGTTAGGTGAATCTGGTACCATTTAACTATATTTTATGGTATTTTCCAGAAGGGATTCAGCAGAGAGGAGACAGAGCATGAGGCGAATAGGCTTGTGTATAAGCCTGCTGGTCACAGTTCTTGTGATGAGCGCATGCGAAAGTGAAGGTGAGGCTCAGATGTTCGCAGACTGTGATCAAAAGACAGTAAAACAAACCGCAGCCAAACCGATGAGCAGCAAGAAAAAACAGGATTTCCAAGCCCTCGCAAGCGACAGGCAGCTGGCCATTGTGTTCAGTTCCATGATACAAGTGAGCGAAGCATTTGATTATGGAATCGGCAATCCAGAATACTTCGTGCGAAGCAGCATGACTGAAGAAGAAGCAGACATTGCGAAGGAGAATCTCGAATCGATTAAGCTTGAGAACAAATCGCTCAAAAAACAAAACAGCGAGGCGGTCGCCTTGCTTCAAAAAACGCGTAATCAAGACATGAGCCGGATCGAAATTCAGCAGCTGACAGAAAATAGAGCCGCTTTTTTTGAGACCGCAGACAGTATGATCAAACTCATCAGCCAAGTTACACCGAAAAACGCGAAGAAGACAAGACAGCAGCTGGATCAGCTGAAAAAACAATATACACAATACAGCGCCGAAAGCGTCAAAATCATGAACAGCATTGTCAAAAAGCAGAAAGCTGACAAGGCATCATTTGAACGCCATCTGGAGGCGCTGCTTCAAAAACAGCCCGGACAGCAGGTACGGAGTGAATTGTACTGACCAGCTTCCGTCTTTCCCTGATGATATTGACCTAGTACAAAAAGAATGTACAATCAAGATATAGTCTGTTCTTAGTTGATTGGAGGGACATGTCATGAAAATTGCGAAGGTGATCAACAATAATGTGATCAGTGTGGTCAATGAACAGGGGAAAGAATTGGTCGTCATGGGCAGGGGACTCGCGTTTCAAAAAAAGTCCGGCGATGATGTCGATGAAGCCCGCATTGAGAAAGTGTTCACGCTCGATAACAAGGATGTATCAGAAAAATTCAAAACCCTTTTGTATGATATACCGATTGAGTGTATGGAAGTATCCGAAGAGATTATCAGCTACGCAAAATTACAGCTCGGCAAAAAGCTCAACGACAGCATCTATGTGTCGCTGACCGACCATATTAACTTTGCCATCCAGCGCAACCAGAAAGGGCTTGATATCAAAAACGCCTTGCTGTGGGAAACAAAACGACTGTACAAAGACGAATTTGCGATCGGCAAAGAAGCGTTGGTCATGGTGAAAAACAAGACTGGTATGTCTCTGCCAGAGGATGAAGCAGGCTTTATTGCTCTGCATATTGTAAATGCCGAGCTGAATGAAGAGATGCCCAATATCATCAACATTACAAAAGTCATGCAAGAGATTTTGAGTATTGTAAAATACCATTTTAAGATTGAATTCAACGAAGAATCACTTCACTATTATCGGTTCGTCACCCACTTAAAATTTTTCGCGCAGCGTCTATTTAACGGCGCTCACATGGAAAGCCAGGACGATTTTTTGCTGGATACAGTGAAAGAAAAGTATCATCGCGCGTATGAATGCACGAAGAAAATCCAAACCTACATTGAGCGGGAGTATGAGCACAAGCTCACAAGTGACGAGCTGCTGTATTTAACCATTCACATAGAAAGGGTAGTTAAACAAGCATAATGAGAGCGCTGACATTTTTGTTTCCTTGTGTTCACTTTATCTTACATTCACAGATGAAAATGGTAGGATTGTTACTGATAAAGCAGGCAAAACCTAAATTACAATGAGTGCGGATCATCTCTGTCTGTGCTGATGGTAATTTAGGTTTTTATTTTTTTCAGAGGGAGGGTGATGATAGTTACAGGATTCAAGTAAGTAAGGTTCGGTATTATCATTATTTTGACCGATGTTCCCTTTTAAAAGAATCATGTAAGATCAACATAGAAAACGCTTTCGATGAAAGGGGAATGCCAATATGCCTTATCTGAAACGAGTGTTGCTGCTTCTAGTCACTGGATTGTTTATGAGTTTGTTTGCAGTCACTTCTACTGCCTCGGCTCAAACAGGTGGATCGTTTTTTGACCCTTTTAACGGCTATAACTCCGGTTTTTGGCAAAAAGCAGATGGTTATTCGAATGGAAATATGTTCAACTGCACGTGGCGGGCTAATAACGTATCAATGACGTCATTGGGTGAAATGCGTTTAGCGCTAACAAGCCCATCTTATAACAAGTTTGACTGCGGGGAAAACCGTTCTGTTCAAACATATGGCTATGGACTTTATGAAGTCAGAATGAAACCAGCTAAAAACACAGGGATCGTTTCATCGTTCTTCACTTACACAGGTCCAACAGATGGAACCCCTTGGGATGAAATTGATATCGAATTTTTAGGAAAAGACACAACAAAGGTTCAATTTAACTATTATACAAATGGTGCAGGAAACCATGAGAAGATTGTGGATCTCGGGTTTGATGCAGCCAATGCCTATCATACGTATGCATTCGATTGGCAGCCAAACTCTATTAAATGGTATGTCGATGGGCAATTAAAACATACTGCGATAAGCCAAATTCCGACAACACCTGGAAAGATCATGATGAACCTGTGGAATGGCACGGGTGTCGATGAATGGCTTGGCTCCTACAATGGTGTAAATCCGCTATACGCTCATTATGACTGGGTGCGCTATACAAAAAAATAATGCCAAATGTGAAAGAGCCTGCTGCAATATAGCAGGCTCTTATGATTGTAATGAGGAGTTGTTGGCATGAATCTTCTATTCACTCATAATATCCTATTTGATCTTCTCCCCTCTGTACTCAATGCTACGATCAAGCTCATACATTTAGAAAGAAATAATCCCAATCAAAAGCGCCGCAATGGTCATCACAATCGTTGTTCCCACGGCCCATTTAATAGTGAATTTTTGATGGTCGCCAAAGCTGACGCCTGCCATTCCTACCAATAGATAGGTGGAAGGCACAAGCGGGCTGAGCAGATGCACAGGCTGCCCCAGCAAGGAGGCCCTTCCGATTTCAGCGGCGTCTATTCCGTAAGCGGAAGCGGCTTCGGCGATGATGGGAAGGACACCGAAGTAAAAGGCGTCATTCGACATGAAAAAGGTGAAGGGCATGCTGACGATCGCAGTGATCAACGGCAGGTGCGGGCCCATGGCATCAGGGATGAGTGAAACGAGAGAATGCGCCATGGCATCCACCATTTTTGTGCCGGAGAGAATGCCTGTGAATATGCCCGCAGCAAACACCATTGAGACAACGTTTAACGCATTACCCGCATGCGCCGAGATTCGTTTCTGCTGCTCTTTGACATTTGGATAGTTAACCATCAAGGCAACGGCGAACGCAGTCATAAAAAGAACAGGAAGCGGCAGCAGGCTGGTGATCAGTGCGGCCATCAGAGCGACAGTCAGCAGCAGGTTAAACCATTGAAGAGCGGGACGCTTGAGCGGTGCGGCCTCCGGATCGGAAGACGGTGCGTGATCAATCGAAATGACGCCGAGCCGCTTCCGCTCTTTCTTTCCGAGGATATAAGCAACGGCGATCACCCAGAGAATGCCGGCGATCATAGCGGGAATCAGGGGCGTGAAGACCTCTGACGTGTCCAATTTTAAGGAGGCCAAAACCCTCGCAGTCGGCCCGCCCCACGGGATAATATTCATAACCCCCGAACCGAGCATCGCTATTCCCGCTAACACCAAACGGTTCATGCCGAGCCGTTTGTAGAGAGGCAGCATCGCTGCAATGGTAATCATATAGGTTGTTGTCCCATCTCCGTCCAGCGAAATGGTCATGGTCAGAACCGCTGTGCCTACGGCGATTTTTAACGGATCTCCTTTGACAAACGATAAGATTTTGGCAATGAGAGGATCAAACAGACCTGAGTCAATCATAATGCCGAAATACAGGATGGCGAATAACAGCATGATACCGGTAGGGGCGAGGTCTGTAACGCCCTGAATCATCATCTCGCCGAGATCTTTGCCAAATCCGCTGATCAGGGCGAACACAATAGGAACGACAATCAAAGCAATAAGAGCGGAAAGCCGGTTAGACATAATAAGGTACATAAAGACAATCATCATCACAAAACCGAGTATGGCAAGCATGATATGACCTCCCCTATTCAACAGCTATATTAGTAAGCGCTTCCATGTTTTCTTTCTGTAAAGAAGGCTTATTTCAAATGTGTATGACCGCATATTTATATGTAGACCAAAAATCCTAATGAGCGGATTAGCAGTTTATATGAAGAACGCCACGGGTAAATGTGCTGTAGAATGTTTCGTTTTAAAAAGGGGGAACAGACATGAGTGATGACCAAAACAAACGTGTAAATGAACACTCAAAGGACGAGCAGCTTGAGCAGTACAGGACCGATAACAGCGGGAAGAAAATGACGACAAACCAAGGCTTGCGGGTGTCAGAGGATGAGCATTCGTTAAAAGCCGGGGTTCGCGGTCCGACGCTGATGGAGGATTTTCACTTTCGGGAGAAAATGACGCACTTTGACCATGAGAGGATTCCGGAGCGCGTTGTGCATGCGCGCGGGTATGGCGTGCATGGCTTTTTTCAGGTTTACGAACCAATGACAGAATATACACGGGCCAAATTTCTTCAGGACCCTTCGGTGAAGACACCGGTATTTGTCCGTTTCTCTACGGTTGCGGGTTCTAAAGGCTCCGCAGACACGGTGCGGGATGCCAGAGGCTTTGCGACAAAATTTTATACTGAAGAAGGAAACTATGACCTTGTGGGAAATAACATTCCGGTGTTTTTCATTCAAGACGCAATCAAATTTCCGGATTTGGTTCATGCGTTTAAGCCTGAACCTCACAATGAAATGCCTCAGGCAGCGACTGCTCACGATACGTTTTGGGATTTTGTCGCCAATAACCCTGAGTCGGCTCACATGGTGATGTGGACGATGTCAGACAGAGGCATCCCGCGCAGCTACAGAATGATGGAAGGCTTCGGCGTTCACACGTTCCGTTTTGTCAATGAACAAGGAAAGGCACGTTTCGTGAAATTTCACTGGAAGCCGGTGCTCGGCGTGCATTCTCTCGTATGGGATGAAGCGCAGAAAATTGCCGGGAAAGATCCGGATTTCCATCGCCGTGACCTGTGGGAAACAATTGAAAACGGCGGCAAGGTTGAATACGAGCTCGGCGTGCAGATGATTGATGAGGAAGATGAATTCAAGTTTGATTTTGATATTCTTGATCCGACTAAGCTGTGGCCTGAAGAGCTTGTGCCGGTGAAGATCATTGGGAAAATGACGCTGAACCGCAACCAGGATAATGTGTTTGCGGAAACAGAACAAGTCGCATTCCACCCGGGAAATGTCGTGCCGGGCATCGATTTTACAAATGACCCGCTATTGCAGGGACGGCTTTTCTCTTATACGGATACACAGCTGATTCGTCTTGGCGGTCCGAACTTCCATGAGCTTCCGATTAACCGGCCGGTATGTCCATTCCATAACAATCAATACGACGGCTATCACCGGATGACGATCAATAAGGGACCTGTCGCTTATCATAAAAACTCTCTGCAAAACAATGATCCGTCGCCAGCGACAGCTGAAGAAGGCGGCTACGTCCACTATCAGGAAAAAGTCGAGGGCAAAAAAATCCGCCAGCGAAGCGACAGCTTCAACGATTATTACTCACAGGCGAAGCTTTTCTGGAACAGCATGTCTCCTGTGGAGAAAAAGCATATCATTTCTGCTTTCTGCTTCGAGGTCGGGAAGGTCAAAAGCAAAGACGTACAGCGGCAGGTCGTTGATGTCTTCAGCAATGTCGATGCAGATTTAGCAGAAGAAATCGCCAAAGGAGTAGGCGTGGCGGCGCCCGCGAAGCGTAAAGCATCTAAAGAAATTCTTACTTCGCCTGCGTTAAGCCAAGCCCGTACAGTGAAAACCGCGTCAACAAGAAAAGTCGCTGTACTCGCCGGAAACGGATTTCATGAAAAAGAGCTGCAAACAGTGCTGGAAGCCTTAAAGCAAGAAGGAATCACAGTAGATATCATCAGTCAAAATCTGGGGTATATGACAAGCGGCAGCGGACAGCAGCTTGAGGCCAGCGGCACGTTCCTGACGGTTGATTCTGTTCTGTATGATGCCGTCTATGCCGCAGGAGGGCCGGAGTTAAAAGACAACAAACAAGCGATGGAGTTTATCAGAGAAGCTTACAATCACTACAAGGCGATCGGTGCGGCAAATGAAGGAATTGACCTTCTTCAATCCTCTGTCGGAACAACAGAGGGACCAGGCATCGTAACGGCTGAAGAAGAACCTGACTACACCGCTTTCAGCAAGGCATTTATCGATGCGGTTGCTGCTCATCGCCATTGGGATAGACGAATTTGACCTGCTCCTGTATCTTTAAGGAAGATACTTTTCATAAGGAGCATGGCAAATGAACGAAAAACAGCTCGCTGAAGCTTACGAACGCGATGAAAATATGATGATTTTGGTGTTTGCCCAGTGGTGCGTGAACCATGATCTTGATCCGATGGAGCTGTACGCCAAAGCGTATCCGCAGCAAAAGCTGAATGAAAGCTTGAAAAAAACCATGGACGATCTGGTCGTGCCAAAACACGAAGCAGAGCACATTCCGGACCAGACTGTCATTGCGGTATTAGAGATGTTCGGAAATACAGATTTGGCACAGGCCGTTCATGAAGCGATTTCTGGGCGCAAACAGTAAAAAAAGAGACATCCTGTGTCTCTTTTTTTATTGGAAAAATCATGCTGTTAGACCTAGAAACTTCTTTCGATTTAATCAGTCTATAAAAGTGTGTATTGCTTAAATAAGGGAATGATAAACAACGACATCAAAGGAGGAGATTGTATGAAATGGAATAAAATGATGAAAGCCGCGGGGATTGCAGTTTTGCTTTTTTCCGTATTTGCATATGCGGCCCCATCTTTAAAAGCAGTTCAAGCGAAAACACCGACTGTCAGCACCCATACGTACAAAAAGATCAAGGAGTTAACGTATCCACAAGTGCATCACATCGGGAATGCCGCGTTTGAAAAGAAAATCAATCAAGAGCTGAAAGCCTTCATTGAACAATCGTATCAGGAATACCTGAAAAACAAAAAAGCAGGCGAACAGCAGGGCTTTAAAACGGAATATCAAACATCCTTCAGCGTCAAATACAATGCGGCAGGCAAGCTCAGCATTCAAACACTCAATTATATCTATTCAGGGGGCGCCCACGGTTTAACGTCTGTCCAGTCCTTCAACTATGACTTGAAAGCACAAAAGCGGGTGACGCTGGATCAGATTTTGAACACCAATACAAAAGTCAGCAAAACGAGAGATTACCTATATAGCTATATCAAAAAACACGATGAGCTGTTTTTCCCTGATGTTAAGAAAGAGGATATAACCCTAAACAAAGACACAATGTTTTACTTTACGGCAAACGGGATCGCCATCGTCTTTGGCCAGTATGACTTGGGGCCTTATGCAGCGGGAATCCGGGATGTGCAGGTGCCAGCCTCTATTTATCAATAATGAAAAGAGCCATATCCGAAAAGGGATATGGCTCAATGTTTCTACCACACAAACAGGCCGACAATCGCAGCACTTAATAAAGATACCGCAATTCCGCTGACGAGCAGTTTCCACACGTTTCTCCCGATGACCGTTGACTTTTCTCCGTCAAGGATCGAATTGTACGTGCCGTAAATCATGCCGACCGTACTGAAGTTTGCAAAGGACGTCAGGAATGTCGTCGCCACCGCAACGGTGTGAGGCGGAAGGGATTTGAGATTGTTTTTCAAGTCAAGCATCGCAACAAACTCGTTCGTTGCTAATTTCATGCCCATCAGCTGAGCAACATACATCGCATCGTGCACTGGCAATCCAAGCAGGAATGCGAACGGACTGAACAGGTAAGCAAAAATCGTCTGGATGGTCAGGCCGTGTACGAAAACGCCAAGAATGCCATTAACTGCTGACGTTAATGCGACATATCCGATCACCATTGCCAAAATAACGATCACCATGTTCATGCCGACAAGCATACTGTTAGAAATCGTAGAGAAAAAGTCTTTCTTCTCTTCTTTAGGCGGTGTATAGATGATATCTTCATCCTCCGGCACGTGAACAGGATTCAGCAGGTTTGCGATTATCAGCGCGTTTAAGCAGTTCAAAGGAATCGCTGTAAACACGTATGTCGCAGGCACCATTGACAGATAAGATCCGATAATGGAGCCGCTGATGCTGCTCATGCTCATTAAGCCGAATGTGAGCAGGCGGTTGTTGCTTAAAACCGTTAGCTGCTGGCGAATAACCGCAAGTGCTTCGGTATTTCCAAGAAACATCATTTGAATAGAGAAAAAGCTTTCTAATTTCGGCAAGCGGGAAGCCTTTGAAATCACCCATCCGATTTTATCAATCAGCCAAGGCAAAATGCCGAAATACGTTAAAATATCAAAGAATGTGACGATAAAGATAATTGGAAGAAGCGCACTAAAGAAAAAGTCTACTGTTTCATTCGCCATCACTGACGGAAAGGCAAACGCGATACCGTCACTGGCGCAAGCAATCAGCCAAGTGAAGAAATCACCGATTTTACCGATGGCCCAGCTTCCGACTTTTGTTCCCAGCATAAACCAAGTAATCAGCAATTCCAGAACAATTAACGTCATGATCGGGCGCCACTTGATTTTCTTTTTCTGCGGAGAACATAGGAATACAACTGCCATAATCACAATGAGACCGACAAGGTTTAGTAAAAAGTACATGATAGCAACTCCTATGAGGGTTATTATGGAAACAAAAAAAGCTCTTATCCTTCACAAATTCTGGAAGTGCAGAAAGTGTGAAAAATAAGAGCAAACAGAAAAGAACTTGTCCTTTTCAACTCGTTCAAATTTATTCAAACTTTCTTGTAGTCTAGTTTTTTACGGTTACTAGGTAGAAACAATCAGACCATATTACTGATCATATACAAGAATGTCTTTTTCTAAGATGATAGCAGTATTTTATCCTTTCACTTTTTGAAAATCAACCTTTTTAACTATTTTCACAATAATAAAATTTATATTCTGAAATGAGAAAATAAAGGAAAAATATGCTGGATTGCTATGCTGATATGATGTTGGCGGGATACCAGCATGTCAGTACTGATTTTTCCTCACCATAAGATTCCAGCTCCTGGAGATTTGTTGTATGATGGAAATGGGGAAACCCATACAGCAGAAAGGGAGTTTTTTTCATGATTATCCAATTCATTCGTTATAGATAATGACAGGTGTAGACAAACTGCCAGACCTGGCCAATTTTTGAGATAGGCCTAGGTTTATTTGTCTATGCCTTTTTCATTTATCTAAAAATGAATGAATGGGGTGTTTTTTATCATGAAGCGAACAGTTGATTTCAGCATGTTTCGATGCCCGCTCTGCGGTTCTTCCATGGATGCGGCATCAGGAAAAAGCTTGATTTGTACAGAACGGCGGCATACATTTGATTTATCTCGGCACGGCTACGTGAACTTCCTGACAAAGCCGGTCAAAACCAGTTACGGTGCCGAGCTTTTTGAAGCGAGAAGCAGGCTGATTGGAGAATATGGTTTTTTTGAGCCGCTCCATGATGCGATTGCAGAACTCATCAGCCATCCCAAATCCGGTCAAGAGGCATTTACCATCCTGGACAGCGGTTGCGGTGAGGGTTCCCATTTGAACGCGCTTTGCGGGTTTGATTATTTAGGGAAAGAAGCGATAGGAACCGGCATCGATCTTTCGAAGGATGGGATCTTAAAAGCTTCTAAGGCATTCAAAGATCAGATGTGGGCGGTTGCCGATGTGGCGCGTGCTCCTTTTCATGATCGCCAATTTGATGTTGTGCTGTCTATTTTTTCCCCGTCCAATTATGCAGAGTTTCATAGACTGCTGAAGAATGATGGCATGCTCGTAAAAGTAGTGCCGCGAAGCGACTATTTAATAGAATTAAGGCAATTTTTATATACTGATTCACCAAGGCGCACGTATTCCAATGCGGCAGCTGTTGAGCGTTTTACAGCAAATGCAGCACACAGCCGTCCTGTCAGGCTGCGCTATGTTAAAACGCTTGACCAGCAGGCGATCCACTGGCTTCTCAAGATGACGCCGCTTGCCTGGTCGGCGCTGAAAGATCGAGTCAGCCTGCTGAAAGAGATGAAATCAGCCGATATTACGGTTGATGTTGATATCCTAATAGGAATGAAATGAATAGCAGAGGGAAGCTCCGAAAAAAGGAGCTTTCCTTTTTTAATCGGAATAGTTGGCCCACGCTTCTCGTACATATGGAAAGGGGACGGAAACAGCCGATGCGGACAGGTTTATGTAAACGCTTTCTAGTTCGCGGAAACGGGGGATGTGTGTGTGGAACTGATCATCATTCTATTGGCGTTAGGTTTGCTGATGTTTACGGCGTATCGGGGATTTTCTGTCATATTGTTTGCGCCGATTTGCGCGTTATTCGCGGTGCTGCTGACAGATCCAAGCCATGTGCTTCCTTTTTTTTCATCAATTTTTATGGAGAAGATGGCGGGTTTTATTAAATTGTATTTCCCAGTGTTTTTGCTCGGTGCCATTTTTGGAAAGGTCGTTGAAATGGCCGGGCTTGCGGCATCAATCGCGAAAACAATTGTCCGGCTTGTCGGGGCAAAAAGAGCGATACTTGCCATTGTGCTGATGGGCGCTGTCTTGACGTACAGCGGCGTCAGCCTGTTTGTTGTCGTATTTGCCGTATATCCTTTTGCGAAAAACATGTTCCAAGAAGCAAACATACCAAAACGCCTCATCCCGGGAACGATTGCTTTAGGGGCTTTTACGTTTACGATGGACGCACTTCCGGGAACGCCGCAAATCCAAAATGTCATCCCGACGTCGTTTTTCAAAACAGACATTTATGCCGCCCCTTGGCTGGGCTTGATGGGCGCAGTGATTGTGCTGGCAGCTGGGATGCTCTATTTGGAATCAAGGCGGAAGAAAGCGCAGGCATCTGGCGAAGGCTATGGCGGTTTTGATTCGCAGAATGCTCCTGCTCCTGAATCGATTGAGTCCGCGGCTGAACCGGACAAAAGCCCGATTCGGCACGCGCTTGCCTTTGTCCCGCTTATTCTCGTCGGTGCAGTGAATAAATATTTCACCATTTACCTGCCAAAGTGGTATCCGAATGGATTTGATTTTTCTTCCATAGGATTAAAGGAGTTCGGCAGGCTTGATATTTCTTCAGCGGCTGCTATTTGGTCGGTGGAGATTGCTTTAGTGATTGGCATCATCACAACGATTTTATTTGATTGGAGAAGTGTGTTTGCCCAAATGAAGGAAGGGCTGAATGAAGGAATTGGCGGCGCCTTGCTGGCATCTATGAATACGGGTGCCGAGTACGGGTTCGGCGGCATTATCGCCGCGCTGCCGGGGTTTCATAAGCTGAGCAGCGGAATTTCACATACTTTTACCGATCCGCTTGTAAATGGCGCCGTTACGACAACTGCGCTGGCGGGAATCACCGGCTCGGCTTCAGGAGGAATGGGCATTGCGTTAAGCGCGATGTCAGAACAATACTTACAGGCGATTCAGGCTTACAATATTCCGCCAGAGGTGATGCATCGGGTCATTTCAATGGCATCAGGCGGGATGGATACACTGCCGCATAATGGCGCCGTTATCACGCTTCTGGCCGTGACGGGTTTGACCCACCGGCAATCCTATCGCGATATTTTTGCGATCACGCTCATTAAAACTGCTGCCGTATTTGCTGTAATCGCGATTTACAGCCTGACTGGTCTAGTGTAGAAGAAAACGAAAGGGGCATCAATATGGGAAAAGTGCTGTCATCAAGCAAGGAAGCTGCGAAACTGATTCATGATGGGGATACGCTGATCGCGGGAGGGTTTGGGCTGTGCGGCATCCCTGAACAGCTCATTTTGTCTATAAGAGATCAGGGAGTAAAGGATTTAACCGTTGTCAGCAATAACTGTGGAGTCGATGACTGGGGGCTTGGTTTGCTTCTGGCTAACAAGCAAATCAAGAAAATGATCGCTTCCTATGTCGGTGAAAATAAAATTTTTGAGCGGCAGTTTTTAAGCGGAGAGCTTGAGGTCGAGCTTGTTCCCCAAGGAACGCTCGCTGAGAGAATTCGTGCAGGCGGTGCAGGCATACCGGGATTTTATACGGCGACAGGCGTCGGCACCTCCATAGCCGAGGGAAAAGAACATAAAACATTCGGCGGCCGGACTTATGTGCTGGAGCGAGGCATTACCGGCGATGTGGCGATCGTCAAAGCGTGGAAAGCGGACACCATGGGCAATTTGGTTTTTAGGAAAACGGCGAGAAATTTCAATCCCATTGCCGCCATGGCAGGCAAGATCACGATTGCCGAGGCGGAAGAAATCGTGGAAGCAGGAGAGCTCGATCCAGATCACATCCATACGCCGGGAATTTACGTACAGCATGTCGTGCTTGGCGCGAGCCAAGAAAAACGGATTGAAAAACGAACAGTTCAGCAAGCATCGGGAAAGGGTGAGGCCAAGTGAAGGAAGCGAGAAAACGAATGGTCAAACGGGCTGTACAAGAAATCAAGGACGGCATGAACGTGAATCTCGGGATTGGCATGCCGACGCTTGTCGCAAATGAGATACCCGATGGCGTTCACGTCATGCTTCAGTCGGAAAACGGCTTGCTCGGAATTGGCCCCTATCCTCTGGAAGGAACGGAAGACGCGGATTTGATCAATGCGGGAAAGGAAACGATCACTGAAGTGACCGGCGCCTCTTATTTTGACAGCGCTGAGTCATTCGCGATGATAAGAGGCGGGCATATCGATTTGGCTATTCTCGGCGGAATGGAGGTTTCGGAGCAGGGGGATTTGGCCAATTGGATGATTCCGGGCAAAATGGTAAAAGGGATGGGCGGCGCCATGGATCTCGTCAACGGGGCGAAACGAATCGTTGTCATCATGGAGCACGTCAATAAGCATGGTGAATCAAAGGTGA
This sequence comes from Bacillus sp. FSL R7-0685, assembly GCF_038002425.1. Lineage (NCBI taxonomy): Bacteria > Bacillati > Bacillota > Bacilli > Caryophanales > Bacillaceae > Bacillus > Bacillus sp. FSL R7-0685. Next base: position 3,866,398 of record NZ_JBBOCN010000001.1, on the reverse strand, counting down.
AAAAAACATGCTCCCTTCCGCTGACAGGCCGGAAAGTCGTACACAGGCTGATTACGGATTTGGCTGTATTTGATTTTGTGAACGGCCGCATGACACTGACGGAGCTTCAGGAGGGTGTCACAATTGAAGAGGTTTATGAAAAAACAGAAGCTGATTTCGCTGTAAGCCAGTCTGTACTCAATTCTTAATGGGAAGGTGTTTGACATGAGAAAACAAGTCGCTTTGGTGACAGGGGCTGCCGGCGGAATCGGATTCGAAATGGCAAGAGAATTCGCCCGTGAAGGCGCTAGCGTCATCGTTTCAGACCTCCGTCCGGAAGCATGTGAACAAGCAGCCTCCAAGCTTGAAGAAGAAGGCTTGGACGCGACGGCCATTCCGTATGATGTGACAAAGGAAGCGCAAGTTGCTGATACGGTGAATGTCATCCGAAAACGATACGGCCGCTTGGATATTTTGGTGAACAATGCCGGTATTCAGCACGTCGCTCCGATTGAAGAGTTTCCGACAGAGACCTTTGAACAGCTTATCAAGGTCATGCTGACGGCGCCCTTTATTGCAATGAAGCATGTTTTTCCGATCATGAAAAAACAGCAGTTTGGCAGAATCATTAATATCGCGTCTGTTAATGGATTAGTCGGCTTTGCAGGGAAATCCGCTTATAATAGCGCCAAGCACGGCGTCATTGGACTCACAAAAGTAGGGGCGCTGGAAGGCGCGCCCCACGGCATAACAGTCAATGCGCTCTGTCCGGGTTATGTCGATACCCAGCTTGTACGCAATCAGCTTAGCGATCTATCGAAAACTAGAAATGTCCCTTACGACTCTGTACTTGAACAAGTCATTTTTCCGCTTGTGCCGCAAAAGCGACTGCTTTCCGTCAAGGAAATTGCGGATTATGCCGTGTTTTTGGCAAGCGAGAAGGCGAAGGGCGTCACTGGGCAGGCTGTCGTCCTTGATGGGGGCTACACCGCACAATGACATAAAAAACACACTTGCTCCGCTAGGGAATCAAGTGTGTTTTTTCTTTTCTTATTTCCAAACATCATTAGCGATCTCAACCACATGGCGGAGCTTCGCCCATTGCTGTTCTTCAGTCAGCTTGTTGCCTTCCTCTGTTGAAGCAAATCCGCATTGAGGGCTGAGGCAAAGCTGGTCTAAGCTTACATAACGGGACGCTTCTTCGATACGGCGTTTCACGTCGTCCGGATTTTCAAGCTCACCGAATTTAGATGTCACTAAGCCAAGAACAAGCTGAAGATCAGACCGTTTTACGTAACGGAGCGGCTCAAATCCGCCTGAGCGTGAATCATCATACTCTAAGAAAAGTCCGTCAAGATTCAAGCCGTCAAAAATGGTTTCGGCTGCTGCGTCATATCCGCCTTCCGCTGTCCAAGTGGACTGGAAGTTGCCGCGGCAAATATGCATGGTTACCGTCAAGTCATCCGGGCGGTCTGCAATCGCGTCGTTAATCGATTTCGCAAACAGCTGGCGAAGCTCGTCAGGCGTTGTTCCGAACGCTTCGATTTGTTTTAAGCCTTTTTCAGATAAGAAAACGGCCCACGCTGTATCATCAAGCTGGAGGTAGCGGCAGCCTCTGTCATAAAACGCTTGAATCGCTTTTTTATATGCTTTGGATACATCATGCTGGAAAAGGTGATAATCTTTTTTATACGCATCCTTTTCCAGTTTTCCGCGGAAAAACAGCATATTCGGGCTTGGAATCGTCATCTTTGGCGTCGCGTCACCGGCAATGCTATGGAGAAATGAATAATCTTCAAGCATTGGGTGAGTTGAAAAGTCGATATCGCCTGTGACTTTAATGCCGCGTGCTTTTGTTTGTACGTTATGGAATTGAATGCCTTGCTCAGGAGTAAACGGCTCAACGCCATCCAGGTTCTCCAGGAAATCAAAGTGCCACCATGCTCTGCGGAATTCACCGTCTGTCACGACGTTCAGGCCGGTTTCCTTCTGTTTTTCCACAATGCGGATGATTTCATCGTTTTCAATTTGGCGAAGCTGCTCAGCGGTCATATCGCCGGCCGCTTTTTGCAGCCGCGCTTTTTTGACGGGCTCAGATCTTAGCAGGCTTCCGACTTGATCCGCGCGAAACGGCGGTTTTTTTCTTTGAAGTGATTTTTGTTCTGCGGGTGTTGTTTGTTGTGACATGTTGTCCATTCCTTCTTTCCATTCAAATGTAAAAAAGCTCTTCCTTTGGATAAGGAAGAGCTTGCGTGACAATCTCAACCTTATCTTCAAGAGCAATCATTGCTCTAAAGGATTTAGCACCATTCTGTTAAACAGCGGTTGCCGGGTATCGCAGGGCCAGTCCCTCCACCTCTCTTGATAAGGAAAACCTTTTTATGAAATTTTCTGATAGTATCTATTATTCACACATTTTCTATTTCTGTCAATGATAGATTATCTCCACACATCGTTGGCAATGTCGATGACATGGCGAAGCTTTGCCCATTGCTGCTCCTCTGTCAGAAGGTTGCCTTCTTCTGTAGAGGCGAAACCGCACTGCGGGCTCAGGCATAGCTGGTCCAAGCTGACAAAACGCGCGGCTTCATTGATACGGCGTTTCACATCCTCAGGATTTTCAAGCTCGCCGTATTTCGATGTGATCAAGCCGAGCACAATTTGCAGATCCTTGCGCTTCACAAAACGGAGCGGATCAAAGTTTCCGGAGCGGTCATCATCGTATTCCAAGAAAAGGCCGTCAAGGTTTAAGCCGTCCAAAATCGTTTCCGCTACAGCGTCGTACCCTCCTGATGCCGCCCAGGTTGAGCGGAAGTTGCCGCGGCAAATGTGCATTGTGATCGTTAAATCGTCAGGCCGGTCTGCGACGGCATCGTTAATTGTTTTGGCAAATATGGCTGGCAATGTTTCTGGATCGCCGCCGAGCGCCCGGACAACCTCTCTGCCTTTTTCCTCAAAGAAGAGAGACCATGACGTATCATCGAGCTGGAGATAACGGCAGCCAGCATCATAGAAGGCTTTGATTGCTTTTTTGTACGCTTGGGCCAGATCATGAAAGTATTCCTCTTGATCGTCATAAATCTCTTTATCCGCCTTTTCGCCAAAAAACAGCATATTTGGGCTGGGAATGGTCAATTTTGGCGTCGCGTTACCAGCAATCTCATGTAAAAATTGATAATCAGCAAGCGCTGGGTGGCTCGTAAAATCGAGTTTTCCCGTCACTTTGATGCTGCGCGCTTTCGTTTTTGTGTTATGGAACTGAATTCCCTCAGCCGGGATGAACGGTTCCACACCGTCAAGCCCTTCCAGGAAGTCATAATGCCACCAGGAACGTCGGAATTCCCCGTCTGTTACCACATCGAGACCGATTTCTTTTTGTTTTTCCACGATGCGGGTGATCTCTTGATTTTCGATATCACGAAGCTGTTCTGCTGTCATCTCACCAGCCGCTTTTTTTTGCCGGGCTTGCTTTACCGGAACGGAACGAAGCAAACTGCCGACATGATCGGCGCGGAAAGGTGCTTTGCGTTGTTTTTCTGTTTTTTGTCCTGCAACATTCGTTTGTTGAGCCATGTTATTCGCCTCTTTTCTGAAATATTGAGCATGTAAAAAGCTCTTCCTTTGTGAAGGAAGAGCTTGAACGATCAAATCTCCGCCTCATCTGCAAGAACGCAATGTTCTTAAGGATTTAGCACCATTCTGTTTGAAACAGCGGTTGCCGGGTATCATAGGGCCAGTCCCTCCACCTCTCTTGATAAGGTACAACTTCATATTCAGATTTCAATTATCTTAATATTATTACTTTTGGATCAATTGTCAATGTTTTTTAGAGAATACTTTCATCTTCATCGTTATATAAAACCATATCAAGCACGATAGCGATGGCAGTGCAAATCAGAACATCTTCCTCGTTTGCAATCTGCAAGTGATAGGAATCACCCCAACTGAGCCACTTTTTGCTCACTGACATCCGGACATTTTCCCCGTCCGTCAGCTGGAATTCATCCCTCCATAAATCACCATCGATTTCCCAGTTAAGCCCGGAAATCACAAATTTTGGTTTGAAAAAAGTTACTTTCTTCGTTACCTCACAAATTGTTTTCCCACCAATTGAAATCTCATAGCGCGGCAATAAAGACATTAGTTTTTGTTCTATGGAAACGAGCGTTTTCCCAGATGAGTCTGTCATTTGTAATGAGTCTCCTAACGAGAAAAAACGCCCCTCCACCTTGAATGTTTCTTGTTCATCCCGGTCATAAATGTGAAATGCATCTTTAAATGAGAACATTTTTTGTTTCATAAATAACTCGATCATTGCTGAAGTCTCCTTTGGGTTTGCCTTGTATGAAATTACGGATAGGTGGCGAAAAGGTTTCAGGCTCTAAATCAAAACAATCTTAAAAGGCTGCGTGATTCAGCAGCCTTTTCGTTTGAAATATAGAATTAGGAAAGATGCATCCGGCGTTTTTGGCGGATGGCGTCAAGGTCGATTAGGTTGTTGTGATGAGGTGCGGCTGCTGGCAGAGGGCTTGTCTTTTGCGGTTTGCGGCGATTGTCCTTGCTGAAAGAAAAAAGAAGATAGCCACATAATGCGATGATAATAAATAGGATCATATTACATACCTCCCAAAAAAAGTTTTGGTACTCTCTATTGTACGGATAAAATGCCAAAAAGTATTCAAAAAATTCTAAATCAATAAATAACAAGAAACTGTCCCTCTAAAACAGTATAACCTGATGACCTGAAAATAGTCTTGAATCACGCTGTTTGCTCTTGTTGATGATTGGTTCTATAGTTACTATCGACGATAAAATAAATTCCTTTATACAACTTTTAACCTAAGTTTACGTAATTCGAATTACCTGTTTTTGGGTGCTGTTTTCTTGCTTGTTTGGTTTATACCCTATTTTGCGGAATTGAACACAAAAAACCCAAATTACGGAGCATTTGGGCGGTACGGGTGAATACGGATTGTATTTAGGGGATTTGAATGTTTTATTTGAAGAAGCGTTTGAACATTTTTCTGATTTTTTGAAATGGGCTGGATTTCTTTTGCATGTTAAGCGGCCTGGAAATGATCCATTTTTTCAAGAGACTCTTTGCAGCGATTGCATGTTTTGTCATTGTTTTTCCTCCTCATTTGTTGATACTTGTTTTACGGAGGACGCGTTTAAAATGTTTCATTTTCACACAAAAAAACCAGTCCTTTTTTGGACTGGTTTTTTGGCACTATGCTTGCGCTTCAAACTGCTTTGCAATCTCAACGATGACATTTACGGCTTTGACCATGTTGTCAACTGAGATGTATTCAAATTTGCCGTGGAAGTTTTCCCCGCCTGTAAAGATGTTTGGCGTCGGAAGCCCCATGTAGGACAGCTGTGATCCGTCGGTGCCGCCGCGGATGGGGGAAATCTTCGGTTCGATGCCGAGGTTTTCCATCGCTTGCTTGGCAATGTTGACGATTTCGATGACAGGTTCAATTTTCTCTCTCATGTTGTAGTATTGGTCGTTCATATCCAGCAGAATCCGGTCTTGCCCGTATTCGTTTTGAAGTTCTTCAACGGCACGCTTCATTGTTTCTTTTCTGTTTTGGAAATTCTCTTTGTCAAAGTCTCTAATAATGTAGTGGAGCTTTGTTTCCTCTACGTCTCCTTGAATCGACAGCAGGTGGTAGAATCCTTCATAACCTTCCGTATGTTCAGGCGCTTCGTCTGCCGGCAGCAGGCTGTTCAGCTTCATCGCGATTTTCGCAGAGTTGATCATTTTTCCTTTAGCTGTTCCGGGATGTACGTTGTTGCCTTTAATCGTAATTTTTGCGGCAGCGGCATTGAAGCTTTCATATTCAAGCTCGCCGAGCGGCCCGCCGTCAACCGTGTAGGCAAAGGAAGCATTGAACCGTTTCACATCAAATTTGTGCGGCCCTCTTCCGATTTCTTCATCAGGCGTAAAGGCGACTCTGATTGTGCCGTGCTTGATTTCAGGGTGTTTGATGAGGTAATCCATGGCTGTCATGATTTCAGCGATACCGGCCTTATTGTCTGCGCCGAGAAGGGTAGTGCCGTCTGTGGTGATGAGTGTATGGCCCTTATAGCCAGACAGCTCAGGGAATTGATCAGGTGACAGGGTGACCTGCAGCTGTTCGTTAAGAACGATGTCTTTTCCATCATAGCTTTCGATGATTTGCGGATTCACGTTTTTGCCGGTAAAGTCTGTAGCGGTGTCGACGTGAGCGAGAAAACCGATTGTCGGCACGTCTTTTTCAGTATTGGAGGGAAGAGTTGCCATGACATAGCCGTTTTCATCAATGGCTGCATCCTGCATGCCGATGGACTTCAATTCATCAACGAGCATGTTTCCTAATGTCAATTGGCCGGGTGTGGAAGGACAAGTGTCAACGGATTCATCGGACTGTGTGTCGACTTTTACATATGTAGTAAACCGTTCAATGATTTCTTCTTTCATTTCCAATCATCTCCTTTGTCTTATTTTAGCATGGCGGGATGAGAGATTTCTATTGCACAATACCGTTTCGAATGGCAAAAACGACTGCCTGTGTCCGGTCTTGGGCATTGCATTTTTGCAGGATGCGGTGCACGTGGGTTTTCACAGTGCTTTCACTGACGAAAAGCTTTTCAGCAATATCCTCATTTCTCAGTCCGTAGGCCATTTGCTGAAGAACCTCAAGCTCTCTTTTGGTGAACGGCTCTGCCAGTTCTTCTGGATGGGGCTGTTGCTTCGCCCGAAACGTCTCACTGATAATTTTAGCAGCTGTGACTGTACGGAAAATCGCCTCGCCTCTGGCCGCAGCGCGAATCGCATCTATCAACTCTTCAGGAAGTGTATCCTTCAGCAGATAGCCGACTGCTCCCGCACGGATGCCTTCAAATACGTATTCTTCCGTGTCAAAGGTGGTTAAAATGACTATCTTTGTATTTGGAAGTGCGGACATAATGTCTTTCGCCGCTTCGATGCCTGAGCAATGCGGCATCTGGACATCCATGAGAATGACATCGGGTTTTGTTTGTTTTGCGAGTGCTATAATATCGTGACCGTCGCCGGCCTCGCCAGAAACCGCCATATCCGTCTGTGCGTTGATGACGTAGCGGAAGCCTTCACGCACAAGCGGCTGATCATCGGCAAGCGCGACGCGTATTTTATCTTTGTTCATCTTTTTGCTCCTTATTCGTTGTCGTGAGCGGCAATGACAGCTCAATTTTCAGGCCGCTCGGCTGTACGGCACTGAAAGTAAGGGAACCGCCTGCTTTTTCTGCGCGCTCTTTCATTCCTGTCAGGCCAAATCCATAAGTAAGGATGCCGGTGAATTGTCCGTCGTCGGTGATTGTGACATAGAGATGGGACTTGTCGTTAGAAATGACGGCCGCCGCATGAGAAGCGTCAGCGTGACGAATGATATTGGTCAGCGCTTCCTGCAAGATGCGGTAGATCGTTTCGCTCACGTTTGGAGGCCAAGACTCTTCTGACAGTCCGGCAGTATCTAAAGAAACGTGCAAGCCGCTCCGTTCCTCCACTTGATGAATGAGCCCCCGCAAAGCGGTAAGCCCCACCATCGATTCACTACGGCCCATTTGGTGAACGACAGACCGTACCTCTTGAAGACATTCCCTGGCGACACTCAGTACATTTTGAATGACTTTTTCTGAATCTTCCTTGCTGCTTTTGAGTATATAGGGAAGAGATTGAAGCTGAACAATCACAGAAGTCAGCTCGTGACCGATGCTGTCATGAATGTCGCGGGCGATTCTTGTACGTTCCTCAAGGACCGCGTACCTTAATGAAAGAACAGAAGCCTCCTGCAGCTCTGCATGCGCTTTCTGGAGTTCTTTATGAGCATGCTCCAGTTGCACATGCATTTTTGCCAATTCAGCATGATTCCGTTCAGCCTCCTTTCTCGCTTCTCGTCTGAAACGCATGGAGGAGAAGAAGACGTAGAGTCCGATCATGATCGAGATGTTGCTGATGATATCGTCCCAGCTGCTGTCAAAAACAGAATACAAAAAGAAAGCATTGCCCCCAATTAGGCACACTGTAAGGATCAAAGACAGCCGTGCAGGAAGCTTTATGGCTGCATAAACCATTAAAAATACGAGTAAAAAAAAGGCGGCTCCCTGCTCTTGGCCGGAAACAGCCCAAAGAAAAACGGTCAGGATCCAAAGCCCGACGAATATGCTCAAACTAACAGCGGTGGATGCCACATAGGGAATGATCCAAATGAATGCTAAGTATACCGCAAATACAAATGCTAACAAAATGGGATCAGCCTTAGTTGGATGAGATAAAAATTGTATGCAATTCAAAATGAGAATAAGGCTCGGCACAAGCTTCTTGTAGTAGTGCCGAGCCGGAGTTTGTCCGTTCATGCTGGTCCTTCTTTCAGTTATTGAATGGATACTTTGCCAGCGGTCAGCCGTCTGTAAGCTTTATAAAGCATGATGTTACGGGCTGTGATGGTGCCGAGGGGAATGAAGAACATAGAATGAATAATGGCAATAAACATCTCGTTGCTCTCAGGCAGCCATGTTCTCGCGGCCATACGCAAAGAAAGTATCACTAGAATGAGAATAACACTTCCAAGGGAGCCGCGTGAAGTGACCTTTCCGGTTTCCGGGTGAATCCGTACATTTACCATCTTCCCAATGCCAAACCCGCAGGCCAGCCCGATCAGTAATAAAATGCCGCTGATCGCCACATGTAATACGGAATGAAAATACGCCGGCTGAAACGATGCTGATACGCCCCATAAGAGCAGCAGCGGAATGATCAGCAACTTCCCGGGCTTCACCGTTCTTTCTCGATACATCGATAAAATAATAAGAATCAATACAATAAAAATATAAGGGCTCATCGCCATGTCATCAAATCCTTTCTGCATTAAGCATAGCGAAAAAGGGAAAGGAAAACGTCAACCGGCAGATTGATTTTTCAGCTGCTATACTTGTTCGCGCTGCATAAAGTTATGTAACATGGCGTAAAAATGCTGATAACATATGAAAAAACTATTAATAAACGATTAAACTTCTTAAAAATGGATGTGGAGCCGTCCTAAACACTATATAATAATAGCAGGTCATTTTTTAGGAGGGTTTACATCATGGCAATACTTGTTACTGGTGGTGCCGGGTACATTGGCAGCCACACATGTGTTGAATTATTGAACAGCGGCTACGAGATTGTTGTTCTTGATAATCTGTCCAACAGTTCGGCTGAGGCGCTGAACCGTGTAAAGGAGATTACGGGAAAAGATTTAACGTTCTACGAAGCGGATTTATTGGACCGGGAAGCAGTAGATGCGGTTTTTGCTGAAAATGAAATCGAAGCTGTGATTCATTTTGCTGGGTTAAAAGCAGTCGGTGAATCTGTTGCGATTCCGCTCAAATATTATCATAACAATCTGACAGGAACGTTTATTTTATGCGAGGCCATGGAGAAATACGGCGTCAAGAAAATCGTGTTCAGTTCATCCGCGACAGTATACGGCGTTCCGGAAACATCGCCGATTACGGAAGACTTTCCATTAGGCGCGACAAATCCTTATGGGCAGACGAAGCTCATGCTTGAACAAATATTGCGTGATTTGCATACAGCCGACAATGAGTGGAGCGTTGCGCTGCTTCGTTACTTTAACCCGTTCGGCGCGCATCCAAGCGGACGGATCGGTGAAGACCCGAACGGAATCCCAAATAACCTTATGCCGTATGTGGCACAGGTAGCAGTCGGGAAGCTCGAGCAATTAAGCGTATTCGGAAATGACTATCCGACAAAAGACGGGACAGGCGTACGCGATTATATTCACGTCGTTGATCTCGCAGAAGGCCACGTCAAGGCGCTGGAAAAAGTATTGAACTCTACAGGAGCCGATGCATACAACCTTGGAACAGGCACAGGTTACAGCGTGCTTGAAATGGTCAAAGCCTTTGAAAAAGTGTCAGGGAAAGAGGTTCCGTACCGTTTTGCGGACCGCCGCCCGGGAGACATCGCCACATGCTTTGCAGATCCTGCGAAAGCCAAGCGGGATCTGGGCTGGGAAGCGAAACGCGGCCTTGAGGAAATGTGCGCTGATTCCTGGAGATGGCAGTCTTCTAATGTGAATGGGTATAAGAGTGCGGAATAAGAATGGAGGCCTTCTCAATAGAGAAGGCCTTTTTAAAGAACAAGAACGCCTCTTAAGGTACCCTTGTAAGTTTTTTCAGTTCCGCAAATACCCCTTGAACCAATTCGAACCGTCCCTTATAATGCTAATATTGGAAAGTGAAAAGGATATGATAAAAACAGTGGTTTTCTAGGGTTCCGCAATGCAAATTGGACTGTGACCGAGAGAAAACACATAGCAGCTTGGCTGTTATGACACGGTGGGATAAAAGCCCAGGAGTTTCTGCTCTTTTTCGAGAGCGTTCTCCTGGGTTTTTTTATTTGCTAGAACAGAACAATGAGAAGGAGTGTTTTCGTGATGAAAAAGAGAATGCTGGATGTACTTATGCTTGTGATTGGCGCTTTTTTCTTCGCGCTTGCGGTTAATTTATTTGCGATTCCCAATGATCTTGGGGAAGGCGGAGTCACTGGGATTACGCTGATATTGTATTATCTGTTTCAATGGTCTCCTGGTGTCACGAACTTTATCTTAAATGCGTTTTTGCTTTTAATCGGCTACAAGTTTCTGGATGGAAAAACAACGGTTTATACGATCATTGCGGTTGCGGCAAATTCGCTTTTTCTTCATCTGACACATGGGTGGAGCATTCCGTCTGATGAATTGATCATTAATACGATTTTCGCAGGTGTATTTGCGGGAGTCGGGATCGGCATGATTATCCGGGTCGGCGGGACGACAGCCGGTTCCGCGATTCTGGCCAGAATTGCTAATAAATATTTAGACTGGAATATCAGCTATGCACTCTTGTTTTTTGATTTAATCGTAGTATTCAGCTCTTATTTTATTATTGGTGCAGAAAAAATGATGTTTACGATCGTGATGCTGTATATCGGTACCAAAGTGATGGACTTCATCATTGAAGGTTTGAATACGAAAAAAGCCATTACGGTCATTTCAGAAAATAAGAGTGAGATTGCAGAGCAGGTAAATACCTTGATGGATCGGGGCGTGACGATTTTATCAGGGAAGGGAAATTATACGGGCCAGTCAAAAGAGATTTTGTATATCGTCATTAACAAACAGGAGCTGTCTATGCTGAAAAAAATCATTAGAAGCTGCGACAAAAAAGCGTTTGTGATCGTACATGACGTACGCGATGTGTTTGGCGAAGGGTTTGTGGATATATCTAAATAAAGAAAAATCCCTCTGTACTTGAAACAGAGGGATTTTTTCATTTAGAACGGATATTTGCGGTATTGCTTCTGTATCGAAATCCATTTCGTCACGGTAAATTCCTCGACGACCCACGGATTGCCGAAACGGCCGACACCGCTTGCTTTGTTTCCGCCAAAGGCAATATTCGGCGAATCATTGACGGACTGGTCGTTGACATGGGTCATGCCGCTGTCAATTTGCAGGGCGAACTTTTCGCCTTTTTCTAAATCAGAAGTGAAAACCGCAGAGCTGAGACCGTATTCAGTATCATTTGCCATGTCAATCGCTTCCTGGTCGCTGCCAGCTTTAATAATGGTTGCGATTGGGGCAAACAGCTCCGTTTGGGCAATTTTGCTGTTGTTGTCCGCACCGACAAAGACGTACGGCGTCAGTACGTTTCCGACGCGTTTTCCTTCAACCGCAAGCTCAATGCCGTCTGCCTTTGCCTGCTCAATGATCTCCAGCGCTTTCTCGATTTGGCGCTCGTTAATCAGCGGGCCGACAACGGTTTTCGGATCGGTTTGATCGCCGTACGGAAGCTGTTTGACACGGGCGGTAAACTTTTCTACAAACTCATCGTATACATCTTGATGAACGATGATCCTGTTGATAATCATACAGATTTGTCCCTGGTGAATAAATTTTCCGAAAATCGCGGCATCCACAGCACGATCGACATCCGCATCTGAAAGAACGGCAAATGGATTGTTGCCGCCGAGCTCAAGTGCCATTCGTTTGAAGGAACGCCCGGCGATTTCACCGATGTGGCGCCCGACTGCTGTTGATCCTGTAAAGCTGATTAATCTCGGGATTGGATTGGTGAGCATGCCGTCCCCGATTTCCCTTACATCCGTCAGCATGACGTTAAGGACACCGTCAGGAAGACCGGCGTGTTCAAACGCTTTCGCAATGATGGTCCCGCCGGAAAGAGCGGTTTGGATATCAGGCTTGTGAACAACGCTGTTACCCAGCGCAATTGCGGGCGCAATGGATCTCATAGATAAATTCATCGGAAAATTAAATGGAGAAATCGATGATATGACACCTAGCGGAAGGCGGTAAATCTTATTGGTTTTCCCTTCAATGTCGGATGGCACCTCTTTGACGCCGCCTAATTCACCAGTATACGTCATGGCTTCATCTAAAATCGCAATCGTTTGTTCCAGCTCGATTGTTGATTTAATGATCGTTCCGCCAGTTTCGCGGGCGATCATCATAATGATGTCATCACGGTTTTCCTGTAAATAGCCGCGCGCTTTTTGCAGCACGGCTTTTCGGTCTTCCGTCGTGCTCTTGGCCCACTCTTTTTGGGCTTTCTGTGCAATGTCAAACGCATCCTCAAGCTGTTTGCCCGTTGCCAAAGATGCTGTTGTGATCACAGACTGGTCATACGGATTCAAAATGTCCTCCGTACGTCCGCTTTCTCCCCCAGTCCATTTTCCGTTGATAAAACTTTTGTTTAACGTTTCGAAACTCATAAGATGACCCTCCTTTGTTCCTGCATGTCTTCTTCTATTTCCGCTGAAGCCAATATGTAAACGAATGAGGTTTCCCTTTCAGTTTCTCGTCTATCTATACCGGATATACTCTTTTTTAGTGGAGAACATGTGTGTTTCGCCTTATACTGAATATACAGATCCTTACATAAGAGAGGAGACTCTATGAAATCGCTGCTGGCTATTTATCCCGGTTCGATTGTGTCTGAGGAGCTTTGCATAAGGGAAGGCTGTCTATGTTTTTTTGATGAGAGCAATCAGAGATATATCTCCATTCCGAAAACAGAGATTAGTGAAAAAGAAGTATTGGTGCTGCAGGCATTTTTGACGCCTGCGGATGAGGGCAATCAAATGTCTATGAAATCACCTGAGGAAAACAAGTGGTTTTCGTTCCTTTTTTCCAGAGGGGAATTGCCGGCGTACATAAAGAAACGGACGAGATTTGTTCACTTTCATTTGTTCGGCAAAATAGAAAGGACGTCCTTTACGGAAGCGGTTCGCCATTTTTGGCCGGTGTCTTTTGTGATTGTGTGGATCCATGAGGACAGAGGCGTGATTGTCGAGCAGGAAAGTGAAGCGGCGGCGGAGAAGGGCGAACTGGAATCGCTCGCAAAGGTTCTTGAAAGTGATTTCTACTTCAGTGTCCGTTTTTACGCCGGAAGATTTTACGAGCCGGATGAGTGTCTGCGAAAACATTATGCTCGTGAACAGGCGTATTTCCTGTTTGCTGAAAAACGGCTGCCTCAGGTGCAGAGTGTGACCTTTGAGATGATCTTTCCTTTTCTATTATTAGAAACAGAAAAAGAAAAACTGGAAACGCTGCTCTCTGAAGAAGCTGAGCTTTTATTTGGAAGTGAAGCTGAGCTAAGGAAGACCATTAAGCTGTTTATTGAAAACAACTCAAACGTCACATTAACAGCGAAAAAGCTGCATCTGCATCGCAACAGCCTGCAATATCGGATTGATAAATTTATTGAGCGGTCAGGGATAGATATCAAATCGTACAAAGGCGCACTTCTTGCCTATTTTATCTGCCTGCAAAATGAAAGTTCAGATTAAATTGGAAATATGCACGAAAAATGGCTGGGTGATTTTATGAACGCTGCCCATTTTAGCGAGAGGGAATTGCTGTTACACTTAATATAAGAAAGCGTTTACAATGGCAAAGGGGGATGTTAGATGGCTGAATTGCGGATGGAGCATATTTATAAATTTTATGATCAAAAGGAACCGGCGGTTGATGACTTTAACCTTCATATTGCCGATAAGGAATTTATCGTATTCGTCGGCCCGTCCGGCTGCGGGAAATCAACGACGCTGCGAATGGTCGCAGGACTTGAAGAAATTTCGAAAGGCGATTTTTATATTGAAGGAAAACGGGTCAATGATGTAGCGCCAAAGGACAGGGATATCGCGATGGTATTTCAGAACTACGCGCTCTATCCGCATATGACGGTCTACGATAATATCGCGTTCGGGCTCAAGCTTCGGAAAATGCCGAAGCCTGAAATCAAAAAAAGAGTAGAAGAAGCCGCTAAAATTCTCGGGCTGGAGGAATATTTGCACCGTAAACCGAAAGCGCTGTCAGGCGGACAGAGACAGCGGGTTGCGCTGGGCCGGGCAATCGTGCGGGATGCAAAGGTGTTCCTGATGGATGAGCCTTTGTCAAACCTGGACGCGAAACTGAGGGTGCAAATGCGGGCGGAAATCATTAAGCTCCACCAGAGACTGCAGACTACTACGATTTATGTGACGCATGACCAGACAGAAGCGCTGACGATGGCGACACGGATCGTAGTCATGAAAGATGGGAAAATTCAGCAAATCGGGACGCCGAAGGATGTATACGAGTTCCCTGAAAACGTCTTTGTCGGCGGGTTTATCGGATCACCGGCGATGAACTTTTTCAAAGGGAAGCTCACGGATGGCTTAATCAAAATCGGTTCTGCGGCATTAACCGTCCCGGAAGGAAAAATGAAAGTGCTGCGTGAAAAAGGCTATATCGGCAAAGAGGTCATCTTTGGCATCCGTCCTGAGGATATACATGATGAATTGATTGTCGTCGAATCATATAAGAACTCTTCGATTAAGGCGAAAATCAATGTTGCAGAGCTGCTCGGTTCTGAAATCATGATTTATTCGCAGATCGACAACCAAGACTTTATTGCGCGGATCGACGCCCGCCTCGATATTCAATCGGGCGATGAGCTGACGGTCGCATTTGATATGAACAAAGGCCATTTCTTTGACAGTGAGACAGAAGTGAGAATCCGATAAGATCAAAAAACCGGACATGGAGACATGTCCGGTTTTTTTGCTATTGAAAATCTCAGAATCAAACCGATGAAAAAGGAGGAAGAAATAGACAGAAAGCAGGAGAACGATGAAACGATTGTTTTTAAGCGTCTTTCTTTTGGGCAGCTGTTTGGCGCTTGCGGCTTGCGCTGATCAAGAGGCGAATGCAGAGCAGCCGATGCCAAAAGCGGAACAAAAGAAACCGGAAGAAAAGGCAGTACAAGTTCAGAAAAAAGAAGACGATACATCCGCATGGATCAAAACAGAGAAACCGGCAAAGCTGCCGATTTTGATGTACCACAGCATTTCTTCAGGAAACAGCCTCCGTGTGCCAAAGAAAGAATTCGAGGCGCATATGAAGTGGCTTCATGATAACGGCTATCAGACATTAACGTCGAAAGAGGCGTATCTCATGCTGACGCAGGATAAAAAACCGAGTGAGAAGTGCGTGCTGATCACATTTGATGACGGGTACACCGACAATTATCAAGATGCGTATCCGGTGCTGAAAAAGTACGGGATGAAGGCAACGATTTTTATGATCGGCAAATCGATCGGACATAAGCACCATCTGACAGAGGAACAAATGAAGGAAATGGCACAGCACGGCATATCGATTGAAAGCCATACGATTGACCACCTTGAACTGAACGGATTAACGCCTCAACAGCAGCAAAGTGAGATGGCTGATTCGAAAAAGCTGTTTGACAACATGTTTCATCAGCAAACCACCATCATCAGCTATCCGGTAGGGCGCTACAATGAGGAGACGCTGAAGGCCGCTGAAAAAACAGGCTATCAAATGGGCGTGACGACAGAACCGGGCGCGGCTTCGAGAGACCAGGGAATGTATGCCCTCCATCGCGTGCGCGTGTCCCCAGGCATGTCAGGCTCGGCTTTTGGTACGTACATCGAATCAATGAAATAAAAAAAGGCGGCGTTTAATCGCCGCCCCCTCCGCTGCCACAGCCGGAATCGCTGAAACCTCCGTCACTGCCGCATCCATCATGGTGCGAGCTATGATCTGAATAACCGAAATACCCGCTGTCCGCCTGCTGGCGGATTTTATTATCCGATGGCTGCGGCTGAATGACTAAAAGAAAAACAATAATAGCTATTATCAATAAGATCACTATCACTTCTGGTCACTCCCTTTTTTCACCATATCTGTTATACGGATGAAACGCTGACCGGTTTCATTTCAAAGTGATCGATTCTTTCAGGCGGTCTCTGAGCCAGCGCTTTAGCACCCCATGTCCTTTGTTTGACAATAAAGTGCCGACACGCCAATACATAGGGGGATGAGGAGCGAACTGAAAATCAATCAATCTGAAAAACCAGCTTTTATCACGGGTGAGAGAGTCAATTTGAAGCTCGTCTTCACCTATTTTAGAGCTGTAGGCACTTTGTTTCTGTATGTCCTCATCCTGCCGAACCGCCAAGATTTTCAAGGCTTCAGCCATTTGTTTGTAACCGCCCTCCAGCAATGATGCGCCAAGATTGTCAGCACGCACCTCCATCCATTGTGAACAAAAGGATTGATAGAGCTGGAATAGGATAATGATTGCCATAATGAAAGCCCAAAGCACAATTTTGTGGGCCTCGGGATGGGTGATATGCTGCTCAAACAAGAGGAAAATCCCAACGACAGCTCCAAGAAATAGAAAACGCAAAAGCTGTGATGACAGAACGTCACGTTTTTTGATATGAATTGCCTCATGGGCCAGAATGCCTTCAATGACACGCTGTGGAAGTGTTAGTGTGGCGCTTGTCAGGATGACCATTGACCTCCCGACATTCATGCCTACTGCCATTCCGTTGTAATCATCACTCTCCGTTTCGTATATGCGGACATGGGAAATGCCGGCCGATCGGAAAATCTTATCGGCCGCTGCCTGTACATGCGGATGATGACAAGGCTTGGCGTCCATCGCCGCCCGCAACACACGGTCTGACATATACATGTTGAATACCCAATACAGGATTACGGCAACAGCCATGACCCATGGAGAGGCGTGTAATGCGTATAACGCGAGCACCAATAAGGCGTAAGCGGATACCCCTTTTACGCTGGCGGCAAAATAAAGCTTACCGAGCAGCCGCTTCACATTTTTTCGATGATAAAACGGCAAAACAGAAATCACATTGTCCACATTGTTTTTTGCATCTGTGTATTCCTGAAGAATTGTTTTCCATTTTTGCGGTTCCTTCACCGTCAGAAACAGTGTTTCGCCGGGGAGAGACAGTTTAATGACTTGCTGAAAGCTTGTTGTCAAATCTAAACGTGATGAATACATTGTCAGAAGCGGATGGAGCTTTAAGAGATCAGCTGTTGATTCAAGCTGAATGTCCTTCAAATCGGAAAGCGGGTATGTACGGGTTTCATAGCGAGAGCTGATATGCAATTTTTCTAAGGCAGCTGAATAAAAAACCTTTACGCTGAAAACATTCAGTATACGCTTCACCAGTGCCCCACCGCCGGAGATCATGCCGAGAAGGATCACATATTTGAGAGGGCTTGTGTCAGGTCCATAGATGAAAAAAATAACAGCCCCTGCAAACACAATGGCGGTCAGCGTAATGTCTGACAGGAGACGTGTTTTGTTTCTGGCCAGCTCGATTTCCTGCCAGTCTCCCGAAGGTTTTTCCGCACGCTCTGAAACAATGAGATCCATTGCGGTCCAATAGCAGAAGAACATTGTCGCGATTGAGACTATGCCGTCCATGAATGAGAGATGAGAGAAGATGTAAACTGCAGCGCCGACCCAAAGAACAATATCAATCCAGAAGTCTACGGCCGGAATGAATTTTGCTGCCAGGGCTGATATCAAATAAAATCCCAGCCCGAGAAGCATAAAGAGAAATAGATGAGTTCCCATAGGCATGCCATATTCCTTTCTATCTAGTATTTCCAACTATTACTATAGCATGAGGCGGGAACTTGCAAAAACATGGACATGCAAAAAAGCAAGCTCTTTCGTTTGACGAAGAACTTGCTTGCGGGGATCAATAAAACTGGTGCAGCAGCAATAAGGTTAAGGATACTGTAATCGCGCCCCCGATGCGGGTAGACACTTGGGCGAAAGGCATTAGCTCAAGCCTTTCCGCCGCGCTTAAAATGGCAACGTCACCCGTACCGCCTTGTCCAGAATGGCACGCATTGATAATGGCGGTTTCAATCGGATACATGTTCAGCCATTTTCCAGTGAAGAAGCCAACGGCCATCATGGTCACAACGACAGACAGAATCGTAATAATATTACTGAGGTTAAAAGCGGCGACAAGCTTGTCCCACGGCGTCATGGATACCCCAATCGCAAAGAGAAGCGGGTAGGTCACAGCTGTTGAAAAAAAGCGGGACACTCCAAACGCGCCATTTTCAATTGAGGCAGGCACCAATCTGAACAGCTTGATTAGAACAGCCAGTAACAGCATGGCAACGGGTGCCGGAAAACCGAAAAAATCGTGAGCGAGCATGCCGACTAAGTATAAAGAAACAGCAAGGATACCGCCTGACGCAAATAAAGAAAGGTTGAACATTTGTTGTCCGCTTTGTGATTCCTCCAGCGCAGGGGACTCTTCTTCGGAGCGGTCCACTTTGCCGTTGCCTGTCCATTCCGGTTTTTTCTTTCCGATTCGGTTCAGCAATCCCGCTAGAATAATCGCGCACAAGCTGCCCAGCATAATCGATGGCAGAACAAGTGCAAACGCTTCCCCTTGAGAAATGGGCATGATGTCAGAATATCCGATGGACAGCGGTATAGCGCCTTCTCCTACTCCTCCAGCCATGATCGGAATGACAATGTACAGCAGGGTATGCTGAAATCCGAGTCCGAGCAATGTCCCGACAGCCAGTCCGACAATAGCGGCTGTGACAGAACCGACAATAAGCGGAATAAAGATTTTCATAAATGCTTTTACGAGTGTTTCTCTTTTCATGCCGAGGATGCTTCCGACGACAATACCGGCGATAAACAAATATAGAAAGTTTGAGTTTTCTGTAAATTCTGTGGTGGATTTGACGATATCATTAGGCAGAAGGTGATAGTACACGACAGCGGACGGAATAAAAGTAGCTAGGATGGCCGGGCCGCCGATAGAACGAACAATCGGTATCGATTTGCCGATTTGGGCAAAGGTAAACCCGAAAAACGCCATGACGGCAATGGATGTCAAAATGTCACTTTTTACATCGTGATGCATAACAAAAACAGTGATTAATATAAACAGCAAGGCATACACAGGAAGCGGTATGATGCCTACTTTTATATTCATGGCTTTCGCAAACCAATTCTCTTTTCGAACCCCTTCGTGAATTGTATCCGTTTGCAATTGCATGTGTGTTTGAAGCTCTCCCATTGAAAAACCTCCCCTATTCTTGATGCAGTGAAATTGTTCACTATGTTAAGTATACTAAAAAATTGAAATTATTAATATATTAAAAATTTACTATTCAACTTTTCTCCACTTGCCGGTTCAAATGAAAAGAGGCATCCTGCCTAAAATCTGTTTATGACGGAGTGCGGAGAAACGAGTGCTGGTGCAGGGCAAGCATTTTGTTCGCAAGGAACGATGTGTTGATGTACGATAATAAAGGGTCATTTATCCTAGCAGCCGACATAAATAAGCAACAAAATAGACAAAAATCCGTCACATAGTGCGGGACTTTTTAGGTATTTTAGGCTTTATTTTTGAAATGAATCGTTGTAAAGTACTTAATATGAACCAGTCAGAGGTTGTGTCATTTGGTCAGTCTGGCAATCTTGCCTCATATTGGACGACTTTTTGACACATTTGTGAAATATTGAGCAATATTTTTTTCATCTATTTTGTGAATTACTGATCAAAGTCTCGGTTCTACTTGTGAAGTAGTGAGCAAATTACAGTTTTAACCGGAAATGGAGGAGAAAGCATGAGTGAATTGGTATTAGCCCGCATACAATTTGCATCAACAACGTTGTTTCACTTCTTGTTTGTGCCGATGTCTATCGGGCTTGTGTTTATGGTTGCGTTGATGGAGACTCTTTATCTTGTAAAGAAAAATGAGCTGTATCTCAAAATGGCAAAGTTTTGGGGACACTTATTCTTAATAAATTTCGCAGTCGGTGTTGTAACGGGGATTTTGCAAGAATTCCAGTTTGGACTGAACTGGTCTGATTACTCCCGTTTTGTCGGAGATGTATTTGGCGCTCCCCTTGCGATTGAAGCATTATTGGCGTTTTTCATGGAATCTATTTTTATCGGATTATGGATTTTTGGCTGGGACCGCCTGCCGAAGAAAATTCACGCTCTCTGCATATGGCTCGTATCATTCGGAACGATCATGTCATCTTTCTGGATTTTAACAGCAAACTCCTTTATGCAGGAGCCGGTCGGCTTTACGATCAAAAACGGCCGCGCGGAAATGAATGATTTTGGCGCGTTGATTACAAACCCTCAGCTTTGGGTTGAATTCCCGCACGTTATTTTCGGTGCGCTTGCCACTGGAGCTTTCTTTATTGCCGGAGTGAGTGCTTTTAAACTGCTGAAGAAAAAAGAAGTGCCGTTCTTTAAGCAATCTTTTAAACTCGCAATGATCGTCGGCCTTTGTGCCGGTCTTGGCGTCGGCCTTAGCGGACACATGCAGGCTGAGCACTTGATGGAATCACAGCCGATGAAAATGGCTGCAAGTGAAGGCCTATGGGAAGACAGCGGTGACCCTGCTGCTTGGACCGCTTTTGCGACGATCGATACAAAAAATGAAAAAAGCTCAAATGAAATCAAAGTTCCTTATGCCTTGAGCTACTTGGCTTATCAGAAATTCAGCGGAAGTGTCAAAGGGATGAAAACCCTTCAGGCTGAGTACGAAAAAATATACGGTAAAGGCGACTACATTCCGCCAGTGAAAACGACATTTTGGAGCTTCCGCATCATGGTAGGAGCAGGTGTTGTCATGATTCTTGCTGCGTTAGGCGGCCTTTGGTTAAACCGCCGCAAAAAGCTTGAAAACAGCAAATGGTATTTGCGCATCATGATCGCGTTGATTTCCTTCCCGTTTCTTGCGAACTCCGCGGGCTGGATTATGACAGAAATCGGACGTCAGCCTTGGACGGTTATGGGGTTAATGACAACCGCTCAATCTGTGTCGCCTAACGTAACAGCGGGTTCCTTGTTATTCTCAATCATCGCATTCGGTGTGATGTACATGATTCTGGGCGCACTGCTTGTCTTCTTGTTTATCCGTGAGATTAAAAAAGGCGCGGAGCATGATAATCATCATGATGTGCCTGTATCAACAGATCCATTTAGTCAGGAGGTATACCATGGCATCTCTTCATGATCTTTGGTTTATACTCGTTGCCGTATTGTTTGTAGGTTTCTTCTTTTTGGAAGGCTTTGATTTCGGGGTCGGCATGGCGACCCGTTTTCTTGGCCATAATGAATTAGAACGCAGAGTGCTGATCAACACGATCGGGCCGTTCTGGGACGCGAATGAAGTGTGGCTTTTGACTGGCGCAGGCGCCATTTTCGCGGCATTCCCAAACTGGTATGCAACGATGCTGAGCGGTTATTACATTCCGTTTGTCATAGTGCTGCTTGCGTTAATGGGCCGCGGGGTCGCGTTTGAGTTCCGCGGCAAGGTGGATCATTTAAAATGGGTAAAGGTTTGGGACTGGGTCGTTTTCTTCGGCAGTCTGATTCCTCCGTTTGTGCTTGGTGTGCTGTTCACGACATTATTCCGCGGGATGCCGATTGATGCCGACATGAACATTCACGCACATGTATCTGATTATATCAATGTATATTCTATACTTGGCGGTGTGACGGTAACACTTCTTTGCTTCCAGCATGGATTAATGTTTATCACGCTGCGTACGATTGGTGATTTGCAAAACCGCGCCCGGAAAATGGCGCAAAAGATAATGGGTGTTGTTTTTGTAGCGGTTCTTGCCTTCGCGGCCCTTTCTGCGTATCAGACAGACATGTTTACACGCCGCGGCGAGATTACCATTCCGCTCGCTGTTTTGATTGTCATCTGCTTTATGCTCGCGGCTGTATTTATTCGTAAGAAAAAAGACGGCTGGACATTTGGGATGACAGGCGCTGGTCTGGCGCTGACCGTGGGAATGATCTTTATTTCCCTATTCCCTCGTGTAATGGTCAGCTCGCTTCATAGCGCATACGATTTAACAGTAGCTAACGCTTCTTCTGGAGATTATTCGCTTAAAGTCATGTCAATTGCAGCATTAACGCTATTGCCGTTCGTCATCGGCAGCCAGATCTGGAGCTATTATGTCTTCCGGAAGCGCGTCAGCCATAAGGAGCCTATGACTTATTAATGGGAAAAGACCTGTTTCGATATAAAGGAATGAAGCGGATTCTCACCTTGATTACTTGTTTAACGCTGATTCAGACAGCCGCCATTATTATGCAGGCAGAGTGGCTGAGTGAGGCCGTAACCGGACTGTTCAACGGGAAGGGCATTACCTCCCTTTTTCCGGTGATCGGCTTTTTCCTCATCGCTTTTATCGCCCGGCACGGGGTGACGGTGGCGCGACAGAAAATCGTCTATCAATACGCCGCCCGGACAGGAGCAGATTTGAGAAAAAGTTTTCTTGATCAGCTGTTCCGATTAGGCCCCCGCTTTGCAAAGAAAGAGGGGACGGGGCAAATGGTGACGCTGGCGATGGAAGGCATCAGCCAGTTCCGCCGCTACCTGGAGCTGTTTCTGCCGAAAATGGTCAGCATGGCGATTGTGCCTGCGGCAGTTGTCATTTATGTGTTTTTTCAGGATCGGACATCAGCCATCATTTTAGTCGCTGCTATGCCGATTCTGATCATCTTTATGATTCTCCTCGGCCTTGTCGCGCAGAGAAAAGCGGATCGTCAGTGGAAATCCTATCAGAGACTTTCCAATCATTTTGTTGATTCTCTTCGCGGGCTGGAGACATTGCGTTTCCTAGGTTTGAGCAAGTCACACAGCAAAAATATTTTCTATGTGAGTGAGCGGTATCGCAAGGCAACGATGAGCACACTCCGGGTGGCGTTTTTGTCATCATTCGCCCTCGATTTTTTCACGATGCTGTCGGTGGCGACAGTCGCAGTATTTCTGGGCCTGCGCCTCATTGACGGCGATATTTTGCTTGGCCCTGCTTTAACGGCGCTTATTCTGGCGCCTGAGTATTTTTTGCCGGTGCGGGAAGTGGGGAATGATTACCATGCAACGCTGAACGGCCAGGAAGCAGGAAAAACCATTCAAGAGATTTTGTCGCAGCCAGGTTTTAAAGAAGAGACGCCGCTTCAGCTCGAAGCTTGGTCCGATCAGGATGAGCTGAAGCTGTCAGGCGTGTCAGTCGGCCGTTCGGTGTCTGATATTCATCTCTCATTCAAAGGCAAGAAAAAAATCGGCATTATCGGTGCAAGCGGCGCCGGAAAATCAACATTAATTGATATTCTCGGCGGATTTTTAGAGCCGGATGGCGGGATGATTGAGGTTAATGGTACAAGCCGGTCCCATTTGCAGGACGGCAGCTGGCAGAAGAACCTTCTTTACATTCCCCAGCATCCGTACATTTTTGATGATACGCTTGGCAACAACATTCGCTTCTACCATCCAAGCGCTTCGGCAGAGGATACAACACGTGCTGCTGCCTCAGCGGGACTGACGGAGCTGGTGAACAACCTTCCTGACGGATTAGAGGGACGGATCGGGGAAGGCGGCCGGGCGCTCAGCGGCGGCCAGGCACAGCGTGTCGCGCTGGCCCGCGCCTTTTTGGGAAACCGTCCGATCCTGCTGCTGGATGAGCCGACCGCCCATCTTGATATCGAAACAGAATATGAAATAAAAGAAACGATGCTGGATTTATTTGAGGATAAGCTCGTCTTTCTCGCGACTCACCGCCTTCACTGGATGCTCGATATGGACGAAATTATCGTGCTTGACGGGGGCAGGGTTGCGGAAATCGGGACCCACAATGAACTGCTGGAGAAAAACGGTGTGTATACCAAACTCGTGAAGGCACAACTGGGGGAAAGAGCATGAAGAAAGAAGAATGGATTTTGCCGTATATCAAGCAAAATGCCCGCCTGTTCGTTCTGGTTATCTTTTTGGGTGCGGTGACGATTTTTTCTGCTGCTTTTCTCATGTTCACCTCAGGTTTTTTGATTTCTAAAGCGGCGACAAGGCCGGAAAACATTCTGCTCATTTATGTGCCGATTGTCGCTGTGCGCACCTTTGGGATTGCGCGCTCTGTGTCGCGATATGTGGAACGGCTCGTCGGCCATCACATCATTTTGAAAATCGTATCTGACATGCGCGTCCGCCTTTACAATATGCTTGAGCCGGGTGCTTTGATGCTGCGTTCCCGTTTTCGCACGGGGGATATGCTCGGCATTTTGTCTGAGGATATTGAGCATTTGCAGGATGCTTTCTTAAAAACGATTTTTCCTGCGATCTCAGCCTTGCTTCTGTATGCTGTCTCAGTGATAGCGCTCGGCTTCTTCTCTTGGCCGTTTGCCATATTGCTTGCGCTTTATTTGTTTGTTCTTGTTGTATTGTTTCCGGTTGTGTCTTTGCTCGTGACGAGAGCGAAGAATGCGAAGCTGAAAAGCGGACGGAATGTGCTGTACAGCCGTCTGACAGATGCCGTGATGGGTGTCAGCGACTGGATGTTCAGCGGACGCCGGCATGCTTTTATTGATGCTTATGAAAAAGAGGAACATGATTGGTTTGAGCTTGAACGGAAAAAACAACGTTTTACAAGATGGCGGGACTTTGCTGCGCAATGCCTTGTCGCTGGCCTTATTTTGCTGATGCTGTTTTGGACAGCGGGACAGCAAGCGGACGGCGAGCTCGCTAAAACGATGATTGCCGCTTTTGTGCTAGTGGTGTTTCCGTTGACGGAAGCCTTTTTGCCGCTTTCGGATGCCTTAGGCGAAGTGCCGGGCTATCAGGATTCTATCAGACGCATGAACAAGGTGGCTCCTCAGCCGGAGGCGTCACAAACAGAATCAGGGGCTCAAATGCTCGATCTTCAAGATGTCACCTTGGCCTTTCGTGATGTGACGTTTTCTTATGACAACAGCAGCCAAGTGCTTGACAACTTTTCCTTTACGCTGCGCCAAGGAGAAAAAATGGCGCTGCTCGGCCGAAGCGGCTCTGGGAAATCAACATCGCTTGCATTAATCGAGGGCGCCTTGAAACCGGACTCCGGTTCTGTAACGTTAAACGGAGTGGAGACAGCGCTGTTAAAGGATCAGATTGCGGATGCGGTGGCCGTGTTAAATCAAAAACCGCACCTGTTTGATACAAGTATTTTGAACAACATCAGGCTCGGAAACGGAGAAGCAAGCGACGAGGATGTGCGCCGCGCCGCAAAGCAGGTCAAGCTGCATGACTACATTGAGTCATTGCCTGACGGATATCATACCTCTGTACAAGAAACCGGCATCCGTTTTTCCGGTGGAGAGCGCCAGCGGATCGCACTTGCGAGGATTTTGCTGCAGGATACACCGATCATCATCCTCGATGAGCCAACAGTCGGCCTCGATCCTATTACCGAACGTGAATTGATGGAAACGGTGTTTGAGGTGCTGAAAGGAAAAACGATTTTATGGATTACACACCATCTCGCGGGAGTGGAAGCAGCCGATAAAATCGTATTTCTCGAAAACGGCAAAACAGAAATGGAAGGAACCCATGAGGAGCTGCTGGCGGCAAACGAACGATATCGCCGCCTGTATCACCTTGATGTTCCTGTAAAATAAAAGACAGCCCTAAAAGGCTGTCTTTTTTGTTTGAAAAAGAAAAGGGACAGGAAAAATAGGAAAAGAAAGCAGAGGAGGGATAGAGATGAATGTTCCATTTTGGACGGAAGAGCATGTAAGGGCCACGCTTCCTGAAAGAGATGCGGAGAGCCATAAAGGCACGTACGGTACGGCTTTGCTGCTGGCTGGAAGTGACGACATGCCGGGAGCAGCGCTGCTTGCAGGGCTTGGGGCCATGCGGAGCGGTCTCGGCAAGCTTGTCATCGGTACATCAGAAAGCGTAATCCCGCTAATTGTTCCTGTTTTGCCCGAGGCGACCTATTGGCGTGACGGCTGGAAAAAGGCGGCGGATGCTCAGCTTGAAGAGACGTACCGAGCCATTGCCATCGGATCGGGCCTTCCGCAAACGGAAAGCGTACAGCAGGCAGTCGATCATGTGCTTACGGCTGATTGTCCTGTTATTTTGGATGCCGGAGCGCTGGCGAAGCGCACATATCCGAAACGGGAGGCCCCCGTCATCCTCACGCCGCACCCGGGCGAGTTTTCCCGAATGACAGGGGTGCCCGTGAACGAATTGCAGAAAAAAAGAGCGGAATATGCAAAGGAATGGGCGGCTCAGCTACAGACTGTCATTGTGTTAAAAGGAAACCAAACCGTCATCGCGTTTCCTGATGGAGACTGCTGGCTCAATCCAACCGGAAACGGGGCGCTCGCCAAGGGCGGAACCGGTGACACGCTGACGGGCATGATATTGGGGATGCTCTGCTGCCATGAAGATCCAAAGCACGCCATATTAAACGCGGTCTATTTGCATGGTGCGTGCGCCGAGCTCTGGACGGACGAGCACTCCGCTCATACGTTGCTCGCTCATGAGCTATCTGACATCCTGCCCCGCGTGTGGAAACGATTTGAATGATAAAAAAGCTGTCTTCAGAGAGAAGACAGCTTTTCTTGATACCCCGCCCGTTTTTTCAGACGCGGTTTCATTAATACATAGTAAAGCACAGAAGGCACGGCCAAGCCGATAATCCATGCGATGTCCCCGCCGCCAAACATTTTGGCAAGCGGTCCGATGTAAAAGCTTGTGTTGATAAACGGAATTTCCAGCAAGATAGACAGAACGAACGCAATTGTGGTGATCCAATTGACCTTTCCATAAGGCCCGTTTACGTCGAACATGGCTTTGACTTGATACTTTCCGTGGCGGACGAAGTAGTAATCGACTAAATTGATTGCCGTCCACGGAATTAAGAAATAACTGATGAAAAAGATAAAATTCAAAAACAGTTCCATAAAATTGCTCTGTCCCAGTAGGCTTAAGACTGTGCCGACAAGCGTGACACCCAGGATCATGATGATTCTGACTTTGGGCGTGACTTTTAATTTCAGAAACGGCTCCAGCGTTGTTGTCGTGGACATGAAGGCCCCATACAGGTTAAAAACATTGATTGCCATTTGCCCAAATAACACAATGATCAGCATAATAAACGAGAAGGGACCGAACAATTGGACAATCTGGCTGCCTGAGTTTGCCGTAAAGTCAGGAAGTGAGGTTGTCAGCAATGCGCCGAGCAGCATCATCCAGATGGAGCTGACAGATGTACCTGCATAGCTGTACCAAAATGTTTTTGAAGCCGGTGTTTTAACTGGCAGATATCTTGAATAATCGGCAACATACGGCGCGTAGGCAAGCTGCCACGTCGCAACTGCGCTGACTGCCACCAAGAAAATTGGCAGATCAATCGCTCCGGGAATCCAACTGCCTGCTGGAATCGGCAATTGAAAAATGAGAATCGTTGCAGCAAAAAATACAGCAAAAGAGGTCCAAGAAAGGATTTTTTGCATTTTGTGAATCAAATCATGGCCGAAAATGGTGAGTAAAAAACATACGGCGCTTAAGCCTATAATGCTCCATGATCCCGGGATGGGAACAAAGCTGCTTAAGGTTCCGGCCGCCAGAATCGTACTGCTTGCGAAGAAACCAAGGTAGATAAACATGACTAAGAAGAGGGGAAGAATCGCTCCGATTACGCCGAATTGGGCACGGCTTTGAATCATTTGCGGGATGCCTAGCTGAGGGCCTTGCGCGGAATGAGACGCCATAAATATGGCACCGATTAAGGTTCCGCAAATAATAGCGGCAACACTCCAAAACAGATTAAGTCCCATTGCAACGGGAATCGTGCCGGTCACTAACGTGGTGATATGCATATTAGCCCCGAACCATACGGGAAATAAATCTTTCGCTTTACCATGTCTTTCTTCATTCGGAATATATTCAATCGTTCGCCTTTCTACTTTCAATGCATCGTCCTCCATATTGGATGTTTTTTTGAAATCGACATAAAGTCATAGCTTAACAGACTATAAGAGGGTTTACAAATAAGGATATGCAGCCAAACGGCCGGGAAGCCTGATCTGTCAATGGCTGAAAAGAATTGTAAAAAAGATGAACGCTTTTGAATCCGGTGTCGTCTCATAAGGCAGAAAAACAAAAAAGGGGGGATCACGGTCATTGGATACACATGAAGAACAGCGGCTGATCCAGCAGGCGAAAGAGGGAAACGACGAGGCGTTTACAGCCCTTTTCCACTATCACTATTCTTTCTTATATAAATACTTGTTAAAGCTTTCCCTTCACCCCGATCTCAGCGAGGAACTTGTTCAGGAAACCTTTCTGAAAGGGTACATCCATTTAAGAAGCTTTCAGGGCCGTTCAAAATTCTCCACATGGCTGATCTCCATTGCATCGCGGCTCTATCTCGATCACCAGAAAAAGAGAAAGAGAGAATGGAAACGGAATCAGACAGTTACGGAGGAAACAATCCGCAAGATCAAGTGGGACGTGTCGGCGAAAGGGGCAGAGTGGAGCGAAACGCTCGATCTGTTTTCAAAGCTGGACCCTAAACTGCGCACACCGGTTTTATTAAGGCATTACTACGGCTATACCTACGCTGAAATCGGGGTGATGCTTCAAATCAAAGAAGGCACTGTAAAGTCCAGAGTTCATAAAGGGCTCCAGCAAATCAGAAAGGAGTGGGATGATGAATAAAGAAAAGCTTTCTGATCATTTAAAGTCAGAATGGAAAAAAATTGATCAAACAGCCAATCCCTCTATACCGAATCAAAAAGAACTGCTTCACCAGCTGTCACAAATGAAAGCTGAATACAGAAAAAAACTTCTTCAAGAGATCATTTTATTTGTATTCTGCGCGCTGATGGTTGTGAGTGCTGCAATCTTAGCTTTCACTCAAGCTCCTGCTGTGTTTATTGTGCTTCAGGTTTGTGTGCTTGCGGTGCTGCCGATTTTGATTGCGGCTGAGAAAAAAAGGCATCTCGGCGAATGCGAGGTGAAACGCGGATGACACAAACAGAAATTATCATAACGGTTGCGGCTTGTCTCATCGTATTGGCGCAGGGAATCTTTTTATTTATTGATGCGAAAAAACGTAATCACATGGCATGGGTTTGGGGGATTGTCGGATTGATTCAAGCACCGATGCCTCTGATTTGTTATTACTTTTTTGTCATTAGGCCGGATCGGAAGAAAAGGGGGATCAAGCAATGAATATTTCTTGGGAAATGATTTTGCCGCTGATTGTATTACAGCTGGCTTTGGCGGTGTTTGCCCTTATCAGCTGTATAAAAGAAGAGCGGACGAACGGGCCAAAGTGGATGTGGGCTGCAATCATCGTATGTATCAATATTATCGGGCCGATTTTATTTTTCACCGTCGGCAGAAAGCAAAGGTAAGCCGATATGCTGTCTATTGAATCATTATGCAAATCGTACAGGCACCATGAAGCTGTAAAGAATGTCAGTTTTCACGTGAATGAAAATGAGTGTGTCGCACTATTAGGACCTAATGGAGCCGGCAAAACCACGACTCTGCAAATGCTGGCCGGACTGCTTTCGCCAACCTCTGGAACCATAAAGCTGTTAGGAGAGAAAAAGCTGGATCGGCGTTTGATTGGGTACCTCCCGCAGTATCCTGCTTTTTATTCGTGGATGACCGCAAATGAATTTTTGACATTTGCGGGGAGACTGTCCGGCCTTTCGAAGAGAAAATGCCAAGAGAAAATCGGCGAGATGCTGGAATTTGTCGGTTTGCACGAAGCGGCGCACAAAAGGATCGGGGGCTATTCAGGAGGCATGAAACAAAGACTCGGTCTGGCACAGGCACTGCTCCATAAACCGAAGTTTTTGATATTGGATGAACCGGTGTCTGCGCTTGATCCGACAGGACGGTTCGAGGTGCTGGACATGATGCGGGAGCTGAAAAAGCATATGGCCGTTCTGTTTTCTACACATGTTTTGCACGATGCAGAACAGGTGTGTGATCAAGTGGTGATTATGAAAAACGGTGAGATTTCATGGAAAGGCGAGTTACAGGAGCTGAAACAACAGCAGCAAACGAACGTTTTTACCCTTTCAGTGAAAGAGAAGCTGGAAGGTTGGCTTGAAGAGAAGCCTTACGTCTCAGCTATTGTCTATAAGAATCCGTCCCAAGCGGTTTTCGAGCTGCCTGATATACACGCTGGCCGGTCATTATTAAGTGACTGTATCCGAAAGGGATTGACCGTCACCCGCTTTGAACAGAAAACGGAGTCTCTAGAAGACGTCTATCTAAAGGTGGTGCACGCATGAAGGTGATGATGGCGCTATTGCAGAAGGAGTGGCTGGAAGGATGGAAAAGCGGCAAGCTGATTTGGCTGCCGATTGCGATGATGATCGTCGGGCTGACACAGCCGCTGACCATTTATTATATGCCGGAAATCATCGCACATGGAGGGAACCTTCCTGACGGCATGAAAATCAGTTTTACGATGCCCTCCGGGTCTGAAGTGATGGTCAGCACGCTTTCTCAATTCAACACGCTTGGCATGGCTCTGGTCATCTTTAGCGTGATGGGCAGTGTAGCCAATGAAAGAAATCAAGGGGTAACAGCGCTGATTATGTCGCGGCCTGTGACGGCAGCCCATTATATCGTGAGTAAATGGCTCATCCAAAGCGTGATCGGCATTATGTCGTTTGCAGCTGGATACGGGCTTGCTTACTATTACGTCCGGCTGCTGTTTGAGGACGCATCATTCAGCCGCTTTGCCGCAAGCCTTGGCCTTTACGCGCTTTGGGTGATATTTATTGTGACCGCCGGCCTTGCCGGAAGTACGATATTCCGGTCTGTCGGAGCAGCTGCGGCTTGCGGGATCGGGCTCACAGCAGCCGTTTCCTTTGCTGTTTCATTATTTCCAGATGGTGCGAAGTGGCTTCCGGCTGAGATTTGCAAGCAGGCGGAGCATATCCTTCTTCATGGAGAGCGGGCAGATTTTTTCGGATGGTCACTCACTTTCTCCATTCTGTGCATCATGCTTCTGGCCGTGTTTTCTGTGTGGCGCTTCCGGCGGTATGAAAGCTATTAATTGATCATGTTACGTTTTTGCGCGAGCATCACAAAAAAGGCGGCAAATGCCAGAGACCCGGCTCCATAAAAAACTCCCGCAAGCCCGACAAGCTGTGCGATTTTTCCGGCAAGAAGGGGCCCGAGGAAGATGCCTAGCGCATAAAATGATTGATAAAACCCCATCACTGACATTTTTAAACGGGCAGAACTGATTTCGACGACATGGCTTAGCAGCAGAGGAAAAACGAAGCCGAGCGCCAGTCCGATACAGGCGTGTGTGATGCAAACCGTGAACAATGCAGCTGAAAAAGGAACGTATAG
Organism: Bacillus sp. FSL R7-0685; assembly: GCF_038002425.1. Taxonomy (NCBI): domain Bacteria; kingdom Bacillati; phylum Bacillota; class Bacilli; order Caryophanales; family Bacillaceae; genus Bacillus; species Bacillus sp. FSL R7-0685. The sequence goes on along the minus strand of NZ_JBBOCN010000001.1, from coordinate 3,834,836 downwards.
CAAACAGACCCCGGTGACAGCGAAACTAATGAGCATCACGAAGTAAGCGATACGGCTTGTAAAGCGCAGAAACACAAAGCTTAATGTGGCGGCTGCGTGTGGGAGGAAAAAGGCGCTCATCACCCAAAGAAGCTCCGCGTCGCCCATTCCGAGCTGATTCATGTAAAGCGGCGTAAAACCAAACACTGTGATAAATAATACGGCATGGGCCGTCATAGACAGGATGGTGAAAAGCTTCAGCTTTGGCAGCCGCAATGTATCTTTGATGTACTGATTGACACGAATGGTGCCACGGTTTGCGGGAGGAGCAGACGGATCCTGAATAAAGCAGCAGATCACCAGACCTGCGGCAGAAGCTGCCAGCGCCATCCAAAAAGGAACCTGCCTCCCTAAATGGGCTGCGGCGAGCCCGCAGAACACAATGCTGGCAAACTGAGGCATGACGGTAAAAAACTGCATGATGCCCATTGCTTTTGATGCATTGCCATTGTTGAAATAATGTGCGTATAAAATGGTCGCCATCACCCACGTAGAAGCAGTGATTCCCGCGAAAAGCCGGGCGGCCAGCACGAAGAAGAAAGAATCAAACATCAGAAAAAGCAGGCTGCTGAGGACGGAAAAGCCGAACCCGGCAATTAACAATTGCTTGCGCAAGGAAAACAGGATGTCTGACAAAAGGCCGAGCGGGAATCGCAGAAGGATTTGCGTGACCCCGTAGCTGCCGAGAATGATGCCGATTGCGCCATATGAAAAGTGCAGATCCTCCAAATACAGACTGAATACAGGAACGTAAATATAGCCTGAAAACCAGAAACAAAATACCATGCATAAAAAAACGGCGTGATCTAAAGCGCCGATTGTTTTTTTCTGAGGAATCAAGTCCTGCTGTAATTCCATCGTATCTCTCCACCCCTTTCCTTCCAAGTACAACACAATTATTGAAAGCGTTTCAATAGAAAAATAAAAAAACAGGGCTTCTAAAAAAGCCCTGTTCGCTGTTGTTAATACGGATCAGACGGATGACTCTCCTGTTCAGCCTGCTTTGCAGCCTGTTCCGTTTCAGTTGTGCCGATCGGCCCGTTGCTGTTGTTTTCGGAGACCTTTTTTAGCCCTTCTGCTACGCGTTTTCCGTAGTCAGGATCAGCTTTTGTGAAATTCTCAATCATTTGATCCTGAATTTCTTTTCGGCACGTAGAAAGCGTATTTACCAAATTCGTAATCAATTCGTTCCGCTCAAATTCAGTAAATCTCCGGTACGTTTCTCCAGCCTGTCCGAAGTTGTTTGTTCTGTCAATCGCTTCACGCTTTACATCACCTTCGACATGCGGCGTATGGTCTTTTCCGTCTTGCTTCGCTTCCTTCAGCCCGCCCATAATGGATGGCTCGTAGTTGACGTGCGGGTTTTGTCCTTCTGCTCTATCGACCCGATATTGCATTTGCCCGCCTTCCTGGTTGGTGGCGACATGCTTTTTCGGCGAGTTGATCGGAAGCTGCAGGTAATTTGCGCCTACACGGTAGCGCTGCGTATCAGAGTAGGCAAACGTACGCCCCTGGAGCAATTTGTCGTCTGAAAAATCAAGCCCGTCGACAAGCACTCCCGTTCCAAATGAAGCTTGCTCCACTTCCGCATGGTAGTTTTCCGGATTTTTGTTCAGAACCAATTTGCCGATCGGTTTCCATGGGAAATCGTCTTTATACCACAGTTTTGTTGGATCAAGAGGATCAAAGTCCAGTTCAGGATGCTCATCATCGCTCATGATTTGAGCATATACTTCCCACTCTGGATAATCGCCATTTTCAATCGCGTCATATAGATCCTGTGTGGCATGGTTAAAGTTTTTCCCTTGAATCTCTTCTGCTTCCTTCTGTGTCAGGTTGCGGATGCCCTGCTTCGGTTCAAAATGGTATTTCACGAGAACGGCCTTGCCCTCCTCATTCACCCATTTATAGGCATGTACGCCTGAACCCTGCATTTGCCGGTAGTTGGCCGGAATGCCCCAAGGCGAAAACAAGAAGGTGATCATGTGTGTCGCTTCAGGAGATTGAGAAATGAAATCGAAGATACGTTCACCATCCTGGATGTTTGTCACTGGATCAGGCTGAAATGCGTGTACAAGATCCGGAAATTTCAGCGGGTCGCGGATAAAAAAGATTTTCAGGTTGTTTCCGACCAAATCCCAGTTTCCGTCTTCTGTATATAGCTTTACAGCAAAACCGCGCGGGTCTCTCAATGTTTCAGGCGAGTGTTTTCCATGATTCACAGTTGAAAAACGGACAAATGCCGGTGTTTTCTTGCCTTTTTCCTGAAAGAGCTTGGCCCTTGTGTATGTTGAAATCGGTTCGTCTCCGAAGCTTCCGTACGCTTCAAAATATCCATGTGCACCTGCTCCCCTGGCATGAACAACCCGCTCTGGGATGCGTTCCCGGTCGAAGTGGCTGATCTTTTCGAGAAAATCATAGTTCTCAAGTGTTGTAGGCCCTCTGTTCCCGACGGTTCTCACATTCTGGTTGTCAGTAACAGGATGCCCCTGCCTATTCGTTAAGGTATCCTCTGACTCGTTTTTCCCGGATGTCTTATGAGAAAACGCTTCCTCGCTCCCTTGGGCATTTGATTGGTGCTGCTTGTTTTGATGATCATCTTTCAATGGTTGGCCCTCCTTTTTTGAACGGTAACAATATTCCCTGAATGGAAAGATTTTAAAACAGCCGTTTTTTTTGATCTGCTTCGGGAATGGTACAATGTACAAAAATCGGTAAAAGGAGAGGTCGATTCGTGACGAGAGAAAAAAATCCGCTGCCCATCACGTTTTATCAAAAAACCGCTCTTGAGCTTGCCCCATCGCTTCTGGGCTGCCTTCTTGTAAAAGAAACAGACGAAGGCACAGCGTCAGGCTATATTGTGGAAACAGAGGCCTATATGGGGGCTGGAGACAGAGCGGCCCACAGCTTTAACAACCGCCGGACGAAGCGGACTGAGATCATGTTTGCAGAAGCTGGGCGGGTATATACATACGTGATGCACACCCATACATTGCTGAATGTCGTTGCGGCGGAAGAGGATGTCCCGCAAGCAGTATTAATCAGGGCGATTGAGCCGCATGAAGGCCAGCTGTTAATGGAGGAGAGAAGGCCGGGCAGGAGTCCGAGGGAATGGACAAACGGACCAGGAAAGCTGACGAAAGCGCTTGGCGTCACGATGAATGACTACGGACGCTGGATCACGGAACAGCCGCTTTACATCGAAAGCGGGTACACACCGGAAGCAATTTCAACCGGCCCGCGCATCGGCATTGACAACAGCGGGGAGGCACGCGATTATCCATGGCGTTTCTGGGTGACGGGAAACAGGTACGTGTCGCGTTAGCATGTTTAAGGAAGAGGCAATCAGGGGAATGGTTGAGAAAAAAGAAGGGAGAATCGGAGCTTTGAAAAAGATGATCAAAACCGTTATCAAATGGGCGCCGGTCATTTACCCGATTGTTCGAAAAATCATGAAGGACCGCAAGGCGTCTAAACAAAAGAATATGTCCGCATCTAGAACAGCCGGCTGATCCCGGCTGTTTTTTTATAGGTCAGTTTTCCCTCTAGTCCTCCGGATGTTCATTGACTTGCCATTCTCTCCATTATAGAATTTATATACATTTCGCATCCCTTCATCATCCTTTCTGCCTATTCACTGAATCCCTGCATCTACTAGTTAGGAGGTTTTTCTCATGCTTCATGGGCGACTACGTGATATTCTGCGCTTGCTGATGGCGGCTGAAGCCCCGGTGACAAGTTCGTTTTTTGCCGCGCAATTAAACGTAACGACGCGGACAGTCCGCAATGATATAAAGGAACTTCAAGGTGTGCTAAGCGGCCACGGTGCCTTTGTACAATCTGTAAGAGGCTCCGGCTACAAGCTCCGCATTGATGACGAGCAAGTATTCAGAACACTGCTGCAAGATGAATTTCAGCAAAAAAAGGGCCTGCCGGTATTGCCGGAGGAGAGAATGGCCTATCTTATGAAACGTCTGCTGCTGGCGGACCATTATCTCAAGCTCGATGAACTTGCTGAAGAACTATTTATCTCAAAATCTACACTCCAAACGGATTTAAAGGAAGTAAAGAAACGTCTGCTGCCTTACCGCATCGTCATGGAAACACGTCCGAATTACGGCTTCAAGCTGCGCGGGGACGAGGTGCAGATGAGGTACTGCATGGCGGAGTACATTGTTGATGAAAGAGAAACGGAGATAGATGTTTTAAATGAAAAGGCTGATATTTTGCCAAAAGAAGAAATTGAGATCATCCGTTCCGCCATCTTGAAAAAAATGAAAAACGACCGCATCCCTCTGTCCAACATGGGACTGAATAACCTCATTATCCATATCGCTATCGCCTGTAAACGGATCAGAACGGAAAACTATGTTTCTCTTTTCCCGAAAGATATGGATCATATCCTGCATCAAAAGGAGTACCAGGCTGCAGAAGCCATCGTAAAAGAGCTGGAATCAAAGCTTGCCGTTACGTTTCCGAAAGACGAGACGGCCTACATCACCATGCATCTCCTTGGCACAAAACGAATGACACAATCACAATGCGGAGAGGACACATTTTCAATAGAAGAGGAAACCGATCAGCTGACACTTGCCATGATCAAAGCTGTTGATCGTGAACTGAAGCTTGGCATCCTGCATGACAAAGAGCTGAAAATCGGCTTGGCACTGCATATGAAGCCGGCGATCAGCCGCAACCGATACGGCATGAATCTTCGAAATCCGATGCTGGCAGCGATCAAGGAACATTATCCACTCGCTTTTGAAGCCGGGATCATTGCCGGAATCGTGATAAAGGAACAAACGGGTATTGAGATTCATGAAAACGAAATTGGATATTTGGCTCTCCACTTTGGCGCCGCGATTGAACGAAAAAAAACAGAAAGCCCGCCGAAACGCTGTATCATTGTATGCGCATCGGGAGCCGGAAGCGCCCAGCTTCTGCGCGAAAAACTGCGTTCCCATTTCGGCAAGCGGCTCGATATTCTTGGAACGGCTGAGTATTATAGTCTTGATCAAATGTCCTACGAATCAATTGATTTTGTCATCAGCACCATTCCGATTAAAAAAGAGCTCCCTGTACCAGTACTGAAGGTTAACACCATCTTAGGCGGAACTGACTTTACAAAAATAGAATCTATTCTGAGTGATGAAAAGGAAAAAGCCAATCGCTACCTAAAAAAAGAACTCGTTTTTTTTCAGGAGGATCTGCGCTCAAAAGAAGAAGTGATTCAATTTTTAGGGCAGAAAGTGGTCGAATGCGGCTTTGCCGATGAAGAAATCATAGATTCCATTTTTGAAAGAGAAGACATGTCGCCAACGTGTTTTGGCAATCTTGTTGCCATCCCGCACCCGCTTGTTCCGCAGACGAAAACAACGTTTTGGGCCGTTTGTACGCTCAAAAAACCAATCGATTGGGAGAGTCAGCGAGTTCAGTTTGTCTGTCTGCTTTGTGTCGAAAAGGAGAACAAAGCGGATTTGCAAAGCATGTATAAACTGCTTGGCAGCATTTTGGATGACCCGGCGGCGGTGAACCAGCTGATCAAATGCCGTTCATATCAAGAGCTTTCGGATGTGTTTGACCAAAAAATGCTGAGCTGACAGCCTGTATATACCTTTTTTCCGTTGCCTGCGGAAAAACCCTGAGTGTTTATGAAAGCGATTTCATAATATGATGATAGCAACAGCAGGACATTACAAAATTGATCAAACTCTAGGGGGTCTTTTACATGAATATATTACTCGTTTGTGCAGCAGGCATGTCTACTAGCTTACTGGTGAGCAAGATGGAAAAAAGTGCGCAGGAACAGGGAAAAGACTATACCATTTGGGCAGTTTCAGGCGATTCTGTACAAAATCATATCGATAAAGCGGATGTATTGCTTCTCGGTCCGCAAGTCCGTTACATGCTTCCACAGCTCAAAAAATTAGGAGAGTCAAAGGGGGTTCCGGTAGACGTCATTAATACCGTCCATTATGGCACGTGCAACGGGGCGGAAGTGCTGAAATCAGCTGAACAGCTTGGACATGTGTCATAGAGAGGGGCGGGCTATGTGAATAAAGTCAATCAGATCTTAGAAGAAAAGGTCATGCCTATAGCGGGAAGAATTGCGGGACAGCGTCATTTGCAGGCGCTGCGTGATGGTATCATCCTCACGATGCCCCTGATTATCATCGGTTCCTTTTTCCTCATCATTGGCAACCTCCCGATCCCGGGATACGCTGAGTTTATGGCAAAAACGTTTGGCAGCTCCTGGTCTGAAAAACTGGCCTACCCAGTCGACGCGACCTTTGAAATTATGGGTCTTGTCGCCGCGTTCGGCATCGCCTACCGGCTCGCCGAGAAATACGGTGTTGATGCCTTGTCGGCCGGAGCCATTTCCCTTGCGGCATTTTTATTAGCAACACCTTATCAAGTGCCGTTTATGCCGGATGGCGCGACGAAAGAAATCATGGTTGGCGGCGGGATTCCGCTTTCGCTCATGGGAAGCAAAGGCCTATTTGTCGCCATGATTATCGCAATGGTGTCCACAGAGATTTACCGCCTTATTATCCAGCGCAATTTAGTCTTCAAAATGCCGGACGGTGTCCCGCCGGCGGTAAGCAAGTCATTTGTCGCGTTAATCCCCGGCTTTGCCGTCATCTTCCTGATTTGGGCAGCCCGGCTGATTGTTGAAGCGACACCGTTTGAAAGCCTTCATAATATTGTAAGCGTTTTATTGGGGACTCCGCTTTCCATTCTGGGAGGAAGCCTTGGAGGAAGCCTTGTCGCCGAAGCCGTCAAAATGCTTTTATGGGCCTGCGGCCTTCACGGTGCAAACATTGTCGGCGGCGTCATGGCACCGATTTGGTACGGCGCAATGGATGCCAACCGGATCGCATTCCAAGCCGGTGAGGAGCTTCCTAAGATTTTCACCCAGCAATTTTTCGATATCTGGGTCAATATCGGCGGAAGCGGCGCCACATTGGCACTGGTTGTCACGATGTTCCTGCGCGCCCGAAGCAAACAAATGAAGCAGCTCGGCAAGCTTGCGGTCGGCCCGGCCATCTTCAATATTAACGAACCGATTATATTCGGAATGCCGATCGTCATGAACCCAATGCTCTTACTTCCGTTTATCATCACGCCGCTTGTCACAGTGACACTTACGTACATCGGAATGAGCACCGGCCTTGTCGCCAAACCGGCGGGTATCGCAGTGCCGTGGACCATGCCGCCGATCTTTTCAGGCTATTTGGCGACTGGAGGAAAAGTCTCAGGCGCGGTCATGCAAGCCATTAATATTGCCGTGTCCTTTGTTGTCTACTATCCATTCTTCAGAATGTGGGATAAGCAGAAGCTGAAAGAAGAAAACGATCTGGAGCTGGTCCAAACGCCTGCAGCATCAGATGACAAAGAAGCGGCTCTGTAGAGAAAGGAAGTGAATCGCGTGAATGAGGAAATGGAACAAATCATTTTTCAAATCATCCTTCACGGAGGAAACGGTAGGAGCTCCGCAATGGAGGCCATTGCCGCTGCGAAAAGCGGTGACGCAGAAGAAGCGCGGAAAAAGCTTCAAGACGCTGCTGAAGAATTGTCAAAAGCCCATCATTATCAGACAGAGCTGATCCAAAATGAAGCGGGCGGAGAAAAGACGGAAATGACGCTTCTGATGGTTCATGCACAGGATCATTTAATGAATGCAATGACAGTGAAGGATATGGCTGCAGAGATCATTGAGTTATATGAAAAAATCACCGAGCAAAGGGGAGCAAGCATATGACAAAAGGATTGAAGATTGTAACGATTGGCGGAGGTTCAAGCTATACGCCCGAGCTAGTGGAAGGGTTCATTAAACGGTATGATGAGCTGCCTGTGCGCGAATTATGGCTTGTCGATATCCCTGAGGGCGAAGAAAAGCTGAATATTGTCGGCACACTCGCCAAACGGATGGTTGAAAAAGCTGGCGTCCCGATTGACATTCATCTTACGCTCGACCGGAGAAAAGCGCTGAAAGACGCAGACTTTGTCACGACTCAATTCCGCGTCGGACTTTTGCAGGCAAGAGCAAAGGATGAGCGCATTCCGCTAAAATACGGAGTGATTGGCCAGGAAACAAACGGCCCGGGAGGCCTGTTTAAAGGATTGCGCACAATTCCGGTCATCCTTGAGATCGCAAAGGACATAGAAGAGCTTTGCCCGAACGCTTGGCTTGTTAACTTCACAAACCCTGCCGGCATGGTAACAGAAGCCTTGCTTCGCTACTCCAACCTGAAGAAAGTCGTCGGTCTCTGTAATGTTCCAATCGGCATCAAAATGGGCGTAGCCAAAGCGCTTGATGTAGATGTGGACCGCGTAGAAGTCCAATTCGCCGGACTGAACCATATGGTATTCGGGCTGGATGTTTTCTTGGACGGCGTAAGTGTGAAGGAGCAAGTCATCGAGGCGATGGGCGACCCGAAAAACGCGATGACGATGAAAAATATCTCAGGCGCCGAATGGGAACCGGATTTCTTAAAAGCGCTCAATGTCATCCCTTGCGGCTATCACCGTTACTATTTCAAAACAAAAGAGATGCTGGAGCACGAACTGGAAGCATCACAAACGGAGGGCACCCGCGCAGAAGTCGTACAGAAGGTCGAAAAAGAGCTGTTCGAGCTTTATAAAGATCCGAACCTTGCGATCAAACCGCCGCAGCTGGAAAAACGGGGCGGAGCTTACTACAGTGATGCAGCATGTAACTTAATCAGCTCCATTTATAATGATAAACATGACATTCAGCCGGTGAACACAATCAATAATGGTGCAATAGCGAGCATTCCAGACGATTCCGCAGTTGAAGTGAACTGTGTGATGACGAAAACTGGCCCTAAGCCAATTGCTGTCGGCGACTTGCCGGTGTCTGTCCGTGGCCTCGTCCAGCAAATCAAATCCTTTGAACGTGTCGCGGCAGAAGCGGCAGTTACAGGTGACTACCAAACTGCACTCCTTGCCATGACGATTAACCCGCTTGTCCCGTCCGATACTGTGGCCAAACAGATTTTAGACGAAATGCTGGAGGCGCACAAAGCGTATCTGCCGCAGTTTTTCAACAAAATTGAAGCGTAAAAAAAGCCGGCCTGTAATGGGCCGGCTTTTTTCTTACTTGCTTTCAGTCAGCGCTGCGACTTCGGTCGTCCATCCGAATTCGTCTGCGACAGCGCCTTTTTGAATGCCTGTAATCGTGTCATATAGTTTTTTTGCGATTTCTCCTGTTTCACCGTTGTTGATCGAAAGTGTTTCATCCTGCCAGATCAGCTCGCCGACTGGGGAAATAACAGCTGCTGTACCTGTTCCGAAGGCTTCTTCCAGGATGCCGTCTTTATGGGCTTGGATGACCTCATCGATCGCAATTTTTCGTTCTGAAACTTGAAGGCCCCAATGCTTAAGCAAGGCGATGACTGAATTGCGCGTAATGCCTTCCAGGATGCTTCCGTTCAGCATCGGCGTTACGATTTCACCGTTGATTTTGAAGAAGATGTTCATGCTTCCGACTTCTTCGATGTATTTCTTCTCAATGCCGTCCAGCCAAAGCACTTGGGAAAATCCTTTCTCTTCGGCGACCTGCTGCGCTTTTAAGCTTGAAGCATAGTTTCCTGCGGTTTTGGCATTTCCTGTTCCGCCTTTTACCGCACGGACAAATTCACTTTCAACAGCGATTTTGACCGGCTTAATGCCTTCTTTGTAATAAGAGCCGACCGGAGAAAGAATGATCAAGAGCTTATACGTATGAGATGCCGCAACACCAAGGAAAGGCTCGGTTGCGATGATGAACGGACGGATGTAAAGGGACGTGCCCTCCGCATTTGGAATCCAGTCTTTATCAATTGCGACAAGCTGCTTTAAGCCTTCAAGAACCTGTTCTTCATCAATTTGCGGGATGCAGAGGCGGTCGTTTGATTGATTCAGGCGTTCCATATTTTTTTCCGGTCTGAAAAGCAGAACATGGTCATCCTCTGACACGTAAGCCTTTAACCCTTCAAACACGGTTTGGCCGTAGTGATAGACCATTGCGGCCGGATCCATTGATAAGGGTTGATAAGGAATGATTCTTGGATCGTACCAACCTTTATCTGCGGCATAGTCCATTACAAACATGTGGTCTGTAAACACTCTTCCGAACGAAAGCTGATTTGGGTCTGGTTTCGGTTTTTTTGTTGATGTCAATTCAACGCGAATCGTTTGTTTAGTCATGGTCAATCTCCCTGCTGTTAAATTGTTTATATTATCAAACTTATTTGAAAATAATTATATTCTATTGTATACCTTCAACAAATAATCGCAATAGGTTTGCTCAAATTTGTAAGAAATTCATATGAAAAAAGCAGGAGAAATTAATTCTCCTGCGTGTTCATTTGCTCGAATAACCTGTCATAATCGGCGCGAGTGGCATCACGAAGACCTTCAACACGTTCATTTGTAATCTCCTGTTTGCCTTCCTTCAAGCCGTCCAAGAAATATTGAACATATTCTTCAGATGAAATGCCCCGGTACGTCAGGCCTTGTTTATCGCGTGATTTTTGGTTTAAGCCCGTGTCCACCATAGGAGGTGCCATTTCAATCACTTCCACGCTCGTGTCGCGGAGCTGGTGTCTGAGCGTAAGCGAGAACGAGTGAAGTGCCGCTTTTGTTGCGCAGTACACCGGATAAACAGCTAACGGGTTAAACGCAAGCCCGGATGTGACCTGAACGATTGCCGCTTCAGGCTGCTTCATCAAATGAGGTGTGAAAAGGGCGGATAAATGGACAGGCGCTTGGAAATTAAGTTCAATTTCATCACCATCCACAAAAAGATCCTCTGTCCCTTTTTTAAAGTCAATTTCCTTTTGAATGCCGGCGTTGTTGACGAGAACATTCAAGTTCGGATATTCCTTTAAAGCCCATTCATACAATGCTTCCCGCTGCGAACGGTCTGCAACATCACATTGCTTTGTATGGATGTTTGGGAGCTGCTGCTTCGCTTCTGCAAGACGTGCTTCGCTGCGTCCGCAAATGATAACTTCATTGCCGAGCTCCAGCAGGCGCTTGGCCAGTTCAAGCCCGATGCCAGCAGAACCCCCTGTGATTAAAACCGTATTGCCTGTCATCTTCATTGGATGTAACACCTCTTAATTAAGTTGGCTGTGATTCCTTTACTATTTCAAATCTTAGCAGGAAATATGCAGCCGCGTCCTATGAGATGCTCAGGATGAAGTGACTTTTCCGGTTTTATAAAATTCGTCAATTGCTTTATCGACATAGACCCAGCCTTTCCAGCCGATGTGAATGGTGTCTTTCATGAAATACGGGTCATATTCATGCCCTGAGAAATCAGCAACCTGGAAGCCCTTCGCTCTGATTTGTTTATTTACCTTTTTGTAATAGTCAGTGCGTCCTTTTTTCGGGAAGCCCGTGTAATCGTACCATTTCCCGTTAACAGGAATGGTGACAAACATAGGCTCTGCGCCCGCATCCTTCAGGATATCGAGCATCATTTCAAAGTCGCCATATTCCGGTGACACCGCATACGATCTTCCTTTGTTTTTCCCTTTCAGCTTAGGCACTTTCGGCTTCAGCTTTTTATAGACAGGGTTGTCGATGTGAAAATCGTTAGAACCGGAGTGGCGTTTGCCCGATTGATCCGCTAGTTTATTCAATTCAGACCATGACTTATCCTTTACTGACTGCGAGATATAGCGCTTTGGCCCGGATGATTCTGTCGTTGAATAATACAGATCTTTCTTTTCCAGCATGCTGTAATACACTTTCGCCGCCGGCTTCAGCGCGTTCACTTTCCACGTCTGGCCGTTTACCATTGCTTTGTACAGCTCAGAAAGAATGGCATCGTTTTGCACAGCCTTAAAGCGCAGCATGCGTTTCATCATTTTCTTTTTAATTTCAGGATCGATCTGATCGTTAAATGCCAAATCAAGCCCTTGCAGCGCAGAATAGTTCGGCGCGAAATGCTGTTCATCAGACCCGCGCTTAATAAACCATTGCGGAGACACGATGAATACGATTTTTTTGCCCTTCAGCTGATCCATATGGGCAGCGAAGTTTAAAGAATGAATCAATGACTGGGATCCGCCTTTGCCGACAAGGTATGGCGTGAATCCCTCATTGTTTACTTGAAAATAATTAGATGGGTGGAACTCGTCCAGCCGGGAAAGCTCAGAAGACCCGTAAATCGGAAGATATGTCGGATCTTTGAGCATCTGATCTTGTAAATATAGCCCTTGAAACATACTCGGATTCAAGGCTGTTGCTGACTCTTTCACACGCTTATCGGTGATGAAGCCTGTCAGCCATGAAGATGGAATTGCGATGGCGCCTGCGAATAGAATAAACGCCAAAATAATTGGACCGAAAAAACGCTTTTTCATTATTTCAACTCAGACAGCTGATTTACAATGTTGTTAGGTGTATTCCAAACGTCCCGGTCAAATTCAGTGATCGGCACTAAAATATCAAAACGGTTTTCAATCGCAAGCAGCAATTCTACTGTTCCAAAAGAATCAAGCAAACCTTCTTCAAAAATTTCAATATCAGGATTTTCCTTTACGATGTCATCCTGGCAAACCTCTGCTAAAACGTCTAATACCTCTTGTTTAAAATCCATAGCTTTCTAATCTCCTTTAATGGTGGTGATGAAATGGTTTTCCTGAGAAAATATAAAACCCGAAGCAAACGAAATGGAATGTGATCACAATCGCGAGAATGGTTGTCCAGCGGTTGGACGGCAGCCATTTATATTTCTTATTCCACTTCTCGAAAAAGTTGTAACACGTCATCAGAACGGCATGATAGAGGCCGTAAATGATATATTGCGGCGCGAGCCCGTGCCAAACCCCCATCAGCATAAACAGCAGGAAATACCCGATGTTTGAGACGGCCATACGGTTTTTGATCCACTTTTTCTTAGTCATCCAAAATACGAATCTCATAAACACATAATCTCTGAACCAAAATGACAGAGACATATGCCAGCGATTCCAAAAATCTTTAATATTTTTACTGATAAATGGTTTATTAAAGTTTTCTGGTGATTTAATGCCCATAATGTAGCTGACCCCGACGGCAAACATCGTGTAGCCGGCGAAATCAAAGAATAAATACATGCTGTAGCCGTACATGTACAGCAGGTTCCCAAGAATCTTATTGTGCGTGATTGCGGGAAGATTCATGATGAAGTACGTATTGATCGCGTAGCCGATAATAAATTTATACAGGAAACCGATGAAGATTTTATGGATTCCCGTATACAACAGGTCGGCGTATTCTTCTTTCGTCCAAGCCTTCTGTTCATCCTTGACGAACCGGCGGTATCTGTCGATCGGGCCGGAGGAAATCGTCGGGAAAAACAGGATGAAATACAGCAGGCGGTGCAATGGCAGCTGTTCTTTCAGCAGTCCGTCTCTTGCTTCCATAATCAGCTGAACGCCTTTAAAGGTTAAATATGAAATCCCTAAAAAGCTGATCAGGTTATGCGGCGGATGATGCGGCTGCGGGTGCGAAAGAAACGGCCATATTTTTGACAGAAATAAAGGCAGAATCGACGCGATAACAGCCCCGCAAAAGACAAAGCCGCTGTTCGCTTTCTGCCGGTATGCCAGATAGCCGCTGATCAGGAGCACCTGCCATATTGTAAACAGGCACAGCGCGATGACCCCGTGTAAGTCGTGCGAAAAAATTAAAGCCAATATAATGATAGATATGAACATGTTGTATGCTTGAAATCTTTTTCCGTTTAAGCCGAGAATGATCGTCGGCAGAAGAAGAATGCCAAGCAGTATGAAGAATAAAAACGAGCTGTAAGGCGTCATACAAGAACCTCTTCGCCAATGCGTTTTCGGTCAATTTTGCCGTTAGCCGTCATTTGAATGTGATCCTGATAGATAAATTTTCTCGGGATCATATATGCCGGAAGAGAAGCGGCAAGCTCTTTTTTAATAGCGCTTGTCAGCTGGAATTCCTTCTCGAAATCATGCTCCTCAGGCACAATAGCAGCGATCAGGTACTCAACTGTTCCGTTTGGCTGATAAGGAATCACGACAGCAGAGCGAACGTACTGTGACTGTCTGACATGGAACTCGATTTCCTCCAGCTCCATTCGATAGCCGTGAAGTTTAATCTGAAAATCCAAACGTCCTTGGCAGAAAATCTGACCGTCTTGAATAAAGCCGGCATCGCCAGTTCGGTATGCCCACTGGCCTTCATGAGAGAAAAACGCTTTTTCCGTCAGCTCTGGCTCACCAAGGTAGCCTCGGCTTACACTCGGCCCTGCAATGACGATTTCTCCTTTTTCTCCATCAGGAAGCGGCTGTCCCTGTTCATCCATAATGAAAATGTTCATATCTGGTTTGGCGAAGCCCACTGGAAGCGATTCGCTGCGGCTGATGACGTCAGCCGTAATTTCAACCGATGTGACAGCCACTGTCGCTTCAGTCGGGCCGTACGTATTAAAAATCTTCGCTTTCGGAAAACGCTCAAGCAGCGCTTTTGCCACAGAAACCGGAAGAACCTCTCCGCAAAACATAAATGTGTCCGCATGAGGCAGCAGATCCTGTGAAAAACCCGGATCCATCAGGCACATTTGCACAAAGGAAGGTGTTGATGTCCACACATTCAGTCCGGACTTCTTCAGCTCTTCAAATAAGACTTTCGGCTTGTTCACAGCATCCTTTGTCACGCAATGTAAAGTCCCGCCTGATTGAAGGCACGGATATAGGTCCATGACAGACAAATCAAATGAGAACGGCGCTTGGTTTAAAAATATTTTTCCTCCGCTGACTGGAAAGTCTGCACAAATCCAGTCTGTGAAGCTTTGAAGGTTCGCAGCGGAAATCTGCACGCCTTTCGGATTTCCTGTGCTTCCGGAAGTGTAAATGATATAAAACGTTTCGTGTTCTTTGACCCATTGATCTTGGCTGACAGAGCCGCCTTCGTTTTCCAGCAGTTCTTCCGCAGAAACTGTCTGAATCTGCTGGCCGACTGCATCAATTGAGAGTCCTGCTGCATGGATCAGCAATTCTGCTCCAGAGCTTTCGATAATTTTCGCAATCCGTTCGGACGGAATAGACAGGTCAACCGGAATATAAGGATGTCCCGCTTTGACACTTCCCAAGAAGGAAACAAGCATGTGCGGCTCCATGTGGCCGTACACAAGGATAGGAGATTTCTTTTCCCCAGAAATGCGTTTTTGGATCGCGGCAGCCGCGCGGTCAGACTGCTCCCATAATTCCTGATACGTGAGCGACTGGCCTTGAGAGCGGAAGGCATCGGTTTGCGGATAAGTTTCCGCATGTGTTTGAATAGCATGTAAAAGTTTCATAGTTATTCTCTCTCCAATTAGAAATCGTTATAAATATATGAACCGGTATTCGCGGTGTGAAAACCATACATAAAAAACAAAACAAGCAGTATCATCAAATAAAAGCCTGTATGACATGTCCACTTGACAGCGGGTTTTTCATACAGCTGTTTCATTAATTGCAGCATATCAAAAATTCCCTTCCCGTTTTTTCGACAATCACATGATTATTTGACGATCAGATGCTCAAAAAGTTTCATTTTTTCCCTAATCTCCCTCAAATTAATATATCGGCGTATGTTTTTGAAAATGAATCTTTATACCTGCAAGGGCAAGAATGGAATGTTTCGAGCTGATTCATAATAAAGGAAAAGATACCTGGAGTCAAAAGATCTTTTTAACTTTTAAAAAGTGTAATGTACTTAAAAAAATTTTTCTGTACCTGTTCGTTCAAGTGAAAGCAGAAACCTAATGAAATCAGGGCGAGAAGCGTATAATAAGAAAGAAAACGCCTTCTTGCGGTATCTTGTGAAATAAGGGAGAAGTCATTATGATAGATAAGGAAGCAAAAGGAGTTTTTTATTAAGCTGCCGGCTGAAAAAAAGTAAGCCTTTTAATAGAAAGGAAGAGGAAGATGAACCAAACAAATAAGGGTGAGGGTCAGACAGCGCCGCAAAAAGAAAGCATGGGGCAGATCCTTTGGCAGTTAACCCGTCCTCATACGTTAACCGCATCGTTTGTGCCTGTGCTGCTCGGAACCGTTTTGGCGATGTTTTATGTGAAGGTTGATCTGCTGCTGTTTTTGGCTATGCTGTTTTCTTGCCTATGGATCCAGATCGCGACGAACTTATTTAATGAATATTATGATTTTAAACGCGGATTAGATACAGCAGAATCAGTCGGAATCGGAGGGGCCATTGTACGCCACGGAATGAAGCCTAAAACGATTTTGCAATTAGCTCTTGCCTCATACGGGATTGCCATTTTGCTCGGTGTCTATATTTGTGCCAGCAGCAGCTGGTGGCTTGCGCTGATCGGCCTTGTCGGCATGGCGATCGGCTACCTGTATACAGGCGGGCCGCTGCCGATTGCGTACACGCCGTTCGGTGAATTATTCTCAGGCATTTGCATGGGTTCGGTGTTTGTGCTGATTTCGTTTTTCATTCAGACAGATATGATCAACACGCAAAGCATTTTGATTTCCATCCCGATTGCGATTCTTGTCGGCGCGATTAACCTGTCGAACAACATTCGTGATATTGAAGAGGACAAAAAAGGCGGCCGCAAAACATTGGCGATTTTGATGGGGCATAAGGGAGCTGTTACTCTGTTAGCTGCGTCGTTTGCCGTCGCTTATATCTGGGTTGTCGGCTTGGTTATTACCGGTGCCGCAAGCCCATGGCTGTTTGTCGTCTTTTTGAGCGTGCCTAAGCCGGTTCAGGCAGTGAAGGGTTTCGTCCAGAACGAAATGCCGATGAATATGATTGTCGCAATGAAATCAACAGCCCAAACAAATACATTTTTCGGATTCCTGCTCTCGATCGGATTATTGATCAGCTATTTCCGATAATAAAAAAGACCGCTCGTTTCGTGCGGTCTTTTTTTGTTACAATCGACCGCATTTTGTAAAAAAATTCATAGAACCTTGCAGCAGACAGGGACGTCTAGTACATGGACAGCGGATAAAGTTCCGTTAAAGGAGATGACGAAAATGGATTTATCTGTAACACATATGGACGATTTAAAAACAGTAATGGAAGATTGGAAAAATGAATTATTAGTTTATAAATTTGCGCTAGATGCGCTCGATACAAAGTTCTCAATTATCAGCCAGGAATATAACCTCATTCACGGACACAACCCGATTGAACATACAAAATCCCGTGTCAAAAGCTTTGAAAGCATCGTGAATAAGTTAATGAGAAAGGGTTGTGAGATTACGACGAAGGAAATGAAGGAGCATATTCACGACATTGCCGGCGTGCGCATCATCTGTTCCTTTATTTCTGACATTTATAATGTCGTGAATGTGTTGAAGCAGCATGAAGATTTGAGAATCGTAAAGGTAAAGGATTATATCCAGACACCCAAACCGAATGGCTATCGAAGCCTGCATTTAATCATTGAGATGCCTGTGAATTTAACGAACCGTGTGGAATACGTCAAAGCAGAAATTCAAATCCGTACAATCGCGATGGATTTCTGGGCGAGCCTTGAACATAAAATTTATTATAAATTGAACAATGACGTTCCTAAGCAATTAACAGATGAGCTGAAAGAAGCCGCGGAGATTGCCCATTACCTAGATGAGAAAATGCTGGGGATTAAGAAAGAAGTGGATTAGAAAAGACGGCACCCAAGTGCCGTCTTTTTTTATTTGATATCTTCAAAAATGTCAGTTGCTTTGGCCTTCATTTGTTTCTTAATGGTTTTCGGTTTCTTCTCTTTTTTCACAGCCTCATAGACTGCGGCTGTCACAAGATCGCCTGCTTGCTGGAGGCGTTCTTTGCTGATATGTTCGATCGAGTCTTCAGGGGTATGATACCACGGCTCAACTTCTTCTGTTTCCGGGTCTCCCCAAATAAAGTTGGCGGAATCAATGCCGGCTTCGTGGAATGGCACATGATCAGATGATCCTCCCTGTGTCAGAGACAGGCTGTCAAACCCAATTTTTTCAGCAGCCGTATGGCTGGATTCCCAAACATAGTTAGATTGGCCATCCAATGTGTTGACATACAGCTCAGACGCTTTTTCCCAGCTTGTGCCTACCATATCTAAGTTGAAGTTCACTTCGCTTCGTTTCAGCTCTTTTTCCGATAGATGATCTACATAGTGAGAGGAGCCGAGCAGGCCGAGCTCTTCGGCGCCGAAAGCGATAAAGCGGATTTCTTTATCAGATGGAACGCTTTTTAAGACACGCGCCATCTCCAGCATAACAGAGGTTCCTGAGCCGTTGTCATTTGCCCCGGGTGAAAAAGGAACACTGTCGTAATGGGCCGTCACGTACACAATGTCTGGATGTTTGATGTTCTTTGGTTTTTTGATTCCGATGATATTCTGGGAGGTTTGGTTTGTGAATGCTTTTAGTTTTAAGGTGGCTTCTTTTTGCTGGGTAAGTGCTTCGCCGTCTTCTTTCTTAATGCCGACGACCGGAATGCCGACTTTATTTCCCGACAGGTTTGGCGTCATAGGCACGAGGCTTTCTTTGTTGTTATAAATGATGACAGCTTTTGCTCCGGCGGCTTCGGCATTTTTGGCTTTCTCGTAATAAGTCAGGTCTCCTCTGGAAATCAAGGCGATTTTGCCCTTGACGTCAGCGGTAAAGTCCTTTTGATAGCCCAATCCCGCATTGTAAAGCGGGGCCGTCAGCCCTTGTTCCTCAGTCGGAGCTGAGCCGGACGCCGCTTGGAGAATAATATTGCGTCCTGCTGAAGACAGTGTTCCCTCAAGCCGATCAGGAATGTTGAATCGTTGAACCTTCACATCAAGCTTTAATTTTCTCATTGATGAGGCAATCAATAGGGCACTCTTTTTTTCAGCTACAGTTCCGGCTATTCTGGGGCCGATTGCTTCACTTAGCTGAGAAATGGTAGAGTACGCATGCTTTGCTTTGAATGGAAGCTCGCGCTCGCTATTTGATATTTGTACAGCGTGCGCGGCCGGGGTGACACTCTGTGCCGGCAAGAGCAGTGTGCCGGCAGTTAAAACAGCCATCGTCATGACAGTCAAAAGCTTTTTCATCAAAAATAAACCTCCCCTAAATGTATGGTTGGGGAATATTTCGGGATGCTAAAGGAGTTTCCTGCAAGATGGAGAGCGTTTTTGAAAAGACAGTGCTTTATACCTGCAAAAAAACGCTTATGAATGAAGGGTCATAAGCGTTTCGGAATATCAGACTATTGGAGCTTTAAAAACTTGCGTTTGCCGACTTGGATGATCATATTCTCTCTTATCTCTGCTTTGGTGTGAACATCTGTTATTTTCTCTCCGTCGATGCGTACACCTCCGTTTTGAATCATGCGGCGCGCCTCGCTCTTCGAAGAGAGGAGCTTTAGCTTGACGAGCAGATCAATCATCGCTATCGTTTTTTCGCCTTTCCAGTTTACGGCCGGTATATCTTCCGGCAGGCTGTTTTCCTGAAAGACTGTTTTAAACGAGTGTTCGGCAGCTTCTGCTGCTTTCTCTCCGTGATACATTCGGACGATTGTTTTGGCTAAAAGCATTTTGGCATCACGCGGATGAACGGCGCCGGTTTCTAAGTCTTTTACGAGCTGTTTTTTCTCTTCAAGCTCTAAGTCTGTCGCCAAGTGGATGTATTTTTTCATCAGGCTGTCGGGCAGTGACATCGTTTTTCCGTACATGTCGTTTGGATGTTCGTTAATGCCAATGTAGTTGTGTTTCGACTTCGACATTTTCTCGACGCCATCCAAGCCTTCCAAGAGCGGCATCAGGATGACGACTTGTTTTTCTTTGTTGTATCGTTCTTGAAAATGCCGCCCCATGAGGACATTGAAATGCTGATCCGTTCCGCCTAATTCAATATCACTTTCGAGAACGACAGAATCATATCCCTGCATCAATGGGTAAAAGAATTCATGCAGTGAGATTGGTTTTTGCATGGCGATGCGTTCTTCAAAGTCGTCGCGCTCCATCAGGCGGGCTACCGTTATTTTCCCTGCTAATTCAATGACATCTTCCAGATTCAATGTTTTCAGCCATTTTGAGTTATAGTGAAGCTCGACTTTTTCTGGATCAAGCACTTTTCCGAATTGCTCAAAGTAGGTTTTGGCATTGTGCTGAACTTCTTCATCAGTCAGTTGCTTTCTGGCTGCCGATTTTCCGGTCGGATCACCAATTTTTCCTGTGAAATCCCCAATTAACAGCTGGACAATGTGGCCGTTTTCTTGAAATTGGCGAAGCTTATTTAACACAACCGTATGGCCCAAATGTACATCCGGTGCAGACGGATCTAATCCGAGCTTAATTTTAAGCGGCGTGCCCGTGGAAATTGATTTCACGAGCTTTGCCTTTAATTCCTCCGGCGGTATGACTTCGTGGGCGCCTGTCATGTATAGCTGAAGCTGTCTTTCTACCTCTTTTTGCTGTGACGCTGTGAGCTGCTCAAATGTTCTCATCATTTTTCCTCCTTTTTTACAAACACAAAAAAGAGCCCATCCCGATAAGGGACGTGGCTCAATGCACGCGGTACCACCCTGGTTGAAGACATCGTCTTCCGCTCATTCGAATAACGGTTTCCCGTTCTTTGCTACCTTTAAGGTTCACAAAGAAAGCTCGGGGAGGTAATTCACGTTTGCTGTGTGCCGGCTCGCACCTTCCGCCGGCTCTCTGAAACAGGGAGACAAACCGCTACTGGATTCCCGTCAAAGCTTATGTTGTATGAAGATTGTCAGCTACCTTTCTAAGCAGCCCTGTCAATATTTTCTGTTCGTCCTTCGTCATTCCCGCAATGAGCTCTGTTTCCCCTTTGTGAAACTCCGGGTAGAGTTCTTCGATCGCTTGTTTGCCGGAATCGGTGATAGAGACAAATACGAGTCGCCGATCTCTTGTGTCGATGCTTTTACGGCAAAAACTCTTTTTTTCGAGCGTTTTGATCACGTTGCTTGCTGTAGCTGTAGATATCCCTGACAGCTCAGCGATTTTTCTCGTTTCGAGCGCTCCCCATACCCATAGATCATAAAGAATGGAGAAAGCGGTCCAAGAAAGGTTATAGGAAGAAAGAACCTCAGTCTCCATTTTGACACGGAGCCTTTGTGCAGACCGATACAGATTCGTAGCGATCGAAATGGCTTCCAGGTTAAGTGACTCGACGGGCATTTGTTTGAGCTTAGAAAGTGTATCGTGTTCTTCCTTCCGAAGCTGCTGATGTTGATGTGAACGTTCCATTTTTTAGGCCTGCCTTAAATTATCAGAATCATTAGCTATGAAACGAATTGTAGCAGAGTCTGGTGTGAACTTCAAGCCCATATATCGGTTGAATAAAAAAAGCCCAAACAACGCCAAAATAAACAAAAAACCGCAAACGGGGGTGCAGTTTTGCAAAAATATGTTCAATCCGTCTATAAACATGATCCGTTTCATCTATTTTCGACAGAGCATGTAGTGACGTTAGCGATTATCGCCCTTTTGGCCATTCTGTTGTTTTTGTTCCAAGAGAGGGTCAAGCAGCCGAGGGCCAGCCGGTTTTTGCGTTCTCTGTTTGTGTTTCTTTTGCTTGGTTCGCAAATCGGCTATCAAATATGGATGGTCGCCACGGGCAGGTGGTCGGTGCGCACTTCATTGCCTCTCCAGCTTAGTGACCTGTCGGTGTATTTGTCAGCTATTATGTTAGTGACAAAAAGCAGAAAGCTGTTTGTATTTTTGTTTTTTGTCGGCGTCGGCAGTTCGATTCAGGCTCTTGCCACTCCTGACCTCGGTATGTTTTCATTTCCGCATATACGATATATCCTCTTTTTTATTTCTCACGGATCTGTGTTTTTATCCTGTCTGCTGATGGCTGTGATTGGCACCTACAGAATGGGCCAGCGCTCATTATGGGTGACAGTCCTGCTTGTTAATGTGTACGGCGTCTGTATTTTCCTGATTGATCGCTGGCTTGGCGCAAATTATATGTATTTGACGAAAAAACCGGGCGGATCCTCTCTCTTAGATGTTCTCGGACCATGGCCGTGGTATATCGTCTCGGCTGAAGCCATCACAATCGCAAGCTTTTTCATTCTTTATTGGCTTTATCGCATCTTCAAAAAATGACACCTTTTTTGTTGTATCACACATTCTGTTTAAAAAAATGTCGGAGAACGTGTTTATTTTTTTGAAAAAGGGTATGTAACTTGTACAACAAAAAGGGAGATGAATACCATTGAGGAAAGATGAAATCATGCATATCGTATCATGCGCAGATGATAATTATGCTCGTCATTTAGGTGGGATGTTCGTTTCTTTATTGACTAACATGGATCAGGAGAGAGAGGTAAAATTATACGTCATTGATGGCGGAATTAAGCCTGATAACAAAAAAAGACTGGAAGAAACCACTTTGAAATTCGGAGTGCCGATTGAGTTTTTAGAAGTGGATACCAAAATGTATGAACATGCGGTAGAGAGCAGCCATATTACAAAAGCCGCGTATTACCGCATTTCGATTCCCGACTTAATTAAGGATGAAAGCATCAAACGAATGATTTACATCGATTGTGATGCGCTTGTCCTAGAGGATATTTCTAAGCTATGGGACTTAGACATTGCGCCATACACCGTAGCCGCTGTTGAGGATGCGGGGCAGCATGAACGCCTGAAAGAAATGAACGTCACTGATACAGGGAAGTATTTTAACTCAGGTATCATGATTATTGATTTTGAGTCTTGGAGAAAGCAAAACATCACAGAAAAAGTCATCAACTTTATCAATGAACACCCAGACGAAGACTTTCTTGTGCTGCATGACCAAGATGCACTGAATGCGATTTTATATGATCAGTGGTATGAACTTCATCCGCGCTGGAACGCTCAAACCTATATCATGTTAAAGCTGAAAACCCCATCTACTCTGTTAGGGCGGAAGCAATATAATGAAACAAGAGAAAACCCGGCAATCGTGCACTTCTGCGGCGGAGAAAAGCCTTGGAACTCCAATACAAAACATCCGTATCGCGATGAGTATTTCCATTACATGTCCTATACGAAGTGGAATACGATCAGCAACCCGGCGATCAACCAATAATACAGATATAAAAAAACGCTTTTGAGATGATCAAAAGCGTTTTTTGTTTGTCTCAGCGTGCGACTGACCGTTGGTAGAACCGCTGAATATGCATGGCGATGTAGCACAATTCTTTTTCAGGAAACTCAAAGCCGTATTCCTTCTTCACAAAGGTGCCGATGCTTAGGGCACACAGGAAGGCATCCTTAAACTTCTCTTTAATGATGTCGATCATTTCTGCGTCCAGCTCGTAAATGGATTCGCCTGCTTTGATATGCTGAATGGCAAAGCGGAGATGGGTCACGAGCCGTTCATAAGAGATGGTATCTTCAACGATATTAATAGACAGTTGAATTTCGATAATCTCGATAATATCACGGATCATTGTTGTAATATCAAGCGTTTGTGTCATATCGCCGGCATTGTTTCTTGCTGTGTGGATATGCATGGCGATATTGCCGATTTCATCATCAGGAATGTGAATCCCCAGTTTATCTTTAATCAGTGCTCTGGCCCATAAGCCGATCTGGAACTCCTTTGGATAAAGGACTTTGATTTCATTCAGCAGCGGATTTTTGATAACCATCCCATTGCTCAGGCGTTCAATTGCAAAAGAAAGATGGTCTGAAAAAGCGACATGAATGCGCTCGTTGATTTTGATGTTCAGCTCTTTTTCGGCATGAGAGATAATTTGCTCAGAAATCTGAATGTGGTCTTCAGGCAATGTTTCTAAAATCTCTTCGAACTGCTTATAGTCAGGTGTATCTTTTCTGATAAAGGTTTTTTCTATTTTTGACGGATCGACAATATCATTCTTCTTTTTGTTAAACGCAATTCCTGCACCCAAGAGAATCTTCTCTTCATTTTGATCCTTTACGACGATAGCATTATGATTTAAGATTCTTTTAATTTTCATAGCTTTTTTGTCCTTTCATCCCCCGTTTTATGAATGAAATCGAATAAATCCAGTTATTCTGTCTCTTCTTTAAACCCGAGAAACAATGTAGCTATAAAAGCAGAGACGGCTGCGATCAAGAAACCGATCATATAATGAACAAAATTAGCGGCGCCAAACGGCAGCACGATTGAAATCATCGGAATGCCTGTCAGCCCGTAGGAATTTGCCACAACTTGTACCGCAACCACGTATGCTCCGCCAATAGCACCGCCGATGGCTGCTCCGATAAAGGGACGGATCAATTTGAGATTTACCCCGAATACAATCGGCTCAACAATGCCTAAAAACGCGGTCAGAGAAGCGGGGAGCGCAATTTTTTTCAGGCTTGATTGTTTCGTTTTGAGGAATACCGCAAGCCCCGCTCCGCCTTGGGCCACATTCGCCATCGACCATATCGGCACTAAAAAGTTGACACCGACATGCGGATTAGCAAGCAGCGTTGCCTCAATTGCATAAAAGCTATGATGCAATCCAGATAGGACGATGGTGGAGTAGATGCCGCCGAAAAGGGCTCCGGCGGCAATGCCGGCGTGATCATAAATATAGACGATCGATTGTGTCATGATCTGGCCGATGATGGACGCGGCGGGATTCATCACAATCAGCGCGAGGCACCCTGTCACCATGACCGTAATAAAGGGAATAATCACGACATCAAGTGACTTCGGCACAATCGATTTTAATAGCTTCTCAATTTTGCTCATGACAAAAACGGAGAGAAGAATCGGTATCATGGAACCCTGATACCCCATCATCGGGATATGAAGCCCCCATATGTCTAAAGAAGACGGGGTTTTGCTGCCGAGCATAGACGGGTCCAGCAGATCAGGATGCGTCAAAAGCCCCGCGATCACTGCCCCTAGGTATGGGTTGCTGCCAAATTGCCGTGCGGCACTGAAGCCGACTAAAATCGGCAGTAAAATAAAGGCTGTGCTGGACACGAGGTCGAGCATTTTAATCCATGGGCTGCCGGCAGCGAACCAGTGAAACACCTTAATCATGCCGATCAGCCCCATGAGCAGGCCGCTTGCTGTTATTGCCGGAATAATCGGCACAAAAATATCGGACAGTGTTTTCGCAAAAGCTGCGGCAGGGTTCAGCTTCCGGCTGGCTTTTTTCTGGTGGACAGGTTCTTCAGAAGGCGCGGTCTCCCATACATGAACGACTTCTTTATATATTTTGTTGACGACGCCTGCTCCGAAGATAATCTGGAAAAGCCCATAACGGAAAAAGGTGCCCTGCACACCTTGCAGGTTCTCAATGGCATGTATATCAATTTTCGTCTCGTCCTTTACATCAAAACGAAGACGGGTCGTACAATGGCTGATGCTGATAATATTGTTTTTTCCTCCTGCGAGCAGCAGTAATTCTTTTGCAATCTCTTTATGCAAGCAATCAAAACCTCCTTTGCTGAAGAAAAGTCGGCTTGTTCATCGTATCAAATGAAAAGTTGACAATCAAAATGAAAAAAGTGAGAAATATCGGCTGAAAATGACAAAAATGCCCGCGTCGACGCGACGACGGAGCATGAGAATAGGGGGTTGTCCAAGGCGCCGTTATGAGCCCAACACGAAAAGAAGAGTTAAAATGCCCTGCTTTTTAGGCATTAATACTCCCTTTGCATCATTGGGTCTTGCCTGCCTGCCCAGTCACAATCCCGCCATATGTGGTGATAACTGTAATAACGTTCATTTTATGCTGTTCATGGCTGTATAGCAATAGTATGAAAAGCCTGTACAATGGATGGGAAAAAGGTTGTGTGTGGTGTTCTTAGAATGTAAAAAACCTTTAAGACTTGGAATGCAAATCTTAAAGGTTTTTGGTTACTTTTTCGGTTTGACGGCGTTCAGCCGTTTTTGCAGCTTTGTTTTTTCATTGGATGCTTTTAATTGATTCACTGCAGACTGAGCGGATGTCTTTGATTTCTTTGTTTTGTCTTTTTCCGCTTTCTTCACTTTTGCCTTGGCAGTTTCGACTTTTTTTGCTTCAGCCGCCGCCACCTTTTTCTTCACTTTGTCTAACCGTTTTTGCAATGCCGTTTTGTCCTTGCCTGCTTGAAGCTGATTGACGGCTGATTGTGCTTTTGCCGCATTTGCATCAGTTGATTTCTTTTCAGCCGCAGATACGGATTGCTGTGCCGTCTTCAAATTGGTGCTCTTCACTTTGTTAAGGCGTTTCTGCAGGGACGTTTTTTCTGAACTTGCAGGCAGCTTGCCAATTGCTGATTGTGCGCTGTCCACATCTGTTTTCTTTTTGCTTTTTTCCGCTTTCGCAACTTTGTCTTTCGCTTGCTTTGACGCGATGTAGCGTTTTACTTGGTCTAAGCGTTTTTGAAGGTTCTTTTTGTCTGTTCCGTTCGGCAGCTTGTTGATGGCAGTTTGTGCTGTATCAACGGTTTGCTGTGTTTTATATTTTTCTGCCTTTGCGACTTTGTCTTTCGCATCTTTTACATTTCTGTATGACTGTACTTTATCCAGTCTTTTTTGCAGGGCAGTTTTGGCGTCGGAGCCCGGCAGCTGGCTAACGAGTTCTCGCGCTTTGTTGATATCGGTTTGTGCTTTTGTTTGTTCCGCTTTTTTCACAGCTTGCTCTGCTGCCGCGTACGCTGAATCTGTTGCCTGTGCTTTATACTGGATTAAGCCGTAGCCAAATTGCTGATCGCGGCCTGCGGTACCAAGATCAACGATGTTTTTCCGCATTTCCTCGCGAAGCTGGACGTTTGTCTCGGAAGGATCACGCTGTTTTAACAAAGCAAACATGGCAGCGGCGTGCGGTGTCGCTTGGGATGTTCCGCTTCCCATTGCATAATACTGGTTTAAGTAAGTGCTTGTGATGTTTGTCCCCGGCGCTGAAAATTCAACTTCATCTCCAGTTGTTGAAAAGGAGGCAAGCTGATTCTTTTCGTTTGTTGCTGAAACCGCAACGACACTGCTGTATGCCGCCGGATAATTCACTGGCTTGCCGTTTCCGTCGTTACCGCTTGCGGCAACAAGCAGAACGCCTTGTTCATATGCTTTGTCCACGGCGTCATGAAGGATTTTGCTGTCTGACGTCGTGCCAAGGCTCATATTGACGATGTCCATCCCGTTTGCGATCGACCAGTCAATTCCTTGGAGAAGGCTTTGAAGATCCCCCGAGCCGTTCTGATCAAGCGCTTTAACCGCGTATATTTGTGCTTCCGGTGCGATGCCGTCAATTCCGTAGCCGTTATGCTTGGCTCCGATAATCCCTGCGACATGTGTTCCGTGGCCGTTATCATCTTTGTAAGAAGAGGTATAACTGACAGCTGAATACCCGCCGGCAATCGACAGGTCATCGTGGGGGGAGATTCCGCTGTCAATGACGGCAATTTTGATATTCTTTCCTGTCAGTCCTGCCTTCCAAGCCTGTTTCACCTGAATGGGCTCAAGGTTCCATTGCTCAAAGTTGTCAGAGGTGTCAGTGCCGTCTGACAGCACTTTGAAATCCATGCTGTCTGCTGCGGTAAATGATACGTTGTTTTCTACATACAAAATATCAGGATCCTGCTTTAATTCTTTTACTGTCTCCTGGTCTGCTGTGACCGCTACCGCGGGAAGATGCTTATACTGCTGTTCAACATCAGCATCACTATCCAGGATGGTTTCCTTACCGGCCTTGTTTTTATAAACCACAATAACCTCTTTCTCGCTGCTGTTTTGCGCATGAGCGAGAGGGCCTATGGCGAGAAAGCTGAAAAACAGAGTGACTGATACAACAAGTTTGCAAGACATGTTTTTCATGATTCATCTCCTTTTTCTATGATGTTTGATATATATATCGGAGAAAAAAGAGAGATTAATAGTTAGAAGGAAAAAATTTTTCATAGACAGGCTTGTTTGGCAAAATGCAGATTTTTTCCGCAGGAAGAGGAAATTTTCCAAATGAATTTGTAAGCGTTTTCAAAATAAGATAAAGAAAACATTGCGGAGGTTGTTCACAAAGCAATGTGAAAAGGGGGCTTTTAAGATGAGCGCATTCACTCGGGTAATGGAAGAAAAAATAATGCCTGTCGCCGGGAAAATTGCCGGACAGCGGCACCTCAGCGCTTTGCGTGACGGAATTATCCTGACCATGCCGCTGATTATTATCGGGTCTGTCTTCTTGATTTTAACGAGCCTGCCGATTCCGGGGTATGCTGATTTCATGGCGAGTGTGTTTGGGAAAGAGTGGGCTGATAAGCTCGGATATCCTGTTAACGCTTCGTTTGATATTATGGCGATGATTGCCGCTTTTGGGATCGCCTATCGGCTGGCAGAAAGCTATGGTGTCGATGCCCTTTCTGCCGGAGCGATTTCAATTGCCGCATTTCTGCTGGCAACGCCGTTTGAGGTGCCGTTTACACCGGGTGGCTCAACGGAACCCATCATGGTAGAGGGCGGAATCCCGATCACGCTGCTTGGCAGCAAGGGATTATTTGTCGCCATGCTGATCGCCTTGTTTTCAACCGAAATCTATCGATATATTATTCAAAAAAATATCGTCTTCAAAATGCCAGACGGTGTGCCGCCTGCGGTAAGCAAATCGTTTGTCGCGCTGATTCCCGGCTTTATCATTGTGTTTCTCGTGTGGCTGGCGCGCCTTCTGATTGAAATGACACCTTTTCAGAGTCTGCACAATGTCGTAGGAGACCTGCTTGGCACACCGCTTTCCATCCTTGGCGGCAGTCTCGGCGGAAGCCTGATCGCTGAATTTGTGCAGATGCTGCTTTGGTCGTGCGGGATTCACGGGGCTTCCATCATTGGCGGAATCATGGCGCCGATTTGGTACGGCGCGATGGATGCCAACCGTCTCGCCTTCCAAGCAGGCGAGGCGCTGCCGAGTATTTTTACGACTCAGTTTTTTCAAATTTGGATCAATGTCGGAGGAAGCGGGGCGACGCTGGCGCTTGTCCTGACGGCTTGTGCGCTCCCGGAGCAAACAAATGAAGCAGCTTGGACGATTAGGAATCGGCCCTGCGCTATTTAATATCAACGAGCCGATCATTTTCGGCATGCCGATTGTCATGAATCCGCTCCTTATTGTCCCATTTATCATCGCGCCGCTCCTTACGATTACCGCAACTTATATCGGCATGAGCACCGGGCTGGTGGCGAGGCCGGCCGGAATCGCCGTGCCATGGACGATGCCGCCGCTCATATCAGGTTACCTGGCGACAGGCGGAAAGGTGTCGGGCGCCGTTATGCAGCTGGTAAATCTGCTGATCACCTGTGCCATCTACTATCCGTTTTTCAGAATATGGGATCATCAAAAATGGCGGGAAGAGAGTGCGGTTGAATCTGGGGATAAAAATGTGTAGTGATGTAAGTGTTTAAATAATAAAAAAGCAGCGTTATGCTGCTTTTTTATTACCGCTGAAAGAACTCAATCCACTCACCATCAGGACCTTCGATATAAAAGTAACGGTACCCGTTTGGTAGAGTTGTAATCTCCTCGTCGATAAATTTCGCGTTCATTCTTTCCGCTTTTGTATATTCAGCCGCGATGTCATCCGTCAGCAGGGCAATGTGGTGCACTTTTCCTTCGGAGGGAAGCTCACTGCTGTAGCCTTGAATCAGTTCGATTTCTGTTTCCGGGCCGTCTTCAAAGCCGAGAAAAGCAAGCTCGATTACACCGTTCGTATGTGTGATGCGATCCTTCAATTTCATGCCTAGTACCTCTTCATAAAATGTGATGGACGCGTTAATATCTCTTACCATGATGCCTGTATGGTCAATTCGTTTTGGCATGCTGCTCCTCCTCGTAACTCTTTTTGTCTATCGTAGAAAAACCTTTCCTTTCTGTCAATGCAGACATCTTGGCGTTTTGTGGTACCATAAGAGAAAGCAAACGGAAAGAGGACGACATATATGAAGCTACTCACCCTAAAAAAAGCACACGCTGCCAAAATCAAAAAGGGCTATCCCCTTATTGAAAAAGAAGCTCTCGCAGGGAGTGCAAGGCACATGAAAGAAGGAGACCTCGTTGACATCGTATCTGAGAGCGGCGAGTTTCTCGCGCGGGGCTATTATGGCCTGCAAAACAAAGGGGTCGGCTGGACGCTTACCCGCAATAAACATGAACAGGTTGACCAGGCATTTTTTCTCACCAAATTAACAAAAGCGGCCCAAGCGCGCGCCAAACTATTTGAGGCTCAAGATACAACAGCTTTCCGCCTCTTCAACGGTGAGGGCGACGGTGTCGGCGGCGTCACCATCGACTATTATGACGGCTACCTGCTGATTCAATGGTACAGCAAGGGAATTTACACCTTTAAAGACATGCTGATTTCCGCATTGGATGAGCTGGATCTTGATTATAAAGCGATTTACGAGAAGAAACGCTTCGACACGGCTGGACAATACGTTGAAGATGATGACTTCGTGAAAGGGAGAAGGGGCGAGTTCCCGATCATCATCCAGGAGAATGGCATTCAATACGCGGTGGATCTGAATGAAGGCGCCATGACGGGCATCTTTTTGGATCAGAGACATGTGCGCAAGGCGATCAGAGACCGCTATGCAAAAGGGAAAACCGTTTTAAATACATTTTCTTATACGGGTGCATTCTCCGTGGCAGCGGCGCTTGGCGGAGCGGAGAAAACAACAAGCGTCGACGTGGCAAACCGAAGTCTGGCCAAAACGATCGAGCAATTCAGCGTGAACAAGCTGGATTACGAAGCGCACGACATTAAAGTGATGGACGTGTTTAACTATTTTTCATATGCTGCAAAAAAGGATTTGCGCTTTGATCTGATTATTCTCGATCCGCCTTCCTTTGCGCGCACAAAAAAACGCACCTTCAGCGCGGCCAAGGATTATAAAAACCTGCTGAAGGAAACGATCGCCATCACTGCTGACAAGGGTGTCATTGTTGCCTCTACAAACAGCAGCGCCTTTGGCATGAAGAAATTCAAAGGCTTTATCGATGCCGCATTTAAAGAAACAAACGAACGCTACACCATCATTGAGGAATTTACGCTGCCGGAGGATTTCAAAACGATTTCGGCATTTCCGGAAGGCAACTACCTGAAAGTGGTCCTTCTGCAGAAAAAATAATGAAAAAGCTGCCCTGTTCAGGGGCAGCTTTTTTTTATGTAGAAATGATCTGCTGGACGCGGCCGATGCGGCCATCTTCAAGACGGACTTTAATGCCATGCGGATGAAAGTTTGATTTCGTCAAAATATCCTTCACTGTCCCTCTCGTCAGTTTTCCTGTTTTTTGATCTGCTTTCAATACAATATCAACCTGCAACCCTTTCGAAATGCTGTTTCGCTCTTGCCCGTTCATAACGCACATCCTTTCTTTTGTTCATTATAGTCATTATGGTTTAAAAGTAACAGCCGGCTGATGAAGTGTATGTTTGTTTTTTTCAGCCTTCATTAAATATAATGTCAGGCCAAAGCCTGCTATGCTCAGAATGCCAAAAAGCAAGTAGACTGCGAAAATCGACACGTAGTCAAAAATGTACCCGCCTGCAAATGTGCAGAACCAGTTGCCGAACCCGTTGCCAATGGCGGCGTACATGGTCAGCGCCGTCGCTTCAACGTGTCTTGGGGTAATCTTTTTCACATATTGAAGCGCCGCCGGGATAAATAAACCGATGGCCACTCCCTGAAGAAAGACCGTCGCATAAATGATCCATAGTGAAGGCGCCGTGAAATAGAGCGCCCACCTGAATAATGAGACTCCGCCTGACAGCATAATGACGTTGAGCAGCCCCATTTTATCTATAAATGTTTGGGCGAATCTCATAAATGGAATTTCTGAAATCACGCCGATGAAAAATAAAATGCCGATAGCGGAAAGTGACGCGCCGCTTTTGTCCAGAAAAAGACTGAAATACGTATTGTTCGCTAAGTTTGGAGCAAATGTCGTAAAGGTGATGATCATAAAGATGAGGAAGGTTTTGTTGCTGATAAGCTCCCGGAATCCTTTGCGGATATTGACCTTTGTTTTTGTTTTCTGCTGGCCGGGCATTTGAGAAGCCAATATGGCGGCAATGCACAGAAAGGCACAGCCAAAGATAAAGATCACGTGAATGGGGTACAGCTGGTTCGTCACCTGTCCCATGGCAAACACCGCGACACCGAAGCCGAGAGAACCAAACAGGCGGATTCCGCCATAATTGCCGTTTGTTTCTTGTGTGTACCTTAGTGAAATGCTGTCCGAAAGTGGAATAATCGTGCTTTGAAAGGCTGCAAAACAGGCCGCAATCAAAATAAACAGAGGGAAACTGTCAAATGCAATATAGGCTAATCCAATGATGCCTGTGATTGATGTGCAAACCGCCAGCAGGCCTTTCGTTTTTTGCGTATAGTCGCTGAGCATGCCCCAAAACGGCTGAAAGAAAATCATCACAATCGGGCCCAGCGACATGATCAAGCCGACCTGTGATCCGCTTAAATGCTGTTCCTTCGTTAAATACATACTGAGTAAGGGAATCATGCTGCCCGTACCGAGAAAAGCAAACAAATAAAATCCTTTTAACGCGGCATAATGCCGTCTCACCTGCAAGTTGTGCATGAGGGTGCCTCCTTTGGTATCCACAAATACATTATATTGGAATTCGTCAGCTTTTCAATAAGGGGAAGCACATAAAAAAAACTGCCCTCGAGAGGACAGTTTTTTACATAAATGAAAGCAAAAACGGCGCCGCGCAAAGCGTCATAATCGCAGCTAAGATCATCGATACGCTTGAAATCGTGCCGGACACAGAGCTAAGCTCAAATGCCTTTGACGTTCCCGCTCCGTGCGCGCTTGTGCCAAGCAGCACGCCCCGCGCAATTTCGTTATCAATGCGGAAATAACGGATGACCATCGGGCCGATCACTGTGCCGAGCAAAGCGGTTAAAATCACAAACACGGCTGTGACGGCAGGCATTCCGCCGATCATTTCAGATACGTTCATCGCGATCGGCGTTGTCACTGATCTCGGGACGAGGCTGTCAATTAAGCCGGTGCCGAGGTGAAGCCATTTCGCAATAAGAGCGGTAGAAATAATCGCGATGCATGAACCGACGGCCACATTCAAAATAATTTCCACTGCGTATTTCTTTAAAACAGGGAAATATTTATATAGCGGGATCGCGAATGCCACGGTGGCCGGCTGTAGCATATCGGTCAGCAATCCGCCGCCGAGATTATAGGACTCGTACGGGACATTCACCAGCAGCAGCAGACCGACTAACACAGCGGGCGTCACCAATAGCGGCGACGTATAAACACGCGGAAAGCGTTGATATACCTTTTTTGCTCCTAAATACACCAAAACCGTTAAAAACAAACTTACAATTCCGATGAACACGTATGCTTTTTCTCCTTTCTCTTTGCAATGAGTTGTGTAAGCGTTCCTGTAGACACCATCACGACAAACGTGCTGATGATGACAACAAGCAGAATGCTGACACCAAATTTCGACATAATGTCTCCGTATTCAATCACTCCGACGGCAGACGGGATAAAAAATAAAAGCAGCTCCCCGAGAAGCCACGCTGCACCAAGCTCTATCCATTCAAGCTTGATAATGTTAAAGTGCAATAATGTGAAAAGAATCACAATCCCTATTATACTGCCGGGAATATTTATATGAAGAAGGGCTGTCACCCAATTAATCAGCCGAGCAAATATAAATAACAGAGCGATTTGAATAACGGTTAGCAACAGTTTTTTCATATTGATGCCTCCCTTATATACTTATTGTACATAAGGTCTCGCTATAGGTAAAATATATATTAAGAATAAGAAGTATTCCTTTTGTCTATAGAAAGGGTGAAGCACATGGATATCCGCCATTTAACATATTTCTTGGAAGTCGCCCGTTTAAAAAGTTTTACGAAGGCTTCCCAATCCCTTTATGTTTCTCAGCCGACGATATCAAAAATGATCAAAAATTTAGAAGAAGAGCTCGGAATTGAACTGTTTTACCGAAACGGCAGGCAGGTAGAACTGACTGATGCCGGCCATAGCATGTATGTGCAGGCGCAGGAAATCATTAAATCATTTCAAAACCTGACGTCAGAATTAAATGATATTATGGAAGTCAAGAAAGGGCACGTACGGATTGGACTGCCGCCGATGATCGGATCGGGGTTTTTCCCGAGAGTGCTCGGCGATTTCCGTGAAAACTATCCGAATGTCACCTTTCAGCTAGTCGAAGACGGTTCTATAAAAGTCCAAGAAGGTGTCGGGGACGGCTCTCTTGATATAGGCGTTGTGGTCCTTCCCGCAAACGAAGATATCTTTCATTCGTTTACAATCGTAAAAGAAACCTTAATGCTTGTCGTTCACCCGTCCCACCGGCTGGCTGATGAGAAAGAATGTCAGCTGCGTGAGTTGAAGGACGAGCCTTTTATTTTCTTCAGGGAGGATTTTGTCCTGCACAACCGAATTATGACGGAATGTATCAAGGCTGGGTTCCGGCCCCATATCATTTATGAAACATCACAATGGGATTTTATTAGTGAGATGGTATCAGCCAACCTTGGGATCGGGCTTTTGCCGGAACGGATCTGCCGCGGCCTTGACCCGGAAAAAGTGAAAGTCATTCCGCTTGTCGATCCGGTCATCCCTTGGCACCTCGCCATTATTTGGAGAAAGGACAGGTACTTGTCGTTTGCCGCCAGAGCTTGGCTCGAACATACGAAATCGTATTTATGGGACCCGAAAAAAGATAGTAAAGGATGATGCAAATATGGATGCACAATCAGCAGCAAAATGTCTTACGGCTGTCCGCCGGCATAGCCCACTGGTGCATAGCATAACCAACAATGTCGTAACGAATTTCACAGCAAACGGCCTGCTCGCGCTCGGCGCATCGCCCGTTATGGCGTACGCAAAAGAAGAGGTCGCCGATATGGCGAAAATTGCGGGTGCACTCGTTTTAAATATCGGAACACTGAGCAAGGAGTCAGTCGAAGCGATGATCATCGCGGGAAAATCAGCTAATGAACATGGCGTTCCCGTCATTCTTGATCCTGTCGGTGCCGGAGCAACACCGTTCCGCACTGAATCGGCACGTGACATCATTCGTGAGGTGCGCCTTGCTGCAATCAGAGGAAATGCGGCGGAAATTGCCCATACCGTCGGCGTGACCGATTGGCTGATCAAAGGTGTTGATGCGGGTGAAGGCGGAGGCGACATCATCCGGCTGGCTCAGCAGGCGGCACAAAAGCTAAACACGGTCATTGCGATAACTGGTGAAGTTGATGTCATAGCCGACACGTCACATGTATACACCCTTCATAACGGCCACAAGCTGCTGACAAAAGTGACAGGCGCCGGTTGCCTGCTGACTTCAGTCGTCGGTGCGTTTTGCGCTGTGGAAGAAAATCCATTGTTTGCTGCTATTGCGGCCATTACTTCGTATGGGGTCGCCGCTCAGCTTGCCGCACAGCAGACGGCTGACAAAGGCCCTGGAAGCTTTCAGATTGAATTGCTGAACAAGCTTTCAACTGTTACTGAACAAGACGTCCAAGAATGGGCGGCTATAGAAAGGGTGACTGTCTCATGACTCGTATTTCTCGGGAAATGATGAAAGAGTTATTATCTGTATACTTCATTATGGGGTCAAACAATACGAAAGCCGATCCTGTTACAGTTGTACAAAAAGCGTTAAAAGGCGGTGCCACCCTGTACCAGTTCCGTGAAAAAGGCGGGGATGCGCTGACAGGAGAGGCTCGGATTGAATTTGCTGAAAAAGCGCAGGCAGCTTGCCGTGAAGCTGGTATTCCGTTCATTGTCAATGATGATGTGGAATTGGCTCTGAAGCTGAAAGCTGACGGTATCCACATCGGCCAGGAAGACGCAAATGCGAAAGAGGTAAGAGCTGCCATAGGTGATATGATTCTCGGCGTTTCTGCCCATACGATGTCTGAGGTGAAGCAAGCTGAAGAAGACGGAGCCGATTATGTCGGGCTTGGGCCGATCTATCCGACTGAAACGAAAAAAGATACGAGAGCGGTACAAGGGGTATCTCTTATTGAAGCAGTGCGCCGCCAAGGCATCAGCATTCCAATTGTCGGCATCGGTGGCATCACAATAGATAATGCCGCACCTGTTATCCAAGCGGGGGCCGATGGCGTCAGTATGATCAGCGCCATCAGTCAGGCGGAAGATCCTGAGAGTGCTGCACGCAAGTTTCGTGAGGAAATTCAAACATATAAAACAGAAAGATAATCGTTCATCTTCCTTCAAAAGGCTGTTCTGTAAAAGGACAGCTTTTTTGCTGTCCATCAAGGTTTTCAGACCTTCAAATTTTAATTGACAAAGGACAAGAACTGGCTATGATTATGTTATACAATGATAATCATTTTCAATTATAGGAGGAACATGATGGCTCGGGGGCTGGCACTTATTCTATTCAGCTTGTTGATGGTTTTCGGTTCTGCGGCACATGCGGAAGATGATCCGATCGCCGCATTAATTCAATTAAACAAGCAAATGATCAAATCCGTAAAAGACGGGGATATGGATTCGGCACAACAAACGTTTGAAACCTTCAAAGCGAAGTGGAAAAAAGAAGAACCTTCTATTAAGAAAGAAAACCTTTCTTCTCACAGTGAAATGGACGCGAATATCGCGATGATTTCTCTTTCTTTTATCAATCAAGACGCAGGCAAGCTCAAAACACAGCTTGAAGAGCTTGCGTCTCATTTAGAAACCTATCAGCAGGCTGTCGTGCTGAAAAAGACATCCTCAGGTCAATCAAGGGCGTCCTTAACAGCCTATATACAAAGCTTGAAAGACACAAAACAGTTCATAGAAAAAAAGCAATTGGATGAAGCGTCATCCGCAATCGACAATTTAGTTACATCCTGGCTCGCTGTTGAGGGGGACGTCGTTTCCCAATCGAAAGAAGCCTATACGACATCGGAGGAAAATCTGGCGCTGATGAAGGCGGAGATCGGCAGCCATCCTGAAAAGGTATCAAAGCAAATTGACGAAATGATTCAATTGCTCGAGCCGATCGCTTCAAGCAGCTACAGCTGGTGGGATGCGGCGCTGATCCCGATTCGTGAAGGGATGGAGGCCCTCCTTGTCATCGGAGCACTATTAACCATGACAAAAAAAGCGCGGGTCACGCGCTCCTCGGCATGGCTGTTTCCTTAGCAGCCGGCATCGGTGTCACGGTTCTGTTCTCCTCCAGTGTATTCGGAGAAAACAATTTCTTGCTTGGCGGCGTCACCGGCGTACTGTCCGCTGTCATGCTTTTGTATGTCGGGGTGTGGTTGCACAGAAACGCCTCAATGGATAAATGGAGAGAAAAAATCAATATCCAGAAGTCACAGGCACTAAAAAAACGAAGCCTGCTTTCCTTTGCGCTCATTGCATTTCTGGCAGTTGTAAGAGAAGGTCTCGAAACGGTCATCTTTTTCATCGGGCTTGTCGGGAAGCTCCCGCTCACTGAACTGATCGGCGGAACTGCCGCAGGGCTTATCGTTCTCGTCATCGTCGGTGTTCTGATGATCAAGCTCGGAATGCGCATTCCATTGAAGCCGTTTTTTCTTCTATCAATGGCGGTTGTCCTGTATATGTGCGTGAAGTTTCTCGGAACCGGCGTTCACAGCCTTCAGCTGGCGGGCATTCTTCCGTCTGATGCAGAAAGCTGGCTGCCGTCTGTATCGGTGCTAGGAATTTATCCGTCTGTGTACAGCACGATTCCGCAAATGTTGATTTTCCTCTTTTTACTGATTGCGCTTGTTTCAGAAGCGGCAAAACATTTTACAAACGGAAAGGAACTGACAAAATGAATTTCACAAAAATCGCTGTATCAGCCGGATGCATCCTTGCGCTGTGCGCAGGCTGCGGAGCCAACGACACATCTTCAACTAAAGAAAAAGCTTCATCTGAAAAAAGCGGGATCACTAAAGAAATCACCGCATCCGTAAATAAAATGGAAACCATCATTTCTAAGCTGAATGACTCAGCGGAAAAAGTAGACCAAAAAGAGATTGAAAAGAAGGGGAAAGAGTTAAACAGCTACTGGCTTTCCTTTGAAAACGATATTCGCAGCGACTATCCATTCGAATATACAGAAATCGAAAAGCATCTTCAGCCAATCTACACAGAAGCGCAAAAAGACAAACCGGATACAGCAAAAATCAAGACAGAATCCGAGTCACTGAAAGCGTCCTTAGAAGACCTGACAGAAGCGAAGAAGAGCGGCAAAAAGGCTAGCGATCAGCTGGCAAAAGCAGCGGATGAGTATAAAGGCTATGTCAAAGAGCAGAGTGACCAGCTTGTCAAAGCGACTGAAGCATTTACGGGTGCTGTGAAATCTGGCGATATCGAAAAGTCCAAAACGTTATATGCGAAAGCGCGTGTTTATTACGAGCGAATCGAACCGATCGCTGAAAGCCTCGGAGATCTTGATCCGAAAATTGATGCTCGAGAAAACGATGTTGAAGAAGGAGACAAATGGACAGGCTTCCATAAGCTTGAGAAGGCCATTTGGAAGGATCAAGATATTTCCGGGGAAAAGGCAACAGCTGACCAGCTTCTCAAGGATGTAAAAGAGCTTGACGGTTCAATTCAATCACTGAAATTAACACCTGAACAAATTGTAGCAGGCGCGATGGAGCTTCTGAACGAAGCCGGAATTTCGAAAATCACGGGAGAAGAAGAACGCTACTCACGAATTGATTTAGTTGACCTTATGGCAAATGTGGAAGGCTCCGAAGCCGTTTATCAAACAGTGAAAAGCGCGCTTGTAAAAGATCACTCCGACTTGACGGAAAAACTGGATACGGAGTTCAGCGAATTTGAAGTTTTAATGGCAAAATACAAAACAAATGATCAGTCCTATACGTCTTATGATAAATTAAGTGAAAAGCAAATCAGAGAGCTGAGCACAAAGCTGACGACTCTTTCTGAAACCATGTCGAAGATTGCGAATGTGCTATAAAAGGAGTTTTGTAACATCATGAGCGATGAACAAAAAAAGCCAGAACAAATTCATAGACGGGACATTTTAAAATGGGGAGCGATGGCGGGGGCAGCCGTTGCGATCGGTGCCAGCGGTCTCGGCGGTCTCGCTCCGCTTGTTCAGACTGCGGCTAAGCCATCGAAAAAGGATGAAAAAGAGGAGGAGCAGATTGTTCCGTTTTACGGAAAGCATCAGGCCGGAATCACAACTGCTCATCAAACGTATGTCTATTTTGCTGCGCTGGATGTGACAGCAAAAGAGAAAAGCGACATCATTACATTATTTAGAAACTGGACAAGTCTCACACAGATGCTGACGTCTGGCAAGAAAATGTCGGCTGAGCAGAAAAATCAATATCTGCCGCCGCAGGATACAGGTGAGTCTGCTGATTTACCCCCTTCCAACTTAACGGTCACATTCGGATTCGGGCCTGGCTTTTTTGAAAAAGACGGAAAGGACCGCTTCGGGCTGAAAAGCAAAAAACCGAAGCACTTGGCCGCTCTTCCAGCGATGCCGAATGACAACCTGGATGAAAAGCAGGGAGGCGGAGACATCTGCATTCAAGTATGTGCAGACGACGAGCAAGTGGCGTTTCACGCGCTGCGTAACCTGCTAAATCAAGCGGTCGGCACTTGTGAGGTCCGCTTTGTGAACAAAGGCTTTTTAAGCGGAGGAAAAAATGGCGAAACACCGCGCAATCTTTTCGGGTTTAAAGATGGAACAGGCAACCAGAGCACGGAGGATGACAGCTTGATGAACTCGATCGTGTGGGTTCAGTCCGGTGAGCCTGACTGGATGACGGGCGGCACCTATATGGCTTTCCGGAAAATCAAAATGTTCCTTGAGATATGGGACCGCTCTTCCCTCAAGGACCAAGAGGATACCTTCGGCCGCAGAAAAAGCTCAGGGGCGCCTTTTGGGCAGAAAAAGGAAACAGATCCCGTGAAGCTGAATCAAATTCCGTCTAATTCACACGTCAGTCTAGCGAAATCTACGGGAAAACAAATTTTGCGAAGAGCTTTCTCTTACACAGAAGGACTTGATCCGAAAACCGGCTATATGGATGCAGGTCTCCTGTTTATCAGTTTTCAAAAAAATCCCGACAATCAGTTTATCCCGATGCTGAAGGCTCTTTCAGCAAAGGATGCGTTAAACGAATATACACAAACAATCGGTTCTGCTTTATATGCATGCCCAGGCGGCTGCAAAAAAGGAGAATATATTGCCCAGCGTTTGCTGGAATCATAAAAGAAGCCTAAATCGGCTTCTTTATTTAAAAAACAGTTGTAACTTTAATTGTTACAGTTTAAAATCAATTTATACGAAAGGAGATTATCATGACAGTACACATTAAAGTTTATTCAGATTACGTCTGCCCATTTTGTTTCGTTGGAAAAGCCGCTTTTGAAGAAGCGATAAAAGGAAAGGATGTTGATGTCGAGTGGATGCCGTTTGAACTGCGCCCAAGCCCATCTCCTCAGCTTGATCCGGTCAATGATCCTTCCAAACAGTACATGTGGCAGACATCAATTCAGCCAATGGCGGAGAAATTAGGAGTTGAGATCAATTTTCCAAACGTCTCGCCCCATCCGTATACAGAC
The DNA here is from genome assembly GCF_038002425.1 of Bacillus sp. FSL R7-0685. Taxonomy (NCBI): domain Bacteria; kingdom Bacillati; phylum Bacillota; class Bacilli; order Caryophanales; family Bacillaceae; genus Bacillus; species Bacillus sp. FSL R7-0685. Next base: position 3,794,291 of record NZ_JBBOCN010000001.1, on the reverse strand, counting down.
CTCGCGTTTGAAGGCTTCCATTTTGCGAAGAAATACAATAAAGGACATGAATACAACACCCGTGTCTTTCAGGCGTTTTTCCAGGAGGGCCAAAATATCGGCGACATTGACATCTTGACGAAGCTCGCCGAGGAAGTGGGATTAGACGGTGCAGCATTCAAATCAGCACTGGAAACAAGAACATATCAGGACGTGCAGCGCCAAGCCTTGAAGCACGCTTATGAAGAGGCTGACATCACAGCCGTTCCAACCTTTATTATTGGCGACACTGTAATTCCAGGTGCTGCCGGCAAGGATGTATTTGAAAAAGCGATTTCTGAAGAACAGAAGAAAAGACAAGGAAAAAGCTCTCTATAAAGAGAGCTTTTTTTATTCCTGTTCCATATGGACACCAGTATGCGCCTTCACCTGAATTTCTGCAAACGTATCTTCATCAATTGTTTTATCAGATGACAGCACCGTTCCGAGCCACGCGCCGAGAAAGCCGAGCGGGATGGAAATAATTCCTGGATTAGACAGCGGAATGAGCGGATCACCGGTAAAAATAGCACCTCCGGCCGGGTCCCACACACTAGGGCTCATCGATACCAGCACAAGCGCGCTGATCAGGCCTGTCAGGCTGCCCCATAAAGCGCCTGAGGCATTGAATCGTTTCCAGAAGACTGTAAACACAATCAGCGGAAGGTTTGCGCTGGCGGCTACCGCAAACGCGAGTGCAACAAGGAACGCCACATTTAAGGATTGTGCAAAAATCGCAAGGAGAATCGAGAGCACTGACACGGCGACAGAAGCCCATCTGGCCGCTTTCATCTGTTCTTTTTCAGTTGCTTCTCCCTTTCTGATGATCTGGCTGTAAATATCATGGGCAAATGCTGAGGCGGCAGACAGCACCAACCCTGTCACGACAGCCAAAATGGTGGCAAAGGCGATGGCTGATACAAATGCGAACAGAAAGTCTCCTCCGAGCGCTTTTGCTAAAAGCGGAGCCGCCATATTTCCCGCTTGATCAGCCGCTGTAATCGCGTCAAAACCGACGAATGCCGCGGCACCAAAGCCGAGAAACACCGTCATAATGTAAAACACACCGATAATCCATGTCGCTGACACAACGGATGTACGGGCCGTCTTGGCATCCTTAACGGTATAAAACCGGATCAATATATGCGGAAGCCCGGCGGTTCCCAGCACGAGTGCCAAGTTTAACGACAAGGTCTCAAGCGGCACCTTGTATTTATTTCCGGGATTCAAAAAATCAGCGCCAAGCGGAGTAGCCGTTTTCATCTGTTCAAACATGGTATTAAGGCTAAAGCCGAATTTCGAAAACACGATAATCGAAATCACGAGTGTACCGGCCATCAGCAAAACGGCTTTAATAATTTGAACCCAGCTTGTTGCGATCATGCCGCCAAACACGACATAAATGGTCATCAGCACTCCGACGATGAGGACAGCCGCGGTATAATCCAGCCCTAGAAGCAGTTTGATCAGCGCTCCCGCCCCCACGAGCTGGGCGATCATATAAAAAGTAGAGATGGCAATGGTATTGAGAGCCGCGACACCGCGGATTTTCTTTTCTTTAAAGCGAGCGGCAATCATGTCTGCCATCGTGTACTTTCCAAGATTCCGAAGCGGCTCCGCCACGATGTACAAGACAACGAGATAAGCCACCAGAAAACCGATGCTGTAAAAGAAGCCATCAAATCCATATAACGCAATCATTCCGGCAATCCCGAGAAACGAGGCGGCAGACATGTAGTCACCGGCAATTGCCAGTCCATTCTGAACGCCGGTGAGCCCGCCACCCGCCGTATAAAACTCACTCGTCGTTTTCGTCCGCTTCGCGGCAAAATACGTGATAATAAGCGTCAGGCCAACAATTGCCAAAAACAATAAAAAAGCAGTCATATTCATGTCTGTTCACCCTTCAGATCCTCTTTTAAAGCGCTTACATACTTATCGAAATGGGCGGCTCTCCGGGAATACACAGTACTCAGTATCCAGGTCATAGCGAATTGGGCGATGGCGAACAGCCAAGCCCATGAAACAGCTCCAATGGCCGGTGCATTCAAAAAGGTGAAATAAGATGTCAAAACAGGGAGTGAAAAATAAAAAACAAAAAAGAAAATCGCAGAAGGAACAATAAAAGCGCGTTTCTGCTTTAAAAAAGCTTGAAAAGACGGCGTTGCAGCAATCTGTTTATAATCAGCTTTGTACATGGCTTTCCTCCTTTTATTCGCAAACGTAAGCAAAAAGGTACACCAATAGGTATGTACTGAAAGTCCGATTTATGCGTTGAACAATATCTGGAGGATGAAAAAAGAAGGAAGTCGTGAAGAGGTGAACACAGTGGTCTAAAGACAGGCGAAGGTTTTCAAGCTCGGCCGTGTATAAACGAGTTTGCTTTCAAAACCTCACCGAATGCAGCTTGTTCTCAGCAAAGCTGCTGTTTACCAGAGCACGGTTATCATGTTCGCATCACCGGCTGTCTGTCGTAGTTAGCTGACACACCGTTTGTCCTCAAGCTCAGCGCAGCGATTTGCTTTTGAATAGAGGATATGGTGAAAACTCAGATCAGGTGATAGAAAAGCCAGAGGTAAATAGATCCGCCTGTTCGGACTAGTCTTGCCGGACGGTTTTTTTGTGGTTTTTCTTTCTCGATGCTGTCTCAGATTCTAAAAACTGCCTCACATCATGAATGCCTAATCCAATGGATCTAGCTTCTTGAATTAACATATGCCAACCTTTGTCCAAATCTTTTTTAACATGAGTTTTCATAGTAACCTCCAATTGTATAAAATGTTTTCCTGCAACATGCGGGCAATAAAAGACAAGCCAGCGCGATGATGAGGCGAGTACAACAAATTTCACACATAGTTGCTCGGTGTTCACAAACTGAAGGAAAAACCACCTACCTATTCCCTAAAAAAATGACTAATATAACCAATGGACCTTATTTATAATAATAAACAATTAAATACTGACTGGATAGTATGTAAATGAAAATAAATCATTTAGCCTATTAAAAATGACCCCTGGGAAACCGAATAGCATAACCGTTCAAAGAAATAAATACCGCTAAAGATTGATCCGGTGTAAGATAAGGGTAATCATTACCGCCAGGAGAAAAATATGAAAAAAAACAAATTTCAAATTAAAAGAGAAGCAACATTTGAAAGTTTTATAGACGCTGGCGTGAATTTGTTGATTGACCGAGCGTATGATCCGGTTTCTGTAGAAGATATCAGCAGAGCCGCCGGGTACAGCAAAGGAGCATTTTATGTTCATTTTGTCAGCAAGGACGATTTTCTGCTGTACCTTCTCGAAAAACGTCAGATGAAAAAAAAGATCATTATAGGGTATCTTGATCAAATGGAGCGGGAGTCAGTGAAATCGCTGACATTGGACGAGGCTGCAAAACACGCTGCAGAACTGCTTTATTCCTATTACATAAATAAGCCGTCGTGGGACATCACCTCGTTTGCCATGAACATGCCGACATATAAAGTCTTAAAGAAATGCAAGGCCTATGTCCGGCTGTACGAATTGTGGGTGGAAGAAAATGTGTTATATATTAAGTGGCTGAAGGAGAGAAAGCTGATTGACGCCTGTATTGATCCTGAATATACGGCTAAAATAATATGTGCAGTCCTCGACGGAATCATCAAACAATCATATGTATTGGGCCAGCCAGCCACCTTCCGCAGCTTTTTAGACGCACTCTCGGTATTTTTTACTTTAGACAGAGAGCACGAGACGCCAAGAATTTTGAAAAGTTTTTCAGAAAGCGAGGAACATCAGTGAAGTATAGAGAAATAATTATGTATATCATTATGGGGGTTTTCACAACCATTGTGAATATCGCCAGCTTTTATATATTGGTAGAGATCATGAATGTGGATTACAAAGCCGCCACTGTTGCCGCTTGGATTTTGTCCGTGCTGTTTGCTTACATAACAAATAAATTATATGTGTTTCAGCAAAAAACACATGATCTGCAGAGCCTGCTGAAAGAGCTCACTGCTTTTTTCAGCGTTCGGGTCCTGTCTCTCGGCATAGATTTAGGCATGATGATCATTCTTGTCGGCCAGTTTAATACAAATGAAACCTTGGCCAAAATACTCGACAACGCGGTCATTGTTGTCGTCAACTATGTTGCGAGCAAATGGCTCGTCTTTAAAAAAACAAAAGAAGAAGGGGTATGAGAGGACTGCAGCATATGATCTGCCGTTTTCTATGAAGAAATAAGGGGAATAAAAAATAAAAACCAGAAAGGTGATTGCACATGCGGGAAGAGCTAAAGGGGATATTTGCAAGTGTATTCGGAGAAAAAGAGGGGTTACGGTTTTTTTTCGCACCTGGAAGAGTGAATCTGATTGGAGAACATACAGACTATAACGGCGGGCATGTCTTTCCGTGCGCGCTGACAATGGGTACATATGCTGCTGTTGCAGAAAGAAACGACGGGCTTGTCCGGATGTATTCAGATAACTTTAGAAACGCAGGCATCAAGGAATGCAGCCTTGACGACATTCGCTATCAAAAAGAAGACGACTGGGCGAACTACCCAAAAGGCGTGATTTATGAATTTCAACAGAGGGGATATGCAGTTCCCCATGGCTTTGACATTGTATTTTCAGGGAATATTCCAAACGGGGCGGGGCTGTCGTCTTCCGCTTCTATTGAATTGCTGATGGGGGTCGTGCTCCAAAGCTATTTTCATCCTGAAGTAGATGCGCTTGAGCTTGTGAAAATGGCGCAGCATGCGGAAAACCATTTTATCGGCGTCAATTGCGGAATTATGGACCAATTTGCAATTGGAATGGGGAAAAAACATCATGCGATGCTGCTGAACTGCGACACGCTTGACTATGAATATAGCAAACTCAATGTCTCAGGCCTCGCGCTGGTCATCGCGAACACGAACAAAAAAAGGACATTGGCTGACTCAAGCTATAATACGAGACGCCAAGAATGCAATGATGCATTGCTTGATTTGAAAAAAGGCCTCGATATTGCCGCACTGGGCGACATCAAGCCTTCTGATTTCGATGCGCATTCCAGCCTGATCCAAAATGAAACGAACAGACGCCGGGCAAAGCACGCTGTATACGAAAATCATCGTGCTATTAGAACGGCCCATATGTTCAAAGAGAACAATATAGATGAAATCGGGCAGTTAATGAAGGAATCCCACCTTTCATTGAAGGATGACTATGAAGTAACATGCCCTGAACTTGATGAGCTTGTGTTTGCGGCATGGGATCACGAAGGTGTAATTGGATCAAGAATGACGGGAGCAGGCTTTGGCGGATGCACCATCAGCATTGTAAAAGATGAGTTCGTTGATGATTTTATTCAGAAGGTTGGAGACAGATATCAAGCAAAAACAGGGCTCCGAGCGGATTTTTATGTCGCGGATATCGGAGAGGGAGCGAGAGAACTAAAGGGGGAGTGACATATGAGTATTATTGAACATCTGGAACAGTTGCTAGAGTATGGCCTGGAACGAAAATTGATTTCGATCTGGGATCGGGAATATACGAGAAACCGTCTTTATGAAGCGCTGGGCATCACACATCCCGAGCCGGTCTCCAGCACCAGCATCAAGCAGTCACAAAGCCTGCCGGACTTGCTCGCTCCCATCTATAAATGGGCTGCCGAAACCGGCCGAATGGAAGCGGATACAGATACGTACCGTGACCTGCTCAGCGCAAAGCTGATGGGCTGTTTTGTATCTGCTCCGTCAGAGGTCATTCGCAAATTTGAAGAGACAAAAGCATTATACGGCCCAAAACAGGCGACAAAGGAATTCTATCAATATTCAGAGGATGTCTATTATATACGGACTGACAGAATCGCCAAAAATGTTCATTGGACGGTGCCGACCGAATATGGCGAACTGGAAATGACCATTAACCTATCAAAGCCTGAAAAGGACCCGAAAGCGATTGCGGCTGCAAAAGAGCAGGAACAGACAAATTATCCGATGTGTTTGCTGTGTAAAGAAAATGTCGGGTTCGAGGGAAGCGTGAATCATCCAGCCCGGCAAAATCACAGAATCATCCCGGTCATCCTTGAGGACGAACAATGGTTCCTGCAATTCTCGCCATATGTCTATTATCCGGAGCACTGCATTGTCTTAAAAGGTGAACATGAACCGATGGAGATCAGCAAAAAAACATTTGAAAGGCTGCTGTCATTTCTCGGGCAGTATCCGCATTATTTTATCGGTTCAAACGCGGATCTGCCGATTGTCGGCGGCAGCATCCTAAGCCATGATCATTTCCAAGGCGGCGCGCATGATTTTCCAATGGCACGTGCAGAAGCGGAAGACGTTTATGAATTAAAAGATTATCCCGGCGTGTCGCTGGGCTTAGTGAAGTGGCCGATGTCTGTGCTCAGGCTCCAAGGAGACGAACCGGGTCATGTCGCCGAAGCTGCTGACCATATCTTCCGCACGTGGCAGATGTATTCCGATGAAAAAGCCGCCATTGCCGCCTATACAGGCGATACGCCCCATAATACGGTCACACCGATTGCGCGGCGCAGGGGAGGCTTGTACGAACTCGATATCGTACTGAGGAACAACCGGACGGATGAGGAGCATCCATTAGGGATATTTCATCCCCATAAGGAAGTTCACCATATTAAAAAAGAAAATATCGGCCTGATTGAGGTCATGGGATTGGCGATATTGCCGGGCCGCTTACAGGAGGAAATGAAAGAAACGGCAGCGGCGCTATGCTCTGCTGATCCGAAAACAGCTTTAGAACAAAATCCGCTCACGGCAAAACATAGTGAGTGGGCTATTCGGATGATGGGAAAAAGAACCATAACAAAAGAGAATGCAGATCTAGTCATAAAAGAAGAGCTGGGACATGTATTCGCTCGCATTCTTGAACACGCCGGTGTGTTTAAACAGACAACAGAAGGAAAACAGGCCTTCAGAAGGTTTATCGACCAGTTGGGCGTCAAACCAGTCAAAAGCCTCAACCGCTAGGGTTGAGGCTTTTTCGATTTTTATGGCAAAACAAACACCCAAAGCGCTGACGCTTCGGGTGCTGCTTTTATCCTCTTTTTCTGGTTAACAGGCTTACTAGAAAGACAACAATGGCTGCACCGATTACCGCTGGAATAATGGCAAATCCGGCTAGGTGCGGCCCCCATGTTCCAAGCAGCCCGTGTCCGATCCAGGCGCCAATAAGACCTGCGATCATAGACCCGATAATTCCTCCGGGCATATCTCCTTTTACAAACAGGCTTCCAAGCCATCCGATAATAATAGCGACGATAAGTGAAATAAGAAAACTCATCATGCAACACATCCTATTTTTTATTTATTTGCTTATATCATTCCTCTTTTTTGTATAAGATAAACAACTGGATGCTCTCATTAAAAAATACGGACAATTCAGAGCATATTGGCTCTTCATTGCGCCTTTTCTTTCAATATTTGATGCGTTAAAATGGTAACCGTGTGAAAAGATGCTAGACAAGGAAAAAATAATTCCTATCTAGAAAGTTTAACAAAATGAAATTTTTGATTGACCTAAGTTTTTTATTGTGGTAAACCTTTATTTGTCAGAATTAGTTCTTCATCATCTTTTCTTTACTTATATGCGGAAATAACTAGAAACTTTTCATCTTAAGCGATAGATGTGAATAAAGTTGGAGCAATTTTTGTCGATTTTATGACATTTAAGCGAAAATGGGATGAAGTTTATAAAAAAATAAAGCTAATAAGTGAAGTTTTTGATAGCATAACAAAGTAGAGAAAAGATTTTGAGGAAGTATGCACTTCAGATTTATTACATCAATAGGAAGGATGGTGATCTTCTTGTTCAGAGCATTAAAACCGTTGCTTGTATTAGCGCTGTTAACTGTGGTTTTCGTCCTTGGGGGATGCAGCAATGCTTCAGTACTAGATCCGAAAGGACCTGTAGCTGAACAGCAAAGTGATTTAATCCTGTTATCTATCGGATTTATGCTGTTTATCGTCGGGGTCGTCTTTGTTCTATTTACCATTATTTTAGTAAAATACCGCGACCGTAAAGGCAAAGATAATGGATCTTATAACCCAGAAATTCACGGTAACACGTTTTTAGAAGTAGTCTGGACAGTGATCCCAATTTTAATCGTCATTGCACTTTCTGTGCCAACCGTACAGACGATATATTCGTTAGAAAAAGCTCCTGAAGCAACAAAAGACAAAGAGCCTCTTGTTGTTTATGCTACTTCGGTAGACTGGAAATGGGTATTCAGCTACCCTGAACAGGATATTGAAACGGTCAACTACTTAAACATTCCTGTCGACCGCCCGATCTTGTTCAAAATCTCATCTGCAGATTCAATGGCTTCGCTATGGATTCCTCAGCTTGGAGGGCAAAAATATGCGATGGCAGGAATGCTGATGGATCAATACTTACAGGCTGACAAAGTGGGTACTTACGAAGGCCGCAACGCGAACTTCACAGGTGAACATTTTGCAGACCAAGAGTTTGATGTGAATGCAGTTACAGAAAAAGACTTTAACAGCTGGGTGAAAAAGACTCAGAACGAGGCTCCTAAGCTGACAAAAGAGAAGTATGATGAATTGATGCTTCCTGAAAATGTGGACGAATTAACGTTCTCTTCTACTCACTTGAAATACGTTGATCACGGACAAGACGCTGAGTACGCGATGGAGGCGCGCAAACGCCTTGGCTATCAAGCCGTTTCACCGCACTCTAAAACAGATCCGTTTGAAAACGTAAAGAAAAACGAATTTAAGAAGTCTGATGATACAGAAGAATGATATTGATCAGGAAAGGAGGAAGCCTGCATGAAATTCAAATGGGACGAATTTTTCGTAACGGGTGACCCATTAATTCTGGGCGCACAAGTTTCCATTGCGCTTTCAACCATTGCCATTATTTTTGTACTGACTTACTTCAAAAAGTGGAAATGGCTGTGGTCTGAATGGATAACTACTGTTGACCATAAAAAACTCGGAATCATGTACATTATATCTGCTGTAATAATGTTATTCCGCGGCGGTGTCGACGGTCTGATGATGCGTGCCCAGCTAGCGCTTCCGAATAACAGTTTTTTAGACTCAAACCACTATAATGAAATTTTTACAACTCACGGTACAATCATGATCATCTTCATGGCGATGCCGTTCTTAATCGGTCTTATCAACGTTGTTGTGCCTCTTCAAATCGGTGCCCGCGACGTTGCGTTCCCTTACTTGAACAACCTGAGCTTCTGGACGTTCTTTGTAGGGGCGATGCTTTTCAATATTTCTTTCGTTATCGGAGGTTCTCCGAACGCAGGCTGGACGAGTTATATGCCGCTTGCAAGTAACGACATGAGCCCTGGGCCGGGTGAGAACTACTACCTCCTCGGACTTCAGATTGCCGGTATCGGTACCCTGATGACAGGGATCAACTTTATGGTAACAATCTTAAAAATGAGAACAAAAGGCATGACTTTAATGCGTATGCCAATGTTCACATGGACAACACTGATCACAATGGTTATTATCGTGTTTGCGTTCCCTGTACTTACAGTAGCATTAGCACTTTTATCATTTGATCGTTTGTTCGGCGCTCACTTTTTCACATTGGAAGCAGGCGGTATGCCGATGCTTTGGGCTAACTTGTTCTGGATTTGGGGACATCCTGAAGTATATATCGTTATTCTTCCGGCGTTTGGTATTTTCTCAGAAATCATCTCAAGCTTTGCAAGAAAACAATTGTTTGGTTACAAAGCGATGGTTGGTTCTATTATCGCCATCTCTGTATTGAGTTTCTTAGTTTGGACTCACCACTTCTTCACAATGGGGAACAGTGCGTCCGTTAACTCATTCTTCTCAATTACGACAATGGCAATCTCAATCCCAACCGGGGTTAAAATCTTTAACTGGCTCTTTACAATGTATAAAGGCCGAATCAGCTTTACAACACCTATGCTGTGGGCGCTTGCGTTCATTCCTAACTTCGTTATCGGCGGGGTTACAGGGGTTATGCTTGCGATGGCAGCAGCGGATTATCAATACCATAATACGTACTTCCTTGTATCTCACTTCCACTATGTGCTGATCGCGGGTACTGTATTTGCTTGTTTCGCCGGATTTATTTTCTGGTATCCAAAAATGTTCGGCCACAAGCTGAACGAAAGAATCGGAAAATGGTTCTTCTGGATCTTTATGATCGGGTTCAATATTTGTTTCTTCCCGCAATATTTCTTGGGGCTTCAAGGCATGCCTCGCCGTATTTACACATACGGACCGAATGACGGCTGGACAACATTGAACTTTATCTCAACAGTCGGAGCTTTCATGATGGGTGTAGGATTCTTAATCCTTTGCTATAACATCTACTACAGCTTCCGTTACTCTACTCGTGAAATCAGCGGAGATTCATGGGGTGTGGGACGTACGCTTGATTGGGCGACTTCTTCTGCGATTCCGCCGCATTACAACTTTGCGGTGCTTCCTGAAGTCAAATCTCAAGATGCATTCCTGCATATGAAAGAAGAAAAAACTGAATTATACCCTGAAAGTAAATTCAAGAAAATCCATATGCCAAGCAACTCAGGCAGACCGTTCTTTATGTCTGTTGCCTTCGGTCTTGCAGGCTTTGGACTTGTCTTTGAATGGTACTGGATGGGCGTAGTCGGATTGATCGGAGTCCTGCTCTGCATGGTTCTGCGTTCATTCGAATACGACAACGGCTACTACATTAGTGTTGATGAAATAAAAGAGACGGAAAGAAAGATTTCCGAATAAGGAGGCGTGAGTTATGGAACATGCAGAACACGGCAATTCTAACGCGCCTATGGAATATCAATCTGAAACCGGCAGACTTAATATTCTCGGGTTTTGGATCTTTTTAGGGGCAGAAATTGTGTTGTTCTCAACACTATTTGCAACCTTCTTCGTTCTTAAAAACAGAACAGCTGGAGGTGTCTTGCCAGACGAACTATTTGAAGTCAATCTGGTAATGATTATGACGTTCTTGCTGCTGATCAGCAGCTTTACCTGCGGGATCGCTGTTCATGAAATGCGCCGCGGAAGTTTAAAAGGCGTAGTCATTTGGACAATTATCACTCTTCTTCTCGGTGCCGGCTTCGTCGGATGCGAGATCAACGAGTTTGTTCACTATGTACATGAAGGAGCGGCTCTCAGTACAAGTGCGTTCTGGTCTGGATTCTTTGTTTTACTTGGAACTCACGGAACTCACGTAACAATCGGGATTTTCTGGATCACAGGAATTCTGATTCAGTTGAAGAAACGCGGCTTAACTCCGCAAACTTCATCTAAAATCTTTATCTCAAGCTTGTACTGGCACTTCTTAGATGTTGTATGGATTTTCATCTTTACAGGTGTCTATCTCATGGGATTGGGGGGTCTGTAAAATGGCAAACAAATCTGCTGAACACAGTCACTTTCCATGGAAACACATTGTAGGTTTTATCCTGTCTATCGTTTTGACCCTGCTGGCTCTATGGGTTGCAGTGTATACTGACCTGAGCTCATCAGCAAAACTTTGGATAATCTTCGGCTTCGCCTTCATTCAGGCGGCGCTGCAGCTTCTCATGTTCATGCATATGACAGAGAGCGAAAACGGCACGATCCAAGTCGGAAACACGCTGTTCGGATTCTTTGGCGCGATCGTTATCGTACTTGGATCCATCTGGATTTTCGCGGCTCACTATCACCATGGTGACCATATGGACGGAAATCCTCCTGGAGGCGCTGAACACTCAGAGCATTCAGGCCATAACGAATAATACAAAAACCCTCTTCATTGGAAGAGGGTTTTTTGCTGTCTTCAGCTGCTTCGCTTTCTGCGAAGATACGGAAGGCCGTAAATGATAAATGCGGCGATATGAGCGACAATGACGTTAACGGCAAACAAGATAATCATGAGAGTGTGTCCAAGTGGAGAAAGGCTTTCTGTTGCGTAAAAGAAGAAGAATACCCACATTAAAATGATTGGCGGAATAGCTGAGAGTGCGACTTTTTTGTTATCAAGCCAAATAAAGAGAGGTGTTGCGCTGGCAACCAGTAAGTAAGCAAAAAACATGTCCATCATACCCGTCTCCTTTCATTTTGTGATAACGTTTACAAAAATGAAATAGAGGAACTGAGTTGTGTCTGTTTTGTGATTGTTTTTTGAACATTCTGTTACAATTATTATACCATGTTTTCCAGAAATTGATACGTGTTTTTGCAGAAATGGACTGGATCTATCGTCTTATTTTTTTCGTTTAATGTGCTAGGAGAATGTATGGGCATGGGGCTCTGAATTTTTAGCTGTTTCTTATGAGGTATCACATTATTTGGGAACATAACACATTATCGCATTCGTTTTTTAACAAATTCTTTTGGTATGGCGTTTTTTTCATTTGAAAAGTTTTGTGTCAATCGAAACATTTCGGTTTATGATACGTCATATTTCGTGTAGCTGAAAAAGTGCCGCAAATGCTGAAAAAACATAAAAGGAAGCGAGCTTCACGTGTCATCTTGAACGTGGTTCATGTATAATAAACATTAGTGATTTTCCGATGAAAATGTAAGGCGGGATAGAATGAGTCGATATAAGAAACAGCAAAGCCCCTTTTACCAGGGGGATTTGATTTTTATATTTGGTGTGTTTTTTATTATAAGCGTAGTATCAATTTATGCTGCCGGTCAGTTTGGGCAGTATGGGAACACGGATTGGATTCAGCAAATTGTGTTTTATTTTTTGGGGGCTGTTGCCATTACAGTTCTTTTGTACTTTGATTTAGAACAGCTTGAAAAGTTAAGTTTATATATTTTTATCATTGGTATTTTATCTTTGATTATTCTTAAAATCAGTCCCGAGTCTATTGCACCTGTTATTAAAGGGGCAAAAAGTTGGTTTAGGATCGGTAGAATAACAATACAGCCGTCAGAGTTTATGAAGGTTGGTTTGATTATGATGCTTGCTTCAGTTATTGGAAAAGCTAATCCTAAAGGAGTTCGGACGCTTAGGGATGATATCCACTTGTTATTAAAGATTGCGGGTGTCGCAGTTATTCCTGTAGGTCTTATCCTGATGCAGGATGCTGGGACTGCGGGAATATGTATGTTTATCGTTCTTGTAATGGTTTTTATGTCAGGTATAAATTGGAAATTGATTGCGATCATAGCTGGTTCAGGTATCTTACTCATTTCATTAATTTTATTAGTAATGATAAACTTTCCTGACGTTGCTAAATCAGTTGGAATACAGGATTATCAAATTAAGCGGGTCACTTCTTGGGTGTCTGCTTCAAATGAGACACAGGAAGATTCAAATGACAGCTGGCAAGTTGACCAGGCCATCATGGCAATAGGATCTGGTGGTATTTTAGGTAATGGTATTTCTAATTTGAAGGTTTATGTTCCAGAGAGTACGACTGACTTTATCTTTTCTATAATAGGTGAGTCATTTGGCTTTATAGGCTGTGCAATTGTTGTCATCATGTTCTTCTTTTTAATCTACAGGCTTGTCGTTCTGATAGACAAAATACATCCGTTTAACCGTTTCGCTTCTTTCTTTTGCGTTGGCTATACGGCGTTAATTGTGATCCACACATTCCAGAATATCGGAATGAACATCGGCATTATGCCTGTTACCGGGATTCCGCTGCTGTTTGTCAGCTATGGGGGAAGCTCGACACTTTCCACGTTAATCGGATTTGGGATTGTATATAATGCAAGTGTGCAGCTGACGAAATACAGAAGTTATCTTTTTAATTCTTAATATGCAGACAGCCTTTACAGAGGCTGTCTTTTTTTGGGCAGAGCATTTCGCTTTTGAGATCACTTTTTTTCGGATATGATAAAAAGTGATAAGGAGGTTTTTGTGATGAATAACACAATCGAAACCATTTTGAATCATCGGTCAATCCGGTCTTTTACTGATCAGCTTTTGACAGCTGAAGAAATTGATACATTAGTGAAAAGTGCGCAGGCTGCGTCTACATCCAGCTATGTGCAGGCATATTCGATTATCGGGGTTTCTGATCCTGAGAAAAAACGTGAGCTGTCCGTGCTTGCTGGGAATCAGCCTTACGTTGAGAAGAACGGACACTTTTTTGTATTTTGTGCGGATTTGTACCGCCATCAACAACTGGCTGAGGAAAAAGGTGAACATATTTCTGAGCTGCTCGAGAATACAGAAATGTTTATGGTTAGCTTAATTGATGCGGCGCTGGCAGCGCAAAATATGAGCATTGCCGCTGAATCCATGGGGCTTGGCATTTGCTATATCGGCGGCATTCGGAATGAACTGGACAAGGTGACAGAGGTGCTGCAAACGCCTGACCATGTGCTCCCGCTTTTCGGACTGGCAGTAGGCCATCCTGCGAACCTTTCCGGCAAAAAACCGAGATTGCCAAAGCAGGCCGTTTATCATGAGAATACGTATAATGTGAACACAGACGATTTCCGTCATACTATGAATACGTATGACAAAACCATTTCTGATTACTATAGAGAAAGAACAAACGGGCAGCGGGAAGAAACGTGGTCCGATCAAATACTGAACTTTATGAAGCAAAAGCCGCGTACGTATTTAAATGACTACGTGAAAGAAAAGGGCTTTAATAAAAACTAAAGCAAACCTCTCCGTCTGGAGGGGTTTTTATGTTTCACGTGTAACATATTCCGACAAATAGGGACAGGCTTTCACAAATAAATGGCGAATGATAGGGGACACTGATAAGCAGTGTGAGCGGCTTTGGAGAAAAAATAGAAGATCAGTGATACGATGAGGATGAGGTGGTAGGGATGGTTTCATTAAGTATATTAGATCAATCTCCAGTATCAGAGGGCAGCAATGCTGAAACGGCCTTACAGCAAACCGTTGCGCTTGCTCAAGCTGCTGAGGACCTTGGATATAAGAGATTTTGGGTTTCTGAGCATCACTTTTCAAAACGGCTGGCAGGGTCCAGTCCTGAGGTGCTAATCAGTCATATAGCGGCGAAAACAAAGCGAATCCGTGTTGGATCAGGAGGAGTCATGCTGCCGCATTATAGTGCTTATAAAGTAGCTGAAAACTTTCGTGTTCTGGAGGGGCTGACACCAGGAAGAATTGACCTGGGGCTTGGCAGAGCACCGGGGGGAATGCCGATTGCATCATGGGCGCTGAATGACGGCGGTAAGCGCAATGCTGATCAGTATCCGCAGCAAATCAAGGAGCTGACCATGTATTTGCATGATTTGGCGGATGATAAACACCGTTTTCCGAATCTGACGGCTGCGCCGCATATTTCAACGGCTCCGGATGTGTGGCTGCTCGGCTCATCTGGAGAAAGCGCGCTGCTCGCAGCTGAATCTGGCGCTGGCTATATGTTTGCCCATTTTATCAATGGAGAGGGCGGAGAGGGTACTGTCAGACAGTATAAGAGGCGATTCAAACCATCTGTGTTAGGAGATACGCCTCGAGCGGCAGTTGCTGTTTTTGTTCTTTGTGCTGACACGGAGGAGAAGGCAGAGGAGCTTAGGGCTGTGCTTGATTTTACACTTTTGGCGGGAGAGCAGGGTATTCCTTTAGAGGGAGTTCCTTCGTATGAAGCTGTTCGGAAAAATACGTATTCTCCTTATGAACAGAGACGAATTGCTGATAATCGAAATCGAATGATTGTCGGTACGAAAGAACAGGTTAAGGAGCGGCTGCTAGCTTTGAGTAAAGCGTATGAAACAGAGGAAATCATGGTGGTGACCATCACACATCATTTTGAAGATAAGCTCCGATCGTATCGATTATTGCAGGAGGCGTTTGCTGACTGATCTTTAAAAAGCCCTGCCGATTCGGCAGGGCTTTTTCTTATTCAACAGTGAAAGGTTCTTCGGTCAAAACCTGGCTTGACTTGCCTTTGTTCGCGGCATATGCGAGCAAGTAATACTCTCCGGCCGGAAGTTTGGTTCCGCCATTAATCGTGCCGTCCCAGTCAAAGTACTGGTAACCTTTATCTTGGTTTTTATAAATGCCGGCTTGGCCTGCGAAATCAAGGTTGCTGTCATAGACGAGGAACGCCAGCTCTTCCGCTCCCGCAGGAAGGTAGGTTTCAATTTGATAGGTACCTTGTACAGACCCTTCGCTGACAGAGACAGATGTGACTCTCGGATAATCGGGCTCTTTCACAATCAGCAATGTAGGTACCTTAGCGACCGTTTTTCCGCCTTCTCTGACGATAACCGTTCCTTCATAGGTGCCAGCTTTTGTTTTCTTCGTATTGACCTTTACTTTTGCAGTGGCTTTTCCGGTTTGATGTGCCGGAATCACAACACGGCTTGTGCCGGATGTGGAGATGCCGCTGTCATTAAATGAGTATTCCAGTGTGTATGATTTTCTAATGGAAGATTGATTTTCAATCGTAAACGTTTCTTTTTTCGTTTCGTTTCCGTTTTCCTTCAAGAACGTGCCGTATGAATAGCTTCCAGGTGAGACGAGCGAATCGGCTTTGATTGCGTTCATGATTCTTGCGCTGCCTGCGCCTTGAGCGTTATGTGGATATACTTCCCCATCGCTATCCTTTAAAGTGACAGCGGTATTCATGATGGCGGCTTTAATCTGTTCAACGCTCCACTTTGGTTTGGCTTGTTTAATAACGGCAACCGCTCCGGCAATATGAGGCGATGCCATGCTTGTTCCTTGTTTTGATCCGTAGCCGTATGGATGGCCAGGATCGTGTGTTGGGATCGTGCTCACGATATTGACCCCTGGCGCGGAAATATCAGGCTTAATCATCCACGTATCCATAACAGGGCCGCGTGATGAGAAATCAGCGACTTGTTCACCGAGCGCTTTTGAGACCGTCAACTTGAATGTTGTTTTTGTCTCACCAGCTTTCAGGGCGCTGACGAGTTTTTCGCCGTCTTCTAATGAAAGCTTAATCGTTGGGACAGACATGCCTGGCACATTGGCTTCAATTTCTCCAGAGAGGTTGTTATACACAACCATGCCGACTGCACCGGCTTTTTTAGCGTTATCCGCTTTATCCACAAATGCAATGCTGCCTCGTTTGACAACGGCGACTTTGCCTGTCAGGTCTTTCCCTTCAAAATCCTTTTCTTCGCCGATTCCCGCTTCGACAAGCTCAACTTCTTTGTTATTGAGCGCTTTGACGTCGTCCTCTTTGTTGTAGCCCATCACTTTTGCTGAAGAGTAGGAGCCGAAAGTGACGGCGTATTCATTGAGCGGCAGCTGAGTCGCACCGACAGAAATCGCTTCTCTTGATGTGCCCGGCGATCCGACTGTCCAGCCGTTCGGTCCGCTGTTGCCGTTTGAGGTAACAGCGACAACGCCTTCTGACATGGCCCAGTCAAGCGCTGTGCTTGTCGCCCAGTCCGGGTTGTTTAAAGAGTTTCCGAGAGACAGGTTCATCACATCTGCCCCGTCCTGCACTGCACGTTCCACGCCCGCGATGACGTTTTCCGTTGTGCCGCTTCCGCCAGGCCCTAACACACGATAAGCAAGAAGTGTGGCATCAGGCGCTACGCCTTTAATCGTTCCGTTTGCAGCCACAGTTCCGGCTACGTGTGTGCCATGGTCAGTTGCCTCGCCCCTCGGATCGCCGGTTGGTGTTTCTTTTGGATCGTAATCATTGTCCACAAAATCGTATCCTTTATATTGTCCAAAGTTTTTCTTCAGATCTGGGTGATTGTATTCAACCCCAGTGTCAATAATCGCCACCTTGATGCCTTTTCCTGTGTAGCCTAAATCCCATGCATCGTTTGCTCCGATATAAGGCGCACTGTCATCCATTTGCGGAGATACGGCGTCTTCGGAGATTGTGACGTCTTTATCCTTCATATTGTCTGTTTTATATGTGACGTTCGGGTACACTGCCTTAACGTCTTTTACCGCTAGAAGTTTTGGAATCTCATTAGCTGGAAGCTTCATAGAGAAGCCTGAGAATACCTGCTCATATTCCCGGTTTACTTTTCCGTTTTTCACTGCTTTGATTGCTTTGTTTTTTGCTTTGGTGCGAGCGGTTTTCAGCTTGCTTTTCGATTGGCTTTCTCCCGCTTCCTTCGCTTCTGCCAAGGATTTTTCTTTTAATTCCACTATAACGGTTGTTTTTTTGCTTGTCGTCATATCGATATCACCGAATACCTCGGCTTTTTCCAGATCAGCCGACGTTTTTGAAGAAGCCGGAGCTGCCTGAACGCTCGTAATGCCTGTGGATAACGCAAAAAATAAGACGAAACTTACAAGCAGAAAGCGAATGATCCCCTTTTTCAATGTGTTTCCCCCTTTGTATTTAGAAAAAATGTGAAAGATCTAGTATATATTTCTTGAAAATTCAAAAAAATCCTTGTGTCATTTGGACCATTTATTGGATTTTGTTTGTGTATAACGAAGGAGTTATACACAGAACCCTGTGTATAAGTGAATAAACCTGTGTATATATATAGTTAGGAATATACGTTCGTATACAAAATATAGATAGAGTTTGTGGACATGTGGATATCTCTTGTGATTAAGTTGTTCTTATCTTTGGGATAACTTGTGTATAAAGTTTTCAAAGCGGTTCTCCAATTTTCATTTCAATTCTTTCAGCTTTCAACAAAACTTCTAAAAACTAGTTGGTTTTTTCACTCATATTGTGACAAAGAATTCTCTTTCCACGGTCTATCATAGAGTCATGAGTTTTGCTAGAGCCGCTAGTTTGCGAGAAAAGAAATCGGCCGTCTTTTCTTGCGGGCTGCGGCTGAGAAAACGGGCTGCTAAAAAGGCTGCCTGCCAAAAAGAAGCGGAGGGATGTTTTTCTATGAAACGTTTGCTTGTATCTTTACGGGTGTGGATGGTCTTTTTGATGAACTGGGTGACGCCGGACAGAAAAACTGCGGCTGCCGCGGTTTACTCGGCTCAGCGTACATACCAAAGAAAGGCGGCGGTGCAAGCCGCGGGACTTGTTTCGTTTTATGAATGGCGGATGGCTGTGAATGAGGAAGAAAAACAGAAAGCGAAAGCCGCCGCGCTTTATAAAAGAAGGTGTTTGCAAGCCTTCAAGGAATCGCCAAAGCAGGAGAGAGCGGGCCCGCATCTTTACATGGCGGTCAAAAGGAGGTAAAATCCCAGTCAAAAGCAAATTGGCGGGAGAGATAACCTCTTGAAAATCTATAAAGTATTAAACAACAATGCGGCTTTAATAAAAGAGGATGATCAGGAAAAAATCGTGATGGGACCTGGAATCGCTTTTCAAAAAAAGAAAAATGATCTCATCCCTATGAATAAAGTGGAAAAAATCTTTGTCGTGCGCGACGAGAATGAAAAATTCAAACAAATCCTGCAAACACTGCCGGAGGAGCATATAGAGATAGCTGAGGATATCATCAGCTATGCGGAAGGGGAGCTCGCGGCGCCGCTGAGCGACCACATTCATATCGCGCTTTCTGACCATTTATCCTTTGCGATCGAAAGGGTTCAAAATGGGCTGCTTGTGCAGAATAAATTGCTGCATGAGATAAAAGCGCTCTATAAAAAAGAATACGAGATCGGCCTGTGGGCGATCGGACATGTAAAAGAGACATTAGGCATGTCTCTGCCTGAAGATGAAGCGGGTTATATTGCCCTTCACATCCATACGGCGAAGATGGATGCGGAGAGCATGTATTCGGCGCTGAAGCATACGACCATGATCAAAGAAATGATAGAGAAAATAGAACAATACTTTAATCGAAAGGTGGATGAAAACAGCATTTCCTATCAACGCCTTGTCACGCATTTGCGATACGCGGTCAGCCGGTTGGAATCAAATGAAGCGCTCCATCGTATGGACGAGGAGATGCTTTATTTCATCCAAAAAAAGTATTCATTTGCCTATCAATGTGCGCTGGAGCTGGCGGAGTTTTTGAAAAATGAATATCAATTACATTTGCCGGAAACCGAGGCCGGCTATATCACGCTGCATGTCCAGCGTCTTCAAGATCTCTCGGAATAAACGCTTTGACTTGCAGGGAGTGATCTCTGGAAGTTTTTTTATTGATCAGGATTCAATGTGTAGTACATCCAGCCCATCATGACTATTCCCGCGGTCAGATTGCCGAGCGTAACGGGAATTAAGTTTCTGACTGCTCCCATCAGTGTCACTGTATCAGGGTGCTCAATCAAAAGCGAGATGGCGAATGTGCACATATTGGCAATGCTGTGTTCAAAGCCGGAAATAAAGAAGCAGAAAACGAATAGCATCATGGTAAAAAGCTTTGCTCCTTCCCCTTTGAGAGACATTGGAATGAAAAAGGCGAGGCACACAAGCCAATTGCACAGCATTCCTCTGAAAAACAATTCGGAAGCCGGCGGCTCCATTTTGTGCTCTGCCAAATGAATCAAAAAGGAATGAACAGAAGGCTCCTCAAAAAGTCCCGTCGCGCTGATCAGGATGGCAAACAGAATGGCGCCGATTAAATTGCCGGCATAGCTTGACATCCACAAGTACAGGGTGTTGCGCCAGCTGAGTTTTTTTCGGAGCGCGGTATAGGTGAAATAAAAGGTGTTGCCGGTAAATAAATCTCCGCCTCCGTAAGCAATCATCAGAATAGCGGCCCCGAAAGTGACAGCGGCTGCCGGAAAGGCAAACGGAGAATCAGCCATAAAGAAATAGCTGCCTGTTTTGCTTGCGGCTGTAATGCCAAAACCAATAAACATACTGGCCAAAATGGACCGAAGCACATAACGGATTTTGCTTGAAGCGAATATGTTTTGTTTTTTCAAAGCATACTGTTCAACCTTTTGCAATGCTTGAGTTTCCATTGTCTTTTCCTGCTTTCTTTCATGATTGAGCATAGTATAGCACGATATTGTGAAGTATTTCACAATTAATTTTTACGAATTTTTGTCTACATGTTTTATCAAACTATTTAACTAAAAAAATAGTTGACGAAAACGCTGTCATGATTTATGATGAAAGCGTATTCTTAATCTGAATAAGCGGGATTGTGACTGGTAAAGCAGGCAAGACCTAAAATTTGCGTAAATGAAAAAGGATCGCTGTGTCCTTTATTCGTTGGCGAATTTTAGGTCTTTTTTGTTTAAATAAAAGGGGGAGAAATAGATGGATTACAAAGAGACTGCAAAACGCCTCATTGAGCTTCTCGGAGGGAAAGAAAATATCATCAGCGCGGCTCATTGTGCAACAAGACTGCGTTTAGTGATGAAAGATGAATCAAAGATAGATCAAGCACAAGTAGAAGAGCTTGATGGCGTCAAAGGGGCTTTCAGCAGCTCTGGCCAGTACCAGATCATTTTCGGAACAGGCCTTGTGAATAAAGTATTCGATGCCTTTGCTAAAGAAGCTGATATCGAGCGTGAAGAACACGTAAATCATCAGGATGCGGCAAAAGAAAAGCTGAATCCCGCTGCGAGATTTGCGAAAACGCTTTCTAATATTTTTGTTCCAATCATCCCGGCTATTGTAGCCAGCGGCCTATTAATGGGATTGCTGGGTATGATCAATGCGTTTCATTGGATGAGCAAGGATTCTGCGCTTTTGCAGCTGCTTGATATGTTTTCAAGTGCAGCATTCATTTTCTTGCCGATTCTAATCGGGGTCAGCGCTTCAAAAGAGTTTGGCAGCAATCCATACTTGGGAGCGGTCATCGGGGGAATCATGATTCATCCGTCTCTTTTAAATCCATGGGGTTTGGCTGAAGCGACACCTGATTATATGCATCTTTTCGGATTTGATATCGCGCTTCTAGGCTATCAGGGAACTGTCATCCCTGTTCTGCTGGCGGTTTATGTAATGAGCAAGGTAGAGAAATGGACAAGAAAAGTGGTTCCGCATGCGGTAGACTTGCTTGTTACACCTTTTGTTACTGTAATTGTCACCGGGTTTGTTGCTTTTATCGCGATTGGCCCTCTGGGCAGAGCGCTTGGCTCCGGCATTACGGTTGCTTTAACTTATGTATATGACCATGCCGGTTTTGTGGCAGGTTTGATTTTCGGGGGCACGTATTCACTCATCGTGCTGACAGGTGTTCATCACAGCTTCCATGCGATTGAGGCTGGGCTTATTGCAGATATAGGCAAAAACTACTTGCTGCCGATCTGGTCAATGGCGAATGTCGCACAGGGCGGGGCAGGTCTTGCCGTCTTCTTTATGGCGAAAAAGGCAAAGACAAAAGAAATCGCGCTTCCAGCAGCATTTTCCGCTTTTCTCGGCATTACTGAGCCCGTCATATTCGGAGTCAATCTTCGCTACCGAAAACCGTTTATCGCCGCGATGATTGGAGGCGCATTGGGTGGGGCATATGTCGTCTTTACACATGTAGCTGCAAACGCTTACGGGTTAACGGGAATTCCGATGATCGCCATTGCTGCGCCGTTTGGCATGGGCAACTTGATCAACTATCTGATTGGCATGGCGATTGCGGCAGTGTCAGCGTTCATTGCAGCATTTGTCATGAAGATTAATGAGGATGAGGAGAGGAAAAAATGACAGCACATGACCAGGAGCTTCGTCGCCGGGCTTATGAAGAAGTGGAGAAAAAAGAGCCCATCGCTAACAGCGATCCGCACCGCCAGCATTTTCACATCATGCCGCCGGTTGGGCTGCTGAATGACCCGAATGGCGTGATTTATTGGAAGGGCAGCTATCATGTATTCTTTCAGTGGCAGCCGTTTCAGACGGGGCACGGCGCAAAATTTTGGGGGCATTATACGACACAGGATGTTGTGAATTGGAAGCGGGAAGAGATTGCGCTGGCTCCGAGTGATTGGTTTGATAAAAACGGCTGCTACTCGGGCAGCGCTGTCACGAAAGACGATCGGCTCTATCTGTTTTACACAGGAAATGTCAGGGATCAGGATGGAAATCGGGAAACGTATCAATGCCTTGCTGTTTCTGACGACGGGCTGTCCTTTGAGAAAAAGGGTGTTGTCGCCCGCCTTCCGGAAGGATATACGGCGCATTTTCGCGATCCGAAGGTATGGGAGCATGAAGGCACATGGTATATGGTGATTGGTGCGCAAACAGAGAATTTGAAAGGGCAGGCTGTATTGTTTGCTTCTGATAACCTGAGTGAGTGGAGATTTCTTGGCCCGATAACCGGCGCGGGCTTCAACGGGCTGGACGATTTTGGATACATGTGGGAATGCCCTGATTTGTTTTCCCTTCAAGGATCGGACGTGCTGATTGTTTCGCCTCAAGGGCTTGAGGCTGACGGTTTCCTTTATCAGAACGTATACCAGTCAGGTTATTTTGTCGGGTGTCTCGATTATAACAAGCCTGAACTGAAGCATGGTGATTTTAGGGAACTTGATCAAGGTTTTGATTTTTACGCGCCGCAAACACTTGAAGATAATCAGGGCAGACGAATTTTGTTTGCATGGATGGCTGTGCCTGACCAGGATGATGGATCTCATCCGACGATTGACTATCACTGGATTCACTGCATGACGCTGCCGAGACAGCTGACAATATCAGGCGAGAAGCTGATTCAGCAGCCGCTGCCTGAGCTAAAAGCCATGCGCAGAAATGAGAAAAAAATACACATCAATATGCATGGATCATCTGGTACGCTTCCAGTGGAAAACCCTGAAAGAGCTGAGATTCTGCTGGAAGACATTCATACGGAGTCTGGCTTTTCAATCAGTATCCGCGGAACGGCTACGTTTTCCTTCCATAAAGACGAGGGGATTGTTACGCTGGAACGAAAGAGCTTTGACGGAAAAAGAACAGAAGCGAGACATTGCCACATCAAGGATTTGCATACCGTACACATGTTTCTCGACGCGTCATCTGTGGAAATCTTTATCAATAACGGAGAAGAGGTCTTTAGTGCGAGATATTTTCCTTTCCCGGGAAATCATGAAGTAACAGCCAGTTCGACCGGGAAATCTGAAATGAATGTCGGAATTTGGACACTTATGTAGAAAATCCTTCTATTTTCTTATGTGAAATCTGAGCCATCTGTGCTATTCTTCAACGATAACCTACTATTTTTTTCTGTAAAAGGAGTTGTTTTCTTGAATATACATGAACAGAAGATAACACCGGAATGTTTGGAAAAGGCTGCTAACCAAGTTGAAGATAAGCGAGAAGAATATAAGGATGTGCTGCTTCAGCTGAAAAAAATGCTTGGCGGAACAACGCCGCACAGTGAAACGGCGGAAATTCTCACGCGGGCATATGAACAAATGAAGGAATATGCACTTTTTGTTCAGTCGATAGAAACATTTTTGAGGAAATCTGCAAACAATTTAAAAATCAAATAAACAGGCTGCCGATGGGATCGGCAGTTTTTTCTGTGAAAAGTCTTCGGTGATTTAAAAAGGGCTGCCTCTCTGTAAGGCAGCCCCTTTTGTTTATGATTGTTGATTCAGGCGCAGTGCAGAATGCTTCGTAGGACCAACATACTGGTTTAGCGGGAAGGATTCTTTAATAGCCGCTGTGATGAATTCTTTCGCTGCGTAAATGGCTTCTTTGACTTCCGCACCTTTGGCGAGCTCCGCTGTCACGGCTGCTGAGAATGTACAGCCTGCGCCATGTGTATAAGGCGTATCGATCATTTCGCTTTCAAGGACTTCTGCTGTTTCTCCGTCATAGAGAACATCAACGGCTTTCTCATGTTTGAGTTTGCCTCCGCCTGTAATGACGACATATTGAGCGCCGAGTGCGTGAATTTTTTTCGCGGCTTCGATCATATCGTCAACTGTTTTTAGTTCATCCATGCCGCTGAGCTGGCTGGCTTCAAACAAGTTGGGCGTAATGACAGTGGCTAGCGGAGCCAATTGCTCACGCAGGGCTTGGGCGTGCTCCGGATAAAGGACTTCATTAGCACCTTTGCAAACCATAACCGGGTCAATTACCACATTTTTTAATTGTTTTTCTTTGATCGTTTTTGCCGCAAGCTCGATAATGTCAACGGTTGGCAGCATTCCTGTTTTCATGGCGTCCACGCCGATGCCGTCCGTAATTGTTGCAAGCTGGGCGCGGATTGTATCAGTATCGATCGGGAATACCTGATGGTCCCAGCTGTTGTTTGGGTCCATCGCAACGATCACCGTTAAGGCGGTCATCCCGTATACGTTTTTTTCTTGAAATGTTTTTAAATCAGCTTGAATCCCAGCACCGCCGCTGGAATCTGAGCCGGCAATGGTGAGTGCTTTATGCATAGACATGTCTTGAACCTCCATCATGTTTTGTCTTTCATTATAGTTAGATTTTCTCTGTATCACAATATAGAAGGCTTAGCAATTCATCTAGTATTTTCATTAGCACCTTATCCTGTTTCAGTAGGATATTCCCACTGATCTCCCGTCCAATATATGTTTTAATAGTACATGACTATGAAAATGAGAAGGAGAGCATCATGAAGATTTCTATCGTAATTGTGACCTATAATCGGATTCCGGCTTTGTGTGAGCTTCTGGAGTCGATTTCCCGCCAGACCTTGAAGCCGTATGAAATTATTATTGTGAATGATGCCGGGGAATCGGTCGTGCCAGTCAAAGCACTGTATCCGGAGCTGCCGATTGCTGTCATCAATTTAGAAAAGAACTCGGGGCATGTGGCTGCGAGAAATGCCGGTGTAAAAGAGGCGTCTGGCGATTGCATTATGCTGTGTGATGACGATGATTTCTTTACGCCAGGGCATATCGAGAAAATGGCAAAGGAAATAGAAACGGCAGACTTCGTTCATTCTGATGCGGAAATAGTTTCGTTTGAAGAGAAAAACGGAACAAGGTATCCAGTGTCACGGAAATTGTTTGCTTATACCGCTGACTATGAGGATATGAGAGTGTTTTCTACATACGTGCCGTCGGGCAGCATGTACAGACGTTTTCTGCATGATGAAATCGGGTATTTCGATGCTGATGTGCACAATTACTGGGATTGGGATTTTTATCTGCGCGCAGCCAAGGATTACCGGGTGAAGCGTGTCCCTTGCGCCAGTGTGATTTATGCCTTCAGTGACGTGGGAGACAATCAGTCTGCGGACCTTGGCGCCAAGCGGAAGCAATATTTGGATCGTTTAAGTGAAAAGCACGGACTCGGGGAGCTGCCGACGAAAAACTTTGCCGTCCTGCTTGAAGAGCCTGAGATGAAGAGGCGGGAAGCAAAAAGTGAAATGGTTTGGGATGGCGAGCCTGTCTATTCCAGACTTCATCGTTCGTAAGGAGGCCTGAATCTTGAAACAGCTTTTACAAGACAGCTGGTGGAATCAGCTAAAGGAAGAGTTTGAGAAACCGTATTATCAAGAGCTCAGAGAGATGCTGAAGAGGGAATACGCGGAGCAAACGATTTATCCGGACAGCCGGGATATTTTCAACGCGCTGCATTATACATCATATGATGATGTCAAGGTCGTCATTTTGGGTCAAGATCCGTATCACGGGCCGGGACAGGCTCAAGGTTTAAGCTTCTCTGTCAAGCCCGGTGTAAAGCAGCCGCCTTCGTTAAAAAATATCTTTCTTGAGCTGCAGCAGGACATCGGGTGCAGCATCCCAAATCACGGATCGCTAGTGAGCTGGGCAAAGCAAGGCGTTCTTTTGCTGAATACTGTGCTGACAGTAAGGCGCGGACAGGCGAATTCCCATAAGGGGAAAGGCTGGGAGCGACTGACAGACCGGATTATCGACGTGCTGAATGAAAGGGAGCGGCCGGTTATTTTTATTTTGTGGGGACGGCATGCCCAAATGAAAAAAGAACGGATCGACACGTCCAAGCATTTTATCATTGAATCGACGCATCCCAGCCCGTTTTCTGCGAGAAACGGATTTTTCGGGAGCAGACCGTTTTCCCGGGCGAATGCCTATTTGGAGAAAATGGGAGAGGCGCCGATTGATTGGTGTATTAAGGATTTGTAAAAAGCGCAGGTGATCTGCGCTTTTTTATTTGAGTATTTTTCGAATCATTCGCAGCCCGTTTTTGGAGGAAGGATAACGAAATGCGAAGTCGAAGCGGTTCGTTTGTTTGACGACGCTTTTTTTGTGCGTGAATGTGTTAAAACTGTCAAACCCGTGATAGCTGCCGATGCCGCTTTCCCCGACGCCGCCGAATGGCAAATACGGCGTCGCAACATGCATTAACGTATCATTGACACAGCCCCCGCCAAACGACAGGTTTCCTAAAACAGCGCGCTCAATTTCTTTGTTTGTGGTGAAGAGATACAGGGCGAGCGGCTTAGGGCGCGATTGGACTTTTTCAATGACTTCCCCGATATTCCGGTATGTAAAGAGCGGAAGAATCGGCCCGAAAATCTCCTCCTGCATCACTGGAGAGTCATCCCTCACTTGTTCGAGAATGGTCGGCGCAATTTTGTGATGATTGGGATCAGATTGTCCGCCTGTGAGCGGGATGCCATCATTCAGAAAGCTGAGCAGCCGCTGATAGTGGCGCTCACTGACGATTTTGCCGTACTGTGGATTCCGTTCCGGCTGAGGGCCGTAAAATTCTCTGATCGCACGCTTCATTTCTTCTGCCAGCTTCGTTTTGATGTCCTCGTGGACAAATAAATAATCCGGTGCGATGCAGGTTTGTCCCGCATTTGTAAATTTCCCGAAGACGATGCGTTTGGCGGCAAGCTGAATGTCAGCATCTTTATGGACGATGCAGGGACTTTTGCCGCCGAGCTCCAAGGTTACGGGAATTAATTGTTTGGCGGCGGCCTCCATGACGACTTTTCCCACGGCTACACTGCCGGTAAAGAAAATGTAGTCAAAGGGCTGCTGTAATAATGCTGTGCTGACGTCGGGCCCGCCTTCTGCCATAGCGACATAATCGGTCGGAAAAACGCTGCTGATGAGTTTGGAAAGAATAGCAGAAACAGCCGGCGTATATTCCGATGGCTTGAGAACGACCGTGTTCCCCGCCGCAATGGCTCCAATCAACGGAGAAAGTGCCAGCTGCAAGGGATAGTTCCAAGGCGCAATCACCAAAACGGTTCCATACGGCTCAGGAATGATGATGCTTTTGGAGCCTAGATGAGTCAGCGGCGTTTTGACTCGTTTCGGCTTGGACCATTTTCTCAGCCGTTTCATGACAAAGCTGATTTCCTCCAAGACGATTCCGATTTCTGTTGAGTATGCTTCTTGCTCGGATTTATGGAGATCCTGGTAGAGAGCGGCTATGAGATCGGCTTCATGAGTTCTGACGGCTTGTTTCAGCTTCCGCAAAATGTTCAGTCTCGATTCAAGCGGTCTCGTATGTCCCGCCGCAAAATAGGCTTTATGCTTGCTGATGATAGAGGGGATGTTGTTCATTCCGTTTCTCCTTTTTGTAAGGTATGGTGATTTATTATGTGAAAAATCTCTTCTGCTTGTCAATCGCGCAAGGTTTGTCAGAAAAAATAACAAACTCATATCTGCGTTTACAGCAGGAATTTGATAAAATGCAGGAAGACAACATTTATTTTTTTGGAGGGTGCTTCATGAACATTCATATATCTGCATTAATTCAAAAGATGGAAGAGGAGCTGAAAAAAGCAAAAACAGCTGAACGGGATGAGGAGCTGAAGCGTTATGTAGCGGTTGTCCGTTCTCTGTGTGATGTCGTGCTTGATCAGCCGGAGAACGCGAGCGCGCCCCGCATACAGCCGAGCGTTACGCCAAGTCCTGCCGCGCCGCCATCGACAGACCAGCTGATGATGGAAAAAATGATGGGGAGCGCGGGATTAAACAAATATCGAAAGCAAGAAAAAGAGAAGCAGGAAGAGGATGGAAACGGAGAGTCTTTATTTGATTTTTAAAGAGAGAGGTTGAGCTTACGTGAAATTGGTTCTTGGCGCGCTGCAATGGACAGCGTTTATCATTGCTGCGGCGATAGTTGTTCCGGTGGCGGTTGCCCAGTCGTTTCATCTGGATCACTCAGATTCTGCAAGATTGATTCAAAGCACTTTTTTTGTACTGGGAATTGCCGCCGTCATTCAGTGTTTGAAAGGCCACAGACTGCCGATTAATGAAAGCCCAGCCGGCTTGTGGTGGGGAGTGTATACGATCTACGCAGGGCTGACGGGAACTGTGTTTGCGACATATGGAGACACACTGCGGGGTTTGCAGGGAGCTCTTCTTGTAAGCGCTGTATGTTTCTTTTTGTTAAGTGTTTTCAAGGTCATTGACAGACTTGCAAAATTGTTTACTCCGGTTGTAACGGGCGTCTATTTATTGCTTCTTGTCATGCAGCTGAGTCAGCCCATTATAAAAGGAATTCTCGGAATCGGTTATCGACAGGACGGGGTGGACGGTCTTGTATTTGGCCTGGCGCTTGTTGTGATCGCCGCCGCCTTTATAATGACAAATTCGAACATCATGTTTTTTAAGCAATATTCTATTTTATTAGCCTTGTTCGGCGGGTGGGTGCTGTTTGCGGCTGCCGGAGCGGCAAAGCCGATTGAAATGCCGGACCGGCTGTTTCAGCTGCCTTCCCTGTTTCCTTTTGGGACACCGTTATTTAACAGCGGCCTGATCATCACTTCTATTTTTATTACCATCTTGCTGATCGTGAATATGCTGGCGAGCATGAAGGTCGTGGACATCGCCGTGAAAAAATTCAGCAAACAGCCTGATGGAAAGCATCATGAACGCCATGCCGGTTTTGCCGCTTCATTCAGCCATCTGCTTAGCGGTTTGACGGGAGCTATTGCGCCTGTTCCGATTTCGGGAGCCGCGGGTTTTATTGAAACGACCAAAATGCCTTCTAAAAAACCGTTTATGCTCGGCAGTATTCTGGTTATCGTGATCAGCGTAATCCCGTTTTTTATGAATACGTTTGCGAGCCTGCCGTCACCCGTTGGATTTGCGGTGAATTTTGTTGTGTTCTCCGCAATGGGCGGTCTGGCCTTTGCCGAATTTGATTCATATGAGAAAGAAGAATCAAAAAGGGTGAGATCTATCATCGGCATCTCGCTGCTGACAGGGGTCGGTATTATGTTTGTTCCCGAAACTGCGTTAAAGGGATTGCATCCGGTATTTATTTCTCTATTAAGCAACGGGCTCGTATTAGGGACGCTTGCTGCAATAGCTGCTGACCAGTTCCAGCTTTGGCGCAGGAGAAAATCCGACAATCTCGTGTCAACGGAGAACAAACATTGAATTTTGGTGCAGGTGCGATAAGATAAATGATATGAGTTTAACGAAAAGGCGGGAGAGATAGATGAAAGTTTTTATCATATTAGGGGCCATTAACGCCCTGCTTGCTGTGGGACTCGGAGCATTCGGCGCTCACGGATTAGAAGGGAAAATACCTGATAAATATCTTCAGGTTTGGCACACAGGCGTGCAGTATCATATGTATCACGCCCTTGGGCTTTTCGTTGTCGCGTTTCTGGCTGATAAATTATCCGGCATAGGCAGTGTCACGACAGCCGGCTGGCTGATGTTTGCGGGAATTGTGCTGTTTTCGGGAAGCTTATATATTCTAAGTGTGACGCAAATCTCCATTCTTGGAGCGATCACCCCGCTCGGCGGTGTGGCGTTTATTATTTCTTGGATTATGATCGTGGTCGCAGCCGTCAAATATCTATAAACAAAAAAGCCAATCCTCATCATATGAGTGATTGGCTTTTTTCTTATCTTGGCGAATAGGACGCCATGGAATATGGATACGTATAAGCAATTTCTTCATCAAATGTAATGTAATCGAGGTAGATTGTCAGGAGCAGGTAGCGTGTTCCTGATTTCGGGTCGCTGATAATAATGTGATCCCGGCCCGCAGCTTCGATGACGCCGCGAAAAATCTTCGAGCCCCATTCCTTGCTGTTTTCAAATGTCATATAAATGGTGGCCGTTTTTCCCCGATTCAGGCGCAAAATATTCTCGATGTAAGATTCCTCAACAGGCAGCATGCCGGGAACGCTTTGGCCCGGTCCTGACGGTGTAGGCCCCGATGGAATTTGAAAACCGCCGCCCTGCTGCTGGCCCGGGAATCCAAATCCCTGCTGTCCTTGTTGTCCTTGCTGTCCCTGCTGCATTGGCATCATTGGCTGCATCCCCATTGGCTGCATTTGTGAGCCTTGGCCTTGCTGCGGGTACGGGTTGGCGCCAAACTGAGGCTGATACCCCTGCATATTATCAAATGCCTGCATTTGCTGATATTGATTTTTTTTCGGTTTCATATCGTTCCTCCTTTTTATGAAAACCATTCAAAACATGTTCTGGATGTATAGGTGAACGCTCCGCGATGACTCACCTCCGATGGAAAACGATCTTAGTCGCTGGTGCGATTTTTATCTCTTTCACCTTATGAGGCTGATGCTTGGATTATGCTGAAAAAGAACAGCGGACCGATCAGATTTCGCTCTGGGCAGCCGCTGTTTTTCAGAGACATACACAAACTTTTCGCATATTGGTTTGTATCCCTAGCGCAACTTGAGCATAAGCAACATAAGATAACGATAGTTTCAGGTGTGAAGTTCCAAGAAGGAGGTGTAGGATTTGCCTAAAGTATCAGTCATTATGACGAGCTATAACAAAAGCGATTATGTGGCAAAGTCCATTTCTAGCATACTCTCACAAACGTTTTCAGATTTTGAATTGTTTATTATGGATGACAACTCCAATGAAGAGACGCTGAATGTAATCCGTCCTTTTTTGAATGATAACCGAGTGCGTTTTTATCAAAGCGATGTATCTGGAGTGAAGGAAAGAACAGAAAAAACGAGATACGCGGCACTGATCAATCAGGCGATTGAGATGGCGGAGGGTGAATATATCACCTATGCGACGGATGACAACATCTATATGCCGGACCGCCTCCTGAAAATGGTGCGGGAGCTCGATACCCATTCTGAAAAGGCTGTGATTTACTCAGCCTCCAAAACCTATCATTTAAACGAGAATCGCGACATTGTAAAAGAAACTGTCAGGCCTGCCGCTCAAGTGACATGGAACGCGCCGTGCGCAATTGATCATTGCTCGGTGATGCACAGGTATTCGGTGCTTGAGAAGGTAAAGGAGAAGTTTGGCTCCTATTGGGATGAAAGCCCGGCGTTTTACCGTATAGGAGATGCCCGGTTCTTTTGGAGAGTCAATCATTTTTATCCGTTTTACCCACTGGATGAGGAGCTGGACCTGAATTATATTACCGACCAATCGATTCACTTTCAGCTGTTTGAATCAGAAAAAAATGAATTTGTCAGGAACCTTCCTCCGCAGCGAAATTGCCGAGAACTGCGTGAATCATTAAAAAAGCTTGGAATGGGGTGAGAGCTTGTCGGCCTATTTAAGCAATTATTGGGTGCTGTACCGGAAGTACGTGGAGCTTTTTGACAAACTTCGCTACAAAGGGATTCCGCTTGGGCTTATCAGTAATTTTTATCAATACATCAGCCCTGAACTGAGGGTGATGATGGAAGAAGAACCGGAATTATTCGGATCGGTGGATCAGCATATCGATGAGGGACAGATTCAGCCGTTTTTTGAAGAAAGAATCCAAAACATCGTTAAAACAAATGACGAACCTGTTAAAGGGAAAGTCATTTTGCACTTTGATTACCTGCGTTTTTCAAACGAAAATTACTATCAATTTGATCCTGAAAAAACGGCTGTTTTGGCCAGATGGAGTTTGCCGCATTATTGTGATCTGCCTGTAATTAGCAAGCGGGAGATTGCGGATTCATGCCAAAAAGGCGATTCGAAGCAGTATCTCGAAACAGCCTGTTCGCTTCTCGCCCCTTATGATGATCACCCGGCATTTGGTGATCAAGCGTTTCGCGACCGGCTTTTCAAAGATATTCCTTTATTTATAGAGGCCATTGATACAGTTGATGCGCTGTTTGAGCAGGAAAAGATTTCAGCTGTTATTGTCGGAACGGCAGAAGACATTTACAGCAGGGTGCTCGCTCTCATGTGTCAAAGAAAAGGGGCCGTCAGCATTTGTCTTCAGCATGGCGCATTGATGGGAGATGAAGCCTTCATTCCTGTTTTTACAAGCTATCAAGCTGTTTTTGGTGCGTATGAAGCAGAGTGGTTCATACGAAAAGGCTGTAAACCCGAGCAGATTCTCGTAACGGGACATCCCCGCTTCGATCAGATTTTTAACAGAACGCCTATGGATATGTCCATATTCTATCGAAAACTTGCTTTTCAGCCGACTAAAAAAATTGTGCTCATTGCCACTCAGCCCTTTTCAGAAGACTTTTATTCCGGTGTGCTGCAGGGGCTTTCTGATCAGAAGCAGCTGCAAATCATTATCAAACCCCACCCGTGGGAAATCGGAAAAAACAAGCTTGATCTGTATCACGAGGCGGCGAAAAAACATCAAGCATGCAGAGTCATCAAAAAGGAGCTGGAGCTTTATGATTTGCTGCCGTATGTTGATGCCGCAGTGACGCAAACCTCGACAGTCGGTCTTGAAGCCATGCTGTTTCAAAAGCCTGTGCTGATCGGAAAATCGTCCGGAAATCGCTCGTATCCGTATTATGAGTCTCTTGGCGATTTTATGTTTGACCAGCCGGATGAACTGGCGCACACCTTGGTTGAAGTTCTTCGAAGGCCCGACGTTCATCAAAAAGCAGAAGAGGCGCGCCTGGCATTCATAGCTGCTAATTATCCGGTGGCAGAATCAACAAATGCTTTATTTGCGGAACTGAAAGCCAAAACAGGGGTTGATTACAGGCGGGAAGATACTGAATAAAATGATAGGAGCGCAAAGAAATGGTGCAAAAGAGAAATCATTTTCTCCCTTACTCATTGCCGTTAATCGGTAAGGAAGAAATTCAGGAGGTTACAGAAACGCTTGAATCGGGATGGCTCTCTAAAGGCCCGAAGGTTCAGCAGTTTGAAAAAGAGTTTGCCGCGTTTGTCGGGGCGAAGCACGCCGTGGCGGTGAATTCATGTACCGCAGCTTTATTTTTGGCTTTGAAAGCAAAAGGGATCGGGCCCGGGGACGAGGTCATTACCTCTCCGCTTACGTTCAGCTCGACCGCCAATACGATTATTCATACGGGAGCGACGCCTGTGTTTGCGGATATTGACGAAAACACGCTCAATATTGACCCGGTAAAGCTTGAGGCGGCCGTCACACCGCGAACGAAAGCAGTTGTGCCCGTCCACTTTGGCGGGCAGTCCTGCGATATGGATGCAATATTGGCTATTGCCCAAAATCATGGTTTATTCGTGCTGGAGGATGCGGCACATGCGGTATATACGACTTATAAGCAAAGAATGATCGGTTCTATCGGGGATGCAACGGCATTCAGCTTTTACGCCACCAAAAACCTCGCGACAGGGGAAGGCGGCATGCTGACGACTGATGATGAGGAGCTTGCCGATAAGATCCGGGTGCTAAGCCTTCACGGCATGAGTAAAGCCGCATGGAACCGTTATTCTTCAAATGGCAGCTGGTACTATGAAGTCGAATCGCCCGGCTATAAGATGAATATGTTTGATTTGCAGGCGGCCCTCGGACTTCATCAGCTGAAACGGCTGGATGATATGCAGAAACGGAGAGAAGAGATTGCCGGCCGCTATCAAACCGCTTTTCAGCAGCTTCCTGGGCTGATCACGCCGTTTGTCCATGATGACGGCAGGCACGCCTGGCATCTATATGTTCTGCAAGTTGATGACAAAAAGGCCGGGGTTACGCGCAGCGAAATGATTACGGCTTTAAAGGATGAATACAATATCGGCACTAGCGTTCATTTTATTCCAGTACACATTCATCCATATTATCAAAAGCAATTTGGATATAAGGAAGCGGACTTTCCGAATGCCATGAATTACTATAAACGAACCCTTTCTCTCCCGCTCTACCCATCAATGTCTGACGACGATGTAGATGATGTCATTGAAGCTGTGCGGGATATCGTAAAAGGGGCTGATTAAATGTATACGGTAAAAGAAAATGTCTCCAAAGAGTTGATTGAGGAATTTCTCCAAAGCCGACAGCTTACTCTGGATGTTCCGTATCAATTTTCCCTCGGCCTTTTTGAAAACAGCAGGCTCCAAGGCGTATTGCTTTACGAAGATTCTTTGTGGGAAAGCAAGGTGCTTCAGAAGAAAGTCATGAACGTCAAACTTCTTGCGGCAAATAGTACCGGGCAGCTAAAGAGGCTGTTTGAAGCTTTTTATGCTGTACGCCAAATGGATGAAACGGATTTTATCTTTGTCCGCGTTCCGGCTGAAGATATCGGAGCCGCGCATGTGATACAGCAGCAGCCATCCTCTTACTTTGTCGGGAGTTTGCTGAAGCTGGCGATGCCTCCGTCTTTTTATGACAAAACACCGCCATTTTTTGAACTGGGCCCGCCTGAGCCCGGAGACACAGAAGCGATATGTGAGCTGGCCCGAGACTCGTTTACAAAAAGCAGATATTTTCAGGATCCTCATCTCAGCCGCGATGCAGCAAACAAAATATTTCAGGAGTGGACACGAAACAATCTGAATGGAAGGGCGGCGGTCAATATTGTCGCTAAACACAATGGCGAGGTCATCGGCTATCTTCAGGGCTTATCAAGAGATGATGAATGCATTCTCGATTTGATGGCTGTAAAGCCGGGATTTGAAGGAAAACGTATTGCATTTCATTTATTGGCGAATCTCATAGAACAACCGGAGACCCAGAAGCATAGAACGGTAACAGCGGGGACGCAGCTTCACAATGTAAGGGCGATCCGCCTTTATGAACGAATGGGCTTTACCGCTGAACAATCGTATTACTATTATCATATTTGGCCGGGCAAGGAGGCGAAATAATGGCAGCGTTTCAGATCGCGAATAAAACTGTAGGCAAAGACGCTCCTGTTTTTATTATTGCTGAGGCGGGGATTAATCATGACGGGAAGCTTGATCAGGCTTTTGCGCTGATAGACGCCGCGGCGGAAGCGGGAGCGGATGCCGTGAAATTTCAAATGTTCCAAGCTGATAGGATGTACCAGAAAGATCCTGGTTTGTACAAGACGGCAGCGGGCAAGGACGTCTCTATTTTTTCTTTGGTTCAATCTATGGAAATGCCCGCTGAGTGGATTTCACCGCTATTGGATTACTGCCGCGAAAAGCAGGTGATCTTTTTAAGTACTGTATGTGACGAGGGGTCAGCTGATCTGCTTCAGTCTACCTCGCCGAGCGCTTTTAAAATCGCATCCTATGAAATTAACCATCTCCCGCTGCTCAAATATGTCGCCCGGCTGAACAGGCCGATGATTTTCTCGACAGCCGGAGCTGAAATCTCTGATGTTCACGAAGCTTGGCGCACCATCAGGGCAGAGGGAAACAATCAAATTGCCATAATGCATTGTGTGGCGAAATACCCTGCACCGCCGGAGTACAGCAACCTCAGCGTCATTCCGATGCTTGCCGCCGCTTTTCCTGAGGCGGTAATCGGCTTCTCCGATCATAGCGAGCATCCGACAGAAGCGCCGTGTGCCGCGGTTCGGCTCGGAGCAAAACTGATAGAAAAGCATTTTACGATCGATAAAAATTTGCCGGGTGCCGATCACTCGTTTGCATTAAATCCGGATGAATTGAAAGAAATGGTCGATGGCATCAGGAAAACGGAAGCTGAGCTGAAACAGGGGATCACAAAGCCGGTCTCTGAAAAACTGCTTGGCAGTTCATACAAAACAACAACCTCCATCGAAGGAGAAATCAGAAATTTTGCATACAGAGGCATTTTTACAACAGCTCCGATTCAAAAAGGTGAAGCCTTTAGTGAAGACAATATCGCAGTGCTTCGGCCCGGACAAAAGCCGCAGGGGCTGCACCCGAGATTTTTTGAACTGCTGACCAGCGGTGTTCGGGCTGTAAGAGACATTCCAGCCGACACAGGCATTGTCTGGGATGACATTTTACTGAAGGACAGCCCGTTTCATGAATGATATTCTCTTTATCATTCAAGCAAGAATGGGTTCAACAAGGCTTCCGGGAAAAGTGCTTCGGCCGCTCGGATCGAATCGTTTACTTGATATTCTCGTTCACCGTGTCCGGCAAAGCGCGTTTTACCAAAAGGATCGGGATAATCTTGTCATCGCCACGTCTGACAAAGAAACTGACGATATATTAGAGGCGCACTGTATCAAACAAGGCTTTCGTGTTTTCCGCGGGAGCGAAGAACGTGTCCTCGATAGGTTTGTGAAGGTCATAGAAGCTGTTAAACCGTCAGTCATTATCCGGTTAACGGGTGATAATCCGTTTGTCGATCCGGAGCTGCTCGATGTAATGATTAA
The DNA here is from genome assembly GCF_038002425.1 of Bacillus sp. FSL R7-0685. Lineage (NCBI taxonomy): Bacteria > Bacillati > Bacillota > Bacilli > Caryophanales > Bacillaceae > Bacillus > Bacillus sp. FSL R7-0685. The sequence goes on along the minus strand of NZ_JBBOCN010000001.1, from coordinate 3,757,183 downwards.
GGCGCATTTTGATCAAGGATCAGATTATACGTATATCCTGAATGCCCCATTAGGGATTTGCGGCGAAGTGGTCAACGCCAACCTGTTAATTGACATCAGCCGTATTCAGAATATGGAGGATCAATATCAGGAGCATGTCACGTTATATATAAGGAATCATCCAGCTCTTTATCGTGTTCAGTTTTTAGAGGCGCCGGAACGATTTCGCGCCCCTCAATATCGGCTGACCATTGATACAAAGGAAGACTATGAATCGATAAAGGCTCTCTATCAAAAAGCAGGCGAGCGCCCCGATGTATCCGCCTCAGAGCTTATCACCCTTCTGAACCGGAACCCCGATGCGGCAATCGAACGAGAGGCTGACTAGCCATGCATGTTGGGATCTTCGCAGACGGCGGCTATGAAAAGGGAATGGGCCATGTTGTCCGGATGAAGAGACTTGCGGAGGGGCTCAAACAGCGATGCTTGATTACGTTTTATACGAATCAGGAGTCTGAAGCGTTTCTTCATGAAGAGCATTGGCGTGTCATCGTAAAGCCGGAGCTGCAGCAGCACGAATTTATTCTCCGGGAAATAAAAAGCAAGAAGCTTGATTTGCTTTTGTTTGATATTCTAGGCGCGCCTGCAGAGCTGTTAAAGAAAATAAAGACGGAGACAGATGCGAAAATTGTTCTTTTTGAAGAGAAAAACGGTAAATCAATTCAATATAGTGACGCAGTCATTAACGGAATTTACGGTGACATCAGAAGCAGGGTGTACGTTCAGGGAAACACACGCATCTATGAAGGTCCGGACTATCTTATTCTTCACCCCGCCTTTCAGGCCGCAAGAGAGGATTACACACTTAAGAAAGACTGTCGCAATATCCTTGTTGCATTAGGAGGAAGTGATCCGAAGCAGCTTATTTTTAAAGTGCTGGCTGCCGCTGATCAAGTCCCCGACATAAAAGACAAAAACATAATGTTTGTGATGGGGAGCGCTTCACCGCATCAAGAGGCAGTCCGAAAGCGGATCGAAAAGAAGCCGCAGTACAAGATGATCGAACAGACAAATGATATGGCAGGTTTGATGAAACAAGCGGACGCAGCCATTGTCGCCGGCGGCATCTCTCTATATGAAGCCATTTGCATCGGCGTGCCGTGCCTTGTTCTTTCTCAGGTTGAGCATCAAACGGCTACAGCCAAAACAATTGCTGACCAAGGCGCCGCTCTTGATCTTGGCTTAGGTGAGCTTGTACCGGATGAAACACTCATCTATCAGATGTCGCGCATTATGAGCAGCTATCCTCTTCGCCTTTCTTTGCACAAGGGAGGAAGGCCGCTCGTGGATGGCAAAGGCATTATGCGGGTAACAGCTATTCTTCAAGATTTATATGAACAAGAGATATAAAAATGCATGTAAGGAAGTGTTAATGTGAAAGGTGTTATTTTAGCCGGAGGAAACGGCTCACGCCTTATGCCCTTAACGAAAGCCGTCAACAAGCATTTGCTTCCTGTAGGCCCGTATCCGATGATATACTGGTCGATTATGAAGCTGGAGGAAGCCGGAATAAAAGACATTTTACTCATCAGCCAAAAGGAGCATATGCCGCAATTTTACAAACTGCTTGGGAACGGGGAAGAGCTTGGCGTTACTATCACTTATCAAGTACAGCCGGCAGCATCGGGCATTTCGGATGGGCTGTCTTATGCAAAGCGCTTTACGAAAAAAGAGTCTTTCATTTTATTATTAGGTGATAATATATTTGAAGATTCATTAAAGCCTTATACAGAACGCTTTGAACAGCAGGGGAAAGGAGCAAAAGTGCTTCTGAAAGAAGTTGATGACCCGGAACGTTTCGGGATTGCTGAGATTGATGAGAAAAACAAGCGGATTCGTTCCATCATCGAAAAGCCCGAACAGCCACCGACCAACCTTTGTGTTACCGGCATTTATATGTATGATGCAGAGGTGTTTTCATATATTGAACAAATATCACCATCAAAGCGCGGCGAGCTGGAAATCACCGATGTGAATAATCTATACATCGAAAACAGCCAGCTTACGTATGATGTGTTATCAGGCTGGTGGGTAGATGCCGGAACTCACGAATCGCTTTATCTCGCTTCCCAGCTTGTACACCAGGCTCTACGGAAAGGACAGGACGAAAAGTGATGGCAAAATCATATTTAATTACAGGCGGGGCCGGCTTCATCGGGCTCACGTTTACAAAGCTCATGCTGAGGGAAACGGATGCGCGCATTACCGTTTTAGATAAACTGACGTACGCCAGCCACCCGGAGGAAATGGAAAAATTACAGCAAAACAGCCGTTTTCGCTTTGTAAAAGGGGACATCAGCGTTCAGGAGGATATCGACCGGGCGTTTGACGAGACCTACGACGGCGTCATTCACTTCGCAGCAGAATCGCATGTGGACAGAAGCATTTCCCAAGCGGAGCCGTTTATCACCACAAATGTCATGGGGACATACCGATTGGCGGAAGCGGTCTTGAAAGGAAAAGCCAAGAAGCTGATTCATATTTCAACAGATGAGGTGTACGGGGATTTAAAAGCGGATGATCCCGCGTTTACAGAAACGACGCCGCTTTCTCCTAATAACCCATACTCAGCCAGCAAAGCAAGCTCAGATTTGCTCGTGTTGTCTTATGTGAAAACCCACAAGCTTCCGGCCATCATTACACGATGCAGCAACAATTACGGACCTTATCAGCACAGCGAAAAAATGATTCCGACGATTATCCGTCATGCGAAGCAGGGCCTGCCTGTTCCGCTGTATGGCGATGGACTCCAGATCCGAGACTGGCTGTTTGCGGAGGATCATTGCCGCGCGATCAAGCTGATTTTAGAAAAAGGGACCGACGGCGAGGTGTATAACATCGGCGGCGGAAATGAACGCACGAATAAAGAGCTGGCGAGTGTCATTTTGAAACATCTGGGCTGTGAGGAATTGTTCGCCCACGTGGAAGACCGAAAAGGGCATGACCGGCGCTATGCGATCAATGCATCAAAGCTGAAAAATGAACTGGGCTGGCGGCAGGAAGTGACGTTTGAAGAAGGCATTGCGCGTACGATTCAGTGGTATACAGACAATGACCGATGAGAAGGTGATCTGATTGACAAAGGTATTGGTAACTGGGGCGGGAGGACAGCTTGGCTTGGAACTATGCCGCCAGCTGAAGCAAGCCGGATATGAGGTCATTGCGTTAACAAAGAAGATGATGAACATTGCTGACCAGCGCTCAGTACGGCATTCGTTTGGCCATTATCAGCCGGATATCGTGGTCAATAGCGCCGCGTTTACGTCGGTTGATCAATGCGAGAAAGAGCTTGATAAAGCGTACTTGATTAACGGAATCGGCGCTTATTATACAGCGCTTGAGTCAACCCGCATCGGAGCTCAATATGTTCATATCAGCACGGACTATGTATTCAATGGGAAAGGAACCCAGCCATATAGGGAAGACGATCCCCTCGATCCGAAAACCATTTATGGCAAAAGCAAAAGGCTCGGAGAAGAACTGATACGATTAACGACAAAAGACAGCACGATCATCAGAACATCGTGGGTGTACGGACATGGCGGCAGTAATTTCGTTGAAACCATGCTGAAGCTTGCTGAAACGAAACAAGAGCTTCGGGTTGTCAGCGATCAAATTGGTTCGCCGACTTATACGAAGGATTTAGCAGAAGCGGTCATCAAGCTGTTCAGCCATCCGCCGGGCATCTATCATGTCAGCAATTCAGGCATATGCAGCTGGTATGAGTTTGCGACGGCAATTATGGAAGAAAGCGAAAGCGGGCTGGAAACAGCCATTTTGCCTGTAACGACAGAGGAATACGGGAACAAAACGCCCCGCCCGGCATACTCTGTGCTGAGCCATCGGGCTATTGAAGAAGCCGGCATCCGCCCCCGCCACTGGCGGGAAGCGTTACGAGAGTATTTGCAGGAAAGGAGCAGTGCGTGTGATTGATGGAGTCAAGGTGAAAAAATTGATGAAGCATAGCGATGACAGAGGCTTTTTTGCTGAGCTGGTCCGGGACGATGAGAATCTCCTTGAGCATTTTGGGCAGGCCTCTTGGTCGAAAAGCTATCCGGGTGTGATTAAGGCATTTCATTATCATGAGAAGCAGGATGATCTCTGGTTCTTCCCAACCGGCCACGCTCAGGTTGTCCTATACGATCTTCGAGAGGATTCAAAGACAAAAGGAGAAACGGACGTCTATTATATGGGCGAAGACAATCCGATGCTGTTATTAATCCCAAAAGGGGTGGCTCACGGATATAGAGTGCTGGGAGAGACGCCGCTGACAATTATCTATTTTACCACCATGTCGTATAACCCAGATCAGCCTGATGAGAAAAGAATTCCGTGGAATGATGAGACGATCGGTTTTAACTGGAACACTGAATTCAGATAAAAATAGGAACGTGATCAATCGAAGAGCAGAGGCATCTTCGACTTTTTTTGCCCTTTTTTAAAATAGGATAAAAGATATAAAATGTCAGGCGGATGTTACTAGAAAAAGAGAGGGAAATCGTCCATTTGAACCTTGTATAAACAGGAAGAAATTCTCATTGAATTCCAAGTGTTAATATTCCTTAAAAAACATTTACTTCCATGGAAAATGATGATAGATTAATTTTTAAGAAAAAGAACTGGTAATTCGCGAATTATGAAAAAGCGCTTTTTCTGCAGAGGACGCTCTGGCCAAATTTCAACAATCATTTAGGGGGAAATGTCATGCTAAAAAGAACTTCATTCGTATCTTCATTATTCATCAGTTCAGCTGTTTTACTATCAATCTTACTTCCTTCGGGCCAAGCTCATGCACAGTCTGCATTAATCGAGGCAAAAACAATTAACAGCACGAAAGAGTGGACCACTTCTGATATTGAAGTGACATATAAACCAAATGCGGTGCTTTCTCTTGGAGCGGTAGAATTTCAATTTCCTGACGGGTTTCATGCTACGACAAGAGATTCAGTGAATGGAAGAACACTGAAAGAAACACAGATTTTAAACGATGGAAAAACAGTCAGACTCCCGCTTACGCTTGATTTGTTAGGCGCATCCGAATTTGACCTTGTCATGGTGCGTAAAACTCTTCCTCGCGCAGGCACTTACACGATTAAAGGCGATGTAGTAAACGGTTTGGGAATCGGCAGTTTTTATGCTGAAACGCAGCTGGTGATTGATCCCCGTTAATCGATAGATTTGTAGTCAGAGACTGAGATGTTTTCAGTCTCTTTTTTTGTGGATTCAAAAGCTGGTACGGATCTTGCATGATGATAAGGGTGAATCCAATGAAGAAAGGAATTGGCGGGCTGATTTTTTAAAGCGCTTACATTACAGCCGGCCAAAAAAACAATGAGGTGAAAAAGATGTCAGCAAAGCAAGTCTCGAAAGATGAAGAAAAAGAAGCTCTTAACTTATTTCTGTCTACCCAAACAATCATTAAGGAAGCCCTTCGGAAGCTGGGTTATCCGGGAGATATGTATGAACTCATGAAAGAGCCGCAGAGAATGCTCACTGTCCGCATTCCGGTCAAAATGGACAATGGGAGCGTCAAAGTGTTCACAGGCTACCGGTCACAGCACAATGATGCTGTCGGTCCGACAAAGGGGGGCGTTCGCTTCCATCCAGAAGTTAATGAAGAGGAAGTAAAGGCATTATCCATTTGGATGACGCTCAAATGCGGGATTGCCAATCTTCCTTACGGCGGCGGGAAGGGCGGTATTATTTGTGATCCGCGGACAATGTCATTTGGAGAACTGGAAAGGCTGAGCAGGGGGTATGTCCGTGCCATCAGCCAGATCGTCGGTCCGACAAAGGATATTCCAGCTCCCGATGTGTACACCAATTCGCAGATTATGGCGTGGATGATGGATGAGTACAGCCGGCTGCGGGAATTCGATTCTCCGGGCTTTATTACAGGTAAACCGCTTGTTTTGGGAGGATCGCAAGGACGGGAAACAGCGACGGCACAGGGCGTCACGATTTGTATTGAAGAGGCGGTGAAGAAAAAAGGGATCAAGCTGCAAAACGCGCGCATCATCATACAGGGCTTTGGAAACGCGGGTAGCTTCCTGGCCAAATTCATGCACGATGCGGGCGCGAAGGTGATCGGGATTTCTGATGCCAATGGCGGGCTCTACAACCCAGACGGCCTTGATATCCCTTATTTGCTCGATAAACGGGACAGCTTCGGTATGGTCACCAATTTATTTACTGACGTCATCACAAATGAGGAGCTGCTTGAAAAGGATTGCGATATTTTAGTGCCTGCCGCGATCTCCAATCAAATCACAGCCAAAAACGCACATAACATTCAGGCGTCAATCGTCGTTGAAGCGGCGAACGGACCGACAACCATTGATGCCACTAAGATCCTGAATGAAAGAGGCGTGCTGCTTGTGCCAGATATCCTGGCGAGTGCCGGCGGCGTCACGGTTTCTTATTTTGAATGGGTGCAAAACAACCAAGGATATTATTGGTCAGAAGAAGAGGTTGCAGAAAAACTGAGAAACGTCATGGTCAGCTCGTTCGAAACAATTTATCAGACAGCGGCAACACATAAAGTGGATATGCGTTTGGCGGCTTACATGACGGGCATCAGAAAATCGGCAGAAGCATCGCGATTCCGCGGATGGGTATAATTTGAGAAGCCTCCGCAAAATAATTTTGCATTTGTTTTTTGCGTAAAGAGCAAAAATCGCAAAATAAATTTGCGTTCAAGATCGGAAAAAGAGAAAGGTGATCACCTGTTAGACAAATTTCTGTTCGATTCAACAAGTTTTTTCAGCAAAAGACAAGAAAATGGCATGATTCTTGCATTTTTATTCATATGCGAAGATATATTTCATAACACGAGGGGGACTACATATGACAGTCACATACGCGCACGAACCATTTACCGATTTTACGGAAGCAAAGAATAAAACTGCATTTGGGGAGTCATTGGCCTTTGTAAACACTCAGCTCGGCAAGCATTATCCGCTTGTCATAAATGGAGAAAAAATTGAAACGGACCGCAAAATCATTTCTATTAACCCGGCAAATAAAGAAGAGATCATTGGGTACGCGTCTACAGCGGATCAAGAGCTTGCTGAAAAAGCGATGCAAGCCGCATTGCAGGCATTTGATTCCTGGAAAAAACAAAGACCGGAGCACCGCGCGAATATTCTCTTTAAGGCAGCGGCTATTTTGCGCAGAAGAAAGCATGAATTTTCAAGCTATCTTGTGAAGGAAGCGGGAAAACCGTGGAAGGAAGCAGATGCGGACACGGCTGAAGCGATAGACTTTTTAGAGTTCTACGCGCGCCAAATGTTAAAGCTCAAGGAAGGGGCTCCGGTGAAGAGCCGTGCTGGCGAGTTCAATCAATATCATTACGAAGCGCTTGGCGTGGGCATCGTCATTTCTCCATTTAATTTCCCGCTTGCGATTATGGCGGGAACAGCGGCGGCAGCGATTGTGACAGGAAATACGATTCTCTTAAAACCGGCTGACGCAGCCCCGGTAGTGGCAGCAAAATTTGTCGAGGTCATGGAGGAAGCGGGTCTGCCAAACGGCGTTCTGAATTACATTCCGGGAGATGGAGCGGAGATCGGTGATTTCTTAGTTGAGCATCCGAAAACACGGTTTGTCTCATTTACAGGTTCCCGTGCAGTCGGCTGCCGGATTTATGAGCGAGCCGCCAAAGTGCAGCCGGGCCAAAAATGGCTCAAACGGGTAATTGCAGAAATGGGCGGAAAAGACACAGTGCTTGTCGACAAGGACGCTGATCTTGACCTTGCTGCATCCTCTATCGTGTACTCAGCATTTGGATATTCAGGACAAAAGTGTTCTGCGGGCTCCCGCGCGGTCATTCATCAGGATGTTTATGATGAAGTGGTGGAAAAAGCTGTGGCGCTGACCAAAACGCTGACTATCGGCAATCCAGAAGATCCTGATACGTATATGGGTCCCGTGATTCATGAAGCATCCTACAACAAAGTGATGAAATACATTGAAATCGGCAAATCTGAAGGCAAGCTATTGGCCGGCGGAGAAGGCAATGATTCAAAAGGCTACTTTATTCAGCCGACGATCTTTGCAGATGTTGATGAAAACGCCCGCTTGATGCAGGAAGAAATTTTCGGCCCGGTTGTTGCGATTTGCAAAGCGCGTGATTTCGATCATATGCTGGAGATTGCCAATAACACGGAATACGGATTAACAGGTGCGCTTCTGACGAAAAACCGTGCGCACATTGAACGGGCACGCGAGGATTTCCATGTCGGAAACCTATATTTTAACAGAGGATGTACCGGAGCAATTGTCGGCTATCAGCCGTTCGGCGGTTTTAATATGTCAGGAACAGACTCAAAAGCAGGCGGTCCCGATTACTTAATTCTTCATATGCAAGCCAAAACAACGTCCGAAGCTTTTTGATTTGAGAGAAATAAAATCGTGCGATTCTTTAGCGGATCGCACGATTTCAACTTTTTGATCAGGAGGACAATTTATGCAGTATACAAAAATCAGTCACATGAATCCGGCTGAAAGAGTGGAGGCGCTGACAGCATCTCTGGTCAGCCTCAGCAGCGTGAACGGCACCGTTGGAGAAGGGACAAAAGCAGATTTCATCAAAGAAGTGATCACGAGCTATCCTTATTTTCAGGAAAACCCCAGTCATGTGTGGGAACAGGCCATTCCCAATGACCCATACAATCGCAAAAATATTTTTGCGTTTATTAAAGGACATGGAGAAAGCCGTAATACAGTCATTTACCATGCCCATCTGGATACAGTTGGAATCGAAGATTTCGGCCCTTTAAAGGATATCGCTTTTGATTGTGAGAAATTGGCCGAGTATTTCAGCCGCTATGAGTTCGATCAGGATGTTCAGCGGGATGCCAAATCAGGCGAGTGGATGTTCGGAAGAGGATCTGTCGATATGCAAAGCGGCATCGCCGTGCATTTAGCCAATCTCCTGCATTTTTCGGAGAACCTTGAGACGTTGCCGGGAAATGTATTGTTTATGGCCAATCCCGATGAGGAGAGCCAGCATTCGGGCATTCTTGCCAGCATTTCAGAGCTGAACCGGCTAAAAAAAGAAAAACAGCTTCACTATTTGGCTGCTATTAATACGGATTTTATTACCCCGCTTTACGATGGTGATCAGACAAGATATATCTATACCGGAGCCGCGGGAAAACTGCTGCCTTGCTTTTACATTTACGGGCGTGAAGTCCATGTTGGCGATACACTGGCAGGGATTGACCCAAATTTCATTTCATCTGAAATCACAAGCCGTCTCCACAATAACATCCATCTGGCAGAAAAGGTTGAAGGGGAGTTGGTTCTGCCCCCATCCTGTTTGTATCAGCGTGATAACAAGGAATCCTATAATGTGCAAACGGCTGTCAGCACCAGCTTGTACTTCAATTGTTTTATTTATGAAAGAACAGCAAAAGAAATGATGGATTTGCTTATTGAAGTCACTGAGGAAGCATGCCAAGAGACAGAACAAAAATTATCAGATTATTATGAAGAATATGCAAAAAGAGCCAACCTGCCAAAGAAACATTTATCATGGGGCATTCAAGTGTATAGCCTGGAGCAATACTTAGAAAAGCTGAGAAACCGGGGGATAGATCCCGAGCAGTGTATCGAGCAGACATTCAAAGCCAACGAGCACCTTGAACTTCGCATGAGATGCTTTCAGGCAATCGAAGAGCTTCAAAAGCTTGACCCCGATCAAGGCGCAAAAGTCATTCTATTTTACGCACCTCCTTACCTGCCGCATAACTATTTGAAAGAAGATAGCGCAAGAGATCAGCTTTTGCAGCATGTGATTAAAGAAGCGGCTGACAAAACCGCTGAATCGACAGGCGAAACATTTGTCTTCAAAAAGTTTTTCCCCTACTTGGCAGACGGCAGTTTTTTATCACTGCACGAAACCGATGGCGAAATTGATTCTTTTATCAGGAACTTCCCTGGGTGGAATATGATTGGGACCATTCCGTTCAAAGACATACGCAAGCTGAATATTCCATCCATTAATATGGGTGTGTATGGAAAAGACGGCCATAAATGGACAGAACGAGTCTATAAACCGTACACATTTCATGTATTGCCTCTCCTCATACAGCAAACCACCGTTCACCTTTTGCAGAGCTACCGGATGACCATCACGGCAAAAGAACCAAAGGGGGAAGGATGATGCAGAATCATAAAAATGAATTGCAGCGCAGCATGAAAAGCAGGCATTTGTTTATGATTGCTTTGGGAGGGGTGATTGGCACTGGGCTGTTTCTAGGCTCTGGCTTTACCATTAGCCAGGCGGGACCGCTCGGCGCCATTGCCGCTTATATCATCGGCGGATTTTTAATGTATCTCGTCATGCTTTGTTTAGGAGAATTGGCTGTTGCCATGCCGGTGGCCGGATCGTTTCAGGCCTACGCCACTAAATTTCTGGGACCGTCGACAGGCTTTATGATTGGCTGGCTGTATTGGTTCAGCTGGGCGAATACAGTGGGGTTAGAGCTGACGTCAGCAGGCATTTTGATGCAAAGGTGGCTGCCCTCCGTTCCGATCTGGATATGGTGCCTCGTGTTCGGCATCGTCATCTTTTTGATTAATGCGCTCTCTGTCAGAAGCTTTGCGGAAATGGAATTTTGGTTTTCAAGCATCAAAGTGGCAGCGATCATATTATTTATTGTGATTGGCGGAGCCGCTGTGTTTGGCTTGATTGACTTTAAAGGCGGACAGGAGACACCCTTTTTGTCTAACTTTATGACTGATAGAGGGCTTTTCCCTAATGGGGTGCTGGCCGTTATGTTTACGCTGGTCATGGTGAACTTCTCGTTCCAGGGTACGGAGCTTGTCGGCATTGCGGCAGGGGAAAGTGAAAGCCCGGAAAAAACACTGCCAAAGTCCATTCGAAATGTCATTTGGCGCACGCTGTTTTTCTTTGTGCTCGCTATGTTCGTCTTGGTTGCGATCCTTCCGTACAAAACGGCGGGGGTGATTGAAAGCCCATTTGTAGCGGTACTCGATCAAATCGGCATCCCATTTTCGGCAGATATCATGAACTTTGTCATCTTAACAGCCATTTTATCTGTTGCTAATTCGGGATTGTATGCGGCGTCGCGTATGATGTGGTCACTTTCATCAAATCAAATGGGTCCATCCTTTCTCACCAGACTGACAAAACAAGGCGTGCCGATGAATGCTCTGCTGATTACGCTAGGCATTTCAGGCTGTTCGCTGCTGACAAGTGTCATGGCCGCAGAAACAGTGTATTTATGGTGTATCTCAATCTCGGGCATGGTCACAGTTGTCGCATGGATGTCCATTTGTGCGTCGCAATTTTTCTTTCGCAGACGTTTCCTGGCAGAAGGCGGAAATGTGAATGATCTGGAGTTCAGAACGCCGCTTTATCCGCTAGTCCCGATTCTCGGATTTTGTTTATATGGCTGCGTGTTGATCAGCCTTATTTTCATTCCGGATCAAAGAATCGGCTTATACTGCGGTGTGCCGATCATTATTTTCTGTTATGCATACTATCATCTAAGCATCAAAAAGCGTATAAATCATGAACCGATTGAAAAAAAGCAGACAGAGGCGCAATAGAAAAAGCTCTCCGGGAGGCCGGAGAGCTTTTTTTACGCATTACATCCTCATGTATTTTTAGAATGAAATATAGAAATATATAATGGGATTTAAATGAAAATAATAAAACTTATAAATATTTCGTTCGAATTGTAAATAGTGAAAAAACAATGCTAAACTATAATACAACTTTATGATAAGAAGATTATGGAAGAGGTGTTTGAGAAAGAATGAACAGCAATCAAAACAATGACATCAAAACAAAACATCATTTTCCGTTATTGTTGGCACTGGCTTTAACGATGGGGGTATTTGCAGCCGGATCTGAAGAGCTTGTGATCTCACCGCTGCTGCCGGATTTAGCAAAAGCCTTCAGCTCAGATGTCAGCGTCCTTGCGTTATCTATCAGTATTTACGGCGTTATGATTTTTATCGGTGCGCCGCTTTTGGTTCCATTAGGCGATAAATACTCCAGAGAACTGAGCTTATTGGCCGGGCTTATGATTTTTATCATAGGAACGGTGATATGCGCTTTAGCTCAAAATATTTTTTTCTTCTTTTTAGGCCGGGCGCTTTCGGGATTGGCTGCGGGAGCGTTTGTTCCGACCGCTTACGCAGTTGTCGGTGATCGTGTTCCTTATACATACCGGGGCAAGGTGATGGGGCTGATCGTTTCAAGCTGGTCGCTGGCGCTGATTTTCGGAGTGCCGCTCGGATCATTTATCGGCGGCGTCCTGCATTGGAGATGGACGTTTTGGATTTTCGCCCTGATGGGTGTTTTAGTTGTCCTGCTGATTCTCCTTGAAATGCGCCGCCATGCCCAACATAAAAACAGCGGCAAGGAAGAAATAGAAGAGCCGGCAGGAACATTCCGGGATGCGCTGAAAGTCCCTCGTGTACCTGTTTATATCACGATAACCTTCTGTAATATGATTGGTTTTTACGGTATGTATTCCTTTCTAGGCACCTATCTTCAGGACGTTTTTACCGGAGGAAACACGGCTGCGGGCTTATTTATCATGATTTACGGAATCGGGTTTTCCATGAGTGTGATTACAGGAAAGATAGCCGACCGCATCGGAAAAATGCGCTCCCTTTTGATTGCGCTGGGGGTCATCAGTGTTCTGCTGGCGTGTTTACCATATGCGCCGGAGTCAATGTTTCTGTTAATCGCCAGCCTATTTATTTGGGGATTAATGCAAAGTTTGACGGTGACGCTGCTCAGCACCATTTTGAGTGACTGTTCAGAGCGTCATCGCGGAAAAGTCATGGTGTTTTACAGCCTCGCCTCGAATCTGGCCGTGACATTAGGTTCTGCTTTAATGGGACCCGTATATGTAGCATACGGCTATGCAGCTGTCGGATTGATTTGTGCCGCCATCACAGTCCTCGGATTTGTGCTCAGTGTATTCGCATATAAAAAGTACGGCAAACTTGAGCAGAAGGCCGATCAGTCCTTATCTCAATAAACAAAGTTTCTAAATTCCTATAATTAAAAACCCTTTATAAAGGGTTTTTTTGTTTGTATGGGAATAATTATCAATATTTTCAAAAAACATTGACAGTTCAATTGCCGCTGGATAAAATTTACTTAAAATTTTAAAAGATTGGTTGGTGCTCATGATTATATTGGATAATAGCATTCAGACAAAAAAAAGAACTGATTCACTATCCAAACTCATTACAGTCAACACGCTCGGCCCTGAGGGGACAAGCAGTGAGTACGCAGCAAAGCATTTCATTTCCAATTTTACTCTTCTACAAGGGCTGAACAGTAAATTGTCCTTGCATGATACTTTTGAATCGTGCATCGAAAGGACGCTCCAAAGCCCGCTGGAATATACCATCGTCCCACATGCTTACGATGGCATTAAGCATTTCTACATGAGGCCGGATTTGCAGCTATTGCAGATCTTCAGGTGCGATACACCGATGTACGGCCTGGCTGTTCGTCCTGATTTTGAATTCAGAGACGATATGCTTGATACATCTGTTATTGTTTCACATCCTTCACCTATTAATTTAATAAAATATTTTACCCGCAAAGATGTTCGTTTCAAACTAGTCAATTCAACCAGTCAAGCCGCAAGAAAAGTAAAAGAAGGTTTGTATGACATTGCCTTAACCAATGAGCTTGCACGGCAAAAGTACGGGCTAACCTTTGTAAAAACATTCAAAAGCATTCCAATGAGCTGGTCATTATTTGGAAAAGGAGACGTTGATGATGAAAACTAAAGAAGATATGCAGGAGCTTTATTTCCCGACACCGAAATTAATTGAATGGGAAAACGGAGTGAGGCAGTATTCAACCGTACGAGGGGATACTGAAGTATTAATGTCTTACGTCCCGCCGCATACCAATGTTGAACCCCATCAGCATAAGGAGGTCCAAATCGGCATGGTCGTTTCTGGCGAGCTGATGATGACTGTCGGAGATGTGACAAGAAAAATGACAGCCTTGGAATCTGCCTATATCGCGCCGCCGCATGTGCCTCACGGGGCAAGAAACGACACAGACCAAGAAGTGATTGCTATTGATATCAAGCGGCTGAAAGCTGATGAAACATATACAAGTCCTGAGGACTACTTTTTGGATATTTTCAAAACAAGAGACCTGCTGCCGGGCATGGAAGTCACGTTCTTTGTTGAGGATTGGGTAGAAATTATGCTTGCCAAAATCCCTGGAAATGGCGGAGAAATGCCTTTCCATAAACATCGGAATGAACAAATAGGCATCTGCATCGGCGGCGGCTATGACATGACGGTCGAAGGCTGCACAGTCGAGATGAAATTCGGCACAGCCTATTTCTGTGAGCCTCGCGAAGATCATGGTGCCATCAACCGTTCGGAAAAAGAATCAAAATCGATTAATATCTTCTTCCCGCCGCGCTATAACAGGGCAAAAGCAAAAAAAATGAAGGCGGATGAATGATCATGAAACTCACCGATAAAACCGTCCTCATAACAGGAGGCGCATCAGGCATTGGTTATGCTGCGGTTCAGGCTTTTTTGGGCCAGCAGGCCAATGTGGTTGTGGCGGATATTGATGAAGCGCAGGGAGAAGCAATGGTACGAAAAGAAAATAATGACAGGCTGCACTTTGTGCAAACGGACATCACAGACGAAGCTGCCTGCCAGCACGCAGTTGAATCGGCGGTTCATACATTTGGCGGGCTCGATGTCTTGATTAATAATGCAGGCATCGAAATCGTGGCGCCTATTCACGAGATGGAGCTCAGCGATTGGAACAAGGTGCTGCAAGTCAATTTGACCGGCATGTTTTTAATGAGCAAACATGCACTCAAGCATATGCTGGCCGCCGGCAAGGGCAACATCATTAATACGTGCTCTGTCGGCGGACTCGTGGCATGGCCTGATATTCCTGCTTATAACGCCAGCAAAGGCGGGGTTTTGCAGCTGACTAAATCAATGGCCGTTGATTATGCGAAGCATCAAATTCGCGTGAACTGCGTATGCCCAGGGATCATCGACACACCACTGAATGAAAAATCATTCCTTGAAAATAATGAAGGCACACTTGAAGAGATCAAAAAAGAAAAGGCGAAGGTAAATCCGCTGCTGAGGCTTGGGAAACCTGAAGAAATCGCAAACGTGATGCTGTTTTTAGCCTCGGATTTATCAAGCTATATGACCGGAAGCGCCATCACCGCAGACGGAGGATACACCGCACAATAGAGAAGGAGTGTTTTACATATGGAGAGAAAAACAGTATTGGTCATCGCTGATCTTGGAGGCTGCCCGCCGCACATGTTTTATAAAAGCGCTGCTGAAAAATATAACCTGGTCAGCTTTATTCCAAGACCTTTTGCAATTACAGCCTCCCATGCAGCATTGATTGAAAAATACTCGGTCGCGGTCATAAAAGATAAAGACTATTTTAAGAGTTTAGCTGATTTTGAGCATCCTGATTCCATTTATTGGGCGCATGAGGATCATGACAAGCCTGAGGAAGAGGTCGTCGAGCAAATCGTCAAGGTTGCCGAAATGTTTGGGGCGGATGCCATCACAACAAACAATGAATTATTCATTGCTCCGATGGCGAAAGCCTGTGAACGTTTGGGCCTGAGAGGTGCCGGCGTGCAGGCAGCCGAAAATGCCAGAGATAAAAATAAAATGAGGGACGCTTTTAATAAGGCCGGAGTCAAATCGATCAAAAACAAACGAGTCACAACTCTTGAAGATTTCCGTGCTGCTCTTGAAGAGATCGGCACACCTCTTATCTTAAAGCCTACATACTTAGCGAGTTCTATCGGTGTAACGCTGATTACGGACACTGAGACGGCAGAAGATGAATTTAACAGAGTCAATGACTATCTGAAATCAATTAACGTGCCAAAGGCGGTTACGTTTGAAGCGCCGTTTATCGCTGAAGAATTTTTACAGGGTGAGTACGGAGACTGGTATCAAACAGAAGGGTACTCCGACTATATCAGTATAGAAGGCATCATGGCTGACGGTGAGTATTTCCCGATCGCCATTCATGATAAAACGCCGCAAATCGGGTTTACAGAGACATCCCACATTACGCCGTCCATTCTGGATGAAGAGGCAAAAAAGAAAATTGTCGAAGCTGCCAAAAAGGCAAATGAAGGGCTTGGCCTGCAAAATTGCGCAACACATACAGAGATCAAGCTAATGAAAAACAGAGAACCGGGTTTAATAGAATCAGCAGCCAGATTTGCCGGCTGGAATATGATTCCTAACATTAAAAAGGTTTTCGGCCTTGATATGGCGCAATTATTATTAGATGTCCTCTGTTTCGGAAAAGACGCCGATCTGCCTGACGGATTATTGGATCAAGAGCCTTACTATGTCGCCGACTGCCATTTGTACCCGCAGCATTTCAAACAAAATGGCCAGATTCCAGAAACTGCTGAGGATTTGGTCATTGAAGCGATCGATCTGCCTGACGGGCTTTTAAAAGGGGATACTGAAATCGTTTCTTTTTCGGCCGCAGCACCAGGCACTTCAGTTGATTTGACATTGTTTGAAGCTTTCAATTCCATTGCTGCATTTGAACTGAAAGGCAGTAATTCACAGGATGTGGCTGAATCAATCAGACAAATTCAGCAGCATGCAAAGCTGACGGCAAAGTATGTGCTGCCAGTATGAAACAGCTGAAACCCAACTCTAAATACTTGCTTTACGGGCAGGCGCTATCGTTCATGGGAGACTATTGTGTTCTCCCTGCCCTGCTCATTTTGTCTACATATTATCACGATTATTGGGTGACGTCCGGGGTCATCGTGGTCAGAAGCATTCCGATGGTGTTTCAGCCGTTTTTGGGGGTTCTGGTCGACCGGTTAGACAGAATTAAGATCATGCTGTGGACGGATATCATCAGAGGCATCATCTTTTTGGGGCTCACATTTCTTCCAAAAGGCGAGTATCCGCTGATTTTTCTGGCCCTGCTGTTTATTTCTTATGGAAGCGGCGTGTTTTTTAATCCCGCCCGTCTCGCTGTCATGTCGTCCTTGGAATCAGATATTAAAAGCATCAACACGTTATTTGCAAAAGCGACAACCATCTCCATTATCGTCGGGGCCGCTGCCGGAGGGCTCTTTCTGTTAGGCGGATCTGTAGAGCTGGCTGTTGCCTTTAACGGTGTGACATACCTGGTTTCGGCATTTTTCATCAGCCGTATCAAACTGCAATTTGTGCCGATTCAATCTGAAAACATTAAAGAGGCCTTTCAGTCTTTTAAGGAAGGACTCAAGGAAATCAAAACCAATGCATTCGTATTAAACGCCATGTTTACGATGATTACAATGGCTTTGCTGTGGGGAGTTGTGTACAGCTATTTTCCGATTGTCAGCCGCTTTCTGGGTGACGGGGAAATCGGCAACTTTATTCTCACGTTCTGCATCGGCTTCGGCGGCTTTATCGGAGCGGCGCTTGTCAGCAAATGGGGCTTTAACAACAATAGAGGCCTGACGTACTTTACCGTTTTATCCATTGTCTCGCTGGCGCTGTTTTTATTCACACCGATATTCGCTGTTTCTGTCATCGCGGCGATCCTCTTTTTCATCGCGATGGAATACGGGGAAGTGCTTGCAAAAGTGAAGGTTCAGGAAAATGCGGCAAACCAGATTCAAGGGCGCATTTTTTCAGTGGCCGAAGCGTCTATCGGATTATGCATTTCTATTGGTTCAATGTTCATTAACATCCTAAGCGCTCCGGTCATTATGGGGCTGATTGTCGTGATCGTATGCGGTTTGTTTCTGCATACGAAGCTCGTCAACAAATCGTTTTTGGAACGGGATAACAAAGCGGAGCAAAAAGGAGTCTTTTAGATGGAAATAACACCGTCCGATGTCATCAAGACACTTCCAAGGCAGGAGTTTTCTCTCGTTTTTCAAAAGGTAAAGGAAATGGAAAAAACGGGAGCCCATATCATTAATCTCGGACAGGGGAACCCTGACCTTCCCACTCCGCCGCATATTGTCGAGGCTTTGCGGGAGGCGTCTCTGAATCCTTCGTTTCATGGATACGGCCCATTCAGAGGTTATCCTTTTTTGAAGGAAGCAATCGCTGCTTTCTATAAAAGAGAATACGGCGTGACAATCAATCCTGAAACGGAGGTCGCGCTTTTCGGAGGCGGGAAAGCCGGTTTGTATGTGCTGACACAATGCCTGCTCAATCCGGGAGACATCGCTTTAGTCCCGAATCCAGGCTACCCTGAATATTTATCAGGGATTACGATGGCGCGAGCTGAGCTTTACGAAATGCCGCTGTATGAAGAAAATGGCTATCTGCCGGATTTTGAAAAGATTGATCCAGCCGTGCTGGAAAAAGCGAAGCTTATGTTTTTAAACTATCCGAACAACCCCACTGGAGCTGTGGCTGATGCGGCTTTTTATGCAAAAGCTGCTGCTTTTGCGAAAGAGCATAACATCCATTTGATTCATGATTTTGCATACGGAGCGTTTGAATTCGATCAAAAACCGGCCAGTTTTCTTGAGGCAGAGGATGCCAAAATTGTCGGAGCAGAGCTTTATTCATTTTCAAAAACATTTAACATGGCCGGCTGGAGAATGGCGTTTGCGGTTGGGAACGAAAGGATCATTCAGGCCGTCAATGAATTTCAGGATCATGTATTTGTCGGCATGTTCGGCGGGCTGCAGCAGGCAGCGAGTGCGGCGCTTTCTGGAGATCCGGAGCATACGGAATCGTTGAAACGAATTTATAAGGAACGAATTGACTTTTTTACGGCGCTTTGTGAAAAGGAACTGGGCTGGAAGATGGAAAAGCCAAAAGGAACCTTTTACGTATGGGCTGAAATTCCGAATACGTTTGAGACATCTCACCAATTTTCCGATTACTTGCTGGAGCATGCCCATGTCGTAGTCACACCGGGCGAAATTTTTGGAAGCAACGGAAAAAGGCATGTCAGAATCTCAATGGTGTCGAAGCAGGAGGATCTGCGGGAATTTGTCACGCGGATTCAAAAGCTGAACCTGCCGTTCGGGTCATTACAAGAAACATCCCGCTAAAAAGCGGGATGTTTTTATATGCTTTTCATGCTGCCGCCATCAGCGGAAATTTGCTGTCCCGTGATGTAGGAGGCTTCCTCAGAGGCAAGAAACGCGGCGAGCGCTGCGGTTTCTTCGGCTGATCCGACCCGTTTCATCGGAATCCCGGAAGCAATCTGTTCCTCTGCTTTCTGTTTGGATATGCTGTTCTTTTTCATCACATTTTCCACAAATTGATGATAACGGTCTGTAGCGATAAAACCAGGATTCAGACAGTTGACAGTAATGTTGTGAGGAGCAAGCTGGATGGAAATATTTTTACTGGCGTTAATTAAAGCGGCATTCATCATACTGTTTGTGAACATGTTGGCGCCGGGTTCTTTCCATAGATTTCCAACAATGTTGATGATTCTGCCAAACTCGTTTTGTTTCATCAGTGAGGAAGCACGCTTGATAGCGTCAATATAGGCAACGGTCTTTTGAGTGAACGTGGCCGTCATATCGTCTATATTGCAGTTATCAAATGTATCAGGCGCGCCGCCCGGGATATTATTAATCAGAACATCAAGCCGTCCGCATTGAGATTCGATTTCCTGAAAAATGCCCGCTCTCGTATGCCGGTCAGACATATCCCCCGCAAGGACAATGACGCTCGCCTCAGGATGCTTGGCCAAAATGTCTTCTTTGACAGATTCAATATTATCCAAATTTCGCGAATTAATGACGAGGGAAAAATGCTGGTCTGCTAATTTCAGAGCGATTGCTTTCCCGATCCCTTGACTGGCTCCCATAACAAATGCGGTTCGTTTTGACAAATAACTGCACCCCTTTGAAAAAATTGGATTATTATCTACATCGTAAGAAAAAACGAAGAAAATAGCAAATTTTATTTAAATTCTGATAAAGGAGGATTGAAAAACTCCCGCCGGATGGGCGGGAGGGGATATTATACATATAGGAATTGAGGAAGTGTATCAAGCGAAAGGTGATTGCCGACAAAGAATGAACCAAATTCGCCATAGCGAGCGCTGACTTCGTCAAAACGCATTTCATACACTAACTTCTTGAATTGAAGGACATCATCGCTGAATAATGTAACGCCCCACTCGTAATCGTCAAAGCCGACAGAGCCGGTGATGATCTGTTTGACTTTGCCCGCATAGCTGCGGCCGATTAAACCGTGGCTTCTCATCAAGTTTCTGCGTTCTTCCATTGAAAGCATATACCAGTTGTCGTTGCCGGATCTTCTTTTATCCATTGGATAGAAGCATACATATTTTGATTCCGGCAGTTCAGGGTAAAGGCGAGCGCGCACATGCGGATTTTCATAAGGATCGCCGTCACCGCTTGCCAAGTAGTTGCTCAGCTCTACCACTGATACGTAGGAGTATGCCGGAATGGTGAACTCAGCAAGTCTTGATTTGTTGAATTCAAGCTCAATTTGATTTAATTCTTCCATTGTAGGACGAAGGATCATCAGCATAAAATCAGCTTTTTGGCCGACGATGCTGTAAAGAGTTTGCGATCCTTTTCCTTCTTTTTGGGCTACGCCCCATTTTTCAAGCAACCCAGTGAATTCATGTATGATAGATTGGCGCTCATCACTGGACAGAAGCTTCCAGGAAGCCCAATCCATTGTGCGGAAATCATGAAGCGCATACCAGCCGTCAAGCGTTTTTGCAGCTTCATTCGTCATTTGCTGTTCACTCATTTATCTTCACTCCCATTATCTTTTCATGATTGCCTTCACTATACCATAGTTTATCCGATTCTACTGTGGAGAAACCTTGAACATCCCTTCCGTATAACTCCATCAAAATAGAAGAACCTATAAGGGAAGATTGAGTCACTTAAATTAGTTAGAAAAATAAGATTTTTTTATGAAAGCGCTATAATGGAAGTTGGCTGTTTGAATTTGATTGGAAGAAGAGTATGCTAGTAAAAGAAAGCGTTTTTGTAACTTTTTGAGGAGGTTTTATTGTGGCAGATTTATTTTCAACAGTGCAAGAAAAAGTAGCTGGAAAAGACGTTAAAATTGTATTTCCTGAAGGCTTAGACGAGCGTATTTTAGAAGCGGTCAGCAAGCTTGCAGGAAACAAAGTGCTGAATCCGATTGTGATCGGCAATGAAAATGAGATCCAAGCAAAAGCAAAAGAATTGAACCTTACGCTGGACGGCGTTAAGATTTATGATCCTCATACATATGAAGGCATGGAAGACCTTGTACAAGCATTCGTAGAACGCCGCAAAGGCAAAGCGACAGAAGAACAGGCTCGCAAAGCGTTATTAGACGAGAACTACTTCGGTACAATGCTGGTGTATAAAGGCCTTGCAGACGGACTCGTAAGCGGAGCTGCTCACTCGACAGCTGACACTGTCCGCCCGGCTCTTCAAATCATCAAAACAAAAGAAGGCGTGAAAAAGACTTCAGGCGTGTTCATCATGGCTCGCGGAGAAGAGCAATACGTATTCGCAGATTGCGCGATCAACATTGCGCCTGACAGCCAAGACCTTGCCGAGATTGCGATCGAAAGTGCCAATACGGCAAAAATGTTCGACATTGAGCCTCGCGTGGCAATGCTCAGCTTCTCTACAAAAGGCTCAGCAAAATCTGATGAAACAGAAAAAGTAGCGGATGCAGTGAAAATCGCGAAAGAAAAAGCGCCTGAACTGACACTTGACGGCGAATTCCAATTTGATGCTGCATTTGTTCCATCTGTAGCTGAGAAAAAAGCGCCGGATTCCGAGATCAAAGGGGACGCTAACGTATTCGTATTCCCAAGCCTTGAAGCAGGAAACATCGGCTATAAAATCGCTCAGCGTTTGGGCAACTTTGAAGCGGTAGGACCAATCCTGCAAGGTTTAAATATGCCTGTAAACGACCTTTCAAGAGGATGTAACGCTGAAGATGTTTACAATCTCGCATTAATTACAGCGGCGCAAGCACTGTAATAAAAATGAAGACGATGGCAGCTCTCGACCGAGGGCTGCCTTTTTTGCGCTTCCGTATAGCCTTCTTTACCAAGATGGATGATATGAGTACAATAAAGAAAACTAATCATAACCATATATTTCATTAATGACAGGGGTGGGGTTTTTGTATTACGACGTGCTGAAAACGTTTATAGCGGTGGTAGAAGAAAAAAACTTCACAAAAGCGGCGGAAAAGCTGATGATCTCCCAGCCCAGCGTCAGTCTGCATATCAAAAATCTTGAGAAAGAATTTCAAACGGCTCTTCTGAACAGGTCGCCAAAACACTTTACGACAACGCCGACAGGAGACATTTTATATCAAAGAGCAAAGCAAATGGTGTTTCTCTACGAACAAGCCAAGGCTGAAATCTATGCGCATCATCACTATGTGAAGGGCGAATTGAAAATAGCTGCAAGCTTTACAATCGGTGAGTATATTCTTCCGCCGCTATTGGCCCAGCTGCAAAAGCTGTATCCAGAGCTGAACCTCGATGTCATGATTGGCAATACAGAGGAGGTCAGCGAGCGTGTGCGTATGCTTCAGGCTGATATCGGGCTGATTGAAGGACATACAAACGAGAATGAGCTGGAAATTGAACCGTTCATGGAGGATGAAATGTGCATTGCCGCTCCAAATCAGCATCCGCTCGCCGGGCGGAAAGAGATTTCGATCAGCGATTTGCAGAACGAAGCGTGGGTGACAAGAGAGAAAGGCTCTGGGACGAGAGAATATCTCGATCATGTACTCAGTTCAAATGGACTTCGGCCGAAATCAATGTTCACCATCAGCAGCAATCAAGGTGTAAAGGAAGCGGTGATCAACGGCATGGGACTTTCGGTTCTATCCAGAAGCGTGCTGCATAAGGATTTGATCCACCGCGAAATTTCAATTCTGCATATTAAAGATTTCTCGTTAAAGCGCAAGCTGTCTTACATTCATTCTCCTCTCATGGAGAATACAAAAAATAAAGAAATTTTTCTTGCGATGCTGAAAAGCAATTATCAATCACAGCTGCTGAAATGATATAATAGTTTTCGTTCAATAAGCCTAACATGAAAGGGTTTTACATAGATGGCAAACCAACCGATTGATTTACTGATGCAGCCGAAATGGAGAGTCATTGACCAATCCAGTCTCGGCCCTTTATTTGATGCGAAGCAATCCTTCGCAATGGATGATACGCTGTGCATGTCCGTCGGAAAAGGCGTGT
This sequence comes from Bacillus sp. FSL R7-0685, assembly GCF_038002425.1. Classification (NCBI taxonomy): domain Bacteria; kingdom Bacillati; phylum Bacillota; class Bacilli; order Caryophanales; family Bacillaceae; genus Bacillus; species Bacillus sp. FSL R7-0685. Next base: position 3,733,908 of record NZ_JBBOCN010000001.1, on the reverse strand, counting down.
CGCCGGCGACAGCGCGTTCATGGGTGCACCACGATACAATTGTCCTTGGAATACAGGATACACGCCTCCCGTTTTTGCAGGATGGTATCTCCTTGCTGGAGAGCGAAGGATACCGTGTGATCGTACGCAATTCCGGCGGTCTTGCCGTCGTATTGGATGACGGTGTTTTAAATATCTCTCTCATATTCGAGGACGAAAAGAAAGGCATCGATATAGACAAAGGATATGAAGCGATGGTCGAGCTGATGAGACGAATGCTGAGACCGTACAACGCAAAGATCGAAGCCTATGAAATTGAAGGATCTTATTGTCCCGGCAGCTATGACCTCAGTATAAATGGCAAAAAGTTCGCCGGCATCTCTCAGAGACGCGTTCGCGGCGGAGTCGCTGTTCAAATTTATCTCTGTGCGGATAAAAGCGGCAGTGAAAGGGCCGACTTGATCAGACGATTCTATCAAGCGGCGCTGAAAGACAAACAAAACGATAAAAAAGGCGTCTATCCGGAAATACGTCCGGAAACGATGGCGTCCTTAAGTGAGCTTCTGCAAAAAGACATCTCCGTACAAGACTTAATGTTCGCTTTATTGACGGAATTAAAAGCGTTAAGCACCCATCTTTATTCAGCTGGACTGTCCATTGATGAGGAAATGGAATTTGAGAAAAACCTCGTCCGGATGGCTGAGCGGAATGCAAAGGTATTTGGGTGAACGTTCTTCGCATGCCGGCTGTATATGCCGGCATGCATTTTTTATCACAAGCGGCATTTTACCCCAATAATCTTATTTTCAGATAAATCCTTCTTACATACAGATAACCACGACAAAAAGAAAAACGATAAAATGACATCAGCATCCATATTAAAGGAGAGAGGCAGATGAAAGGGAATATTTACAGCCTTTTTGTATTGATTGCGGCTTTTTTCTGGGGGACCACGGGAACCGTTCAGGCATTGGCTCCAGAAAGCGCCACACCGCTGGCATTTGGAGCGTTCAGGTTATTAATAGGAGGAAGCGCCATGCTGCTTGCGGTTTGGGTCAGCCGGGAGCTTCACGTGAAAAATTGGTCATGGCCGCTCGTATTTTTAGCCGCTGTTTGTATGGCGTGTTACCAGCCGCTGTTTTTCACAGCGGTTAAAGAAACGGGAATTGCAGTGGGAACTGTGATTGCCATCGGCAGTGCGCCTATCATTGCCGGGACCCTCGAATGGGCTGTATTGAAGAAACGCCCGCGAAACTCCTGGTGGATTGCGACTGTGCTGGCTTTAGCGGGTTGCTGGCTTCTGTTTTCCGACAGTTCCAATGTTCGGATTGATGTGGCTGGTGTTCTTATGGCGCTTGGAGCGGGTGCTTCTTTTGCAGGCTATACGCTCATCAGTAAAGCGATGATGAAAACCCAGCCTCCGCGAGCGACCTCCGCCGTTGTATTTATGATCAGCGCCATCTTGCTGACGCCGCTATTATGGCAGTCAGATATCTCGTGGATATGGACCCCTAGAGGACTGGGAACAAGCCTTTACATCGGGTTAATTGCAACATGTGCCGCATACTTTTTGTTTGCGAAAGGGCTTACCGGGGTTCCGGCCTCGGCGGCGGTCACGCTGTCTTTAGCTGAACCGCTGACGGCTTCATTGCTTGGTGTGTTTTTCATAGGGGAAATGCTTTCGCCTTCCTCGTGGCTGGGCATTGCGCTTATGATGCTGGGGCTTTTGGTCATTTCTGCTGCGCCTCGGAAACAAAAAACGGCCGAGGCAGCTCACATGTCTTAATAGATTCACATAAGCTTGGCCTCATTTTACAAGAATAGCTGATCCGGCTGCAAAATGAGGAAATTCTCTTTTCTCAATAGAAAAGGGGATTTTGCACATGGCGAAAATCCCAAAACAGCTGCCCGTTTTGGGATTTTTCTATGTCATTCCGCTAATTTTTCTAAATTGCCGTTCCGGTCCATTTTGAAGGACGGAGAGGCATGTTCATCTTCTTCAAATAAAACTAGCTTTCTGGCTCTGTTCATAATTTTCACCAAGGTTTCATAATCTTCTTGGATCGTTTTTTGGTCTTTTTCAAGCTTTTGAACTTCTGCCTCTAGCTGCTCTGTTTTGTTTTGCAATTCCTGATTTTCTTTCTTTAAACGCTCATTTTCCATTTTTAATGCTGATGATTGCTCGTTATTGCCTTCGTAATTCTGCAGGAAGCGGATCACATCATTCATCGTCATCTCAGGCGCAGCTGCAGGCGTTTGAGGAGACAATAAGTGTGATAGACTAGCTAACTCTTCCTTAAAGCTTTCATCAACAAAAGGCATGTGTTCGCCAGACATTAAAGGTTGCTCATTTTCGACAGATGGTGTTTCCGTTTTAACCGGCTCTTCTGCAGCGGTTTCTTGAATGATTTCAGGATCAACGGCAGGAGGCTGATATAATAATCTTTTTTTCGCGGGCTGCCCGTTTCCGAGCGCTCTCATCCGCTGTTTTCGTTGTTTCTTCGCAAGCTGAAGCGCTTTTTCATATTGATGGCGGACCACTGCGTTCCATCTGAATCCGCAGGCTGCGGATGTCCGGTTTAATTTATCGCCGACTTCTTCAAAGGCGTTCAGCTGAGTGCTGCCCTCCCTCACATGCCGAAGCACTGTTTCGGCTAAAAGCAGATCGTTTTCCTCTGACCAAGCGTCTTGTCGCTGTTTTGTCATTTATCTCAACTCCCATTTTTCTTTTCATGGTATTAGAATGTCCAGGTTGGAAAATATTTATACAAATTGGCTGAAAGAATAGGAGATACGAAGGATGGAGCGGCTTGCAGGAACAGTCGAATCCTTGTAAAATGAAGAGTGATGTGATTTTTTTTGAAACGTGATTTTAGGTTATTCACATAGATGAACATAGAAATGAAGGGAAGCGTACGTCATGGCTAATGAATTTCGAGTGTGTGATGATTGCCAAGCCACTAATATCAAAACATTGCTGCCGCGTTTGAAAGAAGTGGACCCGGACGCAAAGGTTGAGGTAGGATGCCAATCTTATTGCGGGCCCGGACGGAAAAAATCATTTGCTTTTGTGAACAATCGCCCGCTGTCAGCTCCGACAGAGGATGAGCTGATTGACAAAGTAAAAAAGAAAATAAAAAAGTAAAAACATATTTTTTCTTAGCCTCGGCCCTCAGGTCAGGCTTTTTTGCTTCACAAGATGTGTTTTTCATGAAGATGGAACAAATCGCCGGGCAAATTCAAGGATGTTTTCAAAGAATAGAGTCGATATAATAGAAACACGGCTAAAAAAAAGAGGGAATGACGATGGCGTATCCAAATGGAAAATTATCAGAAGAAAAAGTGTTTAAAGATCCGGTGCACCGCTATGTTCATGTTCGGGACAAGCTGATATGGGATTTAATCGGAACCCGTGAATTTCAGCGTCTCCGCAGAATTAAGCAGCTCGGCACGACCTATTTGACGTTCCATGGGGCTGAGCACAGCCGGTTCAACCATTCTCTCGGTGTCTATGAAATTGTCAGGAGAATGGTTGATGACGTCTTTAAAGGCCGCCCTGAATGGGATGACAGTGAGCGCGAACTCTGTTTGGCCGCGGCGCTGCTTCATGATCTCGGGCACGGGCCGTTCTCGCATTCATTTGAAAAGGTCTTTCACCTTGACCACGAAGATTTTACAAGAGGTATCATTTTGGGAGACACGGAGGTTAACCAGGTACTCAGAAAGGTGAGCCCGGATTTCCCCCAGGATGTTGCTGAAGTCATTGCCAAAACATATAAAAACAAGCAAGTGGTCAGCCTCATTTCGAGTCAAATTGACGCAGACCGGATGGATTACCTGCAGCGTGACGCCTATTATACGGGCGTCAGCTACGGCCATTTTGATATGGAGCGGATTCTTCGTGTGATGCGGCCGCGCGAGGATCAGATCGTCATTAAAGAAAGCGGAATGCATGCTGTCGAAGACTATATCATGAGCCGTTACCAAATGTACTGGCAGGTCTATTTCCATCCTGTGACCAGAAGTGCAGAGGTCATTTTAACGAAGATTCTTCACAGGGCGAAGCAGCTGCACGATGAAGGCTATGTCTTTACTCACGCTCCGGTTCATTTCTATTCTATTTTTGAAGGGAAATTGACACTGGAGGATTATGTAAAGCTGGATGAATCTATTATTTTGTATTACTTCCAGGCCTGGGAGGATGAAGAAGACGCGATTTTATCCGACTTGTGCCGCAGATTCATTAACCGCCAGCTGTTCCAATACGTTGAATTCAATCCGAATGAAGAAATGTCGGCTTATTTTGAGCTGACGTCATTGTTCAAAGAGGCGGGGATCGATCCGAGCTATTATTTGGTCGTTGATTCTTCTTCAGATCTGCCATACGATTTTTACCGGCCGGGAGAGGAAGAGGAGCGTCTGCCGATCCATCTCTTGACGCAAAACGGCCAAATTAAAGAGCTGTCCAGGCAGTCGGCTATTGTGGAATCCATCTCCGGTAAACGGCGGACGGACCACAAGCTGTACTATCCAAAGGACTTGATTTGTGACGGCTCTAAACATCCGGAAGCGAAAATGAAAATCCGGCAGCTGCTGGGACTGACATAGAAATTGGAAAGAAGGAAAAAGGAGATGTCGGGAATTTGTTGAAAGAACATGCAAAACTGATGAAGGTGTTCTCGGATTCTGGAGAAATCATCGGGCGAAAGAAGCTGCAGAAAATGATTTATATCGCCAAGAAAATGCAGTTTCCTTTTTATGAGAAATATGATTTTCACTTTTACGGACCATATTCAGAGGAACTGACGCTCCAGATTGAAGAGCTGTGCAACCTTGGATTTCTGCATGAGGTGAAGGAAAAAAAGGGCGGCTACTTTCAATACCGGTATTCGCTGACTGAGACAGGCTCCGCATTTTTAGACCATGCTGATCTGGACATGCCGGATATGAAAGGCTATATCGACAGTGTAAACAGCCGTTCATCACGGTTTTTAGAGCTGGTTTCCACGATCCTTTACTTTGACGGGCTTGAGGATGAGGAAAAGAAAGAAAAAGTCTTTACCATCAAAAGCAAGCAAAAATATACAAATGAAGAATATGACGAAGCGCTTCAATACATAGAGGAACTGAAGCAGATTTGTTAACCATACCAAGCAAAAGAAATGAATCGTTTCTTTTGCTTTTTTTATTGACAAAAGCTGCTAAGAGATTCATTATGGATAATAGTTATCCATAATGAATCAGGAGTGAATAGGATGAAAATGAAATCAGGAATGGAGCAGGCGGTTTCTGTGCTGCTGTTACTGTCACGGCTGCCTGTACAGGCTTCTTTGACGTCAGAGGCTATAAGCCAGCGATTGCGCGTGTCTCCGTCTTACTTGAAGAAGCTGATGAGAACATTAGTTCAAGCCGGTTTGGCAGAATCCTTGCCAGGGACGAAGGGCGGTTTTACCCTGACGAAGCCTTTGGCTGACATTACGCTTTATGATGTTTATCAAGCGGTCGAAGGCAGAGGTTCGATGTATCAGGGGAAAGGCCTGCTGCAATCTGTATTCGAGGGTGAAAGTCAATGTGTGCTGGAGACAGTCATGGCGGAAATCGAGGATAAATGGGCTAATCTCATGAAAGAAGAGTCCTTGCAGCATGTCATGGACAGGGTCGGGGAATTGTATGATCTTGAAAAAATAGATGATTGGGTAATCAAGCAAGTGAAAGGGCAATTGTAATGAAAAATAGCGGGTCTATACAAGAATCAACATCATCAACAGGCATATCCGTGCTGATCGTGCTCGCACTTGGTTTCCTCATGGCAACTCTTGATGTGACCGTTGTGAATGTGGCGATGGCTGATATGAAAAACACTCTTTCAATGTCACTTTCAGGTGTAACGTGGGTTGTGGACGGGTACATTCTTACTTTTGCGTCGCTTCTGCTGGCGGGCGGAGCCTTGGCTGACCGTTTCGGCTCGAAGACGATCTATATCTTGGGTCTAGCCGTTTTTGTTCTGGCCTCCTGTTTATGCGCTGCATCTATAAATGGACAGATGCTGATTGCCGGACGCCTTATACAGGGAATTGGCGCAGCTTTGTTTATGCCAAGCTCACTCAGCCTTTTGGCTGCCTCTTACCCTGATGAGCGGGCGCGGGCGAGAATGTTTGGACTGTGGGCCGCGCTTGTTTCCGCCGCTTCAGGCCTTGGGCCCTTTATCGGGGGCGTGCTGGTAGAGTTGGCAGGCTGGCAGAGTATTTTTCTGATCAATGTGCCGTTGGGGGCTGCTGCGCTCATTTCAGCTTACCGAATCCTCAGCCGCGTTCCGGGAAAAAGCAGCCGCGTGAACATCACCGGGCATCTGCTTGGCATGATGGCTCTCGGGTTTCTTTCCTATGCTTTGATACAGGGGCCTTCAGCGGGCTGGCGCTCGCCAGTGATTCTTGTAGCATTTACTGCAGCGATTTTGGCATTTGTGCTGCTTTTGCTGCGGGAAATTTCTGCAAAAGCACCCATCCTGCCGGCGTCCTTATACAAAAACGGCCGCTTCTCAGCTGCCCAATTTATCGGGTTTTTGCTGAATTTCGCCCTTTTTGGCGGCATGTTTATGCTCAGCCTTTTTTTGCAGGAAGCAGGAGGGGCAAGTTCCTTTATGGCTGGAGTGGAGCTGCTGCCGATGATGGCCGTCTTCGTGATCGGCAATCTGCTGTTTGCCCGTCTGGCGAATCGGTTTGAAGCCGGGCAGCTTATGTTTGTATCAATGGCGGTCAGCTGTATCATTGCATTGCTGTTGTTTGTGCTGATTTCTCCGGATTTTCCTTATTGGCAGCTGGCGGTGTTGATGTCTGTTATGAACCTCTGTACCGGTATTACAGTTCCTGCCATGACAACTGTGATCATGCAGGCTGCCGGGCAAAGACATGCGAATATCGCCGGTGCGGCGTTAAATGCAAACCGGCAAATCGGAGCCTTGGTCGGCGTAGCGATAACCGGGGTGATCATTCATCTGTCCGCCACTTGGTATGCTGGTGCCGGGTTTACGTTTTTGATGATGGGAGCGGCATACAGCCTCGCTGCATTGCTTGTATGGCTGTTTCTGGCTGCCCATAACGGGACTGCCGCGTCAGAAAAAATGTAAATCACTGATTGCACTTTGTGGGAATATATAGTAAGATATAAAAAATTATTGAAACAACAGGCACTGATAAGGACACGAGATGCTTTTTACGGTTTCCAGAGAGGGAAGGACAGCTGAGATCTTCCTAACGCAGGGAAAGCAGCTTACCGCCTTTGAGCCGTATCGGGGAAAACAAGTATCTGATACCGTCATGCTGCGTTACAGCATCTTTAAGCCGATCACCATGTGTAATTGATCGGGAATTTGGGTGGAACCACGGATGATCAACACATTCGTCCCTTTTAGAGGGATGGGTGTGTTTTTTTATATGAACTACATAAATGCGTTGAAAAGGACACGAATGATAGTTACGGTTTTCAGAGAGGGAAGGAAAGGTGAGAGCTTCCCAGCTTAGGAATATCATTTACCGCCTTGGAGCAGCATTGGGGAACTGAAGTAACCAATGCCGTCTATGCTGCGTTACAGCACCGAGCCGACAACATAGTATTTGTCGGGAACTTGGGTGGAACCACGGGTTAATCACACACTCGTCCCTATCTGTGGGACGGGTGTGTTTTTTTATGAATTGAATACATGCGATGAAAAGGACATGAATGATAGTTACGGTTTTCAGAGAGGGAAGGAAAGGTGAGAGCTTCCCAGCTTAGGAATATCATTTACCGCCTTGGAGCAGCATTGGGGAACTGAAGTAACCAATGCCGTCTATGCTGCGTTACAGCACCGAGCCGACAATATCGTATTTGTCGGGAACTTGGGTGGAACCACGGGTTAATCACACACTCGTCCCTATCTGCGGGACGGGTGTGTTTTTTTATATACAACAATGAATAAGGAGTGTTTTAAAATGAGTAAACATGTACACATTCAGCTTCCGGACGGACAGATCAAGGAATATCCGAAAGGCATCACAATCAAAGAAGCGGCTGGTTCTATCAGTTCCAGTCTGCAAAAGAAGGCGGCTGCAGGTCAGGTCAATGGCAAGCTTGTTGATCTCAGTTTCAAGCTGGAGGAGGATGCTGAGCTTTCGATTGTTACACTCGATTCACAAGAAGGCTTGCAGGTGCTTCGCCACACATCAGCGCATGTGCTGGCCCAAGCAGTAAAACGGCTGTACGGCGAAGTGTCATTGGGGGTAGGGCCTGTGATTGAAGACGGCTTCTACTATGACATGAAGCTGGGGAAAAGCTTGGCATCAGGAGACTTAGAGGCCATCGAAAAAGAAATGAAAAACATAATAAATGAGAACCTTGAAATCAAACGTATAGAGGTTTCTTACGAAGAGGCTGAAGAGCTGTTTGCACAAAAAGGCGAGCGGCTTAAGCTTGAGATTTTAAAGAATATTCCGCGCGGGGAGGATATCACACTGTACCAGCAAGGGGAATTCGTTGACCTGTGCCGCGGGCCGCATCTTCCTTCTACAGGGATGATCAAGGCGTTCAAACTGACAAGAGTATCAGGCGCTTATTGGCGCGGAGACAGCAAAAATGAAGTCCTGCAGCGGGTGTACGGGGTTGCGTTTCAAAAGAAAAAAGATTTGGATGCGCACCTGCATATGCTGGAAGAAGCGGCAAAACGAGACCATCGCAAGCTCGGCAAACAGTTAGGGCTGTTTATGTTTTCTGAAGAAGCGCCGGGGATGCCGTTTTATTTGCCGAAAGGGCAGATTGTCCGCAATGAGCTGGAGCGCTTCTCGCGTGAGCTGCAAACAAATGCCGGCTACGATGAGGTGCGTACGCCGTTTATGATGAATCAGCGGTTATGGGAGCAGTCAGGCCATTGGGACCATTATCGCGACAATATGTACTTTTCAGAAGTGGATGATACAAGATTCGCAATGAAGCCGATGAATTGCCCCGGCCACATGCTCATCTTTAAAAACAGCCTGTATTCTTATCGGGATCTGCCGATTCGCATGGCGGAATTCGGACAGGTGCACCGCCATGAATACAGCGGCGCTTTAAACGGAATGCTTCGCGTTCGGACGTTCTGTCAGGATGACGCCCATATTTTCGTTCGGGAGGATCAGATTGAGAGTGAGATCAAAGAAGCGATTCGGCTGATTGATGAGGTATATCGGACATTTGGTTTCGAGTATTCAGTTGAGCTTTCGACTCGCCCGGAGGATTCATTAGGCGATGACAGCCTTTGGGAAGCGTCGGAACGTGCCTTAGCACGCGTCCTTGAGGAGCTTGGCCTCTCTTATGAGATCAATGAAGGCGATGGGGCGTTTTACGGGCCGAAAATTGATTTCCACATAAAAGATGCCCTGAAACGGAGCCACCAATGCGCGACAATTCAGCTTGATTTTCAAATGCCGGAAAAATTTGATTTAACATATATCAACGAACACAATGAAAAGGTTCGTCCCGTTGTCATCCACAGAGCGGTTTTCGGCTCAATCGACCGTTTCTTCGGCATTTTGATCGAGCATTACGGCGGGGCTTTTCCAGTCTGGCTCGCACCGCTCCAGGTTCAAATTATACCGGTTTCGCACGTTCACTTAGACTATTGCAGAAAAGTGCAGGCGGAGCTGAAGCAGGCGGGGATAAGAGCCGGCATTGATGAGCGCAATGAGAAGCTGGGCTATAAAATCAGAGAATCGCAGGTGCAAAAAATTCCGTACGTGCTGGTGCTTGGAGATCATGAGGAGCAGGAGAATGCGGTAAACGTCCGCCGATTCGGACATCAGCAGAATGAACACGTTCCTTTCCAAACTTTTAAAGATAAACTTGTCAAACAGGTGGAAAATCGAGGCATGTAGGATAAAAGCTGTGAATTCACATTTTGCTTTTTTGACTTTCCCTATTCGGAATCAGTAAAATAATAAGTAAATCATATCGTTCGTATGTTATGAATGCATCTCGAAATGGGGAAATTGACATGGACCATGACAAACTGGAAGCAAATTTGCTGGATCACGCACTTACAAAATATTTGAAAAGCACGAAGCAATTAGATGAAGCCACCGTTCCGAAACACGTGAATAATGTAAGAGGATTTATTCTGCGGATCATATACAGACATGGGAGCTGCACCATAAAGGATATTTTGAAGGAGGTCACACTGTCTCCCTCTGCCACGACCACAGCTCTGAATCATTTAGAGCAGGAAGGGTTTATTGAGAGATCCAGAAATAATAATGACCGCCGCACTGTATGGATTACGCTTTCTGAATCGGGCCGGGGAGCGGCTGAACAAATGATCGAAAACCGCCAGCAGCTGATTGACGGCATGTTTGAACGTTTAACAGCCGAAGAGAAAGAGACGTTCTTGGCGATTATTGCGAAGCTGGCTCAATAGGGATAATAAAAGCCGGTGCGCGAAGCGCCGGCTTTATAGAGATTATTCCATATCGCTCAGGCGTTTGCCTGCGACGGCATAATGGTCTTTTCTCATTTCTTCTATAAAGACAACAATTTTTTCTTCAGAAGCACCGGTTGTTTCCTTTACGGCTTCTGTTACTTTCTCGACAAGATTGCGTTTTTGCTCGTCTGTACGGCCTTCGAGCATTTTGACAGTTACGTATGGCATGGGTGCTGAATCCTCCTTTATCTCGTTTCCTCTCTTTAGAAAAAGAGGCTTCTTATAGTATACTGAATAAAGTAAATTCTTGCATTTTGAGAAAGAGGGATATCTCACTTGGACCGTTTTTTATATTATCCGTTATCTTTAATGCCATATCTCGTCATCACGCTAATTGTGTCGTTTACGATGCACGAGCTTGCCCACGCTTATGTCGCATACAAATTCGGTGACGATACGGCGAAAAAACAAGGAAGACTGACGCTGAATCCCATTAAACACCTTGATCCGTTCGGAACCATTTTGATTTTGGTGGCCGGCTTCGGGTGGGCGCGCCCCATTCCCGTGAATCGACGCCTCTTTAAGAAGCCTCGGCTTGCCGGTGTGCTCGTATCTATAGCCGGGCCCGTCAGTAACCTGATTCTTGCGTTTATTGGTTTCTTTTTGTTAGTGTTGATGCATGCGTACGGAATGGAAATGCTTGCGGCGTTCAGCACGGGGCTGGATCAGTTTTTTTCTATTTGGATACAGCTGAATCTTGTCTTGTTTTTATTTAATCTGCTGCCGCTTCCTCCGCTCGATGGCTATCGAATTATAGAAGATCTCGTTCCGCCGGGCGTGCGTGCCAAAATGACGCAGGCGGAGAGCTACGGCTTTATCGTATTTTTGGTGCTGTTTGTGACACCGCTAGGATCTTACGTGCTGTGGCCGATGCTCAATGCAGGAAGAGATTCGATTTTAAAGCTGTTTTCAGCGATATTTCAACCGCTTTTGTAGGAGGTAGAACTTCATGGAAGAAAAAAAGAAAAAATCAATCGGGTTTAATATTATCAAAAGTGATCCGACAGACGGACACGGCGGTTTTGGCGTAGGGGCACTCAGCCTTGATAACATTTCTCCAGTATTCGTCGATGTAGAGGAAAAAGAAGCGTTCGTAGACATCGGTGCCATGCATGCCCGCAGCACCGTTGAAAAAGGAATTAAATTTCTCCCGAATAAAGAAGAAGTTCCGAACGGAAAACCATACTGGCTTGTGTGGGTGACGATTGACAGAAGAGAAGAGGGGCCTTATTACGCTGGTGTGACAGCCTGTGAAATGACGGTCGACAGAAGCATCAGAAGAGGCTACAAGTCACTGCCTGAGCATGTGAATCTGATGGATAAATCCATGAAACGGAAAATCATCGTTGATAAAATGGACGACAGCTCGAAGCGTGTACTAGGCGAATTTCTGAAAAAGCATGATCAGGGCCTATGGGACCGTTCCTCAGATGAGTTAAAAACGAGCCTGCTTCCAGAAAATAATTAATTTATGAATTTTCTGTGAACTTTTAAAGTATTTGAGATATTTTTCGTAAACATTGAGTAAACTGGTGATACAGAAATAGGACATGGAAAATCCCGAGCCGAAACAAGACTCGGGGTTTTTCATTTTTAGGGGGATATGAGTCGGCGACTGGGAGATGAAAGCCAGCGCCGAAGAAATGAGAAATTCACCACTTTATCCCAAAACTGATTGTTCAGCTCGATTGTCTAACATTCTTCCATCGATTATGAAGGAACCATACGAATAACCCGGCCTCCGAGGAGCCGGGTTATTTTCAATGATGTCGCCCCAGCCATTTGTCCCACCACTTTTTCTCGGAAGCGGGCTTTTCTTTGGATGGAAGCCGGTCTTTTGTTTGTTTTGCGGGTTCTGCCCCGTAGCACACGTTTGCGGGTTCTGTCCCTTTCACAAAATATGTGTAATGCTTAGCGGCGCAGCCGGGACCTGATGAGTAGCCTGTTTCCGGATCAATGTACACACCGGTTACGCCTTTTGGCGGCTTGAACGCGGTTTCCGGTTCGCCTTTGAGCGCGTCCTCCATGAAGTCCGCCCAAATGGTTTTAGCATAGCTTTTTTCTTCGACCGAGTCGATGGTGCTGTTTTTGTCATAGCCGGTCCAAACACCGGCGGCCAGCTTCGGATTGAAGCCGATCATCCAGCTGTCTGCGCTGGTGGTTCCTGATTTTCCGGCATACGTTCTTGTCAGGCGGTTGGCTATCGTTCGCCCCGTAACCGACGTATATCCATTTAAATCGATATCAAACATGCCTGTCATCATACTCGCTGTGACAAAAGCGGCTTTTTCATCAAGCACCTGTTTATGCTGATTCGGGTTTTCGTACAGCACGTGGCCGGCTGCGTCCGTTACTCTTGAAATAAAAGTCGGTTCGATTTTCTTTCCGCCATTTGCGAGCATGGCATAGGCGTTGACCATCTCAATCGGACGTACGGGTTCGGTGCCGAGTGCCAGGGACGGCAGTGCTTGAAGATGGGCGGTAATGCCGAATTCCTTTGCCGTCTTTACAAGTTTGTTCGTGCCGAGAAAAAGATGCGTTTTCACAGCGTAAATATTGTCGGAAAGCGCCAGCGCCTGCAGAAGCGTAATCGGCTTGTTGGCATAGTATCCGTTATAGTTGCTTGGAGAATAGGTTTCTCCCTTTGCATCAATTTGAAACTCGGTTTCTTCGCTTTTCATCAAAGTGACTGGCGTAAATCCGCTCTGAATCGCTTTATAGTACAGCAACGGCTTGATCGTCGAAGCAGGCTGGCGCTTCGCCTGTGTCGTCCGGTCAAACGGGCTTTTTTGATAATCCCTGCCGCCGACAAGGGCGAGAACGTTTCCGGTGCGGGGATCAATGGCTGAAAACCCGACTTGAATGTCAGAGCCCGCGTTAACCGTTTCGGTAATGGTCTCCTCGGCGATGCGCTGCATCCGTTTATCTACCGTTGTATAGACGTTTAACCCGCTCGTTTCAATTTGCTCCCGTGTCATGCCGAGCTTTTTTTCCAGCTCTCTCATCGCATTGTCGTAGAAATAAGGAGCCTTTCTCTTGGAAACTTGTTTATTCAAAGGCTGATAGGAAAGAGGTTCCTTGATCAATTCATCCGCTTTCTTTTGGCTGATCATCTGCTGCTTTTCCATCATCCGCACAATCGTTTTCTGGCGTTCCTTGGCCTTCGTCTCATTGACATACGGTGAATAGCCGGAAGGGCCTTTCGGGATTCCTGCCAAAAGCGCCGCCTCCGCATCCGTCAGGTTTTTGGCATGCTTGCCGAAATACAGGCGGGAAGCTGCTTCAATGCCGTAGGCGCCGTGGCCGTAGTAAATCGTATTTAAATAGCCTTCTAATATCTCGTCCTTAGAATAGTTTTGTTCCAGACGGATCGTGTAGAACGCCTCATTCCATTTCCGTTTCCACGTTTTGTCGTGTTCAAGGTATAAATTTCTGGCATATTGCTGGGTGATGGTGCTTGCACCCTGAACCTTGGCAAATGCTTTCAGGTCAGCAAGCGCCGCGCCGGCCATGCGTTTATAATCAAAGCCGTGATGATCGTAGAAATTCTGGTCTTCAATTGCCACTGTCGCTTTTACGATCGTCGGATTCATGTCCTTTAAGGGGACCCAATAGCGCTTTTCGCCGTAGTTCGTTTCCCCGAGCTTTGAGCCGTCACTCGCATACAAAATCGTGGATTGCGGCACTTGCACCGAGGGAGCGCCCTGGTATTTGGCTATCAAAATGACAGTCATAAACACGGCAGCTGCCGCCAAGGCCGCAAAAGCCCCTAAAAAGATAAAGGCGCGAACGGTTTTCAGCGTCAGTCTCAGCCGTTTATTTGTCATTGCATCCACAACGGGTTCCCCCTTTTTTTATGTTTCTACTATTATGAGAAAAAATGATCGTTTTTAAACATCGCAGAACAGGACGCATCTTTACTTTTTCCCCGCCATCCTCTATACTTTTTCCTTAGGTGAAAATGAGATTTCAACCGAGAATAAAAGCTGATTAGACGCTTACAATAAATGAATACAGCCTCGAAAGGGAGATGACAATTGAGTGAACTTTGGTATACAGAGAAGCAGACGAAAAACTTTGGCATTACGATGAAGGTTAACAAAACGTTACATACAGAACAAACGGAGTTTCAGCATTTAGAAATGGTGGAAACAGAAGAGTTCGGCAACATGCTGTTTTTGGACGGCATGGTGATGACATCTGAAAAAGACGAATTCGTTTATCACGAAATGGTGGCGCATGTGCCATTATTTACGCACCCAAATCCGGAGCACGTTCTTGTAGTCGGCGGCGGTGACGGCGGCGTTATCAGAGAAATCCTGAAGCACCCAAGCGTGAAAAAAGCGACACTTGTAGATATTGACGGCAAGGTTATCGAATACTCTAAAAAGTTCCTTCCTTCTATCGCAGGCAAACTGGATGATCCGCGCGTTGACGTGCAAGTAGATGACGGATTTATGCACATTGCAAAATCTGAAAATCAATACGACGTCATCATGGTAGATTCAACTGAACCAGTCGGACCGGCTGTAAACCTGTTTACAAAAGGATTCTACGCAGGAATCGCAAAAGCGCTGAAAGAAGACGGTATTTTTGTTGCGCAGACGGACAACCCATGGTTTACACCGGAATTAATCACAAATGTACAGCGCGACGTGAAGGAAATCTTCCCGATTACGAAGCTGTATACGGCGAACATTCCGACATATCCAAGCGGTTTGTGGACATTTACAATTGGCTCGAAAAAATATGATCCGCTTGCAGTGGAAGACAGCCGTTTCTTCGATATTGAGACGAAATATTACACAAAAGATATTCATAAAGCGGCGTTTGTTCTGCCGAAATTTGTGAGTGACCTGATTAAATAATGAAGGTATGGCGCAGGAGCGAATCTTGCGCTTTTTTACAGGAAAGCGAGGGTATTATAGATGAGATTTGATGAAGCTTATTCAGGAAAAGTATTTATCGCGAGCCGTCCCGAGTGGGAAGAGGCGGACGCCATTCTTTACGGCATGCCGATGGACTGGACAGTCAGCTATCGCCCGGGCTCACGCTTTGGTCCAAGCAGAATCCGTGAGGTGTCAATCGGCCTTGAGGAATACAGCCCATATTTAGACCGCGATCTGGCTGACTTGAACTTCTTTGACGCCGGCGACATTCCGCTGCCGTTCGGAAATCCGCAGCGAAGCCTGGATATGATTGAGGAGTACGTGGACAGCATTTTAGAAAAAGGGAAGTTCCCAATGGGTATGGGCGGGGAGCACCTCGTGTCATGGCCTGTCATTAAAGCGATGTACAAGAAATACCCAGACCTTGCGATCATCCATTTTGACGCACATACAGATCTTCGTGTTGATTATGAGGGAGAACCGCTTTCTCACTCCACGCCGATCCGTAAGGCGGCAGAATTGATCGGACCGCACAATGTGTATTCATTCGGAATCCGTTCCGGCATGAAAGAAGAGTTTGAATGGGCGAAGGAAAACGGCATGCACATCTCAAAATTTGAAGTGCTTGAACCGCTGAAAGAGGTGCTTCCGAGGCTGGCGGGCCGTCCGGTTTATGTCACAATTGACATTGACGTATTAGACCCTGCACACGCACCGGGTACAGGAACGGTTGACGCCGGCGGCATCACGTCTAAAGAACTGCTTGCATCCGTCCATGAAATTGCGCGTTCAGAGGTAAACGTAAAGGGCGCTGATTTAGTGGAAGTCGCACCGGTGTATGACCACTCAGAGCAAACGGCAAACACAGCCAGCAAAATCATCCGTGAAATGCTGCTTGGTTTTGTGAAATAAGTAAACATCCAGACGATGTCTGGATGTTTTTTTATTCCCAGTCTTTACAAACATCAATCCATGCTTTTGAGAAAGAAAATTCGGATAATTCTCCTCGATAGCTGAGTTTCTGCTGCCGCATGCGGGGAAAACAGTCTCAAACCGTTTCAGCGATACATCAAGATAAACCTCAGGATCATGAGCCGATCCAAATGGGCAAACTCCTCCAATTTCATGGCCTGTCTGCTCCAGTACCTCATTAGGAGAGAGCATTCTTGCTTTAAAGCCAAATGTTTGCCTGAACGTTTTGTTGTCGATCTTGGCATCGCCGGCTGCCACAATCAGAATCGCCTGATCTCCTTCCCCTCTGAAGGACAGGGTCTTGGCGATTCTAGCCGGGCTCACGCCGGTCGTCTCAGCTGCCTGTTCAACTGTCGCGCTCGACGTTTCGAACTCCGTCACATCATTTTCTCGATTCCACTGTGTAAAGTAGGTTCTCACACTTTACAGAGACATGCTGCATTTCCACTCTCTTCAAGATTATTGAAAAAAATCATAGCATGGATTGGGAGACTGGGTAAAGAGGGGACAAAAAAACCGCCGATGGACGGCGGTTTAGATCATGGCGCGTTGTGCAACATCAAAATGTTCTGTTGATGAATTTGATACTTCGACTGTGATAAATACAGCACTCACAGCTAAACAAGCGAGTAATAATTTATACTTCCATTTCATATAAATTCACCCCCCCTTGAATGTGCTGTCTTGCTTCTTCAACCTTTAAAAAGTAATGAGATGCTTTTTTGTAATTTTCCTGTTGATGATAATATTTAGCAACATCAAGTGCGAAGTCCTCAATATCTGCATACATCATTTTACTTTCAAGAAAAACAAAACATTTTTCTATCCGTTCCTCATCCGGTCCAGACAAGTATAAAGATTCCAAAAATTCAAACTCCGTTAGATACACGGTATCTCCCGCAGCTGCAGAATACTCTTTTCCTTTTTTATGATATTCACAGGCGTTATCAATCTTACCTAATTTAAAATAAATTTGTGTAATTAGGAAAAAAGCTTGTGGCAATGAAGGAAGCATTTTAGATCCTTCAAATACTTGAATAGATTTTTTTACATACTCTATCGCTGATTCAAAACTGTTTTGGTTTTGCTTGCAGAGTGCTATGTTATAAAGTGTTCTTCCCATTAATTGGGGCTGCTGCTCTGTTTTTGCAAGTGTAAAGGCTTTTTGAAAATGGGCAATTGCTTTTTCGTATTGTTTTAAATCCAAAAAGTTGGCTCCGAATAAGGACTGGCATTGAATCATTCTGATATCATATGTAGTCTGTTCACTGTATATTTCGAATGCTTGACGTGCATAGTCCATGGAGACATAAGTTTGTTTCATATAATAATAGACTTCTGACATTTTGAAAAAGAATTCAGCTTTATCGATTTTATCTTTGACAAAAACCAGCTTGCTCTCAGCTTTTTTAAAGAATTGAATGGCTAATACATATTCACGGCGATCCAGTTCATACATGCCTCTGAAGAAATTAAAATAGTACTCAAGCAGACCAGTTAAACGAGCCTGTTTTTTATCAATCTCAAGCAGCAGATCAGACAGTCTCGGCTGTTCCTCAATCCTCATTTTTTCTAACGGTTCAAGGTACTCAAGCATTAGGTTGTGCCGAAACTCCATCAGTGAATAGTACAAATGAAGGTCTTGATCTTCTTCCATTTGATCCAGCTCTTGCTTGATTTCTCGTCGCAAATATTCTGCATCGGGTATGCTGAATCGGCGTATGTACATATACCATTCGTTAATCTTTTCTCCGATGGAAGAAGAAGATATGACACCTGTCACGTTTGCAAATCCCTCCCTTCATAATTCTATATATGTCATATTTTATCATCAACATTCTTGTGAGAAGCGCAAAAAAACCGCAATTTTTTCTTTCGTTACACCGCATGTTTGGAGATATATTTTCAAAAAGAAGCTTTTACCCTCAGTAATTTGTACAAGCAAACACGTTACTCTTCCATATTCTGTTATATCTGCGTGAGCAGTGTATGTCTGAAAAGGAAGTGAAGGAATGAGAAAAAATAAGCTTTCCTTTAAAGAAAAAGCAGGAGCAGAACAAGAAGAGTGCTTATGTTTTTGTGAGGGAGAAGCAAGCCGAGAAGCCATGTTTCAAGCGCCGATTGAATTACCTGAAGGATTTGTCGTTGATCCGGCTGAAGCTGTTGCAAACGTGACGTGGAATGCAGACAGCCTTTCTTGTGTCAGTGACCGTTGCTTAATTCAAACGGGGCCAGAGCCTGATGAGGTCGGTGTTCAATTTGCAGTGCGCCTGCAGGGAACCGTTACGCTACTCGTCAGTGTCTCACCTGTGCGAAATCAATATGGACAAGGGGACGGGGCTGTTTCCGTCATTCACAATGCAGAAATCGATCAAGTCGTCTATTATTCCGATGAACCGGATGATTGCCCGGATATCAGTGACATCACGATTGAGAACCTTGTTGTTGTTCCGCCGTTTTACGGCAGTCCTTTATCGGTGACGGGGACGATTGTGCTTGTACCGGAGCCGGAACCCGTCTACGCGTTTACAGCGAATCCAAATGATCAATCAGTTTCTGTGATTGATACAAACACCCATACTGTTGTGACAACGATTGCTCTTCCGTACAATCCGGCAGGTATTGAAATTACGCCAGATAAAAGCGCTGTGTTTGTCTTACATCCCAACAATAATGTGATTTCTGTCATCGATTATGACACATTAACAGTGACAGCAACTATATTGCTGGATCAGCCGCCTCGATTGATTAGATTTATCCCTAATCATGAGTTTGCTTATGTTTTCACCGGTACTGCCATTTATGTGATTGGAATTGATACGTTGACTGTTGAGAGGTCTATTCCTGTAGAAGGTTTTGATATTGCAATTGACCCCAATGGGTTGTTCGCCTATGTTCTTAATTTTGGGTTAGTGCAAAAAGTGGACTTATCTACCGGTGAAGTCTTAGGAACGATTGAACGAGAGCTTATCGTATCATCCATAGAAACAGATTCTACGGAGCGGTATGCGTATGTATTAGAACAAGAATTCTTATTCAATTATTTGACGGTTATTGATTTAAATACGTTTACGATCAGGGATACCCAAGAGCTGGAGCCTGACGGGCTATATGTAATGTTTACGAGTGGATCAGAGGTGTATTTACATGACAGCTTCACTGGCAATTTATATTCTGTCAGTCCGAATGGAGCAGGTGTAATTGGAAATCTTCCGCAATCAGCAACAGACTATGCGTTTACCCCGAATGGCGATTTTCTGTATGCAACTCGTTTTATAGAACAGAGCATCATTGTTTACAACACAGATGATTATTCTGAGGAAACTGTGATATCTCTTGGGGTTTCACCGGGTGCCATTACGATTTAACCGCTGCATGTTGTGCATTTCTAAAAGGACGTGAAATCATGAAAAAGAATGATCTTTCTGCTTTACAGGAAAATTGTTTCTGTTTTTGTGATGAGGAAATTAGCCGGGAAGCGCCGTTTCAAGTGCCGATAGATATCCCTGAGGGCTTCAAGGTTGATTCGGCAGAAGCGTCAGCGGCTGTTACATGGAGTACAGACAATTTGTCCTGTATCAGTGAGCCTTGCTTAATCCAGACTGGGCCGGAACCAGAAGGTATCGGTGTTCGATATGCCGTGAGAGTACAAGGGACCATTACGCTTCTTGTCAGTGTGTCGCCTGTGCGAAATCAATATGGACAAGGAGACGGGGCTGTTTCGGTGATTCATACCGAAGAGATTGATCAAGTTGTTTATTATGCAGCACAGTCTGACCGCTGTCCTGATTTTAGTCAAATGACAGTGGAAGATCTTCTCATTGTACCGCCTTTCTACGGCAGTCCGCTTACGGTGGCCGGGACACTTGTTTTACCGCCATCGCCAGACCCTCAATCATATGTGTTTACTGCCAATACTGGAGACAGCACGGTTTCGGTCATTGATGCAGATTTAAACACTGTTGTAAAAACAATCCCGTTTTCTGCTGTGCCAACTAATCTAGGCGTTACTTTCGATAAAGCATTCACGTATATCCTCCATGGAAATACCAACCTTGTCTCAGTGATTGATAATAAAACATTAACTATCATAAATACCATTACTGTTGGAGGAGGGCCGAGAAAAATCGAATTTGATCCAACAGATGAGTTCGCATACGTGATGGCCGCCGGATCTATATATGTGATTAACACGGCCTCTCAATCGGTCATTGATGTCATTCCGATACCCGGCGCTTTAGACTTTGCTCTTGATCCGAATGGACAGTATGTCTATACCGCTAATGGAAGCAGTTGGTCGGTTGATAAATATGATGTAAATACTGGGCAGTTGGTAGAAAGTATCATAGATTCATTTGAATTTCCCAGTTTAATTGCAACTCCTTACGCTGGAAATTTTGCGTACGTGTTGAATGGTGAGTTGTGGCCGAAAGGTGTAACGGAGATTAGTTTGTCTCCATTAAGCAGGGGAGGGGACTTCAGCCGTTTATTTGAAACGCTGATGACGATTGTATTTTCTCTCGATAGTACTAGAGCTTATTTTCTAGAGCCATATAGTGAACCGTTTCTCATTAATAACTTATATGTAGTTAATACGGCCAGACAGAGGATCATTGCAAACGTGTCTCTCCCCGGCGCCTTTGACCTCGCCGTAACGCCGGACAAACAGTATATTTATGCGGCACAGCCCAACGACAATGCTGTGACCGTGTACCGCACAAGTGATTATACAGCCGTGACGGTGATTCCGGTTGGCGCGGGTCCGTCTGCGATTGCGATGTAGCTATTTTATAGATCAAGCGGTGCTGCGATAAGAGAATCGTTTATAAATAAATGATCCGATTTGCTGAATGGCAGCCAGGATAATCAGAAACAGCAGTTCACTTATAGAGAAACTGAGCATCCACCAAATCCCGGCTGCTGCCAGCACTCCCGCAAACACTTTTCTGAACAGGCTGCCGTGCCGGAAAAGCTGCCGCAAATACGTTCGCATGCAAAACAATAAATACAGGATCAGTAGCATCGCAAGTCCCATTGAAAGGGCAGGGGGCGTATGAAGGCGGAAAGGGACGGCTTTAACGATTTCGAACATGCAGCCGAATATGAAGACTTGGCACAACACGGCAGCCATCACGTATGTTTGGCGGACGTTTTTATAGCTGTCACGCAGCGATTTGACGTCTTCTGCATATCGGCTGCACAAGTTGTGTTGCTGAAAGTCACAGCAGCTTTGATGAGACTGTGTGAGTTTCTGAAAAGCTGCTGTCATGTTTTTCACGGATTGGGTGACATAATGAAGATAGAGAAAAGCAGGCAGCATCAGGAGGGCAGCGGTACAAGCCAGCAGTCCGAGCCGCACAGCATCATTGTTGATCATCTGTACATATTGGGCGGCGGCTTCGGCAACGGCCTGAACCCAGCCGAAGGAATAAGCCGCCATACCTATAAGCAGCAATAAAAGGGTAAAGACAGTGTTTTTTTTCATTGTCTGATCGCCTCTTTCTGAGAAACGTGAATGATCGCTTTGTTAGAAGATGCCATTGCATCAATGAGAGACAAGAAAACCTGCGCATCCATATCTTGAATGATGTGGTACATGTCAAGAAACGAGCAATCGCACCTGTCACACTCGGCTGCCCACTCGAAGCATTTACGCACATAATCGCTGTCATAAATGATCGCGTCTGTCAAAGAGTCCTTGCCGTATTGAAGCCAGGCGGCAACCTGTTCTTTCTTCTGTGTGACATAGTATGAAGCCACATCGATATAAGCTGAAGAATGGGTCCCTTGACTGTGAAGGATCAAGAAACCGCCGTCCTCATATATATAAGTCTCGGCTGACAAGCGATCGATTTCCAGACGGTACGTTTGCTGAATCTCTTGAAAAAATGGTGAATCTAATTGAAATAGAATACGAGCCGCGATATCCCAATAAAGCTTTATCGACAACAGATCGTTTTGCCCGGGAAGTGCGCCGATCTGTAATCCGGTCCAGGTATCTTCCATCCGCTCCTCATCACCCAGCACCATTTTTTGTGAGAGGGCTGGAGGGCATGCCGGGATGATTTTTCTTTCAGCATGATAATCCGGACGCTTTTCCAGCTGGAGGTGAGGAGGCAAAAGCGTTTCTGTATTTTCTGAGCCCCCAATCAAAAACAGTGTCATCCGATGGGCTTGGTAGGCAGCCTTATAGGCTTTTTGTAAATCATTGATGTCCAGCGCCTCAATATCTTCGATTCTGCCTGCGGGGAAAACGGCAGCTGGTGAGGAGGGAGAAAGCATGCTGATCAGCTGATAATGATATGAGAGCTGATGGTTAAGGTGTGCTGTTTGAATTTCGCTTGTAATCACAGCTTTTTCCTGAGCGACAATCTTCTTGTCAAATGAGTGGTTCCATAAAGCATCAAGCAGGATGGGGATCGTTTGTTTGAGCCGATCCGGTAATGAGGTAAACATGAAATTGGTATCGGTGTAGGTAGTGAATGCGTTTAAAAGCGCGCCATGCGCAAAAAAATCACTGTACAGATTGCGGCCGTTATGCCAGAAGAGAAGATGCTCTAAAAAATGCGCTGTGCCATACGGAAGCAGTGTATCACCGGATTCTGCCCGTATACATACATCCCGGCTTCCAAAATCGATTTTTACATTGCACAGCCGCAGGTGGGCGCGGGGGAATTTCAATCTGAATATTTTTAGTCCGCTGTCTGTGTATCTGATATCGGTTCGTTCATCCAGTTGTTGAAAAAAGGCTTTCTTTTCCATCTCTTCATCCCCTTACTACATGAGCTCCGATATAATTGATGGTCGCTATGAATTGCAATACATCACGGCATGTAACCGCTGAGATGCCATCCAGCAAGGCTTCTTTCGTGTAGGAGAAGCGGCGCAGGATCCCCATATAGGCCAATAGACCTTCGGGAGAATCGAATTGCAGCAGCAATTCATTGCGTAAAAACTGCTTTGCCTGTTCTAGTTCCCGCTCATCTGTATGAAAAGCTGAGACAGCTTCCAAAACGCGCGGGGGAATGTCTATCTCATGAAGCTGATCTGTACATATTGAAACAAGCAGCAAATTGTTCATGACATCGTAACGGGTGATAACGTGATAGACTGCCAGATCCTTCTCTCTGAAGTGCTTGAATAAAGCGGAATGGCCGTACTTTCCCAGTAATCCGTCTATTAGCTGTATTTTGATATAATCGCTGGCATCTTTCATCTCTCCGCAGTCAAATCCGAGTGTCAAGACGGAAGGACCTGCAGCGCTGCGTGTCTCTGTTTCAAAAACATGCCGGTTTACGGGTATTCTTCCGGACGTTACAGCGGACGTTTGCGGGGCATGTCCCCGAACATCACATGCTTGTACTTGTCCCAATATGTTCAGCTGTTTTTGCTGGGACACTAAATCAACGATAAAGTCCGTTGCGTCGTGAAACCGTTTAGGATGAATCGCCTTTATCCTGTCTTTCCGGCCAAACATGCCTGTGCCGTACATCGGGTTTCCGAAGACCTCCTCAGCCAAGCGAGCCGCCGAGTAGGAGAAGGGATCAGTGAATTTCTTTTCGATTTTCAGCAGCAGCTCATTCCTGGCCTTTTCAACTGCTTCGAATGAAAGAGAAGAAGGGAAAGACAAGTCTGCAAAAGTTTTCATCAGGGCGTCAACATGAAGATTCCCGTTATATAATGGGTGAATCAAACGGGTCCCGCAGGTTTTCAGCTGCTGATCAAAAAAGAGATTCGCTGAGTACATGAAACGGCTGCCGGCAGCATAACCAAAAGCGTCAATGATTTGCTCCTTCAGGTATGCGGCGGCGCCGTAAAAATAAATTGTTTCTTCCTCAGGTTCCGCCGCGCTTTCGATCGGTTTCAGAAAGCTCGCGGCGATTGAAATAGTTGAAAATTGATGAGTCTTCAGCAGGTTAACTTCCAAGCCGTTCTCTTTTGCTTGTATCAAAGAAACCACCATCCTGTTTTTGCAGGTAATAGACTATGACCAGACCGGCTATCGGAATGACCGCCAAGGATACAGCGGTGCCGGCTAATGTGGCTAAGAATAGGGGAAGACAAAACAGATAAGACCGATATTTTGAGAAACCGCTCCATAGCTGCTGCTCCGTCTGCCAGCTGAAGGAGGGCCTTTTTTCATCCGCAGTTAACCTGATAAAAGCTCCCGCCAGCAGCAACTCAATGCACTGCAAAAAAGTGAGAACTGAAATCGGACGGCCGCTGATGAAACCCACAATCATCACGACAAGGAGAAATCCGCCTGCCAATAGGCCTGAATAAAAGCGATATTTCGCCCAAAACATCGTTTTCCGCTTGATCGGAAGCGTGATGAGCAACATCCGGTCATTTTTTTCAATTGAGTACAAAAGGGCGATCGGCGAGCAGATGAGCAAAAGCGCGGAAATCACGATATAAATCACTTGCTGATTGAAGATGCCGGTGTTCATCATCTGGAACGAAAAGAAGCCGCTGAACGCCGCCATCACCGCGTAATTTAACAGCATCGCTTTAGAAGAGATAAATCGGTTCCATTCTCTTTTGTAAAACGAAAATTCAGATCGCCGCATAAATGAATGCATCTTGCCCTGCTGCGGAGGTGCCTGCAGAAAGACAGGAAAGTCAATGACCACCGCCCACAGGATATGGACCGCGCAAAGCGGAATCGTGGCGGCCGGCATCAAAGCGGCACTGAGGCATACACAGGCGAATATCGCCGCATGCAGCAGAAACATCAAGTTCTTCTTTTTGACGAAGTGGTTGCTTAGCACAACTCCGAAAATAATGGAGTAAACGGTAAAAAACGAAAACCTGCCGAGCCAAAACAATGTTTGCGCCCCTGACAGCGTTCCGTTTCCAAATAAGAACAGCGGTAAAATAAAAAAGAATAAAGTTCTTCTCAAACAGGTATCGACAAACAAAACGACACTCTGGGCGAGCCAAAAGCTCCGTGAAGAAATCGGCAGCAGGCAGCTCAGTTTCATATAAGATTCCTTCCATTGAGATGTCACAGAAAGAAACACCATATATGCGTTCATTAAGAGAAGCGCGAGTATGATATACGTTTTGCGCAACACCGATTCATCAATGCCGGCCTGGCGGATCAGCCCGATTTCAAACACGGCCAGAATGACAAGGCCTGCGGCAATGCGGATGGCGTCCTTTTTCCCTTGCCGGCTGTAAAGCTGTTTGAACAGCAAAGACATGATGGGGATTATGTTATTCATGGCCGATCACCTCGAAAAATTCCCGCCGCAGATCGGTCTCCTCTCCAATCGGAATGACCTTTTGGATCTGTTTGTTGTGAAGAATAGCCGCATAATCACAAAATCTTTGCACGACATCGAGCAGATGAGAAGAAAACAAAATGGTCCCGCCTGCTTCACAGTACTCGCGCATTTTCTGATAAAAGACCTCTATCGATTCCACATCCAAACCGACGAGCGGCTCATCCAAAATAAATAGGGGAGCGCGCAGCATTAAGCCTGTCATCAATACAACTTTTTGCCTGTTCCCCAAGGACAGCTCCGAAATTCTCCTGTTGATGTATTTCGAAAAATGAAAGGCCTCGGCCAAACTGGCAAACTGCTGCTCTGAAAAATCCTTTTGATAAAGCGAATGGACGAAAGACACATAGTCCTTCGCCGTAATTTCTGTAAATAGCAGCGGATAATCGGCGGCGAAGTAACGGTGAGTCTTCAGCTGATCTGATGTTTTCTGCGGCATGCCGGCCTCCGCTTCAATTCCGCACAGTGTAAAGCGTCCGCTGAAATTGCGGTTCACGCCTGTCAGCGTATTAATCAGTGTCGTTTTTCCGGCGCCGTTTACCCCAAGCAACCCGTAAACGGCGCCTTTTTCTAAATGTAAATCCACTTGTTCTAAGATGACGTTGTCCCGTTCATACCAAACGGATACATCGTGTATATCCAAAATGCTCATCGCGAGTCAGCCTTCCGCGCGCGCATCCCGAACAGAATGGCAATGGCAATGAAAATCAGCGTAAACAGATAATCGCTTTTGACAAAATAGACGACTGCGCCGATGACAAAGATAAATGAAAGGATATACAGTAAAATTCTTCTTTGTGCTGGTGACAAATCGTTTCCCTCCTAAATAAGCTGGACCACGTCTTCTAATTGTTCATTTTTCGCCCAAGAGCAAATGTTTTTCCGGTGATATTTGTTAGAGTTCAGCCCTTTTAAGTAACAGCCTCCGCAATAGCCGCTGAACGGGCATTTGTCTTTCATGCAATGTTCGCTGAACCGCGGCGCTTGCGCTTGCCACAGTTTATGGACGAGAGGGGAGTTAAAGATGCTTTCATAGGAATCATGAAAAATATTTCCCAATGAAAATTCCTTTGGAAAGAGGGCGCAAGGACGTACTTCGCCGAACGGGCTGATCACAATGGACTTCCAGCCAGCGCCGCAATTTGCCGCGCGTTTTCTCTCATAAGGAATAATCGGAATCAGATCTTTAAACTCATCAATCACATTTTGCTCGTATTCCATAAACTTGCGGTGCTGCTCGGCGTCTTTCGTTGGATGGACAATATCCCTGCCTCTTCCGAAATCGTCAACCCAATTGTAAGAGAACGCCTTCGCCCCGAGATCCCGAACCTTTTGGGCCATATCGTGGATTTCCCACATGTTTTTTTCGAAGACAGACATAGCGACTCTGACAAATATACCGTGGTCACTCAACAATTTTATCGTTTTACAAGTTTGGGCAAAAGAGCCTTTTCTCCCTCTAAAGGAGTCATGGACCTCGGAATTGACACTATCAAGAGAAATGCCGACGATGATTTTTTGCTTGTAAGTCTTCAAAAGCTCCAGGCTCTCTTTTCGCATGAGTGTTCCGTTTGTTAAGACAGCGACTTTTTTGAACTTTTTACACACATAGTCAAGAATCTCATTGGCGTTTGGATGGACAAAAATTTCTCCGCCTGTGATTTCGCATGTCAATACACCGTTATCAAACAGCATATCAGCCGTTTTTTTGAATTGCTCAATCGACACGGTGCCGAGCGCTTCAGGTGAGCTTTCCAAATAACAGTGGGCGCATTTCAAATTACAGCGGTGCGTCAGTTCAAAGGTGGCGTGCAGGGGCATCGGAAATTCATTGCTTCCGCTCGTGGTGATTGTATGGCGGCTGGCCCGGTTTCCAAGCTGGATCACCTGCTTGTTCTGGAGCATGTTGAGCATGTCGTAATACCAATCTTTATGGTCTTCCGGTGATTCATCATACACTGCACATTGCTCAGCTAAAATCTGCTCAGCTGTTTTTTGGCCATCCATGCGCATGCAGAGCTCGTAAGCCGTTTTGTTGAGATCCAAATACTCAAAGTCAGAAATGGAGACATTATCGCGCAAGTAGTCGATTTCTAACACGCCGCCCTCAGGAAGCTGGTGAACTCTTACACTTTCATTAATAAATGGAAACATCTGCTCTATAAACAAAATACCATCCCCTATACATATGATTCAAATGAAAAACGGTTGTGTATGTATATCCAAGAGGTAGATTTTAGTTAAAAATTGTAATTTACTTAAAAAGGGCATAGTAGAATGACTATGCCCTTTTGGGAGATCCTTACCCCCATAGACCGAATAGACCTGTTGCACCGGCAATTTCAAAATCAGGGATAGGACCGTCCACTAGACAAGCGGCTCCGATCGAGCATGTTGCACAACCTTTGTTTTCTACAATGACAGCTTTTTTCATAATTGAATCCTCCCTTTTTTTGTTTTTCTAGCAGATCTATGTTGTACTTTTATCTTAAAACTATCAAATTACTAATTCAATACATATATTTTGAAAAAAATGTGAAAAGGAAATGATAGATTTCGGAAAAATGTAACATTTCCTAAAGGTAATTAGTGATATGATTTTCTCTTCTATATAAGGAAATGCTTTTTATGAGGTTTATCTTCAAATCTGATGAGCAATGATGGTAAGATAGAAGCAGTTGAAGTTTACAAACCGAATGATTATACTATTCAAGTCAAAGTGGAATGATGAAAAGGACGTGTCAGAATGAAGCAAGAGACACCGATAACACTCCATGTGAAGTCTGTGATCGAGGATGACGGAAACCAAGAAGTCATCGAATTCCGCACCACCGGATTTTACTATGTAAAACAAAATAAAGTGTATCTATTTTATTATGAAGAACACGACTTAGGCAAAGTCAAAACGATTGTGAAAGTAAGCGAAGGCGAAGTCCTGGTCATGAGGTCAGGCGCTGTCAAAATGAATCAGCGTTTCGTAACGGGAGCTTCCACAATTGCTAAATATAAAATGTCATTTGGTGAGCTTGAGCTGAAAACAAGCACAAAATCGATTCAATCTGATCTCGATGAAGAAAAAGGCCGTATCAGCATCGCATATGACATGCATGTCGGAGACGAGCAGGAGCATTTACATAATATGACGATCACGTATGAGGGAGGAACTCACGCATGAACATTGCGGAACAAATGAAGGACGTGCTGAAAGAAGAAATCAAAGCGGCCGTTCTGAAAGCGGGACTGGCTGAAGAAAGCCAGATTCCCAATGTTGTTTTAGAAACACCGAAAGATAAAACACACGGCGACTACTCAACGAATATGGCGATGCAGTTGGCAAGAGTGGCAAAAAAAGCGCCGCGTCAAATCGCTGAAGAGATTGTCGCTCATTTTGATAAAGGAAAGGCTTCGATTGAAAAACTGGATATCGCCGGCCCGGGTTTTATCAATTTCTATATGAACAATCAATATTTAACAAAGCTGATTCCGTCTGTACTGGAAGCAGGGGAAGCATACGGGGAAACGAACATCGGAAACGGTGAACGAGTTCAGGTAGAATTCGTATCAGCGAATCCGACGGGAGACCTTCACCTCGGGCATGCGCGCGGGGCGGCTGTCGGCGATTCCTTGTGCAACGTGCTTTCAAAAGCGGGTTACGATGTAAGCCGCGAATACTACATTAACGATGCGGGAAACCAAATCAACAATCTGGCGCTTTCTGTTGAAGTCCGTTACTTTGAAGCGCTCGGATTGGAAAAACCGATGCCGGAGGATGGCTACCGCGGCGAGGATATCATTGCGATCGGAAAGCGTCTCGCTGAGGAATACGGTGACCGTTTCGTTAACGAAGAGGAAAGTGAACGCCTCGCGTTTTTCCGTGAATACGGCCTGAAATACGAGCTGGACAAGCTTCGCAAGGACTTGGAAAACTTCCGTGTGCCGTTTGATGTGTGGTATTCCGAAACTTCACTGTACCAAAATGGAAAAATCGACACCGCGCTTGAAGCGCTCCGCGAAAAAGGCCATGTCTATGAAGAAGACGGCGCGACTTGGTTCCGTTCCACGACGTTCGGCGATGATAAAGACCGCGTATTGATCAAGAAGGACGGCACGTACACGTACCTGCTTCCTGATATCGCGTATCATAAGGACAAGCTTGACCGCGGCTTTGATAAGCTGATCAACGTTTGGGGCGCCGATCACCACGGCTACATCCCGCGTATGAAAGCGGCAATCGAAGCGCTGGGGTATGAAAAAGGAACGCTTGAAGTAGAAATCATTCAGCTCGTTCACCTTTACAAAAACGGCGAGAAAATGAAAATGAGCAAACGGACCGGTAAAGCCGTAACGATGCGTGACCTGATTGAAGAAGTCGGCTTGGATGCCGTGCGTTACTTCTTTGCAATGCGAAGTGCAGACACCCATATGGATTTTGACTTAGATCTTGCTGTATCAACATCTAACGAAAACCCTGTGTATTATGCACAATACGCGCATGCACGTATTTGCAGCATGCTTCGCCAAGGGGAAGAGCAGGGGCTTAAACCGGCGGCAGATCTTGATTTCAGCCATATTCAATCAGAAAAAGAATACGATCTGCTGAAAACGATCGGCGGCTTCCCAGAGGCAGTGGCGGAAGCAGCGGAAAAACGAATTCCGCACCGTGTCACTAACTATATTTATGATCTGGCTTCTGCTCTGCACAGCTTCTACAACGCAGAGAAAGTCATCGACCCTGAAAATGAAGAGAAAAGCCGCGCGCGCCTGGCTTTAATGAAGGCAACGCAAATTACGCTGAACAATGCGCTTCAGCTGATCGGCGTATCGGCTCCGGAAAAAATGTAATCACGAACAAAAGGACAAAGTCTTCGGGCTTTGTCCTTTTTTTATGAGAAAAACGTGTGATGTAATTCACAATCCTGTTTGCCGAGTTTTTGTATGATAAGACTGATTATTGAATCATTGAAAGGGGCAAGCCAAATGATCAACCGTCAACACATTCAATTATCGTTACAGTCATTAAGCTTGGTGGCAGGGTTTATGGTTTGGGTGCTGATTTCATCACTCATTTCCCAAATCACATTAGATATTCATTTAAGCAAGGGTGAGATTTCTTTAGTGACCGCGATTCCTGTGATCCTCGGGTCGCTTCTCCGCATTCCTTTAGGGTATTTAACGAACAGGTTTGGCGCGCGGCTCATGTTTATGGTCAGCTTCATCCTGCTTTTATTTCCTGTATTTTGGATCAGTATCGCGGATTCTCTGTTTGATTTAATCGCAGGCGGCTTTTTCTTAGGGATCGGGGGAGCGGTGTTTTCCATTGGGGTGACCTCCCTCCCGAAATATTATCCGAAAGAAAAGCACGGTGTCGTCAATGGGATTTACGGTGCAGGAAATATCGGGACAGCCGTTACGACATTTGCAGCGCCGGTTATCGCTCAAGCCGTCGGGTGGAAATCAACCGTGCAGATGTATTTGGTTTTGCTGGCTGTCTTTGCCTTACTGCACGTTTTGTTTGGCGACAGGCATGAGAAGAAGGTCAAAGTTTCTGTTAAGACTCAAATCAAAGCCGTTTACCGAAATCATGTGCTATGGTTTCTGAGCCTGTTTTATTTTATTACGTTCGGTGCCTTTGTCGCCTTCACTATCTATCTGCCGAACTTTCTGGTGGAGCATTTTGGGCTGAATCCTGCAGATGCCGGCTTGCGGACGGCTGGCTTTATTGCGGTTTCTACGCTGCTCAGGCCTGCGGGCGGATTCCTGGCTGATAAAATGAGCCCGCTCCGCATCTTGATGTTTGTTTTTGCCGGGCTTACATTATCAGGCATTATCCTATCGTTCTCGCCGACAATCGGCCTTTATACGTTTGGATCATTAACTGTGGCCGTCTGCTCAGGCGTAGGAAATGGGACTGTTTTTAAACTGGTGCCTTTCTATTTTTCGAAGCAAGCGGGGATTGCCAATGGGATTGTGTCTGCCATGGGCGGATTAGGCGGCTTTTTTCCTCCGCTCATATTGGCGAGTGTGTTTCAGGCAACAGGCCAGTACGCGATCGGGTTTATGGCGCTTTCAGAGGTGGCGTTAGCCAGTTTTGTCCTTGTCATATGGATGTATTGGCAGGAAAGAATGAAAACACACACGGAGAGAAACAGCCAGAGCATCAACTAACACTGGGCATTCACAAGATTGTTAGTTTTTTCTCGATGGGTACAAATCAATTCACGTTACAATAAACACACAACGTGACTTTCTTCGAGGTGAGCTCATGAATTTTCTCTCTGTTCGACCATCTGATAGTGATCTTATATCCAGCGATCTGCATGAATTGCTGGAATCGATCAGCACGAAAAGAAAAATGGAAAAACACACGTATTTGTTTCGAGAAGGAATGGATGCAGAAGAGCTTTATCTGATTCAATCAGGACTCATTGAAATCGGCAAGCTGACATCTGACGGAAAAGACCTGACGCTTAGAATCTGCCAAAAGCATGATATCGTCGGAGAATTAACACTTTTCACTGAAGAACCAAGGTATATGCTCAGTGCAAAAGTGCTAGAGGATGGCGAGGTGCTCGTCATTAATAAAAATAAACTGGAAAAAGAATTAATCCAAAACGGCGCTTTGACATTTGAGTTCATGAAATGGATGAGCACGCACCTCCGGAAGATTCAGTCCAAAATCAGGGATCTGCTTCTTCATGGCAAAAAGGGGGCGCTCTATTCTACCCTTATCCGCTTATCAAACAGCTACGGAGTGGAGCGAAGCGACGGCATTCTGATTAACATTGTCCTGACAAATCAGGATTTGGCAAAGTTTTGTGCGGCTGCACGGGAAAGCATCAACCGTATGCTGGGAGATCTCCGCAAAAAAGGGGTTATTTCGATAGACGAATCCGGAAAAATTATTTTGCACAAGCGGGACTATTTACGATGTGAGATTGAGTGTGAAAATTGCCCGCTGGAGATTTGCAATATTGACTGAAAAAAACAAGGACAGCGGTGTCCTTGTTTTTTTACCTTGTGATAAACAGGCACATGACGGCAAGAAAGAAGCAGGCATTCACGATTTCCAGAATGCCAATCGTTTTTACGGGCCAATCCCTTCCATGAAAAAACCATGCCCGCAAGCTGCTCGGGATAAAAGCGAGAAACGCCCATCCTGCTCCGAAAAGAGCGGATAAAAAGGGGAGCAGCAGGTGATATCCCCATGACCAGTATGCAAATGCCCTGTTTTTTCTCTCGCGGATCACCGATTTCACATAAAAGGAACTCCCGATAAAAAATAAAGCAGACTGCAAGAAAATAAACCAAGCCCAGCCGTCAAGGGTTCCCATCCCCAGCCAGCAGCTCGCAAACCCGCCCGAACAAAAGAACAAGACACCTGCAACATCATTCAATAAGGCTCGTTCGTTTTTTCTGCGGGCAAAATACATATGTATGAGAAACAGCGGCAGTAAAGAAACGCCCACCCAGATGAGAGGCGGCTTATGAAAGACCGAGATCATCAAAAAGCAGCAGGCGGGAAAACCGTAATAACACATCCACTTTTGATATGGTTTGCTTTGTTTCTTTTTTAAGGCAAGCGTAACGGGATAAACCGCTAAGTATAGGAAAAGCCAACCAAGGAAGAGCGGAATATGCCAAATAACGGGGCCTCCCTTGACCATGCCGAGTAAAAATGGGATCAGCAGCATCGCCCACGCCCCGTGCTGCTTCGGAATCAGCGCCTTCATCGAAATCCTCCTTTTTTCTTTCATTATAAATGCATTCACCCTCCTGATAAGTGACATTCATCATACAGGCTGTGAAATACATCACTGCTGTACAGGCTCAGTCGAGCTACACTAAAGCTATCCTTAGCACAGGAGGTTTTCCTATGAATCAGTGTGACTATTTATTATTTCTGAAACAACTTCCTATGTTTAATGAAGTGCCTCTATCCATTGTCGAAACCTTGCTGAAAAACGGCACGTTTATCCGCGGTTCATGTGATCAGTCTCCATCTTTTCTTCATTCTCAATCTGTTTATATTGTATTAAAAGGCAGTGTCCGTTTTATGGACACAAGGCTCCCTGAAGGGTCGAAAACCGTTGCGCTGTGGGAAAAAGGCGATGTGTTTCCGATTGATGAAAAAGGCGGGCTTTATTTATCGCCCTTTATCTCAGTCAATGCCACTTCAGACATTCTGATTCTCAACATCCCATATTACATATTTAAGAAAATGATGTCTTATCATCCGCAGCTGCAAATGAACTTTTTGGCTATGCTTCAGCAAAATGTTTTTTGTTCCTATCAATTATTTTTGCGGTATTTGCATACATCACAGGATGAAAACGCTGAGCCCGGTTCTTAAATAGAGCCGGTTTTTTTTGATCTTTGAATGAAAGGCAGCTAATGACCCAAGCGTTCTGCCTGAACGCAGCCTTCCTCACATCCTGTGAAAAGCCTTCCTTCTCCTTTGTGTGAACATTTTGTGAAAAAAGCAGAGTGTGTGACATAGTTCACAAGGAAACACGCTGTCTCTGTTTATAGTGAACTTAGCATCACCTGACTCGGAAGGAGTGAACTCTCATGAAGAAAAAGAAAAGGAGTCCGTTGTTTAGGAGATTGAATTATTTCTCTCCTATCGAACACCATTCAAATAAACATAGCCAAACCACCCGCGAAGATCGCGATTGGGAGAATGTATACAGAAACAGATGGCAGTACGACAAAGTCGTTCGCTCCACCCACGGCGTTAACTGTACAGGGTCTTGCAGCTGGAATATTTATGTGAAAAACGGAATTGTCACGTGGGAAGGGCAAAATTTGAATTATCCTTCAACAGGCCCGGATATGCCTGATTTTGAACCGAGAGGCTGCCCGCGGGGGGCCAGTTTTTCATGGTATATCTACAGCCCGCTGCGTGTGAAATATCCATACGTGCGCGGTGTACTGATTAATTTATGGCGGGAGGCACTGCAAGAACATCAAAATCCATTGGAAGCCTGGAAATCGATCGTCGAAAACCCTGAAAAAGCGAAGTCCTATAAACAGGCGAGAGGGAAAGGCGGTTTTGTGCGCGCTGAATGGCCGGAGGTGCTGAAGCTGATTTCAGCCTCTCTGCTGTATACAGTGATGAAATACGGGCCTGACAGAAACGTCGGTTTTTCTCCGATTCCGGCCATGTCCATGATCAGCCATGCATCAGGCTCCCGGTTTATGTCGTTAATCGGAGGCCCTATGCTCAGTTTTTATGACTGGTATGCGGATCTTCCTCCGGCATCCCCGCAAATTTGGGGTGACCAGACGGACGTTCCGGAAAGCAGTGATTGGTACAATTCCGGCTATATCATCACATGGGGCTCCAACGTTCCGTTAACGAGAACGCCTGACGCGCATTTTTTGGCGGAGGCCCGCTATAAAGGCGCTAAGGTCATTTCGATCAGTCCGGATTTTGCGGAATCCTCAAAGTTCGCGGATGACTGGCTGAGTATTCGCCAAGGGACTGACGGGGCGCTTGCGATGGCGATGGGTCACGTCATTCTGCAGGAATTTTACGTGAACCAAGAAACTGAACGTTTTATTGAGTACGCGAAGCAATACACTGATTTTCCATTTCTCGTCACCCTGTCAAAAGAAAATGGCGTATACACAGCGGGACGGTTTCTGCATGCGAAGGACATCGGGCGGAAGACAAAGCATGATCAGTGGAAGCCTGCGGTTTGGGATGAACAGACAAGTTCATTTGCCATACCCCAAGGGACAATGGGCTCGCGCTGGGACGGGCAGCAGAAATGGAACCTGCACATGATTGATGAAGAAACCGGGGAACCGATTGAACCCCGTCTCTCTGTGCTCGGAATAGAGGATGAAATCGGCACGGTGCGCATTCCTTATTTTTCAAATGACGGAAACAAAGTGCTCGAGCGGGATCTTCCTATTAAAAAAATGAACCTGAACGGTGAAGAGACGTACGTCACGACCGTGTTTGACTTGATACTGGCTAACTACGGCGTAAATCGGGGCATCGGCGAACAACAAGCTGTCTCCTATGATGATCCTGAGCCGTTTACGCCTGCCTGGCAGGAACAAATGACAGGAATCAAAAAAGAAGCTGTCGTTAAGATTGCCAGAGAGTTTGCTCAAAATGCGATCGATACAGACGGCCGGTCTATGATTATCGTAGGAGCCGGCATTAACCACTGGTTCAACTCCGACACGATCTACCGAGCAGTGTTAAATCTTGTTTTGCTTGTAGGCGCCCAAGGCGTAAATGGCGGAGGCTGGGCCCATTACGTCGGGCAGGAAAAGCTCCGACCTGCTGAAGGATGGCAGACGATTGCAACTGCAAAGGACTGGGAGGGCGTGCCCAAGCTGCAAAACGGCACTTCATTTTTCTACTTTGCGACAGATCAGTGGCGTTATGAGGACCAGCCGATCAGTGATTTGGCATCACCGATTGCTGCGTCATCCCGCTACAAGCACCACGCTGATTACAATGTGCTGGCGGCGCGGCTAGGGTGGCTTCCGTCTTACCCGACTTTCAATCAAAATGGCATCGATCTGTATAAAGAAGCTGAAAAAGCAGGGGCAGCAACACCTGAAGACGTAGGTGCGTACGTGGCCTCACAGCTCCAAGAGAAAAAACTGAAATTCGCGATTGAAGATCCTGACAATGAAGTGAATTTCCCAAGGAATCTCTTTGTATGGCGGGCAAATCTGATCTCAAGCTCAGGAAAAGGGCATGAATATTTTCTCAAGCATTTGCTGGGGACAACGAACGGTTTAATGAATGACGACAGCGACAGCATCCGCCCAGAAGAAATCAAATGGCGGGAGCAGGCGCCGGAAGGAAAGCTCGACTTATTAATCAATCTTGATTTTCGAATGGCGGGTACGGCGCTGTATTCCGATATCGTGCTGCCGGCGGCGACATGGTATGAAAAACACGATCTCAGCAGCACAGATATGCATCCGTTCATTCATCCATTTGCTCCGGCGATCTCAGCTCCGTGGGAATCGAAGTCAGACTGGGATATTTTCAAGGCGCTGTCAAAAGCCGTTTCCGATCTGGCAGAAGAAGTCAATATGGAGCCGGTGAAAGAAGTGGTTGCGACGCCGCTCCTCCACGACACCATGCAGGAATTGGCCCAGCCATTCGGCAAAATCAATGACTGGAGCAAGGGCGAATGTGAAGCCATTCCGGGAAAAACGATGCCGAACATCCAAGTCGTTGAACGGGATTACAAACACATTTTTCATAAAATGACCGCACTCGGTCCTAACGCTGCTTTAAAGCCGAGCGGAACAAAAGGGATGAGCTGGTCAATAGCCGATGAATATGAATCACTCAAAAAGAGACTGGGAGAAATCACCTCAGACAGCGTGGCAAAGGGATGTCCAAATATAAGTGAAGCAAAGCAGGCGGCAGAAGCGGTTTTAACCCTATCATCCACTTCGAATGGAAAGGTCGCCGTAAAAGCATGGGAATCACTTGAAAACATCACAAACCTGAAGCTGAAAGACCTGGCGGAAGAGCGCGAGGAAGAATGCTTTACGTTCGAACAAATTACAGCCCAGCCGAAAACGGTGATCACGTCTCCGGCATTTACCGGCTCTGAAAAAGGAGGCCGCAGGTATTCGCCGTTTACGACGAATGTTGAAAAATTAATCCCGTGGCGGACACTGACAGGCAGACAATCCTATTATGTCGATCATGAACTGATGATGGAATTCGGTGAAACGATGGCGACATTTAAACCGATCCTCCAGCACCGCCCGTTTCTAAGCAAGCGGCCTGATCAAGAGGGAAAAGAAATCGTCCTCAATTATTTGACGCCGCATAATAAATGGTCTGTCCACAGCATGTATTTTGATTCTCTGCCGATGCTGACGCTGTTCCGCGGCGGGCCGACCGTGTGGATGAATAAAGATGATGCAGAGGACACGGATATCAAAGACAACGATTGGATTGAATGCTTCAACCGAAACGGTGTTGTCGTCGCAAGAGCGGTTTTGTCTCATCGGATTCCTAAAGGAATGGCGTTTATGCACCATGCCCAGGACCGCCACATCAACGTGCCAGGCACAAAGCTGACGAATAACCGCGGAGGCACCCATAACAGCCCGACAAGGATTCACGTCAAGCCGACACAGATGATCGGTGGCTACGCCCAGCTCAGCTACGGCTTTAATTATTACGGTCCAACGGGGAATCAGCGCGACCTGAACGTCGTCATCCGCAAGCTGAAGGAGGTCGATTGGCTTGAAGATTAAAGCGCAAATCGGTATGGTCATGAACTTGGATAAATGCATCGGCTGCCACACGTGCAGCGTCACTTGCAAAAACACGTGGACAAACCGTTCCGGTGCGGAATATATGTACTTCAATAATGTAGAAACAAAGCCGGGCATCGGCTACCCGAAGCAATGGGAGGACCAGGACAAATATAAAGGCGGCTGGACATTGAAAAAAGGAAAGCTCGAGCTGAAATCGGGCTCGAAAACCAATCGGCTTGCAGGCCTTTTCTATAATCCGAATCAGCCGTCAATTGATGATTACTATGAACCTTGGAACTATGATTATGAAACATTAACGAACAGCCCGCAGAAAAAACACCAGCCGGTAGCACGCCCGAAATCGTCCTTGACGGGGGATTTCATGAATATCGAATGGGGACCGAACTGGGAGGACGATCTCGCAGGCGGCCACATTACGGGACTTGAAGATCCCAACGTACAAAAGATGGAGGAATCGATCAAAACAGAATTCGATGACGTCTTTATGATGTATTTGCCCCGTATTTGCGAGCACTGCATCAACCCGGCATGCGTCTCATCCTGTCCATCCGGCGCCATGTACAAACGCGAGGAGGACGGCATTGTGCTTGTGGATCAAAACGCATGCCGTTCATGGAGATATTGCGTCTCATCCTGTCCTTATAAAAAAGTCTATTTTAACTGGCAAACGAACAAAGCGGAAAAATGCACACTCTGCTTTCCGCGTTTGGAGGCGGGACTGCCAACCATCTGCTCTGAGACGTGTGTTGGCAGAATCCGCTACCTCGGCGTCATGCTGTATGACGCGGACAAAGTGGAGGAAGCGGCATCTGTTGAAAATGAAAAGGATCTCTACCATTCCCAATTGGACGTTTTTCTTGATCCGAATGATCCTGAGGTTGCCAAACTGGCAAAAGAACAAGGCATTCCGGCTGAATGGATAGAGGCTGCGCAGCAATCGCCGATTTATAAAATGATCATTGAC
Organism: Bacillus sp. FSL R7-0685; assembly: GCF_038002425.1. Lineage (NCBI taxonomy): Bacteria > Bacillati > Bacillota > Bacilli > Caryophanales > Bacillaceae > Bacillus > Bacillus sp. FSL R7-0685. The sequence continues at coordinate 3,695,049 of NZ_JBBOCN010000001.1, read as the reverse complement.
TGGAAGATTGCGCTGCCGCTTCATCCTGAGTACCGCACCCTGCCAATGGTGTGGTACATTCCGCCGCTCAGCCCGATTATGAATCTCTTTGAAGGAAAAGGCAGCCGGCAATCCGCGGAAGATATTTTTCCGGCTATCGACCAAATGAGAATCCCGATAGATTATTTGGCGCAGCTGTTAACAGCCGGTGATACGGATCATATTCGGTCAACGTTGAAGAAAATGTCTGTCATGCGCCAGTATATGAGAGCGATCCAGACGAATAAATCAATCGACCCGGAACTGATCTCCAGTGTCGGCTTAACAGAACAGCAAATTGAAGATATGTATCGGCTGCTTGCGATTGCCAAATATGATGACCGCTTTGTGATACCGAGCAGTCATCGAGAAGAAGTTTCAGATTTATATGCTGAACAAGGGAGCTGCGGCTTATCATTTTCAGGCGGCCCCGGCTCCTGTTTCTAACTTTTGATAAATGAGGTGTAACAAGATGAACACCACAGACCGGCAAATGACGTTCTCCGCTCTTTCCACTCTTCTCTCTTATCCGGATGAAGAGTGGAGAGCCGAGATTCCCGATTGGAAGGCTCTTATCCATGAAATCAGCAACCGGCAAATCCGGGAGAAGCTGCTGCACTTTTTCGAAGCGTCAGCCAGCTTTTCACCGGAAGCGCTGATTGAACACTATGTCTATACATTCGACTTTGGGAAAAAAACAAATATGTATGTCACCTACTTTAACTCGGGCGAGCAAAGGGAACGCGGCGTTGAATTGCTGCATTTAAAAAACACATACGAGCAATCCGGTTTCCTGCCGACAGAGAAAGAGCTGCCTGATTATCTGCCGCTGATGCTGGAATTTGCTGCGGCTGCAGAAATTGAAGCAGCGAGAAGCGTGTTTGAGAAATATCTGTCCAATGTGAGGGAGCTGGCATCCCGTCTCGAAAAAAATGACAGTATATACGCTGAACTGCTGCACGTGCTGCTGGCCGCGCTTGAAAACATCGGCGTACGTGAAAGCGTTGAAGGGGCTGTTCAGGCATGAGCGGGCAGATCCTCTGGGGTATTATGCCATACATTGTATTGACAATCTTTATCGGCGGCCATATTTACCGCTACCAGCATGACCAATTTGGCTGGACGGCGAAATCAAGCGAGCTGTTAGAAAAGAAAAAACTTGCGGCGGGCAGCACACTTTTTCACTGGGGACTGCTGTGCGTTGTCGGCGGGCATGTCATGGGGATTCTGATCCCGGAAGGCGTGTATGCTTCCCTTGGCATTTCAGAGCATATGTATCACAAAATGGCGATTGGCGCTGGATTGCCGGCGGGCATTGCGGCATGTACCGGACTTGTCATCCTGACGTACAGAAGGCTGTTTGACAAAAGAATCCGCAAAACGAGCTCGCCATCCGATATCCTTACGCTCCTCCTGCTGCTGTTCATGATGCTGTCAGGCGTTGCGGCCACGTTTCTCAACATTGATTCGAAAGGATTTGATTACCGGACCACAGTCGGGCCCTGGTTCAGGGAAATCGTTTTGTTCAGGCCTGACGCCTCTTTGATGGAGAGTGTCCCGCTATGGTTTAAGTTTCATATTGTGATAGGATACGTCGTTTTTATCCTGTGGCCGTTTACAAGATTGGTTCATGTGTTCAGTCTGCCGCTCAAGTATCTGACCCGCAGCTACGTTGTATATCGGAAACGCTCGTGAAAATCCCCCTTGCAAGAGGGGGTTTTTTCTGCCAAGGTAATGGCTGGGCGGCCGGGAATCCTGTTGTGTTTGTATTTGGAAATAACATCAAGAATAAAACGGATTTTACTCATTTTAAACCGGCGGAACAGCAGATTATGACTCAGCCTGACTAACTCCTTATTTTCTTTCTGATCAATATCCCGTTTTATGTATTTTCTCTCATCAGAATGGGTATCAAATTTACTCTATCCACCGTATTTGCAGTCACAGCGCCGCCTCTTTTTCGGCGCGTGCCGGAGTGCTGAGCGGGTTCGGCCTGCCGTTCATGTTGTAGCATCAGGCTTCACTCGGCGTTGCCAATAGTCTTGCTTTATTTCTGCAGAAACGATGCGGATGAACCCCTTGACAATTAGTTTTCTCTAAACCTCTCCTCCTTTGGCGGAGAGGTTTTTTACTTACAAGGTTTATCGATTAGAAAAAAGAGGTAATACAGAGGTAATTGAATCAGATTGGAGAGAATCAGGATGCTGAAAAGGAGACTGGAATTTTTCTTTTTATATATGATGCTCATCGGGGCATATGTCATTTGGTTTTTTCCGGTTTCCAGGCTTGAGTTTTACGGAGGATTGCTTTGCTATATAAGCATTATTTTGTTCAGCATCTATTCATTAATTCTTGAAAACCGCACCTCGCAGCACACGCTGCTATGGATCCATATTCTTGTCTTTTTTCCAATCGCCGGCTACGTGTTTTATCTGTTTTCGGGACAGCTTTATGTAAAGGGAAAGCTGTTTAAGACAAAACGAATGTACAACAGGGAAAAGCTCAGGAAGCTGTTTGACAAGGAGGAAACGCCCGAAGTGACAGGGCTGAAGGACAATCAAGAGAGGTTCTTTACCTATTCCATCAGGGCTGCCCATATGAATATCAATACGAAAAGCAACATCAAAGTGCTGAAAAACGGCGAAGAAACCTTCCCGGACATTTTCAAAGCAATGAGAAAAGCGGAATCTTACATACATATTGAATACTACATGTTTAAATCAGACATGCTCGGACGCGGCATGATGGATATTATGATGGAGAAAGCGGGCCAGGGTGTCGAGGTGAGGTTTTTATACGATGCGGCAGGAAGCATGAAGCTGGCAAGAAGAGATATTATGAGAATGAAACAAGCGGGGGTGGACATCGTCCCGTTTTCTCCGCTGAAATACGGGTTTTTCAACCAGAAGCTGAATTTCAGAAATCACCGGAAAATCGTGATCATCGATGGGAAAACCGGTTTTGTGGGTGGATTAAATGTTGGGAAGGAATATATCAGCAGAGATCCGTACATCGGATTTTGGAGAGATACACACCTGCGGCTTGAGGGGGAAATTGTGCAAACGCTCCACGCTATCTTTATGCTGGATTGGGAATACGTCTCCAATGAAGTGTTAATTGATCAAGAGGAGTACAATACCCCGGTTCCCGTGGAAGGAGGAGGCATTTATCAAATTGTCGCGACAGGCCCTGACATGAAGGAAAGCATGAGCGACCTTTATTATGAAATGATTTCTTCAGCGCAGAAATCAATATGGATCGCAACGCCCTATTTTGTCCCCAATGAATCCATTCGCACGGCGCTAAAAGCAGCGGCGACAAAGGGGGTAGAGGTAAGGGTTATGGTGCCGGAGAAGAACGACAGCTTTTTGACCCAATACGCGTCGAGGTCCTATTTCCCGGAGCTGCTCCTTGAGGGCATTGAAGTGTACTCCTACCAAAAAGGCTTCATGCATCAAAAAGTCATGATCATTGATGGCGATCTCGCCTCCGTCGGCACCGCGAATATGGATATGCGCAGCTTTCAGCTCAACTTTGAAGTGAATGTGTTCTTCACGGATGCCGAAGCGATCCGAACCCTTGAGGCCCATTTTGAAGAAGATATGCAGGAAAGTGAAAAGCTCAGCCCTGTCGGCTTTTATAAAAGAGGCGTGGCTGACCGGACAAAAGAGTCATTTGCCCGCCTGTTTTCAGGTGTTCTGTAAGAAAAAAGAAATCTGATCTTTCAAAACAGCCCGTGTATAGTATAATTGAGAAATATTATCAGTTATTTATACATTGGGGGAAGATAGGGTGCTGCGGCAATTTTTTTCATATTATAAACCATATAAAACGTTGTTCTTTCTCGACTTTTTCTCAGCGATCGCGGGAGGTTTAATGGAGCTGAGTTTTCCTTTGATCGTCAATTATTTTATTGATACCTTGCTGCCGGGCAGGGACTGGGGGCTGATCATCGCGACCTCAATCGGGTTATTTGCGGTGTACGCGCTCAGCTCGGCTCTTCAGTATATCGTGACCTACTGGGGACACATGCTTGGTATCAATATTGAGACTGATATGAGAAAGTCGCTTTTTGACCATTTGCAAAAGCTCTCGTTCAAATTTTACGACAACAACAAGACGGGAACGCTGATGTCGAAGCTCACGAACGATTTAATGTATATCGGTGAAGTCGCCCATCACGGTCCGGAAGACTTATTCATTGCGGTCATGACCATTCTCGGGGCGTTCGGAGTGATGCTGTTTATTAACTGGCAGCTTGCTTTATTAACGTTTATCATTATGCCGATCGTCATTTGGCTAGCGCTTTATTTCAACAAAAAAATGACCAAAGCATTTACCACGCTGAACAAGGATATCGGAGACTTCAGCGCGCGTGTAGAAAATAACATCGGCGGCATCCGGCTTGTGCAGGCGTTCGGAAATGAAGCGTTTGAAAAAGAACGCTTCGCCGTCAACAACCAGCGTTTTCGTGTCACAAAGCTTTCTTCCTACAAAATCATGGCGAAAAACGGGTCAATCAGCTATATGCTGACCCGGTTTGTCACGCTGTTTGTCCTTTTGTGCGGGACGTGGTTTGTCATTCGCGGCTCCTTATCGTACGGGGAATTTGTGGCGTTTGTGCTCCTGACAAATGTGCTGTTCAGGCCTATTGACAAAATTAATGCCATTATCGAAATGTATCCGAGGGGGATCGCGGGTTTCAAAAGCTATATGGAGCTCATGGAGACAGAGCCGGACATTCAGGATTCACCTGATGCGAGAGATGTTTCCGGCCTGAAGGGCAATATCCGCTATAAACATGTTTCGTTTGGCTATGATGACCATCACAATGTCCTCAATGACATCAACCTATCCATTCAAGCGGGGGAAACGGTGGCGTTCGTCGGTCCGTCAGGTGCTGGGAAATCAACGCTTTGCAGTCTGCTTCCGCGTTTTTATGAAGCATCGGAGGGCGACATTACGATTGACGGCATCAGTATAAAAGACATGACGCTTTCTTCGTTGCGCGGGCAGATTGGCGTCGTGCAGCAGGACGTTTTCTTATTCTCGGGCACGCTTAGAGAAAATATCGCCTACGGCCGACTAGGCGCATCAGAAGAAGACATTTGGCAAGCTGTGAAGCAGGCGCATCTGGAAGAGCTCGTCCATAACATGCCCGATGGGTTGGATACTATGATTGGCGAACGCGGCGTGAAGCTTTCCGGCGGGCAAAAACAGCGTCTGTCAATTGCAAGGATGTTCTTGAAAAATCCGTCGATCTTGATTCTCGACGAAGCCACCTCAGCCCTTGATACAGAGACGGAAGCGGCGATCCAAAAGGCGCTTCAAGAGTTGTCTGAGGGGCGCACGACGCTTGTCATCGCCCACAGGCTGGCAACAATCAAAGACGCGGACAGAATTGTAGTCGTCACAAACAACGGTATTGAAGAACAAGGCCGTCATCAAGACCTGATCGAAGCCGGAGGCCTATACAGCAGGCTGCATCAAGCGCAATTCGGGCAAATGGTGCATCGATAGGAGGAGAACATGGAAAGAAAAACTGTGCTGTACATTGCTGTTTCATTGGACGGGATGATCGCAAAAGAAGATGGAAGCATCGATTGGCTGGATGAATTTGAAGGTGAAGGTGACAACGGCTACAGTGATTTTTATCAGCAGGTTGATACAGTCATTTTAGGGCGGAGCACATATGAGCACGTTAAAGTGCTAACACCGGTTTTCCCGTATCAGGATAAAACCTGCTATGTTTTTACAGGATCGCCCGACAGTTATCAAGATGAACATGTGACGTTTATCAATGAGGGAGCCAGAGCCTTCACTGCCCGTTTGAAACAGGAAAAAGGCTCAAACATCTGGATAGCTGGCGGGGCAGAGCTTGTGAATGACTTTATGAAAGAAGATGCCATCGACGAATTCATCATCACTGTTATTCCCGTCGTTTTAGGAAGCGGCATCCCGCTGTTTCACGAACTAACAAATGAAACAAAACTGCGGTTAAAAGGGACAAAACAATTTGGACAAGCGGTTCAGCTCCATTATGTAAGAGCATAAGAAAAAGGATAGACAGATGTCTATCCTTTTTTGTATGTAAGTTAGAGCGCTTCTCTCTCAGCAGGCTCGATGAGATTTTGGAATTTTTCAATGAGCTGTGATGCTTTTGTTCCTTCAACTACGATCAGATATTCCTTTTCATTATGAGCCATGCGGAATGTTTCAAGCTCAATTAAGCTTTTGATTTTGCACATCGTTTTCTTTGAATAAATATAAACCTCGTGGCTTCCGGAATGGCACATTTTATAAAGATGAATCAAATTTCTTAAAGTAAAGGCCTGTGCGGCTACTTTCAGAGACTTGATATTTTTCATGATCTTTCTCCTCCATCGATTGTTGTCTTATATAGCCTAAGTTCCCAAAGCTGACAAGTCGTAAACCTATTTTTGCACATTTATGACTTCCATTGCAGCGCACCGCCCCCGATGCGTTTGACACCGCGGATGGAGCTTAATTCATCCATCAAGCGGAGAAGCGCCTTGTCTTTCTGCTTTGCTTCAATCATGAAATCAATATTAGTTCCCCATTGCCTAAAGCGTTCCAACAGCGGCAGCAAAAAGTTGGCTTCAACATAATCGGCATGGCTGCGTATCGCTTGCTCCGATTTTGGGGAAGACAAGTGAACCTTTGGCTGAAGGCCGATCCGCTCCCACGTTTTGATCATGCGGGGCAGTGCTACATTCAGGTCGGCGTGATCGTCTGGATTGGCGTAAAAATGATGAAAGTCAAAGACAAACGGAACATCCTCCTGCTCACAGACCTGAAGCGTTTCTTCCGTTGTATATGTTTTATCATCATTTTCAAGTGTCATCCGCTCTTTGATCTCCTGCGGCAGCTGTTTTATATTTTGATGAAATTGTGCAGTGGCGGTGTCTTTATTTCCGTAAGCACCGCCAATATGAATGTTGATAACGGAGCGATCAGCAATGCCCATGGCCTCAAGCATGCGGTAGTGATAGGCCATATCGGTTACCGCATTTTTTGTGACGGATTCCTTCGGGCTCGTAAACAGAGTGAATTGATTTGGATGAAAGCTTGTTCGCAGTTGATGTGTTTTAACAAGCTCTCCAATCTCCCGAAACTCTTTTTGAAACGGTGTTACAAAATCCCACATCACGTCGGGATGCGTAGCCAGCGGCACAATCGAACTGGAAAAACGGTACAAAGGAATGCCGTGGCCGATGATATAGTGAAGGGTTCTCATCGTATTGCGCAAATTGGCTTTTGTCACAGTCAGAAGCGCTTCTTTTCTTTCAGTCTTTGAAAGCTTTGAATAACGCGCGAATGTCAATGTTTTAGCGGGAGACGCATCCCAAAGGCTCATCGCATTTGAAACGAACCCGAATCTGAAAATCATAGGAACTCTCCTTTATAAGAAATAAGATAATGCCCTGCCGAGCCATTCCGCCGGGCGCTGCCTGAATGTGCGCTTGCTGAAATCCTCCATCGTCAGCAGCTCCGACTTTTTCATATCCTCCTCAATCGTGGCATAGACTTCACTTGTAAACGCTTCGTCATCAATTTCAACATTCACCTCTTCATTTAAGAACAGGCTTCGTTTATCGAAGTTGGCTGTTCCGATAATGCTGAGATGGTCGTCTATGATGAGGGCTTTTACATGATAAAACCCTTGATAATAACGATAAATAAGGCAGCCGGCATCCAAGAGCTCCGAATAATACGTAAAAGCCGCTTCTCGTACCAGCGGATGGTCTGATTTCATCGGTACAATGATTCTCACGGATACGCCGTTTTTTCTTGCGTTAATAAGGGCCTCTTGAAGCGGTTTTGATGGAATGTAATAAGGCGTGCAAACCGTAAGGCGATTCTTCGCTTGGGCAATGTTGGCCAAGTATATGTTTTCAAGGGAATAACCGTCAGTCGCATAGATCTTGTGAGAAATAGTCCCTTGCTGAAGCTTTGGCCAAACATCCGAACCCAGTTCGATTCCGGTATTTCGTTTTAGATCAGAAGCAAAAAGCGTTTGAAGATCATGTACGCCTTCTCCGATCATGCGCAGATGATAATCCTCCCAATTGCCGAACTTCGCCTTCTTTCCAAGATATTCTTCGGCGATATTAAATCCGCCGATATAACCGATTTTTCCGTCTATCACCGTAATCTTCCGGTGATTCCGTTTTTGCATGTGAAAAAAGAAAAAAGGAAAACGGGGACGATTCATCACATGGACATGGACGCCGGCATTTTTCATCGTCTGCAGCGCCGTTTTTTTAATTGCCCGGCAGCCCGCCCAATCCAGAAGCAAATAAACGGATACGCCAGCTTGGGCTTTTGTTTTCAGCAAGGTATACATATTGTGGCTGACCTCATCATTTTTCATAATAAAAAACATCATGTGAACAGAAGAGGCGGCCTGGCGAATATCATTCATCATCCGCTCAACGAGATCAGCCCCGCAGTGGATCAATTCGATGTCACTCTTCTTTTTTGAAAAAACAGGCTCGTACGCCTTTTTTCTGTATCCGGCACGGCCCATGAAGATATCAAGCAGAATCAAGGCAAAGAAAATAACGACAATGATCATAATCACGATAAATACCTTCATACCGGCACTCCTTTCCGTAGTAAAGGTAGTGTGCCCGAACAGCAGGAATTTAATTATTGACTGAACACTCATTCATTATTTATCATAAAGATAATCTTATACAGATTCGGGGGTAGGGGATCGCGGTCTTTATCAGTAAAAAGGGGGAATTGGAATGAGCGGCTTTCTCATCGCAAATGCATTATTATTTCTGATTGTAACCGCTTACGCTGTCTATTTGTTTGTGTATTTGGTCAAAACGAGACTGGCCTACATCAAGCTCGGCCAGAAAGAACAATTTGATCAACGGTTCAAGGAACGGCTTCACGCCATATGGGTGAATGTATTCGGACAGAAAAAACTGCTCAAGGACAAGAAAAGCGGAATCATTCACGTCATGTTTTTCTACGGATTTATATTGGTTCAGTTCGGAGCAATTGACTTTATCATCAAAGGACTGGCTCCCGGCCGGAATCTGCCGCTGGGCCCAGTCTACCCCGCCTTCACCTTTTTTCAGGAAATTGTTACGTTTCTCATTTTAATTGCTGTTGGGTGGGCATTCTACAGACGTTATATCGAAAAGCTCGTGAGGCTGAAACGCGGTTTCAAAGCCGGACTCGTTCTCATTTTTATCGGAGGATTAATGCTGACCGTTCTGCTTGGGAACGGAATGAATCTGATTTGGCATGAGCATGGGCTTTCTTGGAGCGAGCCAATTGCCTCAGGTATTGCGTTTATGCTTAGCGGTGTCGGGAAAACAGGCGCGGCGGTGATTTTCTATATCGCATGGTGGATCCATCTTCTGTTCTTGCTTAGCTTTTTAGTGTACGTGCCTCAGTCGAAGCATGCCCATTTAATCGCCGGCCCGGCAAACGTCTTTTTCAATCGAATGGAATCTGCCGGAAAACTTGAAAAAATTGATTTTACCGACGAAACGAAAGAAAGCTACGGAGCGGGAAAAATTGAGGATTTCAGACAGTCTCAGCTGCTTGATCTATACGCGTGTGTCGAGTGCGGCCGCTGTACCAATATGTGTCCTGCAACAGGCACCGGAAAAATGCTGTCTCCGATGGACTTGATTTTGCGTCTCAGAGACCATCTCACGGAAAAAGGCGCTGCTGTCACCTCGCGCTCCCCATGGGTGCCCGCAGCAGCGTTTCGGCATACGAGAGGCAATCAGCTGGCTGCGGCGTCAGCGGGCAGCGGATCGCAGGAAGCCGCAGCCGCGCTTGATTACAATCCAAGCTTGATCGGCGACGTCATCACAGAGGAAGAAATTTGGGCATGCACCACTTGCCGGAACTGTGAGGATCAATGCCCGGTCATGAATGAGCACGTGGATAAAATCATCGATCTCCGCCGCTACCTCGTACTGACAGAAGGAAAAATGGACAGTGACGCCCAGCGCGCAATGACAAGTATTGAGCGGCAGGGGAATCCGTGGGGACTCAACCGCAAGGAACGTGAAAATTGGCGTGACGAGGCGCCGGATGCTGAGATTCCGACTGTAAAAGAAATGAAAAAAGAAGGAAAAGAATTTGAGTACCTTTTCTGGGTAGGCTCCATGGGGTCTTACGACAACAGAAGCCAGAAAATCGCAATTTCCTTTGCCAAGCTGCTCAATCACGCGGGCGTGTCCTTCGCGATCCTCGGCAATAAAGAAAAAAATTCAGGAGACACGCCGCGCCGCCTCGGAAATGAATTTTTGTTCCAAGAGCTGGCTGAGAAGAATATTTCTGAATTTGAAAAAAATGATGTCAAAAAAATCGTTACGATCGATCCCCATGCATACAATTTATTTAAAAATGAATATCCGGATTTCGGATTTGAAGGCGAGGTTTATCATCATACAGAAGTGCTGGCCGAGCTTGTGAAAAACGGAAAATTAAAGCCGCAGCACCCGCTTCATGAGACGATTACCTTCCATGATTCGTGCTATTTGGGCCGGTACAATGAAGTTTATGATCCGCCGAGAGAGATTTTGAAAGCCATTCCGGGCGTGCAGCTTGTTGAAATGGAGAGAAACCGGGAAACCGGCATGTGCTGCGGAGCCGGCGGGGGATTAATGTGGATGGAGGAAGAAACAGGCAACAGGATTAACGTCGCCAGGACAGAGCAAGCGCTCGCAGTCAACCCATCGGTGATCAGTTCTGGCTGTCCGTATTGTCTCACGATGCTTGGGGACGGCACAAAGGCGAAGGAAGCCGAAGACCAAGTCAAAACGTACGATGTCGTCGAGCTTCTGGCTCAATCCGTTTTAGGCGCTGATCTGAAAATGGGGGAGAAGCAATGAATTTTTCATTATCAGAAGAACATGAGATGATACGAAAATTGGTGCGCGATTTTGCGAAGCATGAGGTGGCCCCGACAGCGGCAGAACGGGACGAACAAGAACGCTTCAATCGCGAGCTGTTTCGGGAAATGGCAAATCTGGGGCTGACGGGAATTCCGTGGCCTGAAGATTACGGCGGAATCGGAAGTGACTATTTAGCCTATGTCATCGCGGTGGAGGAGCTGTCAAAAGTGTGCGCCTCCACCGGAGTGACGCTTTCCGCCCATATCTCTCTTTGCAGCTGGCCGCTGTTTGCCTTTGGGACGGAGGAACAGAAGACAGAGTACTTAACACAGCTGGCCCTCGGAGAGAAAATCGGCGCATTCGCTTTGACCGAAGCACGGTCTGGCTCTGACGCCGGCAGCATGAAAACAACAGCTGAACGAATCGGCGATGACTATGTGTTGAATGGTTCCAAAGTGTTTATCACAAACGGCGGCGTTGCTGATATTTACATTGTTTTTGCTGTCACCGATCCCGAGAAAAAGAAAAGAGGCATTACCGCTTTTATAGTAGAAAAGGATTTTGAAGGATTTTTTACAGGCAAGAAAGAAAAGAAGCTGGGCATCCGTTCTTCACCGACAACGGAAATCATGTTCGAAGATTGTGTAGTGCCCGCATCAAAGCGTCTCGGAGAAGAAGGAGAAGGCTTCAAAATCGCGATGAAGACGCTTGACGGAGGCAGAAACGGCATAGCTGCACAAGCCGTAGGCATCGCCCAAGGAGCGCTTGATGCGGCGCTTCAATATGCAAAAGAGCGAAAGCAATTCGGAAAATCGATCGGCGAGCAGCAGGGCATCGCTTTTAAACTCGCGGATATGGCGACAATGATAGAAGCTTCAAGGCTATTGACCTATCAGGCTGCGTGGTTAGAATCATCGGGCCTTCCATATGGAAAAGCTTCCGCCATGTCCAAACTGATGGCTGGGGATACGGCGATGAAGGTAACGACCGAAGCCGTGCAGATTTTCGGCGGCTACGGCTATACAAAAGATTATCCGGTAGAACGCTATATGCGTGATGCAAAAATCACGCAAATCTATGAAGGCACTCAAGAAATTCAAAGACTGGTCATCTCCAGAATGCTCGCGGATTAACGGAAAACATCTCTCAGTCGGATCACTCTTGTAAAATTATTTAAATTAACGCTGTTAAGGGTAGCATATTCTGTTTTATTTTGTTTATAATGAGAGGTATGGTTTGTATAAGAACGATACAAAATCGCTTTCATTATTGATAAAACAGATACATATAAGTAATAGAAAGGGAGTGTCCGACCTTGGGTATCAAACAATATTCACAGGAAGAGCTAAAGGAAATGGCTTTAGTTGAAATCGCTCACGAATTATTTGAAGAACATAAAAAACCAGTTCCTTTTCAGGAGCTTTTAAATGAAATCGCATCTTTGCTCGGCGTGAAAAAAGAAGAGCTTGGAGACCGCATCGCTCAATTTTATACAGATTTAAACATTGACGGCCGCTTCCTGGCGCTATCTGACCAGACGTGGGGGCTTCGCAGCTGGTATCCGTATGATCAGCTTGATGAAGAAACTCAGCCGACAGTCAAGGCGAAAAAGAAAAAAGCGAAGAAAGCAGTCGAAGAAGATCTTGATCTTGACGAGTTTGAAGAGATCGACGAAGACGACCTTGATTTGGATGAAGTTGAGGAAGAACTCGATCTTGAAGCCGACGATTTTGACGATGAAGATCTTGACGAAGACGACGACGATCTTGAGATCGAAGAAGATATTGTTGATGAAGATGATGAAGACTATGATGATGAAGAAGAGGAAATTAAATAGTATCAGATTTCATCTTCAAAACGATCTTGACTTTCATAGTCGAACTATGTAGTATGTATTTTGGGCTCTTCAAAAACGAAGAGAGAACATAGTACGTTATGCTCCCTTTCAAGAAATTGAAAGGGAGCTTTCTTATTTTCACCCCTCATTTTTCTTATAAATCATTTAAAAGGCTAAATGATTTTTTATAAAATAGTACATTTTAAAAATGTAGCTAAGAGCGAAGAGAGGAGCAAACGAAATGACGAAATATATTTTTGTAACCGGGGGAGTTGTATCCTCACTTGGAAAGGGTATTGTAGCAGCTTCATTAGGGCGTTTGCTGAAAAACCGCGGACTGAACGTGACGATTCAAAAATTCGATCCATACATCAACGTTGACCCGGGAACAATGAGCCCGTACCAGCACGGTGAAGTATTCGTAACGGATGACGGCGCTGAAACAGACTTGGACCTTGGTCACTATGAGCGTTTTATCGACATTAACCTGAATAAATTCAGCAACGTGACAACAGGTAAAATCTATTCAACAGTTCTTAAAAAAGAACGCCGCGGAGATTACCTTGGAGGAACCGTACAGGTCATTCCGCACATCACAAACGAATTGAAAGACCGTGTTTACCGCGCAGGGAAAGAGACAAACGCAGATGTTGTCATTACAGAAATCGGCGGTACTGTCGGAGACATCGAATCACTGCCATTCCTTGAAGCGATCCGCCAAATGAAGAGCGACATCGGCCGTGAAAACGTAATGTACATCCACTGTACGCTCGTACCTTACATTAAAGCTGCTGGCGAATTAAAAACAAAACCGACACAGCACAGCGTAAAAGAATTGCGCAGCTTGGGCATTCAGCCAAACATCATCGTCGTTCGTACAGAAATGCCGATTTCTCAAGATATGAAAGATAAAATCGCGCTTTTCTGCGACATCGATACAAAAGCGGTTATTGAATGTGAAGATGCGGACAACCTTTACTCCATTCCGCTGGAGCTTCAAAAACAAGGGCTTGATAAGCTTGTTTGCGAGCACATGAAATTGGCATGCAAAGAAGCGGAAATGTCCGAGTGGAAAGAGCTTGTTAACAAAGTCAGCAACCTGTCTCAAACGATTACAATCGGCCTTGTCGGCAAATACGTTGAGCTTCCTGACGCATACATTTCTGTTGTCGAGTCTCTCCGCCATGCGGGCTATGCGTTTGACACAGATGTAAAAGTGAAGTGGATCAACGCGGAAGAAGTGACAGAAAACAATATCGCAGAACTCACAAGCGGAACAGACGGTATCATTGTGCCGGGCGGATTCGGAGACCGCGGTGTTGAAGGCAAAATCGTCGCGACAAAATACGCGCGCGAAAATAACATTCCGTTCTTGGGCATTTGCTTGGGCATGCAGGTGGCGTCTATTGAATACGCACGAAACGTATTGGGCTTAAAAGGCGCCCACTCAGCGGAAATTGATCCGTCAACTCAATACCCGATCATTGATCTTCTTCCTGAACAAAAGGATGTTGAGGATCTCGGAGGAACGCTTCGTCTCGGCCTTTACCCTTGTAAGCTTGAAGAAGGCACGAAAGCCTTTGAAGTGTATCAGGATGAAGTGGTGTACGAGCGCCACCGCCACCGCTATGAGTTTAACAATGAATTCAGACAGCAAATGGAAGAGCAAGGCTTCGTATTCTCAGGCACAAGCCCTGATGGACGCCTTGTTGAAATCATCGAGCTGAAAGACCACCCTTGGTTCGTGGCTTCTCAGTTCCACCCAGAGTTCAAGTCAAGACCGACAAGACCTCAGCCTCTATTCAAAGGCTTTATCGGAGCGTCTGTCGAAGCTGCAAATCAGAAGTAATAAAAAAGACTTGCCGTTTGTCAAAAGCGGGCAAGTCTTTTTTATTTGTTTCCGGCAAGTTCCAGCATGTACAATAAGATATTATGCATACTCTTGCAGAATTTCTTTTAGTGTAAACGATAAAGCGTGATAGACATACAGTGCAGTCATTAAAGAGGGAAACCCGTAACGGGTGCCGTCTTCATCAGGAACAAGCGGCATTTTTAATTTAGAATCAATATGCACATCACAATACTGTTCTATTCCAGCACTGTCTTTGGCTGCGGGCGATACGCATACGACTCCCGCACCTTTTTCATAAAGCTCTTTTGCGAGCGCCTGTTCTTCGGCTGTGTCCGTCCCTGAGCAAAACATCAGCACCCTGTCGCTTTCTGTCACTTCCTCAGCGCTTTCTGGAAAGGCTTTGACAGATGGGAAGGGTTCTTTGCTTTCGGTGGCCTCATAAAAGACGCCCTGAAGCTCATTCGCTCCGTATAAATAAATGGAATGCCCGCTGATCACCGCTTGAGCAAGCAGCCGCGCCCCATCTTCAATCGCGTCAGATTCCTTATCCTGAATGCGGGAAAAAATACCTGTTAACTGCGTCGTGAATATTTTCAACATAAGTGAATCCTCCTTTATAACGTACAATATCAGTATACAACAAAAGAGAAAATGCTCAGAAAATGTCGTAAAGTAGACTATTATAATTAAAGGAAATAGGAAAATCAAACAGAATACATACAATACTGCTTACTTTTGACGAAAATCATAATATTGGGGTGTAAAATGATGAATGAAAAAATTTTAATCGTTGATGATCAATACGGCATTCGTATTTTGCTAAATGAAGTGTTCAATAAAGAAGGCTACCAGACGTTTCAGGCTGCGAACGGCCTGCAGGCGCTTGACATTGTGACAAAAGAACGGCCCGACCTTGTGCTTTTGGACATGAAAATTCCCGGCATGGACGGAATCGAAATCTTAAAACGGATGAAGGTCATTGACGAAAACATCCGGGTCATTATCATGACGGCATACGGAGAGCTCGACATGATCCAAGAATCGAAGGAATTGGGCGCTCTGACGCACTTTGCCAAGCCGTTTGACATCGACGAAATCAGAGACGCCGTCAAAAAATATCTGCCCCTGAAGTCTAACTGACAAAAAGAAGAAACAAATGAATCATGTCATTATGTTGCCGATTTGTCGAAAAGTTGGTATCCTAGTTATGGAGAAAAAGCGATCTGAGTATTTACATATGACAGCAATATATGGGTCATGCTAGGGTGGAAAGCTTTTTTCGCTAGAAGACAATCAGGCTACATAAGGAGGACATTCGACATGCCTTTAGTTTCTATGACGGAAATGTTGAATACAGCTAAAGAAAAAGGGTACGCTGTAGGACAATTTAACTTAAACAACCTTGAGTTTACTCAAGCGATTTTACAAGCAGCTGAAGAAGAAAAATCTCCAGTGATCCTTGGTGTTTCCGAAGGTGCGGGACGCTACATGGGCGGCTTCAAAACAGTCGTTGCTATGGTAAAAGCACTTATGGAAGAGTACAAAGTGACAGTTCCTGTTGCGATTCACTTAGACCACGGTTCAAGCTTTGAATCTTGTGCGAAAGCGATTCATGCAGGTTTCACATCTGTAATGATCGACGCTTCTCACCATCCATTTGAAGAAAACGTAGCAACAACTGCTAAAGTTGTTGAGCTTGCTCATTTCCACGGAGTATCTGTAGAAGCTGAGCTTGGAACAGTAGGCGGACAAGAAGATGACGTTATCGCTGAAGGCGTAATCTACGCTGATCCTAAAGAGTGCCAAGAGCTTGTTGAGCGCACTGGCATCGACTGCCTTGCACCTGCATTAGGTTCTGTTCACGGCCCTTACAAAGGTGAGCCAAACCTTGGCTTCAAAGAAATGGAAGAGATCGGAAAATCAACTGGTCTTCCGCTAGTTCTTCACGGCGGTACTGGAATTCCGACTGCTGACATCAAAAAATCAATTTCACTTGGTACAGCTAAAATCAACGTGAATACTGAAAACCAAATTTCTTCTGCAAAAGCTGTTCGCGAAACATTGGCAGCTAAGCCTGACGAGTACGATCCACGTAAATACCTTGGACCAGCTCGTGAAGCGATCAAAGAAACAGTTATCGGTAAAATGCGTGAATTTGGTTCTTCAAACCAAGCTTAATTCAATTGGAACTTTTTATAGCCGCCTGACAGCTTGACAGGCGGTTTTCCGTCTATCTTTAGAAAGCGCAATCATATTCGCAGTTCAGAAAATTTCTTAATCAGGGAGGCTTTTTGAAAATGTTATTCTTTGTTGATACAGCCAATATCGATGAAATTAGAGAAGCGAATGAATTAGGAATTCTCGCCGGTGTAACGACGAATCCTAGTTTAGTAGCAAAGGAAGCTAACGTATCATTCCACGACCGTCTTCGCGAGATCACAGACGTCGTGAAAGGGTCTGTAAGCGCAGAGGTTATTTCTTTGAAAGCTGAGGAAATGATCGAGGAAGGAAAAGAACTGGCGAAGATCGCTCCGAACATTACGGTTAAAATCCCAATGACGTCTGACGGTTTAAAAGCGGTAAGAGCACTTACTGACTTAGGCATCAAAACAAACGTTACATTGATCTTCAATGCCAACCAGGCGCTTCTTGCTGCCAGAGCGGGGGCAACATATGTATCTCCATTCCTGGGACGTTTAGATGACATCGGCCACAACGGGCTTGACCTGATTTCAGAAGTTAAACAGATTTTTGACATTCACGGCCTTGACACGCAAATCATTGCAGCGTCAATCCGCCATCCGCAGCACGTGACAGAAGCTGCTCTTAGAGGGGCTCATATCGGCACAATGCCGCTGAAAGTCATTCATGCGCTCACTAAACACCCGTTAACAGACAAAGGAATCGAACAATTCCTGGCAGACTGGAACAAATAATGAAAGGGGCGGCAAACAGCTTTATGCCTGTTTGCCGCGGCCTTTGTATTTCACCGACCTGATACAGCGGATCTTCAGATGCTGACGCCGCTTTACAGAGAAGGAATCATTGGGCTGCAGAAGCTGATATCGGAATGAAGGGTATGCGTACTGCTTTTGCCGGATGACGACGATGTCTCTCGAGCCGGCGGGTCTCTGTGCATCTTTTGAAACCTGTACCCCCCAAAGCTTCGCTATTTTCTTCCTGATATTTTACAATGTGTTGTATTCTTTCTCTTCGAATTGGCTAGATTTTGGACATGAGCTTTATTTGCAGAGACAGAATAAAATGACATTTTATTTAGCTCCGCAGCTATCTTCTTATGGAAGGAGACTATCATGGAAAAGTTGAATATTGCCGGCGGTGACTCGTTAAACGGTACAGTACATATCAGCGGCGCTAAAAACAGCGCTGTTGCGTTAATACCTGCAACCATTTTGGCAAATTCCGAGGTGACAATTGAAGGGCTTCCAGAGATTTCAGATATTGAAACGCTGCGTGACCTGTTAAAGGAAATCGGCGGCAACGTGCATTTTGAGAATGGGGAAATGGTTGTTGACCCTACGTCGATGATCAGCATGCCGCTTCCTAACGGGAAAGTAAAAAAGCTTCGCGCGTCATATTATTTAATGGGGGCGATGCTTGGCCGCTTCAAGCAGGCGGTCATTGGATTGCCTGGCGGCTGTCACTTAGGGCCCCGTCCGATTGATCAGCATATCAAAGGCTTTGAAGCACTCGGAGCTGAAGTAACCAATGAACAAGGCGCCATTTATTTGCGAGCTGAAAGGCTGAGAGGCGCACGGATTTATTTAGATGTCGTAAGCGTTGGGGCAACGATTAACATTATGCTCGCCGCTGTTTTGGCAGAAGGGAAAACGATCATCGAAAACGCTGCCAAGGAGCCTGAGATCATTGACGTCGCGACATTGCTTACCAGCATGGGCGCCAAAATCAAAGGTGCGGGCACCAATGTGATTCGAATCGACGGCGTGAAGGAACTGCACGGCTGCAAGCATACGATCATTCCGGACAGAATTGAGGCCGGGACATTTATGATTGCAGGGGCTGCAATGGGCAAGGAAGTCATTATCGATAACGTCATTCCCACTCATCTAGAGTCGTTAACGGCAAAGCTGAGAGAAATGGGCTATCATATCGAAACAAGCGACGACCAGCTTCTCATTGTCGGCGGGCAGAAGAACTTAAAGCCGGTTGACGTCAAAACCCTCGTATACCCGGGGTTTCCGACTGATTTACAGCAGCCGATGACGGCGCTCCTGACAAGGGCGAAAGGGACGAGTGTCGTCACAGACACCATCTACTCGGCAAGATTCAAGCACATTGATGAGCTGAGACGAATGGGTGCCAATATGAAAGTAGAAGGCAGATCTGCCATCATCACAGGTCCTGTCGAGCTTCAAGGCGCAAAAGTGAAGGCAAGTGATCTGCGTGCCGGAGCCTGCTTGGTGGTAGCCGGACTGATGGCTGATGGCGTCACGGAAATTACGGGACTGGAGCATATTGACCGCGGATACAGCAGCCTTGAGAAGAAGCTTGAGGGGCTTGGAGCGACAATTTGGCGTGAAAGAATGACTGACGAAGAAATAGAACAGCTTCAAAATTCATAATGGTTTCTTGTGAGAGGAGATCGTGTTGAAATGGAAAGAAGTTTATCAATGGAATTGGTACGTGTGACAGAAGCTGCGGCATTGGCATCAGCAAGATGGATGGGCCGGGGAAAAAAAGATGAGGCTGATGAAGCGGCAACAAGTGCAATGAGAGACGTTTTTGATACAGTGCCGATGAAAGGGACCGTTGTAATCGGTGAAGGGGAAATGGACGAAGCGCCAATGCTGTATATCGGGGAAAAACTCGGAAACGGGTACGGACCTCGCGTTGATGTCGCAGTTGACCCTCTTGAAGGCACAAACATCTTAGCAAGCGGCGGCTGGAACGCGCTGACGGTTATCGCGGTCGCAGACCATGGCACGCTTCTGAATGCTCCTGACATGTATATGCAAAAAATCGCAGTCGGTCCGGAAGCGGTGGGCTGCATTGACATCGAAGCACCTGTCATTGACAACCTTAAAGCGGTGGCAAAAGCGAAAAACAAGGACGTTGAGGACGTCGTTGCCACAATTTTAAACCGTGAAAGACACGCAAAAATCATTTCCGAGCTTCGTGAGGCCGGCGCCAGAATCAAATTGATCAATGACGGCGATGTCGCAGGCGCCATCAACACGGCTTTCGACCACACGGGCGTTGATATCCTGTTCGGATCAGGCGGCGCTCCTGAGGGTGTGCTTTCCGCTGTTGCGCTAAAAGCACTCGGCGGAGAAATCATTGGTAAACTTCTTCCGCAAAGCGAAGAAGAAATCACTCGCTGTCACAAAATGGGCCTTGATTTAAGCAAAGTCCTTCGCATGGAAGACCTTGTGAAGGGTGATGACGCGATTTTTGCAGCTACAGGGGTTACTGACGGCGAGCTGTTAAAAGGAGTTCAATTCAAAGGCTCTGTCGGTACAACTGAAAGCTTAGTTATCCGTGCAAAATCGGGCACTGTTCGTTTCGTTGACGGCAGACACAGCTTGAAAAAGAAACCAAATCTTGTAATCCGTCCATAACAAACAGAAAAAGCGGGTGTGAGCCCGCTTTAACTTTTGCAGAAAAGCGTCAACTCTATCAATTCCGTGTCAAAACCTTATTTCAGTTGAATAATTTTTTGAAATAAGGTAAAAATAAAGAGTGCTGCGAATTTTACTGCGTAATACCTTCTTTTAAGCACTAGGAAAGTTTCAATTTCTACCGCATACAGACGATATAAGTATTGATCTTCTCATGTTTTTGTCCTCGCTTCCTTCAAAACTCATTAAGACAATCCTTTTAACAAAAGCGCCGATCATGGGTGGAAGTGTTACCGATAGAAGTTCCTTTATGTTAAAAAAAGAATGTGCTTTGGCGGATGTTGTGCAAAAGCAGCAGATGACATGTTCAGAGTAAGATATTGACTATGAAAAGCGTGGTGTTTTTATGAAAGACGTATCTATTTCCTCTTTGGAAAATATGAAATTGAAAGAGCTTTATGAACTTGCAAGACATTATAAAATCTCCTATTACAGCAAACTGACAAAAAAAGAACTCATTTTCGCCATTCTGAAAGCGAATGCAGAACAGGAAGATCTGCTGTTTATGGAAGGCGTTCTCGAGATCATCCAGTCTGAAGGTTTCGGATTCCTGAGACCGATCAACTACTCTCCAAGCTCAGAAGACATTTACATCTCAGCTTCACAAATCCGCCGTTTCGATTTGCGGAACGGAGACAAAGTATCTGGCAAGGTTCGCCCGCCAAAAGAAAATGAGCGTTACTATGGACTTTTGCACGTTGAAGCAGTAAATGGGGATGATCCCGAATCTGCAAAAGAGCGTGTGCATTTCCCGGCTCTTACGCCACTTTACCCGGATCGTCAAATGGTGCTTGAAACAAAGCCGAACTTCTTGTCTACAAGAATTATGGACATGATGGCGCCGGTTGGATTTGGGCAGCGCGGATTGATTGTTGCGCCGCCGAAAGCCGGAAAAACGATGCTGCTGAAGGAAATTGCCAACAGCATTACAGCGAACCAGCCTGAAGCAGAGCTGATCGTGCTTTTAATTGACGAAAGACCTGAGGAAGTAACCGATATCGAGCGCTCTGTAGCTGGGGATGTCGTCAGCTCAACGTTTGATGAAGTGCCGGAAAACCATATCAAAGTGGCCGAGCTTGTGCTTGAACGTGCAATGCGTCTCGTGGAACACAAAAAAGACGTCATTATCCTGATGGACAGCATCACACGGCTTGCCCGCGCCTACAACTTAGTGATTCCGCCAAGTGGAAGAACGCTTTCCGGGGGGATTGACCCAGCGGCGTTCCACCGTCCGAAACGCTTCTTTGGGGCTGCGAGAAATATCGAAGAGGGCGGCAGCTTAACCATCCTTGCTACGGCTCTGGTTGATACAGGTTCACGTATGGATGATGTCATTTATGAAGAATTCAAGGGAACAGGCAACATGGAGCTTCACCTTGACCGCTCTCTTGCCGAGCGCCGCATCTTCCCTGCCATCGATATCCGCCGTTCAGGAACGCGCAAAGAAGAGCTGCTTGTGCCTAAAGAGCATCTTGATCGTTTATGGTCTATCCGCAAAACGATGTCTGATTCACCTGATTTCGCAGAAAAGTTCATGAGAAAAATGAAAAAAACCAAAACAAACCAGGAATTTTTCGATATTCTCAATCAAGAATGGAAACAGGCAAATCTATCATCTGCAAGAAGGTAAATTGTATTTGCAAAAGAAGTAAATCACTGATATAATTTTCTCATATGCGTTTCGGACAATGATCCGAAATAATAACTCTGTTTCCACACGGGATTCAGGGCGGAAGGAGATGGATACAATGAAAGCAGGAATTCATCCTAATTTCAAAAAAGCAACAGTTAAATGCGCTTGCGGAAATGAATTTGAAACAGGCTCAGTAAAAGAAGAGGTACGCGTTGAGATTTGCTCTGAATGCCACCCATTCTACACTGGCCGTCAAAAATTCGCTTCTGCTGATGGTCGTGTTGATCGCTTTAACAAAAAATACGGTCTTAAGTAATAATAGATTTCTCAACAGGCAAGCAGCAGTCTTGCCTGTTTTTTATATTGTCTAAAACACAGCTGGCAGAGAGAGGGGAGCGAAGCCTATGTACATAATGAAACAAAGCGGGTGGCTTGAGCTGATTTGCGGCAGCATGTTCTCGGGGAAATCTGAAGAGCTGATCAGAAGAGTGAAGAGAGCGACTTACGCCAAGCAGGAAGTCAGGGTATTTAAGCCTGTAATTGATAACCGATACAGCGAAGCTGCTGTTGTCTCCCATAATGGAACATCGATGACGAGCTATGCCATTTCGTCTGCTGCGGACATTTGGGATCACATCAGTGAAAGTACAGATGTGGTTGCGGTTGATGAAGTGCAGTTTTTTGATCAGGAAATTGTTGAGGTTTTATCATCTCTTGCCGATAAAGGCTACCGTGTGATAGCAGCAGGCCTTGATATGGATTTTAGGGGAGAGCCGTTCGGTGTCGTCCCGAATATCATGGCGATTGCGGAAAGTGTGACAAAGCTGCAAGCCGTCTGTTCTGTTTGCGGATCACCGGCGAGCAGAACACAGCGCCTCATTGACGGCAAACCTGCTTCTTACGATGATCCGGTCATTTTGGTTGGTGCATCTGAATCATATGAAGCAAGATGCAGACATCATCACGAAGTCCCAGGAAAATCTAAAAAATAGTCCAAAACATGGGTATAAAGATAGAATGCACCGGCTAAAAACACCGGTGTTTTTTTTATATTCTGATAATATTCAATTAAAAAATTTAAATAAGTATATTAAAAAATTAAGTAATTTTCTTCCCTTGAATTTTGATTTTGACAGGCATACAATAGCTTACGTAATGTAAATAGTTTTGAGACATTGTTCGAATAATTGTCACAAAGTCGCATAAAGATCATGATCGGTCATATTTTAGATGGGTTATTACTTAACTTGGTTAACTATTTCAAGAAAGAAGGAGATTTGCTTGAATAACATAAAAAAAACGAAAGAAGGCCACTTAGAAACAACTCTTAGAGGAAAAGAAGTTTTATCTATTCCTACTTTAAATAAAGGCGTTGCTTTTTCACTAGAAGAAAGACAAGAACTCGGCTTAGAAGGGCTTCTGCCGCCAACTGTACTTTCTCTTGATCAACAAGCACAACGCGCGTACGAGCAATTCCAAGCGCAGCCTGACCGCCTTCGTCAAAATGTTTACTTAAGTGATCTTGCAAACCGTAACGAAGTTCTTTTCTATAAATTGCTGAAAAACCATCTTCGCGAAATGCTTCCTGTTGTGTACACGCCAACAGTTGGTGAAGCGATTCAGGAATACAGCCATGAATATAGAAGACCTCAAGGAATCTACTTGTCAATCGACAACATTGACGGTATTGAAAAAGCGTTTGAAAACCTTCATGCGACAGCAGGCGATATTGATCTTATCGTTGCTACTGACTCCGAAAGCATTCTCGGTATCGGTGACTGGGGTGTAGGCGGTATTAATATCGCAATCGGTAAATTGGCTGTTTACACTGCTGCAGCTGGTATTGACCCTAGCCGTGTTATCCCGGTTGTGCTTGATGTCGGTACGAACAACGAAAAACTTCTAAACGATCCTTTATATATTGGTAACAAGCATGAACGTGTTCAAGGTGAACGCTACGAAGCTTTCATTGACGCTTATGTAAAAGCTGCATTGAAATTCTTCCCTAAAGCGCTTCTTCACTGGGAAGACCTTGGCAACAAAAATGCACGCAACATCATGAAAAAATACAATCATGAAATCCTGACATTTAATGATGATATTCAAGGTACTGGCGCGATTACACTTGCAGGTGTGCTTGCCGCTATGAAGAAAACCGGCGCTTCTATTAAAGATCAGCGTGTTGTTATCTTCGGTGCTGGTTCTGCTGGTATCGGTATTGCTGACCAAATCCGTGACACAATGGTGCTTGCCGGATTATCTGAAGAAGAAGCTAACAAACGTTTCTACACACTTGATTACAGAGGCTTGCTGACTGAAGACATCGAAGGCATCCTTGATTTCCAAAAACCTTACCTTCGCAATGCGGATGAAGTGAAAGACTGGAAGCGCGATGAAAAAGGTCAAATTCCATTCGATGAAGTGGTTCGTCAAGCGAAACCAACGATCTTGATTGGTACTTCAGGGGTTTCAGGTGCATTCACAGAGGAAATTGTAAAAGAAATGGCATCTCACGTAGACCGTCCGGTTATCATGCCGATGTCTAACCCGACTCACCTTGCTGAAGCTGTTCCTGAAGATCTGTTCAAATGGACTGACGGAAAAGTGCTTATTGCAACAGGAAGCCCATTTGACAATGTAGAATACAACGGTGTTTCTTATGAAATCGGACAATCTAACAACGCATTCGCGTTCCCTGGTCTTGGACTTGGTTCAATTGTAGCTGAAGCGCGTATCATTACACCTGCTATGTTTGCTGCAACTGCTGATGCGATTGCTGAAATGGTTGATCTTGAAACACCTGGAGCAGGATTGCTTCCAAGCATTGATAAGCTTCAAGAGGTTTCTATCCAAGTTGCGATTGCCGTTGCTGAAGCAGCAATTAAAGACGGCGTGGCAAATCGTCAGCCTGAAGATGTGAAACAAGCGGTACTTGATGCAATGTGGACACCTGAATACAAAAAAGTCATCGCGAAATAATTAGCGAGTAAATTTTTCTGTCCGAGGGAAAGCTTTTTGTAAAGCTAAAGTATACGGACATAGGATTTGGAGGAGAATATTTTGAGCATCTTAGATATCTTAATCCTCCTGGCGCCGATCTTCTTTGTTATCGTGCTGGGTTGGTTTGCAGGACATTTTGGAAGTTATGATGCCAAGTCGGCAAAAGGGGTAAGTACGTTAGTAACGAAATACGCACTTCCAGCTCACTTTATCGCTGGTATTTTGACAACTTCCAGAAGTGAATTTTTATCACAAGTACCTTTAATGATTTCTTTAATTATTGGGATTGTTGGTTTCTATATCATCATTCTTTTGGTTTGCAGATTTATTTTCAAGTATGATTTAACGAACTCATCTGTATTTTCTTTGAACTCTGCACAGCCGACATTCGCATTTATGGGTATCCCGGTATTGGGAAGCTTATTCGGAGCGAATGAAGTTGCGATTCCGATCGCGGTCACAGGTATCGTGGTTAACGCGATTCTTGATCCGCTCGCGATCATTATCGCTACTGTTGGTGAGTCTTCTAAGAAAAACGAAGAGAGTGGCGACAGCTTCTGGAAGATGACAGGAAAATCAATCCTGCATGGTCTTTGTGAGCCGCTTGCAGCTGCTCCGTTAATCAGTATGATCTTAGTGCTGGTTTTCAATTTCACTCTTCCTGAGCTGGGTGTTAAAATGCTTGATCAGCTTGGAAGCACAACATCTGGTGTTGCTCTCTTTGCTGTCGGTGTTACCGTTGGTATTCGTAAAATTAAACTCAGTATGCCGGCTATCGGTATTGCGTTACTAAAAGTTGCGGTTCAGCCTGCGTTAATGTTCTTGATTGCTCTTGCTATCGGACTTCCGGCTGACCAAACAACAAAAGCAATCCTTCTTGTTGCATTCCCTGGTTCTGCCGTTGCAGCCATGATTGCGACTCGTTTCGAGAAACAAGAAGAAGAAACTGCAACTGCGTTTGTGGTCAGTGCGATTCTGTCATTGATTTCACTTCCAATCATTATCGCGCTTACTGCGTAACAAAAAAAGCTCCCTTTACGGGAGCTTTTTGCTTTAGGTTTGAAATTTGAACAGTGACAGCAGCGGTTTTTTTCTTGTTTTGGTTTTTTCAGAAGCAGCAGCAGTCTCGGGGATCGGCTGAGCGGTGAATTCTTTCATTTGTGAGGTCAGTGATTGCAGATCTGCAAGAATATCATCGATTTCTCTGCGGTGCTGAAGCAGCTGGTAAGATACACCTTCATCGGCTTTTTGTTTCAGCTGGCGTTCCAGTTCCGACATCCTTGCCATCAATTCGCTTTCGTCCTGCCTTTGCTGTAAAAGGGTGTCCAGCTTTTGTTCAAGCTGCTCGATTCTTCGTTCTGTGTCGCTACTTGTTTTTTGTACAAGGAAGCCTGTGCGCTTTTTAGCGCTTTTCGGCAGATGAATATCCTGAATCGCCGTGCCTTCAGAGATTTGTTTTTGAACGGATTTTAGAACCTTCACGTCTTCTGCCGTGAACGAATAGTGTCCGAGCTCATTGCGTTCGGCCGGAAGATTCAGCTGCTTCACCCACCGCTGCACCGTTTTTGCGGAGACGCCGAGTTCACTTGCTACCATATTTGTATTCATGATCCCATACCTCCTTTTAAGCTAGGTATTCGACCATAGAATGCGGTTCCCTTCCCGTTAGACAAAACAAGAAAAGATTCGGCAAAGAAAGTGGGTATCTCCTTTTTTTCTTCAAAAACTGTTATTGTTCATACAGTTCTAATGGAAGCTGGTCAGGATCAAAAAAGAAGGTGAAACGCTTGCCGGTCAGCGGATCTGTTCTGATTGGCTCTGTTTCGATTCCTTTTTCATGAAGCTCTTGAACCGCTTTATCCAAGCTGCCGACTGTAAAGGCGAGGTGGCGCAGGCCTGCGGCTTCAGGCCGGGTTTGTCGTTCGGGCGGATAGGGAAACGAGAACAGCTCAATGACATACGAGCCGTTAAGCGACAAATCAAGCTTATAGGAGCCGCGCTCTTCGCGGTACGTTTCTTGAATCACCTGAAAACCAAGCTTATGTACGTAGAAAGCTTTCGACTTTTCGTAATCTGAACATATGATTGCAATATGATGTATGGATTTCAGCAACATCATCCCTCCTCGAATTCCAGTATAGCAGAGGGAGCTTTTCCAGCTGGGATTGAAATGCTTTTGACTGGGGTTAATCACTATACTATAATGAGAATGTTACGCACAGGAAAACAGAGGTGAAGACCGTGTTAGACCGTTTAAAATCAATTGAAGAACGATACGAGAAATTAAATGAGCTTTTGAGCGATCCAGAAGTAGTCAACGATCCGAAAAAGCTAAGAGAATATTCAAAAGAGCAATCTGATATACAAGAAACAGTTGACGTATATAGACAATACAGAGATGCGTCAGAACAGCTGGCTGATGCAAAAGCGATGCTTGAAGAGAAGCTGGATGCTGAGATGCGCGACATGGTGAAGGAAGAGATTTCTGAACTTCAGAAGGAAACGGAAACACTGTCAGAACGGCTGAAAGTGCTCCTGATCCCGAAAGATCCTAATGATGATAAAAACGTTATTATGGAGATCCGCGGAGCCGCGGGAGGTGAGGAAGCCGCTTTATTCGCGGGAAACCTGTACAGAATGTATTCCCGTTATGCTGAGCTTCAAGGCTGGAAAACAGAGGTCATGGAAGCGAATGTAACCGGAACGGGCGGCTACAAAGAGATCATCTTTATGATTACAGGAAGCGGCGCGTATTCTAAACTCAAATATGAAAACGGCGCCCACCGCGTGCAGCGTGTTCCGGAAACAGAATCAGGCGGACGCATCCATACATCCACTGCAACAGTGGCATGTCTTCCTGAGGCAGAAGAGGTAGAGGTTGACATTCATGAGAAGGATATCCGTGTCGACACGTTTGCTTCAAGCGGACCGGGCGGACAAAGCGTTAACACAACAATGTCTGCGGTTCGTCTGACTCATTTGCCGACAGGTGTTGTTGTATCATGCCAGGACGAAAAATCTCAAATTAAGAACAAAGAAAAAGCAATGAAGGTTCTCCGTGCCAGAATCTATGATAAATTTCAGCAGGAAGCCCAGGCTGAATATGATCAAACACGGAAATCAGCAGTCGGATCTGGTGACCGCTCTGAACGTATCCGCACATACAACTTCCCGCAAAACCGTGTGACGGATCACAGAATCGGTTTGACGATTCAAAAGCTTGATCAGATTCTTGAAGGAAAACTTGACGAAGTGGTTGAAGCGCTGATTGTTGAAGATCAGGCAAGCAAGCTTCAGCAGTCGGAAGGTTAAGATGAAGACGATATTCGAAGCCCTGAAATGGGCTTCTTCTTATTTAACCGAAGCGGGAAGAGAAGAAAATGCGGCCGAGCTCCTATTGCTTTATGATACCGGAATGGAGAGAAGCAAACTGCTCGCAAGCTTACAGGAACCGATTGGTGAAGACGAACTGTATCGCTTTAAGCGTCACGTTGAGATGCATAAAGAGGGCGTGCCGGTTCAATACATTATAGGAAAAGAGTTTTTTTATGGACGGGAATTTATGGTGAATGATGATGTGCTGATCCCGCGGCCGGAAACTGAAGAAGTTGTCTTTCATTTGCTTGAAAAATATCGGAGTGTCTTTTCTGAAGACGGCAAGCTCGAAGTTGTTGACGTTGGTACAGGGAGCGGCGCAATAGCCGTCACGCTTGCGCTTGAAAACCAAAGCTTTTCTGTGTCGGCGGTCGATATTTCGAAAGAGGCGCTGCAAGTCGCCTCTGCCAATGCAGAAAAACTCGGAGCGAATGTGCGCTTTTATCAGGGCGATCTGCTTGAGCCTTTTATTAAGGCGGGAAAAAAAGCGGATATCATTGTCTCAAACCCGCCATATATTTCAGAGGAAGAAATGGCTGATTTATCGGAAATTGTCCGTTTTCATGAGCCGCTGCACGCACTCACCGATGGCGGAGACGGGCTGAAATTTTATAAGCGGTTTATGGAAGACATTCCGCTTGTTATGAAGGATAAAGTATTTGTCGTTTTTGAAATCGGCTGGAAACAGGGAGCGGCGGTCAAAGACCTGATCCTCAAGGCGTTTAAGGGGGCGGAAGTGGAAGTGCTGAAAGATATTAATGGAAAAGACAGAACCATATGCGCTCTGATTCATAAAAATAAATAAGCAGCTTGCTGGCGAGTGAATGGATCAAGCTGTTTAACACCAGCAAAGGGGATGTAAACATGAAAAAGGCCCTGACAGCAGGAATCCTGCTCATTGCGATTGAGAGCATGATTGGCACCATTTTTCCGCAGGCTCTTTCATATGAAGCGATTTTTGGCGTTGCGTCTCTCGTTTTAGTGGGGCTCGCGATCATTACATCGGGTTTGGCTGTAAGCGGAAGCGATCAGCGGGCAAACTACCATTCAGAAACCAAAGAAGGCCGTACATCTCGCATGAAAATGGCGGCCGCTTTCTTTGTTGCGGCGATACCTTCCATTCTATGTTATTTACTGACGATTTTGTTTTAATAAAAAAGGAAGCCTCTTAGGCTTCCTTTTTTTGCAGTAAAACAGAATCCCATATCCAATAGATAAGAGCTGTTAATACAGCGAAAAGATAAAAGGCTGTATTTTGAAACAGAGATTGTCCCGAAGGCTGAAGCACGCCGAAAATGATCGCGTTGGCAATAAAAGCAGCGGCAAGGTAATACAGCAGATACAAAGGGCTGAAACGTTTCGGCTTTTTATTCATCATGATTTGAAGCGGCAGTGCGAAGATCAAATAAGGAAACAGAAAATAAAATGCCATTGTGATGAGAGCGGCAATGATAAATGAATGAATATAAATTACTGAATAAAGAACGGACATCGTGAATGCTGATAACAGCACTGTATAATTGTATTTCATCTTAAACCTCCTAAAACACTATCGTACCATAAATAAGATTAACAGCTTGCTAGATTTTTTTCACCCTGCACGTTTATCCCAGGCTCTCCTTGTCCATAATAGGGCTAGAAACAAAGCACGGAGAGGAACGGTGGGGACCGATGAAAAAAACAGTAATCATTTGTATATATATCTTTCTTTTACTATCTGGAGCGCTCGTAGGGCTGGCAAAAGAAGAGACGGCACAGAAATCGGAAAATCAGCCGGTGGTCATACCGGATCAGGCGATTCGTCTGAGAATATTGGCAAACAGCGATAGTGACCAAGATCAGCAATTAAAACGTCATATAAGAGACGCGGTGAATAAAGAAATCACAACTTGGGTAAAGGATATTACTTCTATTGAAGAAGCGCGTCGCGTGATTCGTTCAAAGCTGCCTGAAATCAAAGCAATTGCAAAGGAAACAATGGAGAAAGAAGGAGCGAATCAGTCGATATCCGTTGATTTTGACAAAATCTCGTTTCCGACAAAGCTTTACGGCAACATGGTATATCCCGCCGGTGAGTATGAAGCGATTTTGATTACGCTTGGAAATGGAGACGGAGCCAACTGGTGGTGTGTGCTGTTCCCGCCCCTCTGCTTTCTCGATTTTTCTAACGGGGAAGCCGTCAAAGAACAAGAAGATAAAGAAGCCTCAAAAAAGCAGACTGAAAAAGTGCTTGAGGACGTAACCGCTAAAGCGGAAAAAGCCAAAAAAGAAGAGAACGAAGAAAAAGAAGACGGCACAGAAGTGAAATTCTTTTTAGTCGAATGGATTTCCGACCTTTTTTCCTAATCATCTGGTCTAAAAATAGATTTGCCTCATAGATTGGAAGAAAGAACGCAAAAACGGGGTGAACGGATGTTTTATCAACTGCGGGTGGCAAGGGAAAAAGACGGAGATGTGCTCGAGGCATTTTTAAAACAGGCAAAAACCAGCTATGAAGGCGTGAAAGAAGGCTTCACTCAATTTCTTATGCTGGAGGACAGTGAGAAAAACATTGCCGGATGCCTCGGTATTGAAAAAATAAGCTGTGACCAGGGGCTGCTGCGATCACTTGTCATATCGGACAAGCTTCACCAAGGCCACATCGTCACGCTTTTTCAAAGCATGGAGGTGCTGTGCGAAAAGCATCAGATCAAAACCGTGTACCTAGTAGCAAATCAGCATTCCTCTGCGGACTTTCTGACGGCCATGGGTTTTGAAAGAGCTGAGAGTGTACCGGAGGAGCTGTTTTCTTCTGATCACTTCTGTGAATCGCGGCAAACAGAAGGAGCCGTTTTGATGAAAAAAGCGTCTGGATAAGTGCAGTTTATACACATACTTATCCACTTCTTTATTAGCGTTGTCCACAATTTGTGGATAACGCTTGTTTTATTACAGGACATCTTTTATACTTTCAAAAGGATTACACGCGTAAAACAATCGTTTTATTGTTGTGAATAAGGAGTTTGGTCAGAAATGAAAACGAAAAGATGGTTTGTGGATGTAACTGACGAGTTATCCACAAATGATCCACAAATTGCACAAGCAGCCGCTTTGCTCCGAGAAAATGAGGTCGTTGCCTTTCCGACAGAAACAGTATATGGCCTAGGCGCAAACGCAAAAAATACGGATGCCGTCAAAAAAATATATGAGGCGAAAGGGCGGCCGAGCGATAATCCCCTGATTGTCCACATTGCGGATATCAGCCAGCTTGAGGATTTAACGGGCCCGGCGCCGGAAAAGGCGAAAACATTGATGAAACGGTTTTGGCCGGGAGCACTTACGCTCATTCTGCCTTGCAAACCTGATGCGCTTTCACCTCGTGTAACGGCAGGTCTTGAAACGGTTGCCATTAGAATGCCGGATCATCCGCTTGCCCTTGCATTGATTCGGGAATCGGGACTGCCGATTGCAGCACCGAGTGCCAATCTATCAGGCAAGCCAAGTCCCACAAAAGCGGAGCATGTGGCTCACGACTTGGATGGCCGCATAGCCGGTATTATGGATGGAGGCCCTACCGGAATCGGGGTCGAATCAACCGTGCTTTCATGTGCGGACGACATCCCTGTTCTCTTGCGTCCTGGCGGCATTACGAAGGAACAAATTGAAGCGGTGATCGGGCCGATCCATGTGGATAAAGGGCTCAGCGACCAAAACGAGAAGCCGATTTCTCCAGGGATGAAATATACACATTATGCGCCGACAGCGCCTCTTGCCATTTGCGAAGGCAGCCCAGAGCGCATTCAGCACCTCATTCAAGAATATCAACAGGGCGGAAGACGGGTCGGTGTCCTGACGACAGAAGAAAACGCGGGCGTTTATTCCGCTGATTATGTGAAGAGCTGCGGAAGACGGGCTCAGCTTGAGACTGTTGCGGCAGGGCTGTATGATGCTTTGCGCAGCTTTGATGAGAATAAGGTGGACTTTATTATTGCGGAATCCTTTCCGGACACAGGTGTCGGTCTTGCTATTATGAACAGGCTGATGAAAGCCGCCGGAGGAAGAGTGATTCGCTGAAAGCAGTCAGATGTTCTAACCCTTTTTGGACACGCATAGGCTAAAAAAGCGGGGCGTGTCCAAGGGGGTTATTTATGTATGTCGGATTTGTTTATAGGCGAACTGATTACATTAAGCATCATGGCGTTTGCTTTAGGGATGGATGCTTTTTCTGTCGGCCTTGGAATGGGCATGGTCAAACTTAGAAAGAAGCAGATATTCTATATTGGTTTCATCATCGGCCTCTTTCACGTCATCATGCCTCTCGCAGGAATGGCGGCCGGTAACATGCTGTCAGGGCTCCTCGGCGTGTTAGCGGTTTATATCGGTGGGGCGCTGCTTTTTGTTCTTGGGGTTCAAATGCTTATGGCCTCTTTTAAACAGTCAGAAGAACGATTCATGTCACCGGCAGGGCCGGGCTTATTGCTGTTTGCCATCGGCGTCAGCCTTGACAGCTTTTCCGTCGGCTTGAGCTTGGGGATATACGGCTCGCATCCGCTCCTCACAATTACCCTGTTCGGGCTGTTCAGCATGATGTTGACATGGCTGGGCCTGCTGGTCGGAAAACAAGTGCAGTCATGGCTTGGCACATACAGCGAAGCGCTCGGGGGCATCATATTAATCGTGTTTGGACTAAAGCTGCTTTTGCCAATTTAATATACCAATAAAAGAAACGAAGTCGCCGTTTCTTTTTTCTTCATATATAATAGAGAAAAATAAGGGGTGACTGACATGGATATTATTTTTGTCTGTACTGGAAATACGTGCCGCAGCCCAATGGCTGAGGCGCTTTTTAAATCAATTGCAGAAATGGAAGGGCTGAATGTCAATGTCCGCTCGGCAGGTGTGTTTGCTTCACCTAATGGGAAAGCGACGCCTCATGCAGTCGAAGCGCTGTTTGAAAAACATATTGCCCTTAATCATGTGTCTTCTCCATTAACTGAAGAACATATGGAGTCGGCTGATTTGGTTCTGGCTATGACCCATCAGCACAAGCAGATCATTGCCAGCCAATTTGGACGTTATCGTCATAAAGTGTTTACGTTAAAAGAATATGTCACAGGCAGCCATGGTGATGTCATCGATCCGTTCGGCGGCTCAATTGACATCTATAAACAAACGCGAGATGAGCTTGAAGAGCTTCTTCGGCAGCTGGCAAAACAGCTGAAAAAAGACCGCAGATAAGTTGTCAGAAAATCTGTAAACAGGTCATTTGCAAATCCTGCGTGAAGGAGTAGAATATAGTGAAAAGCACATCATATGGTGTGAATCAAAGAGCGGACAGGCTGCGCGGTCAATAAAGCGGGCGGGCCGCATCACACACGCTGGGAGGAAAAGCAGATGAAAGTAGCCATTGCATCGGATCATGGCGGCGTTCACATTCGAAATGAAATCAAAGAGTTAATGGACGAATTGCAAATTGAATATATTGATATGGGCTGTGACTGCGGCAGCGGCTCTGTCGATTATCCGGATTATGCTTTTCCGGTGGCCGAAAAAGTGGTTAGCGGCGAAGTTGACAGAGGCATTTTAATTTGCGGGACAGGCATCGGCATGAGCATTTCCGCTAATAAAGTAAAAGGGATTCGCTGCGCGCTGGCGCACGATACCTTCAGCGCGAAGGCGACGAGGGAGCATAATAACACAAACATCCTTGCGATGGGTGAACGGGTGATCGGACCTGGTTTGGCTCGGGAAATCGCAAAAATCTGGCTGACTACTGAGTTTACCGGGGGAAGACACCAAACGCGTATTGGGAAAATCTCAGATTATGAAGAGAAAAACCTGTAGGGGTGCTGTTTAATGAATGAGTTGAAACAAACGTGGAAGACGATGCTGTCTGAGTTTCAGGACCAAGCGGAATTGAAACAAGATCAGCTCTTCGTCCTTGGATGCAGCACGAGCGAAGTGGCCGGCAGCCGGATCGGCACATCGGGCAGTGTAGATATCGCTGAAAGCATCTACAGCGGACTTGCTGAGCTCCGGGAAAAAACGGGAATCCATCTGGCGTTTCAATGCTGCGAGCATTTAAACAGAGCGCTTGTCGTCGAAGCAGAAACAGCCAAGCTGTTCAGGCTTCCAACCGTTTCTGCCGTGCCCGTTCCAAAAGCGGGCGGAGCGATGGCGTCTTATGCGTTTAAGCAGATGAAGTCTCCTGTTCTTGTTGAAGCCATTCAGGCTGACGCCGGAATTGATATAGGCGATACGTTTATCGGCATGCATCTGAAGCCGGTGGCTGTCCCTGTGCGTGTCTCTCAAAACAGCCTCGGTTCAGCTCATGTGACATTGGCGCGTACACGGCCGAAACTAATCGGCGGAGTGCGGGCGGTTTATGAGTGCGAATGAAAGGACTGCATAGCCAGTCTTTTCTTTTATTTTAAGACAGTGAAATAAATTCCGAACTTTAAATTAAATTTAAGTTATTAATATTCGTTTTTACCAATAAAAATTTAGATTTTTTAAAAATAATCTTTTACATCGGCCTTAAAAACCATGTACAATAGTGATGGTAAAAACAAAGAACAGGATACGGATAGGAGAGGATCTCGCTGATGAAACATTTACCTGCGCAAGACGAACAAGTGTTTAACGCCATTAAAAATGAGCGTGAACGCCAACAGACTAAGATCGAATTGATTGCTTCTGAGAACTTTGTAAGTGAAGCGGTTATGGAAGCACAAGGATCTGTTTTGACAAATAAGTACGCAGAAGGATATCCGGGCAAACGCTACTACGGCGGATGCGAGCACGTCGATGTCGTTGAAGATATCGCCCGTGACCGCGCGAAGGAAATCTTTGGAGCGGAGCATGTAAACGTTCAGCCTCATTCAGGCGCACAAGCAAACATGGCAGTGTACTTCACGATTTTGGAGCAAGGCGATACTGTACTTGGGATGAACCTCTCCCACGGCGGCCATTTAACACACGGAAGCCCAGTCAACTTCAGCGGTGTTCAATATAACTTTGTTGAGTACGGTGTAGATAAAGAAACTCAATATATTGATTACGATGACGTGCGTGAAAAAGCCCTCGCTCATAAACCGAAGCTTATCGTAGCAGGAGCAAGTGCGTATCCTCGTACAATCGACTTTAAGAAATTCCGTGAAATTGCTGATGAAGTCGGCGCTTACTTCATGGTGGATATGGCACATATCGCAGGACTTGTTGCGGCAGGCCTTCATCCAAACCCGGTTCCTTACGCTGATTTCGTTACAACAACAACACATAAAACACTTCGCGGTCCTCGAGGCGGTATGATCCTTTGCCGTGAAGAGTTTGGCAAGAAAATTGATAAATCGATCTTCCCTGGAATTCAAGGCGGCCCGCTGATGCACGTTATTGCCGCAAAAGCTGTTTCATTTGGTGAAGTATTGCAGGACGATTTCAAAACATATGCACAAAACGTCATTTCAAATGCGAAACGTCTGGCTGAAGCCTTAACGAAAGAGGGCATCCAGCTCGTTTCAGGCGGAACAGACAACCACCTTATCCTTGTTGATCTTCGTTCGCTCGGACTGACTGGTAAGGTTGCGGAGCATGTACTTGATGAAATCGGTATTACGTCTAACAAAAACGCGATTCCATATGATCCTGAAAAACCTTTCGTAACAAGCGGCATCCGTCTTGGTACAGCTGCTGTAACCAGCCGCGGTTTTGACGGAGACGCTTTAGAAGAAGTCGGTGCTATCATTGCGCTTGCATTGAAAAACCACGAAGACGAAGGAAAACTTGAAGAAGCAAGACAGCGTGTAGCTGCTCTGACTGATAAATTTCCTTTATATAAAGAATTAGATTATTAAGATCCTAAAACCCGCTTGGGCTTATGCCCGGCGGGTTTTTTGACGATGTTCTTGAAACTCAATGTCTTTTTTTGTAGAATCAATAGAAGTGTGTAATTGTTGATGGGACAATAAAAAAGGAGCTGAAACACAGTATGGGAAAGGTTTATGTATTTGATCATCCTTTAATTCAGCACAAGCTGACATATATACGGAATGAAAATACAGGTACGAAGGATTTTAGAGAGTTAGTAGATGAAGTGGCTACACTCATGGCATTTGAAATTACCCGCGATCTTCCTCTGGAAGAAGTGGATATCAATACACCGGTTCAGGCTGCGAAATCGAAAGTCATCTCAGGGAAAAAACTCGGAGTGGTTCCTATCCTCAGAGCAGGATTGGGAATGGTTGACGGCATTTTAAAGCTGATTCCTGCGGCAAAAGTGGGACATGTCGGCCTTTACCGTGATCCAGAAACCTTAAAACCCGTGGAATACTATGTCAAGCTTCCTTCTGATGTGGAAGAGCGTGAATTCATCGTAGTTGATCCGATGCTCGCTACGGGCGGTTCCGCAGTTGAAGCCATTCACAGCCTTAAAAAACGCGGTGCGAAAAATATCCGTTTCATGTGTCTTGTAGCAGCGCCGGAGGGTGTGGAAGAATTGCAGAAGCATCATTCGGACGTTGATATTTACATTGCGGCGCTAGATGAAAAATTAAATGAAAAAGGATATATTGTTCCAGGTCTCGGAGATGCGGGTGACCGCATGTTTGGAACAAAATAAAAAAATGAAATCCCCAAAAGGGGGTTTCATTTTTTTATCCAGTTTTTTGCTATTCGGTGAATCTGTATACAATTATAGGTGAAATTGTGAACATTCTGTGGAGACGTAAAGTATAAAAAGTTTTTTAACTTTAAACAGATTGACACATGTTAGGGGCTATTGTATGCTAAACGAGGGTATTATGAGAAGGTTTTCATAGCTTTCATTATAGTCCTCATCCTCAATGTAAATCCTCTCAGCAAACCCGTATTATGAGGATTTATTTAAGCGAATGAAACAGCATCCCTGCAAGGCTTGCGGATGAATGATTTTTTCGAACAGGCCCGTTTTGCCGGTCAAAAAAGGTCTTCTACTAAGGGTTAACCGCTGATTTTTGCCGTATCCAAGCTATACATTATTTTTTCATCAGGAGACAGATAATTGATGGACGATCCCAAGCTTACATTTAGCAGACAACGCAAATATTTATTGTTCATTTTGGCAGTGTATGTACTGGGTTATGGTTTAACAGCGTATAAAACCGTTTTTTTAGGCCTTATTCTGGGAACTGTTTTCAGTTTGTTTAATTTTTTACTGCTCGTCAGAAGAATGAATGCTTTTGACAGAGCTGTTGAGAAAGGAAAGTCCATACGATCTCTCGGGAGCGCAGCGCGGTGGTGCAATGCGATTCTTGCTGTGGCTGTTGCCTATAAAAATCCCGGATATTTTCATATGGCAAGTACAGTTATTGGATTAATGACAATATACCCTGTCATTATGATAGATTCCTTTATCCAGCTTAAACGTTCATCAATGGAAGAGAGGTGAAAACCCTTTGAATCATGGTTACAGAACTATAGAATTTCTAGGTCTTACTTTTAATCTGACAAACATTCTGATGATTACTGTGGCGAGTGTGATTGTTTTATTGATTGCTATATTGACGACAAGAACGCTTTCGATCCGTCCCGGAAAAGCCCAGAACTTTATGGAATGGATTGTTGATTTCGTCCGCAATATTATTGGCAGTACAATGGATTTAAAAACAGGGGCTAACTTCTTGGCACTTGGTGTCACATTGCTGATGTACATATTTGTGTCGAATATGCTGGGGCTGCCGTTCTCTATTACAATCGGACATGAGCTCTGGTGGAAGTCTCCGACAGCCGATCCTGCCATTACATTAACGCTAGCCGTGATGGTTGTTGCTTTAACCCACTACTATGGTGTGAAGATGAAAGGGCTCAAGGAATATTCCAAAGACTATTTAAGACCTGTTCCATTCATGCTCCCGATGAAAATCATCGAAGAGTTTGCGAATACGCTGACTCTAGGTTTGCGGCTGTATGGTAACATCTTCGCCGGTGAGATTCTTCTCGGCCTGCTTGCGGGATTAGCAACAAGCCATTATTCGCAAAGCGTGGCTCTCGGTCTTGTCGGTACAATCGGTGCCATTCTGCCGATGCTGGCATGGCAAGCATTCAGTTTATTTATTGGTGCTATCCAGGCATTTATCTTTACAATGCTGACGATGGTGTACATGTCTCATAAAATCAGTCATGATCATTAAAACATTATATCCAAACGGATAACATTTTAAAGGAGGAACTTTTTCATGAATTTAATAGCAGCTGCGATTGCAATTGGTTTAGGCGCACTTGGTGCAGGTATTGGTAACGGTTTGATTGTTTCACGTACGGTAGAGGGGATTGCCCGTCAGCCGGAAGCAGGTAAAGAACTGAGAACTCTTATGTTCATGGGTATCGCATTAGTTGAAGCCCTTCCTATTATCGCTGTCGTTATCGCATTCTTAGCGTTCTTTGGCTAAGCATAAAAGCCTTATATGAACTAAAAATGGCGAAGATCATTCCAAGAGAACCTTCGCCATTGCTTTATGTCTGATAAGCATCCCGCCTTGCCGGCTGAAAAGAGACAAGTGCGGCTGCTGGATCAGCAAAGAAAAACCTGCAGAAGGGAGTTGCCGTAGTAGATGTCTCAATTACCACTTGAACTAGGATTGTCGTTTAACGGCGGAGATATCCTGTTCCAACTGTTAGCTATGTTAATCTTATTAGCGCTTCTGAAGAAATACGCTTTAGGGCCGCTATTAAACATAATGAAACAGCGTGAAGACCACATCGCTGGAGAAATTACGTCTGCTGAAGAAAAAAATAAAGAAGCGCAGCAGCTGATTGAAGAGCAGCGCGTTCTTTTAAAAGAAGCAAGACAGGAATCCCAAACTCTTATCGAAAACGCAAAGAAACTGGGAGAGAAGCAAAAAGAAGAGATTATTCAGGCTGCACGTGCAGAATCTGAACGTCTGAAAGAAGCAGCAAGAACTGAAATCGTGAAGGAAAAAGAACAGGCGGTTTCTGCTCTCCGTGAGCAAGTAGCGTCTCTTTCTGTCATGATTGCGTCGAAAGTGATCGAAAAAGAACTGGATGAACAAGCGCAAGAGAAATTGATCCAGGACTATCTTAAAGAGGTAGGAGAAAGCCGATGAGTGGATCAGCTGTCTCTAAACGATATGCATCAGCTCTTTTTGATATAGCCAATGAGTCCGCTCAGCTGAATCAAGTAGAAGAAGAGCTAATTGTTGTAAAACAAGTATTTCAAAATGAAAAAGCGCTTAATGATGTGTTGAACCATCCGAAGGTGCCGGCTGCGAAGAAAAAAGAGCTGATTCAAAATGCATTTGGCTCTTTGTCACAGTCCGTACTCAATACGATTTTTCTTTTGATTGACCGCCATCGTGCCGCGATTGTCCCTGAGCTCACAGATGAGTTTATCAAACTCGCAAATGTGGCCCGTCAAACAGAAGACGCAATCGTATATTCAGTGAAACCGCTGACGGATGCAGAAATGTTACCATTATCACAAGTGTTTGCAAAAAAAGCCGGAGTCGCTTCACTGAGAACCAGAAATGAAGTGCAGACGGATTTAATAGGCGGCATTAAAGTCCGCATTGGAAACCGGATTTATGACGGCAGCGTAAGCGGGAAGCTTCAGCGCATCGAACGTCAATTAGCCGGGGAAAATCGATAGAAGGGGTGAAACCTAAGTGAGCATCAAAGCTGAAGAGATTAGCACGCTGATAAAACAGCAAATACAAAATTATCAATCTGATATTGAAGTTCAAGACGTAGGTACAGTCATCCAAGTCGGTGACGGTATTGCACGTGTGCACGGCCTTGACAACTGTATGGCCGGTGAACTTGTCGAATTTTCAAACGGTGTTTTGGGTATGGCTCAAAACCTTGAAGAATCAAACGTAGGTATCGTCATCTTAGGACCTTTCAGTGAGATCCGTGAGGGAGACGAAGTAAAAAGAACAGGCCGCATCATGGAGGTTCCTGTTGGTGAAGAGTTAATCGGCCGTATTGTAAACCCGCTAGGCCAACCGGTAGACGGACTTGGCCCGATCCTTACAAGCAAAACTCGTCCGATTGAAAGCCCTGCACCAGGCGTTATGGACCGTAAATCCGTTCATGAACCGCTTCAAACCGGTATCAAAGCGATCGATGCACTGATTCCAATCGGCCGCGGCCAGCGTGAGCTGATCATCGGTGACCGTCAAACAGGTAAAACATCTGTTGCGATCGATGCGATCCTGAACCAAAAAGACCAAGACATGATCTGCGTATATGTTGCGATCGGCCAAAAAGAATCAACAGTCCGCGGCGTAGTAGAAACATTGCGTAAACACGGCGCGCTTGATTATACAATTGTTGTAACGGCGTCTGCCTCA
The DNA here is from genome assembly GCF_038002425.1 of Bacillus sp. FSL R7-0685. Lineage (NCBI taxonomy): Bacteria > Bacillati > Bacillota > Bacilli > Caryophanales > Bacillaceae > Bacillus > Bacillus sp. FSL R7-0685. Next base: position 3,654,456 of record NZ_JBBOCN010000001.1, on the reverse strand, counting down.
CAGCCGGCACCGCTTCTGTACCTGGCACCGTATGCTGGGGTTACAATGGCAGAAGAATTTATGTACAACGGCAAGCACGTTCTTGTTGTATACGATGATCTTTCTAAACAAGCGGCCGCTTACCGTGAGCTGTCCTTGCTTCTTCGCCGTCCGCCAGGCCGTGAAGCGTTCCCTGGGGATGTATTCTATCTTCATTCCCGTCTGCTTGAGCGTGCAGCAAAGCTTAGCGACGCGAAAGGCGCAGGATCAATTACAGCTCTGCCGTTCGTAGAAACACAAGCTGGAGATATCTCTGCTTATATTCCGACGAACGTCATTTCCATCACCGACGGACAGATCTTCCTGCAATCTGATTTGTTCTTCTCAGGCGTACGTCCAGCGATCAATGCCGGATTGTCTGTATCCCGTGTCGGCGGCTCAGCGCAAATCAAAGCGATGAAAAAAGTATCAGGTACTTTGCGTCTTGACCTTGCGTCATACCGTGAGCTGGAAGCATTCGCTCAATTCGGTTCTGACCTCGACCAAGCGACTCAGGCAAAACTGAACCGCGGTGCGCGTACAGTTGAAGTGCTGAAGCAGGATCTGAACAAGCCGCTTCCGGTTGAAAAGCAAGTAGCCATTCTTTATGCGCTGACAAAAGGATATCTCGATGATATTCCTGTGGCGGATATCAGACGTTTTGAAGAAGAGTACTACATGTACCTTGACCAAAACCATAAAGACCTGCTTGACGGAATTGCGAAAACAGGAAACCTTCCTGCTGATGAAGACTTCAATGCTGCAATCGAAGGCTTCAAACGCACATTTGCACCAAGCAACTAACTCGAATGCTGATGAGAGAAAAAGGTTCTCTTTTTCTCTCTTTTTACGCAGATGAAGAGAAAAGGTGGTGAAATCTTTGGCCTCATTACGCGATATTAAGTCAAGGATCACGTCAACGAAAAAAACAAGTCAGATTACAAAAGCCATGCAGATGGTATCTGCGGCTAAGCTGAATCGTGCTGAAAACAATGCAAAATCATTTGTGCCATATATGGATAAAATCCAAGAGGTTGTGTCAAACGTCGGAAGAGTTTCCGGCAACGTAAAGCATCCGATGCTTCTCAGCAGAGAAGTGAAAAAAACGGCATACCTTGTTATTACGTCTGACCGCGGTCTTGCCGGCGCTTTTAACAGTTCGGTTTTACGGAGTGCTTATCAGGCCATGCAAGAACGTCATCAGTCTAAGGATGAGTATGCGGTGATTGCCATCGGAAGAGTGGGCCGTGATTTCTTTAAGAAACGGGAGATTCCGATCATTTCCGAGTTAACAGGACTTGGGGATGAAGTAACGTTTACAGAAATTAAAGATCTTGCCCGTCAAACGATCCAAATGTTTATAGACGGTGCGTTTGATGAATTGCACCTTGTTTATAACCATTTTGTCAGCGCCATTACTCAAGAAGTAACGGAGAAAAAACTTCTGCCGTTATCTGATTTGGGCAGCGGCGGCGGAAAAAGAACGGCGTCTTATGAATTTGAACCATCTGAAGAGGAGGTTCTGGAGGTTTTGCTTCCTCAATATGCAGAAAGCTTAATCTTCGGTGCGCTTCTTGACAGTAAAGCAAGTGAGCACGCTGCAAGAATGACGGCGATGAAAAATGCGACAGACAACGCGAAGGAACTTATCGATTCACTTTCGCTTTCTTACAACCGCGCTCGCCAAGCAGCGATCACACAAGAAATTACGGAAATTGTCGGCGGAGCAGCCGCTTTAGAATAGAAAGATTTTGTCAGGAGGGATAGCGATGAAGAAAGGACGCGTTAGCCAGGTATTAGGACCGGTCGTCGACGTGCGTTTTGAAGACGGTCACTTGCCTGAAATTTATAATGCGATTAAAATTTCACAGCCAGCTGCAAGTGAAAACGAAGTAGGTATTGATTTAACGCTTGAGGTCGCTCTTCATTTAGGTGATGATACAGTCCGTACAATCGCAATGGCATCTACAGATGGTGTTCAGCGCGGTATGGAAGCTGTAGATACAGGAGCGCCAATCTCAGTACCGGTTGGTGATGTAACACTTGGACGTGTATTTAACGTTCTCGGAGAAAATATTGATTTGAATGAGCCGGTTCCTGCGGATGCCAAAAAGGATCCGATTCACAGACAGGCGCCTTCATTCGATCAGCTTTCAACAGAAGTTGAAATTCTTGAAACAGGTATTAAAGTTGTTGATTTGCTTGCTCCTTACATTAAGGGCGGTAAAATCGGATTGTTCGGTGGTGCCGGTGTAGGTAAAACCGTATTAATCCAGGAATTAATCAACAACATCGCGCAAGAGCACGGCGGTATCTCTGTATTCGCCGGCGTAGGAGAGCGTACTCGTGAAGGAAACGACCTTTTCTACGAAATGAGTGACTCTGGCGTAATCAACAAAACAGCCATGGTATTCGGACAAATGAACGAGCCGCCGGGCGCACGTATGCGTGTTGCTTTGACAGGCCTTACAATGGCTGAGCACTTCCGTGATGTACAAGGACAGGACGTACTGTTCTTCATCGATAACATTTTCCGTTTCACACAAGCGGGATCAGAGGTTTCAGCCCTTCTTGGCCGTATGCCTTCAGCGGTTGGTTATCAGCCGACGCTTGCAACTGAGATGGGTCAGCTCCAAGAGCGTATCACGTCTACGAACGTTGGATCAGTTACATCTATCCAGGCGATCTACGTGCCTGCCGATGACTACACTGACCCGGCGCCGGCGACAACGTTCGCTCACTTGGATGCGACAACAAACCTTGAGCGTAAATTAACTGAAATGGGTATTTACCCTGCGGTTGATCCGTTGGCATCTACATCACGCGCCCTTGCTCCTGAAATTGTTGGAGAAGAGCATTATGCGGTTGCGCGTGAAGTACAGTCAACGCTTCAGCGTTACAAAGAGCTTCAGGATATCATTGCGATCCTCGGTATGGATGAATTAGGCGAGGAAGACAAACTTGTCGTTCACCGCGCACGTCGTATCCAGTTCTTCCTTTCTCAGAACTTCCACGTGGCTGAACAGTTCACTGGACAAAAAGGTTCTTACGTGCCTGTAAAAGAGACGGTACAAGGCTTCAAAGAAATCTTAGCCGGTAAATACGACCATCTTCCAGAAGATGCGTTCCGTCTTGTAGGCCGTATTGAAGAAGTTGTTGAGAAAGCAAAAGAAATGGGTGTAGAAGTTTAATCTGGTCCTAGGAGGGTAAAAGCATGAAGACCGTTAAAGTCAATATCGTTACTCCCGACGGCCCAGTATACGATGCGGATATCGAAATGGTGAGTGTGAGAGCCGAAAGCGGCGATCTCGGTATTTTGCCAGGCCATATTCCAACCGTGGCTCCTCTTAAAATCGGCGCTGTCCGTCTGAAAAAAGACGGGCAGACTGAAATGGTTGCCGTCAGCGGCGGATTTGTCGAAGTCCGTCCTGATCAGGTCACCATCCTTGCCCAGGCTGCCGAGACAGCAGAAGGCATCGATAAAGAGCGCGCTGAAGCTGCACGCCAGCGGGCGCAGGAGCGTTTGAATACTCAATCAGATGATACTGACATTCGTCGGGCTGAGCTTGCGTTACAGCGGGCTTTGAACAGATTGGATGTAGCAGGGAAATAAGAAAAAATCCTTCTCTTTATGAGAAGGATTTTTTTATGAACGAACAAGAGAATCAAACAGCGATAACAGCGGGCGATTCTCTTTTTGGCGCAGGTATAAACCATCACAGGCATTCATTGTATGCCACGATTTGCGATGTCTTCTAAAGCCAAGTGTATAAGCGCCGTCTTTATAGGGGTAAGGTTTTACAACCCATTCAGCATCTTTATGGCGTGCAATCACGCAATCTATAAGATAAACACTGATCATTTTCTCGAATTCTTCAATAGGAAGATTCCAGTCAGCAAGCAAAAGCTCTTGTATACTTTGAAAATAAAGGTTTTCAAGCTCTTCAAGGCTTTCTCTCGTATAGGTAAGAGAAATGTTAAAAAACTGACACAATTCATTCAGTTCTTCAATCTGTGACTGTCTATAATCATAATAGAATGCAATTGCTTCCCATTCCTGATCGAAAATTGGCAGGTCCTCACCATATTGCTTTTCAGGCTGAAAAAAAGAATGATTCACATTTGCCAGCTCCTTCCCAATAAAGTATACCATGTAAAAGAATCGCACTTTAAGCGGGGATTAGCCCTAGATTTGGCTGATTATTCCGTTCTGTATAAAATGTATCATCTTTATCTGTGCTTCTTATATAATAAGAAAGGGTATGAACGCAGAGAAAGGAGTGTAATAGATGAGTGTATTGGGACAGCAGGCTGCAATCGGCATTGTCGTTCACCTGATTTTTATAGCAGTGACTTGGTGGGCGTTGCAAGCCGTCAATATAGATCCGTTAATCAAAAAAGGCAAAGTCGTGCAGGCTAGACTCCTGATGATTTTGCTGACAATTGCCATTGGAACGGCCGTTGCCAATTTCTTTTTAGATTATCTCAATTATTCACAGCAGCTTCCCTATCTATTTTAATAGGTTTTGACCATCGTCATCATGGGAATGGTTGCAGGAAGCAGGTTGAAGCAATAGCTCGAGTTTTGACGAAGATTTTTACGTATGGCGCCTCTTGCCTCCGGTAAAACTGGGGATAAGGGGGAGAGATGAACATGAAGAAAAAACAAGTAAGCCACGCTATTATCATTTCCGTCATGTTAAGCTTCGTCATTGCTGTTTTCCATACCATTCATGCGAGTGAATTAACGCCGTTAGCACAGATGGCAGAGGGGATGGAACGCCAAGATGTGTCAATAGATAAGTGGACATTGCATGCAAAACAAAACATGTCACTGACCGAAAAAGAATTTTATCAAAAAGTGCAACGTTTAAAATCAGAGTATCGTCAATATGATTGGGTGATTGCACAGGAAGATAAAGTCGTAAAGGCAATTGGCACATATACTGACAAAAAAAATCGCACTTCTTTTAGACTGCAGCTTGTCACAACCCTCAAAAAACACAATCCAACTTCGTATTTATTATATGAGCAAATGAGTCTAGAGACACCGGATAGCTGGAATGATACATATGAACAGTTTGAACGGGAGACACTTGGGATATTCCAAGAAAAAGTAGTTATTTTTACTTGTCTAAATGGTCACTTAGATGATAATATGAATATTGTTTTGCAAAAAAAAGCAAATCAGTTATTAAATGAATTTCAAGCAAGATCAGTAGAACATGTAGTTGAGCCAAATTTCGTTTCTATTTCTGCGTTTACAGATGAGTGGGAAGAGTATATTATGACCTCGAAACATAAAATGAATTTGCAAATTGCACTTAGAAGTGCAGGAATGGGCGGAAAACATACCGTTACGGTTGGCACACCAATCGTTACGACTGAATATTAATATAGAGAATTTAGGGACGCGGAGGGGAATACCTTGGAAAAAATCATCGTCCGCGGCGGTCAGAAGTTAAACGGCACAGTCAAAGTTGAAGGCGCTAAAAATGCCGTTTTACCTGTTATCGCTGCATCTTTATTAGCAAGTGAAGAAAAAAGCGTAATTTGTGATGTACCTACGCTCTCCGATGTATATACAATTAACGAAGTGTTGCGTCATTTAGGAGCAGATGTGCATTTTGAAAATAATGAAGTGACTGTAAATGCTTCATACGCTTTGCAAACTGAAGCACCTTTTGAATATGTTCGTAAAATGCGTGCGTCTGTGCTTGTCATGGGGCCGCTTCTTGCGCGTACAGGTCATGCAAGAGTTGCACTTCCGGGCGGATGCGCAATTGGTTCCAGACCGATTGATCAGCATTTAAAAGGTTTTGAAGCAATGGGCGCAGAAATCAAAGTCGGTAATGGCTTCATTGAAGCTGAAGTAAAAGGCCGACTGCAAGGCGCAAAAATTTATCTGGACTTCCCAAGTGTAGGAGCTACAGAGAACCTGATTATGGCAGCCGCTCTAGCTGAAGGAACAACAACGCTGGAAAACGTGGCAAAAGAACCCGAAATCGTTGATTTAGCAAACTATATCAACGGCATGGGCGGGAAAATCCGCGGAGCTGGCACCGGCACCATCAAAATTGAAGGAGTCGAAAAGCTTCACGGCGTAAAACACCATATTATTCCTGACCGTATTGAAGCGGGCACATTTATGGTTGCTGCTGCAATCACTGAAGGAAACGTATTAGTAAAAGGAGCGGTTCCTGAGCACCTCACCTCTTTAATTGCAAAAATGGAAGAGATGGGTGTAACAATTAAGGATGAAGGTGAAGGTCTGCGTGTCATCGGCCCGAAAGAACTTAAACCGATTGACATCAAAACAATGCCTCACCCGGGCTTCCCGACTGATATGCAGTCACAAATGATGGCGCTTCTGCTTCGTGCAAGCGGCACAAGCATGATTACAGAAACCGTTTTTGAAAACCGTTTTATGCATGCGGAAGAATTCCGCCGTATGAATGGTGATATCAAGATTGAAGGACGTTCTGTCATCATTAACGGTCCTGTACAGCTTCAGGGAGCTGAAGTTGCAGCGACTGATTTGCGTGCAGGTGCAGCGCTGATTCTTGCGGGGTTAGTGGCTGAAGGTCACACACGTGTTACTGAATTGAAGCACTTAGACCGCGGTTACGTTGATTTCCATAAGAAGCTTGCCGCTCTGGGCGCAGACATCGAACGTGTAAATGATGAGTCTGCTTCTGGGCAAGAGAATAAAGAAGTCGTTTCTGACTTAAATGCATAAACTTACTTGAAAATCAGTATGTCACTCTGGCATACTGGTTTTTTATTTTTTGTGTATTATCATCATTATGCGCAAAATAGCAAAAAAGAATACGTAAATGACAAATAAAGTTTCTGTCCAAAACGAGAGTCATATTAGCTTGTCCCTGCCCATAGACTAGACTAGAGTCGAATCCCGAGCAGGAGGCAGCTGAATATGAAACAATTCGCAATCACACTATCCGTACTATGTGCATTGATTCTCTTGGTTCCCACCCTCTTGGTTATACCATTCCAGCATAATAAGGAAGCGGGGGCCAGCGTAGAATCAGAAAAGACAGCAGTCAGCACGAAACCAGCATCGAAAGGAGCAGAAACATTGAAAGCATCACCTGTTTCTATTCCCGTCTATCGAACCGCAAATCAATCCGTAGAAGACATTCCGCTTGAAGAGTATGTGATTGGAGTCGTCGCCTCCGAAATGCCGGCAACCTTTGAATCTGAAGCACTGAAAGCCCAGGCCCTCGCCGCCAGAACATTTATTGTCAGACTGATGGTGTCAAATTCAGCGGTTGAGGCTCCTAAAGGCTCACTGGTGGATGATACACAGATGTTCCAGGTGTATAAAAACAAAGCGGAGCTGAAAAAACAGTGGGGCACAAGCTATGAGACAAAACTGAAGAAAATCACAGCTGCGGTAGCCAGTACGCAAGGCAAAATCTTAACGTACAACAACCAGCCGATTGAAGCCTCCTTTTTCTCCACAAGCAACGGCTACACAGAGAATGCAGAAGCATATTGGACAAGTGCTATCCCATATTTAAAAAGCGTCAAAAGCCCATGGGATAAAAAGTCTCCGAAATATAAGGCAACGAAAACCTTTACAGCGGCAGAATTTCAGCAAAAGCTTGGCGTCAAGCTGGATGGATCTAGCGCAGTAGGGAAGATTACCGGCGAGACACCGGGCCACCAGGTTGCAACTGCCGTCATTAACGGCAAGACGCTGAAAGGAAGAGACATACGTGAAAAGCTGGGTCTCAACTCCGCAGATTTTGAATGGAAGCGAAATGGAGACACAATTACAGTCACGACGAGAGGATTTGGCCACGGTGTGGGGATGAGCCAATACGGAGCGAATTTTATGGCGAAAGAAGGCAAAACGGTTGATGACATTGTAAAGTATTATTACCAAGGCACACAAATTTCTGAGGCAGATTCGTTTTTGAATAAATATATGGCGAAAAAGTAGAAAAAGACGCTCATTGGGCGTCTTTTTCTGTTCCTGAATATCTTTTATCTAAGAGCAGCTGAAACGGTTTAGAGGAGCTTCTGACCGTCTTTAAGGATCAGTCCTTTTTTCCTGATTTCAGGCTTTGAGATTGTGGTAAAGTCATCCACATTTGTCGACAGACTTCGACAGACTCATATAACGAAAGCCGAAAGGCGGACAATCTTCTCTTTTCATAGGGGCGTTAGGTGGAAATCACTAATAAAAACATAGGTTTCTATGCAAAAGTAAACAACAGCAATGGGGAAGCCCGCCCTATTTATTTCTCGGTTTTTGTTGATTACGATAGATTATGTTCAGCGTTGAACATCTGCACGCAGAAACAAATTGGTAAAGGGGTACGAACATGAAGAAAAGATTTTCACTGATCATGATGACAGGATTGCTATTTGGATTAACTTCACCTGCTTTTGCAGCTGAAAAGTCAGAAACGGAGGCTAAAGCGCCGGCGAACGTGGCGGTCTTGCTTGATGCCAGCGGAAGTATGGCGAAAAGAATAGATGGTGTATCTAAATTTAATTCAGCCAAAAAAGAAATTTCAAAGTTTGCGAGCTCATTGCCAGAAGGAACTCAGGTGAAAATGAGCGTGTTTGGCTCTGAAGGAAACAATAAAAATTCCGGAAAAGTTCAGTCATGCGAAGCCATTCGCAACGTATACGGCTTCCAAAGCTTTAACGAGCAAAGCTTCCTCAATTCTCTCAATACAATTGGGCCGACTGGCTGGACGCCAATTGCCAAAGCGCTGAACGAGGCGAAATCTTCTTTTGACCAGCTTGATGCAAAAGGGGAAAAAGTGGTGTATCTGTTGACAGACGGTGAGGAAACGTGCGGAGGAAACCCGATTAAAACAGCAAAGGAACTGCAAAAAGACAATATCACTGTTAATGTGATCGGCTTTGATTATAAAGAGGGATACAAAGGCCAGCTGAACGCAATTGCGAAAGTAGGCGGCGGTGAATACTTCCCGGCTTATACCCAAAAAGATGTTGAGAAAATTTTCACTCAGCAATCACTAATGTTATCTAAATAAGAAAAAAGAGGCTGGTGATGGTCAGCCTCTTTTTGTATGTAACAAAAACTTCAAAACTAATTAGCTGTCTGCCTGTAGCATAGTAGCAGATTTCCGTTTTTCTGTCATAATCAAGGCGAAAAAAGAATGAATGATCACACAATCTGTTTATGCTTTCTGGGCGGAAATGGCTAAAAATGAACGGCATTTCAAGCGATTTTGGACAGATCGTGAAAGCAGCACAAAAGGCAGCATGTCCTATATCTTTTTGCATTTTCGTATTCTAGCATAAAGAAGAATCCAACATATAGTTGGAAAATATGAAAAAGAAAGGAAGTAACCGCATGAAAAAATTGCTGGCTGCCGGTATCATTGGATTGTTGACTGTTTCCATTGCCTCCCCGTCTTTTGCCGCTGAGAAACAGGCTGATACAAATGTAGCTGTTTTGTTTGACGGAAGCGGAAGCATGGTTCAAAAAACAGGAGGAGAGCGCAAAATAGACATTGCCAAAAAATCAGTAAAATCTTTTGCCGAACTTCTTCCGAAGGATACAAATCTTATGCTTCGCGTTTTCGGGCATGCAGGGAACAATAAACTGTCCGGTAAAGCCCTTTCGTGCAGTACGACGGAAACCATTTACGGCCTTCATCCATATGAAGGGTCTCTGTTTGACAATTCATTGAGTGAGCTCAAGCCGACTGGATGGACACCGATTGCCAAAGCACTTGCAGACACAAGAAAAGAATTTGAAGCATTTGACGCAGACGGGAAAAACGTGGTGTATTTAATCACTGACGGTGAAGAAACGTGCGGCGGAGACCCTGCGGCAGAAATCGAAAAGCTCCGTGCATCAAATGTGGATACGATTGTAAACATCATTGGCTTCAACTTTGATGTCAAGGGTAATGAAGAGATGAAACAAGCAGCTGTCGCTGGCGGTGGAGAATATATTTCAGCGAACAGTGCGGATGAGTTCGAACAGGCTTGGGAAAAAGAAGCACAAAAATTTACTGAGTAAGGAACCTAAAGATCAGGCGCTCCCCCAGGCGCCTTTTTTTATTGGTTTAAAAACAATTTGGGCGGGAATGATACCCTAAAAAGGGGTTGAACATATGAAATTATTCGGAATGATTTTTCTTATAGCCACCGTTGCATTCATATTGCTTGGTGTTCTTCTAAAACTGGCAGCCTTCTTTTTTGTCAGCATTCTCACCTTGATCGCAGCTATTGTGCTGTTTACGGTTCTGAAAAAGAATCAGCATAATCAAACATAGAGTCCTTTATATAGAGGGCTCTCAGCGTGTCGACAAACCCCGCGTTCGTTGTCAATGCACATTGGTAAAAGGAACGGCGGCTAAATGCTTAGGCGCCCTGCCTAAACACCGCCGTCATCACATCCTGTGAAAGCCCTTTATATAGAGGGCTCTTTTTGTGTCTCAGAATTCGACAAAATCCGAGGAGTGTGAAAAAATATAAAGGCAGGAACATTGCGGAGGGGAAGAGACATTGAACGATAAAGTAACTGCGGTCAGGGATGTATGGCGCTATGAACAAGGGGAAATAAGCAAAGTAGAAGACCGGATGGTGACGGAATTCCCTTTGACAGTGATACTGAATGGCAGTGAATTTGTGACGCTCGTTTGTACGCCTGAGCATATCGAAGAGCTTGTCATCGGATTTCTCGCATCAGAGGGTGTTATACGATTTCAAAAAGAAATTAAAAGGTTTACAATAGATGAAAGTCTCGGTTTTGTATATGTCGACCTCGTTCACCCTGAGACATTGGATCAAAAGGATTATACGAAACGGGTGATCGGCTCATGCTGCGGAAAGGGCCGTCATTTTTATTTTCAGCAGGATGTCAAAACAGCCAAGACGGCTGTCAGCCAAATCAAGATATCGCCTGAGGCATGTCTGGCGCTTATGAAAGACATGCAGCAAGGGAGCGGGACGTTTCAGGATACGGGAGGCGTCCATAATGCGGCGCTTTGCGACACAGAGAAACTTCTGTTGATGCGCACCGATATCGGTCGGCACAACGCACTTGATAAACTATACGGACACTGCCTTCTAAACGGGATGTCCGTACGCGACAAACTGATTGTGTTCAGCGGCAGAATCTCATCAGAGGTCCTGTTAAAAGCGGCCAAAATCGGCGTGTCGATTGTCATTTCCAAATCGGCCCCGACGGAGCTTGCGATTCAAATGGCTGAAGAATTGAATATCACAGCGATTGGATTTGTCAGAAACGGATCATTTAATGTATATACACACCCTGAGAGAATCAGGGAGTAGGAAGGGGCTGTAGCTATGATTACAGAGTCGCGTCAGATGTTGGATAAAAGAAACAGACCGCTGAGAGACCTTCGCATTTCTGTTACAGACCGCTGCAACTTCCGATGCACGTACTGTATGCCCGCCGAATTATTCGGCCCGGATTATCCTTTTTTAAAGAAAGAGGAGCTGCTTTCATTTGAGGAGCTGGAACGGCTTGCGACATTGTTTGTCACAAGATTTGGCGTTGAAAAAATCCGCTTGACCGGCGGAGAGCCCCTCATGAGAAAGGATATGCCGGAATTAATCAAAAAACTGGCCCGCATACCGGGTATTCGTGACATCGCGATGACGACAAACGGATCACTGCTGCCTGTTTATGCTAAGAGGCTCAAGGAGGCTGGGCTGAAAAGGGTTACGATCAGCCTTGATTCTTTAGAAGACGAGCGTTTTAAGAAGATAAACGGGCGCGGTGTTTCTGTCAGCAAGGTGCTGGAAGGCATTGAAGCGGCGAAGCAAGCGGGGCTCGGTGTTAAAATCAATATGGTCGTTCAAAAGGGCGTCAATGAAAAAGATATACTGCCTATGGCCCGTTATTTTAAAGAAAAAGGGCATATCCTGAGATTCATTGAATTTATGGACGTAGGCAACACCAACCAATGGGAAAAGAAAGACGTCATGACAAAGGCGGAAATCATAGATTTGATCAATAAACACATGCCGGTTGAGCCGATAGCGCCTAATTATATAGGCGAAGTGGCTTCCAGATTCCGCTACTTGGACGGCTCCGGAGAAATTGGCGTCATATCATCTGTATCTGATGCATTCTGCGGATCTTGCAACAGAGCCCGTCTTTCTGCGAGAGGAGAGCTGTTTACCTGCTTATTCGCTTCAAGCGGATTTGACCTCAGAGCTCCGGTTCGCCAGGAATTAAGTGATGACGAACTATCAGAAATGATCGGGACAGTATGGAAAAATCGGATCGATCAGTATTCAGTCGATCGTACGCTATCAAAAGCATCTGGCAAAAAGAAAGTGGAAATGTCTTATATTGGCGGTTAATTTGAAGTCAAAAGCTTATCGGCACTGTCCGGTAAGCTTTTTTATTAGAATCCGAGTGCAAAAAATACGTAGAAAAACCGAAATATATAAGGATAGGCATAAAGAAGGAATCATTGTAAGAAAATTTAATTCCAAAGCCATACATTATGATAAAATATAACCAATTAGAAAATAGAAAGGGTTGGAGGGGCATGGCCGCGTACGAGATCCCGTCATCTCAAGTAGGAGTGAAAATCAATAAGTGGTATAAGCACATTTTAGCATTTCAAGTGGCTGATGCCGTAAAGCTGAAAGAAGAAATTGATCTAGATATCGAACAGATGGAAGAGGATCAGCTGCTTCTCCTGTATTATCAGCTGATCAGCTACCGGCACCAAATTATGCTGGATTATGTAAAGCCTGACCTGCACGAGGAATCTCAGCTTCAATATCGTGAATTGATCAAAACGCTGGAAAGCAATCAGGACAGCATCTCCGGATTATCTGAGTATTATTTTCACTTGTTTAGAGGAATGTACGAATTTGAACAGAACAATTACATCTCGGCTATATCCTTTTATCGGAAAGCTGAGAAGATGCTTGCGTTTGTAGAAGATGAAATTGAAAGAGCGGAATTTCATTTTAAAGTGGCGGAAGTCTTTTATATTATGAAGCAGACGCACTTTTCCATGAACCATGCCGTACAGGCGCTGGAGACGTATAAGGCTCACGATTTTTACAGAGTCAGAAGAATTCAATGCCATTTCGTCATATCAGGAAACTACATTGACTACAGAAATTATGAAAAAGCGCTTGAACATTTAGATGACGCGTATCGCCTTGCTTTATTGGAAGGACAGCCCCGTTTGATCGGATCAGCCCTTTATAATATTGGTAATTGCTATGATGACAAGGGGGAGCTGGATCAGGCCGCCGAATACTTTGAAAAAGCGCTTCCTGTCTTCGAGGATTATCAGCTGGAACAGCTTCCAAAAGCGCTCTTCAGCCTGACTCGCGTTCTTTTCAAAAAACAAGATAGCCAAGCCGCGATACGGTACTATGAAAAAGGGATTGCCATTGCCCAAAAACGAAACGACTTCTTCAGTCTGGCAAAATATAAATTTCTGCAGGCATTATATGTGGAATCTGTCAATTTGGATATGATTCAAGAAGTATTTGATTATATGGAAGAAAAGGGCCTGTATGTATATATTGAAGAATTTGCTTTAGATGCAGCCTCTTATTTCAGTCATCGCGAACAATATAAAGAAGCGGTGTATTTTTATGAAAAAGCGGTCAGCATGAGAGAGATGATTCAAAGGAACGATTGTTTATATGAAGTATGAGACAAAACCATCTGCTGGCAGATGGTTTTTTTTTATGCAAAAAAAGGGGAGCATCGGAACGTTTATTTCCGGGGAGAACAGGAAAAATCGCTACAGCACTGTTTTTTGAACAAAAGCCGTTTTGGGATGCAGATATGCATGTGAGGGGGAATTCAATGTTTGGTTTTAATGATATGGTGAAGTTTCTGTGGTCTTTCCTCATTGTTCTGCCGCTTGTACAGATTATACATGTTTCAGGGCACAGCTTTATGGCTTTTATTTTTGGCGGTAAGGGATCGTTGGATATAGGCATGGGAAAAACGCTGCTTAAAATTGGACCCATACGGTTCAGAACGATTTATTTTATCGATTCTTTTTGCCGGTACGGGGAGTTGAAAATTGACAATCGATTCTCAAATGCACTCGTGTATGCAGGGGGCTGCTTGTTTAACCTCATCACGATTTTTGCAATCAATCTGCTGATTATACACAGTGTATTAAAGCCGAATGTGTTTTTCTATCAGTTTGTCTATTTTTCTACGTATTATGTGTTTTTTGCCCTGCTGCCGGTCCGATATTCGGAGAAAAAGTCATCAGACGGGCTGGCGATATACAAGGTGCTCCGTTACGGAGAGCGCTACGAAATCGATAAATAACATTAGAATGTTTATTGCCTCTCAGATCGGGAAGTTAACAAGTACACACATAATTGAGAGGGGAGAATTAACATGGGTAACGATAGTGTAAAAGACAAAATGAAGGGCGGCTTCAATAAAGCCAAAGGAGAAGTGAAGGATAAAGTCGGAGATATGGCTGACAGAACGGACATGCAGGCTGAAGGCAAAAAAGATAAGGCAAAAGGCGAAATCCAAAAGGATATCGGGAAAGCCAAGGATAAATTTTCAGATAAAGATTAATCGTACGGAAGAGGCAGGAAACGAAATGTTTCTTGTCTTTTTTTTTTCGCTTTTTCTGATATGTGAATAAATATAACAAAAAAAGAAGCTGATTTGGTCAAGGTAACTAAATTTTTTAAATATTCTTTGAATTAATAGGCCTCTTCTATATAATGATGACATAAGTTGTAAACTTTTATAACATCATTTGAAGAAATCAAACAAAGGGGTTTTGATGACGGAATGTACTGCACCGAAGAAAGTGTCGGAAGCCACGGGAGTGCGAGAAAACAGTTGATATCGACACAAGCGGGGATTCAGTGAAGGCCGGAATTCTTCACTCATTAAGAGGAACGGTGGCGATCAGCGAAGTGACCGTCCATGATGCGGAGTTAATGGCAATAGTCGGGTTCTCGGTATCGTGGAGGTCGGCGCCTCAGACTGGCCTCCATGCATGCTTCCGGTTGCGGAGCAAAACAACGGGCTGCCATCAGGAATGTAACGTCTGGTTATGATCAATCGATGGTTTTGCACAGCCTTAGCTTCGCCCGGGGCAGATTGTCGCTGTATTAGGCCGACTCCGGCTAAACAGAGGGGGCTATTTGTTTTAATCAAACGTTTGTTCAAAACGAAAAGGCGGTCAACAGCAGCAGCTTGCAATCGCCAGAGCGCTGATGGTAAATCTGGAAAATATTTTACTTAATAAACAATTGGAAGGAATTCAGATTTTAATTGTCGAACTAGTCAGACAAGTTATTATAGAAATTTCCAAAAAAAAAGACATTTGTTATCTTAGTCGAGCGCAGTCTGGAAAACGCGTTAATCTGTGCTGACTATCTTTCTGTGATCGACAGGGGAACGGCTGTTACCATGGGAAGGCCTAAAGAAACGGCATGTCGCTTTGAAAGGCATCTTTCCGTATGACCCCCATTCTCGAAGAAAGGGAGGTGATGTCCCGCCTGACTGTTCCGCAAATTCGTAGTAGCCGCATCTGCTTTATATGACAAAAGAAGGAGGACTACAGATGAAACTGACACCGGTTGAACAAGAGAAATTGCTCATTTTTGCAGCGGGGGAATTAGCCAAACAGCGAAAGGCGCGGGGCGTTCTGCTGAACTATCCTGAGGCTGCTGCTTATATCACCTGCTTTATTATGGAAGGCGCACGTGATGGGAAGGGAGTAGCAGAGCTGATGGAAGCCGGCCGCCATGTATTAACGGAAAAAGATGTGATGGAGGGTGTCCCTGAGATGCTCGACAGCATTCAGGTGGAGGCCACATTTCCGGATGGAGTAAAGCTTGTTACGGTACATCAGCCAATTTCTGCGGAGGTGAAGTCATGAAGCCGGGAGCATTTCAAGTTGCTGAGGGAACCATTACGATTAATGAAGGCCGTGAGATACGGGAGGTAACGGTAAAAAACACCGGATCACGCTCCATTCAAGTCGGCTCGCATTTTCATTTTGCGGAGGCCAACGGGGCTTTATTATTTGACCGTGAGCTGGCGATCGGCATGCGTCTTGATGTTCCATCAGGCACATCGGTCCGTTTTGAGCCGGGAGAGCAGAAAACGGTCTCACTAGTGGAAATCAGAGGACGCAAGACAATTAGAGGGCTGAACGGGATGGCCGACACGTTTATCGATGAACGCGGCAAAGAAAAAACGTTGGCCAACTTAAAACAAGCCGGCTGGATGGAGGGTGTAATCCGATGAAAATGTCACGGGAGGAATATGCGGAGCTGTTTGGCCCGACAACGGGCGATAAAATCAGATTGGGCGACACGGATTTATGGATCGAAGTCGAAAAGGATTTCACAGTATACGGTGAAGAAATGATCTTTGGCGGCGGAAAAACGATCCGCGACGGCATGGGCCAAAACGGCAGAATCACAGGGAAGGACGGCGCTTTGGATTTGGTTATCACCAACGTGGTGCTATTGGATTACACAGGCATTGTCAAGGCGGATGTCGGTGTGAAAGACGGCCGGATTGTCGGTGTCGGAAAAAGCGGAAATCCTGATATCATGGATGGAGTCGATCCGCACATGGTCATCGGAGCGGGGACAGAGGTGATTTCCGGTGAAGGCAAAATTTTAACAGCCGGGGGAGTGGACACGCACATTCATTTTATTTGTCCTCAGCAGATGGAAGTTGCGCTTTCTTCAGGTGTGACAACCCTTTTGGGAGGCGGAACAGGACCCGCTACAGGAAGCAAAGCGACAACATGTACATCCGGCGCGTGGTATATGGCAAGGATGCTGGAAGCGGCCGAGGAGTTTCCGATCAATGTCGGCTTCTTAGGGAAAGGGAATGCATCCGATAAAGCGCCGCTGATCGAGCAGGTGGAAGCAGGCGCCATCGGCCTTAAGCTTCATGAAGACTGGGGCACGACGCCAAGCGCCATTAAAACGTGTATGGAAGTCGGTGACGAGGCTGATATTCAAGTTGCCATCCATACCGATACGATTAACGAAGCGGGCTTTTTGGAAAACACGCTCGACGCGATCGGGGACCGGGTCATTCATACTTATCACATAGAAGGGGCAGGCGGCGGCCATGCCCCGGATATTATGAAGCTCGCCTCTTACGCGAACATTCTGCCGTCATCTACAACGCCAACCATTCCTTATACCGTTAATACGATGGATGAGCATCTTGACATGATGATGGTCTGCCACCATTTAGATGCAAAAGTGCCTGAAGATGTGGCGTTCAGCCATTCCAGAATCAGGGCGGCGACGATTGCCGCGGAGGATATTCTCCATGATATCGGTGCGATCAGCATGACATCATCGGATTCCCAAGCGATGGGGCGGGTCGGTGAAGTGATCATCCGAACATGGCAGGTAGCCGATAAAATGAAAAAACAGCGCGGCGCTCTTGCCGGCGAAAACGGGAATGACAATGTGCGCGCAAAACGGTACATTGCCAAATACACGATTAATCCGGCAATTACGCACGGGCTCAGCCATGAGGTCGGCTCGGTGGAAAAAGGGAAGCTTGCTGATCTCGTTCTGTGGGACCCGGTATTTTTCGGCGTAAAACCGGAACTGGTCTTAAAGGGCGGCATGATTGCACGTGCGCAAATGGGAGATCCGAACGCGTCCATCCCGACTCCTGAACCGGTTTTCATGCGCCAAATGTATGCGTCTTACGGAAAAGCCAACCGCTCAACCTCGATTACATTTATGTCTCAGGCAAGCATAGAGCGTGGTGTAGCGGAAAGCTTAGGGCTGGAAAAAAGGATTTCTCCAGTCAAAAATATCAGAAAGCTGAGCAAGCTGGATATGAAGCTGAATTCGGCTTTGCCGAAGATTGAGATTGATCCAAAAACCTATCAGGTCTTTGCTGACGGGGAGGAATTGTCTTGCCAGCCTGTCGATTATGTCCCCCTTGGACAAAGATATTTCTTATTCTGATAAGACGCGGCCGGAGTGCATCCGGCCGTTCTATTGACTAAAAACGGTGCACAAAACCCGTGTATTTAGTGTATATTAGATGTTGACAAACGAATCAAATGTAACTATTATAGTTACAACGGTGGTGAAAAAACATGATTAACAGCCGTCTTGCTGTTGCCATTCATATTTTATCCCTCATCTCGATGGATGAAAAAACATCTTCAGAAATCATTGCAGACAGTGTCAACACGAATCCGGTAGTTGTGCGAAGAATGATCAGCCTGCTGAAAAAAGCTGATATTCTCACATCACGCGCCGGGGTGCCGGGTGCAAGCCTCAAAAAAGATCCTGCTGATATTTCTCTTTTAGAAGTGTACCGGGCTGTCCAAAAGCAAGAAGAACTCTTTGCGGTTCATGAAAACCCGAATCCGAAATGTCCGGTAGGGAAAAAAATTCAGAACGCTCTGGATGAAACGTTTGAAAGTGTGCAAAAAGCGATGGAAAATGAACTGGCGAGCAAGTCATTAAAAGATGTTATGAATCATCTCTTTTAATCAAAAGGGATGACTTCTCACCGCTAACATGTAACTAAAATTGTTACAAATAAGGAGGAAATGAAAAATGAAAATTGGTATTATCGGCGCAAGCGGGAAAGCGGGAAACGAGATTTTGAAAGAAGCGAAAACAAGAGGCCATGAAGTGACAGCCATCGTCCGAAACGCTTCAAAAGTGCAGGAGCAGGACGTAGCGGTTTTGGAAAAAGATGTGTTTGAACTGACTGCGGAAGACATCAAGCCTTTCGACGCGGTCGTAAACGCTTTTGGAGCAGCACCCGGCCAGGAACATCTTCATGTTGAAGCAGGAAGAGCACTCATCAGCATCTTAAAGGACGCGAAGCACACAAGATTGTTTGTTGTTGGCGGAGCGGGAAGCCTGTTTGTTGATGAAGCCAAAACAACCCGTTTAATGGATACGCCGGAATTTCCGAAAGAATATTTGCCAACTGCATCAAATCAAGGCGAGAACCTGAAAGATTTGCAGCAGACAGACTCCATTTCCTGGACGTTCCTCAGTCCTGCGGCATTTTTTGATCCAGCAGGAAAACGGACTGGCTCTTACCAAAAAGGAAAAGACAATGTCATCGTAAATGCAAAAGGCGACAGCTATATCAGCTATGCAGATTATGCCATTGCCGTGTTGGATGAGCTTGAACATCCCGAACACAAAAATGAACGCTTCACAGTGGTAAGCGAAGCGGAATAATAAAAAACCCGGAGCCAGCTCCGGGTTTTTCTCATTAATAAGTGCTGTACGTATCGCTGAAAAGGCCGTCAGCAATCCCAAGCATTAAAAAGATGAAGAAGGCGATAATCGCAAGAATGGATACAGCAATGCTTACGATCAAATAAATCCCTTGCATCTTTACGAATTTCGCGTAATTCTCCAGCATTAAGTCTTCAGACTGTCCGCTATTGTGTTCAGCCATTTGGCCTGCTTCCCTAGCTGACCTCATCAAAAAGATACCGGAAATAATTTGCAGTACGCCTGGCACGGCACCGATTAGAAAAATGAACGCGCCTGAAAGCGCGGTAATTGCGCCCATAATAATAAATAAAATGCCTGTAGCTTTTCCCCATTTCGAAATGCTGATGAGGGTTTTGTTCATTGTTTCAGGATTCATGTATACTGGCTCCCCTTTACAAAAAAATACTCACTTTTCATTTATACACTATTTGTGAGAAGTTTTGTATAGAAAATAACATTTTGGGGATTGACCCTAACGTTGCGTGATTGTTTACGATAAAAAAGAGGAGGTGTTATGTATGAAATATCAAGTTAAACAAGTGGCGGAGATATCAGGCGTTAGCATTCGGACGCTTCATCACTATGACAATATTGAGCTTCTGAATCCTTCAGCGCTTACTGATGCTGGGTATCGTTTGTACAGTGACGCAGACCTGGAAAGACTGCAGCAGATTTTATTTTTCAAGGAAATCGGGTTTCGTCTGGATGAGATTAAAGAGATGCTGGATCATCCGAATTTTGACCGGAAAGCGGCACTTCAGTCGCAAAAGGAGATATTGATGAAGAAAAAACAAAGAATGGATGAGATGATTCAAACAATTGACAGGACGCTTTTGTCCGTTGATGGAGGGGAAACGATGAATAAGAGGGATTTATTTGCCGGATTAAGCATGAAAGACATTGAAGAGCATCAGCAGACATACGCTGATGAAGTCAGAAAGCTGTATGGAAAGGAAATCGCAGAAGAAACAGAGAAAAGGACATCTGCATACTCGGCAGATGATTGGCGCACGATCATGGCTGAATTTGATTCGATTTACAGACGAATTGCGGCGCGAATGAAGCATGGGCCCGATGATGCAGAGGTTCAGGCCGCAGTGGGGGCATTTCGCGATCATATTTGCCAATATCATTACGATTGCACACTCGACATTTTCAGAGGACTCGGGGAAGTGTATATCACTGACGAGCGATTTACCGATTCAATCAATCAATATGGAGAAGGTCTTGCCGCTTTTTTGCGGGAGGCGATCATCATTTACTGTGACCATCAGGAAAACCCCCGGCCGTAAAGGCCGGGGGTTTTCGCATCTTATAAGATCGGCGACAACAGCCGCGAGACGGATTCTTTTATTCGAATCCACAACGGGCGCTGCAGATACTCCTCATAGGTGAATTTTCTGGATACTAGCAAATCTTCTTTAAAAGTTGAAACCAGTTTTTTAGCAATGGTGATATCGTAAATAAATGCATTAACCTCAAAATTCAGCCTGAAGCTTCGGACATCAATGTTCGCTGTGCCGACTGAAGCGATTTCGTCATCCACCACGATGGTTTTCGCGTGAATAAAGCCGTTATCGTAAATATAGACAGTGGCTCCGGCTTTCAGCAGATCGCCGATATACGAAAGTGTTGCCCAGTATACAAAGGCGTGATCGGGCTTGTTCGGAATCATAATGTTAACGTCAATGCCCGAAAGGCAAGCGATCCTTAAAGCATCCAGCAGGCTTGCATCTGGGATAAAATAAGGTGTTTGTATCAAAATGGAACGCTTGGCGTTCGAAATCATTTTGATGTAGCCATTTTTAATTTGTTCCCATTCCGAATCAGGGCCGCTTGTGACAATCTGCATCCCGACGTTGCCTTTTGGGCCGTAATCAGGAAAGTGATTTGGAATATATGTCAGCGTATGGTGATGAGAAGCTTGGTTCCAGTCAAGGATGAACCGTGTTTGGATGGCGTGCACGGCCGTTCCTTGCAGCCGGATATGCGTATCCCGCCAATAACCGAATTTCGGATTAAGCCCTAGATACTCATCTCCGACGTTAAAGCCTCCGACATAACCGGTCATTCCGTCTATGATCACAAGCTTTCGATGGTTCCGGTAATTCAGCCGCAGGTTAATCGGCCTGAGCTTTGAAGGGAAAAAGACCTCCACATGCCCGCCAGCCTCGCGAAGCTCTTTAAAAAACTTTTTTCTCAGCGTTCTGGACCCGAGTTCATCATAAAGCACTCTGACCTGAACACCTTCTTTCGCCTTTTGGATGAGAGCGTCCCGCAATTTTTTGCCTAATTCATCGCCTTTATAAATATAATACTGTAAATGGATATGATCCTTAGCCTTTGAAATGTCACTCAGCAGCCGCTGAAATTTATCCCGTCCATCTGTAATGACGTCAACTGAATTATCCTCTGTAAACACAGCATGGTTATTCATAATCAGCATATAAATTAAATCTTTGTTATCAAAGGTTGCCCGGTTGTTAAACTGAAATTGCTTGGTTTCTAAATCTTCAAGCTGATGCTTCAGCAGCCTTTCAATTCCAATCTTTTTCCGGTCTTCCCATTGAAACAAATGCTTGCGTCTGAGATTATGGCCGAATAATAAGTATAAAATAAAGCCTAAAACGGGAATAAAGAAAAGAACAAGCAGCCACGCCCAAGATGCACTGGCATCGCGCCGTTCTTTGAAGATGACAATGATGGCCAAAAGAATATTTAAAATGAAAAAAAGTGATAAAAGGATGGAAGAAATACTCACTTTGTAACCCCGCTCATTCATATTTATCAAGAAGATTGCCATTAGTATTCCATGAATAACAGTGATCTGATTCCCATTACAAATTATAACACTCACATTTTAAAAGAATAAAGAGCGGCGATCCAGATTCTTCGTGAAAAATACGGGCAGATTTCTTTAAAACCAGCTTGCACCTGCGTTAAAATAAACACATATGTAACGTTCGTGAAGATTAAATAAAGGGGGAGGATTATATGAACTTTTACAGAGTCGAACAAATGCCGGGGTTCATCAAAACAGAAATGCAAAAAATTCAAAAGGCCGTACAGCCTTTCATGAAAAAAACCGTCATTTACCGTTTTCTTGCTATTCCGCTTGCTGCATTCTCTCTCTTTAATTTAGCTGCTTTTCTATTTCATGCTTCAGCTGACAGGGAGTCCCTGATCAGCGCAGGCATATTCGCCATTTTGGCGGCGCTCGGGCTCGCATTTTTTAAAGAGGCAGGCTATCAGCATAAACAAATCCAAAAAACGGTTCACATCTATATGCTGAACAGGATCAAAAAGAGCGAAATCCTTTCAGAAGAGCGGAAAAGCTCCTACGCACGACAAATAAAGGAAGAGCCTTTTGCGATGCGGAGTTTTGTTGAATTTTTGACTGAGGAAGACAGACGCAAAAAAATGTATTAAAGAAGAGCTGCACCCGGATTGTTGAGTTTTTCCAGACGATCCAGGTGTGTTTTTTTGCATGCAGACACCCGAAATAAAAAGTGCGGTTTCGGATTGATTCCGGACTTCATCCGTTTTTTTGATATTCATTTCTGGGTAACAGCGTTGCTTTGTTGATTTCCTCTACTAGAGATGTCTATTGTATGCTTGCTTCAGGATTTGGTGTTTACGCCGGCCTGCTTTGAATAGTCAAATAAAATAGGCATGGTTCCGTTTATATGGAACTCATGCCCTGTCCTGTCTCATCATTATTCAAACACCGGATCATCCTCATAATAATAAGAATCCGGATCATCATACGAAGGCGTGTTCTCAAAAGCAGCAATGCCGATTACCACCAGCACGAAAATGGCTACAATGATCCCGATCAGGACAGTAACGATACTAGATGCTGCATAAAACAGCTGCATTTTTATAAATGTCCCGTAATTTTCAAGCATGCTTTCGCCAGCGCTGCCGGCTAGATTTCCTTCGGTTTCCGCGGCTGCTTTTGCTGAGCGCATCAAAAATACGCCTGATATAATGAGCAGTACGCCCGGGATGGCGCCAATCACTGTCATCAAAGCAGACAGAGTGACAAGCGATCCCATAATGATTAACAAGATGCCAGAAATTTTGCCCCACTTGGCAATGTCGGATAGCGACTTGACAGCGGAGGCGCTCAGCTGGCGGGTCTCCTGTTCAACAGGTGCAGTCTCCTGTTCAGCGAGGCTATTTTCTTCATTATGATTTTCAATTTCGTTTTCATCTTTATCCAGACTAATCATGAAAGCTCTCTCCCTAAAATTTTTAAATCGTATCTTTTCCCGTCCATTTCGGCGATGCCGGGGAATAGTCCCCATTCTGCAAACCCGTGCTTTTCAAACAGCTTCAGGCTTGGTTTATTATGCCCGAAAATGAAGGCCATAAGTGAGCGGATGCCAAGATTCGGGGCAATGCGGAGCGCTTCTTGAAGCAAATATGATCCAACACCTTTGCCGCGGCATGCTTCGTCAATGTATATGCTGACCTCCGCTGTTTTATTATAGGCTGGCCTTCCATAAAATGTTTCAAAGCTGATCCAGGCAGCGACGTTTCCGTTTTCGTCCTCGGCCACATAGAGCGGGCGTGACTCTGTATGTCCCAAAAACCATTCCATCCGGTCTTCAGGAGTTACCGGTTCGGTATCGGCTGTTACCATTCGAGAAGCAATCGTTGAATTATAAATCGCCACAACAGCCTCCAAGTCTTTATGTTCAGCAAGACGCAATGTCATGTTCATACGTTTTTGGCACTCCTCTCAAAAAAAATACATATTTTCGTTCAGTCTGTGCAAACTACATCTAAAAAAGTTTTTTTGGATAGGTTGTATATATTTTCAGAAAAGTGTTCAGAATGTTGCTGAGGTGATGAAACAATGAGAGAGGAAGAAAAGAAAACTTCTCAAGTCAAAAAACTTCAGCAGTTTTTTCGTAAACGCTGGGTGTTCCCTGCAATTTACTTAGTCAGTGCGGCCGTCATTTTAACAGCTGTCCTTTGGTATCAATCAGTATCAAATGATGAGGTGAAGGATCAGTTGTCTGATAACGGCGGAAACTCCGCATATGACAACAACGACGATGCAGTTGAAGTAGGAAAGTCAATGGAAAATGTCGCAATGCCGGTTGTTGATTCTGAAAACGTTTCTGTTGTGAAAAAGTTCTATGAAACCGATGCCGCAAAAGAAGAGAAAGAAGCAGCACTCGTTACCTATAATAACACGTACAGCCTAAGCAAAGGAATTGACTTAGCTGAGAAAGACGGAAAAGATTTCGATGTCTCTGCTTCTCTGAGCGGTACGGTTGTTAAAGCTGAAAAAGATCCAGTGCTGGGATATGTTGTGGAAGTAGAACATGCCGACGGTTTATCGACTGTGTATCAATCTCTTTCCGAAGTAAGCGTTGAGCAAGGTGACAAAGTAAAACAAAATCAAGTGATCGGAAAATCTGGCAAGAACCTTTACAGTGAAGATAGCGGAAACCACGTGCACTTTGAAATCCGTAAAGATGGGGTCGCAATGAATCCGTTAAACTTTATGGACAAACCAGTTTCTTCTATTGAAAAAGCAGCAGCAGCTGAAGAAAAAGCTACCACCCAAGAAACAGAGGAATCCATTCAGCAATCTTCCGAGAAAAAGGACGGATCAACTGAAAAAGGAACAGAAGAAAAATCCGGTGAGAAAAAGGATGATTCAACTGACAAATCTGGTTCCAAAGAAAGCAGCACAACAGAAGACACTGAACAGTCTTAATGAAGAAAACGTCTATCCTTGTGATGGGCGTTTTTTTCTGTTACTTTTTGCTTTGTTTTACCGTCTATGTAGTTACATGTAGGCACGTACGTTATAAAGGAGGTTATGTCATGAACCGCCTATTGCTCGCAGGCTGGATATTTTTTATCCTGCTTTCTGTCTGTACGGAAAGCTTCAGCGGCATGGTCGTATCGCAAACGGTGGCTTTTCATTTTCAGCCGCACCCTGATCTGTCTCAATTTTTAGTTATGGATTTTACTGAGCTTACTGTCCCTGAAGCGTTTATTCAAAAAATCGGACACGCGTTTTCCTTCTTTGTGCTGACATATTTGCTATGGAGACAGCGGGGCAGCATAAGATCAGCTGCAGCCGGTTCATTCGCGTTTGCTTTTTTCACAGAAGTTCTTCAGCTCTTCTTCAGCAGGAATGGTTGTATCCGGGATGTGCTCATCGATGCTGTTGGAATTGGATTGTTTTATGGTTTATATGTGTTGGCGAAGCGAAGAAAACAAGAGATGTATGAGAAATATTAAAGCCGGCTGTCTTGATTAAAGACGCCGGCTTTTGTCTTTCTTAGAAATTTTGATCGGTTGGTTTTTTCGTCAGTTTATTGATAATGGTTTCATAAATCCTCACGACCAAATCGACGAACGGGCGAAGCAGATCTGAAAATCTAAAGAAAAGGAACCCGATAATGATGGCGACAACGAGGCTGCCTAATACATCTACCGGATAGTGATGTCCCACCCAAATTCTCGAAAAGCCTGTCAAAAGCCCAAAAATGACAAGCGGCCAGCCGATTTTGCGGTTTCTGAAAAGCATCGCAATAGAAATCGCTAATGCACCTGTCGTGTGGTCACTTGGAAATGAAGCATCCGCAGCATGCGGAATCAGTGTATGCACTGTATGCGCAACGAACGGGCGCGGTTCGAAATAAACAAGCGTAATCAAATAGTTGATCACAAGGCCTGCAATTCCTGTGATGCCTGCGTATAGCACATGTTTTCTGCTTTGTGTGTTCCCAAACAGCCAGATTGCCAATAGGATAAGGGCATAGGCGACAATGGCATATTCCGTGATGAAGACCATAATGGAATCGAGAACTGAATTGTGATGAGATAGTCCATGGATTGCTTTAAAAATTTCGTAGTTCAAATAATCACCTTTTACATTTTTATATTTAGTAGACTAATCTTACTCATGAAAAGTTTCAAATAAAAATAGAGATTGTCTGAAATAACGGCGCTTGAAGAGAATTCGAAGAGGAATCGCGGTTTCTGGGGGGATTCTGTGCACAAAAAAAGAGATCCGGAGTGTCCGAATCTCGTACCGATATTAAAGTGCTTCAGGTCCTTCTTCGCCTGTGCGGATGTTGATCGTATTGCTGATTTCATAGACAAATATTTTACCGTCACCCGGTGATCCCGTTTTCAGCACCCTTTTAGCGGTCTCAGTCACTTGATCAACAGGAACCTTGCTGACCACAATTTCTATTTTTAAACGCTCGTATACATTGCTTTCTATTTTTACCCCTCGATAGAGCTCCGTATGTGCTTTTTGAAGGCCGCAGCCGTGTACATTGGAGAAAGTCAGAGAGGTCACTCCGATTTTTCCGAGTTCCTGCTTCAGCTTTTCAAAATTTGCCGGACGCGTTACAATTTCTACCTTGAACATTTGACCGCTCATAGCGTCACTCCTCACATAGAATCTTGATATGCTTTTTCCCCGTGCATCGTTAAGTCAAGCCCAAGTGACTCTTCTTCTTCAGTTGCGCGAAGGGGAAGGAAGAGGCTTACAAATTTAATAATAACGAAAGTGACAATAAATACAAAAACATAAGTGGCGGCGATGGCGACGATTTGTTTCCAGATTAAGCTTGCATCACCGTAAAATAACCCATCTGCGCCCGCTGAGTTAACAGAGGTTGTTGCGAATAATCCTGTTGCGATTCCGCCCCATGTGCCGCCGATCCCGTGCAGGCCAAAGGCGTCAAGCGCGTCGTCGTATCCGAATTTCTTTTTAAGCGAGAATACTCCCCAGAAACAAACAGCTCCGCCGATGATGCCGATAATAATGGAAGCGAACGGTGTGACAAATCCGGCAGCCGGCGTAATGGCGACAAGCCCGGCGATTGCGCCAGATACCGCTCCGAGCATTGTCGGTTTTTTGTTAATGATCCATTCTACTAAGATCCAGCCGGCGATCCCGGCTGCAGCCGCGGTGTTTGTGTTGATGAACGCGTACATGGCTACACCATCTAAAGTCAAAGCGCTGCCGACGTTAAAGCCGAACCAGCCGAACCAAATCAAAGCTCCTCCTAAGAAGGTGTAAATGAGGTTATGCGGAGAAGACGCTGTGCCGTCTTTCCGTTTGCCTAGCACAATGGCAAGAACAAGTCCTGCCACACCGGAGGAAATATGAACAACATTGCCGCCGGCGAAATCGAGCGCTCCAAGCTGGCCGATCCAGCCGCCGCCCCATACCCAGTGCGCTACGGGTGTGTAAACCAAAGAGGCCCATAAAACCGAGAATAAAAGAAAAGCGCCGAATCGCATCCGCTCTGCGAAAGCCCCGGAAATAATCGCTGTAGTCAGAACGGCGAACGTCATTTGGAACATCATAAATAACGAGTGGGGAATGGTATCGCTGTAATCTCCCGGATCAAATCCGACCCCTTTGAGGCCTGCCCACTCCAGCCCGCCGATGATTGAATTGCCTGGTGCGAAGGCAAGTGTATATCCGAACAGCACCCAAACGATGGAAACGATGGCAATGGAAGAGAAACTGTGCATGGCAGTGCTCAGCACATTTTTGCTCTTTACCATTCCTCCATAAAATAACGCTAATCCCGGGGTCATCAGCCACACGAGTAAAGCGCAAAAGAACATAAAAACTGTATCGCCCATTTGCATGTCTCATTCCTCCGTATCTTTCAGAATAAAAAGCAATTATTATATTTCTTCATTATAGAGAAAAAAGAATGATAAAACATTTTCATGTAAGATTTCCTGACATGGTTTTTAAGGAATGTTATCGAGGGACGGAAAGGAAGGAGAATGGCATTTTTTGCGATATAAGACTTTGTATCTATAAAAGAAGCTATTCATATGAGCTGAAAAGGGAATTGACATTAATTAGAATACTCTATACTGTATTAAGTGTACTACATCAAATAATACACTGAGGGGGATGTATGATGAATAAAGGCGGCAGGCTGAGGAAAGCGGTACGCAAGTCGATTCCCGCGACGTTCCGATTGTTTTTAGCCTTTAATTTTTTCGTGTACGGTCTGGCGAAAGTGGTAATTGGCCAGTTTGGCGAGGTGACGCCTGAAATCGAGGCGGCTGCCGGGAAGGGGTTTACGATCGCGTGGACATTTTTCGGTTATTCTCATGTCTATGAACTGTTTATAGGTTTTGGTGAAATCCTGGCAGCTGTTTTATTACTGATTCCGCGAACGGCTGCATTAGGGGCGGTTATTTTTATGCCCATTATTGTGAACATCGTCTTGATTAACTATTGTTTTGATATTGGCGTGCAGGATCTTAGCACGATATTAATGGTTATGTGTCTTATCCTGCTTTGGATGGACCGCCGCAAATTCATGGGCATTTTCAGGCAGGAACCGATAGACAGCAGGCAGGTGATGAAGCGATGACGCCCCTTATGATTACTGTGCTTGCCGGTTTGTTCGTATGCACAACCTGTTACTACTACATAAAAGAAAAATCATGAGAAAACGCTCCTTCTGAGAATTTCACAAGCATCATAAAAGAACTTAGGCAGTGTGAAGAGTAAAATATGCAATGTGAGAAACACTAACAGTATCAGGAGGAGACGTATGATGAATACACTCAACATTGATTTTCAAAAAACAGCATTGGTTATCATTGATTTACAAAAGGGAATTGTGCCGATTGATCAAAGCGGCCAGGTTGTCCCGAACGCGAAAAAGCTCGTAGATGAATTTCGGAAACATAACGGGTTCATCAGCTTTGTAAATGTAGCCTTTCATGATGGAGCGGACGCCCTGAAGCCGCAAACGGATGAGCCTGCGCAGGGAGGTTCAGGGAAAATGCCGGCGGACTGGGCCGAATTTGTTCCGGAAATCGGTGTGCAGGATGGCGATTATACTGTGACAAAACGGCAATGGGGTGCTTTTTTTGGCACAGATTTAGACTTGCAGCTCAGACGCCGCGGCATTGATACGATTGTATTGTGCGGCATCGCAACGAATATCGGGGTGGAAAGCACAGCACGGGAGGCATTTCAGCTTGGCTATCAGCAGATTTTTATTACAGATGCCATGTCCACATTTAGCGATGAAGAGCATGAAGCCACACTGCGCTTTATTTTCCCGAGAATCGGTAAATCGCGAACGACGGAAGAGTTTCTGGAACAAGTGAAATGATGTTGTCGAAAAAAAGCCGGGCTGTTTTTTTAACAGCGGTGGCTTCGGGAACAATGCTGAATCCGCTGAACTCGTCTATGATCTCTCTTGCGCTCCATAGCATCCAGCATGAGTTTCACCTCTCGTTTACAACGGTTTCCTGGCTGATTTCCTCGTTTTACTTGGCGAGTGCCGTAGCACAGCCCGTAACGGGAAAGCTCGGTGATTTGATTGGGCGGAAACGCTTGTTTTTATTCGGGCT
The DNA here is from genome assembly GCF_038002425.1 of Bacillus sp. FSL R7-0685. NCBI lineage: Bacteria > Bacillati > Bacillota > Bacilli > Caryophanales > Bacillaceae > Bacillus > Bacillus sp. FSL R7-0685. Next base: position 3,624,792 of record NZ_JBBOCN010000001.1, on the reverse strand, counting down.
TATTCTTGTTGCGATTTCTGCCATCGGGGCGCCGTTTGCGCCGACGTTTATGACATTATTGGTCATGCGGCTGTTTCAATCGGTGGGGAGCAGTGCGATTTATCCGTCAGGTGTCGGCTTGATTCGGAATCATATTCATGAGCGCCAAGCTTCAGCCTTGGCTGTACTCTCTATATTTGCGTCCGCCATGACGGCGCTGGGGCCGACAGTCGGCGGTTTTTTGATTGTATGGGGAGGCTGGCCGGCGATCTTTATCGTTAATTTGCCGTTTATTATCCTCAGCTTCTTATTGGGCCTGTATATGTTCCCGAAAGATCAGAAAAAAGGGGCAGGAATCAAAACCATTATTCGGCAGCTCGACATTCTTGGAATTGTTTTATTTGCCGGGGGAATCATTTTCCTTCTATCCTTTTTGCTGTCGTTCAGCACGTCGCCGCATGCGGTTGAAGGTGTGCTTGGCTTGCTTCTGCTCTGTGCGTTTGTCTGGCGTGAGCTGAAAACGGATAAGCCGTTTATTGATGTCCGTCTGTTTAAAACACAGCGAAACCTGTCAGCCGTGTATGTTCAGTTTATTTTACTGAATGTTTTCTTCTATTGTTTATTCTTTGGTCTGCCAAGTTACTTTCAGGATGAAATGCATCTTTCTGTTCAAACGAGCGGCCTGTTTATGCTGTTTATGTCTGGAATGAGCATCGTTGTGTCACCTCTAACTGGCAAATGGATCGACCGATCTGGTGTCGTCAAGCCAATCTTTGCGGGAGCGCTTTTGATGACGGCTGGAGCCGTGCTCTTAACCATCTTTTTTATCAATGTCCAGACCATCGGTAAAGGCCTCATTCTATCGCTCTTGGGTATAGGCTACGGACTGGGAAATGTCGCGCTTCAGGCAGCGATGCTGAAAACGAGTCCTTCCAACATGGTAGGAACGACTTCAGGCCTGTTTCAAACCTGCCGTTACCTAGGATCGATTTTGTCTTCGGTGATCCTTGGCATTCTTTTTGGTAAAGAAATCACGGCAGCCCATTTTGATATGATGGGAATCATTATGATTATAGCGGGCGGAGCAAGCCTGTTAATGGCTGTGAGATTTGCTGCATTAATGAAAACTGCATCTTAAGAAAGAGGCGGGCTCTGAGGTCTGTCTCTTTTTCTTGTTTAAGCTGTTCAAATACAAACGGGAAAATTGTATATCATAGCCAGTGTTATTGTCTGACTCTTCAGTTATATTAAGTGACATCTAATGTCAAAAAACATAACGTGATGACATATAGACAATATGGAAAGGGGAGCCGGCTATGAAATTAAAAGAGAGTCAGCAGCAATCCAACAGGCTGAGCAATGAAGATCTGGTGCCTTTGGGACAGGAAAAACGGACGTGGAAAGCAATGAACTTTGCCTCCATTTGGATGGGATGTATACATAACATACCGACCTACGCGACCGTGGGAGGATTAATTGCGATCGGCCTTTCGCCTTGGCAGGTGCTGGCGATCATTATTACGGCATCACTTATCCTATTTGGCGCTCTTGCCTTAAACGGCCATGCGGGGACAAAATATGGGCTGCCGTTTCCCGTGATCATTCGGGCTTCTTACGGGATATACGGCGCGAATATCCCCGCGCTTCTAAGGGCGTTTACAGCTATCATGTGGCTTGGCATCCAGACATTTGCGGGTAGCACGGCACTGAACATTTTGCTTTTGAATATGTGGCCAGGCTGGGGAGAAATTGGCGGCGAGTGGAACATTCTCGGCATTCACTTGTCCGGTTTGCTTTCCTTTGTATTCTTTTGGGCCATTCATTTACTTGTATTGCATCACGGCATGGAGTCGATTAAACGTTTTGAGGTGTGGGCAGGGCCTTTAGTGTATCTGGTATTTGGCGGCATGGTATGGTGGGCCGTTGATATTGCTGGAGGATTGGGCCCGATATACTCTCAACCAGGAAAGTTTCATACGTTTTCAGAAACATTCTGGCCGTTTGCTGCCGGAGTTACTGGCATCATCGGCATCTGGGCGACATTGATCTTAAATATACCTGATTTTACACGGTTTGCTGAAACACAAAAAGAGCAAATCAAAGGACAATTTTACGGCTTGCCGGGAACGTTTGCGCTGTTCGCATTCGCCAGTATTACGGTGACCTCCGGCTCGCAGGTCGCGTTCGGAGAGCCGATTTGGGATGTTGTCGATATTTTGGCGCGGTTTGATAACCCTTATGTCATCGTCTTGTCCGTGATCACGCTCTGCATCGCCACGATCTCTGTAAATGTCGCGGCGAACATCGTATCGCCCGCTTATGATATAGCGAATGCCCTGCCGAAATATATCAATTTCAAACGTGGCAGCTTTATCACAGCGTTGCTCGCTTTATTTACGGTTCCATGGAAGCTGATGGAGAGCGCGACAAGCGTGTATGCGTTTCTTGGCTTAATAGGCGGCATGCTTGGACCGGTGGCAGGCGTGATGATGGCCGACTATTTTATCATTCGCAAACGTGAGCTCTCGGTAGATGACCTGTATTCCGAAACAGGACGGTATGTGTATTGGAAGGGCTACAATTACCGTGCGTTTGCAGCCACAATGTTAGGAGCGCTGATTTCGCTGATTGGCATGTATGTTCCTGTATTGAAGAGCTTATACGATATTTCTTGGTTTGTAGGTGTGCTGATTTCCTTTCTTTTCTACATTGTTCTGATGCGTGTTCACCCGCCTGCATCATTGGCAATTGAAACAGTTGAACATGCGCAGGTCCGCCAGGCTGAATAAGATCTATTTAGACGGTATATTTTCATATTTTTGAAATGGTTTTCCATAAATAGAACATTTATAATGGTTTTAGAAATCTATTCTAAAACGAAATGGGAATCGAAAATGAGAAAATGGTATTTTATTCTTTTGGCGGGTGTTTTAACGTCTGTCATCCTCGCTTTCGTTTATGATAAGACAAAAGCGAATGAGGAAGGATCTGGGGATTATCTGTATGTTTCGCCAAATGGCAGTGATCAAAATGAAGGAACAAAAGAAAAGCCGTTTCGTACATTGGCACACGCATCTGAGAAGGCTGCTGCCGGCACAACTGTCATGATTCGGGAGGGCACGTATCATGAGACCCTTGATGTAAAGCACAGCGGTACGGACGGAAAGCCTATCACATTCCGAAACTATGAAAATGAAAACGTCGTGATTAGCGGTGAATCCGTTGCGAACGCTGAATATGAAACACCGCTTATTCGTATTCACGATAAACATGACATTGCCATCAGCGGTTTAACAATTCAAGATCTTTCTGTTTCATCTGAGGAAGCAACTGCTATAGGGATTTATGTATCAGGGTCCAGCAGTCATATCGCCATTAAGGATAATCACATCCGGGGGATTAAGACAACAGCGGATGAAGGAAATGCTCACGGAATCGCAGTTTATGGGACTGGCAGCATGAAAGACATCCGAATCGAGGACAATACAGTTGAGAAACTGACGCTTGGAGCGAGTGAAGCAGTTGTGCTGAACGGTAATATCGACGGCTTCACAGTTGCAGGCAATGTGGTCCGCAACAATAATAACATCGGGATTGATCTAATTGGTTATGAGGGAACCGCGGATAAAAACGATTACGTGCGAAACGGAGTCGTAGAAAACAATACAGTTTATCAAAACTCCACTTACGGCAATCCTGCTTATGGAGATGAATACTCAGCGGGCGGGATTTATGTCGATGGAGGACACGATATCGAAATTAAGAACAACACAGTTTACGATAACGATATTGGGATTGAAGCAACGTCTGAACACAAAGGAAAGCATGCAAATGCCATTCAGATCACAGACAACAAAGTGTACAACAATGCGTACACCGGTATTTCAATCGGAGGATATGACAAAAAGCGGGGCGGCACCAGCAATTCTCTGATTGCCCGCAATATTATGTACCGGAATGACACAAAGGGACTGTACGGCGGACAGCTGCTGCTGCAGTACGATACGAAAAACAACACAATTGAAAAGAATATATTGACGGCCGGTGATTCCAGATTATTTATCGGAAACGATTTTACAGAAAATGAAGGAAATACGGTCAATCATAACGTGTACCACAAGGAAGCGGATCAAGACGGCATATGGATGTGGAAAAAGAAAGAATATGATTCATTTTCGTCGTATCGAAAAGCAACAAAAAACGATCAGCAATCCATTTATGCCGATCCGATGTTTCGTGATGAAGCGTCCTATGATTTTTCGTTAGATCCTGATTCTCCTGCGCGGCCTGTCATTGAATAATTGCTATAAGCGGCGTTCTCTTAGAGAGCGCCGTTTTTTATATGTAAAAAAGACTGCCGGGATTTCCCGGCAGTCTGACAAGTTATTCTGCAATTGACACTTTTCCTTCAGCCTCTGCAGGTTTTTTCTGGCTCCACGTGTAGAGGAGCAGGGCAATTAAAACGAACAGCCCCGCTGTTAAATAAATGGCAGAGAAGCCGGCAGATGCTACAAACAATCCGAATACATACGATCCTACAGCAATTCCGCTGTCAAAGAAGGTAAAGAACGTTGCCGTCGCAAAACCGGAGCGGTGAGCCGGAGATTTCTGAATCGCCAATGTTTGCATGCAAGGAACGATTGATCCGTAGCCAAGACCGATAACCGCCCCTGAAAGCAGAAGCATTAAGCCGCTATGTGTGAAGGACAGCATGCAGAGTCCAACAGAGAAAATCAGGATTGATGGATAAATGACAATGCCCGGTCCGACTTTGTCGAACAATTTCCCTGTGAACGGGCGTGCAATCATCATTGTCACCGCAAAACAAACAAAGAAATATCCGCTGATATCCGAAAGGTCAACTGATTTGGCGAATACAGACAGATATGATGTGACTGTTGAATAACAGAAAGAAATAAACAAACCGACCGTCGCAATTTTGAGTGCGCCCTTTTCAAACATATCCGAGAACGCAAAACGGAATACAGTCGTACCGCTGTCCTTACTTTGCGGCACTTTTATCAAGAACGAAACAAGTAAGCCCGCAACCATAAATAGCGCAAAGGCTGTAAAGAATACAGGAAAGCTTACCACTCTCATCAAATTCAGACCAAGGAAAGGCCCGATCGCCATAGCGAGGTTCATAGACATGGCAAAGTATCCAAGCCCTTCACCGCGCCGTTTGGCTGGAATAATATCAGCGGCAATTGCACCTGTAACAGTCGTTAAAATGCTGAACCAAATCCCTTGGAAGAACCGCAATCCGAGCAGCAGGGAAAAGTTATGAATCGGCATATACAGAAAAGATGATAGGGCGAAGAGCGCCATTGATACAATCGCCATTCTTTTCTTCCCGAAACGCTCAACGATGGCTCCGGAGAAAGGCCGTGTAATGATCGCAGACAGAAGGAACAGGCTGATTAAAAGCCCGCCTTGTGATTCTGTGCCGCCAAGCTCTTGCAGCGTATAGATCGGCAATACAGTTAAAAATGTATAAAAGAACACAAACACAAATAAATTGACAAGCAGGACCATAATAAAATCCTTGGTCCATATCGCATCCGCTTTTTTCAAATGTATGTCACTTCCTTATTTTCATTGTTGTAAAAACATGCGGAATAAATGAGAAAAAGCTTCTTTATCTTCATCCCGGAAATCAGCAAGCAGCTCTTCCTCGAATTTCAGCATTTTCACATTGATTTCTTCGTATTTTTTCTCGGCTTCTTTTGTGAGGACAACAAGTTTTTCCCGTTTGTCTTCACCTTGCCGTCTCTGAACCCAGCCGTTCTCCTCCAGGCGTTTGATCGTCCGAGTCACAGTCGGCGCTTCCACATTTAAATAGGACCAAATCTCTTTTTGAGTCATTGGTCCGATCGTACGCAAACAATATAAAACTGACCATTGAGATGAATAAAGGCCGAATGGCTCTAGCTGTTCATTGGCTTTCTTGGCAATCAGGCGGGCGCTTTGGTTGATTTGATGAATGAGGTGTCTGTTGACGTAGGACATGTCGGTCTCCTTCTAAAAAACTTACCTAAGTAACTAATTGCTTATTTCATTTTACAGGAGCGATCGATAGTTGTAAAGGTGAAAATTTAGTGACGCGAAATAGTTTGCTGAATCTGAAAAAGTTCGTTTCACCCCTTGTCCTTATTGAGTTTTTAGCATATTCCCAAAAGAATGCTAATACACTGTTACAAACCTAACAAAGAGAGTGTTTGAGGTGAGGGATCGTGGGCATATTTCACAAACTTACTTTTAAAACCATACAACGAAGAAGCGGCATAATGAACGACTCTTTACAGAATACGGATCTCATTTCACACTTCTCACATCCATTTTAGGGAGGTCGAGTGGTGTGCACGATTACATCAAAGAGCGAACAATCAAGATAGGGAAGTACATCGTGGAGACAAAGAAAACCGTTCGTGTCATTGCGAAGGAATTTGGTGTTTCCAAAAGTACAGTACACAAGGATTTAACAGAGCGTCTGCCTGAAATTAACCCCGACTTGGCAAACGAAGTGAAAGAAATACTCGATTATCATAAATCCATCAGGCATTTAAGAGGAGGAGAAGCGACAAAGCTCAAATATAAAAAAGATGAAATTCTCGAAGGAGAGCCTGTTCAGCAATCGTAATCACCTGGCATTGCCTTCTTGAAATCGTTCATAAAACATCCGCAAAAATTTGTAAAGAACTTATTGTGCTTCCAACTTTTTTTCTATATTTTATGATAATATATATAATTAGGGCACAATGTGGATATTTACTGTGAAACAGATTTTCAAGGAGGATATAAATAGATGTTTGCAAGGGATATTGGTATTGACCTCGGTACTGCAAATGTACTGATCCATGTTAAAGGTAAAGGAATTGTTCTGAATGAACCTTCCGTTGTTGCACTTGATAAAAACAGCGGCAAAGTGCTGGCGGTTGGCGAAGAGGCAAGACGAATGGTTGGACGTACACCTGGGAATATTGTTGCGATTCGCCCGCTGAAAGACGGAGTTATTGCTGACTTTGAAGTAACAGAAGCAATGCTGAAACATTTTATTAACAAGCTGAATGTAAAAGGCCTGTTCTCAAAGCCGCGCATGCTCATTTGCTGCCCGACGAATATTACATCCGTTGAGCAAAAAGCAATCAAAGAAGCTGCAGAAAAAAGCGGCGGGAAACATGTGTACCTTGAAGAAGAACCTAAAGTTGCCGCTATCGGCGCGGGTATGGAAATATTCCAGCCAAGCGGTAACATGGTTGTAGACATCGGAGGCGGGACGACGGATATCGCGGTTATTTCAATGGGCGATATTGTCACCTCCTCTTCTATTAAAATGGCTGGGGACAAGTTTGACATGGAAATCTTAAATTATATCAAACGCGAGTACAAGCTGCTGATCGGCGAACGTACTGCGGAGGATATTAAGATTAAAGTCGCAACTGTTTTCCCAGACGCACGTCACGAGGAAATTTCCATTCGCGGACGGGACATGGTTTCCGGTCTTCCAAGAACAATTACAGTAAACAGTAAAGAAGTTGAAGAAGCCCTTCGTGAATCTGTCGCTGTTATTGTTCAGGCTGCGAAACAAGTGCTCGAAAGAACACCGCCTGAACTTTCTGCTGATATTATTGACCGCGGCGTTATTATTACCGGCGGAGGCGCGCTCTTAAACGGCCTTGACCAGCTGCTTGCTGAAGAGCTGAAGGTACCGGTCCTCGTTGCTGAAAATCCTATGGATTGCGTAGCCATCGGCACAGGTGTCATGCTTGATAATATGGACAAGCTTCCTAAACGCAAACTAAGCTGATTTCACAAACCTCATTCTGCAAAAAGAATGAGGTTTTTTTATGAAAAAGCCTTCACGAAAAGATGTTAAATGACGATAATAGGATAAAATACTGAGTTTTTATTATAGAACGAACGTTCTTATATGACAACTGGAAAAAATGCCATTTTTAGAGGTGGGAAATTTGTTAAAAGGATTATATACAGCAACATCCGCAATGATTGCCCAGCAGCGAAGAACGGAAATGCTTTCAAATAATATTGCTAACGCAAATACATCAGGATATAAAGCTGATCAAGGCTCGATGCGCGCGTTCCCTGAGATGCTGCTTAGCAGAATAGAATCAAAATCTCCGGCCGGGACATCAAGGACGGAAATCGGTTCCGTGAATACCGGAGTATATATGCAGGAGCTCAAGCCTCTCTTTACACAGGGAAGCCTGAAGTCCACAGACCAGCCTACAGACATTGCATTGATCGAAAATCAAGTTCCGATGAATGCGGAAACCAATGAAAAAGCTGCTCTGTTTTATCCGGTTCAAACAGCGGATGGAATCCGTTATTCAAAAAGCAGCACATTTTCACTAAATGAGAACAATCAGCTGACGATCAACGGACGCCCTATTTTATCGACGGATCGCCAGCCAATCACTGTTGATAATGAGAATTTCACTGTGTCTGAAAACGGTACTGTGACAACGAACGGACGCACAGCCGGCCAGATTGATGTCAGAATGGCGGAAGATGTCCGCAATCTCAAACGGGACGGAAATGATTTGTACAGCACGGCGGACGGTAATGATCTGCCAAGCGCAGTCGGAAATAATCAGGTATCCTATTCATTAAAACAAGGCGTCTCAGAGCTTTCAAACGTGGATGTGACAAGCGCCTATACAGAAATGACTGAAGCGTACAGATCGTTTGAGGCGAATCAGAAGGTTATTCAGGCTTACGATAAAAGTATGGATAAAGCAGCAAATGAAATTGGAAAAATTTAAGATAACGGAAGAAAAAACGGGGGACATCAACTATGCTCAGGTCAATGCTAACGGCATCAACAACCTTAAACCAGCTGCAGCAGCAGATTGACACAATCAGCAGCAACCTTTCAAACAGCAACACAATCGGCTATAAGGCAAAAGATACGAATTTTTCTGAGCTTGTCAGACAGCAATTCGATCAGGTTGATGAAAAAAACGAGGAAGTGGCAAAAGCCCGAAAAACGCCGCCCGGCTTGCGCCTTGGCGTCGGAGCGATGATGAATTCACGCCTGGTCTCTGATCAAGGAAGCATTCAGAAGACCGATCGCGATCTGGATATCGCATTTACGTCTCCATACCAGTATCTTCAGGTAAATGTAAATGGAAACCGCCAGTATACGAGAGACGGAGCATTATATTTAACGCCTTCAGCCAATAATGCCAACCAGCTGCAGCTCGTCACTGGAAATGGGTATCCCGTACTTGATGAGAACGGCAATACAGTGAACATCGACAGCTCAATGAAGAATATCACCATCAATAAGAACGGCACCTTAACCGCATCTGACGGAAACGCGGTTCAGCGGTTTAATCTTGGCGTTGTCCAAGTGAATAACCCTCAAGAGCTGAAATCCGAAGGGAATAACCTTTTCTCTATTGATAATGCGGCAGCTTTTGAAGAGCTGAACGGCGCTAATAGACAAAACATCGGCATGCAGCAGGGCTCACTTGAGATGTCCAATGTCGATATTTCAGAACAAATGACAGATTTGATTACGTCCCAGCGTTCATATCAGCTGAACAGCAGAACGATCACAATGGGAGATCAAATGCTCGGTTTAATCAATTCAGTCAGATAATAAGAAAATGGGCGTTTTTCAATCAGCCGCGCATGATAAAAAAAGCGGCTTTTTCGAAATCGTCCTTTTTTTTGTAGTATTCCGTAATATCTTCTAACAGCACTTCTAAATCCACCCACGCCTCGATTTTTTCTAATTCAAGCACATATTCGAGCAGCTGCTCATAGGGATCTTCCACTGAGGTGTAGAGGGCTTCAAGCGTTTTTAATTTTAAATAAATGGTTTGAATGTCTACCTTTTCAGATAATTCTTTTCCTTTTTGAAGGACGGCTTTAGCTTCTGTGATGTTTCCTGTTTTAAAAAGCGCTCTGACAGACTCGTACACACAATGAAGATATGAGACTGGTGAATTCATTTCAAATTCTTGATTCTTTAATACTTTCCTAAAGTAAAGAAGCGCTTCCTGGTCTTTTTTCTCGGTCGCTTTTAAAAAGCCAAGGTTATAATAAGCATGGCATAGCAGGTTTTCGTCATGTAGTTGCTGGGTTTTCTTAATGATTTCTTTGAAAAGCTGTTCAGCTTTTTCATAGCGTTCTTGATCAATATAATTCACGGCGAGCAAAAGTTTACAGGTGATTACCTTTTTGATATAGCCGAATTGGTGCAAATAGATGTGTAATGCTTTTTTGACGTATTGGACGGAAAGCGGCGGTGATTTCATCAAGTAATAGGCGCCGGCGGTTTGATAATATAAATCAGCGGCTTCAAACGTATTGTGAATGGCGGCCAGGTACTGTTCAGCTTTTTTAAAATGATGTACTGCATGTTTCGGAGCTGTTTTTACCATCTCATATAACCCAGAGAAAAAATACAGATAATATTTCAATTCATCATCCATTTTGTCTTCCAAGCCATATAGGTCATCGAACAATGAATCGAGTCCGTTCTGGTTTTCAAAAAGCAGCTGATGGCGGGCCTGAAACAATTGATAACGCATCCAAAGTTTTGTGTTCTTTTTGATCTTTGGAAGGTGCTGATCAATTTTCTCTTTCAGTGTGCAAACGTGATTCATTTTGCGTTTGCTCATTGCGGAATACCACTCGTCTAACATGTTTAGCATTCTTTTTTCAATAAACTTCGAAATCATTTTCCTACCTCTTTGCTATTGGTAAAATCTATAATTATCATATCATAACTTTTGACGGCTCTCATTGACAGTTGGTTACATTTTAGCGCGGTTGAAAAAGAGATTAATTCATAATATACTTTTCAAATGTACAGATTGGATCTTTGATGATTGCTATACATACTAATGCAGATGAAGGAGATGTCAAGACAATGCTTGATACTCAGCAAATTAAAGAAATTATTCCTCACCGTTATCCGTTTTTGCTTGTGGATCGGATTACGGAAGTTGAAGAGGGCAAACGGGCAAAAGGTTATAAAAATGTAACCGCTAATGAAGAGTTCTTTAACGGACATTTTCCTCAGTACCCGGTTATGCCCGGCGTATTAATCGTAGAAGCACTCGCTCAAGTCGGAGCTGTTGCGATGTTGATTAAAGAAGAAAACCGCGGCAGACTGGCTTTTTTTGCAGGCATTGATAACTGCCGCTTTAAAAAACAAGTCAAGCCTGGTGACCAGCTTCACCTTGAGGTTGAAATCATTCGTGCCCGCGGCACAATCGGGCGCGGAAAAGGCGTTGCCACAGTTGATGGCGAAGTCGTTTGCGAAGTAGAACTGACTTTTGCCCTCGGAGAATAATTGAAAAAAGGCAGATGGCCAGCGGCACATTTGTCTTTTTTTCTTTACAAATATAGAAAAGCAGGTGATTGTATGTGGAATGAATTTAAAGCCTTTGCCATGCGGGGGAATATCGTAGACCTTGCGATTGGTGTTGTGATAGGCGGCGCTTTCGGAAAGATCGTCACATCTCTAGTAAATGATATCATTATGCCTTTGGTCGGTTTGCTGCTGGGAGGGCTTGACTTTTCAGGCCTGTCGTTTACGTTTGGCGATGCTGTAGTGAAGTATGGCAGCTTTATACAGACGATTGTGAACTTCTTAATTATATCGTTCTCCATTTTTATCGTCATTCGGACTTTGAATGGGTTAAGGCGCAAAAAAGAAGCAGCAGAAGAAGAGGCTGCGGAGGAAGCGGTGGATGCGCAGGAGGAGCTGCTGAAAGAAATCAGAGACCTGCTGAAGCAGCAAGCAAAGACGCCGGAATAAAAAAGATGCCGTTAGAAACGGCGTCTTTTTTTATCTCAATTTTCGTTTAGGTTTGTTCTGTGTCCTTCAGTTCTTTAGGGCTTCCTGTTGTTTCAGCGAGATGAATGAGCATTGAGACAGAGGTGCCTGCATCCGGAGTGCTGCTGATCATCAACTCGCTTCCGCAAAAATGTTTCAGCCGCTGATTGATATTTTTCAATCCGACGCTGCGATCAAAATCCGTTGATAAGAGATCTATTTGTTTTTCCGGAGTTATCCCGGGACCGTTATCCTCTACTTTGATGTGATACTCATTTTTGCATTGTTTTTTAGCTGTCAGTTTGATCCATCCTCCGCCTCTTTTCTTGCTGACACCATGAAGAACGGCATTTTCCACCAAGGGCTGAATCATTAAAGGCGGAAGGATAAAGTCAATGTCTTCATCTATATCGAAAAGAACCTCAAGCCGATTACCGAATCGCGTCTTTTCTATAGAAAGATAGGAATTGATAATCGAAAGCTCATGTCTGAAGGAACTGATGGCTGATGTATTTTGAAAGTCAAAACTCATTCTTAAATAGTTGGTAAATTCCTCTGTTACCTCCCGGGCCTTTTCAATATCCAAATGAGTGAGAGAAATAATCGTGTTTAATACATTATAAAGAAAATGAGGCTTGATTTGCGACTGGAGAAACGCCATTTCCATTCTTGTGGCTTGATTTGCTGTATGTTTCATCATGATCAGGTTTTGAATACGCGCCATAAATTCAGAGTAATGATAAGGTTTTTGCAAAATGTCATTCGCTCCGGCATGAAAAGCCTTGTATTTGTCATGGCCGATAATGGCAGCTGTAATGATCAGAACCGGAAGATCAACCATGCTGAATCGTTCACGAATTTTCATACAGACTTCGAAACCAGTCATATCCGGCATCATCAAGTCCAAAATAACCAAATCAAGGTTTGTGCAAGAGATGATTTCTAATGCTTCCTTTCCGTTCTTCGCAGCAATCACATTGTAGGGCACACCTTCAAGCATATCGCTCAAAATTTTTAAACTGTCAATGTTATCATCGACAATCAGGATGGTTGGAGCGTCAATATGCTCAGAGTAATAAGGCGTGCTAAATGAGATATCTGATAGATCTCTCTCGGATTGTAATTCAGGAAGGCGTTTTTTTGTTTCAGATACAGGTTCATTTTGGGCGATCGGCAAGGTGAAATGGAATGCCGAACCTTTTCCTTCTTCCGATTCGACCCAAATGTCTCCGTTATGGAGCTGAACCAGCTGTTTGACAATGCTGAGGCCAAGACCAGCACCATCGTCTTTATTCTTTTCGGCTTGCTGAAAAGACTCAAAGATGGTTTGCCGATCGGCTTCTGAAATGCCGCTTCCTGTATCTGCTACTGTCACTTTGATCATGTTATCGTTCAGTCTTGAAGCAGAAAGTGTGATTTGGCCCTCTGTTGTATATTTGATTGCATTGTCTACTAAATTGGTTAATATTTGGCGGAAGCGGTTTTCATCTGCGAGCACTAAAGGAAGATCGTCAGGGATATGGTTCATCATATTCAAGTTTTTATGTCTCGATAAAAGATTGTAGAAATTCATTTCCGAACAAACTAAAGTATAAATATCAACAGGAACCGGGTGGATTTGAAGCATGCCTTGCTTTATTTTTTCTAAATCCAGGATGTCATTTACCAGATTGGACAGCCTGTAGCCCATGCGGATGACGAGCTGCATGTTTTCTTTCTCTTCTTCTATCGTTCTTTTTCCTTTGCCGGCCAGCAGGGTCTGGCATATATTAATGATGCTGTTCAGCGGTGTTTTGAATTCATGTGATGTTTTGGCAATGAATTCATCCTTTAGCCGGTCACTTCTGAGCAATTTCCACGACAGCACTTCATTTTCACGGAATGCTCCGGCAAATTGCTGCGCCATCAGCAGAACGATCGCCAGTAAAGCGATAACTGTTGGCAATGAATAAATCGAATTAAAAGAAAAGGCCGTTTTGCCGCTGTAAGCTGAAATGGTGGTTAAAATGACAAAAGCACTCATTGATATAGATGCAATAGTAAGATACAGACTTCCTTCCATTTTGCGGATCGCAGCAATCGTAAAAATATATGTAATATAAACCAGAGTCGAGACGGCTAGCACAGAATGTAAGATGTACGAGGTATGGCCGATAAAACCCACGGTTAAAAAATCTGTGACTAAGACCAGCCCGGAAGAAACAGTGGCAATGCGAATAAAACGCTTTGAAACAATCCCTCTGTAAGCAAAAAAGAGATAGAGAAAAACCGCAATGCTGACGAGCACAGTAGAGATTGCCCTCAATGAATTTAGCAGTGAAAATGAAATTGACGGATAGAGGAGAAATATAATCCGCTCTTTTCCGATCATCAGAATAATGAACGAAAACAGAAGACACATAACAGAAAAAAACAACAAATGTTTATCTTTTTTTCTTTGCAGGAAAAAGCCCAGAAAATATAATCCGGTAATGAAAAAAGCTGTAATCATGATTGTATCATTAAGAAAGGAAATTTTGTTTTCCCGCACTATTTGCTCCTGGGTGCCAAAAGTAATTGGCTTTGCGATTCCCCATCCCGGCGTTTTTCCGAAGTTCGAAAATTGTACGACAAGTTCATTGTCACCCTTGTGAAGCGTAAAAAAGCTCGTATATGGGCGGTTTTGTGCCGCAAAATCAGGTTTATTTGAAGGGTTGCCGCTTTGGCCAATGAATTGTCCATTAAAATAGATGCGATTGGCACTGTAAATAAACGACGTGCTGATCCCAAAAACCTGATTGTCTTGCTTTGATCTGATGGTCAGCTTATACGTTCCGTAATCCACATTGATACCCTGCTTGGCTAGCTTCACATTGCTGGGGACATCAACGAAGAGAGGATCTTTTCCTTTTGCTGAAGCGATCTCTTTTGGTGACAGAATCTGATTTGGATACAATGTCCATTCTCCGTTCAGCTGTACATTCCCATCCTTCTGAAAATTCCACTTCTCCAGGTTCATGACCCCATGCCTTGCCGCAGGAAGCGTTGTTCCGGAAAAATGGTCAATGGCAATGAAAACCATAAAAAATGCAGCGTAACCGAAAATAATCGAAGTAAAGATGAATTTTTCTTTCATATTATAGCTCCTTTATTCAAGCAGGCTCATTCTAAATTCCTACCTTTTTATAAATATTGTAAGTGCAAAATTTCAAAAACTACAATAGAAAGAAAAAGAATCCAGATAAAGGGGTTATTTGTCATGATATAATAGAAGTTATTTACTGATATCTCGATTTTACATATAGGGTGGGATGTTTTGTGAAAGCGTTAATTGTTGATGATGAGCACTTGGCATTGCTTCATTTTAAGAAAATGCTTGAACGAACAAACGCCTTTCAATCTATTATGGCGTATCAAGATCCAGTTGAAGCCTTAGAGCATCCTGAGACTCCTGCTGTAGATGCGGTGTTTCTTGATATTGAAATGCCGGGGGTAAACGGCATTGAGCTTGCTGAGGCGATTCAATCGATGAATGAAAACATCCAAGTCGTTTTCATCACGGCTTATAATGAGTTTGCTATCAAAGCGTTTGAGCTGAATGCCATTGATTATTTGCTGAAGCCTGTCATATACAAGCGGCTTGAGACAACTGTTGAACGAATCAAAACGAATAATATGCTCAGACAAAATGCAGAAAATACCGAGGCGCATTTTTCCATCCAATGCTTTGGGAGCTTGCAGTTTCATCAAACCTTAAAGGATGTCAAAACAAGCATTCCAGTCAAGTGGAGAACGTCGAAAGCACGTGAAATATACTTATTTTTGCTTCACAATCAAGGCCATGTGGTCAGTAAAGACATGCTAATCGATCTTTTTTGGCCTCATTACGATGTTTCAAAAGCAAGCACCCAACTTTACTCCACCATTTACCAAATACGAAAATTATTCAGCCAGATCCCTTTCAGCCAAACTATCGAGAAGACTGATACTGGATATATTCTTCGGCTTTCAGGCGCAAAAATCGATGTTGTCGAATGGGAAAAATCATTAAAAGGGGCGCCGCCGCTCAATACGGCTACATTACATCTGCACATGGATATTTTCATGTCCTATCAAAATCATTACCTACTGGAGCACGGTTATCTTTGGGCAGAACCGGAAAAGACGCGTCTTTCCCAGCTTTGGCTTGGAAAGGCCTATGAACTGATCGATTATCATATTCATGAAATGAACGATCATCAAGCGATGGACATTTGCCTGCAAGCCGAGAAAATTGAGCCATGCGATCATAAAATTATGCAATACAAGCTGCAGCTATTCAACAAAAACGGGAAGGTAGAAGAGGCGATAAAAGAATATCAGCGTTACAAACAAATGAAGGATCAAATTAATTAAAGAATTCCAAACCAGTATGTGTCGATTGCTTTTCGATGCACACTGGTTTTTTTGTGCACTTAAAGGGAAGGCCTTCGCCATATGTCTCCTGGGTGAAACTTCAACTCTCTCCAATTCACTTCAATCATACATGATTTCTGAGTTGTACAGAAATTGTATAGTTCCATTTCATACAATGTAGTTTGGTTCGGATGGTAAATCTTAGTTTTGAAACTCATTCGGTATTAGCAGTTCTTTTTGGGGGATGAGACATGATGTTATGGTCTCGCGGATCAATCGGCAAGTGAAAGATAGATAAGAAAGGGAGGAATGAAAAGTTGAGAACGAGGAGTTTTCCCTTAGGGCTGAAAAAAAGCGGGCGGATCGTTATGATCATAAGCCTTGCCATCTTTTTCTTCTTCAGCCAGATTGCCAGCTATACTCTTACGGCACAGGCTGTGGACGTAACGTCCAGTGACAGCCAATTTTTCGATTTGGTAACAGTTAAGGACGCCAAAGGCCAGATAGTTGACGGATCAAAAGGAAACGAACCGGCACTAACACCGGGGGACGAAGTGACACTGACATATGAATGGTCATTGAAAAAAGACAAAAAAGCAGATAGCGAACAGGATATCAATGTGGAGATACCTAAAAGCTTTACATTTGATAAAGGTGCTGAAGGTGAGATCAAATCTGCTGATCAGGTCATCGGCAGCTATCAAGTGCCGGCGGGCAGCAGCACCATGACAGTAAAATTAACAACTGCATCCGCGGATTCTCTTGATGCCAAGGGGACCATTACACTGCCAGCTAAGTTTACTGCAGATGTAAAAGAAGATGAACATACAGCAGCAGCCCTTTTTCAGCTAGGCGGAGGCAAAACCCAGCAGGTGATCATTCCTGTTAAGAAAGAGGAGACACCAGATGCCGAGGCGGAAGAGCCAAAAAACGACTCTTCTGATACTGCGGGTGATCAGGAAGGGAAAGATGACAAACCTGCACCTTCAGTCAGCAAGGATCAAAAAGAGGAAGAACAGCAGCCGTCAGATGACTCTAAGAGCGGCGAAGCCTCTAAGAGTGATGATTCAAAAAAAGTGTCATCCTCAAGTCAATCAGCTTTCAAAAGCTTGCAAACTGAAGAAAAACAAATCACGCAACATATTTTAACTGGCGTGACGTTGACGGACGAAAACGGAAAGCCATATGACAAGGGCAATCGCGCCAATACGAATTCTCCGGTGAAAATTTCAATTGATTGGGCTATTCCTGACGATTTAGGAAAAACGATCAATGCCGGCGATGAATATGAATTTGATTTGCCTAAAGAATTTATTATGCATAATGACATTGTGAACCTGCCGTTAGGCGCCGGAGACACCACCTACGGGACATTTTCTATTGATACGAACGGACATGTGGTGATGACATTTAACGGCGAGGTAAAAGAAAGTTCTAATGTCAAAGGCACATTGGTTATCAATACGCAGTTCAACGAGAAAAAAATAACGGGTTCGACAACACAAAAGATTCCATTCCCTGTGAATGCCGATACTCCTGAAACAACAGTTTATTTTAAACCCAATGTGAGTAAAACCATTGATAAATCAGGTGTGCTGGATAAAGGCATCAACCCTGGTAAAGTAACATGGACGGTCGATGTCAATAAAAAGTTGGATCAAGTCAAAAATGCTAAACTCACGGAAAGCCTTCCAGATGGCGTAATCTACCGTTCAGTTAAAGTGTATGAACTCAATGTGAACATTGATGGTTCTGTCAGCAGAGGAAATGAAGTTTCTTCCGGCTACAGTGTTGATTCAAAAGGAAATGTCACATTTGACGGGACAATTGATTCAGCCTACCGCCTTGTATACGAAACCGACATTGACAATGGTGCGAAGCCGAGTGAAGGCGGAAATATAACGCTGACAAATAAGGCGGCATTCAGCGGAGACAACCTGGAACCCATTTCTGCAGAAGCCACTGTTGCAGCCAAGTATGGAAAAATGATCGCGAAATCATCGACCGGCTATGATGGAGAATCTCAAACATTCAGCTGGGCTCTTGCATACAACTACGGTGAGAAACAGATCGACCAATCCAAGGCCAGCATTAAAGATTCTTTTGGAACTGGTGATTTGCATCTTGTGAAAGATTCTTTGAAGGTTATTCCTATTACCTTTGGTCAGAATGGCAGCGAGCAAGCGGGCAGGCCTTTAAAGGAAGGCGAGGACTACACGCTCATCGATAATGGAAGCGGATTTGAAGTCAAATTTAATAAAAACGTAACGAGCGCTTACAAAATCACATATCAAACAAAGGTCAACAGCGGAGTGATCATTGATAAATCTACAACATACACCAATAGCGTTGTGACCGGAACAGGGGATTCAAAAGAAGCTTCTGGAATAGCCATTCAGCAAAATCTCATCAAAGGATATTCAAACGTTGATTATGAGAAGAAGACGGTTGATTGGACGATTACAGTTAATAAAAATAAATACTTGATGAACAATTGGACTTTGGATGATCAATTTGAAAGCGGCGGAATGGTTCTGCTTGATGAATCGTTCAAGCTTCAAGACACAACGAACAACAAAACATTACAGAAAGACAAAGACTACACGTTAACAAAAAAACCTGATCATAAAGGCTTTACTTTGGCATTGATCGGGGATTATGCAAAAACAGACAGTCAATTTAAGATCACTTATACGACAACGTTCAATGCCGATTATTCTAACGAAAGCGTTAAGAATACAGCTCAGTCGACATGGACTGATCAAAACGGCAATGAGCGCACGAATAAGGTATCAAGCGGTTTTACGCCGAATAATCAGACGACAAACAATGGTTTCAAGAACGGTTCATACAACGCGGTTTCAAAGGAAATCACGTGGAAAATCGGCGTCAATTATAATGGCGAGCCGACGAAAAACCCTTATATCAAAGATGCCATAACAGATCCTCAGCAATTTGTGCCGGGTTCCGTTGTGGTTAAGAGCTATACGATCAATAAAAACGGCTCCATCACAGAAGGAGACGCGCTTGATCCTTCCAAGTATGATGTCGAAGAGCCTTCTGCAAAAAATGAACGCACTCTGACGGTACACCTTAAAACAGGCGATTCTGTACCATATCTGATTGAGTTTAAGACATCACTCAAAGGACAGGTCATTGATCAGAATCAGTACACAAACAAGGCAACCTACTATAATGACGGTTATGCAGACCGCACACTGACGGGCTCTGTTTCAGTTACGAACGGAGGAAGCCTGGTTTTCAAAGGCGGCAAACAAAATGGAAGCTACATCGATTGGAACATCAATGTCAACTCCAGCCAATCAACGCTGGATGACGTAAAAGTTACTGACACGCCGGATGAAAATCAAATACTAGATGCAGATTCTTTTAAAGTATATCAAGCAAAATATGATGAAAACGGAGTGGTCAAAGACAGCAGCGGAAATCTGACCGCGGGAGATGTCGAGCTTCAAAAAGACAAAGACTACACGTTAGACATCAAAACGGACAATACAACAGGTGAACAATCGTTTGTCCTGAAATTCATAGGCAGCTATAAGCAAATTGATCGCGCCTATGTGATCAAATACCGGTCTCTGATTAACATAGCCGGCACGAGCGGCCATGTTAAAAATAAGGTGTTCATTTCAGGAACAAATGTGAAGGAGCAGACTCAAGAAAACAGCAGCTCGATCTTTGTTGCCATTTCAAGCGGCGACGGTTCCGGATCCGGAGAAAAAGGAAGCCTGACGATTTTTAAGACTGGAGAGGACGATAAAGCTCTTGAAGGAGCAGAATTCCAGTTATGGTCTGAGGACTCCAAACAGCTCCTCCGCACTGGTACGACGGATGCCGGCGGGAAGCTTACATTCGGAAATATTCGCTACGGTTCCTATGTATTAAAAGAAGTAAAAGCGCCTGACGGATATACCATCAGTGATGCTTATGCAAAAGGAGTCTCTGTAAAGATAGACAGCAACTCCTCCAAGCCAGGAGCGCTGTACAAAGTCGTAAATCAACAGAACAAGGTGACGCTTATCAAACAAGACGAACAAAACAATCCTTTGGCGGGTGCTGTTTTTAAGCTGGAGAAAAAATCAAATGACGGCACCTATACTCTCATACGAACAGATATAAAATCTGATAAAAACGGAAAAGTAGAAATGAACGGTTTGCCGGCGGGCTACTATCGCTTGACAGAAACACAAGCTCCTGAAGGCTTTATCGTAAATACAAAAGCGATTCACTTCTCAATCGCAAAGAATGAAAAGAATCAAGTGTCTGACGTCAATTTGGGGGCAATGACCAATTATCAAGGAAAAGTCTCTCTGACGAAGGAAAATGCTGAAGGCCAGAAACTTGAAGGCGCAGTATTCAACATTGTCGATCAAGATGGAAAGATCGTTCAAGAGAAGCTGACTTCAGATAAAGACGGAAAAATTGAGGCTTCGGGTCTTGCACCGGGCCATTACGCCTTTGTGGAAACAAAAGCGCCAGCCGGCTATGTGCTGAATACAAAGAAAAAAGAATTTACCATCTCAGCATCTGCAGCAGGAAAGCCTGAAGCCGCAGATGCTGGAATCGCCGTTAACGATAAAGGCTCTGTTGAGCTGACGAAGGAAGATGCAGATGGCCAGAAGCTTGAAGAAGCCGTCTTTAAGATTATCGACAAGGAAGGTAATACGGTTCAAGAAGGACTGACCTCAGATAAAAACGGGAAAGTCACAGCTTCAGGCCTTGCACCGGGACAATACGCTTTTGTTGAAACGAAAGCGCCAGCGGGCTATGTGCTGAATACAGAGAAAATTGAGTTTGAGATCTCTGATTCCTCTGAAGGAAAGCCTGAAGCTACAGATGCCGGGATCGCTACTAACCATAAAGGCACCATTGAGTTGACGAAGGAAAATGCTGAAGGCAAGAAGCTTGAAGGTGCAGTTTTTAACATTGTCGACGAAAAAGGAAATACGGTTCAAGAAGAGCTGACTTCCGATAAAGACGGAAAAGTAAAAGCTTCGGGCCTTGCGCCGGGACGTTACGCCTTTGTTGAAACGAAAGCGCCAGCCGGTTATGTGCTAAACACGGAGAAAAAAGAGTTTACCATTTCTGAATCAGCAGCAGGAAAGCCAAAATCCGCTGATGCCGGGATCGTCGTGAACTATCAAGGATCGGTTCAGCTGACGAAGGAAGATCAGGATGGAAAAGGCTTAGCAGGCGCGGTATTCAAAATCACTGACAGCAATGGGAAAACAGTGAGAGACGATCTAGTCTCAAAAGAAGGCGGCAAAATTGAAGTTGACGGGTTAGCGCCAGGAAGCTATCAATTTATCGAAAAACAGGCGCCAGATGGATATCTTTTATCCGAAAAGCCAGTGTCATTCACCATTAAAGGAGAATATGGCGGCAAACCTGAGCAAGTGAAAGCAACAGCGGTTAATACGAAGAACCTTGTTGTCCTCACCAAAGTGGATCAGCATGATCAGCATAAAGTTCTGCAAGGTGCGGAGTTCAATTTGACAGATGCCAACGGCAAAGTGCTGAAGTCCGGTTTGGTTACCGATGACAAAGGACAAATCACGGTGCACGGCCTTAAAGCTGGCGAATATCAGTTTGTTGAAACAAAAGCGCCTAAAGATTATGAGTTGGACCAAACTCCTATATCGTTCAAGATCACAAACACAGACACGAAAACAGTCGAAATCACCGCGGAAAACATATTGGCACCAGGTGACGTAAATGTGAAAAAAGTGGATCAAGACGATAAAAATACCGTTTTGGAGGGCGCTGAATTCAAGTTATTGGATGAAAGCGGCAAGCCTGTAAAAACTGACGGGTATGGAAAAGAGCTTTCTGAACTCTGGAAAACAGATCAAAATGGGCAGTTCACTGTAAAAGGCCTTGCGCCGGGAAGCTACCAGTTGATTGAAACGAAGGCACCCGAAGGTTACAAACTTGACGAAACACCGATTGAATTCACAATTGAAAAAGGACAGTCAAAAGCTGTTGAGATCGTTGTTTCTAATCAAAAAGTGAAAACACCAACGCCTGATAAGCATGATCATCCTGATAAACCTGCACCGGGTGGAAATGGAAAAGATGATGGAGATCATCCGAATACCAATGGTACAGATGGCAGCTCGGATGGTCAGTCGAACACAGACAAAACCCTCCCAAAAACCGGAGATACAGACAGCATGCTGACAGCAATGATCGGTATCCTGCTGCTTATGGCAGGCGGAGGCTTAGCTGTTGCCTCAAGAAAGAAACAAAGAAAAGGATAAAGTTGAAGGCACCTGATCATCGAAGAATCGATCAGGTGCTTTTTTGAAAAGTGACACGAAGCGTTTTTAGAAGGATGCATAAGAAAGGGTTTTTTGCATGTACAAGAAAATGATCATTACAGTGTTCATCCTTTTCGGACTGCTGCTGATCTCTTCTCCTTATATCAAAGGTGGAATTATAGCTTATCTTAGCAAAAGCCAGAGTGAATCGGCCTTAACTGTGGAGCAGCTGAAAAAAAATAATGAGAGAGAAGCGGAATTTGAATTTGATTCAATCGAGCCGCCTGAGTTAATGGATGCTGTAAAGGCCGGCTTTGATCACGATCAAAAAGCGGTTATCGGGCGGATAACAATTAAAAGTGTCGATCTGGAGCTTCCGATCGTAAAAGGCACAACCAATGAAAATCTTTTGATAGGGGCGGCAACAATGCGCCCGGATCAAAAAATGGGTGAGGGAAATTATCCGTTGGCGGGCCATCATTTGAAGCAAAAGAATCTTCTGTTCGGACCTCTGGAAAACATAAAAACAGGTGCCCAAATTGTCATCACGGATTTTAAAAAGGATTATATCTATTCTGTAACATCTAAAGACATCATATCGGAAATGGGTGCAGATGTAATTGAGGAGACGAACAAAAAAGAGATTACGTTAATCACATGTGACAAGGCGGTCAAAACTGAAGGGCGCCTTGTTGTGAAAGGGGAATTGGTTGATTCTTTTGGCCATACAAATTAAATATGCAAGAGTGAAAGCACGAAAAGAAAAGCTGCCGTTCAAAACGGCAGCTCTTTTCATGCAGAACATATCTATTCTAAATGTCTATTGTGATGCTCTTCGGTTCTGTGTCTGTTTTGGGGAATATGCCCCCTCATATTTATAACTTTTGCTTAAATGCCTCAATGAGTTTTGTTCCTGTATAGCCCTCTTTTACAAGGGACTCGAGAATGGTTTCAGTGCCCTGCTGTTTTCTTGTGACCATTTGTCCGTAGAGTAAAACCTGGATGCTTTCTTCCAGCTTGACGATATTTTTCACTGCTGCTGTCAGCTGGGCGGGGCGATTGCTTTTTTTCGTGATCGTTACAAATACTTTGGCTTCAGATTGGCTGTTTTGAAGCTGTTCAAAAAAAGACAGATGTTCTTTCTGTACAAGCGCCTCAATCAGCCAGTGATTTTCACCGTCTTCTTTATTTATAATCAGTCCGTCAATAAGGGGAAACTGTTCAATTGATTGTTCTTCCTTGTCCACTCGTTCCACATTCAGGTCAACCAGTTTAAAGGTTTTCATTTCTTCTCACCCCGATTACTTCCAAAGTTTTCTTGCCTTCCATTATAACATAAACGTTTTCGAGGAAAAAATCCTGCAATGCTGGGGCTAAAGAATTTTGTATGAGCGAAACATTTAATAATTTCTATTTTTTCATTATACTGTAACTGACTATGGATTACGGAGAGATGTGGTATGAATCAATTTCGTTTAAAAGAAATTTATATTGACGGCGCTCCTTCTGAAAGCCATTTGATTCAAAAGGAAGTAACATATATGTTAAGCCGTAAAGAAGTGTTTGAGGTTCATCTGAACAAAAAAGGAAGAATAAGTTTTTTATACGAAACACAAGATGGCATGGAGCAGTATAAAATCAAGCTGTCAATGCCGGAAAAAAAATTGAGCTTTCAGTGGTTTGCGTGGGATGGCTCTTCCTATGTGCGCATGAATACGCAAAACTGGCTGACAAAGCAAATCTTTTTCCGTTTTTTAAAAAGTACATATTTCTTCAAAGGAAAAAAGCAAAAGATGTTTTTAGCTGAAGGAAAAATGAAAACGAAAGATAAAAACAGAGGCTGAAAGCCATTTTTAAGCGTTTTTCTTTTCTTGTTGCATCATTTACAATACATACAACCGCAAGGAGAGGAGGAATCGCATGTTCAATCAGGTCATGCTTGTCGGACGTCTTACAAAAGATCCTGATCTTCGCTACACTTCCGCCGGTGCGGCAGTTGCACATGTTACGCTCGCGGTGAACCGCAGCTTCAAGAATGCTTCAGGTGAAATCGAAGCTGATTACGTCAATTGCACACTTTGGAGAAAAACAGCTGAAAACACGGCGTTGTATTGCCAAAAAGGTTCTCTCGTCGGCGTAAGCGGACGGATTCAGACAAGAAGCTATGAAAACACGGAAGGCGTTAACGTGTATGTAACAGAAGTGTTGGCTGACACTGTTCGTTTTATGGACCCTAAACCCCGGGAAAAAGCTGCTGATTGACACCCCTGCTCCTCCCGTTATCTATCCATTCACTATTATCCGGATCTTCGCATCATCCCCTCAAAATTGACCAGTCGACCAGACTGGTTCTTTCTTTTTGCCTACTTAGGAAAAATTGGTTCTCTCGACGCATTTTTACTTAAAACCACTTATTAATGTTGAATAAAATCAAATAAAAACTTATAATTACTTATAAATGATTGCTGAGAAAAGGAATGAGGGCGTGTACCAAGAAGAAAGATTAGTAGCGATTTTGGATTTTTTAAAACAGCATAACCGAATTACAACGGAGCAGATCTGTACGCTCCTGCAAGTGTCAAGGGATACAGCGCGACGAGATCTTGTGAAACTTGAGGAACAGAATGCCATCATCCGCACAAGAGGCGGCGCCATTTTGCCGACTGTGCATCAGAAAATTCAAAGCTATTCCGGCCGCCTGAAAACAGTGTCTGAGGAAAAAAATAAGATCGGCAGGCTTGCAGCATCGCTTATTCATGATGGAGACCGGGTGATTTTAGACGCCTCTACAACTGTTCAGGCATGTGCAAAGCATTTGAATGCGGTTGATTGTACGGTAATCACCAATTCGATTAATCTTGCGGATGTGCTGTCCGATAAAGAGGCAATTGAAATTTATCTGCTGGGAGGCAAGCTGGAAAAGGAGCACCGCTTTCTGTACGGGTCCTCTGTGATTGAAAAGCTCTCAAGCTACCATGTTGATAAAGCGCTGATTGGTGTGGTCGGTATTTCCGAACATGGCATTACAATTGCGCATGAAGAGGATGGCATGGTGAAGCGGAAAATGATACAGCAGGCAAAGCAGGTCATCGCGCTTGCAGATCATTCGAAGCTGGGCAGCACCAGTTTTTATCAGTATGCGGAGCTGAATGAAATCGACCTTTTGATTACAGACAGGCTGCCGAATCAGGCATTTTGTGACTTGCTTGACCGAAACGGCGTTGAGCTTCTCGTGACAGAGCAGGATGAAGGAAAGGACTGACAAACGTGAAATTAATTGCGATTGATTTAGATGGAACCTTACTCAACAGCAAGCATCAGGTAAGCTTGGAAAATGAAAACGCACTGCGGCAGGCGCAGCGGGATGGCATTGAAGTGGTGGTGTCAACTGGGCGCGCTCATTTTGACGTCATGTCAATCTTTGAACCGCTGGGGATCAAAACATGGGTGATCAGTGCAAACGGCGCCGTCATTCACGATCCCGACGGCAGGCTTTATCATCACGAAACGATTGATAAGAAACGGGCGTATGACATTCTCTCATGGCTTGAGTCGGAAAACTATTATTATGAGGTATTCACAGGTTCAGCGATTTATACGCCTCAAAACGGCAGAGAACTTCTTGATGTTGAGCTGGACAGATTCAGAAGCGCAAATCCGGAAGCGGATCTTTCTGTCCTTAAGCAGGCGGCCGAGGTGCAATACAGCCAATCGGGCTTTGCTTACATTAACTCCTTTCAAGAGCTGTTTGAAGCCGATCAGCCAATCGATTTTTACAATATTCTCGGCTTTTCTTTCTTCAAAGAAAAGCTTGAGGCAGGCTGGAAAAGATATGAGCATGCCGAAGATTTGACGCTTGTCAGTTCGGCTGAGCACAACTTTGAGCTTTCTTCCCGCAAAGCTTCCAAGGGGCAGGCGCTGAAGAGGCTTGCGGAACAGCTGAATATTCCGCTCGAGGAAACCGCTGCTGTAGGTGACAGTTTAAATGACAAATCGATGCTGGAGGCTGCGGGAAAAGGTGTAGCGATGGGCAATGCCCGGGAAGACATCAAATCGATAGCCGATGCTGTCACCTTAACCAATGACGAACATGGTGTCGCACATATGATGAAACATTTGTTGTAAGTATATGTGCTGCCACAAAAGCGCATCCTGTTGATAACCGGCGTAACGGATTTTTTGGAAATTCGGCGTGACGGCTATGAACGGAAAAAAGCTGGCTCTTTTAGAGCCAGCTTTTTTAGTCATGATCATTGCGCTGTTGCGCTTAATGTAAACAGTTCTTCAAGCTCCTGTGTGGAAAGCTCGGTAATCCAGTTTTCACTTTGGATAATTTGATCGTTCAGGGTTTGCTTGGATTCAAGCATGACATCAATTTTTTCCTCGATTGTTCCCGTCGTAATCATTTTATGAACGTGGACAAAGCGCTCTTGGCCTATGCGGTATGCACGGTCAGTCGCTTGATTTTCAACCGCCGGGTTCCACCATCTGTCATAATGGATGACGTGATTGGCGGCAGTCAAATTAAGTCCGGTGCCCCCAGCTTTGAGTGAGAGAATCAGTGTCGGATATTCTTTCCTTTGAAATTTCTCAACGAGTGTATCCCGCTCTTGCTTGGAGAGACTCCCGTTTAAAAATTGCACAGGTTCCCCGAACGTTTTTTCAAGCAGCCGCTTCATCATGTTCCCCATCTGAATGTATTGCGTGAAAATCAGGCAGCTTTCGTTTTGGGCGCGGATCGCTGTCATCAGTTCCAGCAATTTTTCAAGCTTGACTGATCTGCCGGCCAGCAGCTCGGTTTGCTCTTCCTTTAAATAAAGCGCGGGATGATCGCATATTTGCTTGAGCCGTCCAAGCATGCTGAGGATCAGCGCTTTTCGCTGCATGCCGGTCAGTGATGTCATATGGTCAAAAGTGTCTTTGACGAGCTGCTCATAAAGGGATGCCTGCTCGGCTGACAGCGGGATAAATTCTTTTTCTTCCAGCTTCTCAGGAAGATTAAGCGCGACCTCTTCATCCCGTTTCGTCCGGCGGAGAAGGAATGGCCGGATTAATTGCTGAAGCTGTCCGATTCTCTTTTCGTCCCGGTCTTTTTCGATCGGCAGCACATAGCGTTTATGGAAGCCGGTCAAACTGCCGAGGTAGCCTTTATTCATGAAGTCAAAAATAGACCACAGCTCAGTCAGTCGGTTTTCCATCGGCGTGCCGCTCAGCGCGATATGGTGAAGCCCCTTCAGCTTCCTGATTGCGCGTGATTGCTTCGTATGCGCGTTTTTAATATTTTGCGCTTCATCAAGGCAGATCGTGTTCCATGTCACAGAAGTAAGCTCTTCAGTATCGGCATGTGACAGTCCATATGAAGTGAGCACCACGTCTGCGTTTTCATAATGCGCGGCGAAATCATCACCCTTTGGCCGGCGCGGCCCATAATGGAGCGCGACAGACAGATCAGGGGCAAAGGTTTGAAGCTCCCGCTGCCAGTTGCCAAGTACGGATGTCGGCGCAATAATCAAATTAGGCGTTTTTTGCCGGCCGCTTTCCTTCACGTGAAGGAAATAGGCGATCATTTGAATCGTTTTCCCAAGCCCCATATCGTCAGCCAGACAGGCGCCAAAACCGCTTTCCCGAAGAAACAGCAGCCAGTTCATGCCGTATTTCTGATAAGGGCGGAGCGTTCCTTTGAAAGAAGGACTGACTTCGTGCTCCGGCAGGTTTTCCGCGGCAGTGAGCTTTCGAATCAGTGACCTGAGCTGTTTAGACAGATCAAACTGAATGCCGGCGAAAGCGGATGTATCAATCAGATCCGAATCCTCAAGTCCGCCATCCTGCTGATCCATTAGCTCACGCGCCAGAATATCAGACATGTGGAGTCCCTCTGATTCTGCTTTTTCCATCAGGCGTTTCATCTGTTTGATAAACTGCGGATCGATTTTAACCCATTGCCCGCGGATATTAACAAGGCGCCTGTTGCTGGCGACAAGCTCATTAAATTCAGCCTCAGTCAGTTCAATTCCATTTGTCGCAAACCGCCAGTTGAAATCAAGCAGTGCATTCATGCCGACAAATGACTCGCCGCGCGGGGAGGACGACACCTTTGCTTTCAGCATCATGTTGCTGTCTCTGACAATCTGCCACCAGGACGGCAGGAGGATTTCTACCCCCATATCGACAAGCGTCTCACTTGCTTCTGACAGGAAGATCCAGGCTTCTTCCTCCGAGATCAGCGTTGTCCCGGAATCAAACGACAGCCACGGAACCGTTCTGTGAAAGCGGTCCTGCTCACGCGCGATTTTATCGCTGTACGCCTGCCACGATTTTTTGAGGCTCTTCAGTCCGTCAAAGAATTCTACAGCGCCGCTCTTTTTATCGCGTAAAAACATCTCGATCTTCCATTCGTCTCCGTCAAAGTCCGGTTCATTTAAGCGCAAGCCGACAGTAAATGGAGATTGATCGTCAATCCAGCCAATGCCTTCCAGAAAATCCTCTTCATCAAGAAAATGGCCGCGGAATGTCGTAACCGCAGGCGATTTTTCCTTGATATGTTCCCATTTCTCCCGCAGGTCATCGTCGTACTGGATGTAATCCTGTACGGCAGCGGAAAACCATTCCGCAGTAAAGCCTTCCAGTATATTATCGCGGTCTTTCCAGCGAAAAACACCGTTTGTCCATGCGTCATAGTCAGGCAGAAAATCGCCGTCCGCGATAAATTCATAGATGGTCGATGCCGCCTCGATCAGCGGCTCCGTTTCTTCTGTAAGCTGCACGGAGCTGAATGAGTTGAACGAGTTTTTGCCGAGAAGCTCTACAGTCATCCATGGCGATAGCAGGACAGCAGTCGTCCCGATGAAGCTGACATCCTCTAGAAAGGTTCCGTAAAATGAGGATTCATGCCATTGGAACAAATGCTTTTTCATATGGCTGTAGGGAAGAGGCTGCTCATTTTCATCAAAGGCTGAGAGCGTAAATGACCCATCTTCCATTTGTTCGACGTGGATGAGAATTTCTTTAAGACTCGCCATCAATCAACTTTCCTTTCTGCAGTTCTTCTTGAAGCGCACGCAGGCGCTTGTAATGCGAGCTCAGCAGCTGAATATACCGCTCCCACACCTTCTGCTTTTTCGCTTTTTTGTACAGGGTGCGCAATTTTTTCAAATACCGGGCGGCTTCCTTGTACGAGCTGCGGTTCTTCTGATCAATGAAAAAAGCCACTTCTCTATGGTAAGCCGGTATAAGCGCCTCAGGGTCGCTCGCTGCAATTTCCTTGAGCATCATTTTATCCATTTCATTGATGGAAAAGCCGACAAGGCTATGAATTTCAATCCACTCGGCATAGCGTTTTTTTTCATATAAATGATGGCTGTATTCTGTGAACGTATACGGCAGACAGCCCGCGGCAAAGCGCTCAAACAGCGCTTGATCATTGGTTTGCTGCACATAGGCATTCAACAGAAGGAACAGCTCGCCGATCACATCGCGAATCTCTTTAAACGGCTTATCCAGCTTCGTATAACCCATCGCAATTGGCTCAATTTGCTGGTACCATGTTTTAAGCCGTTTCCAGTCCTTCTTGGCAGTCATTTCACTCAGCCATTGGAACGTATAAGGGAGCGCTTCCGGCGGGAATTGATCCGCTTCCGCAAAAATAACGTCATCATTCTTTTGCAGGAATTCCAAATGCAGGCGCCCGAATTGCAATTCGGGAGAAAAACGCCGTCCAGCTTCTTTTTTCAATATCTCCTGTTCGCGTGCCACCCATTTTGGCCGCGACAACAGCGCACTCCAAATTTCACCGAAGACGCGGATGCGTTCATATTGGAAAATTTCTTCTTTCAACAGCAAAGGTCGGATAACATCCGGTGTTTTATCCAAAAACGGATCAAGCGCAAAAGACAGCGCGTACGTTTTTAATTTGTCAATAGAGCTGTAGATTGTATCCATCAGCTGTTCAACGTACGGATTGAGGGAATAAAAATCTTGTTCGGGGTTCAGCTTGCCCGCTTCAATCAATGTGAACATGCGAAGCCAAACCGCAATCGCGGAATGAATCTGATACAGGCTTTTCAGCTCCGGCTTGTTCGGCGCATGTTTTTTTAATGCGGACAGGTAGCCGTAATAGAGGCCCTGCATGTTTTGGCTGCCTTCTGGCGTACGTGCCTGCCAGAGAGAAAACTCTGAATCAAAAAAAGCAAGCCAGCTTGAAAGCGATTCTTCATTAGGCAGCACCTTTTCCTGAAACTGGCGGCGGACGAGCTCTTTGCTTTCCTCAAGCTTTTCCCTCTCCAGCCAATGCTCTGTAAAAGTACCCACTCGCTCGAACATTGCATATACATATAAAAACACAGCCAGCATATGGCGGCAGATTCTTCCGGACGGACATGAACAGCCGCTTTTGACTATGACAAACAAGTTCAATGTGACCCGCACAGGCACAACATCCTGCACGTAAGCCGTAACTTCCGTCGGACTCACTGCTTGTAAACGATAGACTGAATCCTGCCGATATAAAATAAGGGCTTTTTTGATCAGCTGAACATTTTCCTCATTGTAAGGAAGAAGTTCTTTTAACTGTTCAGCAGATGCCAGCACATCGTCTTTGGAAATCATATTCTGAAGCATGATTATCGCTCCTAACCGAGTCACGTAATAAAAAGATCCAATTTCTCTATTATATCGCAACACATCGGCCTTAAAAAGTTTTTCCTAAAAAAGGACATAAAAAATGGGATGTGTCGAATGATGTATTAGAGATTGCAAATTGATAACCAGCATCATATAATAATCGTGTTTTCAACTTAATGGAAGCTGAAAGGAAAAAAAAGATGAGTGAAAAGAAATTGAATCAAGAAGAATTTCTGAAAATTTTGATGCATGCACATGAAATTGGTGAGCAGTCATCTGAGATGACGACGAAGGAAATGCTTGAAAATTTGATTTCTCATATTAAAAATGGATATGCAACATAAAAATCCCGCACGCCTTTAGCGGGATTTTTTTATGCGAGGTTACGTGACTGCACGAATAAGAGAAAATGAGACAGCACTGTCAACACAGTAAATATAGCGCTTACATAAAAAAGAGTAACATATCGTTTTGTGAAAAAATGTCGAATTATGTCACGTGAAAAGCTGGAGAAATGCGGTTTCAACGTTGTATAATCGTAGATGGAAAAGGATGTTATAAGAGATTTGGAGGTATCATGGGAGAATCTACAAGCTTAAAAGAGATATTATCAACGTTAACAAAACGCATACTTTTGATTATGATTGTAACCGCGGCTGCCACTGCTGCCGGCGGACTCATTAGTTTCTTCGCACTTACACCCATCTATGAAAATTCAACTCAGATTCTGGTCAACCAATCGAAAAATGAACGAAAAGAAGTCCAATTTAACGATGTCCAAACCAATCTTCAGTTAATCAATACGTACAATGTCATCATTAAGAGCCCTGCCATCTTAGATGAAGTCATTAAAGAAATGGGCCTGTCGATGACATCCCAAGAACTGAATGACAAAATTACCGTATCCAGCGAACAGGACTCCCAAGTGGTCAACATATCAGTCAGGGATGAAAACGCGGAAACAGCGGCTCATATTGCCAATACTATAGCATCTGTTTTTCAAGACAAAATCACATCCATTATGAATGTTGACAATGTCAGCATTCTGTCAAAAGCCGAGGTTTCAGAACATCCGTCCCCTGTATCGCCAAAGCCGCTACTAAACATTGCCATCGCGTTTGCGGCCGGATTGGCGGGAAGCATCGGACTGGCCTTCCTGCTTGAGCATTTGGATAATACGATCAAATCGGAAGAGCAGCTCGAATCCTTGCTGGACATACCTGTTTTAGGGACAGTTTCCACCATTGCGAATGAGCAGAAAACAGCAAAGACCTTACAGGGTTTCCAATCTGAAAAAACGGGGAGTGGACATTTTGGCGCTTAGAAAAAGCAGAGACTCGCGGATGCGGAGAAATGTCATTGCAATGACAGAGCCGAAATCCTTGAACTCTGAACAATATCGGACGATTCGCACGAATATAGAATTTGCTTCAGTGGACCGGCAAATGAAATCAGTCATGATTACATCGGCTTGTCCGGGGGAAGGAAAATCAACAACGGCCGCCAATCTGGCTGTCGTATTCGCCCAGCAGGGAAAAAAAGTGCTCCTGATTGATGCTGATTTGCGAAAACCAACAGTACATACTGCCTTTTTTCTTGAAAATACGGTTGGCTTAACATCTGTTTTATTAAAAAAAAGCTCTATGGAGCAGGCTGTACAAGCATCGAATGAAAAACATCTTGACGTGCTGACGAGCGGCCCGATCCCGCCGAACCCGGCCGAGCTTCTCTCCTCGAAGTGGATGAAGGAGCTTGCATACGAAGCGTGTGCGGCATATGATATGGTCATTTTTGATACGCCGCCTATTCTTGCCGTAGCAGATGCACAGATTTTAGGCAACGTGGCAGACGGTTCTGTTCTGGTTATTTCAAGCGGGAAAACAGAAAAAGAACAAGCCGCAAAAGCGAAAGAGGCGCTTGAAACGTGCAAAAGCAAGCTCCTCGGGGCGATTATGAACGGCAAAAAGCTTTCGAAGCACTCTGAATACGGATATTACGGAAACAAGGACAATTTCATGCAAAATAAATAACGTGCATCGTGCCCGTTATTTATTTTTGCGAAAAAAGGGGGCTAGGACATGATCGATATTCACTGTCACATTCTTCCCGCATTGGATGACGGGGCAGGTGATTCGGCCGACAGCATAGAAATGGCAAGAGCAGCTGTTCGTCAGGGAATCCGGACGATCATTGCGACACCTCATCATAACAACGGTGTGTATAAAAACGAGCCAGCCGCAGTCAGAGAAACAGCAAATCAGTTAAACAAACGTTTAATCAAAGAAGACATTCCTTTACATGTGCTTCCGGGACAGGAAATCAGAATCTACGGCGAGGTGGAACAAGACCTTGCCAAACAGCAGCTGCTTTCGCTGAATGATACAAAATATATCTTGATTGAGTTTCCGTTTGATCACGTTCCCCGATATGCGGAGCAGGTTTTTTATGATTTGCAGCTGAAAGGATATATTCCGGTTATCGCCCATCCTGAACGCAACAGGGAAATTCGCGAAAACCCGTCTTTGCTGTATCATCTTGTGGAAAAAGGAGCAGCATCTCAGATTACTTCAGGAAGTCTTGCGGGGACCTTCGGCAAGCAGCTGAAAGCATTTTCTCTCCGGCTGGTTGAAGCCAATTTGATCCATTTCGTAGCCTCAGATGCCCATAATGTGAAAACTAGAAATTTTCACACTCAAGAGGCTCTTTATGTTCTAGAGAAAGAATTCGGCTCGGAACTTCCTTATATGCTGACGGAAAATGCAGAGCTTCTCCTGCGGAATCAGACCATCTTCAGACAGCCTCCGCAACCGGTCAAAAGAAGAAAATTGTTTGGTCTTTTTTAACAGCCGATTCTCATTTCACCACTTTCTTTTTGAGAGCGATATAATAGTGTATTGTATGATTGAATCACATTTCAGAAATCTGTACAGGCTGTACCCGACAGGCTATGCGGGAGATCATTCGCATTCATGATAGGATGTTCTCATACGATATTACGGAAGCTGCAAAGCAGCAATTTAACTGTTGGAGGGAAACAATGAATATAACAGTCATCGGAACAGGCTATGTCGGTCTTGTGACAGGTGTTTCTCTTTCTGAGATTGGACATCATGTAACCTGCATTGATATTGACGCTCACAAGATTGATGAAATGAGAAAGGGCATTTCCCCCATATTTGAACCAGGTCTTGAAGAGCTGATGAGAAAAAATACAGCTGATGGACGGCTGAACTTTGAAACGAGCTATGAGAAAGGCTTGGCACAGGCAGACATCATTTTTATAGCGGTCGGCACACCGCAGAAAAGCGACGGGCACGCCAATCTGGAGCAAATTACAGATGCGGCCAAACGCATCGCAAAGCATGTCAAACGAGATACAGTCGTGGTAACGAAAAGCACAGTGCCCGTTGGGACAAACGATTTGATTAATGGACTGATCACTGAACATCTAGCGGAGCCTGTCAGTATTTCGGTTGCATCCAATCCGGAATTTTTGCGTGAGGGGTCGGCGATCTATGATACCTTTCATGGTGACAGGATCGTGATCGGGACGGCCGATGAGAAAACAGCAAATACGCTGGAGGAGCTCTTCCGTCCGTTTCAAATCCCGATTTACCAAACGGATATCAGAAGCGCCGAGATGATCAAATATGCCTCAAATGCTTTTCTGGCCACTAAGATCAGTTTTATAAACGAAATTTCGAATATATGTGAAAAGGTCGGCGCCGATATTGAAGCAGTCGCATACGGGATGGGACAGGATAAGCGGATCGGGAGCCAGTTTTTAAAAGCGGGCATAGGCTACGGCGGCTCTTGTTTTCCAAAGGACACAAACGCCCTCGTGCAAATTGCCGGCAATGTCGAGCATGATTTTGAACTGCTGAAATCGGTTATCAAAGTCAACAACAATCAGCAGGCGATGCTGGTTGATAAAGCGCTGAACAGGCTCGGCGGGGTGACGGGAAAAACGATTGCCCTTTTAGGCCTGTCATTTAAACCGAATACGGACGATATGAGAGAAGCGCCGTCAATTGTTATTGCAGACCGTCTCGCTGCGCTCGACGCCCGTATCAGAGCCTACGATCCCATTGCAGTTGGTCATGCAAAGCATGTTCTCCCGCAAGCTGTTGAATATAAAGAGACGATCGAGGAAGCTGTCAAAGGTTCTGACGCCGTCATGATTTTAACCGACTGGGCCGACATTAAACAATTTCCGTTAGCGGCTTATCAGGATTTGATGGAATC
Source organism: Bacillus sp. FSL R7-0685 (assembly GCF_038002425.1). NCBI lineage: Bacteria > Bacillati > Bacillota > Bacilli > Caryophanales > Bacillaceae > Bacillus > Bacillus sp. FSL R7-0685. Next base: position 3,589,479 of record NZ_JBBOCN010000001.1, on the reverse strand, counting down.
GCCGCTCATATTTGACGGCAGAAACTGCTACACATTGGATGAAGCTGCGGCTTCAGGAGTGGAGTATTATTCTGTCGGTCGGAAGGCGGTTGTTCCGTCAGGTGCAATTCAATAGATGAAAAAGAAAGGCTGGTTGCGCACCAGTCTTTTTTTCATCTATTGCGGGGTGCTGAATACATTTGCTAATATTTAACTATAGTTTGGAAAATTATACAGAAGTAGGGCTTCTTTAAACAATCGTTTGAAAAACATTAGAAGAAACGAAGAAAACCAGAAAATAAAACCTTGGAGATGCCGGAAAAGGAGAGAATCTGATGAATCATCTGCCCGAAAAAATGAGACCGTACCGCGACTTGCTGGAGAAATCAGCAAAAGAATACGTGAAACTGAATGTGAGAAAAGGGAAAACAGGACGATATGACAGCAAAATTGCCGGTGATCCCTATTTCCCCAAGCATGAAACATACCCGACTGATGAAAATGGACAGCCGATGAAGCTTCTGGCACAGATTAATTTCTCACACATTCCCCAGCTTGACGGCTACCCTTCTTCAGGTATCCTACAGTTCTACATTTCTGTTCATGATGACGTCTATGGATTGAATTTTGACGATCGATGTGAACAAAAGAATTTCAGAGTGATCTATTTTGAAAATATCATAGAAAACGAAGACGAGCTTGTTTCTGATTTTTCATTTATTGGCACAGGCGAATGTGATTTTCCGATTTTATCAGAAGCGGCAGTCGAGCCTGTGAAATCTTCGGAATGGGTGCTGCCTACAGATTTTCAATTTGAGCAGTATACGGGCATGGAAACAATGGAGTTCTTTGGTCAGTTCGGCGAGGATGAAGAAGACATTTATAATGAACTGGCTGAAAACGGATTTGGCCATAAAATCGGCGGATACGCTTCTTTTACCCAGCATGATCCGCGGGAATACGCATATAAAGAACACACCATCATGCTTTTACAAATTGATTCAGACGATGATATCGATTCAATGTGGGGAGACGTCGGCATCGCCAATTTTTTCATCACACCTGACGATTTAAGGAAGAAAGACTTTTCAAACGTTCTGTATAACTGGGACTGCAGCTAATACAAGCTTTTGATCCAAAGGGTCAGAAGCGGGGAATAATAGAAGCCAAAGACAAAATCAGACGTGATCGACCTGATGAACAATAAGCTCAGCACGGTAAGAGGCAGGCCAACAAAATCTGCCTCTTTCAAGTGCCTTTATAACTATGACATTAGGTATTTCTATTTGATAAAACGCTTTTATTAACTGTATAACGAACAAAAACAAGATCAAATACCTACATTTCAAGAGCGTTATATGCCTAAATTAAGCCATTTACCCTATTTAAGCCGCCTTCTGGCTATTTTAAAATATAATATATGGAAATAAAGTATGGAAAAGTCTATCTTCATCAGCCCCTCCATACGACTTTTTGAGTATTAAGAGGTGATTCAGATGGGTTATGAAAGTATGCTGGCGGATATCAAAAGTTCGCTCAACGGAAAAATTTCCGACGTGGAAGACAAGATCGAAAAGCTGAAAAAAGCAAAAAAGGACATAGACACGCTGCAAGAAGAGGCAATCACTGAAATCAAAGAAATTGTAAAACCGGAATTGGGCAAGCACTGGACGGGAACAAAAGCCGATGATTTCGACAAGGGAAGAGAAGAAGCGAAATCGGAAGCATCTAAGATTGTGAATGATAAATATAACGAGTATATGGCTTCGATTCAGATGGAGATTATTCAGTTGGAATCTATGAAATTTCTCTATGACAAAGAATTAAAGCTAGCGAATTTTGCTGGTCATACTCTTGCTAAGGGTGAAGAATTCTTGGAGGATGCTGTTAATCAAATTAAATCTATTAAATTGTGGTGATCTTTTTTATGTCAGAAATTAAATTGAAATACGATACTGTAATCAAAACATTAGATTCTGTCAAAGATGCGCTTGCTGACGTAACAATCGGCGCCGCGGGGTCCAATGGAAAAAATAAACTCGATTATACGAAAAAATATCATGAGCGTGAGGAGAACATCAAAACCATGCTCGGAGATTACAAAAAAGCGGTACAGAAAAATATCGAGGATACAAAGGATAACGTAGATTCACTCAAAGAGCAGGACGAGGCGATAGCGGTAAAATAGAACAGAAAGGGCAGTGCGATGAGTAAAGTATTTGAATCAAAATCTTTAATCGAAGAAGCGAAGAGCAGAAAAAAGCAATATGAGACGCTTGAAGAGCAGCTGAATACGCTGAAAAAAGCGTTTCAGGGAGTTGCAGATTTAGGCGACAATTTTAAAGGAAAAGGCGCGGACAATATTAAAGATTTTTTTCAGGGGCAGGCGGAAATCGTAGACAGCTGGCTGACGCTTGTCTCTGCTCAAATTGCGTTTTTAAACGGCATTTCAGGAGATATTAAAGATCAAGAACTCAATGATTCATATGTGGAAACTTCATTTTTGGATCATGAGCTGCCCAATGGAGACCTGAAAGCCTCAGAGATAGTCTCCGCTCATAAAGAAGAAATCGATTCTATTTTGTCAGGCATCAGCGATATTATTGATCTCGACATGTACACGCTTGACGAGTATGCAGATAAGATGGGCGATGCCCAAAAAGTCAGACGTGACACGATCACAGCTGTCGATAAGCTTGATGAATCCCTGACCACTGAATATCAAAATTTAGAATCTCTGGACAACGCAGTGCTCACCAAATATTCTGTTCTCATGCAGGCCACCAGCAATGGGAAGAGCGCATCCCCTATGTACTATGACAAAAAAGCCTTCCACAGCAATGAAGTTTACAAAAGCGTGATTGAAGTAGAAAATCAAGGAACAACCTATATCGATGCAAAATCCCAGCAAGCAGAAGCAAGACGTCTCCAGGAAAAAGCCGAGGAAGAAGCAAACAAACCATGGTACGAAAAAACATGGGATGGAGTTTGCAACTTTACTGGAGAAGTCACTGGCTATTATGATTATAAAAGAGCAACTGAAGGCATTGACCCGGTTACCGGAGAAAAACTCTCCACCGCAGAACGTGTGACAGCAGGAGCTATGGCCGCAGCCGGATTTATACCAGTCGTCGGCTGGGCAGGCCGCGCCTTCAAAGGCGGAAAAGCCATCTACAAAACTGGAAAAGCTGCTATCGCGGCTGAACACGCTTTAGATGCCTACAAAACAGGCAAATCCTTAGACATTCTCAAAATGACAGAAATGGGCGCATACGGCCTTGTTGCGTCAAACGGATTCTCAGAAGCCGTCACGGGACGGGATATGTTTGGAAACAAAGTGTCTGAGGAGAAGCGGAAGCAAGGGGCGCTCGAAGCGGCATTGAGCTTGGTTGGAGCCGGTGCATTGGCGAAACATATTGATAAAGGCATCCCGCTTGCAACCCATTCAAAAGTCCAAAAAGCAAACAAAACACTAGAGAAAGTAAAACAATTCAAAGTCCCAACAAACGTCCGCGTGTACGCAGAACGCCCAGTAACTCCGGAGGGCTTCACATTCGGAATCCCGACAGTACGTGTCGATGTGGAAAAGACGGCTGTTAAGGATCTTGGGATTGTGAAGATGGTTAGTAGTGGTAAAGGTATTAAGGGTACGGGTAAGTCATCTAATAAGAATCCATTACCGTCTTGGCTTAAAGAACGGTGGGAAGCAGGAAATAATTTCAATAAGGAAAATCGCCCCCGTTACCCTTATAATGAAGTAGAGCTAGAAGCAAAAGAAGCAGGCGGCAAAAAGTACGTAGTTGATTCATATTCTCCAAATAAGGAGATAGTTTCCAGGAAGTATACTCAACTTAGTGACGTTCAAGAAAAGACAGCATTGAGTTACTTGAACGAGATTACTAAAAAATATTCTTCAGGGTCTAAAATATCAAATGGTCCTTTTAATCCAAAAGCTCTTAAAGGCGGACGACTGAAAGGTGAATTGATATTAGAAGTACCTGTTCAAAATAAAGCTATTCCACAAAAAATTCTTGATGAAGCAACAAAAAATAGGATTATTATTAGGGATATAAATGGGAAGGTGTATAATTGACTATGAAAGTTTATTATTGTGATGAATGGTCGGACATAAAAAAACAGCCTTGGAATATTCTTGATGATTGTACCGCATACTTACATCACCAAAAACATGAACCATATACTGCGGTATTAACCGAAGGCGAAAAACCTAAATATGTTGTAAATGTAACAAATGAATGGGTTTCAGTGGGTTTTTATGATGACTTGACTCGTAAGTATCTGAATTATGATTTTGAAGTTATAAGTGATGGTAAAATCTTCTTAAGAACAGCAATGTATTGGGAATATGATGATGCAACTGATAATGAAGTTAGCAGTTTGATTATAGGCTTTCGCGAAGATGGTCATATAGCAATGGAGAAGACAGATTTCAAGACCGGTTCGGTCGAAGAGCGTGAGACTAGCGACAACCTTAAGAGCAACTGGGATGTTTTCCCTAAATTTGGTGAATATAATCACTTGTGCAGAGAGGAAAGATAATATGAGATGCAGCTAATGTTCTCATAACGTTTTTCCTGAAAGAATATCAGTTTTAATCCTTTTACAAGTAGAAAAAAACTAACCTTCCCTCGATTGGCGCTTGCCTCTCGAGGTTTTTTAAACTTAAAATTTTTACATTGAAACTGATCTATAAGATAATTAGTAAGATGAATATAGATGCAAGGGGCAGCCTTGTAAAATGAAGTTCGTACAGCTAAGTAAATATTATTCATAATCTACATTTTCACCTTTCAGGTCTCCCACTCAAATAGTTGGTTGACAAGTTATCTAAAAACAGACTTTAAGAATAACGGCTCTCTAAAGAGGTTATATAAATGAGAAAACATATTAAATTAGATGTTCCAAAAGCTAATATACATCCCTTAAGAATAACACAAGGTTGGAAAGTAAATTATAATCATTTTGTTGAAATAGATCCAAGAACATTAGAACCGAATGATGATTCCTGGTTTTTGTTCACAGACAGTTTGTTGCAGCTTTATCATGAACAATCCTCAATAACGCTTGATTTAGGCTGGGTTCCTGACATTTCTCCTGAAGGTAATTATCTGGTTTTACTAGTCAAAGATAATGATTGGGAAGATCCTATTAAAGAATTTTCATCAGATGACTATAAAAAAGTGATTTTATATATTGAATATCATTTAAAACAAGTAACAACTACTTGGTGGAATGAAGTTTAATGATTCTTAATTAATGGATGGAATGGTTACTATTTATGGAACATGGAATCAGGTTTATTAACGAATATCCTGAAATTGGTGAGTTGCTTTATCGTCTATTTGTGAATAGGGAATTAGACGAATGGTACAAGAACAAATGCGCAGAGAAAATAAAAGTACCTGATGAATTTAATCAAATAAAAGGTTTGAAAAAAATTGAAGTTAGAGATTTAAACAATCCTTCAGGAGAAATTGATATCCATTTGCAAGATCTTTCTGGGGAAAATGGTTTTCATTTAGAACAGCAAATCAATATGAAAGTATCTAAATTGGTTCCTGTTTATGTATTAGATTATAGTTATTCCCTAAGACACGATTTAATCGATGGCGCTTATGATATTGTAGGCACCGCTGAATCTTTAGAATTCATTCAGGGAACGAACTATATTAATAAAATAATGCAAGAGTAAGGGTTTATTGAACTCAGTTATTTGTATGATTACTACGATACTGTGTATGAGTGGAGTGAATTGCCGCATATACAGCCTTTCAACAGGAGATTAACATTAGGAGATGCCTTGTTTACTGATGTATTAGAATTGCTGTAGCTAAAACTTGTCGTGTTGTCATCGGCAAGTTTTTTTATAGAGAGTATAACAATATGGAGTGCAAGGAGAAGCGGGATGGAAAGAGACCATATTTCTCTATTGCGGCCATTAAAAATCTGCAATGGCTGGTCTGTAGTACTGAACAATTTATGTTCAGAAAAAAGAATTCAAGAAAAATGTGAATTACTAATACTGCAAAATGAAGAACGTAAGGCCTTTATTAAGGTAAGTTATGAAAATAATCAATACCATATCAAAGTAGCTGGCTTAAAAACAGATAAGATTTATGAAGATGAGTCTTTTAATGAGATAGAACAATTATTAGAAGAGTTAGAATATCAAATCTGGAGTGTGGGAAGCGGGGTTTTAGAGGGTTTGCAGCCACTAAGCCCAGGGTGGTAACCAAAAGGTGATCCAGCCGGAAGCTATCGGATTGAACTGATAAAAAACGAAGATTGGGAAAATCCTTTAGAGGATATTATGTGTACTGAACTTAAAGAATTAATTAAACAATTGGATTATATTTTTATGAAAGAAATGAAAAATGAATAGTAATAAAAAAGCAGATTATACTATCTGCTTTTTTCAATGATATAATTTGGTGTCATTGCTAGATTCGACATGCAGGACAATTGAGCGCGAAGAGAGGGAAACAAGTAAAATGGAAATACATCAAATTCACGATTTTCATCTAAAAGATGAATCGGATTTTGTTCAAACACAACAATCCCTTAAAAATCGAATCAACCTATCCCCCACGACCCATCCCAACTCCATCAACACCTGCGCAGGCGTCGACCTGGCCTATTGGGAGCAGGATGGAGAACCGTACGGAGTGTGCAGTATTATCGTGATTGACGCTGATACAAAAGAAGTCATTGAAAAAGTGCACAGCATGGGGAGAATCAGTGTGCCTTATGTTTCCGGTTTTCTTACGTTTCGTGAGCTGCCTTTGATCATCGAGGCGGCGAAAAAGCTGGAGACGGAGCCGGATGTCTTCTTGTTTGATGGCAACGGATATTTGCATTACAACCATATGGGCGTTGCCACCCATGCGGCTTTTTTTCTTAATAAGCCGACGATTGGGATTGCGAAAACCTATCTCAAAATCAAAGGCTGCGATTTCGTGACGCCTGAAAATGAAGTAGGCGCATATACCGATATTATCATTGACGGCGAGGTATATGGACGGGCGCTGCGAACGCGGCGGGACGTGAAGCCTATTTTCTTGTCTTGCGGTAATTATATTGATTTAGACAGCAGCTATCAGATCACGATGAGCTTGATCAATCAAGAAAGCAGGCTGCCGATCCCTGTCCGCCTGGCTGACCTTGAGACGCATGTTTTGCGAACGTTTTATCAGAAAAATCACATGTAACACTTGGGGCTCTAAGTCATCAAGTGTTTTTTTGTATGTGTGTGCTTTCCTGGTCTCAAAAACCTTGTCGTCCTTGTGGAGAGGTTTTATTTGAATGTTTTCCGTGTCAAATCGATAAAAGCCTTTAATGGCGCAGACATCCATTTGTCCTTATGCCATGCTAATTGAGTGAAAACGGGGCAATCGCTCTGCCAATTGAGTTCTTTCATCCGGCCTGCTGCAATATCATCTTTTACTGTCATTTCAGGCAAGATTCCAATCCCAAGTCCGGCCATCACGCATTGTTTGATGGCTTCTATGCTGACGAATTCCAATTTGTTAGGATAGACACCGGAGTCATGCAAATTGTTCTCAAAGAGCGTGCGGTACGAGCAGCCGTCCTCTGTCAGCAGAAGAGTTTCGTTTTGAAGATCCTTCAATGTTACTGGTAAATCCGCAGGAAAAGGATGGTCATTAGCAGCCACCATTTTGATCTCATCCTGAATCAAAGATTCAACGTGCAGTGCGTCTTCCATCCGGTTTACATCCAAGATGAAGGTGATATCAAGCTGGCCCTGTAAGAGCTGTTCTTTCGCTTGTTCATTGGAGATATATGGTTTGAATATGAGCTTTACTTGGGGAAAAGCCTGTTTAAATTCTTTTATGATAGGCGGCAGGCGGTATGTGCACTGGCTTTCCGTCGCCCCGATTTTTAAGGTTCCGGTTGTTTCTCTTACTTGATTTGTGGCCATTTTCGCTTCTTCTGTTAACGCAATGATCTTCTGTGCATAAGATTTGAACGTTTTTCCTGCTTCTGTCAAGATAAGCCGCTTGCCGAGCCGTTCAAATAAAGGCGTCCCAATTTCTTCTTCAAGTGATTTGATCTGAGAGGTAACGCTTGATTGTGCATAATTAAGCATTTTGGCGGTTAGGGTGAAGTTTACATGTTCTGCCGCCGTAATAAAGGTGATCAGCTGCTTCAATTCCACTTGTTCTCTTCCTTTCTAAATCGGTTTTAGCGATTGGATTAATCGAAATAATCATCTGTATTGATTGATGAATCCATTATAAGATGAAGAAAATCATTCGTAAACAAAGGAGCAGATGCATCATGAAAATTGCGGTTATTAAAGGCGGAACTCGGTCTGGCGGAAATACGGATGTTCTTGCGGAGAAGGCTGTTCAAGGATTCGATGCGGAGCACATTTATTTGCAGAAATATCGAATTCAGCCAATTGAAGATCTGCGTCACGCCCAAGGCGGCTTTCGTCCTGTTCAAGATGACTACGATTCTATCATTGAACGGATATTGCAGTGCCATATTCTTGTATTCGCCACCCCAATTTATTGGTTTGGCATGTCAGGGACATTAAAGCTGTTTATTGATCGCTGGTCACAGACGTTGAGAGATCCGAGATTTCCTGATTTTAAACAGCAAATGTCAGCGAAACAGGCATATGTAATAGCAGTGGGCGGAGACAATCCAAAAATAAAAGGGCTGCCGCTGATTCAGCAATTCGAACATATTTTTCATTTTATGGGAATGCCCTTTAAAGGTTATGTGCTGGGAGAAGGCAATCGTCCAGGCGATATTCTTCGTGATCATCAGGCGCTGTCCGCTGCGAGCCGCTTACTGAAAAGAAGCGATGCGATATGAAGTTTTTGCTGTCGGTCATTGCTGGCTTGCTGATTCTTGCATTCTTTTTATTTTGGAAGGTCCAGCCTCCTGTTTGGATACATGTTGAAACCAATTCGCCCGAGTTGAAGCAATATGTGAGAATGGCAGGAACCACGCTGCAAGTCAAGCACATCATCAAGAGTGACGCAGGAGAAGAAACAGCTGTCATATCAAACGGCATTTCTGGGCCAAAATAAAAAAGCACCTGTCCAGGTGCTTTTTTCTATAAATAAGGGATCACAAGGCCCCCATATAAAAACGCCGCAATAATCAAAAATGCCGGATGCATTTTGAATTTTGTCATGGCAAGGAGCGAAATTCCCGTAATCACGATCGATTGGACCCAGCCGATCGCTTTGATGCCGTCTGCGCCGATTTGCCAGGTAAGAATGAGCATCATGACCGCGATGACAGGCTGGACGGACAGCGTCATGCCTTTGATGACAGGTGATTGGCGGAAGCGCTGGATGATGCGCAGCAGGACGATCAATGCGAGCGCCGACGGTACGACGGTTGCGATCAGGGCAATTAGGAAGCCGGGCCACCCGCCTGCGCTGTAGCCGACATACGCAGCGATTTTCGTGGCGATCGGGCCCGGCAATGCGTTCGCAAGTGCGAGCATATTTGAGAATTGATCGTTTGAGAGCCAGCTGTATCTGTTTACGACTTCTTCAAACATTAGCGGGATAGACGCAGGTCCGCCGCCATATCCCAGTAGGTTTGCGATAAAAAACGCCATAAATAAATAGATCGATATCATGAGGCTGACATTCCTTTATCTTTTGAATGTTTATTTGTGATTTTGTCTTTCAGTTTAAAATGAAACGCCCCGTAAGCTAAGAAAATGATAATGACCAGGCCGGGATTAATCTGTAAAGTTTGCAGGCCGATAAAAGCGATGATAAAAAACAGGATGCCGGTAACCCAGCCGAAACCTTTAAGCGCTTTTTGGCCAAACTCGTACGCCATGATTCCGAGCATGACCGCAATTACCGGCGTGACGGCACCAATCATACCTGCAACAATTGCTGAATGGCTTAACACATTTACAGCCGCAAACAAGCCCACCATCGCAAGACATGTAGGCAGAATGTGGGCGAGGATCGCCACAATTGCACCTAATGTGCCTTTTAGCTTAAAGCCCAGATAAGCAGCCATTTTGGTGGCAATCGGTCCGGGAAGCGCATTAGCGATTGCTAATATTTCTCCGAATTCATCATCGTCAATCCATTTATATTTATTGACCGCTTCATGGCGGATCAGCGGAATCACGGAAGGTCCGCCGCCGAACCCTAATATGCCGGTGCGAACCATTGCGGCCGTCATATCCCGATAAGGATGGTTTTTCATTTGTTTCTCTCCTTTACAGCTTCATTCCCATACGGCTTTTGTATCGTTTGATCAGCATCTGGCAATCAACACTGACGACGCCTCGCAATGGATACAGCCGTTTTGTTAAGAATTCTTCCATTTCTTGATCGTTGGTAAAGATCCCATGCATATGCAGCTTGCTCGGGCCTGTCATGTGATAAAGGCTGGTGACCGCAGGCTCTTCCTCAAGCTTAAGAGCGACCTCTTCTAAAAATTGCGGTTCTACCTCGACATTGAAAAACACGGAAACATGGATGCCGATTTTAGCGGGATTGATGACAGCGGTGAATTTTTCAATAACACCGGCTTCAATTAATTGGTTGATACGGGCCTGAACGGCGACCCGTGACAAATCGACTCTTTTGCCAAGATCCGTATAAGAAATTCTGCCTTCTTCATGCAAAATCGTGAGAATTTGTTTATCAGTCTCATCAAGTACAAGGTTGGGGATTTGATATTCATGACTCAATTGCTTCACCTGCTTTCGTAGCCTTTTAGCAATCATTTTATCATAAAAGTTACGTATAGAAATAATAATTTTTCATTTGTTTTCGAAATGAATGCGAAAATATCTTATTATTTGCGAAAAGAAGAAAGTTCGTCAGTTTTTCTGCCGGATCAGTAGATGTGAAAAATCAGGCTCCCTATACTGAAGAAAATTTCTTAAAAAAGGGGACTTGTGATGAACAAATCTGTCATCGGTACAAAGCAAATGGTCGTCAGTCCGCATTATCTCGCTTCTCAAGCCGGAAACCGCATACTGGATAAGGGAGGCAACGCGTTTGACGCCGCTGTTGCGGTGAGTGCTTGTCTTGCGGTTGTGTACCCGCATATGACCGGACTTGGCGGGGATTCCTTTTGGCTGACCTTTCACCAGGAAACAAAGGCAGTAAAAGTCTACAATGGCAGCGGCCGTTCAGGAAAAAACGTAACGAGAGATGTATATAAGGGAAAAAGCGCGATTCCGCTGCGGGGAATTGACAGTGCTATTACCGTGCCGGGAATGGTTGATAGCTGGGATGCGGTCCTGAAGGAGTACGGGCGTCTGTCTCTTGCAGATGTATTGGAGCCCGCACGCGATTATGCCCAAAATGGGTTTCCTGTATCAGCTGATCAGTGTCGTCACACAGAAAAGAATATTGAACTGCTGGCTTCCACGCCTTACACGGCTGACATCTTCACGAGAAGGGGCAAAGCACCTGTCCCGGGAGAGCGGTTTGTGCAAAAAGAGCTTGCAGACAGTCTGAACTTGATTGCTGAAAAAGGAAGAAGCGCATTTTATGAAGGAGATCTCGCTCAGCGGATTGTCTCACATTTACAGAATAACGGCAGTTACATGACAATCGATGATTTTAAAGCGCATCGGGGTGAGTGGGCAGCGCCTGTATCAAGTGATTATCGAGGATACAGTGTGTATCAGGCGCCGCCGAATTCTCAGGGATTTACCGGTTTATTAACACTGAACATTTTGGAAAACTATGATTTCACCCAAATCGAACACGGTTCATTTGAGTATTATCACGTGCTTGTGGAGGCATTGAAAAAGAGTTTTCTAGATCGGGATGCCGTCCTGACTGATCCGGCGTTTGCAGACATTCCGCTTGAAAGGCTTTTGGACAAACGTTATGCAAAACAATTGGCAGAAGAAATCGGCTATCTCGCAATACCGGCAGAAAGCAGGCCGGTGGGAAGTGATACGGCATATGCGGCCGTAATCGATGCGGATGGCAACGCAGTGTCATTCATTCAAAGCCTGTACTTTGAATTTGGCTCGGCAGTCACTGCCGGTGATACAGGCATATTACTGCAAAACCGCGGATCGTTTTTCTCACTGGATGAAAATCATGTCAACACGCTTGAACCGAGAAAGCGCACCTTCCATACGTTGATGCCGGCTATGGTCTGTAAAGGCGGAAAGCCAAAAATTCTGTACGGCACACAAGGCGGCGAAGGCCAGCCGCAGACCCAGACGGCCATCATTACCCGAATGCTGGACTACGGAATGCATCCACAGCAGGCAATCAGCGAACCGCGCTGGGTATGGGGCAGAACGTGGGGAGAGGAATACGAAGGTCTCAGAGTCGAGGGCAGATTCACAGACAAAACAATCCAAAAACTGAAAGACAGCGGGCATCTCGTGGAGGTTGTCGGTGACTATGATCCGCTGATGGGACAAGCGGCTGCAATCAAAGTTGATGAAGAAGGCTTTCTCCAAGGCGGAGCCGATCCTCGGGGAGACGGAGCGGCTGTGGGGATTTAAATAACTATAGGGTACAAACATAAATCAAAAGCATAAACATAAGGGAGACCTCTACAATGTGGTACATATACTGTTTATCTTCAGGTCTATAATGCCACTCCATAAAAATACGTATTGAGTCAATCACAATAAAAAATAAAAGAAGCAAATATTCAACTGGAAAAAAGGAGAGTGAAAACACAAACAAAATAAGTAAAGTGATTTCGATCCATTTGTGTGTATTGCTGACATGCTTATATCGCCAGCCGGATTTATCAATACCGTATTTTTTCTTTATAAAAAATTGAGAGGCGAGACTGATGGTAATAGCGATCAGCATTAAAATCCAAAAGTTTGTCATTCCAATTCCTCCTAATCTACCTTTATACGAAGAAAAAGGAAAAACGTTTCATAAAAGAACACCCCGAGCTTGCTCTGGGTGTTCTTTTTTTTGATATTTTTTCAGTTATTTACAGGCGATATTTTGTAATCATAAGGTCTTTTTGACTAGTTTCTTCTATTTAAATAGTCCTTCTCTTCAGCTGGGACGAATCAGTGTGAATTCTTCCCCCAGCTTGGCATAGTGATTTCCCGCCAATCGTGAGGCAGGCTTTAATTCATCCGTTAAAATATATCCCTTTTCTGCATCATACACCTTTTCATCTAGGTGGAAGCAGACAACTCTTCCGATGAGCAGATCTGCTGTAGTGATGCCTTGATCATTGTCAAAGGTAATATGCCGCTCTAATTTGCACTCAAAGCGAACGCGGGCTTCCTTAATGCCGGGAACTGAAACAGCTTTGCTTTCAACAGGATGAAGCGAGGTGCGTGTAAGCTCGCTTTCATCCGGCCTTAAGCTTGCAGCTGTTTCATTGATATCTTCAATGATGGCTTCATCACTGACATGAACGACAAATTCTCCGTTCTCCACTGCGTTTCGCGCTGTATCTTTTTGGCGTCCTTCCGTCCTGTTAACAGAAATACTGAGAAGCGGAGGATCTGAGCTGACGACGTTATAAAAACTGAAAGGCGCGGCATTGACCGCTCCTCCTGAAGAAAGTGTTGTCACAAATGCAATGGGGCGGGGAATAACGGTACCTGACAATAGCTTGTATGTGTCTTTGGCACTAAGCTGATCAGCTTGAAATATGTACATAGCAACAACCACCTTTATCGTTAGGATACCTTGATTATAACGAAATGGTTTAAAGGAAACCAAATGATGCGGGTTGCATATGTTATGTCATGACATATATCTAATACAGGGCAAATAAAAAAATAGGCTTCCGTACCTCCGCCGGCAGCCTATTGAAACAATGAAAACTTAGATTATTTGTATTTCTTTTTGACTACCCAGCAATTGCCGTCTTTCCAGTATTCTTTTTTGCTGTCATAATCATCGTGTCTTTTGTAGTCGTCGCAGTGGTGGTGCGGTTTTTTGTAGTATTTCTTATGGGAACGATAAGATTTTTTGTGTGTGCGGCATGACTTTTTATAGCTGCGAGATTTTTTCTTGTGAGAACAGTATGACTTTTTGTAGCTGCGAGATTTTTTGTAAGAACGGCAAGATTTTTTATAGCTGCGAGATTTTTTGTAAGAACGGTAAGATTTTTTATAGCTGCGAGATTTTTTGTGAGAACGGTACGATTTTTTGTGGCTGCGAGATTTCTTGTGAGAGCAGTATGATTTTTTGTGGCTGCGAGATTTTTTGTGAGAACAGAATGATTTTTTGTGACTGCGAGATTTTTTGTGAGAGCAGTATGATTTTTTATGGCTGCGAGATTTTTTGTGAGTGCGGTGCGACTTTTTATGACTGCGTTTTTTTCCATGAGGCTCTTGGTATAAATAATCCTTTAAACCTTCTTTTTTTGCGGATTTCACCGCTTCTTCGATGTCAGAATGGGAATAGTGGCCCAATTTGAAATCCTCCTTTTAAAAATATGTTAAGGATGAAGATCCTTACTACCCTCATAGTACGCGCGGTTTTAAAAAGTGTATAAGTGTTCCGCTGAGATCTTATAAAAATAAAAGCCTAAAATTTGTAAGGAGGATTATGGATGAAGAATCAATCCAATTTACCGCTTTATCAGCTGTTTGTTCATCCAAAAGACTTGCGTGAATTAAAAAAGGATATATGGGACGATGATCCGGTGCCAGCTGTGATGAAGGTAAATCAAAAAAGGCTGGATATTGATATCGCTTATCGGGGATCACATATCAGAGACTTCAAAAAGAAGTCATACCATATTTCCTTTTATCAGCCGAAAACATTCCGCGGCGCGAGAGAGATTCACTTAAATGCGGAGTATAAAGACCCTTCCTTGATGAGAAACAAATTGTCTCTGGATTTTTTCTCGGAGCTAGGGACACTGTCTCCAAAGGCAGAGTTTGTGTTTGTAAAGATGAATGGGAAGAATGAAGGGGTTTATCTTGAACTTGAATCCGTAGATGAATATTATTTGGCGAAAAGGAAGCTGGCTGATGGCGCGATTTTTTATGCGGTGGATGATGATGCCAACTTTTCTCTGATGAGCGATTTAGAAAGGGAAACGAAAACATCGCTGGAGCTTGGATATGAAAAGAAAACAGGGACTGAGGAGGATGATTTTTATTTACAGGATATGATTTTTAAAATTAATACGGTCCCTAAAGCTCAGTTTAAGTCAGAAGTGACAAAACACGTGGATGTCGACAAGTATTTGCGCTGGCTTGCCGGTATTGTATTCACCTCGAACTATGACGGGTTTGTCCACAACTACGCATTATACAGAAGCGGGGAAACCGGATTATTTGAGGTGATTCCTTGGGATTATGATGCGACTTGGGGCAGGGATATCCATGGAGAGCGGATGGCTGCCGATTATGTAAGAATTCAAGGATTTAATACACTAACCGCCCGGATATTGGATGAATCCGAGTTTCGCAAGTCCTACAAGCGCCTGTTAGAAAAAACGCTCCAATCTCTTTTTACAATAGAATATATGGAACCGAAAATCATGGCGATGTATGAACGGATTAGGCCGTTTGTCCTCATGGACCCGTATAAAAAGAATGATATTGAGCGTTTTGACCGTGAGCCGGATGTGATCTGCGAGTATATTAAAAACCGTTCACAATACCTCAAAGATCATTTAAGTATTTTATGAATGCGTGAAAATGGGTATTCGCGGAAAAAGCGACAATTAGGCTATTGAATTAGTTCAACAAATAAATGTGACACGTATATATGCAGTATGTTTATCATCTATGTATAAGTGACTAGGAGGAATTTGAATGAGCAAGAGGAGAATGAAATATCATTCAAATAATGAAATATCGTATTATAACTTTTTGCACTCAATGAAAGATAAAATTGTTACTGTATATCGTGGAGGTCCGGAATCTAAAAAAGGAAAATTAACAGCTGTAAAATCAGATTATATAGCTTTACAAGCTGAAAAAAAAATAATTTATTATCAGTTGGAGCATGTGAAAAGTATTACTGAGGATACCAATAATAGCACCACGACAATTGAGACTGAGGAAATGCTCGATGCTGATGATTTTCATAGCTTAATCGGACATTTAATAAACCAATCAGTTCAATTTAACCAAGGGGGTCCGGAATCTAAAAAAGGAAGATTGGTCTGGCTGGGAGATGATTACGCTGCGTTAAACACAAATGAGGATGGGGTAGTGTATTTTAATATCCATCACATCAAAAGTATAAGTAAACACGAGCCTGATTTGAAAATAGAAGAGCAGACGCCAGTTGGAGTTTTGGAAGCTGATGATTTAAGCGAGGTTTTTAAGAGTCTGACTCATAAATGGGTTTCAATTAATCGTGGAGGTCCGGAAGCCATTGAGGGTATCCTTGTAGATAATGCCGACGGCCATTATACTATAGTGAAAAATCAAGAGGTGCTTCGCATCTATCCTTTTCACATAAAAAGCATCAGCTTAGGTCCAAAAGGGTCGTACAAAAAAGAGGATCAAAAAAATGAACAAAGCCAGGAAGACAATAATGATAAGGACAGCAATTCGTTCATTTCTTCAAAATCATATAGCTCATCAAAATCATCTAAACGATCACTAAAATCTTCAGATTATCAATCATCCAAATCTGGTCGTTCGTCACGTTCAAAAAGTTCTTCAAAATCATCTAAACGATCACTAAAATCTTCGGATTATCAATCATCCAAATCTGGCCGTTCGTCACGTTCAAAAAGTTCTTCAAAATCATCTAAACGATCATTAAAATCTTCAGATTATCAATCATCAAAATCATCTAAACGATCACCAAGATCATCAGATTATCAATCATCAAGATCACCAGGTTATTCAAGTTCAATAAAAAGTTCAGGAAAACAAAAGGAAGATTATAGCTATGAAACGATTGTCAGAACGATAGACTATCACTGGAAACGTAAATATTAATAGATAATGGAGGAGCATCAGATTAAGTGATGCCCTTTTTCAGTTAAAGGAGGAGAATCGTGAAAGGTTTGAATCAATTTCTTAACACAGATGTTGAGGTTGTCATTTCAGGAGATACAAGGTTTGTCGGCACCCTTATAGATATCGGACAGGATATTTTTGTTATTTTTGATGGCTGCAATTATCTTTATATTCCCTTGTTGCATCTTCATCAAATGAACAAGGCGAAAATAGTGACCAGTACTGAGAAGCCATTTTTGATCAATCCGGAAGATCCAATGATAGAGGCAGAAACTCAAGCTTTTTCATATAGAAATACATTAAACAAGGTCAAAGGCCAGTTTATTGAAGTTTATGTAACTGGGGGTCGATCGATCCATGGGTATGTTACAAATGTTTTAAACGATTATATTGTATTTTTCTCACCTGTATTTAAAATACTTTTTATATCTATGCATCATTTAAAATGGTTTACCCCTTATTCAACTGAACAAACACCGTACACTCTTGACAACTCACAATTGCCTGTCATGCCTTCCAAAGTTCCTCTTGTGCGTAATTTTGAGGAGCAGATCAAAAAAAATATTGGTGAATTGGTCATATTTGATATGGGAGAGGTGCCAGAAAAAGTTGGTCTATTAAAGGATGTCTCTAATAATATCATTGAGCTTATTAACGCAAATGGAGAGCCAATCATTTGGAAGTTAAATCATCTAAAGACAATGCATCTTCCCTAGTGTATGCAAAACTGCCCTCTTGAATAGCAGAAGGCAGTTTTTCGTTTCATACTGTGCTAAAGAAATAACCAACTGATCCAAAAATATAAACATGTTAACGTAAAAAGAACAGTCAGCGGAATGATGATAATGGTCGTTTTTATATATTCGCCCCATGAAATACTTTCATCATGCTGTTTTAATATATGCATCCAAATAAGCGTTGCTAAGGTTCCCATAGGTAATAATAATGAACCGATATCACTGCCGATAATATTTGCCAAGTAGATGATTTTTGTTGTTGAAGGATTCAGGGTCATTTCAGTTAAGGTAAAAGTACTGATCATTAACGCTGGATGGTTGTTAAAGAGATTAGAAAAAACTGAAGTAGAGATACCTGATGCGAAAGTTGCATGGGCGAGGCTTCCAGAAACCACAGGTTCAAAATAATTCACAAGTAACTCTGTGAATCCAATATTATGCAGACCATAAATTAAGACATACATAGTAAAAGCGAATATAAAAATGTGCCAAGGCGATTTATATAACAAGTCTCTTGGGGAGGTTTTGAAATAAATCCATCTCCAGCTCAACAGGATAAAAGATCCGATGACAGCGACTAGAGGAACAGAAATACCGGTATATGATGCTGCAAATAGACTCATTCTGACGAGAAAAACAAATGCAAGCACAAACAACATGATTTTTGTTTGATTTCGTTCTGGTAAAGGAGCTGATGGCGAATGAAGAGGATGGTACCTTCTATGCCGCAGAGACTGAAAATGGCCCGGTATATCTGGCAGGTTCTTGGGAAGACGTTTATAAAAGAACATAAACAGTAGACAAGTCATAAAAATGAGTCCCATCATACTAGGGACAAACATCATGGCGGTGTGAAGATATAGATCCATTCCAATGATTTTGAGAGAAATTAAATTAACAATATTACTTACGCCAATCGGTGCGCTAGAGGCTGTGGCTATTAAAACACCGCTTAATAAATATGGGGCTTTTTGATGTTTTTTTAAACCTAAATATTTTAGTACAAGCAAAAGGATTGGAGTTGTGATCAAAATGCTCCCATCATTATTAAGGAAAATGGTCATGAGAAAGCAGAGCAAATTGGTTAGCCAAAAAAGCTTGATGCCTGAACCCTTGGATTGTTGAAGCAGTTTTGCAGCCACCCAATAAAAGAAACCAAAGCTTTCTAGTGCAATGGCCATAATCATAGTGGCAAGGATTGTAACCGATGCACCCGTGACTTTTGTTCCGATTTCCCCTAAGTCTGCCAATGACACACTTCCGCACAATAAAACCATTAAAGCGCCAAATGTGGCGGGGATAGCTTCATTTAGTCCTTTTGGTCTCCAGAAAATAAAAATCATTGTTACGAAAAAAGCGAGCAATGTGAATATGCCGGTGAACTCAATAATTTACTTCACCTCTCTATCTTTCATTTTTAAAATCAAACTAATGTCCTGCGCTTACTGATGTCCTTGCCAACTATTTGTACTGTATGTATACGTATACTGATATAAAGTTGTACTAAGCGATTATATTAAATTAATAAAAATTCCATAAGAATCCCAAAAGAAAAAAGAGATTGCAAGTATTGTTCATGTACCTGCATCACTCTCTTTAGTTCTTGTCTGCTGACAATTTGAAATATGAATAAAATGCTTTATAAGCGGATTATGATTGTCTTTGCGGTAAGCGATAACCCATTCTGCATTAAGCTGTATTTGGTCCATTTTTCGATAAGTAACATCCAAATTAAATAATTTTTTGGCTGAGGAAGGAACAAATGTCATACCAATTCCGGCACTGACTAAACCAATCACCATTTGATATTCTGTGGCTTCCTGGACAATGTTGGGTCTGAAGCCCGCTTGTTCACAGAACTGAATAAAATCCATGTATAGAGTAGGCCATGCTTCTTTAGCAACAGTAATAATTGGTTCATCTCTTAAATCCTCAATCGTAATTGATTCCTTAGAAGTCAATGGGTGTTGCTTAGGCAAAGCTAAAACACAAGGGCTGCTTTGGGCGGTTTCGATATGTAAAGCTGTATGCTGTAAGGGAGGATGAAGTATACCAATATCAATGTTGCCCTTTAGTAGCTCCTCCTGCTGCCTAGACGAGGATATTTCACGCAGTTCTATTTTCACAGATGGGAATTTTTTACGATATTCCCGGACAATCGGCGGCAGAAATTCATATGTAGCTGATCCGACAAAACCGATTACGAGAAGGCCTTGCTCGCCGCGGGCCGTCCGCTGTGCCAGTTCAATTCCTTGTCCGATTTGCATCAATGCCATGCGGCAATGATTTAAAAAGATTTCTCCTGCTGCGGTAAGCTCGACAAATCGTTTTGTCCTTTTCAGAAGCGTAACTCCGACTTCTTCCTCCAGCTGTTTGATCTGCTGGCTGAGAGGAGGCTGCGTCATGTTCAGCCGCCGGGCAGCCTTTCCGAAATGAAGCTCTTCGGCTACTGCGATAAAGTATTGAAGATGGCGAAGCTCCATTCAATATGCATTCCTTTCCATAGGTTAATAATTCGTATTACATATTAATCATAAGGCGAATCGATATTGGAGGTCAATTTCCAAAGAGTGTATAGTGAAACTTATCACAAGATATTTAAAATTTTACGTTTAAAATGCATAATAAGGAGTGAGGGTGTTGACAAAAGCAACAAAAGAACAAAAATCCCTTGTGAAAAACAGAGGGGCGGAGCTTGTTGTTGATTGCTTGGTGGAGCAAGGTGTCACACATGTATTTGGCATTCCAGGTGCAAAAATTGATGCGGTATTTGACGCTTTACAAGATAAAGGACCTGAAATTATCGTTGCCCGGCACGAACAAAACGCAGCATTCATGGCCCAAGCAGTCGGCCGTTTAACTGGAAAACCGGGAGTCGTGTTAGTCACATCAGGACCGGGTGCCTCTAACTTGGCAACAGGTCTGCTGACAGCGAACACTGAAGGAGACCCTGTCGTTGCGCTTGCTGGAAACGTGATCCGTGCAGATCGTTTAAAACGGACACATCAATCTTTGGATAATGCGGCGCTATTCCAGCCGATTACAAAATACAGTGTAGAAGTTCAAGATGTAAAAAATATACCGGAAGCTGTTACAAATGCATTTAGAATAGCGTCAGCAGGGCAGGCTGGGGCCGCTTTTGTGAGCTTTCCGCAAGATGTTGTGAATGAAGTCACAAATACGAAAAACGTGCGTGCTGTTGCAGCGCCAAAACTCGGTCCTGCAGCAGATGATGCAATCAGTGCGGCCATAGCAAAAATCCAAACAGCAAAACTTCCTGTCGTTTTGGTCGGCATGAAAGGCGGAAGACCGGAAGCAATTAAAGCGGTTCGCAAGCTTTTGAAAAAGGTTCAGCTTCCATTTGTTGAAACATATCAAGCTGCCGGTACCCTTTCTAGAGATTTAGAGGATCAGTATTTTGGCCGTATCGGTTTGTTCCGCAACCAGCCTGGCGATTTACTGCTAGAGCAGGCAGATGTTGTTCTGACGATCGGCTATGACCCGATTGAATATGATCCGAAATTCTGGAATGTCAATGGAGACCGGACAATTATCCATTTAGACGAGATTATCGCTGACATTGATCATGCTTACCAGCCTGATCTTGAATTGATCGGTGACATTCCGTCCACGATCAATCATATCGAACACGATGCTGTGAAAGTGGAATTTGCAGAGCGTGAGCAGAAAATCCTTTCTGATTTAAAACAATATATGCATGAAGGTGAGCAGGTGCCTGCAGATTGGAAATCAGACAGAGCGCACCCTCTTGAAATCGTTAAAGAGTTGCGTAATGCAGTCGATGATCACGTTACAGTAACTTGCGATATCGGTTCGCACGCCATTTGGATGTCACGTTATTTCCGCAGCTACGAGCCGTTAACATTAATGATCAGTAACGGTATGCAAACACTCGGCGTTGCGCTTCCTTGGGCAATCGGCGCTTCATTGGTGAAACCGGGAGAAAAAGTGGTTTCTGTCTCTGGTGACGGCGGTTTCTTATTCTCAGCAATGGAATTAGAGACAGCGGTACGACTAAAAGCACCAATTGTACACATTGTATGGAACGACAGCACATATGACATGGTTGCATTCCAGCAATTGAAAAAATATAACCGTACATCTGCGGTCGATTTCGGAAATATCGATATCGTGAAATATGCGGAAAGCTTCGGAGCAACTGGCTTGCGCGTAGAATCACCAGACCAGCTGGCAGATGTTCTGCGTCAAGGCATGAACGCTGAAGGTCCTGTCATCATCGATGTCCCGGTTGACTACAGTGATAACATTAATTTAGCAAGTGACAAGCTTCCGAAAGAATTCGGGGAACTCATGAAAACGAAAGCTCTCTAGCACTCTGCGCATCACGACACTGTTTTATGAACAGCACTAAATAAAAGGAGTGAAGGGAAATATGAAACGAGAAAGCAACATTCAAGTGCTCAGCCGTGGTCAAAAAGATCAGCCTGTGAGCCAGATTTATCAAGTATCAACAATGACTTCTCTATTAGACGGAGTATATGACGGAGATTTTGAACTGTCAGAGATTCCGAAATATGGAGACTTCGGTATCGGAACCTTTAACAAGCTTGACGGAGAGCTGATTGGGTTTGACGGCGAATTTTACCGTCTTCGCTCAGACGGAACCGCGACACCGGTCCAAAATGGAGACCGTTCACCGTTCTGTTCATTTACGTTCTTTACACCGGACATGACGCACAAAATTGATGCGAAAATGACACGCGAAGACTTTGAAAAAGAGATCAACAGCATGCTGCCAAGCAGAAACTTATTTTATGCAATTCGCATTGACGGATTGTTTAAAAAGGTGCAGACAAGAACAGTAGAACTTCAAGAAAAACCTTACGTGCCAATGGTTGAAGCGGTCAAAACACAGCCGATTTTCAACTTCGACAACGTGAGAGGAACGATTGTAGGTTTCTTGACACCAGCTTATGCAAACGGAATCGCCGTTTCAGGCTATCACCTGCACTTCATTGACGAAGGACGCAATTCAGGCGGACACGTTTTTGACTATGTGCTTGAGGATTGCACGGTTACGATTTCTCAAAAAATGAACATGAATCTCAGACTTCCGAACACAGCGGATTTCTTTAATGCGAATCTGGATAACCCTGATTTTGCGAAAGATATCGAAACAACTGAAGGAAGCCCTGAATAAAAGAAAAAAAGAAAGCCCCTTTTACAGGGCTTTCTTTTTATTTGGCTCTTTTCCTGATTTTAGATAAAATAACATCAAAACAGTAAAGGTGTGGTCTGATGAAAATATTGGTTTTGGCAGTTCATCCTCATATGGAGACCTCAGTTGTCAATAAGGCGTGGGCTGAGGAATTGAGTAAACACGACAATATCACAGTACGTGATCTTTATAAGGAATACCCGGATGAAGAAATAGATGTTGCGAAGGAACAGCAGCTGTGCGAGGAATACGATCGGATTGTCTTTCAATTCCCGCTATATTGGTACAGCTCTCCGCCGCTCTTGAAAAAATGGCAGGATCTTGTGCTGACTTACGGCTGGGCTTTTGGTTCAGAAGGAAATGCCTTGCATGGCAAGGAGCTGATGCTGGCTGTATCAACAGGGAGCGAAGCGGAAAAATATCAAGCGGGCGGAGCAAATCATTACTCGATTAGTGAGCTATTGAAACCATTTCAGGCCACGAGTAATCTGATCGGCATGAAGTATCTGCCTCCATATGTGTTCTATGGCGTGAATTATGCAGCTGCAGGGGATATTTCTCACAGTGCAAAACGGTTAGCCGAATACATCCAGCAGCCTTTTGTTTAAAAATCCGGCAGCTCAGACAGGTTATTTTCCTTGATGCCGTCCGGTTCACTTCGCAAAATGTCACGCCCGTATTTATGGAAGACATCAACATGAGCGAGTTTTCCTGATTTTGCTTCTGACAGCGCAGTAGGATAGTCGAGCTCTCTTCCTGTATTGGTTTTCACTGCGATAATATTGTCTTCCTCATTTCTTCTAACCGCAATAATTTCTTCTTTTCCAGATGGAACATTTTCTTGATCGACAGTTGTTTGCCGGGCTTTATACGATTCATATGCTGCTTCAAATTGATCCATATTTACACCTCCGCTTTTTAGCGTGAACAAAAATGTTGATGATCATGTAAGGTTTCGACACAGCATACGACAATATTTCCTGAGAAATATCTTGGGAATGTGACAAATCAATTCATAATAAAAGGGATTCCGCATTTATGCGGAATCCCTCTCAGTTATTTTGTCATGTGTAAATCCTTTGTTTTCATATAACCTGTCGCACCGCCGTAATCAACGAATACCCAATCAAAATCAAAACCGCCTTTATTCGTTTTACTCCAGCCTAAAAAAGAAACGCTTGTGTCTGCTGGAAGAGTCTTAATGCTCTTTCCATCAGCGGATGTATATACTTTTGTTTTTGTTTTGGTTTTTACCGTTGTCGCTGCTTTTACAATGTAATGAGTGGAGACAAATCCTATTTTTCCGTTTTTATACTGAACCTTTGCCCAGTCAGCATTTGAGAAGGAAATCAGCTTTAGGCTATCTCCTAAGTGCAGCGTATCGGCTTTTTGGCTTGATGCGGAAGCCTTCGTTCTGACATTTAGAGCCTCTGCTGATACCAAATAAGAATCAATCGGATAACTGTATAAATCATCAATGCTTACCGTTGTTTCTGGCTGTTGAGCATGGATCGTGCCAGCGCCGCCAGCAGCCGCCGCAGTCATTCCAGCCGCAAGTGCTAATGTTGAAAATAGTTTTGTTGGTTTGTTCATGCCGTTCCTCTCCTCACGTAAGAGAAATAATTCATTCTATATCTCTATTCACGTTATCGCAGGTTCCTAAACATCAGACAATTATTTTTGTGTTTCTAGTTTGAGAGGCGCGGATATTGTTTTTTGCACTTTTTTCCCGTGCAAAATATCATCTGCTGCTTCTGTAGCCAATTTACCGATTAATTCAGGCTGCTGAGCGACGGTGGCTGACAGCTTTCCGTTTTTAATGGAAGCGAGCGCATCTTTATTGCCGTCAAAACCGATCACCAATATGTCTTTCCCCGAGCTGTTAATTGCCTCGAGAGCACCGAGCGCCATTTCATCGTTGTGAGCAAAAACAGCTTGGATATCAGGATGTCCCTGCAGCAGGTTTTCCATGACAGTCAGGCCTTTCGTGCGGTCAAAGTCAGCTGATTGTTTTGTGACAACTTGGAGTTTTTGGTCTGCGATGTTATGGAATCCTGAGCCGCGTTCCCGTGTGGCAGATGCGCCGGGGACGCCTTCAAGCTCTGCCACCTTTGCTCCTTTTCCAAGTTTGTCGGCAATAAACGTCGCGGCCATTTCACCGCCTTTTACATTATCGGAAGCAACGAGGGTTTCAACTTTTCCTTGTTCGGCAGATCGATCGATTGTTACGACGGGCACACCGACTGCGTTTGCAGATTCTACTGCCGTTGAGATCGCCGAAGAATCAGTCGGGTTGATTAATAATGCATCAACACCTTGCTGAATTAAATCTTCCACGTCACTCGTCTGTTTCGATGAATCATTTTGTGCATCAACAATGATGACTTTCATTCCCCGTTTTTTAGCTTCTTTTTCGATACCCTTTTTTAATGAGACAAAAAAAGGATTATTAAGTGTTGAGACGGACAAGCCAATGGTGAATTCCTTTTTGTTCCCCGAGTTTGACGGCTTTGCCCATTGGGGAGGCTCAAGCGAACAGGCGGTTAACAAAAATAATGATAACGTTAAAATGACGGATACAGCCTTTTTCATGTGAAAACCCTCCTAAGCTGACTTCTTGCGGTCTAATAATACCGCAATTAAGATAACAATCCCTTTGACAACCAGCTGATAAAATGATGAAACGCCAAGCAGATTAAGCCCGTTATTAAGTGTGCCGATGATCAGGACCCCGATCAAAGTGCCGACAATGCGTCCGCGGCCGCCGGAAAGACTTGTCCCTCCTAAGACGACTGCCGCGATAGCATCAAGTTCGTACGATTCTCCCGCAGTCGGCTGGGCCGAATGCAGGCGGGAAGTCAATATGGCACCTGCAAGAGCGGATAAAAGCCCGGCTAAAGAATAGATCATCACTTTCACGCGCGTCACTTTGATGCCTGAAATGAGCGCGGCTTTTTCGTTGCCGCCGATAGCGTACGTTCGGCGGCCGAATGGTGTTTTATGAAGAAGCACCCAAAGGATGACAAAGGCAAGAACCATCGTAATTGCCGGTACAGGAATGCCTAAAAAGTAACCGCGTCCGAACATCTGAAAAGCGTAGTTTGTGCCAAGTCCGGTAATCGGATTTCCATCTGTATACACTAGCGTCAGTCCGCGAAACACAGTCATGGTCGCAAGCGTGGCGATAAAGGGCGCCATTTTTCCTTTAGTAATCAATAATCCGTTGATCATGCCTAGTACGGCACCAATGATACAGCCAAGGATGATCGCGAGAACCGGATCGACACCGGACACAATCATCCCCGCAACTAAAGCACTGGACAGGGCAAGAATAGCGCCGACAGAAAGATCAATGCCGCCTGTCAAAATGACAAAGGTCATCCCGAACGCGATTAATCCGTTAATGGCGACCTGGCGAAGCAGGTTTAAAATATTCAGCGGTTCAAGAAAGCTTGGATTTAAAATAGATACAATGATAACGAGAATAAATAAACCAAGAAACGGGCCGAGTTTTTGCATGACTCCGTCGAAGTGAATCCGTTTTTGTTCTGTTTGCAGTTGTTCCGTTTTCATATTACCGCCCTCCCGTGGCAAGTGTCATAATTCGTTCTTGTGTTGCTTCTCGCGCATGGATTTCTCCGCTGATTCTGCCTTCATGGACAACGATAATCCGATCGCTCATTCCCAGAATTTCAGGCAGCTCTGATGACACCATGATGATTGCGACGCCGCGTTCGGTCAGCTCATTCATCAGCGTATAAATCTCTCGTTTGGCGCCAACATCCACACCTCTGGTCGGCTCATCCAAGATAAGCACTTTCGGTCCGATGCCGATCCACTTGGCTATCACCACTTTTTGCTGGTTTCCTCCTGATAAATGGCGTGCGTGCGTTTCCGGTGATGCTGTTTTGATAGTGAGTCGTTTGATTAACAGATTGACAAATTCAGCCTCCCGCTTATGATCAATGAGACCCTTTGGTGAGAAGCTGGACAGATTGGGCAGGGCAATATTTTCGCGGATCGAGGTGTCGAGCAGAAGCCCTTCATCCTTGCGATTCTCTGTAATAAAGCCGAGACCTTTTTTCACGGCTTCCTGCGGGTTCTTAATAGCCGTTTTTTTCCCAGCGATCCATATCTCACCCGTGTCCAGCCTGTCAACGCCGAACAGCGCTCTCATCATTTCTGTCCGGCCGGCTCCCATTAATCCTGAAACACCGACGATCTCACCGGAACGCACATAAAAGCTGACGTCCTCAAAACTCCCTTTTACGGAAGCATTTTTCACCTCGAATACTTTGTCACCGAGAGAAGGAGTGCGTTTTGGATATCGTTCAGTCAGCTCCCGTCCGACCATTTTTTTGACGACTTCATCAAAATCAGTTTCTGAGATGTTTGTTGTATCTACCGTTTTTCCGTCACGCATGATGGTAATTCTGTCGCAAATCGCAAAAATTTCTTCCATGCGATGCGAAATATAGACAATGGAGACGCCGTTCTTTTTTAACGCTGTAATGACCTCAAAGAGCTTGCTGATTTCACGTTCAGTCAACGCTGCGGTCGGTTCATCCATAATGATTACCTCGGCATTTGTCATAAGCGCTTTTGCGATTTCGATCATTTGCTGCTGTCCGACGGAACATTCGCCGGCTTCTTGATCAAGAGAAAGAGAGACGGAAAGTTTGTCAAATTGCTCTTTTGCTAGCGCTTTCATTTTTCTTGTTTGTAAGACGCCCAGCTTGGAGGATATCTCCTTACCGATAAATAGATTCTCAAGAACGGTCATTTCCGGCCAGATATTCAATTCCTGATGGATAAAGGCTATTCCATGCTGTTCCGCTTCTTTTGGATTGGAAAAATACGTTTCGTTTCCGTTTATGCTGATTTGACCTTTATCTGCTTTGTGCAGGCCTGTCAAAATGTTCATAAGCGTGGACTTGCCGGCGCCGTTTTCTCCCATTAATGCGTGAACCTCGCCAGGCATGAGCTGAAAGGAAACGCCTGACAGCACCTGGTTTTTTCCGAATGTTTTATGAATGTCTTTCATTTCAATCTGCATGTTTCCTCCTCCTTTCTAAAAAAGCACACCCGCCTGCAGGATGCAGTTGGCATATGGTGTGAATTCTCCTGTTCTTATGACTGCCTTTGCTTCTTTTGTCAGCAGCTTAAACTCCTCGTGAGAAAGGTATTCAATCTCTTGTTCAGAGAAAAGATTTTCTAGAAATTTCGCATTCTCCTGATTGGATGCTTTTATTTCAGCTGCAGCAATGACTTTTTCGACCGCCATTTCCTCAGCCAGTACTGCCGCTGTATCTTGGAAAGCCGGAAGGCCCGGCTTCAGTGAAAGATCAATTTTCAAAACGCCGTCAGGAACCGGCAGTCCGGCATCCGCGATGACAATTTTATCAGTGTGGCCAAGGTCGGCTAAAATCTTGGCAAGATGGCTGTTCAGTATACCGTGTTTTTTCATGACAGCAGCTCCTCTACTTTATTTCTTGTCGGCATTCCGCCTTGGGCACCGAAGGAGCAGACAGAAAGGGAAGCGGCACGATTGGCAAACCGCAATGCGGCTTCAATGTCTTTTCCCTCAGCCAGGGCCACGGCAAATGCTGCGTTAAACGTATCACCGGCTCCGGTTGTATCAACGGGCTCTACAGGGAAGGACGGGATGAGCACCTCTTTGCTGCCAGCCGAATAGCGGACGCCTTGTTTTCCTTCCGTAATAAAGAGCTTTGCCGGATAAAGCGCAAGAGCTTCAGAAATGGTAAGATCAGGGAATAAAATCGAAGCCTCGTGTTCATTCGGCGTCAGATAGGTAGCGTGATCAATTGTTTCCTGCTTGAGCGGGCGGGCCGGTGCTGGGTTTAGTATGATCGGGATATCGTGAGAATGGCAGTATTTGCACACCTCATCAACCGTTTCTTCTGGGATTTCCTGCTGAATCAGCACCATATCGACCTTTTCAATCTGTTCGAGCGCGTTTAACGCATACGCTGGGGTGATGTCATCGTTCGCGCCTTTGACAACGACAATGCTGTTGTCGCCTTCAGCAAGCACAATATGAGCGGTTCCGCTTTCCGTATGTGTAACCGGTTCCATATAGTCAGTGCGAACGCCGTTAGCTTTGAGATTATTCAAAATAGCTGTTCCATAATGATCGTCTCCAACCTTGCCGACCATAAACACTTGCGCCCCAAGCCTGGCTGCGGCAACGGCCTGATTTGCTCCTTTGCCGCCCGGCACAGTCTGAAATGACGTGCCAAGAACCGTTTCACCGGCTTTTGGGCGTTTGTCCGAGGTGACCACTAAATCCATAGAACAGCTACCAATCACACAAATATTACGCATCTTAATCTTCCTTTCTTGTCGTCTTTCTTCCTATATAGGTGACAGGCATTTGAATTGCCGTTTCTGCCAGCGGCTGTTTTTTGATGATACCCAAAAGCAGTTTGGCAGCTTCTTTCCCCATATCATATGCGGGCTGTTTAATTGTAGAAAGTGGCGGGAACAGAAGTCCGCTTTGCGGAATGTCATCATAGCCGATAATTTGAATGTCCTCCGGCACGTTTTTTCCGCGCCGCAATGCTTCATGTAAAACGGCAGCGGCTTGAATATCATTACTCGCGATCACACCATCTGTCGCTGGATAAGCGGCAAACAGCTCCTTCGCCATCGATTGTGCATCTTTAATTGAAAATGAAGCCGTCTCAATGACCTGAAAATCAACTTCAGCCTGCTTTAAGATTTCCAAAGCGCCGTTAAAGCGGTCTTGAGCGGTCGGCAGGTGAGCGGGTCCTCTCAAGAGCGTAATGCGCTGGCTTTTTCCGTGAATGATAGCCTGAGCGGCTAACTTTCCTCCTGTATAGCCGTCACTGGACACAGAAGGAGCCCCTTCAAGTGTTCTGTCCAGAAAAACAACTGGATAATTCATGCCGCTGTATTCCTCGAGATCCGGGTAATTTGTTGCGGCAATAATGCCTGCGACATGATTTTGCTTAAAGGTTTGAAGGTATTCAAGTTCTTTTTTCAATTCCTCGTCACTGTTGCCGAAAATAAGGCGATAGCCTTCCCGGTTCAATTCATCTTCCGCACCGCGGGCAAGCTGGGGGAAGAAAGGGTTTGTGATATCCGGGAGCAAAAGTCCGATCAGTCGGGATTCTCTTTTATATAGAGATCTGGCGACTTCATTCGGGTAATAGTTCAGCTTCGCCATCGCCGCTATGACACGCGTTCGTGTTTCTTCGTGTACATAGCCGTTATCATTCAGGACGCGGGAAACCGTCGCAACTGAAACGCCCGCCGCTCCGGCGACATCTTTAATTGTAGCCAAAACAGCTCCTCCTTGTTTATGTAACCGTTTACATAGATAGATTATCATGAACAATCCGAAGTTAGCAATAAAAATATCAAAAGAAATCTAATTGTAAATTGTATATATAATTGAAAAAATTAAGGTTTTCACTCTTTTTTTGACAAAGTCTTCACAAATATGGATGAAGATTTCTTGAACAAATATTAAGTTTTATTAAAATTGTTTCAAAGTCATGCGTTTAGACCTGTAAATGGTGAGAAACAGAAAAGACTATCATCCCAGAAAATGTTTAATTATGTTAGAGAATTCGGACTCGTATGTTTAGCGTTTTCATCTCGAACCTCCTTAGTCATTTTGGAATGGGCCTAATATTGCTTATTCCATGCAGAAAGGATGACATTATGACCTTGTCCTTAAGAAACAGGATAAAATTATTTTGTGTTCATAAGAACCGGAAACACGCATGATAGCAGGAAATGCTTGATAACACAGGCTGAAAAAAAGATTGATTTGAAATGCATATTAAATACAAACACCAGGGTGTGACTATACGTCCAGAAGGATATCAGGGGAAAAATGAAAGCGCATTCTCTTCGATTTTTAAAAAAAGTGATGAGGTATAAGTCCTGCTGTTTTCCAAAAATAGAAAACAGTTTGTAGGTATAAAATCTCTTTCAAAAGAGAAGTTTGGCTTAGTCGATTAGGGAAGATTATGTTACATAATGCCGATTGAGAATTCATAGTGATTCTATATACTGATGAATGAATTTACAACAATATAGAAGGAGATGTCGAAAAGCAATGTGGTTACTCATTATAGCCTGTGCTGTCATACTGGTCATCGGAATATTAGAAAAACGACGACATCAGAAAAACATTGATGCCCTCCCTGTTCGGGTGAATATTAACGGCATCCGCGGAAAATCGACTGTGACAAGGCTGACAACCGGAATATTAATAGAAGCCGGTTACAAGACTGTTGGAAAAACAACAGGAACAGATGCAAGAATGATTTACTGGGACACACCGGAGGAAAAGCCGATTAAACGGAAACCTCAGGGGCCGAATATCGGAGAGCAAAAAGAAGTCATGAGAGAAACAGTAGAAAGAGGGGCTAACGCGATTGTCAGTGAATGCATGGCTGTTAACCCAGATTATCAAATCATCTTTCAGGAAGAACTTCTGCAGGCCAATATCGGCGTCATTGTGAATGTTTTAGAAGACCATATGGATGTCATGGGGCCGACGCTTGATGAAATTGCAGAAGCGTTTACCGCTACAATTCCTTATAATGGCCATCTTGTCATTACAGATAGTGAATATACCGAGTTCTTTAAACAAAAAGCAAAAGAACGAAACACAAAAGTCATCATTGCTGATAACTCAAAAATTACAGATGAGTATTTACGTAAATTTGAATACATGGTATTCCCCGATAACGCTTCTCTGGCGCTGGGTGTGGCTCAAGCACTCGGCATTGACGAAGAAACAGCATTTAAGGGAATGCTGAATGCGCCGCCAGATCCGGGAGCAATGAGAATTCTTCCGCTGATCAGTCCGAGCGAGCCTGGGCACTTTGTTAATGGGTTTGCCGCAAACGACGCTTCTTCTACTTTGAATATATGGAAACGTGTAAAAGAAATCGGTTACCCGACCGATGATCCGATCATCATCATGAACTGCCGCGCAGACCGTGTCGATCGGACACAGCAATTCGCAAATGACGTATTGCCTTATATTGAAGCAAGTGAACTGATCTTAATCGGTGAAACAACAGAACCGATCGTAAAAGCCTACGAAGAAGGCAAAATTCCTGCAGACAAACTGCATGATCTAGAGTATAAGTCAACAGATGAAATTATGGAATTGTTAAAGAAAAGAATGCACAACCGTGTCATATATGGCGTCGGCAATATTCATGGTGCCGCAGAGCCTTTAATTGAAAAAATCCACGAATACAAGGTTAAGCAGCTCGTAAGCTAGGGGGAAATGCAAACATGTTCGGATCAGATTTATACATCGCACTAATTTTAGGTGTACTACTCAGTTTAATTTTTGCGGAAAAAACAGGGATCGTGCCGGCAGGACTTGTTGTACCGGGATATTTAGGACTTGTGTTTAATCAGCCGGTCTTTATTTTACTTGTTTTGCTAGTGAGCTTGCTCACTTATGTTATCGTGAAATACGGTTTATCCAAATTTATGATTTTGTACGGACGCAGAAAATTCGCTGCCATGCTAATAACAGGGATCGTCCTAAAAATCGCGTTTGATTTTCTATACCCGATTGTACCATTTGAAATCGCAGAATTTCGAGGAATCGGCATCATCGTGCCAGGTTTAATTGCCAATACCATTCAGAAACAAGGTTTAACCATTACGTTCGGAAGCACGCTGCTATTGAGCGGAGCGACCTTTGCTATCATGTTTGTTTACTACTTAATTTAATGTAAGGTGTGTCAAACGATGAAAAAAGAACTGAGCTTTCATGAAAAGCTGCTAAAGCTGACAAAACAGCAAAAAAAGAAAACCAATAAGCACGTATTTATTGCCATTCCGATCGTTTTTGTCCTTATGTTCGCTTTCATGTGGGCGGGAAAAGCGGAAACGCCGAAGGTCAAAACGTATTCTGACGACGTACTCTCAGCCTCATTTGTAGGCGATATTATGATGGGACGCTATGTTGAAAAAGTAACGGAGCAAAAAGGGGCAGACAGTATTTTTCAATATGTTGAACCGATCTTTAGAGCCTCGGATTATGTAGCAGGAAACTTTGAAAACCCGGTAACCTATCAAAAGAATTATAAACAAGCAGATAAAGAGATTCATCTGCAGACGAATAAGGAATCAGTGAAAGTCTTGAAGGATATGAATTTCACGGTTCTCAACAGCGCAAACAACCACGCAATGGATTACGGCGTTCAGGGCATGAAAGATACGCTTGGAGAATTTGCGAAGCAAAACCTTGATATCGTTGGAGCGGGATACAGCTTAAGTGATGCGAAAAAGAAAATTTCGTACCAGAAAGTCAACGGGGTAACGATTGCGACGCTTGGCTTTACCGATGTGTCCGGGAAAGGTTTCGCGGCTAAAAAGAATACGCCGGGCGTGCTGCCCGCAGATCCTGAAATCTTCATCCCTATGATTTCAGAAGCGAAAAAACATGCGGACATCGTTGTTGTGCAG
This sequence comes from Bacillus sp. FSL R7-0685, assembly GCF_038002425.1. Lineage (NCBI taxonomy): Bacteria > Bacillati > Bacillota > Bacilli > Caryophanales > Bacillaceae > Bacillus > Bacillus sp. FSL R7-0685. The sequence continues at coordinate 3,556,136 of NZ_JBBOCN010000001.1, read as the reverse complement.
TCACACTGGGGCCAAGAGTATGACAATGATCCAAACGACCGCCAGCGCCAGCTTGCAAGAGCCATGTCTGATGCGGGAGCTGACATCATCGTCGGCCATCACCCGCACGTCTTAGAACCGATTGAAGTATATAACGGAACCGTCATTTTCTACAGCCTCGGCAACTTTGTCTTTGACCAGGGCTGGACGAGAACAAGAGACAGTGCACTGGTTCAGTATCACCTGAAGAAAAATGGAACAGGCCGCTTTGAAGTGACACCGATCGACATCCATGAAGCGACACCTGCACCTGTGAAAAAAGACAGCCTTAAACAGAAAACCATTATTCGCGAACTGACGAAAGACTCTAATTTCGCTTGGAAACTAGAAGACGGAAAACTGACGTTTGATATTGATCATAGTGACAAACTAAAATCTAAATAATCGGAGTGATAAAGATGAAATTTGTCAAAGCCATCTGGCCGTTTGTTGCCGTAGCCATCGTGTTCATGTTTATGTCAGCTTTTAAATTCAATGATCAGCTGACAGATCAGGAAAAACAGAAGATTGATATGGAAATGAATAAAATCCAACAGCAGGAAGAACCGGTAAACGCCAATAAATAATTCAAAAAAGAGAGTGTCTGATGAGACACTCTCTTTTTATTTGCCCAGCATATTCATTCTGTAAAAATATTAAAAAGTCTCTTAACATATTCAAAAAAATACCGATGTTAAAACTGCAAAAAGAGGAGGAGATAATAAAAGTGAACACACTGGCAAACTGGAAGAAGTTTTTGCTTGTGGCGGTTATCATTTGTTTTTTGGTTCCAATTATGACAAAAGCGGAGATTGCGGAAGCTGATACATCATCAGAATTGATTGTCAGCGAAGCAAAAAACCTGCTTGGATATCAGTATAAATATGGCGGGGAAACGCCGAAAGAGGGTTTCGATCCATCAGGATTGATACAATATGTGTTCAGTAAGGCTGATATTCATCTGCCGAGATCTGTAAACGACCAGTATAAAATCGGAACAGCTGTAAAGCCGGAAAACCTGAAGCCGGGTGATATTTTGTTTTTCAAGAAAGAGGGAAGCAACGGCACTGTTCCGACACATGACGCCCTTTATATCGGAGACGGCCAAATGGTTCACAGTACACAGTCAAAAGGGGTTATCATCACCAATTACAAAAAAAGCAGCTATTGGAGCGGAACTTATATCGGGGCGAGAAGAATCGCTGCCGATCCGGCAACGGCTGATGTTCCTGTCGTTCAGGAGGCCGAAAAATATATCGGTGTCCCATATGTGTTTGGCGGAAGCACGCCGTCAGAGGGCTTTGATTGCTCGGGGCTTGTGCAATATGTGTTTCAACAGGCACTCGGCATTTATCTGCCGCGATCAGCAGAACAGCAGTGGGCAGTGGGCGAGAAGGTAGCCCCTCAGAACATAAAGCCTGGTGATGTCGTCTATTTCAGCAATACGTATAAAACGGGAATTTCACATGCAGGCATTTATGCGGGCGCAGGCAGGTTCATCCAGGCAAGCCGGTCAGAAAAAGTAACCATTTCCTATTTGTCAGAGGATTACTGGAAATCGAAGATGACGGGTATTCGCCGATTTGACAACCTGACAATCCCGAAAGAAAATCCGATTGTTTCCGAAGCGACGCTTTATGTCGGAGAAGTACCTTACAAACAGGGCGGAGTAACACCTGAGACAGGATTTGATACAGCTGGATTTGTCCAATATGTATACCAGAAAGCAGCCGGTATTTCCCTGCATCGATACGCAACAAGCCAGTACAATGCCGGAACTAAGATTGAGAAGGCGGACCTGAAGCCGGGAGACATTGTGTTCTTTCAATCAACAAGCTTAAATCCCTCCATCTATATCGGAAACGGACAAGTTGTTCATGTCACATTATCAAACGGCGTGACCATCACCAATATGAAAACGAGCACCTATTGGAAGGATAAATACGCAGGAAGTATACGGGTGCAATAAAAGAAAAAGACTCCAATCTCTGGAGTCTTTTCTTTATGCATATTGTCCTGAAAGAAGCTGGTCTATAAAGTAGGCCACACCATTTTCGTCATTGCTTTTTGTGACAAAGGTGCTTTTTTCTTTTAATTCATCAATCGCATTTTCCATGGCGATACGGTGTCCGGCGACTTCAAACATGGACAAATCGTTTGGACTATCGCCGATCGCATAGATATCCTGTGTTTCAATTCCGTATATGTCCGCCAGCTTTGTTAACGCGCGTCCTTTTCCTGACGAGGCCGGCAGGATTTCGATAATATGTTTTCCTGAAGAGGTTTGCGCCAGTTTTTTATGATGCTTCAGTTCTTCCTTCGCTTGTTTCAGCTTGTCCATATCAAAGGAGAAGCAAAGAAGCTTATAAATGTTTTCACCGCCGTCAAAAACCGATTCGATATGAGGAATTGGTTTAATGCCAAACTGTTTGAATTGAGTCATGGCTCCTTGCCACAAGTCATCCGTCTGCTCGTTTGGGTTTGCGCTCTTTAGAATGTCAAGCTCCGCGTGCAGCTTAGCTTCGCCGTCAAAAGGAGAAAGCAGATGGTCATCTGTATATACCTCAAAGTAAATGTTTTTTGAAAGTAAGTAATCAGCAATCGCTTTACCGGCTTCCTGATCCATTAATGTCCGGCTGATCAAACGGTAACCCGTGTCATGGATCGTGCCGCCATTAGCTGCAATGATAGGGATGTCCAAGTCATCCAGCAGCGCTTTTACATCAAATGTCGCTCTTCCCGTGCAAATGGTGACGAGGATGCCGGCATCAACGGCCCGCTTGATCGCCTCTCTGTTTTCCGCAGAAATGACGCTTTCTTTATTCAGTAATGTTCCGTCTAGATCAATCGCAATACATTTCATATGTAGGGGAACCTCCTTAAAAATGAAGCTGCTTCGTGTAGTATGTTCAGCTTGCCTGTGAAACATAATCCATATAAATTAAGGCTAATCGTTACTTTGATAATTTTCAACAAATTGAGCGAAAAAAACGGAATGGCAGTAAACCATTCCGGTAAAATTAGTTGTTTATGTCATTTTTCAGTTCGGTTTTTACTTCTTCTAGCTTATCACTATTTAGTTTCAAATAATAAAGTTTTTTTCGCTCACGAGAGCTGTAGAGATACATGTCAGATCCGGTAAGTTGTTCAGTATCAACTGATTTTAATGAAGCTATAAAAGGAAATAAACCGATTGCATCATTTAACGATAAATTCATCTTTAAATTTTCCCCTAAACTATCAACGATATCATCATATGCTGGTATAGAGCTCAATGATTTCGATTTTTTTATAATGGCATTTAGAACTTCCATCTGTCTTTGGCCGCGTTGAAAATCTGTATCAGCTTTACGTGTCCTTACATAAGCTAGTGCTTCTTCACCGTTTAGTGTTTGAACGCCAGTTTTTAATATAACTTTTCCTTTTGTATCTTTTTTAATTTGATTAACTATTTTTTCACTTTCCACATTTATACTAACTCCATTTAATTCATCCACAACATCTTTAAAAGCGTCAAAATTACTTTCTATTACATAATCTACTGGAATATCTAGAAGGTTTTCAACTGTTTTCGCCGAGAGTTTTACTCCTCCGTATGCATGGGCATGTGTAAATTTATCATATCCATAACCAGGGATGTTAACATAAGAATCTCTCGGTATACTTAACATTGTTGCTGATTTATTTTTTCGATTAAAGGTTACTAAGACATTAGCGTCACTTCGAGCATCGTCAACCGTCTCACCTTTGAAATCTCTTGAATCAATTCCTAGAAGTAATACAGTAAATGAGTCTTTTTTTGGATCAAATTCTTTGATACGTTTAACGGATTGACCATTGTCATTTAGATCAATATGTGCTTGTTTTGACGCATTGTTCAACTTTATATAAGCATACGTACTAATTGAACCAGTCACAATAATTAGAATAGCAAATAAACCAATTGTGAATTTCACCCATTTTTTCAGACGTCTCTTTTTCTTCTTGTGTTGTAATCGTTCCTCCATATCAATACCTCACGTTTCCTTAATATTTGAAGCTTACCATTTTATTTGTTGTAGCAAAACTTAAAAAAGGAATTTTTAGAAAAAAATACCTATATGTTAGTATTAGACAAATAAGATTACGGATGTGTAGAACTACCTTTATTAGACGCCGCAGCAGGTAAAATGTTTCGGCGACATTGAAAAAAATACAAGTAAATGATTGGAAAACTTATGATCAGCAAAATAAAAAGGTTTAATGGATGGAAAAAGAGGCTAAAAGTTTTCTAAAAAAATCCCACAGACAATGTCATTGCAGCTGATGGAGAAAGGGAGTCATCTTTATGAAAAAGCAGTCAAATATATGGCTTTATTTTTTCGGAGCTCTTGGAGGCGCGTTATATGGCTATGATACCGGAGTGATTTCCGGAGCTATTTTATTTATGAAAAAGGAGTTAGGCTTAAACGCGTTTACAGAAGGTCTTGTTGTCAGCTCCTTGCTGGTTGGGGCGATATTGGGCTCAGGAGCGGCCGGCAAGCTGACTGACCGTTTCGGAAGAAAAAAAGCAATTATGGCAGCCGCGCTGCTGTTTTGTATAGGCGGTCTTGGTGTGGCACTGGCCCCAAATACAGGAGTCATGGTGCTGTTTCGCATCATTTTGGGACTTGCAGTCGGAACATCGACGACAATCGTGCCCCTTTATTTATCTGAACTGGCGCCAAAACATAAACGCGGGGCGCTGTCATCACTGAATCAGCTGATGATCACGGTCGGCATCCTTCTTTCTTACATTGTCAATTACATATTTGCCGATGCCGAAGCGTGGCGCTGGATGCTTGGATTGGCTGCTGTGCCGTCATTGCTCTTGCTCATTGGCATTTTGTTTATGCCGGAGAGCCCGCGCTGGCTGTTCACGAATGGCGAAGAAAGCAAAGCGAAGAACATTCTTGAAAAATTGCGTGGCACAAAAGATATTGATCAGGAAATACATGATATAAAAGAAGCGGAAAAGCAGGATGAAGGCGGCCTGAAGGAGCTGTTCGATCCATGGGTGCGCCCAGCACTTATTGCCGGTTTGGGACTCGCTTTTTTGCAGCAATTTATCGGAACGAATACGATCATCTACTATGCGCCAAAGACCTTTACAAACGTCGGATTCGGAAACTCCGCTTCGATTTTAGGCACGGTCGGAATCGGCACAGTCAATGTTGTCATGACATTAGTAGCGATTAAAATCATCGACAAGATTGGAAGAAAGCCGTTACTGCTATTCGGGAATGCGGGCATGGTGATCAGCTTGATCGTTCTCGCTTTAGTAAATCTCTTTTTCGATAACACTCCGGCTGCCTCATGGACGACCGTCATTTGTTTAGGCGTGTTTATCGTTGTCTTTGCGGTCAGCTGGGGACCGGTTGTATGGGTGATGCTTCCTGAATTGTTCCCGCTTCATGTCAGAGGAATCGGGACCGGTGTTTCGACCTTAATGTTGCACGTTGGGACACTGATTGTTTCACTAACCTATCCAATATTAATGGAAGCGATCGGAATCAGTTATTTATTCCTGATTTATGCCGCGATCGGTATCATGGCGTTCTTATTTGTCCGATTTAAAGTGACAGAGACAAAGGGAAAAAGCCTTGAAGAAATTGAGCAGGATTTACGGGACAAAAACGGACAGGGAGGATCGGCCGGAAAACAGCAGACTGTTGGGACATAAAAAAGGGTGCGCGATCATGCGCACCCTTTTGATTGCTTACTTTCCCACCGTGCCAAAGTTAATGATTTTAAAAGAAATATCGTACTTAAAATCAGCCTCAGAAAATATTTCATCCCAATGCCCTTTTACTTTATTCCAGTAGTCAGGGTGTTGAATCCTTATGTGGTCTGATAAAAAGACCGGATCGGTTTTATACTCGTGCTGCAGTTTATCCATCACCTGCTTTACATCTCGTTCAAGCTTTTTTTCAAAAATGTTTTCCAGCCTGTGCAAATAACTTTTGCTGAACGAGTTTTCATTCGGGTTTTGGTCTTCTGTCAGGATGCCCTTCGTTTTAACAGAAATATGAAAGACAGGTTTTCCGTTTTCAATGACCGGCTTAATTTTCGTTTTCGACTTTTTAATTTCAAACGTAATCGGATGTCCTTTATCTGTCGTTGGCATGACACCGCCTTGGATCGTCCCCATGACCCATGTCAGTGTTTGGGTTTCATCAGCTGAAAGAAACCCAACGAGTTTATTGCTGCCTCTTTTGATAACGCCTGAACCGTCATACTTGGCTTTTCCCTTTTGGTTTTTCACGGCTTGAATAAGATAACTGTACCCGTTCTGAGAGTATATAGATGCTCTGCCGATGCGCAGCGGTATCATAATCTTACCGTTATATCCGCTGTGAGTTGTCAAATCAATCAGTTTTTCTGAGGGCATCGGCTGCTGCTGATTGGGGTTTCCTTTTGTGAAAACATCAGCTGCATTCCCTCTGGCTGCCATCAAATAGCTGCTTCGCCGCAGCTCATCATCCCGGATAAAGTGGTTAAAGACTTGGTCTACATTTTGATTCCTCATCAGTTTTTCTCCCAAAAGAATCACTTTTAAATGATCGCTATAAACAGGAGGGTCCTTGATGGATACATCACTGACTGCTTCCAGAATAGTTTTCCCGTAGGACGTCACATTGACAAATTCGGGTTTTCCGGATGCTTGGCTGTCTTCGCTTTGGGGAAGAAGGTTTTGATACGTCAGTTTGTACTGGTGATCATCTGTCTCATCGATCGCCAGCCCTCTGGCGAAAGATAGTTTCTCAATATTTTTGACATCCCAGCACCCGCAGAGAACCTGCAGCATAAGAAACATGACTGCGAGTTTTGTTGCTGTTTTCATTGCAGCTGACCCCTCCCAAGTTTTTTCTGTACCCAGCTTAAAAGCCAGACGAAGAATGGAATTGCAATCACAATTAAGAAAGCATATCCAAGAAGCGTCCCGTAATAAAAAACGTCATTCAAGTCCTTGGGATACATCGTTATGAAAAACGTCGCAACCAGCATTGCAGTCAGCAGCCAAGCATTGTTTTTATTTTTTAGATGAAAGATTTCCGTTAACCCGATATGGGCGCCTTTGAAGGATCCGAGCATACAGGTAAATTGCTGAGCTGTCCAGGTCAGCTGTAAAAACAGATCAAATCGTTCAATAAAAATACCCGGAACCTCTAATGCGTGAATGAGGGAAATGGTCGGCCATGTCACCGTTTTTGCCTCAGCCACAGTCATACAGCCAATCACAATGAACAAAGTAATGCTGTAGAACACTGTAGAAGTCCCGATCCCAAAAGCAACAGCCTTTTTCGCTTGCTTCGGATCTCTCATAAATGGGACGAGATAAAAGATGATTTCAAATCCTGAGAAATATAAAAGTGTTTTTGGGAATAAAGAGAAAAAACTTTGATAGCCTCCTTCAAAAACAGGCCGGATAAAATCGAACTGGAACAAGCGAAAGCTGAACATCAAAAGCATCATAAAAATAATAAGGGTTATAGGAAAAATATAAGCGTATACTTTTGCAATTGAATAAACGCCTCCGCCCACATGATAGATGGCAACTGCAAGAAATATAAACACCACAACTGCCATTGGCGTATTTTTCAACAAAAAGAATCCGACAACCTCTCCCAAAATCCGAGCTTGAAAGCAAACAATCCCAATGAAATATAGACAGATATATAAATTCAATAGAAAGCCGATGAATTTTCCAGCTACAATGCTGTTGAGCTTAAAAAGAGTTTTTTCGCTGTTTTTTTGAAGGAAAGGCAAAAAAAGCAGAACAATGATAATAAAAATAACGCCCTGCAGCAGTATCATAAGCCATCCGCTCGGACTGCCGGTTTCGGCAGCTGAGCGGGGAAGGGTTAGGACCCCGGCACCGATCAGTGTGCTGCTGATCATAATGAGCGTCTGCATAAATGTCAGTTTATGCTCTGATTTCCTCATAGCCATCACCTTTGTCTGATGTTATCTTCAGGATCGTTTCGTGTCGGTCTTCTTTTTAAAAACATCGTGGGAATACGGATGACTGTGTCTTTCAAATCCTGTCCAGGCTGCGCCATGATCGGGATAATGTAATCCTGTCCAAAGCTTTTCAGGCGCATGAGATGGCCGATCACAAACAGATAAACCATTATAACGCCATACATGCCAAGCGCTGTTGCACTTATCATAACCCCGATCCGAATGATCCGCAGCGGAAAGTTATAGGCGTATGAAGGAACGGTAAAGGATGCCAGTGCTGTGACAGAAACGACAATGACCATAAGCGCACTGACAATTTGTGCCTGAACAGCTGCCTGTCCGATGACGACCCCGCCGATAAGGCCAATTGTCTGTCCAATCGGCTTAGGCAGCCTTAATCCGGCTTCTCGAATCAATTCGATCGTAAAGATCATGATAAAGGCCTCTATAAAAGGCGGGAACGGTACGTTAAGCCTGCTGCCTGCAATGGAAATGGCCATTCTAGTCGGCAATAGCCCGGTGTGAAAAGAAACGAGAGAAATATACAGACCGGGCAAATAAATGGTGATCAGGATGCTGGAATAACGAAGAAGGCGTACAAGTGACATTGGGATCCAGCGCTGGCTGTAATCATCGGGCGAATGAATAAATTCGTCAACCGTAGCCGGTACAATCAAAGCAAACGGCGTACCATCCACTAATATGGACACTCGTCCTTCTAATAGAGCAGCCTCTACACGATCTGGCCGTTCTGTACTTAAAATCGTGGGGAAAATTGAAAATGGTTCGTCTTCAATCAGCTGTTCAAGCGTCCCCGATTCCGGCAAATTATCTATATTGACTGATTTCAGCCTTTTAAACACTTCTTTGACGACATAATCGGGGGCGATATCCTGAATATAAGCGACAGCGATTTTCTTTTTCGTCCTTTTTCCGAGTGTCATTTCTTTGATGACAAGATTAGGGTCACTCGTCCGTTCACGTAAAAGCGCCGTGTTTGTCCGCAGTTTTTCAATAAATCCTATTTTAGGGCCGCGTTCCACGACTTCGGAGGAGGGTTCATCAAGACTGCGTGTTGCGACTGACTTTGTGTCGAAAGCTAATCCTCCGCGATAGCCATCAGCGAGCAAAATGGCTTGCCCTGAAAAAACGAGTTGCTCTATTTCTTTCATTGTAGAAACAACGCTGTGGTGAAAGCCGAAAAAAAAGGCGGATAAGTCTTCAATCGAGCTTTCCTTATGGGCTAACGCCTCTTTTTGTAAAGGAGAAATGACGTATTGCGCCAGCATTTTATTCTCTGTCAGACCGTCAATATACAGTAAACACGCCTTTTGTCTGCTATCTCCGAAAGCAAATGTATAAAACATCATATCGTCGTTTTGTCCCAATGTTTTTTTCAGTGTGTCTAAATTGTTCTGGAGATCAGAGTCGATTTGCATAGTTTCTCTCCTTCGTAAACAGATTGACGGTTTTTATTAATTTGTATCAAAAAAGGAGAATTATTCTTATCGAGGAAAAGGCTGAAACAAAGCTTCTTTTCGACGTGATATAATAGATAGGAAGCGTTTTCTTTGAAGGGGTAATGAAAAGATGATGCTTTGTACATATGTTGTCATCGGAAAAAGACAGCTTATACGGGCGTTTGTAAGAGGGGCGCACCGGGAAAATGATGATCAGTTATTTACAGGGGAGGGGTACGGATCATGACGCAATCACCGATTTTTCTAACGCCTGTGTTTAAAGAAAAAATCTGGGGCGGAACCGCTTTACGAGATAGATTTGGATACAGTATTCCTTCAGAATCAACGGGGGAATGCTGGGTCATTTCCGCTCATCCAAAAGGACCGAGCACTGTTGCAAATGGCCCGTATAAAGGAAAGACATTGATCGAGCTTTGGGAAGAGCACCGTGAAGTATTCGGCGGCATAGAGGGGGATCGGTTTCCGCTTCTGACAAAGCTGCTGGATGTGAAGGAAGATACGTCAATTAAAGTTCACCCTGATGATTACTATGCCGGAGAAAACGAAGAGGGAGAACTCGGCAAGACGGAATGCTGGTACATTATCGACTGTAAGGAAAACGCAGAAATCATTTACGGGCATACGGCCCGCTCAAAAACCGAACTTGTCACAATGATCAACAGCGGTGACTGGGAGGGCCTGCTGCGAAGAATCAAAATTAAACCGGGTGATTTCTATTATGTGCCGAGCGGAACGCTGCACGCATTGTGCAAGGGGGCCCTTGTTTTAGAGACTCAGCAAAATTCAGATGCCACATACCGGGTGTACGATTATGACCGTCTTGATAGCAACGGAAGTCCGAGAGAGCTTCATTTTGCCAAAGCGGTCAATGCCGCCACGGTTCCCCATGTGGACGGGTATATAGATGAATCGACCGAATCAAGAAAAGGCATAACCATTAAAACGTTTGTTCAAGGGGAATATTTTTCGGTGTATAAATGGGACATCAATGGCGAAGCTGAAATGGCTCAGGATGAATCCTTTCTGATTTGCAGCGTGATAGAAGGAAGCGGTTTGCTCAAGTATGAGGACAAAACATGTCCGCTCAAAAAAGGTGATCACTTTATTTTGCCGGCTCAAATGCCCGATTTTACGATAAAAGGAACTTGTACCCTTATCGTGTCTCATATTTAAACTTAATCTCACTTCGAGATTAAGTTTTTTTTATTAGAAAATGGAAGTGATTCACCTATAAATGAAGCATGCGCGTGCCGATAAATAAACTAGTTTTATATACTCATAGAATAAGAAAGAGGAGAAGGAATGAAAAAGAGACTAATCGCACCTATGCTTCTATCCGCCGCGTCCCTTGCCTTTTTTGCCATATCTGGTTCTGCCCAGGCAGCCGCGTATACCGACTACTCACTATATAAAGTAGAGCCGTCGAATACGTTCAGTACAGAAAGCCAAGCCTCACAAGCTGTCGCCAAACTGGAAAAAGATACTGGCTGGGATGCATCCTATCAGGCTTCAGGCACAACAACGACCTACCAAATTTCCGCCTCAGGCATTCATAGCGAATCAGAAGCGAAAGCAATACTGAGCGGACTCGCCAAACAGACATCAATTACAGGAACGTCAAGTCCTGTTGGAAGCAAACAGCCATATGTCACCATCTCGTCAGGTGCCATCTCCGGAGAAAAACAGGCCAACACTACCCTAGCAAAGCTGAAACAGGAGACGGGAGTGGCTGGCGCTGTAAAAGCTTACGGAGCAGCTCGGCCCTATATGAACGTCATGACATCAGACATTGCTGATGAGACAAAAGTCAAGGCGCTTATCCAGAGCCTGGCTAAGCAAACAGGGATTAAAAGCTCGTATCAGCCCATCACACACACGGTGTCTGTCACAACCATTCAGTCTGGCACAATCGTGGGAGACAGCAGAGCAGCGCAGATCAAAAACGCCTTCCAAAAGGAATCCGGGCTGCATGCATCATTAAAGGAAACGGTGAAAGGACAAGCCTATTATACGTTCACAACTGCCGCTATTTCAGGTGAAGCGAATGCCAAGACTCTATTGCAGCAGCTGAAACAGAGCACTGGCATCACAGGCAGCTACAAGTCCATCAATCAAAAAACAACCGTTGAGTCATACAATGTCCAATCAGCTTATTTCAAAGGCCTGAATACAGTAAAGGACGCCATCAGCCAGATCAAGAAAAACACCGGTGTATCCGGCAGTTATCAACAGGTTGGAAAAAGCACATCATATACCGTGAATATGAAGGGGATAACAAAACAGCAGCTCCAAAAAGTAGATACTTTCTTTAAAAAGAAAAAATGGCATTATACGTCATCCAGCGTCAAAAAAACAACAACGTCTGCGGCTTACCAAATCACGACAGCCAAGATGTTAGGCGAGCAGCAAGCAAACAAAGCAGCAGCCTTCTTTGCTCAGAAAAAAGTAAAAGCCACAAAAACAGCAGCTGGATCAACAGCAGAAAATCAATATCAGCTCATCTCAGAAGAAACATCAGATCAAGCAAAAGTCACAAAGGGTTTGAACATATTAAAGAAAAATCAGCTGAGTGCTTCTGCGAAATCCGTCAAAAAACAAATAGCTGACACGTTTAAAATCACAACCGAATCTCTGTTTGACCAAACGAAAGTCAATCAGGCACTCACGTTTTTCAAATCGAATCATATATCAGCAGCAAGCCAGAAAACCGGTCAGACAGCTGCGAGCAGCTATCAAATCACAACTGAAGCTATCATCAGCCAAGAAGAGATTGACCGCGTTTTAACATTTTTCAAACAAAATCATATCGCAGTCACAACATCAAAAACAGGCCAGACAGCATATACACAATACAAAATCGTGACAACACAGCTCAGCAGCAAAACAGCATTGAATAATGGGTTAACCTATCTTAAATCGAAAAGTGTAACCCCTAGCTATACAACGAAAAGCAATACGCTTTATAAAATCAGCGTAAATGAGCAGTTCACAGGCAATGATACAGCTGCTGCGGCATCAACGAAGCTAAAACAATTATACGGATGGACATCATCTATCGTGAAGATCAAAAACGGTCCGCAAATCATGAAAACAAATTACAATCTCTCGCTTCGTGATATGGTCCAAAAACAAATGACAGTAAGTCCGCAAACAGACGGAGCGGCTTACGTATCGCTCACGTACATTAATACAGCAACATCAACCGTTACGGCTGACGTACTAAATATCCGGTCAACGCCGGAAGTCAGCCCGACAAACGTGATCGGCCAATTTAAAAAAGGCGATAAAGTGAAAATCATCGGACAGATAAACGGCTGGGCTAAGATCAATTTGGGCTGGCGAAACGCAAGCAGTGATGAAGTAGTTCAATACGTGGATCCAAATAACTTTACCAGAGACAGCAAATACTACTTCCAATTTCTCAAGCTGTCACAGACAGCGGGCCTCAGCGTTACTGAGGTCAATCAGAAAGTGCTTGCGGGTAAAGGCATCCTGACAGGGAGAGCAAAGGCATTTATCGATGCCGCCAATCAATATAGCATCAACGAACTGTATTTAATCTCACACGCTCTTCTGGAAACAGGAAACGGGACATCCGCCTTAGCCAATGGATTAACCTATAACGGAAAAAAAGTATACAACATGTATGGAATTGGAGCATACGACAGCAATCCGAATTACTACGGAGCCAAATATGCGTACGAGCAGGGCTGGTTCACACCAGAAGCGGCCATTATCGGCGGAGCTAAATTCATAGGCTCATCGTATATCCACAACACAGCTTACAATCAGGACACACTGTACAAAATGAGATGGTCAGCTACAGCGACACATCAATACGCAACAGACATCGGCTGGGCGTACAAACAAGTAAACCGCATGTACAGCCTGTATTCATTGCTGGACGGCTATACACTTTACTTTGATGTTCCGGAATATCGATAATCATCATAAAAAGACCGGCCATGTTCCATTAGGAACCGGCCGGTCTTTTTTCATTTTCTGTCATATGCTCGCTCATAAAGTTCAACAGGCGCATGCTGGCATCACCTGTTGAATATTGATGCCACTCTTTCGCAAACCTCTTGAAGTTTTCCTTTGTATCGGACATTTCTTTGATTTCTTTCAACAGCATTTCGGTGTCCATGCAGGCTCTGCCGGGGATGACTGCTTCAAAATCATCGATCAGTCCGCGTTTTTCATTATACTCTGCCATATCATACGTGAAAAACAAAATCGGTTTATTTAACAAAGCGTACTCAAAGGCAACTGACGAGTAGTCGGAAATCAGGATGTCACTTTCCATCAGCAAATTCTTTAACGGAACGTCTGATACGTCTTTGATCAACCCTTCGTGTTCTTCAAAAGTAATCTGTTTCCGCACGGCTGGATGTAGTTTGACCAGTAGCAAAAATTCTCCCTTCAGTTCTCTGGAGAGCTGCTCCTTAGAGAAAGGGAGACGAATGGACGTCAAACAATAGTCCCTGTATGTCGGCGCATACAGAATAAGCTTTTGGTTCGGGCGGTCAGCTGTTTTTCTTTTGACATGAAAGTATTCATCAGTTAACGGAACACCCGTCCGCAAAAAACGGTCATCTTTCACTCCGAATGACCGCTTGAAAATATCCACCATTTTTTCAGAGCCGACAACGATATGATCAAATGAACGATACACCTTTTTAAACCGTTTGATATCTCCGGCGGATCGATAGCGGTTTCCGATATCTTCGAGTCCAAACTTCTTCAAAGCGCCGGACGCATGCCAAATTTGAATGCATGTCGTCTGAGGACGTTTATTCAAAACACTTGTCAGCAGAAAATAATTATCCGTTAACACAAATTTACACCTAAACATCCGGTATACGGCTTTAATGAGATGAATCGGATTTTTCTCGTTGATTATTTGCGATCGAACAGAAGGATATTCATCTGCAAGGGAAACGGCGTGCCTTGTAAAAAGGACTTCCATTTCAAACGGCCAGCTGCTGCTGACATACTCATCAAGCAGCTCGCGCGCATTATCCGGAAAGGAAGCAAGCAATACAGCTCTATCGCGAGCTTTTATCCTTCTGAAAATAAAACCGGTCAAAGCGAGACCGGCCGAGTAAATCATAACCAATAAAGAACGTATATTCATTCGTTACTCAAACTCTTTTCTACACATCGATTTTAGATTGTTCTTTGATCTGCTCCGGATAGTAGTGCCGCTGTTTTTGAACTCTTTCCTCTTTCAGAACGGAAAAGACATATTTCGGGATGTTCAGCATCCGCTTCCACCTTGTCGGATTGGTCAGCAGGCGGTACATCCATTCAAGATTAAGCTTAATGAATATTTTCGGCGCTCTTTTCACTTTTCCGCTGAAAACGTCGAAGCTCCCGCCGATGCCGATCGCAATCGCCTGAGGAAATAGATGCTTATGTTCATAAATAAACTTCTCCTGATGAGGATATCCGAGAGCCACAAAAACCATGTCAGGCTTGGCAGCCGCGATTTGCTTCGCAACTTCGTCTTTGTCTTTGACATAGCCGTGCGAGTATCCGGCTAGCTCAATTCCGGGATATTCGGTTGAAAGCCGATCTGCAACAGCTTGAATAATCTCTTGTTTGGCCCCGTATAAAAATACCCTTTTCTTTTTGCGGTCAGCCAGGCCGAGAAGGTTGATAAATACATCGTACCCCGCGATCCTCGATTTTAATCTGCTGTTGATCAGCCTTGACGTCAGGACGATGCCGATTCCGTCAGGCAGGATAAAGTCAGCAGATGAAACTGTTTTAAAATAATCCTTGTCTTTTGCAGCCGCATACCCGATCTCAGGGTTTACCGTTGCGATAAATGCCCCCTCATTGCGGTCGATAAAGGATTCTTCAAGATGACTCAAAAATCCGGGCAAATCCCCGTTAACATATGCAAGATGATGAACCGTTTCCGTTTGCAGCATAGTTTTTTCCTCCTTCCGGTTTAAGAAGTGTAAGTATATACGAATGTATGATAGTCGAAGATTAAGAGACCAGCCCATAAATTCAGGAGGTCTAACGTATATTTTAGCATAGATCATTCATAAAAGTTTAACAATATCTTTACATTAGTTTTAGATTTTTTACGTCTTATTCAGAAAAGGTTCAAATTTTTTTAGATAAAATTTGGAATTTCATTTACACTAAACAATACTTAACGTTTGATAGGCGATGTGCTATAATGAATGATCAGTAAAGACCTGTGAAATAAATGTAACTTATCGAGTGTTTTTGATATATTAATATAGCTTTTCGCCTTAAGATTAGAAAGGAGAGCGCATGACAATGAAGAAAGTCATCACATACGGAACGTTTGATTTATTACATTGGGGACATATCAAGTTATTGGAACGGGCAAAACAATTGGGGGATTATCTAGTCGTAGCGATTTCGACTGACGAATTCAATCTTCAAAAGCAGAAAAAAGCATATCACAGCTATGAGCACCGCAAGCTGATTCTTGAAACGATCCGCTACGTAGACGAAGTCATCCCGGAAAAAAACTGGGATCAAAAGGTACAAGATGTGATCAATCATGATATCGATGTATTTGTCATGGGGGATGACTGGGAAGGGAAATTCGACTTCCTGAAGGACCACTGCAAGGTTGTTTACCTCCCGAGAACCGAAGGGATTTCCACGACGAAGATCAAAGAGGAAATCGCGAACCTTTAATGTCGGCTCAGCATAATAAAAATTCAAAAAAGTACTTCTTAAAAAAGATAAGAAGTGCTTTTTGTTTCGTATACGAGTCATTTTAATATAATAAGTATGAACAGCTTTGTTTTTGAATAAAAAAAGAGGAGTAGACAGACTTTATGGATAGTGCAATTCCGATAAAATTTCAGCTGCTGGAAATAAAAATTAATGATACTGGCCTCTATTTTGTGTTCGAAAGTTCTGTCTCTCTTGATCATGTCGATGTTTTGGCAGTTAACCGCAATACGAAAAAAGACATGCGTGTAACATGTAACAAAATAAGCGATTCAGAGCAGTTAAAAGCAGCGAAAGTATCTTTAGATGACCTATCTAACCTGATGATAGACGAAGCGGTCATTGATTTTTATGTACTATATAAAAATAATAAGAAATATCAATGTAAAAAGAGGATTTACACAGCATCAAAACCGATCGAGCTGTCTTGGCATAAGGATCGAGCCAATCAGTTCATTTATTTACCGTATAAGACCCTAAAAGGCCACTTCGCTCTCGATGTTTTACGAAGTAAAGCAGTGGCTGAACCAGACAGCATGAAGTTATGCTCCGACGGAAAATTAATGATCGGAGGCTATACTTTTCTGCTAGATGCTGAAGAACGTTCAATAGTAAAAAGCAGAAAGCTGGTTTTAAAGGAAATTAGCCAAAACGATAAGGAGAGGTTTTTTGATTTCCCTTTAAAAGACGTTCAGCGCGGCGATCTATCAGCTGATTCTTCAGATCATACCGTAGGGTTTGAGGTGGAAATTGATCTGAAAAAGCTATATGAAGAAAACAGGATGCCTGCTTTCTTTCAGTTTTATATAGAATACGTAGGTGAAGATGCTGCAACAGGGGAGGAAATCATTATAAAAAGCAGGGCATTCAGGCTGATTGATGATATAGACAGTTTTTCAATTGTTGACACAAAAAAAGGACCGGCTCGTTTTCACATTTATCCGCAGAAGCGAAAACGGAGCATGTGTCTAAGAATGAATGATTACACGATCAGAACCCGTGCGGTTTATTTTGCCAAAGGAAAAGGTAAAAGGCTGATGTCAGTCATCCGCAAAGGCAAGAATGAAGTAAAGAAAAAGATTTCGGGCATGGTGAAGAGGGCATACTATTTTACTTTTGGACTGGCCGGCAAACTGCCTGTTAAAAAGAAAACCGTCATTTTTGAAAGCTTTGCCGGTAAGCAGTACAGCTGCAATCCAAGAGCAATTTATGAATATATGAAGGAACATCACCCGGAATACAACTTAATATGGAGTGTAAATCCGAGTTATACAGAAATTTTTGAAGAAAAAAATGTCCCTTATATTAACCGATTCACGCTGAAGTGGCTGTTCGCCATGGCAAGGGCGGAATATTGGGTTGTAAACAGCCGGCTCCCTTTATGGATACCCAAACCAAAGCACACGACATATGTGCAGACGTGGCACGGGACTCCGCTGAAAAGGCTTGCCGTCGATATGGAAGAAGTGCACATGCCGGGCACCAACACTGAGAAGTACAAGCAAAATTTCACTAAAGAAGCATCGAAGTGGGACTATTTAATATCCCCGAATCGATATTCAACCGAGATTTTTGCCCGCGCTTTTCAATTTAACAAAACAATGATTGAGTCCGGATACCCAAGGAATGACTTTCTGTATACAGACAACCGCCCGGAAACAATGAAGGCCATAAAGAAAAAAATGAATATCCCCGAAGATAAAAAGGTTATCTTATATGCACCAACATGGCGGGACGATCAGTTCTATAAAAAAGGAAAATACAAATTTGACCTTGATTTGAATATGGAAAAGCTGCGAGAGGAGATCGGCGATAATTACGTCATCATTTTAAGAATGCACTATTTAGTCGCGGAAAACTTTGACCTTTCACCGTACAAAGGATTCGCATATGATTTCTCAGCATATGAAGATATTCGCGAACTTTATATGGTATCTGATTTGTTAATTACAGATTACTCTTCAGTATTCTTTGATTTCGCAAATTTGAAACGTCCAATGATTTTCTTCGTTCCAGACATTGAAACCTATCGTGACAAGCTGCGCGGCTTTTATTTTGACTTTGAACAAGAAGCACCAGGTCCGTTAGTCAAAACGACTGAGGGAGTAATTGAGAAAATCAAGGAAACAGAGACATCTGACTATCGCCTGCCAGACATTTTTGAACCTTTTTATGAAAGGTTTTGTTACCTGGAGACGGGCAACTCTTCGGAAAAAGTAGTGAATAGAATTTTTGAGTAAAAAATCTCCATTAATGACTATTTCAAAGCCATTGTATTATTGCAATGGCTTTCTTAAAATTGGTTAGTGTATTGCAATGATCCTATTGGCTAAATGTGTTCTTAACTTTTAGAGAAACTTATGCTATTATGGTTCTCATGTATAGAACTAGAGAGCAAATAGTAAGATACTTACTCCTTATTCTTTAGGTGATTAAGTTTAAGTTTAATCAACCAAAACGTAGAAGTAACTGAAGAGTTTTTTTCTTGTATATGAATAATGAACTAATAAATTTACCTTTAAAATAAGTAGGAAAATAGAGGAGATTGGAATGAATAAGAAATTAAAAATAGCAAAAAGAAGAGCGAAGTTTTTATTAGAACCATTTAAAACATACACTAACAACAAAAATTTTAAACGAACTGTTGAATACACGAGAAATTTCAAGAAAAATAAAATCGATCCCCATATTATTTTCTATGAATCTTATCATGGAAAAGCGATGAATGACAATCCATATGCAATATTTAAGCATCTAGTTAACAATGAAGAATACAAAAATTTTACACACGTATGGGCGTTAAATGATCAGGACAATCCATATGCCAATAAATATAAAGGCTTGAAAAATGTAAGATTTGTTAAAGTTCATAGTGAGGAATATATTAAATATTTGACAAAGGCAAAATATTTAATTAATAATGTTACTTTTCCTACCTACTTTCAAAAGAAGGATGAACAAATTTATATTAATACTTGGCATGGAACTCCTCTTAAAACTCTTGGAAAAGATATGGAGGGGCCTATTGGTCAGCATAAAAATATCCAAAGAAACTTTTTGCATAGTGACTATATCTTATCTCCAAATAAATTCACTTCAGAGAAATTAATTGATTCTCATGATTTAGAAGGCCTTTACAATGGGGAAATCATCGAAGAGGGTTATCCAAGGATGGATTTAACCTTTAATACAGATAAAGAAGAACTTAGAAAAACGTTAGAAAACATTATAGAACTTGATCCTCATAAAAAAATTATTCTGTATGCACCTACATGGAGAGGAGAAGTAGGAAGTGTCTCCAACATTAATGAAGAGCTATTTAATCATATTTCGGCATTGAATGAAAAGATTCCGGATGATTATCAGCTTATATTAAAGGTCCATACTCTTTTATTTAAATACATTAAACACGATGAACAATTAATGAATAAGTGTATTCCGGATTGTATAGATACAAATGAGTTACTATCGCTTGTAGATATCCTGATAACGGATTATTCAAGTATTTTCTTTGATTATATGGCAACCAACAAACCAATTCTGTATTTTATGTATGATAAAGAGCAGTATCTGAAAAAAAGAGGCATGTACTTGGATGTTAACACACTAGCGGGTCCAATATGTAAAACAACAGATGAGCTTGCAAAATGTATCAAAGAAATTGAGTCTGTACAAGACCGATATCAGTCTGTATACCAAGAAATGAATGAGGTCTATATCAAAAGAGTTGGAGATTCTACTCAAAAAATAGTTGATATTATATTTAAAGGCAAACAGGAACAGTCTGACTGTGTCTTTGATGTTAAAGAACCTCACAAAAAAAACATTTTGATTTATTGTGGCGGTTTCTTGAATAATGGTATTACATCTTCAGCTATAAATTTATTAAACAATATCGATTACGAAAAGTATAATGTTATTGTGATTGATAAAGGAAACTACGATAAAGAATCTTCTTACAATATAAGCAGGATAAATGAAAAAGCAAAGCGGGTCTATCGAGTAGGAAGCATGAACTTAACCATAAAAGACTGGTATCTACATGGATTGATGAATAAAAGGGGTTACACCGAGGAATTAGCGAAAAGGAAGCCTGAAGAGATTTTTAAAAGAGAAATAAATCGTATGTTAGGAAACGCGAGAATTGATATAGCGGTCGATTTTAGTGGATACGTACCTTTCTGGACGATGGTCATGTCTTTGGGAGAATTTCCCCAAAAAAGCATATATCAACATAATGATATGCTTGCTGAGACCAATAAAATCATAAATGGTAAGTATAAGCATAAACGTAAATTAGGCATAGTCTTTTCTCTATATAAATGCTTTAATAAAATCGTGTCTGTTGCAAAACATACTAGGGATCTAAATGCTGAAAATTTAGCACAGTATGTTGATACAAATAAGATGGTTTATGTTCATAACTCATTAAATGTAGACAAAATTAAAGATTCTGTGGAAAATCATGGTTTTTTAATTGAGAGCTATGAGGGACAAGACTATATTATTCAAAAGGAAGAAAAGCCAGGAGCATTTAGTATTAAAGGCATTAGGCTGCCTAAACATAACGAAATCAACTTTGTAAACATGGGAAGGTTATCACCAGAAAAAGATCAAGAAAAATTAATTAAAGCATTCTCTCAACTGATTAACAAATATGAAAATTTAAAAATGAAGCTTTATATTATTGGTGACGGTATCTTAAAGGAAACTTTAAATGATTTGGTTGAAACATTGGGACTAGAAGAAAGTGTTATATTCACTGGACAAATGAAAAATCCATTTTTCTTGATTAATAAAGCTGATTGTTTCGTTTTATCTTCTAATCATGAAGGCCAGCCAATGGTGTTGTTAGAAACGCTGGTACTAAATAAACCAATAATTGCTACTGACATTGCAGGATCTCGAAGCATTTTAGAAGATGGGTATGGTACGCTTGCTCCGAATGATGTAGATGGACTTTTTTCTGAAATGGAAAAATTCGTGTTAGATAACTCGGAAGACAGGGGTAGGGCATTAAATAAGGATTTAAATTATAATAGAAGATTCAAGAGATTTGACTACGAAAATTACAATCATCAAGCAATGAAAATGTTTTATAGGGAAGTTTGTTCCGAGGAAGTTTAAGTAATGCTTGTTTAATTTTTGGACTTTAAGCCAGTCCAGTTATAACTTTTCTTGTTACGGCCTTAACTCGTTTTTCTATTTCGAGTTAAGGTCGTTTATTTATGACTTCATGTTAAATTAAATTATGGAAAGTAATAATTTAAAGAACAGCGTGTAGCGTGTTGACATATAAGTTCGTGTTGCTTTATGTATGTCTATTTGAAAACTAGAGGGTAACATTACTTCCATCTTTTAAGCTTAAATTCCTCCCGTTAAACACGTTATATTCCCATATAATAGATAAAAATCCCCCTATAAGGTACACTCTCAGTGTTTTAAAGGAGGATTCTATTTTTTGATTAAATTCAAACAAACCAACGAATATGAAAAGGATACCAGGATAAATTATCAGCATTTTGATTAGTGACTCTTAATAATTTCAACCGTCCATTGGGTTGTACTTGCCAATATGCTAAACTGCCATGAGAAGAAACATTGGTATATTGAAAGTTTCGATCCGGTGCCATTTCTTTTGGAAATTCAATATATTCTTCTGACTTCCCTTTAGAAATCCCTTTAATAGCTCCAGATAATTCCACTTCATTTCCTATTTTTCTAATTCGAGGAAGGGTATCTTGTGCATAAACTTTTGCATTATTTAATAACTTGACCTCATTATAAATAAAACCACTATCATACTTGGAAGGGTAAATCGAGTTAGTTAAGGTATTGGGCTGGGTATTTTTCAATTCCTCTATTTTATTTAAAGCTGACTCAAAATCTTTTACTAGCATATATTGTAATGACTTTTCATTCTCTAGGTTAGTGTATCTTAAATCAATATCTTTTGTATTCAAGGGCTCAAATATTAGTTCTTCTTTAAAGCTTTCTTTATCAGTGCATTTATAAAGATATGAGAATAGATCATTGGGTGACAATTTTAAATTCCTGTCTAATAGATATTTATAAGAATTTCTCCAATGTACACCAATAGTGTTTTCAGCATGTAATAAGGCAGGATTGTTAAACATTAGAGAGAGCCAATTCAATATATTTTTGTTGGTGAATTGATTGGTTGATCTATAAGGGAAATGAGCTAATTTCAGATTCAACTTGCCGTCTATTTTTTGTTTTCCTTTATAATAAACGTAATGGTTCCCATTCCCTATTTTATAATTTGTATAATCCTTTTTGTCTTGACAAATTAAAGATTTTGCCGATTGATACTTTTTTCTTCTATACCTTATCTTTTCTAAAACGTTTTCGTTAAACGAAACGTTTTCTAAGTAAACGTACTCAAGCCTATCCATTTGATAGACATTTCCTGGCTTAATGTTTTCTTTGATTTCAGTTATATCTCCATAAATAAACTCGTCAGCATCCAAAAAAACAATTGCGTCAAAATTAAGTTCCTTGGAAATTCTATGATAAGCTTCAGTGGTTTTTTTATTTTGTTCAAATGAAGGATCGTCGTCCTCCCATAGAGTTAAAGGTAATCCTTCTTTCAATAAATTTTTTAATATTGTTCTAGTTTCATCATTTGGACGGTTAATCGAAATAAACATATGATCAAGAAATTTTAAATTGTATCTAACGAAAACTTCTATAATATAGCTTCATTCTTTACCCTTGTAAAGGGAACAATAGTTCTTTTAATTAAAATTTATTTTCTTTCTACCATCGCCTTCTTTTTATTCTATACAAAAAAAGATAATAACAAGTTTTAGATATATTGAATTGTAATATGAAAAGGTTCCATATTGTACTTGAGTGTCAAATATTCTACAGATCAGCTCAGAGTAACCTTTAATAATTAACAGGGTAACATTGGGAATTTTGGTATCATGCTTTGGTTAAGTCCAAAAGTGAAAAATTAATCATTATCTGTTACAATAGAGAGCAGTGTTAATTTAGACTTTTTGTGAACCAAAACTAATATTTTAAGGAAGATTAGAATGAATGCATTAGTGAGAATACTGAAAGAGCAAGCAACGTCATTTTCTTTAATATTACGCTTGGCAGCTTACGAAACAAAATCAAAATACCAAATGAACTATTTGGGTGTGCTGTGGCAGTTGTTAAATCCACTCATTCAAATGTTGGCCTACTGGTTTGTTTTTGGGATCGGGATTAGAAAAAGCACTGATGTGGTTACGGGTATTGGTGAAGTGTCTTTTATCATTTGGATGCTAGCCGGTTTGATTCCGTGGTTTTTTATCAGCCCGACGATTCTAGATGGTTCAAACAGTGTATATAAGCGAATCAACATGGTGGCCAAAATGAATTTTCCAATTAGCTCGCTTCCTTCAGTAGCGATTGTGGCAAACCTGTTCAGCTATTTTGTGATGATGGTGATTTATATCGTTGCATTAATAGCGTCTGGTATTTATCCAAGTCTTCATTGGATTGAATACATTTACTATTTTATCTGTATGGTTATATTTATGTTTGCCTTTAGTTTGTTTAATTCAACCATTAGTGTGCTTGTTAGGGACTATCAGTTTTTGCTCCAATCTGTGACAAGGCTGCTGTTTTTTTTGTTGCCTATCTTTTGGGATATAGCACATCAGTTAGGGAAAGAGCATCCCGTTTTACTAACAGCTATTAAACTGAATCCACTTTTTTATATTTTAGATGGATTTAGAAGCAGCTTTTTCGACGGAAGCTGGTTCTTCGAAGATATAACATACACGTTGTATTTCTGGGCTTTCACATTATTGCTCTTGACCGTAGGATCTGTCCTGCATATGAAATTCAGGGATAGGTTTGTTGACTTTCTTTAATACGTAAGGAGATTTTAAAGATGAAACTAAAAGTTTCGTTTCGAAATGTTTCAAAACAGTATCAGCTTTATGAAAAACAATCGGATAAAATTAAAGGGCTGTTTTTTCCGAATAAGGATAAAAGTTTTTTTGCTGTTCGGAATGTCTCCTTTGACGTGTACGAAGGGGAGACGATCGGATTTGTGGGGATTAATGGATCGGGAAAATCGACGATGTCCAACCTGCTGGCAAAAATCATTCCGCCGACAAGCGGTGAAATTGAAATGAACGGGCAACCTTCTCTGATTGCGATTTCCGCAGGATTAAACAATGCGCTGACGGGCAGAGACAACATTCGTCTCAAGTGTTTAATGATGGGTCTCACAAATAAAGAAATTGATGAGATGTATGAAAGCATCGTTGAATTTGCAGAAATCGGTGAGTTTATCAATCAGCCGGTCAAAAGCTATTCCAGCGGAATGAAATCCCGGCTTGGCTTTGCGATCTCAGTGCATATTGATCCCGATATTTTAATTATTGACGAAGCGTTATCAGTAGGTGATCAAACCTTCTATGATAAATGTGTCGACAGAATTACTGAGTTTAAAAATCAAGGGAAAACCATTTTCTTTGTCAGCCATTCAATCGGTCAAATCGAGAAAATTTGCGATCGGGTCGCCTGGATCGATAATGGCGAGCTTCGCATGTTTGATGACACAAAGACGGTCGTAAAGGAATATAAAGAATTTATCAGCTGGTTTAAAAAGCTTTCCAAAAAAGAGAAAGACAAATATAAAAAAGAGCAATTAGCAAGTCGCAAAAAGGTTTTGTCCGAAGAAGATCTAGCTCATCCTGAAAAAGAAAAGAAAAAACAAAAATCTTTGGCAAATATCATTCCGATTGCAGGTTTATCCATCCTGCTCGTATTGGCCGCCGGAGCGATGTTTGTTTAAAAGTTAAAGCTATTGGATATGGGCTGACCCATAAATGAAACACCTTCTAGTTTGGAAACGGATAGTTGTTATCCGATATAAGACTAGGAGGT
The DNA here is from genome assembly GCF_038002425.1 of Bacillus sp. FSL R7-0685. Classification (NCBI taxonomy): domain Bacteria; kingdom Bacillati; phylum Bacillota; class Bacilli; order Caryophanales; family Bacillaceae; genus Bacillus; species Bacillus sp. FSL R7-0685. Next base: position 3,531,012 of record NZ_JBBOCN010000001.1, on the reverse strand, counting down.
GTTTTTTCTATGGGAACAAGAGGGAGTGATCCGGTTGAAGTTAAACAGAAGGCTGTAGAAATGAGACTGGCAGGCGTGCCTATGAAAGAAAACATTAAGAAATTGAATATCAAGAATAAGACGCAGGTTTAGACGTGTGTTAGATGGCTCAAGGCTGGGGATAACATCGATTCGAACAACCTGTTGGAAGCAATACACATTTTCGGAAAAGGGCCGGAGTATACTTCCGAATTTAGAGAAGCTGCAGACAGAGAATAGTTACCTGAGAAAACAGAATAAGTGTTAAAACTGTCAAACTTGCAGAGGTATTGCACAGCGGAATGATCGTGCAGGATATCTGTGTTCATTTAGGTATCTCACGAGCGTCTTATTTTCGTTGGAAGAAGAAATCACCTCAAAAACATTTGGGAAAACAAATCGGCACGTTGTGGACAGCACAAGTATCAATATGAATATCGGAAATCACAGCCATATTAAAAAGGGGATGCGAATCAACCATAAAACGGTTCAAGTAATTATGCAGAAAAATCAGTGGCAATGCGGGGCTAATATGTAAAAGCTTAAGAAGAATGGACAGTCATATGCGTGGTCGATAATATATTAGTGGGAACTAACAGTCTGATCAAATTCTTGAAAAACTAGTAACGTATATCTTGTATTTTTGCCTTATGGACAGAACAAATTGGACCTTTCCAGTATATTGGATGTATACAATGGAGAAGTTATTGCTTTTGCGTTTGGAGATAAGCAGGACAGAAACTTTGTTTTATACACATTTGATCAGCTGCCAACATACCTGAGAACTTCGTGTTACATAGTGATCATATACATCTTACTAGTATCAGAAATCTGTTAAAACACCATGAGCATATCCCGCAAAGGGACGTCCGCTGATAATGCTTCCATCGAATCGTTTCATTCCTCACTAAATTATCAAACGTTTTATTTATCTTAACAGCATTGATCAAACCACGATCGCCATTTTAGAACGCACTGTCAAAGAATACATTTATTTATAACAACATTCGTATTCAAACGAAATAAAACAACCAATTACCGATAAACGATCGGCAATTGGCTGTATAAACTGTGTTTTGATCGATCCCTGTCTCAAAAATGGGGGGTAGTCCCCATATCTATCCAATACTTTTTATTAAAATTCTTCTTTTGACAGAAGGTCCTGCATAAATGGAATCAGTGAATCCTTCAGTTCGCTGTCCTGCATGGCAAATTCGAGAGTTGTCTGGATAAAACCGAGTTTTTCTCCAACATCATAGCGTTTGCCTTCAAAGTCATAAGCAAATACGCGCTGGATTTCGTTTAACTGCTGAATAGCATCGGTCAGCTGGATCTCTCCCCCTGCACCGATTTGCTGTTTATCTAAGTACATGAAAATTTCAGGAGTAAAGACATATCGTCCCAAAATCGCAAGGTTAGACGGTGCCGTGCCCGGTTTTGGTTTTTCTACAAAGTTTTTGACCTGATATAGGCGCCCTTCGTTTGTCAGAGGATCAATGATCCCGTAGCGGTGTGTTTGGTCTTCAGGCACTTGCTGAACGCCAATAACGGAAGAGAGAGTCTTTTCGTACTCGTCCATCAGCTGGCGAAGACCAGGTTTTTCTCCTTGGACAATGTCGTCTCCAAGGAGCACTGCGAATGGCTCGTCTCCGATAAAGTTGCGGGCGCACCAAACGGCATGCCCAAGTCCTTTTGGTTCTTTTTGGCGAATATAGTGGATATCAGCGAGGTTTGATGCTTTTTTTACTTTTTCAAGCAGTTCGGTTTTACCCTTTTCCTCAAGGTTTCTTTCGAGTTCCGGCGAGAAATCGAAATGGTCTTCAATCGCTCGTTTGCTTTTACCTGTTACGATGATAATATCTTCAATGCCGGCTTCAACGGCTTCTTCAATAATATATTGAATGGTTGGCTTATCTACGATTGGAAGCATTTCTTTAGGCATCGCTTTCGTTGCAGGGAGGAAACGTGTTCCAAGGCCCGCTGCGGGAATTATCGCTTTACGAACTTTCTTCAATTCAATACACCTTCCTTAAACTATGTTTTCTAGTGAGCCAGAAAAATATGCTTGGCAAGCGGAGAATATATGTATGCTATACCCCGAAAAATTACAATTACAAACACATCATATAAGAAAAACAATTCTTAAACAAGTCTAAACAAGTATAAAGCGTAAAGGTGTTATATAATGAAAGGAAATTTCATTCTTCAACAGGAAGGTTTGCGGTTTGATCACTGGATGTTTTATGATGAGTATATCGTCTTGAGAAATACAAGGGTTCGATATATTTCCAACCAGAAAACTTAGCAAAAAAAGCTACTCATATAGAAAACAGGTGATAGAAAAATGAAGAAACTAAAAGTCATGACAGTATTCGGCACGCGCCCTGAAGCCATAAAAATGGCGCCGCTCGTACTTGAATTAAGAAAATATCCTCAAATTGAGTCTTATGTGACGGTTACAGCCCAACATAGGCAAATGCTTGACCAGGTACTTGAAGCTTTTGACTTAAAGCCTGATTTTGATTTGAATATCATGAAAGAAAGGCAAACGCTGGCTGAAATTACGTCTAATGCGCTTATGAAGCTGGACGAGCTGTTTCAGTCCATCAAACCGGACATTGTGCTTGTTCACGGCGATACGACAACGACATTTGCGGGTAGTCTTGCTGCTTATTATCATCAGATTTCCGTCGGCCATGTAGAGGCGGGGCTTAGAACCGGGAACAAATATTCGCCGTTTCCTGAAGAGCTGAACAGGCTGCTGACGGGATCGATTGCCGATTTTCATTTTGCGCCGACAGAGCAGGCCGAAAAGAATTTACTCTACGAAAATAAAGATCCGGAGACGATTTTCGTCACCGGAAATACCGCAATTGATGCACTTCGCACAACAGTAAGGGACGGCTATTCACATCCCGTCCTTGAAAAAATCGGAAGTGACAAGATGATTTTACTTACCGCACATCGGCGTGAAAATTTAGGGAAGCCGATGGAAAACATGTTTAAAGCGATCAGGCGAATCGTCGAAGAATTTGACGGCGTACAGGTCGTTTATCCCGTTCATCTCAATCCCGCTGTCCGTGAAGCGGCTGCAAAGCACTTCGGCGATTTGGATAAAGTCCATCTGTTAGAGCCGCTCGAAGTCATCGATTTTCACAACTTCGCTGCTGAAGCTCACTTCATCCTCACCGACTCGGGAGGGGTGCAGGAAGAAGCGCCGTCGCTTGGAAAGCCGGTCCTCGTGCTTCGCGATACAACGGAACGGCCAGAAGGCGTTCGAGCCGGTACGCTTAAACTGGCAGGAACGGATGAAGATAAGATATATCAACTGACTAAACAGCTGTTGACCGATCAAGAAGAATATCGCAAAATGTCCCAGGCTTCAAATCCATACGGGGACGGATGGGCTTCGCGGCGAATTGCGGAGGCGCTGCTTTATAGTTACGGATACCGAAGAGCACGGCCTGATGTGTTTAAAGATAAATAAAAAAGCTTCCTTTACAGGAAGCTTTTTTATTTATTAAGGCTCTCTTTCAGTTGATCTGTAATGTCGTACAGAGAGCTTTGTCGGCGGCTTACAGTAATAGATTCGTTTATTTTTGTGCCGTCGTATTTCAGCTCATGCTGAATGACTTTTGAGCGTGCTTCTTTAAAACCGGATTGGATATCCCACTGATAGTTAAACGTGAGATTCGTTTTAACGTTGTTTTCGAACACTTTGAACATATCTCCGAATTTCGTGATGGACGATATATTATGCCTTTATTAATGATTCCTTCGATAACTTGACGCTGTCTGTTCTGGCGCCCGAAATCGCAGTTCCGATCCTCTTTCCTCATTCTCGTATAAGCGAGCGCTTCTTTTCCATTCAGCGTAATCTCGACTTTGCCGAATGAATAGCCGTCATAGCGAAAGCGAACGTACTGTTCTCGGTAATGCCCCGCCAAGCATATCTACGACTTCTCTGAAACTTTCCATGTTCACTTTAACAAAATAATCGACCGAAACGTCGAGAAAATTATCAACCGTGTCTGCCGTCATCTGAACACACCGAATGCGTATAAATAGTTGATTTTATCCATCTTTAGATTTGTTAATATTTTCATGAATGTTTGCCACAGTAGATGCCGTTTTATTCCTTAAGTAATAGGAGTAGCCTTCTGTGCTGAGAACAAAAAATTCCAATCAAGCAATAATTATAAGGGGCTTTTTTTCTATTTATTTCTCTTTTCAGCTCTCATATAGCCCAGCCCTCAACTTTTAATAGCTACTTAGATTAAAAGTTTCTTAAAATTCAAAAATATAAAAATATAGGTGTCCTTTTGGATAGACGAAATTCTTAGAAAAATGTTTCAAAAAAACCAACCAATCTGCAATATTTTTCGCTAAAATTAAAGAATCTGTTGGAATTTGTCGATAAAAAGGGAGAGGTGAAGAAGATGAAAAAACTCATAGTTCTGACATTATCAATGCTGCTTTTGTTGTCAGCCTGCGGCACTTCGGGCCAATCGGAGGACAAGTCAAGCTCAGGCAATAAAAATGCGGCATCTGAAGAAACCATCACTAAAGAAGGTTCATTCGCGGGGTTGGCTGACAGCCACACAATTGCGGTGAACATCGATGGCAAAGAAACAACGCTTCAAATTGATGAAGATCTTCAGGAAAAAGTCAATTCCATTGAAGAGGGCAAAAAAGTCGAAGTCCAATATACAAAAGTCGAGAATGGCGTCTTGGAGCTGAAAAGCATCGAAATCAAATAAAGAGCTGAATCAAGGGAGGCATAACGTTTTGAAAAAGATGAAGCTTCTGGTTCTGTCGTCAGTAACTGTTGCAGCTCTGATGTTTACGCAATCTGCCCAGGCTGCCGACAAAACAATTTCGGTAAAGTTAAGTAATTATTTGGGCAATAAATCAAGTGTTGATATCGACATTACCGGCTCATACGAAATTCCGGGCTCGGGAATCTCAGCGACAGAGCGGTACGGCGGGGCGACCCGCTTTGATGTGGCAAACAATGTCGCATCTGCCGGATGGACGAACTCGAGCACAGTCGTGATTGTCAACCGAGACGCTTTTGCGGACGCGCTCTCTGCAACTCCGCTTGCAAAGAAGTACGATGCGCCGATTCTTTTAACAGATGCGGGAACGCTGACGGCGAAAACCGAAACTCAAATTGCCAAGATGAAGCCAGATAACATCTTAATTATCGGTGGAACAACGAGCGTTTCCAAAAATGTTGAAAACACGCTGAAAAAGTATGGGGCAATTGTCCGTATCGGCGGCGCCAATCGATATGATGTGTCTAAAAATATTGCGAGCCGGATGGGGTCCTACAGCCAAGCGATTGTTGCCACCGGTTTGGTCTTCTCCGACGCTCTGTCGATCGCGCCTTATGCGGCAATGAACGGTTATCCGATACTGCTCTCAGGGAATAATACGATTCGAAGCGATTACAATATTCCGAGCAAAGTTACAATCGTCGGCGGTCCGTTGAGTGTCAGCACAAGTGTTGAAAACACATTAAAGAAAAAAGCGGCTGTTACCCGCATCGGCGGTGCGAACAGATATGAAGTGTCTGCGAATATTGTTAACGCGCTTAACATGAACGCATCAAAGGTTTTCATGTCTAACGGAATGACTTTTGCGGATGCACTGGCCGGTTCCGTCCTTGCAGCCAAACAAAAGCATCCTTTGCTACTTGTCCAATCGGGCAGTTTGCCGGCTCCTGTCGCAGATGTAGTCGCCAAAAAAGGAACACAGTCTTTTGCTTTGCTTGGAGGGACCGCCTCGATCACGGATTCGTTGAAAAACAGCCTGGCAGATATGATTACCGGGAACGGATACTCTGTTAATCTATCGGGCGGAAAGCTTGTGCTCAACAAAAATAATAAAGCTGTCAAAACGTTTGGAACTTCATTTACGACATCACCTAAAAAATATTCGACTTCAAATTCCATCAGCATCAACGGAAGGCCTTATTTAGGCAATATGAAGTTTACGATTGAATCAAGCAAATATATTCGACCGATAAACGAAAACATTCCGTTCGAAGATTATCTAAAAGGTGTTGTGCCGCACGAAATGCCGGCAAGTTGGCAGACTGAAGCTTTAAAAGCCCAAGCGGTGGCAGCGAGAACATATTCGGTCGGTTCCGCAGGAAAAGTAGTGGCTGATACGCAATCGTTTCAGGTTTACGGCGGATATGACTGGAATTCGAAGACATCCAGCGTTGTAAATTCCACAAAAGGACAAGTTTTAAAATATAACGGCAATTTGATTTCGGCCGTTTACTCATCAAGCAACGGGGGATATACGGAAGCAAGTGCAGAGGTATGGGGCGGCAATGTTCCATATTTAATCGCCAAAGCGGATACATATGACCCGAAAACCAGCTGGTCGATATCTTTGAATAAAACGCAGATCAATACCAGCGGCTTAAATCTGAGCAGCCCTAGCACTTGGTGGAATTCGACTAATGAAACGAACTCCGCCTATTTATCGGGACTGAAAAGCTGGTTTATGACCAATAAATATCCTAGTGCGGAATCTATTAAGATCACGAAAATCTCAAGCCTGAGCCTGAGCAGTGCAAAAACTGCCGGTCATCGGCCGAAAACAGCAGAGGTGAAGTTTTCTTACTTTGTCAAAGAAAAATCAAACGGCTATGTTCTGTCAAACGGAAAACTTTCAGAAAAAACAGCGACGATTTCCGTGACGACGACTCAATTAAGATCGATGTTGGGCGGCATGAATATGAAGAGCACGTATGCTTCTTTATCAAACAATACGAACGCTTTTACTCTCAGCGGTAAAGGATTCGGCCACGGAATCGGCATGAGTCAGTATGGAGCAAATGCCAGAGCTGCTGCCGGGCACGATTACAAGAAGATTTTAAGTTTCTATTATCCAAATACGACTCTATCAAGCTATTAATAGAGTTAGAGCAGGAGGCAGCGGTGCCTCCTCTGTTCATGTTCAGGGGAAAACATAACATTTACATTTTTGGAGGTTATTTTTTTGAGGGTTTTTCTTAAAGCTGTACCTATGTTGTTGTTAGGGTTCTTTTTGTTTATGCCTAATGTATTTGCGGCCAACTCTGTCACAAGATTAGACGGTGTAAACCGTTATGAGGTTGCGGTGAACGTTTCCAAGCAGGGATGGTCAAGTGCAAGCACTGTCATTGTTGCAAATGGAAAGGCATATGCAGACGTCCTTTCAGCGACTCCATTTGCCTATCGAAACAACGCGCCTGTTCTATTAACTGAAGCGTCTAAATTACCAACGGCGACAAAAAACCGAATTAGTCAGTTAAAACCTAGCAAAGTGATCGTAATCGGCGGAACCGTCAGCGTTCAAAACGGCGTCGTAAACGAGATTAAAAAGCTTGGTGTGTCATCTGTCGAACGCATCGGCGGAGCGAATCGCTACGAGGTTGCGGCGAATATTGCGAATAAGTTGCCGAAAAATTCAAAAGCTGTCATCGCAAACGGAACGGCGTATGCTGACAGCCTAGCGATCGGCGCATATGCCGCAAGAAACGGCATTCCGATTCTTTTAACATCGTCAAATTCCATACCGACAGCGACAAAAAATGCAATGAAGAGCAAAGGAACAACATCGACCATTGTCGTAGGCGGTGAAGTCAGCATCTCCAGCAGTGTATACAAACAGCTTGCTTCTCCGACGCGGATCGGCGGCAGCAACCGCTATGAAGTCGCGGCAAATGTCGTCAAGAAATATTATTCTTCTGCGAAGAATGCAATTATCAGCAACGGCTATGCGTATGCCGATGGATTAACAGGATCTGTTCTGGCGGCTAAGCAAAACCGTCCGATGATGTTCACGAATGCATCGTCTTTGCCGACACCGACAAGAGAAGTGATCGGTTCCAAAAACATGACGACGTTTACCGTGCTTGGCGGAACGGTTTCTCTTCAATCCAATGTCGTGTCACAGCTGAAAAATCCGATCGTCGGCAAAAAAATCTTCATTGATGCAGGGCACGGAGGTACAGACAGCGGTGCTATCGGCAACAGTCTATATGAAAAAAGTGTGAACCTTGATGTTGCAAAATTAATTAATACGAAATTATCAAACGGCGGTGCTCTGCCAATAATGGCGAGGACGAACGACACTTACCTGACGCTTGCACAGCGCGTGTCAAAAGCACAGTCAAATAAAGCAGATTTGTTTGTCAGCATCCATGCAAACTCGGCAACGCCTGCTGCTTCCGGAACAGAAACTTACTATTATACGACGTATGAATCAGCCAATAGTAAAAGGTTGGCAACCGAGATTCAAAATCGTCTCTATGTAGCGCTGAATACAACAAACCGTGGTGTGAAAATCGGCAACTTCCATGTCATCAGGGAATCCAAAATGCCAAGCTGCCTTGTTGAACTTGCGTTTATCACCAATATCAACGATGCGGCTAAGCTCAAAAGCTCAATTTACAAAGAAAAAGGCGCTAAAGCGATTTACGACGGAATCGTTGCTTACTATTAAAATATAAACAGAAAGTTCGTTTTTCGGAAAAACTGCCTATGCTGCCTTTGTTTTGTCTTTATAATATAGTATGATATTTTTGGTGAATTTAAAGACAAAACGGAGGCATGCACTTTTAACAAAAAATCAATGAATTTACTAATTTTAATAACTCCTTTACATTATGTTTACGTTCGTATGCTACACTGACGAAAAGATCTAACAGTAACATACTAATCGAGGTGTATGCTAGTGAGTATCGACAAAAGTTTAAGAATGTACAATGAATATTCAAGCCAGCAAACATATTCCTGTGCTCTATCTAAAAAAGCAGTACGATATTTATATATGAAACGGGTAATGGACATCGTCCTTTCCTTGATTGGGCTCGCTCTTACACTACCGTTTATTCTGCTGTTTTGTATATTAATCTGTATCGAAACACCAGGTTCCCCTTTATACCGCCAGGAACGCGTCGGAAAAGACGGGAAGCATTTTAAGGTGATCAAATTGCGTTCTATGAGAATTGACGCAGAAAAATCCGGTGCAAAATGGGCGCAGAAGGATGATCCGCGCATTACTGCAGTCGGGTCTTTTATAAGAAGAACAAGAATCGATGAACTTCCGCAGTTGATCAATGTGCTGGCTGGTGACATGAGCCTTGTGGGGCCAAGGCCTGAAAGACCGATGTTTACCGCTCAGTTTCACAACGAAATTCCGGGATTTAAAAATCGCTTAATTGTTAAACCGGGGTTAACGGGACTTGCTCAGGTAAACGGAGGCTATGATATCAGTCCGAGAGAAAAATTGGTGCACGATCTGTATTACATTCGGAACTTAACGTTTCTTCTCGATTTAAAGGTTATACTAAAAACGATTAAAGTTGTATTGACTGGCGAAGGAGCCAGATAATACGAGGAAGTTAGGAATATGCTATGTCTACCATTACGAAACAAATATTAAGCGGTGCAAAATGGACAAGTGTTTCAACCTTGATCGTCACGGTTATTCAAATTATACAGTTTGCACTGCTCGGCAATATCATGACAATTGCTGAATTCGGTTTGGTCGGGATGCTGACCACTGTTACTATTTTCATACAAATTGTACTCGATATGGGATTTGGAGCCGCTTTAATTCAAAAGGAGAATATCAGTGAACGCCAATTATCTACTTTGTATTGGCTGAATATATTAACAGGCATCCTTTTGTTTATCGGCCTGTTTTGCCTGAGTCCCTTTATCGCAGACTTTTATCAGCGTGACGAACTGGTTTTTCTTGTGCGGATTTTGGCCGGCATGTTTTTAATCGCCCCGGTCGGGCAGCAGTATCAATATATGCTGCAAAAAGAACTGAAGTTCAATGTGTTGAGCAAAATAGAAGCCGGGGTCACCATTTTGTCATTTGTGCTCCTGCTCGTTTTGGTTTTTCTGATGGATCCAATTGTGGCCTATGCATTTTCACAAGTTTTTCTTAATTCGGTTAAAGGCATCTTGTTTTTTGCTGTATATTTTAAAAAATGGCGTCCTTCTTTTGTCTTTGCATTAGGGGAAGTGAAAGAATTTTTCTCTTTCGGCGCATTTCAGCTTGCTTCCAGGCTTGTAAACAGACTTGGCGCCAATATCGACATGATTTTGATCGGACGGTTTCTCGGTGCGGAAGCTTTGGGAATCTATAACCTAGCTTATCAGATTATTACGATTCCCGTGTTAAAAATCAACCCGATCGTGACACGGGTAGCGTTTCCTGTCTTCTCAAAAAATAAGGGAGATAACCGAACGCTGCGCGAAGGTTTTTTAAATATGACAAAGCTTCTCGCACTGATTTCATTCCCGCTTCTGATCGGACTGATGACTGTTTCAGATTTATTTATTGAAGTCGCCTTCGGAGAAAAATGGCTGCAGGCTGTACCAGTTCTGAACATCCTCGCGATTGTTGGACTCCTCAGGGTTCTGATGAATCCGAACGGATCGGTTTTGCTGGCGAAGGGGAGAGCAGACCTGGCATTTTATTGGGACAGCGGGATCATGCTCCTTTATGGGCTGTCACTTTATGCGGCGGTACTAACGAATGATTTGACGACCACCGCCTGGACATATGCAGCGATCAGCCTGATTAATTTCTTTATTGGCAGATGGCTGCTCAAATATGTCATTCAGCTGAAGCTGGGCGTATATTTTCGAACCGTTGGAAAACCGCTCACCTTGACGCTGCTTATGGCATTGCTGGCGCTTGTCTTGAGCGTTGGCAGCAGACATCTGCTTCACGGCGCCATGCTTCAGCTGACAGTTTCAGTCGGGATAAGCGGGATTTTTTACGTTTTTTTGGTCAGCAAATTATATCGGCGGGCTATGAGGGCCCAATTAGGAAGATGACAGCAGAAAGGGCGGTTCATCATTGAAGGTTCTTTGGATTACCAGTGTTTATCCAAGTAGTCAAAAACCGGGAGAAGGTGTTTTTCATGAAACACAGGTTCAGGCGTTATATATGCAGGGCGTTGATGTGACAGTCATATGTCCATTGCCTGTGAACCCTGCTCCTCTGAGGCTGTTGAAAAAAAAGTACCGCCAAACACGAACAGTCCCGGAATATGAAGAAAGAAAAGGTATCCCGATTTACAGACCACCATATACAGCTCTGCCGGGACAGCTAAAATGGGCTCAGCCGCATCGCCGGATCGCAAAGTCAGTATTGAGGACGATCGAGAAGTACAGCCTTGCGCCGAATCTTATCCATGCCCATTTCGCGATGCCATCCGGGGGTGCCGCTGCCGTTATTGCACAGAGGCTGAAGGTTCCTTATGTTCTAACTTTGCACGGAAGCGATGTCAATATTTATCCTCATTACAGCAAAGGCGCTTTTCGAGCATTTGATATGGCTGTGCATGCTGCAGCTAAAGTTTTGGCTGTCAGCGATGCTTTGAAAGCCAAAACAAAAGAAATGACCGGTGCTGATTGCTCGGTGCTTCCTATCGGCGTCAACCTGGACAATTTTCAAAAAAACTCCGCTTCAACACTTGAATTGAGGGAGAAACTTGGCTTGCCGACAGACAAAAAATTGCTGACGTTCGTCGGTCGCTTGGTAAAAGGAAAGGGTGTAGCCGAGCTGGCTGAAGCGGTCAGGTCGCTTGATGACAGCTACAGAGCTGTATTCATCGGCGATGGACCGGAGAAGCAGCATATCCGTCAAATCGCCGGTGAAAAAGCAATATTAACGGGGCAGGTCTCAAACCTTCAAATATCTGAATATCTGGCTGCCTCTGATCTGTTTGTGCTCCCTTCGTATTCAGAAGGGATGCCGACTGTTGTCATTGAAGCGCTCGCCCTCAAGGTTCCGGTGCTTTGTACGGCGGTCGGAGGGGTTCCGTCTTTATTCGGAAAGCATGAACATCTGCTGATCAAGCCCCGCTCGGCTTCAAGCATTACAGAAGCTGTCAAGGGATATTTGGAAGTCGGCACTTGGCAAGAAGTCATTGCTGAAGAACTGTATCAAACGGTGCTCGATGATTATGACGCCTTTCAAAATGCCGGCAAGTTGCTGGATGTGTATAAGGATGTTGTCAAGAACAATTAAGTTAGGATCTGTCGGTTAATATGGTATATGAATGTGGAATATAATACTGTCTAAATCCATCTATTTGCGTCTAAGCTAATAAAATAATGATTGGGAAAACAAAAAACCCAGATTTTTTCAATAGAAAGAGATAAAGTCATTACCTAAATCAAGCTATTGGATTTGAAGGGTCAGCTGAAAGAAGGGAATGATAATGTTGAAAAGAATTGCTGTCATTGGGACGGGATATGTCGGGCTGGTGTCTGGAACTTGTTTTGCTGAAGTGGGAAACTCAGTTGTCTGCTGTGATATCGACGCTGAAAAAATAAGAGGACTCTTAGCCGGAGTAATGCCGATTTATGAGAACGGCCTAAAAGAGCTTGTGGATAAAAACGTAAACGAAAATCGCTTATTTTTCTCTACTGATATTCCAAAAGCGATTGAAGAAGCTGAGATTATTTATATTGCAGTCGGAACGCCGATGTCGGAAACAGGGGAAGCAGATCTGACATTTGTTAAATCTGTTGCCGAAATGATCGGAAAGCATCTGAACGGCTATAAAGTCATCGTCAACAAAAGCACTGTCCCTGTTGGCACTGGAAAGCTCGTACAAGGTATCATACAACGTATTTCAAAAGGAGAAGTTCCTTTCGACGTCGTTTCGAATCCCGAATTCCTTCGTGAAGGAACAGCTATTTACGATACGATGAATATGGAAAGAGCCGTCATCGGCGCGACAAGCGAAAGGGCTGCTGCGATAATTGAAGAACTTCATAAGCCTTTTCAAACGAAAATTGTCAAGTCTAACCTTGAAAGTGCAGAAATGATTAAATATGCTGCAAATGCATTTTTGGCTACAAAGATCTCGTTCATTAATGATATCGCGAATATTTGCGAAAGAGTCGGAGCTGACGTATCAAAGGTGTCTGAAGGTGTCGGACTCGACAGCAGAATCGGCAATAAATTTTTAAAAGCCGGAATCGGCTTTGGTGGCTCCTGCTTCCCTAAAGATACAATGGCTTTATTGCATATCGCGAAGTCAGTCGGCTACCCTTTTAAAATGATTGAAGCCGTCATCGAGACGAACCAAAAGCAGCGTGCCCACATTGTGCAGAAGCTCCTTGATGTGTTCGGCGATTTAAACGGCAAGACCATTTCAATTCTTGGTTTGGCATTCAAGCCTAATACAAACGATATGCGCTCGGCTCCATCTCTGGATGTCATTCCGACGCTGAGAAGTCTTGGTGCTAAAGTCAAAGCGTTTGATCCGATTGCGGTTCCTGAAGCAGAAAAGATTCTGGGCGATCAAGCTGTTTACAGCGAAGATCTGTATGAGACGATTCAAGATACGGATGCCTGCGTCATATTGACAGAGTGGCATGAGATACAGAACATGGATATTACCAAACTCAAGGCCGCTTTGAAAAATCCCGTCTTAATCGATGGACGTAATATATTTGAAGTTGAAAAAATGAGAAACGAAGGTATGATCTATCATTCAATCGGACGGCCGGAAGTACAGGTAGAAGGAATTCTGACCAACGTATAAATGATGGGAGATAACAATGGGAAAAGTACTAATGACAGTGGGTGCGCTTTATCGGCTCGCATATTGCTGAACACCTTCTGAAAGAGAATTAACGGAGTTTCAATTCTTGTTAAGTTAACTACGGGACACCAAATCAACATTGACGGCCTCCCGATTGACTTTCATGAGCAGGATATTACGAAGCCGAAAGGCATCGATGTATCAAAAGCATTGATCTCGATTATATTATTCATTTAGCTGCACAAATGAGCATAGCAGAATCTGTCAGCGTTTTTTAGATGATGAAAACATCAATATTAGGGACTAGCTCCATATTCTGATAGCAGTGAGTGAATGCAATGTGAAATAGATCGTCTTTGCATAATCAGCGGCTGTTTATGGATATCCGGATATATCCGCCTGTCGACATCTGTCATAAAATAAAAACAAATCCAGACTCACCATACGGGGCGAAACTTACGGTAGATGAGCTAATTAAAGCCAGCCTATGATCTGTATGGAACAGAGTCTAGCATTTTACGATATAGCAACGTATATGGGCCACGCCAGGACGGAATAGGAGAAGAGATCTTGTATCTACTTTCTCCAATTTGCTGAACCAGTGGTAAGGCTCCGGTGATTTTTGGATACGTGGATTTTATTGCAATGTTGTGGCTTCTGCCAACGTCAAGGCGCTCAAAGCCTAATCAAACGGGAGAATATCCACATCACACTGTACGGAACATAGAATATCTAAAACTGGTAACCAAAATGCCAATCGCTTAAGGACTGGAAAAGAACGTATCAAATCATAAAATAGAAAGAATATGTAAAATTACTGGCTGCTGTCTGATATCGGCAGCCCTTTTCCAGAAAGAAGCGGAAGGAGGGGGAAAAATGAGTCTCAAACGTTCCGCGGTCAATGTTCTGGTTTGGCTCGCCGCATTGACCGCAGGGTTAGCATGCATTGTATTGGCCCAATCCAATGCAAAAAAAATCTTGCTAGCATGTCTAATTATGATTGCACTGACTTCGATGGTTGTGCTCAGGAAGTATATGTCATCTGAGCAATTGCTAGTGCCCGTATTATATTTGCTGATCGCTGCAACTTTTGCCAACAATGCTTTTTTTACGATTAAATTGGGCTTTTTCAGCCTGTTTCCATATCGAATTCTTCTGATTCTGGCAGGATTCATATTCATAGCAGAAATGTTGAAAGGCAGCCGACACCTTGAAAAGTGGAATCAGGTGCGTGTCAAAGGCATACTAATGTTTTTCGCATTTTGGTTCTGTTATGGAATGATTTCACTGCTTTGGGTCAAATCTGTTACTGATGGCATAAAATATATGTTCCTATTGGCAATGGGAATGTTCTTCGTTTTTCTGATTGTCATGTTTTTTCAAAAATTGGATCGCATTTTCGCATTTTATTACATATGGCTGGTCATGACCGTATTTGTAATGGGTATAGGGTTTTACAATCACTTTACATTCAACCACCTGCCGAGCTCGACCCTTTACAACGGGCCGCACTATAAACAGCACTATCCGACATCCGTTTTTTTCAATCAAAATGACTTTGCGACATTTCTGTCCATCAGCTTTTGCTTTTATTTATCTTTTTTCAAAAACATTAAAAACAGCTATTTAAAAATAGCGGGATTGATCCTTGCGTTCTGTTCGGCCTACTTGATTTTTCTGACTGGATCAAGAGCCAGTATCCTAGGAGTTATAGCCGGACTTGCCGTTTATACGTTCATTTTGCTGCCGAAGATACTTAAAAAATGGGCGCTCATCGCCGCAGCTGCAGGATGTATCGCTTTTGTCACCCTGTTTGCAGGAAAGATTACTGGAGCTTTTTATACATACTTTTTAGCTCCGCAAACAACACACGATTTCAGCGAGCCGCTGCCATCCAATGTAGGGAGGGCAAACTTGTTGAAAAACGCCGGCCATTATGTGCTGGATACTTACGGATTTGGGGTTGGCGCAGGCAATGTACCTTATTATTTGGAACATCATGCACTGTTCGATACGGATCAGGTCGTCGAGGTTCATAACTGGCTCGTTGAGATCATGACGAACTTTGGAGTTGTGATGATGCTCGGTTATTTAACAATGTATATTTATTTAATAACTGTGCTTTACCGGTATTATAAAAGATCACTTGGAAGGCGGCCAAAGCTTCTCATTGAAGGTTTGACAGCCGCGCTTGTCGCTTTCCTTGTGTCAAGTATCAGCCCGAGTTCCGTTTCGAATTTATACTTCCATTGGGTGTTTCTCGCCCTTGTTATAGCGGCAATTAACACTTTTAGAATCAGCGGAACAGATGAAACCGAACAGTATAGATAATTTTTGAAAGCTAATTTAAAAATAGGGAGAAATTCATGTGATGAATTTAATCAAACGTATTGCTGGTAGAGTGAAAAAGTTTATTGTGGCGATAATTGTGCTTCCTCTTATTCTTGGTCTTGTCGGCTATTTTATACCGAAGGGGAGTGTTGCTCCGTCTGATTACACGGCTACTGTAACGATATCAACCGGAAACTATGGAGAAGCTAAGTACAACAATGCAAAACAAGTACCGCTGCTGTTGAAAAACGGAGCTTTTTTAAAGGATATTTTCCCGGGGATGTCGGAAGAGGATTTGGCGCAGTTGAAAGATGATCTGGTGATTGAAATCAGAACGGATTCGCTTTTTAATTTAAGCTACACAGGGCCTGACAAACAGAAAACATCGGATACTTTAGAAAAAATCAAAGACTCCTATATGAAAGGAGATAAGGCGCTTTTTTCAAAAAGGGAAGAAGTCATTGAAAATAATATCAAGGCGCTTGAAGGCGAAACAGTCAGCGCTGATTCAAAAGTTGACAAACAGCGGTTTTTGTATGAACTTGAAACAAGCAAGCTTGATATGAAGGCTGCTGAAGAAATTGAGCCCTTGACCGTACTTGATAACCAGGTTGTCGGCATGTCGCCTAAAAAAAGAGCGGTATTGGGGGTATTGATTGGTTTGGCGCTGTCATTTTTTATTATTGTTGTTCCGGAAGTTTTCAGAGAACGTTAAATTTATAATTGGGGATGTGGATCAGGACCATGACGAGGCAAAAACCTTTAATCTCTGTCATTACGCCTTCCTATAACGCGGAGGAATATATCGAAAAAACCATTCAGTCCGTCTTAAATCAGACGTTTTCCGACTGGGAAATGATTATTGCGGATGATTGCTCAACAGATGGGACAAGAGACATTTTGAAGCGCTATGAAGAAGATGATGACCGGATCCATGCTATTTTTCTGAAAGAAAATCAAGGTGCTGCAGCTGCGCGAAATGCGGCGCTCAGCAAAGCCGAAGGGCACTATGTCGCATTTTTGGACAGCGATGATGTATGGAAAGCAGAAAAGCTGGAAAAGCAGCTTGCCTTCATGAGGAAGCATCAGCATGCTTTCACATTTACGGCATACGAGCTGATCAGCCAAGATGGCAAACCAATTCATAAAACCATTCATGCACCCGTGAGCCTTACATATGATGATGTATTAAAAAATACGATTATTGGTTGCTTGACGGTAATGATTGACAGGGAGCAAACCGGTGATATCCGTATGCCGAATATTAGAACCCGTCAGGATTTGGCGACATGGTTATCCGTATTAAAACGGGGATTCAAGGCATATGGACTGAACGAACCCCTCGCCGAATACCGCATCGTTGAAACATCGATATCCAGAAACAAATGGAAGGCTGCGAAAAAAACGTGGTATGTCTACCGAGAGATCGAACGGCTTCATTTTATGAAAGCAACATGGTGTTTTGTTCAATATGCCAAAAACGCGGTGAAAAAAAGATTATAGCCGCAAACAGAGAGAAAAGGTGATGAAGGTGGAAACAAAAGAAGCAATCATTCATGTCATCGTTGCCACTGCTGAATGGGGAAAAGACCAATTGAGATACAGAAGGCACCGGCTGGCAGAATTTTTAGCTGCTCAGGAGGAAACGAAGGAAGTCATTTGGGTATGTCCGGCTCCGCATCCCCAAGGGAAAGAGTTTCAGGAAGTCCATTCTGGCATCAGGCAATTCGCTGTTAAAGACCTGCTGCAGAAAAAAATGTTTCGCTTCGGACGATATACAGATGTCTTTTACAGACATAAGCTCACCCCATTGCTCGATGAGCTTACATTAGCTTCTGCAAACGGTGAACGCTGCTGTTTATGGTACACGTTTCCCGGATTCCCGCTGCTGTCTTCGCTTTATCCTTGGGATCAGGTCATTTATGACTGCAGTGACTTATGGGCGGCGCCGATCAGCGGGCGTTCAAATCTGCTGTCTGAATTCCGGCGAAAAGTCATTAAATCGGCAGAGCTGAGAATTATACAACAAGCAGATTCAATAACCTGTTCATCAGATTATCTTCACAAGGAAGTAGACAAAAAACTGACTGCAGGACGAGAAAAGGTTCATACTGTGGAAAACGGTGTGGAGTATGAGCTGTTTTCTGCAAATAAACAAGCTCCCGATCGCAGTATACTGCAGGGGAGAGAAGGAACAGTGTTAGGTTTTATTGGCGGGATTAAACCGAAGCTCGATTTTAAAATGATTAAAGCCGCCGCCCTGCAAAAGCCTGATTGGACATTTTTATGGGTTGGCCCGGATGCCACCAATGGTGACGTTTCATTTCAAGAGCTGCTGAGACTTCCCAATGTTATATGGACCGGTCCGGCAGATCCAAAAGAAGTGCCTCATTATATGGAGCTTATCGACATTGGCATCATGCCATATAAACAATCACCGTATAATCAAGCTGTGTTTCCGCTGAAACTATTTGAATTTTTAGCGGCAGGAAAACCTGTCGTCGGCTCTAATCTTCCGTCAACCTCAAAAATGCAAAAGCCGTATGTGTACGAATATGTAGAAGGTGATCATCCAATTGATTTTATAGCAGCTTGTGAAAAAGTTCTCGGACAAAACGGAGATGAAACTTATAAAGAAATGCGTCGAAACATCGCTCGCACAAAAGATTGGAATTGCTTGTTTAGACAAATTATGAAATATACAGGGATTCAAAAACATGCGTAGTCCTATAAATTGGGATGCGCGTTTTTTGATTATACGTGTTTCTTTTTGATGAAGCTTGTTATAATAACTAAGGAGAAGGTATAATGGAAGGAACGGTTCTCTATATAAATAAAGACTTTA
Source organism: Bacillus sp. FSL R7-0685 (assembly GCF_038002425.1). Lineage (NCBI taxonomy): Bacteria > Bacillati > Bacillota > Bacilli > Caryophanales > Bacillaceae > Bacillus > Bacillus sp. FSL R7-0685. The sequence continues at coordinate 3,512,233 of NZ_JBBOCN010000001.1, read as the reverse complement.
TTTAATGCCAAAGGAGACTTCTTTATGCTTGACGAACGCATGATTCGCATTGTTGTTGCGTTTATTGTCTCGCTGCTGACAGTTTTAATCATAACCCCTATCGTAAAAAGGATTGCGATTAAAATAGGTGCAGTTGACCAGCCCAGCAATCGAAAAGTACATGACAAAATCATGCCCCGGATGGGCGGGCTGGCCATATTTATCGGGGTGGTTGCAGGCGTGCTTGCATCCGGTATTTACACAGAAACAAGGATGACGGCAATTACAGTCGGAGCATTCATCATTATTGTGTTAGGTATTCTTGACGATAAATATCAATTAAGTGCAAAAGTTAAGTTTTTGATTCAATTAGGTGTAGCCATTATGATTGTAAGCACGGGCTTAAAAATGGACTTTTTCTCAGTACCTTTTTTAACAGAACGATTTGAGTTAGGATGGATGGCTTATCCGCTGACGGTATTATGGATTGTCGGCATCACGAACGCAATTAACCTGATTGATGGATTGGATGGCCTTGCTGCCGGTCTTTCTGTTATTGGCCTGTCAACGATTGCTGTCATGGCGCTATCCGGCGGAAAAGTGCTCATTCTGTCACTCTCATTAGTCGTTATTGCCAGCACGCTTGGGTTTTTGTTTTACAACTTCCATCCGGCTAAAATCTTTATGGGAGATACGGGATCACTATTTTTAGGGTATAGTATTTCGATTCTTTCATTATTAGGCCTGTATAAAAGTGTCACATTGTTCAGTATCGTTATCCCGATTATTATATTAGGCGTACCGATTTTTGATACAACATTTGCTATTATCAGAAGAATATTAAACAAACAGCCGATTTCAGCGCCTGATAAGTCGCATATTCACCATAGACTGATGGCCTTTGGCCTTTCACATCGGATGTCAGTCTTAGTTATTTATTTGATTGGATTTATTTTCAGTATCAGTGCGATTGTGCTTAAAAGTGCCACAATTTGGCTTTCTTTGTTTATTATCTTCATTTTAATCATTTTTATGCAGATCATAGCAGAAGTGACAGGACTCGTAAATGAAAAATTTAAGCCGTTTACGAAGTTTTATAAACGTCTGGTGAAAAGGAATTAAAGAACGAATGAAAAAAGGATTTCTAAGATGATGAAAGTACATTCAACTTAGAAATCCTTTTTTTAATATTGTTTATAGCTTAATTGCTTTAGCATAACGAACCCCTTGATCATATTTATCATGGACTTCATTATTATACATTTTAGTTGGCAGATACAGTTTTAATTTTTCACTTCTATCTTGAAGGGCAAAGTCATCAACTTGATAAACCAATTTTATTTTAGTTGACTGATGTGGCTTCAATTTTTTTAATTTGCTCATATCAAAATTGCCTTCATTCGTTTGACTTGTATAATTGTCTATACCGAGCATTGTTTCCATAAACAATGCTCCATCAGTTGTTACATGATTACTTTTATTTTGAATTTCTGCTTCAATTGATATTGGAATTATATTGTCTTTTTCGTCTCCTATTTCTGAAGATAAAACCTTTATATTTATATTATCACATGTTATCACTTCTTTTTTAGGAAAATACTCAATTGAAAATTCAGCAGGAACATTTTTGTTTATTACGTAGACACGATAAACAAAAAATAATATTAAAAAACTTATTAGTAATAAAATACATGTTTTCTTTTTAAACATTTTAAATTCTCCCTTGAATTTAATGTCTCATGATTTTAGTATTGTATGATTGATAATTTTCCCTTTCTCTACCATGAAAATTTCATCTGAAAGAAACTCTAAACTTTCCGATTCATGGCTAGCAAGAAGGATTAACTTATTTTTCTCTTTTAGTTCTATTAATAAATTTTTTACAAGTGATATTCCATCTTTATCAAGAGCATTGGTAGGTTCATCTAAAATAATTAGTTCTGGATCTTCCATAATTGCCTGGGCAATTCCAAGTCTTTGTTTCATACCTAAAGAATAATCTTTAAATTTTCTTTTATCATCAGGGTTTAAACCGACGGATTCTATTGTGTTTTTTATTTGATCCTCAGTGAGTATTCCTTTTATATCTGCTATCATCTTAAGGTTTTTAAACCCTGTATAGTTTGGTAAAAATCCTGGATATTCTATTATAGCTCCAACGCTCTCTGGGAAAGAGATTTTCCCTCCAAGTTTTTTTCCGTTAATTTCAATAAATCCGCTTGACGGTTTAATAAGACCACATATTGCCTTAAATAGCATTGTTTTTCCTGATCCATTTTTTCCTGTAAATCCATAAATTTTCCCTCGATCTAACTGTAAACTGATATCGTCTATTAGAACTTGCTTTCTTATTTTTTTTGTAAGGTGTTCTACTTTTAAATATGCACTCTTTGACATGTTAATCCTCTGCTTTCATTTAAATTAAATCCCTTTTTTTAAAAGAAATATAAATAGCAAAAAATAAAAAAATGCTTAACAAGACGTTATAGCATATCGAATATTGAAGCGTAAGATGATGACTGGGTTCAAAAATAGTATGTTTAAGAATCATTGAATGTATTGCCGGGAGCAATGGGTTATTTATAAATATAGAAAGACATATTAGGATAGCAATTATTAAAAAACTATAATTGGAATTCATATAAAAAGAGAAAAACACATGAATTAAAGTCAGTGATATAGATGTTAAAGCATATAGTGTGAAAATGATAATTAAAAATTTTCCTTCAGTAACCTGTTTAAAGCTTAAGTCATTTATAATATTGACAGCAGGCATGTTCCAATTCAAAGAGTTTAAATTGTATATCAAACCTACTATATAAGTAACAAGTAATAAAACTAGATAGGTACTTATAATATTTAAAATAATAAACAAGGTTTTAGAAATCCAATATAGATGGATTTTCTGAACTCTTAGTAAAAGGTAAACATTTAATTTGCTATCATAGTACAATGCATCGCCACAAATAAATATCACGAATATATTTATAATCATCCAAATTGTTGGGACACTGTTTAATTCATAGTTATTAATAAAGCCTACATCCTTAAAGTTCAGATAAAAAAGTTCAATTATACTCATAGATGTATCTTCAAACTGATTAGAATTCATTATTGATATGTAACATACTAATATACTAAGTAAAAAATACTTCCACTTATTCCTGTGAAAATTGTTGCGTATATCTCTTATTAGCAGTTTGAATACAATAATTATATCATTCAAGTAGTATTTTTCCTCCTAATTTTTAAAGTCCTTTTTCGAGTATAACTCACGGCCTATGAAATATAGAGCAAATAGTAAGGTGATGAAATAAACATTATTAATTAATACATTCCTTAAATTCAACCAGTTATTTACATCAAGGATGGATTTATTTATAAATAAAGAAGGATTTAGATACATAGCATCAATGTAACTGTATATGCATATACACAAAAGAGTCAAACTGCTATTTTTTATAATGGTTTTAATAATGGCCGTACTTAATGCTATTATTGATAAGCACAAAAATTTAGTTAAAAAAATGATTGTTAAAACATTAAATGTTGAAAGCTTATTTAAGTATTGTTCTGGATTCGGTATCTTGTTATTGTTTAAGAGTACAGTGATTTGTCCGTTGGTTCCTATCCATTTATTTTCGTAACCAAAAATTAAACCACCTATTAAATATCCTCCCAAGACTAAAATAAATGTCAATATAAAGGTGTAAACCAAAGAGATCATTACAGTTTTATTCCAAACCGATGTTCTAGATGATAATTTAATTATTCTATTATATGTTTCTTCTCGTTTCATAATTAATAATATTGTTAAACAGATAAAAGGGATAAGTATAAATACCATCACATTCTTATTAGTAAGTCCCATGATACCATTTAAGTCAGACAGAAAATCAAATATCGAAAGTTTATCAAAGTCAATGTTATTTTTTATTTGGTAATACATGAGTAAAGCAGCGAGATAAACTGTTAACAATATAGAATATTTAGTGTGATTGCATACATAAATGAAGAGTCTAAATGTTCTCACTCTTTTTACCTCCAACACAAAAGACAACAAAAAGTATGATTATTGTTACCGTTGCAATGACGTAGATTCCATATGTAAAGGGGACATCTAAAAATAAAAATTTAAGCGGAGAGTAGCTTTGAAAGTTAAATGTATCTAAAATAATGTCTAAAATTGTGTAAATAAAAAAAGGTATACCAATAGCAATATAACGATTTTCTACAAAAAGACTGCAGGTCAAAGCAATTGAAGCAAAAATGCCTCCAAAAATAAAACAGTTTCCAATTCTTAAAATTATATATATTAAAGGATGATTTACATATAGATCAGGTAAAAAACCAAAAACGGGAATATTACCAAAGTATATGTTTGGTTTAATAGCTGGTAACAATGAGAAATAAACGATTAAGTTTAATACAAGTGGAGTAATCGATGCCATCCCACCAATTAAAAAGTTAATGAAAAACTTTGTTGTTAAATACTTGTTTTTGTTTTGCCTTAGTAGAATATTTTTTAAAAATCCACTTTTCTTTTCTTCGATATAAGAATCTGCATATGGTACTGATGCTAGCAATGGAAAAACAGTGATAATGATTGAAAGGTATATTTCTGGATTAAATAAAAACCACCAGTTATATACACCGAGAGGATAATCCCAATAATCAGATGGTTTTAAATGAATAACATTATTTTCTATCACATCTAAGATAGCAATTAAAGAACCTAAAATCAAAATGAATAAAGTTGTACTTTTAGTGAATCCTCTAGTTGTTATACTTTTAAACATTACAAATCTCCTTTACATAAATGATAAGATATGAAAGAAACTTTCATATCTTATCATTTGAGATTAAATTATCTTTTAGACGGAGTCAGGACTCCAAACACCAGCAGCACCCCAACTATTAACTGTTCCATAGCCTGTTGCTTCAATTTTTACTTTAATTGTTTTTTTGTAATCCTCGTGAGCATAGTTTTTTAAGTATTGTGTTTTAGGATAAAGTCTGAAGTTGTTTCCAAATACGTAGCGATACCGTTTGGAAAAACTTTTTCCCGAGCTGGTAACAAGTTCTGCAGAATAATGAACAGCACCTGTCATACTAATGCTTTTAAGGCTCATATAAGCGCTTGTATTATCACGCTTTTCTCTTGAACCAGTATATTCATATTTTCCACTTGTACTGTTGGTGAAATGAAAAGAAAAATTGGTATCTTTAGTATTTCCTTTAGCACTTACATTACTTACAGCAAAACCTGTAAATACTAAACTTACGATCGCTATAGCTCCAATAAGTTTTTTGAATTTAGCCTTCATATATGATTCTCCTTATTCATAATTTAAAATTAAAGAACCAGTTAAACTATTTAGATGGAATCAGGGCTCCAAACACCACGGGAGTGCCAATTATAGCTAGCGGCTCCTCTATAACCTTTTGCTTTAATTTTTACACTAACGGGGGAACCTTTACTATCTTCCATAGCATAATTCTTGATATAGTGTTTAGCTAATTTAGGATTTTCAGCATCATATGTGCCGAATGTATATGTCCATGTTTTAGAGAAATTTTTCCCGTTTGACTTTACAAGAGATACTTTATAGTACGGATCGCCGTCACTAATTGTTTTGACATTAATGTATGCACTTGTAGAGTTGTATTTAGTTCTAGCTGGAGTATAAGCTGTACTATTACCATTAAACTTCAAATTGAAACTGGAATCACTCGTATTTGCTTTTGCTTGAGCATTAGTTGCAGCAAAACCAGTTAATACTAAACCCGTAATAGTTACTGCTCCAATAAGTTTTTTAAATTTAGTTTTCATATACGATTCTCCTTATACACAATTTTCAATTTTCAATTTTAAAGAGCTTACTTTTTTAGATGGAATCAGGGCTCCATACACCACGGGAGTGCCAATTATAGCTAGCGGCTCCTCTATAACCTTTTGCTTTAATTTTTACACTAATGGGGGAACCTTTACTATCTTCCATAGCATAATTCTTGATATAGTGTTTAGCTAATTTAGGATTTTCAGCATCATATGTGCCGAATGTATATGTCCATGTTTTAGAGAAATTTTTCCCGTTTGACTTTACAAGAGATACTTTATAGTACGGATCGCCGTCACTAATTGTTTTGACATTAATGTATGCACTTGTAGAGTTGTATTTAGTTCTAGCTGGAGTATAAGCTGTACTATTACCATTAAACTTCAAATTGAAACTGGAATCACTCGTATTTGCTTTTGCTTGAGCATTAGTTGCAGCAAAACCAGTTAATACTAAACCCGTAATAGTTACTGCTCCAATAAGTTTTTTAAATTTAGTTTTCAATTTTTTCACCTCCTTAACCAACCCTTTAATTAGATTTTCTGTGTAATTATACCATAGTTTATAAGGAATTAAAGGTTTAAATAGAAAATTAATCTAATTTTAAAGGATAATTTGTTTATATTTTAACAGTCTCTGCTTCTTAAAGTACTAATTGACTAAATACTGATTTTAAGGTGTCTTGAATGCTTGTTTGGATTTAGTGGAGTTGGCTTTTAACATGTAGGGGGAGAGTATCTAAAAGAAAGAATAGTATGGGTATTAAGTCTTTACGTTAAGAGAGTTAATTCCCCTAAAATTGGTGTGGATTTAATGTGGGTATTTGTACCATAGTGGCAGGGTTTGCATTTAATGTTGCAAACCTATGATTTTTCCGGAGGAAATCCTTCAGTTATCCTCAAAATTAAACTGAAGAATATGTGGAGTATCGTGAATTCATACCAAATCAATTAACTTTAACTATTGGTCTTTAAGAGTTTTTTTGGGCATATAAAGATCTGATGCCTAAGGATATAAAAAACAAAAAAGAGGCAAAGAAATTAAATTCTTTGCCTCTTTTTAATCAAAGTCTAAAACCTTGTCAGTAAAAGTACGGATATTGTGAATTATTATTTATCAGGGTACAAAAAGTTATAAAGTTCTTCTTGAACTTTTGTTAATTCTTCATCATCAGGTTGAAAGAAGTACTTATTTCCGATATATAAATCTGAGCCTTTTAGAGTTAATGTTTCAACATCGTTACCTTTAAAACCGCTAAAAATTTGTTGAAGTGCTAGGACTTGGGTAATCCTTAAATTTGTTGTTATGTTATCACTTACTTGATCTGCTAGGGTATCAATTTTTGCAAGATTAGAAGGTTTTGAGACTTGATCTAACATGGCCATCAAAATTTGTTTTTGTCTATCATTACGCCCGAAGTCACCCCGTGGATCTTGTTTTCTCATCCGTGCATAGGCAAGAGCCTCTTCCCCATTTAGATGCATATTCCCTTTTTGAAAATAGAATTTTTTAGATTTTGATGTATCACTTTTCTCATTAAAATCAAAGGGGACCTCAACATCAACTCCACCAACTTCATCAATTGTTTTTTTGAAGCCTTTAAAATCCACAGTAGCATAGTAATCAATTGGTATATTTAAGAGCTTTTCAACCGTTTCAACAGTTGTTTGAGCTCCGCCTTTCCCATATGCAGAATTAATTCTCGTTTTTGTCCCAGAAGTATCACCAGATATTTCAACTCTTGTATCTCGAGGTATGCTTAGTAACTTCATGGTCTTTTGTTTAGGATTGATAGTAGCGACAATAATAGAATCGGTTCTTCCTCCTTTTCCGCCTGTTGCATAGTCTTCGACTCCTAACAAAAGTACAGAAAAAGGTTGTTTTTTCTTAAGATCAACTACTTCTTTGCGTAATTTCGACTTTTCACCACGATCTAATTCTTTATAGGAACTATCGGCTGCTTGAAGCGTTTTATATACTTTATATCCAATTATTCCTGCGAATACTATAGAAAATAGGAAAAAGAGCAATAATATACGCTTTAAAATAATTTTTCGTTTATTTTTTTTTTTCTTTACACGAACCTTAACTCGTTCTGGCATCATTTATTCTCCTTTTGATTTTCAACTTGTTTTTCAAGATATATCAAAATACCCTTTTTAGTATAACATGATCCATTCGTTAAATTTAAAATCCATTGAGAGTATTCTGAAATTCTTTTCTCATTTACGTATACTTCAAATTCAACGTTTTCCGCATAATGGATTTCCTTTAACAGAAATTGTGACTCCCTTAATTCATTTTCAATCTTGCCAAGCCATGTGTAATCTGCAGAAGTATGCATGATTCGCATAAGCTTCCGTTCTACAACACCTATATGATTTAATCCTTCAGACACTGATTTCCCATAAGCGCGAATTAATCCGCCAGCACCAAGCTTAATGCCTCCGAAGTAGCGTGTAACGACGGCGCAAGTATCCTTCAGTCTGCGTTTTTTTAAAACCTCGAGCATCGGCACTCCCGCTGTACCGCTTGGTTCCCCGTCATCATTGGCTTTTTGGATATGATCATTCTCGCCAATAACATAAGCCGAGCAATTATGAGTCGCATTCCAGTGCTGTTTCTTTATTTTCTGTATAAAATCCTGTGCCTCTTGTTCGGTAGAAACACGGCTTAAATGACAGATAAAACGCGATTTTTCTATAACAATCTCGTGTTCTCCCGCTTCTTTCACAGTAAAATAGCTGTGCAGCATGCTAGCTGACCCTCCTGCTAAGCATAAAAGACTGCCTATACAAATTCGTACAGTCTTTAGAATTTTTGTGCGTATTTTGGTATCATAAAGAGTAGATAGTATATAAAAATGTTTTTTTCTAGAATATACGCATTCTTTCATTATAATTCGACATAATTTGCAGATCAATTACATTTATAATAAAAATATATGACAACGCCGTGACGGAGGGAAATTATGAATAAAACAAAGATGGATTCCAAAGTGCTGGATTCTATTTTGATGAAGATGCTGAAAACCGTTGACGGGAGCAAGGACGAGGTTTTTCAAATCGGGGAGCAGTCACGCCAGCAGTATGAACAGCTGGTCGAAGAACTGAAACAAATTAAACAGCAGGTGTATGAAGTGATCGAGCTTGGCGATAAACTTGAAGTGCAAACCCGCCATGCGAGAAACCGTTTATCCGAAGTCAGCCGTAATTTTCATAGATTCAGTGAAGAGGAAATCCGCAATGCTTATGAAAAAGCCCATAAGCTGCAGGTAGAATTGACGATGATCCAGCAGCGTGAGAAGCAATTGCGCGAACGGCGGGACGATTTGGAGCGCAGATTGCTAGGGCTTCAGGAAATCATTGAGCGGTCAGAATCATTAGTAAGCCAAATTACAGTTGTACTCAACTACTTGAATCAGGATTTGCGCGAAGTTGGACTGCTTCTTGCTGATGCTCAGGCAAAACAGGATTTCGGCTTAAGAATCATTGAGGCGCAGGAAGAAGAGCGAAAAAGAGTCTCAAGAGAAATCCATGACGGACCCGCTCAAATGCTGGCGAATGTTATGATGAGATCGGAATTAATCGAGCGGATTTTCCGTGACCGGGGCGCAGAGGACGGATTCCAAGAAATTAAAAATCTCCGCCAAAATGTTCGGAATGCCCTTTACGAAGTGAGAAGGATTATATATGATTTAAGACCGATGGCCCTTGATGACCTAGGCCTGATTCCAACTTTAAGAAAATATCTATATACAACCGAGGAATATAACGGGAAGGTCAAAATACATTTTCAGTGCATTGGAGAAACAGAGGATCAGAGGCTAGCGCCTCAGTTTGAGGTTGCGCTCTTCAGGCTCGCACAGGAAGCTGTGTCTAATGCGCTAAAGCATTCTGAATCTGAAGAAATTACAGTCAAAGTTGAGATCACAAAGGATTTTGTGATTTTAATGATAAAAGATAACGGTAAAGGGTTCGACCTGAAGGAAGCGAAAGAGAAGAAAAACAAATCATTCGGCTTGCTGGGCATGAAAGAAAGAGTAGATTTATTGGAAGGAACGATGACAATAGATTCGAAAATAGGTCTTGGGACATTTATTATGATTAAGGTTCCGTTATCTCTTTGACTATGATTTGTAAAATAGAGCCAAAAGGCATATTGACCGAATGCTAGAGTATATAGAACAATAATACAAGGAGGCGTGGCTTGTGACTAAAGTAAACATTGTTATTATCGACGACCATCAGTTATTTCGTGAAGGTGTTAAACGGATATTGGATTTTGAACCTACCTTTGAAGTGGTAGCCGAAGGTGATGACGGAGACGAAGCGGCTCGTATTGTTGAGCACTATCATCCTGATGTTGTGATCATGGATATCAATATGCCAAACGTAAATGGTGTGGAAGCTACAAAACAGCTTGTAGAGCTGTATCCTGAATCTAAAGTAATTATTCTATCAATTCACGATGACGAAAATTATGTAACACATGCCCTGAAAACAGGTGCAAGAGGTTATCTGCTGAAAGAGATGGATGCTGATACATTAATTGAAGCGGTTAAAGTAGTGGCTGAGGGCGGATCTTACCTCCATCCGAAGGTTACTCACAACCTCGTTAACGAATTCCGCCGCCTTGCAACAAGCGGAGTTTCTGCACACCCTCAACATGAGGTTTACCCTGAAATCCGCAGACCATTACATATTTTAACTAGGCGGGAATGTGAAGTGCTGCAGATGCTTGCAGACGGAAAAAGCAACCGCGGTATTGGTGAATCATTGTTTATCAGTGAGAAAACCGTTAAAAACCATGTCAGCAATATTTTACAAAAAATGAATGTAAACGACCGGACGCAAGCCGTTGTGGTCGCCATAAAAAATGGTTGGGTAGAAATGAGATAGTATAATAGGAGACTTGCCTTTTTCTAGGCAGGTCTTTTTTTAGGCTGCCGTTTCCCTTACAATAGAGTTATAAAGCAATAAGGCAGGTATCGAAGCTATGAATATTGCAGTCGTAACAGACAGCACGGCATATATTCCGAAAGAAATGCGTGAACAACATCAGATACATATGATCCCTCTCCAGGTTGTTTTTAGGGAGGAGACTTACCGTGAAGAAATTGAGTTGGACTGGAAAAGCTTTTACGAAGAAGTGAAAAAACATAATGAGCTCCCGACGACTTCTCAGCCGCCAATCGGCGAGCTGGTTGCGTTGTATGAAGAGCTTGGCAAGTCTTATGATGCGGTTATCAGTATCCATCTTTCCAGCGGGATCAGCGGAACATTCAGCAGTGCAGCAGCGGCTGATTCGATGGTCGACAATATTGATGTGTTTCCATTTGACTCAGAGATCAGCTGCTTGGCTCAAGGCTTTTATGCCCTTAAAGCTGCTGAATTAATCAAAAACGGAGCATCATCGCCGGAAGATATTATAAAAGAACTGGAAGAAATGAAAAAAACAGTTCGAGCTTATTTTATGGTAGATGACTTAGCTCATCTTCAGCGCGGCGGGCGATTAAGCAGCGCCCAAGCCTTCATTGGTAGTCTTCTAAAGGTAAAGCCTATCCTTCATTTTGACAATAAGGTAATTGTGCCTTTTGAGAAGATTCGCACACGTAAAAAAGCCATTTCGAGAATTTATGAGCTTTTAGACGAAGATGCGAGTAAAGGGTTGCCTATGCGAGCTGCTGTTATCCACGCTAATCGAGAGGAAGAAGCAGCGAAAATCATTGAAGAGCTTTCTGCAAAATATCCTCATGTTGAATTTTATAACAGCTATTTTGGCGCGGTAATCGGCACTCATTTGGGTGAAGGTGCGTTAGGAATTTGCTGGTGTTTTAAATAAGGCCAAATCTCCGTTTTTAGAGCGGAGACTTTTTTATATTCTTATTTTAATAGTTGGACAGAAAATATTCATTCAGGCATACTGTCTCGAAAGGAGGCGTGCTATGTGAATGTGCCAGTTGAAAAAAACAGTTCCTTTTCAAAAGAATTGCAGCAGACGCTTCGAAGCCGTCATTTGCTCAGGACTGAGCTCTCATTTTCCGATGAGATGATTGAATGGCATATCAAGAATGGATATATCACTGCTGAAAATTCTATATCCATAAATAAACGGAGATATAGATGTAATAGGTGCGGACAAACTGATCAGCGGTATTTTTCTTTTTATCACTCATCTGGAAAGAATAAGCTGTATTGCCGTTCCTGTGTCATGATGGGCAGAGTGAGTGAGGAGGTTCCTTTATATTCATGGAAAGAGGAAAATGAATCAAACTGGAAGTCTATTAAGCTGACATGGGATGGCAAGCTTTCAAGCGGACAGCAAAAAGCCGCCAATGTTTTAATTGAAGCAATATCAAAAAAAGAAGAGCTCCTCATCTGGGCGGTTTGTGGCGCTGGCAAAACAGAAATGCTGTTTCCTGGTATAGAATCAGCGTTAAATCAAGGACTGCGTGTATGTATTGCAACACCTCGCACCGATGTTGTATTAGAGCTTGCTCCAAGGCTCAAGGCTGCCTTTCAGGGTGCTGAAATTTCAGCGCTTTACGGAGGAAGCGATGACAAAGGGCAGCTATCTCCGCTTATGATTTCCACTACGCATCAGCTTTTGCGATATAAAGATGCAATCGATGTTATGATCATTGATGAAGTGGACGCTTTTCCATATTCTGCTGATCAAACCCTTCAATTCGCTGTTCAAAAAGCAAGAAAGAAAAACAGCACCCTCGTTTATTTAAGTGCAACACCTCCTAAAGAATTAAAAAGAAAAGCACTGAACGGACAGTTACATTCAGTTTGCATCCCCGCAAGACACCACCGGAAACCTTTACCCGAACCGCGCTTTGTATGGTGTGGAAACTGGAAGAAGAAATTAAACCGAAATAAAATTCCGCCAGCGGTGAAAAGATGGATAGAGTTTCATGTAAAAGAAGGGAGGCCTGTTTTTTTATTCGTTCCTTCCGTTTCTATTCTGGAAAAGGCTGCTGCGTGCTTTAGAGGTGTTCATTGCCGAACCGCATCTGTGCACGCGGAAGACAAGCATAGAAAGGAGAAAGTGCAGCAATTCAGAGATGGTCAGCTCGATCTATTAATCACAACAACAATACTGGAAAGAGGCGTCACAGTCCCCAAGGTGCAAACGGGTGTACTAGGAGCGGAATCACCTATCTTTACGGAAAGCGCACTTGTTCAAATTGCAGGAAGAACCGGCCGGCATAAAGAATATGCGGACGGCGATGTCATTTTCTTTCACTTCGGCAAAACAAAGAGAATGCTCGATGCAAGAAAGCATATAAAAGAAATGAATGAATTGGCAGCAAAAGTTGAATGTACAGACTAGCCATTATTTGAAAACGTGGTACAGTATACTCATATAACCGATGATGAGGAGCTGTAAAAATGCTTGTCAATTCAAAAGAAATCGTAATGAAAGAACTGCTCGACCGATATATGGACCAGCTTCATATGGCCTGTACTTGCCAAGTATGCCAGAACGATGTATTGGCACTTTCTTTAAACAAAGTGAGTCCATCCTACGTTACTGATCTTAAAAAGATCGCATATACGAAAGCTGAGCTGGTAGATAAACAAAAAAACACAGCAATGCTTGTCATTTTGGCTGAATCTGCTGCAGTAGTTTCAGAGAGTCCAAGCGATTTATGTCACACGAAGCAGGAGGAGGTATTCATAAACTGATCTGTTTATTATGTGATTCGCAATTTTCTCAAGATGTTACATGGAGAGCCCTTTTTTTACTAAAGCCTGATGAAAAGGTTTGTTATTCTTGTAGAAGCAAATTAAAGAAAATCACAGGACATATCTGCCCCCTGTGCGGCAGACCTCAATCTGTTCATGCCGTATGCAGGGATTGCGAGGTGTGGAGAACAAGGATCAGAGACAGTTTGCTATTGCGTCAGAACCGTTCAGTTTACACATATAATGATATGATGAAAGAAACGCTCTCCCGTTTTAAATTTAGAGGAGATGCAGAAATCATAAATGCATTTAAAAGTGATTTTTCTTCAACCTTTTCTAAGGTTTACCCCGATAAGCATTTTGTTCTTGTACCTATTCCGCTGAGCAAGGAACGGGAAGAAGAGCGCGGATTTAACCAGGCACAGCTCTTGGCAGAATGTTTAGACCGGCCTTCCCACCATCCCCTCATTCGCCTGAATAATGAGAAACAGTCAAAGAAAAAGAAAACAGAACGCCTGCTGTCAGAGCGCATTTTTGATACAAAAAATAATTCAGCAGAAGGTATGAATATCATTTTAATAGACGATCTTTATACAACAGGCGCCACCTTGCACTTCGCAGCCCGCTGCTTATTAGAAAAAGGAAAAGCCGCTTCAGTGTCATCTTTTACCTTGATCAGAAGCTAAATGATTCTGTTTTTATGCCGATATAATCACTAGAAATTGACACAGGCATATTATCTAATAAGGAGAAAAAAGATGGGAGAACTGGCTAATTGTCCGAAATGCAATGCTTTATTTTTAAAAACAAAGCTGCAAACTGTATGTCAGGCGTGTATTAAGGAAGAAGAAAAATCATTTGAGACTGTCTATAAATTTTTAAGAAAACAGGAAAACCGGCAATCAACTTTGAGCCGGATAACTGAGGAAACAGGTGTGGAAGAAGAGCTGATATTGAAATTCATCAGGCAGAAGCGAATTCAGATCACTCATCTTCCTAATTTGGCATACCCTTGTGAAAGGTGCGGGACATCGATTAGAGAAGGCAAGTTCTGCAAGGCTTGCCAGTCCGATATTAAGGATCAAATGGATCATTTGAACCACGAGGATGCTCTGAAAATCGAGAAAGAAAATAGTAAAAAAGACACATACTATGCCTATAATACCAAAAACAGCTGATTCCCTAAACTAACTGAAAACGCAGTCGATAAAAGGGTTAAGATTGTTTAAAGACTGCAACGGAAAGCGAGAGGAATCCTATGAAAATCAATCAATTTGGAACACAATCCGTTAATCCATATCAAAAAAATTATGATAAGCAAGCGGTGCAAAAAACTGCTGCACAGCCTCAAGATAAAATTGAAATTTCATCACAGGCTAAAGAAATGCAACATGCATCCGACGCAGTCGCTGGTTCACGACAGGAAAAAATTGCGCAGCTTAAAGCGCAAATTGAAAACGGGTCATACAAAGTAGACGCAAATCATATCGCGAAAAATATGATTAATTTTTATAAAAAGCAATAAAAAAGGAGAAAGCCCATGTCAGCGAAGGCAATTATTGAACAATTGAAGCGACTTTGCGTTCTGCATGAGCACCTGCTCACGCTGTCTGAAGAAAAGACGGAAGCGCTCAAAGCCGGCAAAACAAAAGAGCTTTCTAACATTTTGACAAAAGAGCAAAAATATATTCAAGCGATCACGCAGACAGAAGATGACCGGATCAAAACAACTTCGGCCTTTCTCGGATATAGCGAAAATAATACTATTTCCGCATGTATCGCCAAAACCTCAGGCAGTGAAAAGGAAGAGCTGGAACAACTATACGAATCTCTTTCTCAAGTTCTCGGACGTCTGAAAAAAGTAAATGAGATGAATAGGCAGCTGACAAGAGACGCGCTGCAATTCATCTCTATTTCGTACGATATGCTGGTTCCTAAGGAAAATAACTTCAATTACAGCAAATCAATTAAAACTGAGCTGCCGAAAAGCAGCAAAATGAAACTGTTTGATTCAAAAGCTTAGCAGAAAGGAATTCAGAAAATGACATCTACCTTTATGGGGCTTGAAACTGCAAGGCGGGCGTTAAGCGCTCAGCAGGCAGCGTTAAGCACTACTGCAAATAACGTGGCAAATGCCAATACTGATGGTTATACAAGACAGCGGGTCTCATTGGAGGCAACTGACTATTTCCCTGCTGTATCTAAAAACGCAGAAAAAACAGCGGGACAAATGGGTACGGGCGTTCAAGGAAAATCAGTTGAGAGAATAAGAGATATCTTTCTTGACTACCAATACCGTCTTCAAAACAACAGTGCCGGATACTATGACACGAGGGCCAAAGCGCTGTCCCAAATGGAAGGCGTTTTAAATGAAACGGATGACAGCGGCTTGAACAGTGTGCTCAATTCGTTTTGGAATTCTCTGCAGGAATTATCGAATAATACAAATGAAGAAAGTGCACGTTCTGTTGTTGCTCGAAAAGGACAAGCTGTAGCTGAAACGTTTAATTATATTTCTGAATCACTTACAAATGTCCAATCGAATTTAAAAGCAGAGCTAAATACAACTGTGTTGGATGTCAATTCTCTGCTTTCTCAGTTAAACAGTTTAAATAAGCAAATTGCACAAGTAGAGCCGGTCGGGCTTCTTCCGAATGGCTTATATGACCAGCGAGATTTGCTGATCGATAAATTATCCTCAATGGTTGATATCAAAGTCAGCTACAACAAATCAGGCGGGAATGCACTTGCATCTGCTGAAGGAACTGTATCAATTGAAATCCTTGATAAAAATAAACAGTCGCTAGGAACTGTTTTGGACGGTAAAAATTACGAGGTTTCAGAACTTGCAGCCAACTATGATAATGAAACTGGGTTAGTATCAAGTATTTCAATCGGGGATACAGCTGTGCAGGCGGAGTCCTTTAGCAGCAAGGGATCCCTTTTAGGATTTATAGATTCTTACGGGTATATAACAGCAGACGGCCAAGAAAAGGGCGTATACCCGGAAATGCTTTCTGATCTTGACAATATGGCGCTTGAATTCGCGAAAGCTTTCAATGAAGTGCACAGAAATGGTGTGACCAAGAGCGGTGAACAAGGCGGAGACTTTTTTGATTTTACTGGCGGTGAAACTGAACCTGCCAAGGGCGCGGCGGGCAAGATCAAAGTGGCTGACAGCATAATAGATTCAAAAGGCGCAAACATTGCTTTCTCACTGACTGGTGCAGCCAACGATAACGCAAATGCTACAAAATTAGCAAATGTTTTAACCGGTAAAATAACCATTAACGGTAAAGAAACTAGTGTTTTAGATTATTATGCGGGTCTGATTGGCGAGCTAGGGATCGAAGCTCAAGAGGCTAATCGACTGGCGTCTAATACAGAAACACAGCTAAATGATGCTGACATAAACCGTCAGCAAATGAGCGCAGTTTCTTTAGACGAAGAAATGACGAATATGATTCAATTCCAACACGCATACAATGCAGCTGCAAGAATGGTGACTTTACAAGACGAATTACTTGATAAAGTGATCAACGGCATGGGTGTTGGAGGAAGGTAGGTAGAGTCACATGAGAGTAACACAAGGCATGATACAGCAAAACTCACTGAGATATATCGGTTCGAGCTACTCGAAGCTGGATAAACTCCAGTCGCAGATTTCTTCAGGGAAAAAAATCTCAAAAGCTTCCGACGATCCTGTAGTAGCAATGAAAAGCTTAAAGTATAATACGCAACTGTCTCAAGTGCAGCAGTACAAAAGCAATGCTTCTCAAGCCTTTACCTGGCTCGAAAACACAGAAACAAACATTACAGAAGGAATTGACATCTTGTCAAAGGTCAGAGAATTAGCGGTTGAAGCTCAAAATGATACAAACGGCGAGGCGGAGCGGCAAGCGATTGGCGTAGAAGTAAAGCAGTTAAAGGAACAGCTTTTAAATATTGCGAATACACAAGTGAACGGCAGATATATCTTTAATGGCACAAATTCAGATAAGCCTCCGGTTACAGATAACGGAGACGGAACTTATACAATTTCTGATACAGCTGATGTCGTAGTCAATATATCAAATAATATGTCATTGAAAGTGAATTCAGATCCAAAGTCAGCTTTTGGAGGCACTTCTGAAAGCGGGCAAAATGTATTTGAAATGCTTGATTCTTTTGAGAAAGCACTAAATTCTGGTTCGCTAGATGGCATGGACAATGTTTTAGATGATATTGATCATTTTTCTGACGGCATGAGTGCTGAACGATCTGATCTTGGAGCGAGATATAATCGTCTTGAACTGGTTAATACAAGACTGTCAGCGCAAGAAGAAACAGCTACCAAAGTGTTATCAGACAATGAAGATGTAGAACTGGAAGAGGTAATAACTGAATTTATTGCGCAGCAAAGTGTGCACAGGGCTACTCTGGCCGTTAATGCGCAAATTGTTCAGCCTACATTGATTGACTTTTTAAAGTAAGCGGCTCTTAGGAGTTCGCTTTTTTTATAGTTCAGGAGGTAGAGTGATGCAGATTCCCAGATTGATTATGCATAGTGTTCAAGGAAAAATTGGTTTAACAACGACGCCTGCCAGCTTAAAAATGGAGCAGCCTCAAGCTGATCTAGAGATCGAACAGCCGAGTGCGGAAATGAAAATATCGGTGACACCTGGAAAACTCACGATTGACCAGACACAAGCATGGGAAGAATTAGACAGAAAGCATGTTTTCAAGAGAATTGAAGAAGCCGCCCAACAAGGGCATGAGGATGTAATGAAGGGAATAGCGCGCACGGCAGAAGAAGGCGACGAGCTTATGAGAATTGAAAATAAAGGGAACCCAATCGCTTCGCAAGCAAGGAGGAACTCTGAGATGCACCAAATTCAATTAGGCGAAAATTATGCTCCTTCTCTATCTAGGGTGAAAATACAATATACTCCGTCACAGCTTGATGTTCAGATTACGCCGCGAAAGCCTGTTATTCAAGCTGAGCCGCATAAGCCAATTGTTGAATATACGCCAGGAAATGTTAAGGTTGACATGCTCCAATACCCTGATTTAAATATAGATGTAGAATACCCGAAAGAATCACCCGAAAAGTAAAAAGAAAAGGATCGTGAACAATGATCATTCATACGAAGTACCATGGCCAAATGAACATAAAAGAAGAACAAATCATTCTTTTTGAAAGCGGGATTCCAGGCTTTTTAGAAGAAAAACAATTTGTCATACTTCCGCTTTCAGAAGACTCTCCATTCGTGGCACTGCAGTCCGTCACTTCAGAAAATCTTGCGTTCATCGTTGTAAGTCCGTTTATCTTTTTTAAGAATTATGAATTTGACCTTGATGAATCAACTGCTGAACTTTTGGATATCGATAATATTCAAGACGTAGAAGTCATGACAATATTGACCATGGCAGAGCCATTCGAAAAATCTACTGCTAATTTATTGGCTCCCATTATTGTGAATCGCAAGAACATGATGGCTAAGCAAGTCGTTTTACACGACTCCTCATATACGACAAAGCATCCGATTGGAGGAGAATCATGCTAGTTTTATCGCGGAAAATAAGCGAAGCGATTCAAATAGGTGCTGATATTGAAGTAAAAGTGATTGCGGTTGAAGGGGATCAAGTGAAGCTTGGAATTGACGCCCCAAAGCATATTGATATTCACAGGAAAGAAATTTACTTGACCATTCAGGAAGAAAATAACCGTGCAGCAGCGTTATCCAGCGATGTGATCTCCACATTATCCTCACAAAAAAAGTGAGGATTTTTTTATTTTTGTATTAACAAAATCAGAGACAATCCGATATTAATGATGTAGCCGGGAGGAGGCGCAAAAGACTCCGCCAGTTACAAAATAAGGGCACAAGGACGTGCCTTAACAACATATTCAGGGAGGAACAAAACAATGAGAATTAACCACAATATCGCAGCACTTAACACACTAAACCGTTTAGGCGCAAACAACGGTGCGAGCCAAAAGAACATGGAGAAACTTTCTTCAGGTCTTCGTATCAACCGTGCGGGAGATGACGCAGCTGGTCTTGCGATCTCTGAAAAAATGAGAGGACAAATCAGAGGTCTTGAAATGGCTTCTAAAAACTCTCAAGACGGAATCTCTCTTATCCAAACAGCTGAGGGTGCATTGACTGAAACTCACTCAATTCTTCAACGTGTTCGTGAACTAGTTGTTCAAGCAGGAAACACAGGTACACAAGATGGTACAGATCTTGGAGCAATTCAAGATGAGATCAAATCTCTTGTTGAAGAAATCGGTGGCGGAGCAAACGCTAACGGTATCTCTGACCGTACTGAGTTTAACGGTAAAAAACTTCTTAATGGCGATTTCTCGCAAGCTGGCGGTAAATCATTAACATTCCAAATCGGAGCTAACAGCAGTCAACAGCTTTCTGTCAACATTGAAAGCATGGCAGCTACAGCAATTGGTGCTTTAGATACAGACGGTACGACACTTCTTACTGGACAAGCAGTATCTGACATCGACGTAACAAAATTTAAAGATAATGCGGCTGACACTGCTACTGTAGGATTCAATGCTCAACTTAAAACAGTTGATGACGCAATCAACACAGTTTCTAAACAACGTTCAAAATTAGGTGCGGTACAAAACCGTCTAGAGCACACAATCAACAACTTAAGCGCTTCTGGTGAAAACCTGACAGCTGCTGAGTCTCGTATCCGCGACGTTGACATGGCGAAAGAAATGAGCGAGTTCACAAAGAACAACATTCTTTCTCAGGCTTCTCAAGCGATGCTGGCTCAAGCAAACCAACAACCGCAAAACGTACTTCAATTATTACGTTAATTTTAAAAAAGACCTTGGCAACGCCAAGGTCTTTTATTTAATATTTCTAGCTCCGAATACTTCCCCCTTGCTGTCACTAACTCATGATATAATAACCGGATTCTCCACTAACTTTTTATAAATGTATTTCCAAACAAGAAATCTAAAACAGAAGATTTTTTTCCAAAAATATGTGTAATCTTATCTCCATTTAGTCGATATAAACGATAGATTGGGGCATAGGGGATGATCAATTGAACATTGAAAGGCTCACTACGTTACAACCTGTTTGGGATCGTTATGATACTCAAATACATAATCAGAAAGATAATGATAACGAGGTTCCTGTTCATCAAGTTTCAGATACCAATCTTGCTGAAATGGTGGGGGAAATGAACAAGCTTTTGGAACCTTCGCAAGTTCATCTGAAGTTCGAGCTTCATGACAAGTTAAATGAATACTATGTAAAGGTAATAGAGGACTCTACAAATGAAGTGATCCGCGAAATTCCACCAAAACGGTGGCTCGATTTTTATGCGGCTATGACTGAATTTCTCGGGTTATTTGTAGATGAAAAAAAGTAGAATAGGAGTGGTTTGAGATGGTCACAAGAATAACAGGACTGGCGTCAGGAATGGATATAGATGATATCGTATCAAAGCTGATGCAGACAGAAAGAGCCCCGCTTGATAAGCTGAAGCAAAAAAAGCAGACTCTTGAATGGCAGCGTGACAGCTATCGTGAAGTCAATACAAAAATAAAAGAATTGCAAGATTATATGTCTAAAAATACGTTGACATATCCTAGCACGTATCAGAGCAAAACTGTGACAAGCTCTAATGAGTCTGTGTTAACTGCTACAGGAAGCGCAAGTGCACCAAACTCTTCTTCTACTGTTGAAGTGGCGAGCTTGGCAACCGCAGCAACGTATAAGGCAAACAATTATACGGGATACACTCAAGGCGATTATAATTTGGCATTTAACGTTGTTGCGCCTGGCGAAACAACGGCAAAAACAGTGAACATTAGTGTGACGAGCGCCGATACGATTGATAATGTGATTTCTAAACTTAACAGCTCAGATCTAGGAGTATCAGCTTTTAAAGATAAAATTTGGAATGGTACAGAGTACGTAGAAACCATTGCGTTTTCTTCTAAAGCAACAGGTGCAGGGGGCAGTATACAGGCAGCAGACTCTGCTACAGCTGACTTTATGTCCGGTCAGCTTGGTTTTTCTTTGGATGCTGATAATAAGCTCACTGCTTACAAAGAAGGCACAAATGCCAAAGTCACAATTAACGGCTTTGAAATGGAGAAGCTGACAAACAATTTCACGGTGAATGGTGTTACTTACTCGATTAAAAATACAACTGCAGCCACAGGCCCTGTTACCACATCTGTTTCTACTGATGTTGACGGGATTTATAACCAAATCAAAGAGTTTGTAGATAAATACAATGAAATGGTTGACAGCCTGAATGAAAAGCTGAAAGAAGAAAAATACCGAGACTATACTCCGTTGACAAGTGAACAAAAAGAAGCCATGTCCGATAAAGAGGTAGAGCTCTGGGAGGAGAAGGCAAAAAGCGGATTGCTGAGAAATGATTCCAGCATCAGCACCGGCACAAACCAAATGCGGACTGACTTTTATACTCAAGTTAATGCGGCTGGGAAAACCTATCAATTGACAGAATTCGGCATAACAACCTCAAGTGCTTACCAAATGCGGGGACATTTAGAGATTAATGAAGACAAACTGAAAGCCAAAATACAAGAAGATCCGCAAAGCGTTGCCGCTTTATTTACAAGTGGGTCGAACAGCAGCGCCTATAGTGATAAAGGGATTATGAAACGCATCGGTGACACCCTGAAAAGTACGGTGAAGAGCATTGAAGCAAAAGCCGGAAACTCGACAATGGGAACCAATGATTATTCAATCGGTAAAAATTTAAATACGATCAGCACTGATATTACCAAAATGCAGGACCGGTTAACCACAATAGAAAACCGCTATTATTCAAAATTCAGTGCAATGGATTCTGCGATTCAAAAAATGAACGAACAAGCGTCCTATTTATCACAGCTTCTTGTACAATAAATGTAATTTGGAGGATGACACATGGCGATCCAAAATCCATATACAGCCTATCAGCAAAATTCAGTGAATACGGCTACACCCGGTGAACTGACGCTTATGCTGTATAATGGCTGTTTAAAATTTATAAGACTTGCCTCTCAGGCCATTGAGAATGATGATATGGAACGTAAAAATGAGAATCTGATTAAAGCGCAAAATATTATTCAGGAATTAAATTTTACACTTAACCGTAACATAGAGCTTTCCGCTTCCATGGGTGCGATGTACGATTATATGTATCGAAGATTGGTACAGGCAAATATCAAAAATGATACGGGCATGCTGGCTGAGGTTGAAGGTTATGTAACAGATTTTCGCGATGCTTGGAAACAAGCCATTCAAAGTGAACGGAAGGACCGGCACGGATCAGGCGGGATCGCATGAATAATATAGATCAACTATACACTGAGACGAAGAGTATGCTGTCACACATACAAAATACGCCGGAAAGCGATGAACTTTTAAAGCAAATTGAAGACTTTGTGGCTACACGGTCTGAACTGATTCAGGAGATATCTCTGCCGCTTTCAGAAGAAGAGCGAAAGCAGATGAAACTTATTTTGACATGGGATCAGCTGATTGTGAAGGAAATGGAACGACTGAAGCAGTCAATCGCAGCAGAACTTCAGCAGATGAAAAGAAAACGTGTGATGCATACGACGTATTTAAACCCTTATAACAACATTACGATTGACGGCACATATTATGACAAGCGTAAATAGGTGAGTGCCTTGAAGAGCATTGAAGATTATACGCTTTTATCAGCTTATTATCATCTTCTTTTTACCATTGAAGAAGGGTTGTGTTATTTGATAGAGGCTGAAGAGAATTTATCAAAAACAGAAGGGGATCGGATCTACCAAGATCTGATCCAAGCCTTTTTTTATTTGGATTCAACACATTCAACACTTCTCTTCATTATGGATTCGCGGTGTGCTGAAATTTGTGTGAAAGCATTTGACCAAATTTTTGCGGAGTTTGATCAATTGGTCTCTTTCTCTTTTCCCTCTCATGAGTTCTGTGAGTATTTAAAGGAACATTTTCTGATTCATTATAGAAAATGGATGCTGTCTATTCATCAATGTATGGAACCCTTTTTAATCAATTAGGCGTGTGTGAGGTATTTGTTTCGTTCAATCAGCATATACATATACCTCCGAACCGCCAATAACAGAGCAAATACAAACAAAATTCGACAAAGTTCACTGAATTTTCACAAAAGATTTATGTTTCAGCAGGAATTGTAAAGGGTAAAAGAGAAATAGATACATATCCTTAATAAAAGGGAGGCGTTCTTTGATGAACTATAACATCAGAGGAGAAAATATTGAAGTGACACCCGCGTTAAAGGATCATGTCGAGAGGAAGATCGGCAAGCTGGAGCGCTATTTTGACCATAGTGTGGATGCCGATGTGAACGTCAACTTGAAGTTTTACAATGACAAGGAGTCTAAGGTTGAGGTTACGATTCCGATGACAGATCTGGCGCTTCGGTCCGAGGTGCATAACGAGGATATGTACAACGCAATTGATCTCGCAACAAACAAACTGGAACGTCAAATCCGTAAGCATAAAACGAAAGTAAACCGTAAATTCCGTGAGCAGGGCTCTCCAAAATATTTATTGGCAAACGGCCTTGGCTCTGATACAGATATTGCGGTTCAGGATGACATAGAAGAGGAGGAGAGCTTGGACATTGTCCGTCAGAAACGCTTTAATTTAAAGCCGATGGATAGTGAAGAAGCGATCTTGCAAATGAATATGCTTGGCCATAATTTCTTTGTTTTCACAAATGCGGAAACAAACCTTACAAATGTCGTGTACCGCAGAAATGACGGGAAATATGGCTTAATTGAACCGACTGAATAATGAAAAGAAGCCTTCCGTGATGTCCGCGGAAGGTTTTTGTTTTTCTTATTTGCAAATTCTTTGGAAATAACAAAAGGTATGATATGATAATGAGAGGTATACATGGACTAGTAAATTATTTATACATGCCTTTAAAATAGGCATGTGATGATAGAGGAGCGTTATAAATGCTTGGAATTTTAAATAAAATGTTTGATCCAACAAAACGTACGCTGAATAGATACGAAAAAATTGCTAACGATATTGATGCGATTCGCGGAGACTATGAAAATCTCTCTGACGACGCGTTGAAACATAAAACAATTGAATTTAAAGAGCGCCTTGAAAAAGGGGCGACAACGGATGATCTTCTTGTTGAAGCTTTCGCTGTTGTTCGAGAAGCTTCACGCCGCGTAACAGGCATGTTTCCGTTTAAAGTACAGCTCATGGGGGGCGTGGCGCTTCATGACGGAAATATCGCGGAAATGAAAACAGGGGAAGGGAAAACATTAACGTCTACTCTGCCTGTTTATTTAAATGCGTTAACAGGTAAAGGCGTACACATCGTGACTGTCAACGAATACTTGGCAAGCCGTGACGCTGAGCAAATGGGGAAAATTTTTGAGTTTCTCGGTTTGACTGTCGGCTTGAATTTAAACTCAATGTCAAAAGACGAAAAACGGGAAGCTTATGCCGCTGATATTACTTACTCCACAAACAATGAGCTTGGCTTCGACTATTTGCGTGACAATATGGTTCTTTATAAAGAGCAGATGGTTCAGCGCCCGCTTCATTTTGCGGTAATTGATGAAGTTGACTCTATTTTAATTGATGAAGCGAGAACACCGCTTATCATTTCTGGACAAGCTGCAAAATCCACTAAGCTGTACGTACAGGCAAATGCTTTTGTCCGTACGTTAAAAGCGGAGAAGGATTACACGTACGATATCAAAACAAAAGCTGTACAGCTTACTGAAGAAGGAATGACGAAGGCGGAAAAAGCGTTCGGCATCGATAACCTCTTTGATGTGAAGCATGTCGCGCTCAACCACCATATCAACCAGGCCTTAAAAGCTCACGTTGCGATGCAAAAGGACGTTGACTATGTAGTGGAAGACGGACAGGTTGTTATTGTTGATTCCTTCACGGGACGTCTGATGAAAGGCCGCCGCTACAGTGAGGGGCTTCACCAAGCGATTGAAGCAAAGGAAGGGCTTGAGATTCAAAACGAAAGCATGACCTTGGCGACGATTACGTTCCAAAACTACTTCCGAATGTACGAAAAACTTGCCGGTATGACGGGTACAGCTAAGACAGAGGAAGAAGAATTCCGCAACATCTACAACATGCAGGTTGTCACGATCCCTACCAACAGGCCTGTTGTCCGTGATGACCGTCCGGATTTAATTTACCGCACGATGGAAGGAAAGTTTAAGGCAGTTGCGGAGGATGTCGCACAGCGTTACATGACGGGACAGCCTGTTCTAGTCGGTACGGTTGCCGTTGAAACATCTGAATTGATTTCTAAGCTGCTTAAAAACAAAGGAATTCCGCATCAAGTGTTAAATGCCAAAAACCATGAACGTGAAGCGCAGATCATTGAAGAGGCCGGCCAAAAAGGCGCAGTTACGATTGCGACTAACATGGCGGGGCGCGGAACGGACATTAAGCTTGGCGAAGGTGTAAAAGAGCTTGGCGGACTCGCTGTAGTCGGAACAGAACGACATGAATCACGCCGGATTGACAATCAGCTTCGAGGTCGTTCCGGACGTCAGGGAGACCCGGGGATCACTCAATTTTATCTTTCTATGGAAGATGAATTGATGCGCAGATTCGGAGCTGAGCGGACAATGGCGATGCTGGACCGCTTCGGCATGGACGACTCTACTCCAATCCAAAGCAAAATGGTATCTCGCGCGGTTGAATCGTCTCAAAAACGCGTCGAAGGCAATAACTTCGATTCGCGTAAACAGCTTCTGCAATATGATGATGTTCTCCGCCAGCAGCGTGAGGTCATTTATAAGCAGCGCTTTGAAGTCATTGACTCTGAAAACCTGCGTGAAATCGTTGAAAATATGATCAAGTCTTCTCTCGAACGCGCAATTGCAGCCTATACGCCAAGAGAAGAGCTTCCTGAGGAGTGGAAGCTTGACGGTCTAGTTGATCTTATCAACACAACTTATCTTGATGAAGGTGCGCTTGAGAAGAGCGATATCTTCGGCAAAGAACCGGATGAAATGCTTGAGCTCATTATGGATCGCATCATCACAAAATATAATGAGAAGGAAGAGCAATTCGGCAAAGAGCAAATGCGCGAATTCGAAAAAGTTATCGTTCTTCGTGCCGTTGATTCTAAATGGATGGATCATATTGATGCGATGGATCAGCTCCGCCAAGGGATTCACCTTCGTGCTTACGCGCAGACGAACCCGCTTCGTGAGTATCAAATGGAAGGTTTTGCGATGTTTGAGCATATGATTGAATCAATTGAGGACGAAGTCGCAAAATTTGTGATGAAAGCTGAGATTGAAAACAATCTGGAGCGTGAAGAGGTTGTACAAGGCCAAACAACAGCTCATCAGCCGCAAGAAGGCGACGATAACAAAAAAGCAAAGAAAGCACCGGTTCGCAAAGTGGTTGATATCGGCCGAAATGCCCCATGCCACTGCGGAAGCGGGAAAAAATATAAAAATTGCTGCGGCCGTACTGAATAGTTCGCCCCGGCAAGTTTACTGACCGCGGCGCCTGCAGGCGCCTGCGGATCTTTTAATGAGGTGAATGAAATGGAATTATCAGAAATTAGAGCAGAGCTCGAAAATATGGCTTCTCGTTTAGCGGACTTTAGGGGGTCTCTTTGACCTCGAATCAAAGGAGGCCCGCATTGCTGAGCTAGATGAACAAATGGCTGATCCGGAATTCTGGAATGATCAGCAAAAAGCTCAAACGGTTATAAATGAAGCAAACTGTTTAAAGGATTATGTCAATTCGTATAAAAAATTGAATGAATCCCACGAAGAATTACAAATGACTCATGATCTTTTGAAAGAAGAGCCGGACACTGATCTCCAGTTTGAGCTTGAAAAAGAACTAAAATCATTAACAAAAGAGTTCAATGAGTTTGAGCTTCAGCTTCTTCTCAGCGAGCCGTATGATAAAAATAACGCGATTTTAGAACTGCACCCTGGTGCTGGCGGTACAGAGTCACAGGACTGGGGCTCTATGCTTCTTAGAATGTATACAAGATGGGGAGAGCGCCGCGGCTTTAAAGTAGAGACTCTCGATTACCTTCCAGGTGACGAGGCGGGAATCAAGTCAGTGACATTGCTCATCAAAGGACACAACGCTTACGGGTATCTCAAAGCAGAAAAAGGTGTTCATCGTCTTGTGCGGATCTCACCATTTGATTCATCAGGCCGCCGCCACACATCTTTCGTTTCATGTGAAGTCATGCCTGAATTTAACGATGAAATTGATATTGATATTCGTACGGAGGATATTAAAGTTGACACGTACCGTGCAAGCGGCGCGGGCGGACAGCACGTCAATACGACGGATTCAGCCGTTCGGATTACTCACTTGCCGACGAACGTAGTTGTGACATGCCAAACGGAGCGCTCACAAATTAAAAACCGTGAAAGAGCCATGAAAATGCTGAAGGCCAAGCTGTATCAGCGCAGAATTGAAGAGCAGCAGGCAGAGCTGGATGAAATTCGCGGTGAACAAAAAGAAATCGGCTGGGGCAGCCAAATCCGTTCTTATGTATTCCATCCGTATTCCATGGTAAAAGACCATCGGACCAATACAGAAATGGGGAACGTTCAAGCTGTAATGGATGGTGACATTGATACGTTTATTGATGCCTACCTGCGTTCTAAGCTTTCATAAGCTGAAAAACACACCTGATGCATACGGGTGTGTTTTTTTATTTCTTATATCCTTGATTTCACTGCTGCTTTAGCATATTACCACTGTATTTGGGTGTTATTTACATCTAATCAGGGAAAGATTAAAATGCTATCGGAGAGCATTGGAAGAAACGGAGGATATATGATGGACGTACGGAATAAAACATTGTGGATTTTGCGGGATTATGTATACATATTGATAGGAGCAGCGATTACGGCCGTGTCCTTTAATGTATTTTTGCTTCCGAATAAGATTGCCGCCGGCGGGGTCAGCGGGATCAGTACGATTTTACAATCATATGGTTTTGAAGCAGCGTATGTACAGTGGATTATTAATATCCCTTTATTTATTGCTGGCGTCATTTTGCTCGGCGGGAAATTTGGACTAAAGACGCTTGCAGGTTCTGTGTTTTTGCCGCTAGTGGTGTTTCTGACAAGGGATATTCAGCCCGCCACTCATCATGAACTCTTGGCGGCGATTTTTGGCGGTGTCGGGATAGGTATCGGAATTGGTATTGTGTACTTAGGGAAAGGGTCGACGGGAGGAACAGCCTTGGCTGCACAGATCATTCATAAGTACTCCGGTCTGTCATTGGGGAAGTGCCTCGCCATCATTGACGGAATGATCGTTGTTACGGCTATGATCGTATTTAATATTGAGCAAGGCTTATATGCCATGCTTGGCGTCTATGTGTCCAGCAAAACCATTGATGTTGTGCAAGTCGGCTTTAATCGTTCTAAAATGGCGCTCATCATTACAAAGCAGGAGCAGGCTGTCAAGGAGGCTGTCTTACAGAAGATTGACAGAGGCGTGACAAAAATTTCTGCAGTCGGCGGATATACTGACGATGACCGTCCGATTTTAATGTGCGTGGTTGGGCAAACTGAATTCACCAAATTGAAACAAATCGTCAAACAGATTGATGAGTCAGCTTTTGTAATTGTAGCAGACGCGAGCGAGGTGCTGGGCGAGGGTTTCAAACGCACTTAAACGAGGTTATAATATGGAAGAGATCGTAAAGGAGTTGTGCTTCTCAACATGAAATCAAAGTTATCGATATTAATGATTGGATTTGCGCTTTCTGTTCTGTTGGCTGCCTGCGGATCAAACGATGCAAAAGAAGAGAAGGCAGACATCGGCAGCAAGACGGAAGCCACTGCATCTGAAGGGGAAGAATTATATCAGCAAAGCTGCGTAGGCTGCCACGGCAAGGATTTAGAAGGTGTGTCAGGGCCTAATCTCCAAGAGGTCGGAGGCAAATACGATGAACACAAAATTGAAAGCATTATTAAAAACGGCCGCGGCAATATGCCAAAGGGGCTTGTAGAGGATAACGAAGCCGCTGTTATTGCCAAATGGCTGTCAGAAAAAAAGTAAGATAAAAACATCCTTGCCGAGTGCCGGCAAGGATGTTTTTATGCCTTGACAATATGAATGAAAAGAAACTGTAATAGTATTATGTCTAAATTTGACGTATAATGAAGTGTATTGAAAAAGGGAACTTTCAGATTTTTCATCTTTTTACAAATGAATGGGTCATAAATTGTCGAATGCATTCGAAGAGTATGACCGTGTGATAGATAAAATGATATAAAAGATTAGGTGATTTCATGATAGAGATGAAGGAAGTATATAAAGCCTATCCGAACGGCGTAAAAGCGCTCAATGGGATTTCTGTTACCATTCATCCCGGCGAGTTTGTGTATGTTGTTGGTCCGAGCGGAGCAGGTAAATCTACTTTTATTAAAATGATTTACAGAGAAGAAAAACCGACAAAAGGACAAATTTTAATCAATCATAAAGATCTCGCGACAATTAAAGAAAAAGAGATTCCTTTCGTGCGCCGAAAAATAGGCGTTGTCTTTCAAGATTTCAAGCTTCTTCCGAAACTTACTGTTTTTGAAAATGTGGCATTTGCCCTTGAAGTGATTGGAGAACAACCGTCTGTCATTAAGAAACGGGTGCTTGAAGTGCTTGATCTTGTGCAGCTGAAGCATAAAGCGCGACAATTTCCTGACCAGCTTTCAGGCGGGGAGCAGCAGCGTGTATCTATTGCAAGATCAATTGTGAACAACCCTGATGTTGTCATTGCTGATGAACCGACAGGAAACCTTGATCCGGATACGTCTTGGGAAGTCATGAAGACGCTGGAGGAAATTAACAACCGCGGGACAACAGTCGTGATGGCGACACATAATAAAGAAATCGTAAACACCATGAAGAAACGTGTCATTGCAATCGAAGATGGTATCATTGTGCGTGATGAGTCAAGAGGGGAGTATGGTTCATATGATTAAAATTCTCGGGCGCCACTTGCGTGAGAGTTTTAAATCTCTCGGGAGAAACACATGGATGACATTTGCATCCATTAGTGCTGTAACCGTTACGCTGATTTTAGTCGGCGTGTTTTTAGTGATTATGCTGAATTTGAATAACATGGCCACGAATGCAGAAAAACAAGTCGAAATCAAAGTGCTGGTTGATCTGACTGCAGATCAGAAGGCACAGGACAAGCTTCAGAACGATATTAAGGAACTGAAGGGCATTCAGAGTGTCACTTTTTCATCTAAAGAAAAAGAGCTTGACCAGCTGGTTGACAGTTTTGGTGACAGCGGAAAATCCCTGACAATGAAGGATCAGGAAAACCCGCTTAATGATGCGTTTGTCGTCAAAACGACAGATCCGCATGATACGCCGAACGTGGCGAAAAAGATCGAAAAAATGGATCATGTTTATAAAGTCACTTATGGAAAAGAAGAGGTCAGCCGTTTGTTTAAAGTAGTCGGCGTTTCCCGCAACATCGGAATCGCGTTAATTATCGGCCTGGTATTTACGGCGATGTTCTTAATTTCCAACACCATTAAAATTACAATTTTCGCAAGAAGAAAAGAAATTGAAATCATGAAGCTTGTCGGCGCGACAAACTGGTTTATCCGCTGGCCGTTTTTCCTTGAAGGATTGCTGCTAGGCGTATTCGGTTCTGTGATTCCGATTGCACTGGTGCTGAGCACTTACCAATACGTCATCGGATGGGTCGTTCCAAAGGTTCAAGGATCATTTGTCTCTCTTCTTCCTTATAATCCATTTGTATTCCAAGTTTCGCTAGTGCTGATTGCAATCGGCGCAGTAATTGGAGTATGGGGAAGTCTGACTTCCATCCGCAAGTTTCTGCGAGTATAAAGTGAAAAAGCCGTTCCGTTTTCGGGACGGCTTTTCATTTGCCTTCTTTTTCTTCTATGATTACATGAAATCTCCATCCTTACATATACTATCTCTAGGTTTTGGTAAAGACAGTCTGGCATACAGGAGGAGTAAAGGATGAATCAAAAAATAATGGCTGTGATAGCAGCAGGGAGCATGCTGTTCGGAGGCGCCGGTGTATATGCGGGAATCAACCTGCTTGAGATGGATAAGCCCCAGACTGCAGCAGTTCCCGCGACGGCACAAGCTGACTCTGAACGGGATAAAGCTATGGACAAAATCGAAAAAGCGTATGAGTTAATTTCGAATGAGTACGTAGAAAAAGTAGATAGAGAAAAGCTGCTCGAGGGAGCCATCCAGGGAATGCTGTCTACGCTAAATGATCCTTATTCTGTTTACATGGACAAGCAGACAGCTAAGCAATTTTCTGATTCTCTTGATTCCTCATTTGAAGGCATCGGGGCTGAGGTTGGAATGGAAGACGGCAAAATTATTATTGTTTCTCCATTCAAGAAATCGCCAGCGGAAAAAGCCGGGTTGAAGCCTAATGATGAAATTATCAGCATCAATGGAGAATCGATGGCCGGCAAGGATTTAAACCACGCTGTGTTAAAAATAAGAGGAAAAAAAGGGTCCAGCGTTTCAATGAAGATTCAGCGGCCTGGAACGAAGAAGCAGCTGTCATTCCGGATCAAGAGAGCTGAGATTCCGCTCGAAACGGTTTTTGCATCAGAGAAAAAAGTACAGGGGCATTCTGTCGGATATATTGCCATCTCTACTTTTTCTGAGCACACCGCAGAGGATTTTGCAAAAGCGCTGAGGGAGCTTGAGAAAAAAGAAATAGAAGGACTTGTCATTGATGTACGCGGCAACCCGGGCGGATATCTTCAAAGTGTGGAAGAAATTCTTAAGCATTTTGTTACAAAGGATCAGCCGTATATTCAGATTGCTGAACGCAATGGGGATAAAAAACGTTATTTTTCAACATTGACCCATAAAAAAGCGTACCCTGTCAATGTGATTACGGATAAAGGAAGTGCCTCTGCATCAGAAATTCTTGCCGGCGCATTAAAGGAAGCTGGCCATTATGATGTTGTAGGCGATACGTCTTTTGGAAAGGGAACGGTTCAACAGGCTGTGCCAATGGGGGACGGCAGCAACATCAAATTAACGCTTTACAAGTGGCTGACGCCAAATGGAAACTGGATTCATAAGAAAGGAATTGAACCGACCATTGCGATTAAGCAGCCCGATTATTTTTCCGCCGGGCCTTTACAGCTGAAAGAGCCGCTTAAAGTGGACATGAACAATGAAGACGTCAAGCATGCGCAGGTATTGTTAAAAGGTCTCAGCTTTGATCCGGGACGTGAGGATGGCTATTTCAGCAAAGACATGAAAAAAGCGGTTATGGCTTTTCAGGATCAAAACAAGCTGAATAAAACCGGTGTGATCGACACTCGCACTGCAGAGACATTAAATCAGCAGATAGAAAAGAAAAAATCAGATGAAAAAAATGATTTGCAGCTTCAAACAGCATTGAAATCATTATTTGTCAATTAAAGGAGATGGTATCCCATCTCCTGTTTCTTTGTGCTTAAAGAGATTATGGATCATAAGTCACATAAAAAACGAGTTTTTGACAAGAAATTAAAAAAATTTTCACAAATAAACATTTATAAAGGACTGTTATTACCCGATATCAATATATGAGAGAGACTTTCTAACGAGTTAATATGCATTTAAAATGAAACTTTTGCAAGTTGCCTAGTCTTTGTTTACTTCATACAATATAAGAAGGTTCTAAAAAGAACAGTAATCAGGTTAATGGCAGCTGAACGACAGGTATTTAAAGAGTAACGTTAGCGAGAATGCTTGTTAGCACTCCAGTACTGCTGCTTATACTGGCCCGTGCTTATCTGTATAAAGAAAATGGGGGTTCACAATTGAAGAGGGCAAGTATTGTGCGTGAAAAAAAATATTATGAATTAGTGGAACAATTAAAAGACAGAACACAAGACGTAACATTTTCAGCTACAAAAGCACTAAGTCTTCTTATGCTGTTCAGCAGATATTTGGTCAATTACACCAATGTCGAATCAGTAAATGACATTAATGAGGAATGCGCCAAACATTATTTTAACTACTTAATGAAAAACCATAAGCGATTAGGAATTAATCTGACAGATATAAAAAGGTCGATGCATCTAATCAGCGGGTTATTGGATGTGGATGTAAACCACTATTTAAAGGATTTTTCACTATCGAATGTCACGCTGTGGATGACGCAAGAGAGATAAACTCTCCTGAGGATATCCAAGCCATTTAATATTTGATAGAATATGAGTAACATGTTTGGCTTGAGGCGGTGAGAGATAGTGTCTGTTCAATGGGGAATTGAACTGTTAAAAAGCGCGGGCTTGTTCTTCTTACACCCGCTTTTCTGGTTTTTTATCATCATAACCCTGGCTTTCGGCTATGTAAGAATCAAACGGGAACGAAAAACCTTTCATACAAGAATAGCAGATATTTATGATGATCTGAAATTTACATATACAAAGGGACTGATTCCAGGTCTTCTTTTGTCAGTTATTTTAGGTGGACTCGGAATATCGATTCCTCTCGGTTTACTTGCGATTATTGCCGTTATCACTGCAGCGGCAGCGTTCACTCTTCGCGCAAACTGGATGTCTGCTGCATATATCGTCAGTGTGAGTATGCTGATAGGTTTTGGACTGCAAATATATCAGGCGGAGCCCTTTCTAGAGAGATTTCCGCAAGGATTTGCAGTTGTTTGGCCGGCTGTGGCTGTGTTTCTAGGTTTGCTGATTATCACTGAAGGAGCGGTTGCTTATCGTTCTGCGCATGTGAGAACATCACCGGCACTTGTCGTAAGCAGCCGCGGTTTGCCGATCGGACAGCAGCTGGCAAACCGGGTTTGGCTTTTGCCGCTGTTCCTTCTCGTGCCCGGTAATGGTTTAGAATCGCACCTTAGCTGGTGGCCCGTGTTTACGGTTCCCGGCGGCTCATTCCATTTTCTATGGATTCCTTACTTTGTCGGATTTGGACAAAGGGTACAGGGATCGCTGCCTGAAACGAGTATAAGGATCACAGCGAAACGCGTTTGTATTCTCGGTCTTGCCGTCGCAGTTCTCGGTGCAGCGAGCTTACTGTGGACGCCGCTTGCGGGTGCAGCGGTCTGTACTGCTTTGTTAGGGCGCATTTTTCTGTCCATAAAGCAAAGAGTGAATGATAACGCGGCTCCGTTTTATTTCTCGAAAAGGGATCAGGGCTTAATGGTGCTTGGGATTATCCCCAATACGCCGGCTGAGGATCTGGAATTGAAAATCGGGGAAATCATAACGAAAGTCAATGGCATACCGGTTAAGAACGTTTCTGATTTCTATGAAGCGCTTCAGCATAACCGTGCATATGTAAAGCTTGAAATTATCGGTTTGAATGGAGAAATTCGTTTTGACCAGCGAGCTTCTTATGAAGGAGAACATCATGAATTGGGCATCCTCTTCGTAAAGGATGACCGTGAAGACGAAGCAGCCGCTTCTGGATCATAAAAGGCAGCCCGGCACCGCAGGAAGATGCGATGCCGGGCTGTTTTGTGTTACGCTGAGTTTTTTTCTATCCGTGCCGTTTCATCAGATTTGATGCCCAATGAAACAAAAACGCCGATGATGGATACAGCAAAGAGAATCATAAATAGGGTGTGATATCCCGAAATCAGACCAATTAAGGCTGATGAAATGATGCTTCCGAAATAACGGAAGGTCGAGAAAATCCCGGATGCCACTCCTGACATTCCGGGGTCTACTGTGGCAAGGGATGAAACCTGCATGCTGGTCAGGCCGACTCCGGAAGCGAGCCCGCCAAGGATAAGAGAGACCATGAGGAACAAGACAGAATGCGAGCTGCTTAACAGCAAAAATAATAGATTCGCACCAGCCATCATGGCAAATGAAAGAAAAATGATTTTTTTGGCTCCCCATTTGTGATGGAGCTGCGCGCCCACCCAGTTGCTGGCTGACATGAAGATCGAAAATACAGAAAGCGCCATCCCGCTGTTAGACGTATTAAGCCCAAATTGGTTCGTCATAAATAACGGCATAATCAATAAGACGGCATACATCATCAAATTGCTTAACAAGACTGATAGATTCGCATTTGTAAAGGTTGAGCTTTTAAACAGTGCAAAGTCAATGATGGGGTGCTGGGTACGTTTTTCTCTTCTGAAAAAAAGCGGAACAAAAAGAAGTATCAATACACTGTATACCGCATATCCCCATGGAGCCTCATTTTTCGTCAGCAGGATAATTGAAACGATGCTGCCTGCAAGCAAGAGAGAGCCGATGATATCCAGCGGCGCGTCAGATTTATTTTCTTTATATTGAGGAAACATCGTTAATGCCGTAAATAAAGCAATAGCGAGGAACGGGATGTTGACCCAAAAAATCGAATGCCAGCTGAAGCTGTCAATCAGTATAGAGCCGATAAAAGGCCCGAGTGCTGCACCAAGTCCCGCGCCCAGTCCGAAAAATCCAAACACTTTCGGTAGGCGTTTTTCAGAAACAACATGCCGGATAATGGCAATGCTGTTTGGCGTAAGCAATGCCCCGCCGACAGCCTGCAATGCCCGAAAAACAATTAACAGGAGCAGACTCGGTGAAAGGGCGCAGCCTAGAGATGCGATTAGAAAAAGGCCGACTCCCCATAAGTACATTGTTTTATTGCCGTACATGTCACCGAGCTTTCCTGCAATCGGCTGTGTGACTGCCATCACGATTAAATAAACGGTAACCACCCAAGTGATGCTTGCGATGGACTCGTTATACGTATGGGAAATAGATGAGAGCGCGACCGCGATCATCGTTGAGTTAATGGGAACCAGAATGGCCCCCAATAATAGCGAGACGATCAGCGCCCATTCTTTTCTTGAGCTCATTGGGATCCTCCTTTTTATTATGCCAAGGAGTTAATCAGCAGAAATTCCTTTGACAAATAGAGCTGTGCTGTGCTCCAGCATTTTTTCCTGGGGCATTGATATGACCCTGTCTCCTAAGTGGAGACGGTGAATGAAATAACCGAAGATAATCGACAGGAATACGTCGGAATTCTCCGCTTCATTTCCTGTCTGAATAACCCCTTTCTCACCCATCGATTTGAGATAATCAACCAATAGCTGTTTCATAGATTGGGGATATTCAGTGACGTGGTTAATGACATCCTGAAACATGGCCGGTTCACGAAAGCTGATTTTAATGATATCTTTTCTATGTTCGAGCTCCTCCAAGAGACAGGTTCCGATATGAAGCAGGTCTTTGTACAAATCCCCTTCTGTTTGTTCCAAAATGCTGCCTCTGTTTGAAGAATGCTGAGAAAGCAAAGCCTCAACTAGTCCTTGTTTGTTTTTAAAGTTCCTGAAAATCGTCGCTTCACTTACATTTGCTTTTTCTGCAATTTCTTTTGTAGTTGTTGCGCGATATCCTTTTTTGACGAGCAGCTGCATGGCAGCGTCAAGGATTCTCTTGTTTGTCGGTCTCAATACGTTTCACCTCACGAATATACTGGCAGGACAAGTATACACCCGCCCCGCTTGTATAAGAAAGAGGGGGACGCATCAGGACCGGCTGACAACTGTGATTTTGCCGCTGCTTCCGTCAACAGTGATGATGTCACCGTCTCGCAGTCTTTCGGTTGCCGTGCGTGTGCCGAGAACGGCTGGAATGCCGTATTCACGGGCAATAATCGCAGCGTGAGACAAAATGCCGCCTGTGTCTGTAATAATCGCTTTGGCGTCTTGAAACAGGCTGGTCCATAGCGGTGTGGTCATCTTGCAAACGAGTACGTCCCCAGGCGCGAATTGAGAAAATTCATTGGCGTCCCGAATGATTTTCACCGGACCTGTCGCAATGCCGCTTGATGCCGCAATGCCAAAAATATGATTCTCTGTGTTTTTTTCATCCTCTATCACAGCGCCGACAATTTCTTCAGCTGCTTTGAGCTGTTCTTTTGTCGGGGTGCCGAGGTAGGCCGGGGCTTGGGCCAGCTCATACTCATGAAAAATCTGTCTGCGTTTTTCAGCCTTTTCTTGCAGGGATACAGGGTGAAGAAGCGCTTGTTCCACTTCGTCGTCATATAAGAACCAAAGGTCCTCACGATCTTGAATGACACCGTTTTCCGCCAGCAATTCACCTATCTTCAGCAGAAAGATTCTCGCCTTGGCATCCAGCATGGCGTCAATATAAAAGTGGTGATCATCTTTTATATTTGCAGAGTTCAGTGTCCATTGATAATAGCGGTCAAATTCGGTGCGTAAACCGGGATCTTCTATGTTTTCCAAGAATTCATTGTATAATTTCTCTCGTTTTTCTTTCGTTTTCTGAAATTCATTGTCAAAATGATAGCCATTACGGACATAATTTTGAATATTGGCCAGAGCGAAATACGGATTTTCCACCCAGATTTGTTCAATCAGATCATGACTTTTAACAGATCTCCATCCGTATTCTTGCAAGAATTCATGGACGTTCTTCAGGAAGTGTCTTCCCTCATCTGTTTGTTCCAATTTATCCTGGAGCTGTTCAGGCTTGTTGTTTTCAAAAATGGCCAGAAGGTTCGGGTTCTCTTGAACTTCCACAGAAAATAGCCATAAGCAACGGTCCGTTTCCAGTGATTTGTTCATTTTTCCTGTCAGCATCTCGTAAAAATGAGCGTTTTCGGACTCTCCTTGAATGTCCTGATACATCGCTTGCAGTTTGTTTGTTAAAAGGATTTGCGGGAAAACGATATTGAAGTGCTCTTCATAAGCCGTGAGATAAAAGGCCTTTAGTTTTTGAAAAGCATCCAGTGCGCTTTCTGCGGTATGCTCAGTTTGTGCGAGCTGGTCCAGTGTCCGGTAAAAAGGGAGATATGTGTGATTGATGATGTCATACATATGCTCCGATAAAATCGGGAAAAGCTCTTTGCCACAGTCTTCAGAAGGAGGATGCTGTCCGCCTTGGTTTTTGGAATAAATATGTCCGCGATAAAGTTTTACTTCATCAACAACTACACCAATCGGAAACTTTTGCATGCTCTTCTTCAAGCCATATTCCAATGCCGGCACGATGAAGGATGAAAATAACGGACTCACCGGACCTTCAATATTAGACTCCATGTTAAGCCAGAAATCATTCATATCAGTGTCGGTAATCATGAAGCTGCGTTTTTCTTCTGCCGCTTTTTTGTCCTGATCAATAGTTGTAATCGGGCGAGCTTGCAGAAGGTATATTTGATGATCAGCAATTCCAAATTCTATATCAACAGGATATCCGTACAGGTCTTCGGTTTTTTTTGTGATTTCAGCCAATTCAATCACTTGTTCATCTGTAAGGCAAAAACGGCTGCGCATGTCTTCACTCGTTTCTTTTTCAGCAATTCCTTCTGCCGCAGACTCCATGTAGATTTCCTTTGCACCTATTTCTTTCTGAATCTCAAACGAAGATTTATTAACAATGAACGTGTCTGGGGTAACACTTCCTGAAACAACAGCTTCACCCAACCCGTAGCTGGCGCTGATTAAAAGCTCTCTATCATCATGGGTAACAGGGTTGCGGCTGAAGATAACACCTGACATTTCTGAATCGATCAGCCCCTGAACGACTATTCCCATTAACGGCTCTGCGATTTGATTGTTCATTTTTTTCTTATAGCTGCTGACCCGCCCAGAAAAAAATGAGGCCCAGCATTCTTTCACTTTAGCCAGAAATTCTTCCTCTGTTTTGATATTTAAGTAGGTTTCATATTGACCCGCGAATGAGGCGCCTTCTAAATCTTCCGAGGCAGACGAAGAACGCACGGCTACGGATCGATATGATTCTCTAAGCTTATAAAAGGAACTAGTCAGCTCATCTTTCAGCTCATCCGAAAATGTTCCGGAAATGATCCCGCTTTCGACGTTTTCGCTAGTCTCTTGAAGCTGGTTGTCCTCCATAAAACGTGCGAGCGCATTCGTTTGAATAATAAACCCGTCCGGAACAGGAAGACCGTGTTTGGTCAATTTAATCAAATTCATTCCTTTTGCTCCAGCCAGCTGGCTGGACTCTTCTGCCTGGCGAAATAAAACAGAATACATATTTGAAACCCCTCTTTTCTTCATTCATTTTGTTTTTCTCTCTAGTCTTTTTATTGCGGAGCCTGTGTTTTAAAAAAAATGATAGTAAACACTATCATTCAATTGTAGGTTTTCAGGAAAATGCTGTCAAACGCAGAAAGTCCTAAATAAAATGAATAGTTAAGTTAGTTAGATTATCATGAAAAATGCGGCCGTACTGGTACTGTATGCCTATTTTCTTTTATTCTCGGAATCTGGCGGCGTACTTGATGATGTAATAAAAAAAGTGCCGCTGATTAGAACAGCGGCACCATGGAATAAGTTTTGACCGGCACCAAAATGCAAATATGGTGATTGATTTTGGCTGAAAAGGGGTATGGTGTAGTAGAGGGAGCGAATGCACGATTGTCCGATTCTTCATTTTTTACTATAATCAGATCAGATGAAGAATCCCTGAGGAGGGTTTTTGTTGATTACAAAAGCCGTTTTTGCATTGTTTTTCCCTTTTATGCTTGTTGTTCTATTTACTAGAGTCACCTTTAATCATTATGTGGCGATCGCTTTAACAGCTGCATTGCTGTTTGCCTCTTATTTAAAAGGCTATACAGAAACGTATTTTATTGTAGGATTGGATGTTGTGTCTCTTGTGGCTGGCGGACTGTATATGGCCAAAAAAGCTGCAGAGAAAAAAGAAGAATAAATCGGACATAATGAATATAAAGACTGAATACCTGCTTTTACGTTTTAAAAGCAGGTTTTTTATACACAAAAACAGCTGGAAATAAAAAACCACCGAACTTTAGTTCGTATTTTTAGTGATTTTGCTTTCCATTGTGTTACTATATCTATAGGAAGATTTCGTTAAAGAAACGGAGGCTTATTTTTGTGAAAGATCGCTTTGAGTTAGTCTCGAAATATCAGCCCCAGGGAGATCAGCCGAAAGCCATTGAAAAGCTTGTAAAAGGAATTCAGGAGGGCAAGAAGCATCAGACTCTGCTGGGTGCGACAGGAACTGGGAAAACATTTACGGTGTCTAATTTGATTAAAGAAGTCAATAAGCCGACTCTCGTGATTGCCCATAACAAAACCCTTGCTGGACAGCTTTACAGTGAGTTCAAGGAATTTTTTCCGAACAATGCTGTCGAGTATTTTGTCAGCTACTATGATTATTATCAGCCGGAGGCGTATGTGCCTCAAACGGATACATTTATAGAGAAAGACGCTAGTATTAATGATGAAATTGATAAACTGAGACACTCCGCCACATCAGCTTTGTTTGAGCGTAGAGATGTCATTATTATTGCGAGTGTGTCTTGTATATACGGCCTCGGTTCGCCTGAGGAATACCGGGAAATGGTCGTGTCACTGCGGACTGAAATGGAAATTGAGCGCAACGAGCTGCTCAGAAAACTTGTAGACATCCAATATGCCCGCAACGATATCGACTTTCAGCGCGGTACATTTCGTGTGCGCGGGGATGTAGTTGAAATCTTTCCGGCATCCCGTGATGAGCATTGTATCAGAGTTGAATTTTTCGGTGACGAAATCGAACGGATTCGGGAAGTGGATGCGCTGACAGGAGAAATTCTCGGCGACCGAGATCATGTTGCGATTTTCCCGGCATCCCACTTCGTAACGCGGGCCGAGAAAATGGAGAAGGCGATTCAAAATATCGAGAAGGAGCTTGAGGAGCAGCTGAAGGTCATGCACGAAAACGGAAAGCTCCTTGAAGCGCAGCGTTTAGAGCAGCGGACAAGATATGATCTTGAAATGATGCGTGAAATGGGTTTCTGCTCCGGCATCGAGAACTATTCAAGACATTTGACTCTGCGGCCTCCAGGTTCAACGCCGTATACGCTTCTTGATTATTTCCCAGACGATTTTATGATCGTGGTGGATGAGTCGCATGTGACAATTCCTCAGGTGCGCGGCATGTTTAACGGAGACCAGGCGCGGAAACAGGTGCTCGTGGATCACGGCTTCCGGCTTCCATCAGCGCTTGATAACCGTCCGCTTCGTTTTGAGGAATTTGAAAAGCATATGCACAATATCGTGTATGTATCAGCAACACCAGGGCCGTACGAGATTGAACATACAGATGAAATGGTCGAACAGATTATTCGTCCGACGGGGCTTCTTGACCCGCTTATTGACGTCCGTCCAATCGAAGGTCAGATTGACGACTTGATCGGCGAAATTCAAGCAAGAATCGAGCGGAATGAACGGGTGCTTGTGACAACTTTGACGAAGAAGATGTCAGAGGATCTGACCGATTATTTAAAGGAAATCGGCATTAAAGTAAACTATCTGCATTCTGAGATCAAGACGCTTGAACGGATTGAAATTATCCGCGACCTGCGCCTTGGCAAGTACGATGTGCTTGTCGGCATCAACCTGCTGAGGGAAGGTTTGGACATTCCCGAAGTATCCCTTGTTGCGATTTTGGATGCGGATAAGGAAGGTTTCCTTCGTTCGGAGCGGTCGCTGATCCAGACCATCGGACGGGCAGCGAGAAATGCGGAAGGCCGCGTCATTATGTACGCCGATAAAATAACGAAGTCTATGGAAATTGCGATTAATGAAACAAAACGCCGCCGCGAGCAGCAGGAGCGGTTTAATGAAGAGCACGGCATTACGCCGAAAACGATAAATAAAGAAATTCGCGATGTCATTCGTGCCACAGTAGCAGCTGAGGATAAAGCGGAATACAAAACAAAAGCCGCGCCGAAGCTGTCGAAACTGACGAAGAAAGAACGCCAGAAAGTCGTTGAACAGATGGAGCATGAAATGAAGGAAGCCGCCAAGGCGCTTGACTTTGAAAGAGCCGCGGAGCTTCGCGATTTACTTTTAGAGCTAAAAGCGGAAGGATGATGAACAAATGGCTATGGATCGGATAGAGGTGAAGGGAGCCAGGGCGCATAACCTGAAAAATATTGATGTAACGATTCCGAGAGATCAGCTTGTCGTTGTCACGGGTTTGTCCGGATCAGGTAAATCCTCCCTTGCCTTTGACACGATATATGCTGAAGGACAGAGACGGTATGTCGAGTCGCTGTCTGCTTATGCCCGCCAGTTTTTAGGGCAAATGGATAAGCCTGATGTGGATGCAATTGAGGGGCTCTCTCCCGCCATCAGCATTGATCAGAAAACAACAAGCCGCAATCCGAGGTCTACTGTCGGTACGGTAACTGAGATTTATGATTATCTGCGTCTTTTATATGCGAGAGTAGGGAAGCCTCATTGTCCGGAGCACGGAATTGAGATTACATCCCAGACTATCGAGCAAATGGTGGACAGAATTCTGGAATACCCGGAACGGACGAAGCTTCAGGTGCTGGCGCCGATTGTCTCGGGCCGAAAAGGCGCTCATGTCAAAGTGCTTGAACAGATTAGAAAACAAGGCTATGTCAGAGTCAGAATTGACGGCGAGATGGCTGAGCTTTCTGACGATATCGAATTAGAAAAGAACAAGAAGCATTCCATTGAGGTAGTCATTGACCGGATTGTCGTGAAAGAAGGCGTGGCAGCCCGGCTGTCAGATTCATTGGAAACGGCGCTCCGTTTAGGTGAAGGACGGGTTATGATCGATGTCATCGGTGAGGAAGAGCTGATGTTCAGCGAGCATCATGCCTGTCCGCACTGCGGATTTTCAATTGGTGAGCTTGAGCCGCGTCTGTTTTCGTTTAACAGTCCGTTCGGGGCGTGTCCGACGTGTGACGGTCTCGGAATGAAGCTTGAAGTGGATGCCGATCTTGTCATCCCCAATCAAGATT
The DNA here is from genome assembly GCF_038002425.1 of Bacillus sp. FSL R7-0685. Classification (NCBI taxonomy): domain Bacteria; kingdom Bacillati; phylum Bacillota; class Bacilli; order Caryophanales; family Bacillaceae; genus Bacillus; species Bacillus sp. FSL R7-0685. Next base: position 3,468,946 of record NZ_JBBOCN010000001.1, on the reverse strand, counting down.
TGTCATTGAAGGAGAATGCGGTCGCCCCTTGGACACCGATCAGCTCACAATATTATCCTCAGCTGCTTGAGGCAGTCTGCACCCACTACGGGATTGATATGGATGTGCCGGTCAAAGATTTGCCGAAGCATCAACTGGATAAAGTGCTGTACGGCAGCGGAGATGACCTGATTTATTTCCGATATGAAAATGATTTTGGACAAATCCGCGAAGGTGAAATTCAATTTGAAGGCGTATTGCGCAACATTGAAAGACGCTATAAGGAGACAGGCTCCGATTTCATACGTGAGCAAATGGAGCAGTATATGTCTCAGAAGTCTTGTCCGACGTGCAAAGGCTATCGGTTAAAGAAAGAGGCGCTTGCCGTACTGATTGACGGTCGCCACATTGGAAAAATTACCGAGCTGTCTGTCGCCGACGCACTTGCCTTCTTTAAAGACCTTACCCTTTCTGAGAAGGATATGCAGATCGCCAATTTGATTTTGCGCGAAATTGTGGAGCGCTTAAGCTTTCTGGACAAAGTCGGTCTCGATTACCTGACATTGAGCAGGGCAGCGGGTACATTGTCCGGGGGAGAGGCGCAGCGCATCAGGCTGGCGACTCAAATTGGCTCGCGTTTATCCGGTGTGCTTTATATTTTAGATGAGCCGTCTATCGGTCTGCATCAGCGTGATAACGACCGCTTGATCAGCGCTCTGAAAAATATGAGAGACCTCGGGAACACGCTGATTGTTGTCGAACATGATGAGGACACGATGATGGCAGCAGATTATTTAATAGATATTGGACCGGGAGCCGGCATTCACGGCGGACAGGTGATATCTGCGGGTACGCCGGAAGAAGTGATGGAAGATCCAAACTCATTAACGGGCAGCTATTTATCAGGGAAAAAGTTTATCCCATTGCCTCCTGAAAGAAGAAAGCCGGACGGACGTTACATTGAAATTAAAGGTGCTTCAGAAAACAACCTGAAAAAAGTGAATGCCAAGTTCCCGCTTGGGACGTTTACAGCAGTTACAGGTGTTTCCGGTTCAGGAAAGAGTACACTCGTTAATGAAATTTTGCATAAGGCGCTGGCGCAAAAGCTTCATAAAGCGAAAGCGAAGCCCGGAAGCCATAAAGAGATTAAAGGTTTGGATCATTTAGATAAAGTCATTGACATTGACCAGGCGCCAATCGGAAGAACGCCGAGATCCAACCCTGCGACATACACCGGTGTATTTGATGACATTCGTGATGTATTCGCGCAGACAAATGAAGCGAAGGTCCGCGGCTATAAAAAAGGCCGTTTCAGCTTCAACGTGAAGGGCGGACGATGTGAAGCCTGCCGCGGCGACGGGATTATTAAAATTGAAATGCACTTCCTTCCTGACGTATACGTTCCATGCGAGGTGTGTCACGGCAAACGCTATAACCGTGAAACGCTTGAAGTGACGTACAAAGGAAAAAGCATCTCTGATGTGCTTGATATGACGGTTGAAGATGCTCTTTCTTTTTTTGAAAATATCCCGAAAATCAAACGCAAGCTCCAAACCCTTTATGATGTTGGTTTAGGTTATATTACGCTTGGCCAGCCGGCGACGACCTTGTCAGGCGGAGAAGCGCAGCGCGTGAAGCTCGCGTCAGAGCTGCACAAACGCTCGACCGGACGCACGCTCTACATTTTAGATGAGCCGACGACAGGTTTGCATGTCGACGATATCGCCAGGCTACTTGTCGTGCTGCAACGGTTGGTAGACAACGGAGACACTGTACTGGTTATTGAGCACAACCTTGATATCATTAAGACGGCCGATTACATTGTGGATTTGGGCCCGGAAGGCGGAGCCGGGGGCGGAACCATTGTCGCGTCAGGAACGCCTGAGGAAATCACTGAAGTGGAAGAATCGTATACAGGCCGTTATTTGAAGCCTGTTATCGAACGTGACAAAACACGCATGAAATCGCTCTTGAAAGCGAAAGAAACAGCTACATCTTAAAACCCTCTGTTAAGAGGGGACAGCTTGTCAGCAAGTCCATCCTTGGGCTTAGCAGGCAAGCTTTTTCTTTACGGCATAATAGGTTTAGAATCGTCTTTGGGTAAAATTTCTTTGGAAAAACGCCTAAACATTTACAAATTGCTGTCGATATATGAATTGAAAGGCGGATGATGATTTCCAAATTAAGCAGAAAAACCCTATTAAGGGGCTTAAAGGCATCCTTAATCAATAACTGAATTTACATAGGTTAGAAGCTTTATTGGAATCTGATACGCCAGAAATCAAAGAAAAGGAAGTCTTTGATTTCAAAAACATATACACATGGAGGTATTTTTCACATGAGAATCAACCACAATATTGCAGCGCTTAACACACTGAACCGTTTGTCTTCAAACAACAGTGCGAGCTCAAAAAACATGGAGAAACTTTCTTCTGGTCTTCGCATCAACCGTGCGGGAGATGACGCAGCGGGTCTTGCGATTTCTGAAAAAATGAGAGGACAAATCAGAGGTCTTGAAATGGCTTCTAAAAACTCTCAAGACGGAATTTCTCTTATCCAAACAGCTGAGGGTGCATTGACTGAAACTCACTCAATTCTTCAACGTGTCCGTGAGCTAGTTGTTCAAGCAGGAAACACAGGTACTCAAGATGGTACTGACCTTCAAGCCATCCAAGACGAGATATCTTCACTTGTTGAAGAAATCGGGGGTGGCACAAATGCTAACGGTATTTCTGACCGTACTGAATTCAACGGTAAGAAACTCCTTAACGGTGCTTTCTCAGAAGATAGTGGTAAATCACTAACATTCCAAATTGGTGCCAACGGTAGCCAACAGCTTTCTGTCAACATTGAAAGTATGGCCGCAACAGCAATCGGTGCTCTAGATGATGATGGTAATCTTGTTGCTGATCAAACAGTAGCTAAAATCGATGTAACCAAATTTGCTGATAATGCAGCTGACACTGCAACTGTAGGATTCGATGCTCAACTTAAAACAGTTGATGACGCTATCAACACTGTTTCTAAACAACGTTCAAAATTAGGTGCGGTACAAAACCGTCTAGAGCACACAATCAACAACTTAAGCGCTTCTGGTGAAAACCTGACAGCTGCTGAGTCCCGTATCCGTGACGTTGACATGGCGAAAGAAATGAGCGAGTTCACAAAGAACAACATTCTTTCTCAAGCTTCTCAAGCGATGCTTGCTCAAGCAAACCAACAGCCGCAAAACGTGCTTCAATTGTTACGTTAATTTTGAACGGCTATCTCTTTCTGATAGTTACAGCTTGCCGACAGAGTCCATTAACTGGATGTGCCGGCAGGCTTTTTTTGTTACAATCATTTTGTGACAGCCAGGGAATCACTTGTTTTTTCAAAACAAAAAAGGCAAGATATTGTCATCTAACCTTTAGCTTTGTTTCAGTTATAATGAATGATATGTTTTCCGCAATTACAAAGTCTTCTTATACAGCTGCTTACTTACACTCATTAAATCTTGAACAATATGTGTGTTGCTGCTGTCGAGCAGCACTTTTATATATTGGATATCGTGAGAGATCGGGAAGGGTCCGTGAATCTGCTCAAGCTCGGCGATCATTTCACGATTCATTCTTTTTTGTTCATGAATCAGCTTTAACACTGATTCTTGTGTTACTGTATAGTCACTGGGATCTTTCTCCATTGCTTGTCCAGCCTCCTTGGTTGCCGTAAGCTTTTTACATATTGTAATCGGTATAGCCGGAAGATTCTACTTCTAAAACTTTTTAAAATCCAATTTCCGTAAATCGGAGCATGTCTAAAGAATGAATTTGAAACCTGAAGAGATTTTAAACGTATAAATAAGTAAAACGTCCCTGATCTTTTGTCATGGACAATTCACAATAGGAGTGTGGAATGAATTGAACCGTAATCAAGCTATTATTGCATCACTTTGTTATTTCAGTGTGTTCATTGCGCCAATCATTGTGCCGATTGTCGCATATTTTGTTGTAAATGAGAAAGAAACAAAACGCCATGCGATACGCTCTCTTATTTCTCACATTGTTCCGTTTGTCGGCTGGCTGTTCCTTTTTATTGCTTTACTTGGCGGAGCCGTTGCGATTGATGGAGACAGCTTGCTTCCTGTATTTGTAATCATCGGGGGAGCGGTTATTTATTTCTTAGTTGTCATTGGCATTATCATTTGGAATGTGATTCAGGGCATTAAGGTCCTGCGTGCAGCATAAGTAGACAATGGGGAGGAGATCGTAATGAAGCAAGAAAAGGAACGAATCCTTAAGCTTGTTGAGGAAGGAAAGCTTACAGCACAAGAAGCTTTGACACTGATTGAAAAGCTTGACAGCGACTACAAGGAAAAAGAAGAGAAAATCACAGCGCTCTCAGTTCACGTTCATGACGAGGAAGAGCCATTTACAACGGCAAAAAAAGAAAGCGGCAAACCGTCTTTAGGAGCCAAGCTGTTTGACTGGATTGATTCTGCTGTGAAAAAGGTCAAGGAAGTTGACCTTGATTTAAACTTTGGCCATGCGTATGATGTTCAGCACATTTTTCAATTTAAAGATACTGACTTTTCCAGTGTTGAGCTGCAAATTGCCAATGGCAGCGTAAATATCGTCCCTTGGGAAGATGACGATATCAGAGCGGAATGCCAGGCGAAGGTATATCGCGCTGACAGCCAGGATGCGGCGAGACACGCATTTCTTCAGCATATTGAATGTGAAATCAAAGGTAATAAGTTTTTTATCCGTACTGAGAAAAAGACGATGAAAACGAATGTCACTTTGTATATTCCTCAGAAGGAGTATGATAAGATTCGGGTGAAGCTGTTTAACGGTCCAGTCAGAGGGGAACATTTACATGTAAAAGAGTTCTCAGCGAAAACGACAAACGGCGTGCTGTCGTTCTCGTATTTAACAGCCGAAAAAGCCATAGCTGAAACGGCCAACGGGCAAATTAAGCTCGCAAGCCACAGCTGCGGTACGATAGAAGCGGAAACCATTAACGGATTGATCGATCTCCGAGGGAAAAGCGAATCCATTGACGTTCAAAGCTTTAACGGAAATATTGCGATTAACGTAACAGAATCAGACTGCCGCTCCATTTATGCAAAAACAACGACTGGAAATGTAGAGCTTGCAATTCCGGACGATCTCGCAGTGAAGGCAGAGCTGAAAAGCAATCTTGGTACGCTGTCCCATGAATTAATGGATGTAGAGATGCTGAAGGAAAAAAATGATACGATTCAAAAAGAAATGATGTTCACTTCAAATCAGGCACATGATCAAAACATCACCGTCTTCTCAGAATCACTAACAGGCGCCATCAAACTAAAGTACTCACAGAGGTGATCGAATGAATAAGCTTTATCGCTCAGAAAAAAATAAGAAAATCGCCGGTGTTATCGGAGGTCTCGCGGAATATTTCAATTGGGACGCATCACTCCTCAGAGTCATAACTGTCATCTTAGCCATTATGACAAGTGTCTTGCCGGTTTTGCTCATTTATATCATTTGGATTTTTATCGTCCCGTCAGAAAGGGATATGAAATGACATGGTAAAATGGGCAGTCAGCATTTTAGTCAATGCATTGTTATTAATCGTCATTGATGGATATATTGACTCCATCCATATCAGCAGCATTGGGGCAGCGATTATTGCCAGCCTCATTTTATCGATCTTAAACGTGCTGATTAAACCGCTTTTAATTATATTTACACTGCCGGTCACCATGGTGACGCTTGGACTCTTCTTGTTTGTGATTAACGCCATCACGCTTATGATGACCGCGTCCATTATGGGTGACAGCTTTCAAATCGACGGCTTCGGCACAGCGATATGGGCATCCGTTATCCTGTCGGTCTTCCATTTGCTGATTCAAAAAGGCATTTTAGAGCCGCTTAGAAAAAAATAAAAAAAAGCTGCCCGCAAAGGCAGCTTTTTTACATGTGGTGCTTTTTTTGTTTCGTGCGCTTCTGCGGCGAAAACATTGGCGGAAGAAGGCAAAAGCTCAATGCGGCAAATCCAAGGCCTAGGAGGCTAAAGGACATGGCAGACGGCATCATTGTGAGCAAGTAGGCAGATACCATCGGACCTGCTGCCATGCCTGTATATCGGATAAAGTTAAACATTCCGATTGCACTCCCTCTGTTGTGCTCAAATTCATTAGTAATCATTGTAGAGTACAAGGGAGGAATAACCCCCATCGAGATGCCAAACAGTGCCAGCGTCAGAGCCATGAGAACGAGAGAAACGGAATGTGTAACAGCAAATAAAATGATGCTGCAGGCGGCAATCACATTGCTTCCGATAAACAAGGTGTGCAGCCCGATTTTTGCCTGTATTCTTTTAAACAGAAACGTACCTGCAATCGTGCTCAGCGCCAGCGGCAAATATAACAGTCCTGCTATACCCACATCTATATGGTAATGCTCTGTCAGCAATATTGGGAGGTAGACAATTACTGCAAAATAAATGAAAAAGAGAACAAAACTTAAAGTCAAAATGACGTTCCCTGTTCGATTTGTAAATATTGATTTATAATGAGCGAACACATTGCCTTTGGCTTGCTGCATAGATTCAGTTGGAGAATCTTTAGGAAAGGTGATGCTGTTTGTCACCAGCAAAACGATAGAGATGGCCGCAAGTATCCAAAAAATCCCTTCGTATCCGGCTGCTCCGCCTATGAATCCTCCTAGAACTGGAGCAATAGCCGGTGCGACAGACAGGAGCATTTGATACGTTCCCATTGCACTCCCGCGTTCATTTCCTGTAAACAGCTGTCCGATCGTTGTGGCAGCAATAAGAGGCAGTGCTGCGGAACCGGCTGCCTGTATCATTCTGAATATCAGAAACAAGGTAAAGTCAGTAGTCACCGCACAGCCGATGCTGGCTGCTGCCGTTGCCAGAATACCGGTAATCAAGACGATCCGAGCGCCTTTAAAATCAATGATCGCTCCTAATATAATTTGCATTATTGCTGTCACAATCATAAAAACTGAGACTGACAGGTTCACCATAGCTGTGGAAACATGGAATGATTCTTTAATGATCGGAAGAATAGGTGAATAAATGTTCTGGCTTAAAGATGCAAAAAATGCACTGAAGCAAACAGTGTATAAGATCAATACTGCCTTTGATTTTGTATGAGCCAAAGTGTACACCGCCTTTTTGTTTACTTTACAGGTTTGTCTGGAGTCCCATCGGTTTGTTCTGCTTCAAGTGTTGACGTCAACTGCTCTAGAAACTTCAATACAGCCTTTTGTTCTTCTTGTGAAAATGAATTGAGGAATTGGTAAAAAGCCAGCTCCTTTTTTTTATGCAGTTTCTCATGTAAGTCGAAAATCCGTCTGCCTTTACGGGTTAATTTAAAATAAACTTCTTTTTTGTTATCTGTCAGCTGATAGCTGTTAATGAATTCTTCCTTGATCAGTTTTGTGCTGATTTTCGTTACATTCGCTTTCGATAAGTTCATTTTTCTGGCAATTCCGGCATTATTAATGGGTTCATGTTGGCCGATACAGTCAATGACATGTATGCTTGTCATGTTTTTAGGGATATCAATCACATCCTCTTCTGCGGCCTCCTTAAAAAATTGCTGAAGTGAAGTGTTCGCTTTTTGTTCATTAAGGTGCAGCAGTCTCACGTATATGTCGTATATCATCTGTTTTGTCAAATCAGACATAGGCTACCTTCTTTCTTAGGAATAATAGTTTACGATGAAACAATAAAACAAATAGTTTACTGGTGAACAATTTTATTTTATCTTTTCTTGTTTTCATTGTCAATTGTTGGTGTTTAGACTATTTGTTGATATGTCATGCTGAATATGCGTGTAAAAAGTGTGTGGAAAATGTGATGTTTACATTTATTTTCAAATATTTGGGCACAGATCATATTGACGTTTGGAAGGAAAAGGGATAAAATGACTAATGTTTACTAGTAAACATTTATCATGATATGGGTATTGAAAATGATTATTAAAATCTTAAAAAACATTTGGAAACTTTAAGTGATGCCTGCCATTCGTCTTGTTCAGTTGATCTAGCTATTCCATCTTGTATTTGAGGGTGATGACTTAAAGCGGGATAAGTTTTAGGGGTGAATGAGATGACCGGAATGGTAACGGAAAGAAGGTCTGTGCATTTTATTGCTGAGGCATTAACAGAAAACTGCAGAGAAATATTTGAACGGCGCAGGCATGTTTTGGTGGGGATCAGCCCATTTAACAGCAGGTTTTCAGAGGATTATATTTACAGATTAATTGGATGGGCGAAAGCTCAATTTAAAAGCGTTTCAGTTTTACTTGCAGGGCATGAGGCGGCTAATCTTCTAGAAGCGCTTGGAACTCCGAGAGGAAAGGCTGAACGAAAAGTAAGGAAAGAGGTATCACGAAACAGGAGATTTGCAGAAAGAGCCCTTGTGGCTCATGGCGGGGATCCGAAGGCGATTCATACATTTTCTGATTTTATGGATAACAAAGCCTACCAGCTGTTGAGACAAGAAGTTGAACATGCATTTTTTGAGCAGCCTCATTTTCGACATGCTTGTTTGGACATGTCTCGTGAAGCGATAATCGGGCGTGCGCGGGGCGTCAGTTTGATGATGGAAGAAGTCAGTGAGGATATGCTGAATTTGGCTGTGGAATATGTCATAGCTGAGCTGCCGTTTTTTATCGGAGCTCCGGATATTTTAGAGGTGGAAGAGACGCTCCTTGCTTATCATCGTCCGTGGAAGCTGGGTGAGAAGATCAGTAACCATGAATTTTCTATTTGTATGCGGCCGAATCAAGGGTATCTCATTGTACAGGAAATGGCGCAGATGCTTTCTGAGAAACGGATCACATCTGAAGGATGATAGGGGGAGTAAAACATGAGCCAATCGATTAAATTGTTTAGTGTGCTTTCTGATCAATTTCAAAACAATCCATATGCTTATTTTTCACAACTGCGGGAGGAAGATCCGGTTCATTATGAAGAGTCGATAGACAGTTATTTTATCAGCCGCTATCATGATGTCCGCTATATCCTTCAGCATCCGGATATCTTCACGACGAAATCACTTGTTGAGCGTGCCGAACCAGTCATGCGAGGCCCTGTGCTGGCCCAAATGCATGGAAAAGAACACTCTGCCAAAAGAAGAATTGTAGTGAGAAGCTTTATCGGTGACGCACTGGATCATCTGTCTCCATTGATTAAACAAAATGCAGAAAACTTGTTAGCGCCTTATCTTGAAAGAGGGAAAATTGATCTCGTCAATGATTTTGGAAAGACGTTTGCGGTGTGCGTCACGATGGACATGCTCGGGCTGGATAAAAGAGACCATGAAAAAATCTCTGAGTGGCACAGCGGAGTTGCCGATTTTATCACGAGTATCTCTCAATCTCCTGAAGCGCGGGCACATTCGTTATGGTGCAGCGAACAGCTTTCCCAATACTTGATGCCGGTCATTAAAGAACGTCGCGTCAATCCGGGATCAGATTTAATTTCGATCCTATGTACTTCTGAATATGAAGGCATGGCGCTGTCGGACAAGGATATACTCGCACTCATTCTTAATGTGCTGTTAGCCGCAACGGAACCGGCTGATAAGACGCTGGCACTGATGATCTACCATTTGCTCAACAATCCTGAGCAGATGAATGATGTTTTGGCTGACCGTTCGTTAGTTCCGAGAGCCATTGCGGAGACATTGCGTTATAAACCGCCGGTTCAGCTGATTCCGCGGCAGCTGTCCCAAGATACAGTGGTCGGCGGTATGGAAATCAAAAAAGATACGATTGTTTTTTGTATGATCGGTGCGGCTAACCGGGACCCTGAAGCATTTGAACAGCCTGACGTGTTTAATATTCATCGGGAAGATCTTGGTATCAAGAGCGCTTTTAGCGGCGCCGCCCGGCATCTCGCTTTCGGATCCGGCATTCATAACTGTGTAGGAGCAGCTTTTGCCAAAAACGAAATCGAAATTGTAGCTAATATTGTGCTGGATAAGATGCGGAATATCAGATTAGAGGAAGATTTTTGTTATGCTGAGTCCGGTCTGTATACACGCGGACCTGTTTCACTTCTCGTTGCGTTTGACGGGGCATAATAGAATTCCAAAGGTCTCTCCCATGCGGGTGAGACTCTTTTTACATATATTTGATCCACAAGTTGAAAAACGCAGTCACTGTTTTTAAATCATCAATTGAAAATTCATTGAAAAGCTGTTTATATTGCTCCTTTGCTTTCTCATGAAGCTGTTCATGTAATGCCGCCAATTTTCTGCCGCTATCAGTTAGCGTATAAAAAATTTCTTTTTTGTTGCCAGGCTTTTTTGTCACTGTAATGATATTGTGTTTCAACAAAGCATGAACCGCTTTTGAAACAGCGGCTTTTGAGATGTGTAAACGGGATGCTAAGAAGCTGTTGTTCACATTTTGGCTGGTATGTATGCAGGAAACAATGTGAAGCTGGGTCAAAGTCCAGTCTTTTTTGAGGTGATCGTGATGTTGTGAGGATATGCCAATGGATGGTATCTGCACCTTTTGCCAGACGCGTTTATCCCTTTTTAATGCGAATTGTTGTATAGCTTGAAATAATTCATCATGAATGCTGTTGTCCATCAATTTGCCTCTCTGATTTAATTGTTAACTGGTTAACTATCCTTAGTTTACTGGGTAATAGTGGAATTTTCAAGAGACAGACGTTTTTTTGTTCTTTATGCACAAAAATGAACTCATAAGCTTCCCTGTTCAGACGCAAAATACATGAAAAGGGAGGTGCTTTGATGAGGAAATACACGGTTATTGCTTCTATATTACTGTCTTTTCTTTCCGTTTTGTCTGGCGGCCATCATGAATCGAAAGCTTTTCCTGTTGTACAGCAGGAACTATTTCAAACGCCTCATTACATACCCTTGCTTGAAAATCCTCCTCAAATTGATGTGAAAGCTGAAATGAGAAGCAATCTAATGATTGAGGCTCAAGTTCGCGATAATTCGTATCAAGCATTTTCCGCCTTTCTTTTTTATAAACAAAGTAATGAGCTGGGCTACAAAATGGTGCCGATGGACCCGACCCCCGGAGCGGTCCGCAAGTTTTTGGCACAAATTCCGAAACGTTTGATTTGGAACAGCGAGCTTGAGTATTACATTGTGATGTCGAATGGGAAGCAGCGGGTTGAGTCGGAGACGAAGAAACTGAAGCTTGAAGGATACCAGGCTGACCTTGCCCATATTCCGGAGCTTCTGATCACAGAACTGGCGGTTGATACGAAGAATATAGGACGCGCAGACGGTTATGAATTTATTGAGATTTTTAATACGACTGACAGAACGATTGATTTTAAAGACTACCATATCCGTTACCGCTACCCAAAAGAAGGGCCTGACTCCGATCTGATTTGGAGACCTGATGAAAGGATCTTGATACCATCCGGCGAAACGTTTGTCGTCTGGCTGAAGCCTGCCGGGCATCCAGAATTGACGGCGGAGGATTTCAATCGATATTACCAGACACAATTAACGGAAGGAAAAAATCTCGCGGTGATAGACGAGACAGAGGGTATGGCCAATACGAGGCCGCGGGCCGTTGTGATATCAACGAATACAGGAAAGGACATTTCGGTTGCGCATTATCGGAAACATGCGCTGCGCCGGCTGTCATCAGTGCTTTATAAGTATCCGTTGAACGGAACCGCAGAACTTCTGAACATTTCAATCGGAGAAAAGAATCCGTCTCCCGGAACCGTATTACAGGCACAGGTGCCCGAGCAGAAACGGAAAATCAAGCTCGATAAAGAAAAGCCGGTCATTGAGGATTTGACTGACCGCAAGCCTGTCCGCCCTGCTGAAAGCATTGAGCTGCGGGCTGACATACGGGACCGAAGCCTAGTGAAAACAGCGGCCTTTTACTACCGGACGGATGAGAACAAACCGTTTAAGCGAATTCTTGCTGAAAAAGACCGCAACGATAATCTCTTCCATTATATTGTGTATTCGCCTGAATTGATCGGGAAGGATCAGCTAGAGTATTATGTGGCGGCCGGGGACGGGATCAATGAAGCGAGAACGCCGGTCAAAATGATTGATATTAAACAAACAAGCAAGGCGCACGGTCTGCGGTTGAATATTGAAAACAGAGACACGCTGTCGGGAACTCAATTTCTCAAAGCCACGACAGAAGGGCGAGCTGACCGCATTAAGCTATGGATTGACGGGAGAAAACAAGTGACAGAGCCCGCGATGGAAAAAGAAGTATATTTTGCATTCGATACGAGGAAAACGAACCTTTATTTTAAAAACGCGGTAACGATGGAAGGCAAAGTGCTGAAGGTGTTCGATGATACAACAAATAAATACCGCACCTATTCTGTTCCATTGCCAGAGACACTGCTTCGGAAAGGGAAGCAGCTGCAGCGTATTACGATACGTTCAGGTTCGAAGGTGTCTCCGTTTGATACTGCTGAAAACCGTGATGACTTCTTAGTCAAAAACGCCCGATTGGTGTTATCAGATGGAACGGTGATCAGGGATCAGAGGGTGTCCCCTGAGAAGGAACTCTTTATTGGCGATAATCAGCGCTCGAATAAAAGCTGGCAATTTCAGTTCAATCTGCCTGACGGACTATTTACATCACAGCTGCTGGAGTGGGATACATCAAAGCTTTCTGAAGGCGCTCACCATATTCAAGCAAGCGACGGGAAGGAAAATGTCAGCCTGGTTGTACGGGTAGATAATTCAGGACCTCACATTGAGCCGAATATCACCGAGGGGCAAACGTATAAAGGAAACCTTATCCTGCAGGCGGATATGTATGATAAATGGAGCAGAATTGAGGAAGCGGAGGCGTCGTTAGATGGAGAAAGCATTACACTCCCATATCATACGTCATCTTCTGACCTTTTGCCGGGAAAACATTCTCTAAAAGTGACAGCAACGGATCTCGCGGGCAATAAAACAGTGATTGAGAGGATATTTAAAACCGAACGAGAGCATCCGGACCAGCCGGAGGTTATAGACAGCGAAGCCGACACGCATAAGGCCAAGATTTCTGTACGGGTGAAAGATCCGACGAATGATGCCATGGATGTTGGTTTTTATAGGGGATTTCAATATACAGCGCGCAATCATGTGAAAATATTTAAGCACGCGTCACTGACTGAACCGCCGAAAAGCTTTGTGCCGGAAAGGGAGACCCCATTTACGAATAAAGAATTGGAGCGGGTATCAGCTGCTGATGGAAAAACAGTATCGACAGAAAACAAAGAGCTTTTCCCTTATCATCGCTTTGAAGTGACGGTTGATCCATCAATTGATGAGAATGATCTGGCAGAAGCAGTCTGGAAGGGCAGTTCTTTGCCGGGGAGAAAGGTGACGATGTATGCTTGGAATTATCGGACAAACGAATGGCAGCCTGTTGACAGCTTCGTCGCGAAGGATGACAAACCGTTTACGCTGAAAGCGTCTGTGATTGCCGCCGATTTTGTACGGGAGTCGAAAATGAATGTGATTGTACAGGATGAAATTCCTCCTGCGAAGGATATGTACACATTTGTCTGGATGTCTGATACACAGTATTACGCCGAAAGCTATCCGCATATTTTTGATAAACAGACCGAATGGATAAAAGATAATCAAAAGCAGCTCAATATCAAATATGTGTTCCACACGGGTGATATTGTAGATGATTCCGCCGATATCAGACAGTGGAAAAACGCTGATCGGTCAATGTCCGTTCTGGATAAGAGCGGAATTCCTTACGGCGTGCTGGCCGGCAATCACGATGTCGGACATAAGGACGGCTCCTACAGGGCGTTTGGCAAATATTTTGGCAGCGATCGTTTTGATAAAAAATTGCATTATGGCGGTTCCTATAAAAATAACCGCGGACATTATGACCTGATTTCTAGCAACGGCAATGATTATATCATGCTGTACATGGGATGGGGCATTACGGATGAAGACATCGCGTGGATGAATCAGGTGCTGAAGAAGCATCCTGACCGGATGGCCATTTTAGCTTTTCATGAGTATTTGCTGGTCAGCGGAAACAGAAGCCCAATCGGAGAGAAAATATTCAAAGAAATCGTAAAGCCGAACCCGAATGTCGTGATGGTGTTGAGCGGGCATTATCATAGTGCGATGAGAAAAACAGATGAGCTGGATGATGATGGTGATGGGAAACCGGATCGTCTTGTGCATCAAATGCTGGCCGATTATCAGGGCGGGCCAGAAGGCGGCCAAGGGTATTTGCGTTTGCTTCAATTTGACCAAGCCAATGACATGGTGCACGTATCGACGTACTCTCCGTATGTAAAGGATAAGAACTACTATGATACGGATACCTATGGCAACAAGGATGAATTTTCCCTTTCGCTTGATTTGAAGCCAAGAATCAAAAAGGTGGAAACCGATTATTTTGAATGTAACGTATATACCAATGAAGAGCTCGGAAAACGGGAGCAAGTGAAGAGCGGGGACACAGCTGAATTCCGCTGGGATCATCTTGAACCGCAGTCTGTTTATTATTGGTACATTATAGTGGAAGACAGTTTTAACGGCAAAACGAAATCACCGATCTGGAAGTTCAAGACGAAAAAAGAAACATATCGTCCGGCACCAGACCAGTTTGATTTTCGCCATGTCTCCAATCCTTAAAAAGGGTTGGAGGCTTTTTTTATGAAAGACGATCCATATAGTGGACAAATGTATAACGGTCGCCTCTGTATACGGATTTTGCATGCTCAAAAGCAGTTCCGTTCTGCAGATATGTTGTTCGTTTAATTAATAGGACAGGCGCTCCCTTTTGAATACCAAGAATATTCGCTTCTTCCGTGGTGGCAGCGCTTGGCTCAAGCTCCTGTTTTGCACGGGAAATCGGTATGCTGTTGTACCTTTCAATATGATCATAGATCGACGACTGAAAATGCGATTCGTTCAATTCACCCGCAAGCTCAAACGGAATATGTGAGGACTCAATCGCCATCGGAATATCATTTGCCAGCCGCACCCGAGTGATTTTATGGATAGAGGAGGGGTGCCCGCAGCCTAATATAGCCGCGAGCTCCTCAGTTGAATCAATAAGCTGATAATCAATGAGCCTGCTGCCCGGTGTCATCCCGCGGCTTTTCATATCCTCGGTAAAGCTTGTCAGCCCTTGAAGTGCTTGTTCCATTTTTGGCTTGCTGACAAAGGTGCCCCGCCCTTTCAGGCGATAGAGCAAGCCTTCATTAACTAAATTAGAAAGCGCCTGGCGAACTGTCATCCGGCTGATCCCGAATTGTTCGGCATATTCGCGCTCGGAAGGAAGAGGCATATCCGGCTGCAGCTCTCCGTTCTTAATTTGGGTTTTTAATTGCTCCATAATCTGATAATAAATCGGAATAGGCGATTGTTTATTGATATTCATAAGTCAGCATGTTCCTTTCAAGGTCTTAATGACGCGGCTTCACGATCAATCAAAACCGTAACATCGGAATGCAGGTGCAAAGCAGATGCGGGAAAATCTTCGCTGATGTTTCCTTCTAACAGCTTACGAACAGCTTCCGCTTTGCTTTTTCCAGAAATAAGCAGCAGAATGCGCTTGCTTGAGAGTATCGTTTGAATTCCCATTGTCAATGATTTTTTTGGCACGCTGTCTATGGAGGGAAAATATCTGGCATTTGCCTGGCGAGTTTGTTCATTTAAAGTCACAACATGAGTTCGCGACTTGAAAGACGTTCCCGGTTCGTTAAAGCCGATGTGTCCGTTTCGGCCGATGCCGAGAAGCTGAATGTCAGTGCCGCCGAGGGACTCGACTAGCTGTTCATACCGTCTGCATTCGGCCTCCAAATCGTCTGCATTTCCATTCGGAATAAAATGCCGGCTAGGCTTGCTGTCGATATGCTGAAAAAAACGGTCGTTCATATAGAAGTGATAGCTGTTCGGGTCATCGCTTGAAAGTCCGGCGTACTCATCCAAATTAACTGTAGTGACGTTTTGAAATGAGAGATTCTCAGTTTGGTGCAGGCGGATCAGCTCGCGATACGTGCCTTCCGGTGTGCCGCCTGTTGCTAAACCGAGAACGGCATCAGGTTTTTCCTTGATTGTATCTGCCGTTATTCTGGCTGCTTTTTGGCTTAGCTCTTCATACGTTTGACATTCCATTACTTTCATATCTGGTCAGCCTCCTTGGATATAAATGCAATGTTTCCGCGGCAAATGGTGAGAATCACCTCGCAATCACTGCTGACAATCACCAAATCTGCATCTTTTCCCACAGTCACACTGCCTTTTCGGTCAAAGATGCCCAGCTGTTTGGCCGCGTTTGCAGAAGTTATATTAGCTATATCCGTCCAAGAGCAATTTGTAAACTCACGCATATGCCGTGCGCCTTCGTTCATTTTGAGGATCGAACCGGCAAGGGTTCCGTCTGAAAGAAGAGCTGTTCGTCCTCTTACCGTCACACTTTGGCCGCCAAACTCATATACGCCGTCTTTCAGGCCTTTTGCCCTCATGGAATCGGTAATTAAAATGAGCTTGCTGCTGCCTTTCGCCAAAAAAGCAAGCTTTGCAGCTAAAGGATGGGAGTGAATGCCATCGGCGATAAGCTCTGTCACAAACCCATCATGGGCCAGCGCCGTTCCGATCACTCCGGGCTCTCGGTGATGAAACGGGCTCATCGCGTTGTACAGATGAGTCATTTGGCTCGCCCCTGCTTTTGCGGCATCCGACAGCAATGCGGAATCGGCATCCGTGTGCCCCATGGACGCGATAATCGATTCGTCTTTCAAATGGCGGATCAGTTCAAAATGCTGATCCTCCTCCGGCGCAAGTGTAACAATTTTGATCAGTCCGCCCGCCTCCTGCTGCCACTTTTTGAAAAGCGCAACATCCGAAGGCCTAATCCACTCTTTTGGCTGCGCTCCGGCTCTTTTAGGCGAAACAAAGGGGCCCTCTAAATGAATGCCGAGCAGTTCTGCACCTAATAAAGAGGACTCTTCAGCCGCTTTCCACTCTCTTGCGTTCACCAAAGCTTGAGAAATATTCCCATGCTCTTGGGTAATCGTTGTGGCTAAAAAGCTCGTCGTGCCTTCTTCGGGAAGTCTTGACGACATGATGTCGAGCGCAGAAAAGCTTGCATCCATTGTATCTGCGCCATAGCCGCCGTGGATATGAATGTCAATCATGCCGGGAAGCAAAACGGAATCCGCAGGTGCTTGAATCTCTTTTGAATATGACTCCTTGGGCCGTTCTGTTGAGACTGTGCTGATTTTTCCGTCATTGATTCCGACATAGCCGTTTTTGATTACTTCATTTTCTGTCACAATCGCAATGTCTTTGATAAGAAGACTCTCTGCCATAGATGATCCGCCTTTCTGGAATTTGAATACCTTTATTTTACTCTTTTTCAGACTAGTGATCTAGACCAGCTGAGGTGTTTTCCCGCCTTTTATAAAATCTGTTTTAGGTTCAAGCCTGAAAGTGATAAAATGAAAGTATTGTGAGCAAGCTCGGGGCAGCCCGGAACAGGAGGAACATATCGTGGCAAAGGTTCGCACAAAAGACGTAATGGAACAGTTCAATTTGGAATTAATCAGCGGAGAAGAAGGAATTAACCGCCCGATTACAATGAGTGACCTATCAAGACCAGGCATTGAAATTGCCGGATATTTTACATATTACCCGAGAGAGCGCGTGCAGCTTCTCGGAAAAACAGAGCTTTCTTTCTTTGAACAGCTTCCTGAAGAGGAGAAAAAACAGCGAATGGATTCTCTGTGCACTGATGTAACACCAGCTATTATTCTTTCTAGAGATATGCCCATCCCGCAGGAGCTGATTGACGCTTCTGAGAAAAATGGGGTGCCAGTCCTCAGATCGCCGCTGAAAACGACAAGACTGTCAAGCCGTTTAACCAACTTCCTTGAGAGCCGGCTGGCGCCTACCACGGCGATTCATGGCGTTCTTGTCGATATATATGGTGTCGGCGTGCTGATCACAGGAAAAAGCGGCGTCGGGAAAAGTGAAACAGCGCTGGAGCTTGTGAAAAGAGGGCATCGCCTTGTTGCCGATGATTGCGTTGAAATTCGGCAGGAGGATCAGGATACTCTTGTCGGAAACGCTCCGGAATTAATTGAGCATCTCCTTGAAATCAGGGGGCTTGGCATTATCAACGTGATGACGCTGTTTGGCGCCGGCGCGGTCAGAAGCAATAAACGAATCACGATTGTCATGAACCTTGAACTTTGGGAGCAGGGCAAGCAATACGACCGTCTCGGGCTTGAGGAAGAAACCATGAAAATCATTGATACAGAAATCACAAAACTGACGATTCCCGTCCGTCCAGGCCGAAATCTGGCAGTCATCATCGAAGTGGCAGCAATGAACTTCAGATTGAAGCGGATGGGGCTGAATGCCGCTGAACAATTTACCAACAAGCTGGCGGATGTCATTGAAGACGGTGAACAAGGAGAATAGGAGTTGGCGTTAAATGAATGAAGCGATAGAACCACTCAATCCGATAGCTTTTCAGCTGGGGCCGTTAGCCGTCCATTGGTACGGAATCATTATCGGTCTCGGCGCTTTGCTCGGGCTGTGGATTGCGATGAGGGAAAGTGAAAAACGGGGGCTGCAGAAAGATACGTTTATTGATCTTGTCCTGTTTGCCATTCCAATTGCGATTATTTGCGCACGAATTTATTACGTTGCCTTTGAATGGGACTATTATGCGGCACATCCGGGAGAAATCATTAAGATTTGGAAGGGCGGCATTGCCATTCATGGCGGATTAATCGGCGCCATTTTAACGGGTTATGTGTTTTCGAGAGTGAAAAACCTTTCGTTCTGGAAGCTTGCGGATATTGCCGCGCCCAGCATTTTGCTCGGCCAGGCGATCGGGCGCTGGGGGAACTTCATGAATCAGGAAGCGCACGGCGAGGCTGTCAGCAGAGCCTTTTTAGAAAACCTGCACCTGCCTGAATTTATCATCAATCAAATGTACATCAATGGGCAATATTATCATCCTACTTTTTTATATGAATCAATATGGAGCTTTGTCGGCGTCATTGTTTTACTGCTGCTGCGCAGAGCGAACTTGCGTAGAGGCGAGATGTTCTTGATCTATATCATTTGGTATTCAATCGGAAGATACTTTATTGAAGGAATGCGGACTGACAGCTTAATGCTGACTGATTCACTTCGCATCGCTCAGGTGATTTCAATCGTATTGATTGTTTTGGCTGTGGCAGCCATCATCTTCAGACGCGTCAAGGGATATTCGAAGGAGCGGTACGCGGAGTAGACGAGACGTCAACAAAGGGGGATGAGGGATGAAGAAGATCTTTCTGGCCGGTCTTGCAGCAGGTTTTCAAACAACATGGACGCTGGGTAAAGTGATTTTCCCGGTAACGCTATTGGTCACTTTGCTTCAGCATACCCCTGTCATGGATTGGCTTGTACGGCTGATTACACCGGTAATGGGTCTCTTCGGGCTTTCTGGTGAAGCGGCCATTCCGCTTGTACTGGGAAATATGCTGAATCTGTATGCGGGAATTGCCGGGATTTTAACATTGGATTTATCTGTGAAAGAAGTCTTTATTTTAGCTGTTATGCTTTCTTTCTGTCATAACTTGATTATCGAATCGACAGTTGCCGCAAAGGTTGGCATCAGAATTGGCGTCATATTGGCCGTGCGCATCGGTTTGGCCGCTGTGTCAGCCATCGTCATCAACCTCATTTGGCATGGCGGAAAGGAAACGGCGCAGTACGGTTTTATCGCTGCGAAGAGCGCGGCGCCAGACAGCTGGCTAGGAATGTTGGCAGAAGCATTAACGAAAGCCGGACTTGGTGTTTTGCAGCTGGCGGCAATAGTGATCCCGCTGATGATTATCATCCAGTTTTTAAGAGATTTAGGCTGGCTTTATCGGTTTTCCAGGTGGCTGTCGCCGTTTACGCAGCTGCTTGGCATGAATAAAAATACGTCTATGACGATGGTGGCGGGACTGACGATTGGTCTGGCCTACGGAGCGGGTGTCATGATCAAAGCTGTCGAGGATGACGGCGTGAGCAAGCGGGACATGACATTGGCATTTATATTTCTCGTTGCCTGCCACGCGGTCGTGGAAGATACACTTGTCTTTATTCCGCTTGGCATACCGGTCTGGCCGCTTCTTTTGATTCGTGTCACCACAGCAGTTCTGCTGACAATGGCTATTGCGCACACGTGGAAAAAATGGAAACCCTCAGCGGTTGGAAAGGAAGCAATATGAGTGACAAACAAGTAACGACGATTCTGTTTGATTTAGACGGAACGCTTATTAATACGAATGAATTAATTATCGCGTCCTTTTTGCATACACTGGAGCATTATTATCCGAGCAAGTATAAACGAGAAGATGTCCTTGCATTTATCGGGCCGTCTCTTTTTGAAACGTTCTCTTCGATGGACCCTGATAAATGCGAGGATATGATCGCTATGTACAGAGCGTACAATCATGACATGCATGATTCACTCGTGACTGAATATGAAACGGTATATGAGACCCTGGATGCATTAAAAAAAGCCGGCTTTACATTAGGAATTGTGACAACAAAATTAAGAGATACTGTCAATATGGGCCTCAAGCTCACGGGAATCGGCGAATTCTTTGAAACAGTTGTCACCCTTGATGATGTGACGAATGCAAAGCCTGATCCCGAGCCTGTGCTGTTAGCGCTGAAACAGTTAGGAAGCAAGCCCGAGGAAGCCATTATGGTCGGAGATAATTACCACGATGTGCTGGCAGGCAAAAACGCCGGTACAAAAACGGCAGGAGTCGCATGGACGATTAAAGGGCCGGAAATGCTGGCGAAGCATGAGCCGGATTTTATGCTTGAGAAAATGAGTGATCTATTACAAATCGTTGGAGTGAAGTAATCTGTGAGAAAAACAGATCGTCATCCGGTCTCGGGGGCCAACTCACTGTGGCATGTCTATCAAACGGTACCTTTTCTAAAGGTCGTCAAAAATTTCATTGTCATTCAAATTGCGAGATATACGCCGTTTATAGGGATGAAAAACTGGCTGTACCGTACATTTCTGCGGATGAAGGTTGGAAATCAGACATCCTTTGCCCTCATGGTGATGCCAGATATCATGTTTCCGGAAAAGATCTCAGTCGGAACAAATACAATCATCGGGTACAATACGACCATTCTGGCCCATGAGTATTTGATTCACGAATACCGGATCGGCACAGTTCTGATCGGAGACGAAGTGATGATTGGTGCCAACACGACCATTCTGCCCGGGGTGAAAATAGGAGATGGCGCAGTTGTGTCCGCCGGAACGCTTGTCCATAAGGATGTGCCTGACGGGGCATTTGTCGGCGGAAATCCGATGAGGATCATCTATACGAAGGAAGAAATGCAAGAAAGATTGAAAAAGTCCGCTGAATAACATCAGCGGACTTTTTTGGTTAAAATTGAGTGTTGTTGTTTTCGTAAATATGCTGAACACCAATCCATTTTTGACCGACATTAGAGTAGCGTGTATTTGTCATTCTGACCGTGCTTGTTTTGCTGTCCGTCCGGAATATCGCTTCCTTCATGTTTGTGATGGTGCACTTATCGATGATCACATCAACGTGGAAGGTTGAACCGCCAAGCTGTCTTATGAACTTTCCGCCATTGTCTGCCGTGAAGTTTTTCACTGTGAATGTACTGGCTTTATTGATTTGGAATATCTTATCTGACGCTTTTTGAGCAGAACCGCCGTCGATCGTCACTTTTCCTTCCTTCTTCACCGTTAACGCATCCTCACCAACATCTTCCCATTTCACATTCTGAATGTTAACGTTTCCATAAGTGTGCACGCCATCAGCTGCAGGTGCACCAAGCACCACATTTTTCAGGGTTGCTCCATCCTCCACACGAAAAACAGGGTCTTGGTTTTCTGACTGGCTTCCGTCACCTAATTCTTTCCCTGCCACAAACCGCTGTCCTTTCCCGTCATATGTTGTATTTTTTGGTACGATAATTGTTTCGTGAACCACTTTGTCAGCTGCAAAAGCGGTTGATGGCTGAAACTGGCTGAAACCCATAACCAAACCGAACATAAATAGGATAGACACGATTTTTTTCAATGATAAATCCTCCCTGGATATCTTTCATTTTTTGCAAGAGAAGCGTCAGCGACTTGCACCGGCTTCTCTCACATAGATCGGGGCAAGGCTGAATCTGCTTTAATCATAAAAACAGACAGCCTGAAAGTAAAGACAATTTTGGGTGGAAAATGGAAAATGAATCGATCTTACCGATTGAAACAAAAAGCATGAATATTGTCGTATTTGCTCAGGATAGAGCATAGTGAGGCTTCAGGTGTTTACTTTTGAATAACTACGGCCTGGCTGCCCATTTGTTTCCACGCTTTTTCAAAGCTTGTTCTATCGGTTTTTCTGTTTTTATAGCCATACGGATCATTGAGATACACATATTTATCATCATATCCCGTAACGGCGACGCTGTGTTCGCTGTACGTAATCTCTATCGTTCCGTTTGGCGTTTTCCATGTCTGCATGTTGTCAACTGGCGTAAAGTTGGCTGTCGTAATAACCCAAACTGGATTGCCTTTTTCAAGCTGTTCATAAACAGCAGAAATGCTTTTTCCAGTCAGATCAGACACTTTGTCTCCCGCATAGGTTTTCGCCAGCTGATAGATCGGTCGATGGTAGACACCGAGACCAGGGCCATTCGCCATATCCCCGACAAATCCGTCATTCGGATCACCCTTTAATCCGCTGCTGTATGTCAAAGGCACTGTGGCAACCTGATTTGCCAGGGTGTTTTTTGTCACGTCGTATCCCGCGTAATTCAGCACCATTGCAAGGCTTGTTACTTCACAGCCGTTATAGAGCCGGGGTGCGTCCATTTGATTGTAAAGGATGACATCCAGCGGTTTTGCGCTTCCCTTCAGCTCCTTTTTGCTATTCGCACCTGTATCTGTATCGCTATCAGAAACCACTTTTTTAAGGCTGTTCAAAAAAGGAATATCTATATCTTTTGCATCTATTTTAAGTCCGAAAAAAATAACGCCTGAAAGAATCATCAGGACACATAGAGTTCGCAGTGTTTTCATCTTTATCTCCTTGTTCTCTATTTGATTTGTATTATAGCATGCCAAACATAAAGAATTTGAGATATTACGTACCTTTAATACATTATTCATGATTTTTTCATAATGAGGAGAAGGATATTTGAACTAAAAATATCCTTACTGAAGTTAAGCGTTGATTTTCATTCTTTCATCTGCTAACATATTATCATATTAGCGAACTAAAGGATTCGGAATTTTCCTTCATAAGATAACAGCGGAGGTGCTCGGGTTGATGTTTATGTTTGAAAAACCGCACGGCATGAGAGATACACTGCCCGGTTTATACGAAACGAAAAAAAAGGTGAGACGATCGTTAACCGATTTGATTGATAAATGGGGATATCAATTTATGGAAACGCCGACACTGGAGTTTTACGATACGGTTGGCGTCCAGTCAGCAATTGAAGAGCAGCAGCTGTTTAAGCTACTTGATCAGGACGGCAAGACATTGGTGCTTCGCCCGGATATGACGGGGCCGATTGCAAGGGTGGCGGCATCGAAGCTTCTGAAACACGGTCATCCGCTAAGAGTCGGCTATGCGGCAAATGTATTCAGGGCTCAGGAGCGTGAAGGCGGACGTCCGGCTGAGTTTGAGCAGGTCGGAGTGGAGTTAATCGGTGACGGCACGACGAGCGCGGATGCGGAGGTCATTGCTTTAGTCGTCGGGGCATTGAAAAACGCTGGGCTGGCATCCTTTAAAATTGCCATTGGCCATGCCGGCATTGCGGATGCTTTGTTTGTTGAGGTGCTCGGGAACGTTGAACGAGCTGATGTGCTGCGGAGGTTCTTATATGAAAAGAACTACGTCGGCTACAGAGAGCATGTCAAGTCTCTCCCGCTTTCCTCCATTGATAAAAGCAGGCTGCTTGAGCTCCTTGAACTGCGGGGCGGTATAGAAGTATGCGGACGTGCCGAGGAAATCGTCGATTCTGCACAAGGAAAAAGCGTGGTTGATGAGCTGAAGGCGCTGTGGGACATTCTTGAGGATTACGGATGTACGGAAAATGTCCGCCTGGATCTGAATATGGTCAGCCACATGAGCTATTACACAGGGATTTTATTTGAAGTGTACGCCGAGAATGTCGGTTTTGTCATTGGAAGCGGCGGCCGTTACAACAAGCTGCTGGGCCATTTTGATTCACCTGCACCGGCAACAGGCTTCGGGCTTCGGATCGACCGGCTGATTGAAGCCCTTCATATGAAAGAAGAACCTTGTGATATAGACGCTGTTATTTTCAGCAAAGAGCAGCGGGCACAAGCCATCGCTTATGCGAATGAAGAACGCATGAAAGGGAACAAAGTGGTTCTTCAAGATTTATCGGGAATAGAAAATATCGACCAGATGACAAAATCTTTTGCAAACGTCACTTATTTTATCGGTGCCAGAAAGGAAGAGCAAAATGGGTAAGTTACTCACAATGGCGATGCCAAAGGGCCGGATATTTGAAGAAGCGGCAGGGCTGCTGAGGCAGGCAGGCTACAGGCTCCCTGAGGAGTTTGAAGATTCGAGAAAATTGATCATCGATGTGCCGGAGGAAAATCTTCGTTTCATATTAGCGAAGCCGATGGACGTAACTACGTATGTGGAGCATGGCGTGGCAGACGTCGGAATTGCGGGCAAGGATGTCATGCTGGAGGAGGAACGCGACGTGTATGAGGTACTGGATTTAAAAATCAGCAAATGCCACTTAGCTGTCGCCGGACTTCCGAATACAGACTGGAGCGGAGTAGCGCCAAGAATCGCGACAAAGTATCCGAATGTGGCTTCCAGTTATTTCAGAGAGCAGGGAGAACAAGTCGAGATTATTAAGCTCAACGGTTCAATTGAACTGGCTCCGCTCATTGGGCTTGCAGATCGGATAGTGGACATTGTTTCCACAGGACAGACGCTGAAAGAAAATGGGCTTGTTGAAACGGAGCACATTTGTGACATTACCTCTCGCTTTATTGTCAACCCGGTAAGCTATCGCATGAAAGACGATGTGATTGACGAAATGGCATCCCGCCTATCTCTCGTTGTGGAAGGAGAGACGGCAAAATGAAGATCAAAACCATCAGCGGAGCGGAACGGCTTTCTCTCAAGCGTTCCATCGATGCCGGAACGGAAGAGCAAAGAAAGACGGTCCGGTCCATTATAGAAGATGTTAAAGCAAACGGTGATCAGGCGGTTCGCAGCTACACGGCGAAATTTGACGGCATCGAAATAGACAGTCCGCTGGTCACAAAAGAAGAATTTGAGGAGGCATACACCTCACTGGATTCACGTCTTCTTCAGGTGATTAGGCAGGCAATCGAAAATATTAGGGAATATCACGAAAGACAGCTGCAATCCTCCTGGTTTTATCACAGAAAGGACGGCACAATGCTGGGGCAGAAAGTGACGGCGCTGGATTCCGCCGGTGTATATGTGCCGGGGGGAACGGCCGCATACCCTTCATCTGTTTTGATGAATGTGATTCCGGCGCTCGTAGCGGGCGTTGAAAGAATCGTTCTCGTCACGCCTCCGGAAAAAGACGGTCTGCTGTCTCCTGGAGTTTTGGTTGCTGCAGCCGAGCTGGGCATAAAAGATATTTACAAAATGGGCGGCGCTCAGGCGATTGCGGCGTTAGCATACGGAACAGAAACCATTGAACCGGTGGATAAAATCACGGGTCCGGGCAACATTTATGTCGCGCTTGCCAAACGAGAAGTGTTCGGCGATGTCGATATCGATATGATTGCCGGACCTAGTGAAATCGTCGTGCTGGCTGATGAAACAGCGATTCCGAGCGAAATTGCAGCCGATCTGCTGTCACAGGCGGAACACGATAAGCTCAGCTCATGTGTGTTTGTCACAGATTCCATGGCGCTGGCCGAGGCGGTTTCAGCCGAGGTGAGTAAGCAGCTGAAAACCTTGCCGCGAAGAGAAATAGCGGAAGCTTCAGTGAGAGATTACGGTTGTATATATGTGGCGGAAACAATGGTGGAAGCGATTAATACTGTCAATACACTCGCGCCAGAGCATTTAGAAATCATAACACAGTCTCCGGAAGCTTTGCTTGGCAGTATCAAACATGCGGGTGCAATTTTCTTAGGCAGATACAGCCCTGAGCCTGTCGGTGATTATTTTGCCGGACCGAACCATGTGCTTCCGACAAACGGAACAGCCAGATTTTCAAGTCCATTAAACGTAACTGATTTTCAAAAGAAATCGAGCATTATTTCTTACAGTCAATCAGCCTTTGAAGAACATGCCGAAAGCATCGCGGCTTTTGCCAGACTGGAAGGGTTAGAAGCCCATGCCAGATCAATTGAAGCGAGAGAACGGAGGATTTCTAAATGAGAAAAGCGGAACGCGTCAGGAAAACAAACGAAACAGATATTGAACTGGCATTTACAATAGACGGCGGGGGACAAGCGGATATCAAAACAGATGTGCCGTTTATGACACATATGTTGGATTTATTCACGAAACACGGCCAATTCGATCTTTCCATTAACGCAAAAGGCGATGTTGATATAGATGATCACCACACGACTGAAGATATCGGCATCTGCTTAGGGCAGGCGCTGCTCGAAGCGTTAGGCGATAAAAAAGGAATCAAACGCTACGGATCGGCGTTTGTGCCGATGGATGAGGCACTTGCTCAAGTTGTGATTGATTTAAGCAACCGGCCGCACTTAGAAATGCGCGCTGATTTCCCGGCTGCTAAAGTCGGAACTTTCGATACGGAGCTTGTACATGAATTTTTGTGGAAGCTGGCGCTCGAAGCTCGAATGAACCTGCACGTCATCGTTCATTATGGCACAAACACCCACCACATGATTGAAGCCGTTTTTAAAGCACTGGGACGTGCGCTTGATGAAGCGACAACGATCGATCCGCGAGTTAAAGGAATACCGTCAACGAAAGGGATGCTGTAAATGATCGGCGTGATAGATTACGGAATGGGGAATTTATACAGTGTCTCAAAGGCGCTTGAACGTGTCGGCGTGCCGTATTTTGTTTCTGAAAAGCCGGAGGAGCTGAAAGAAGCTGATGCCTTCATTTTGCCGGGAGTCGGTTCATTTGGAGACGCGATGGACAATTTGCGCTACACGAAGCTTGATCAATTGATTCACGATATGGTCTCAGAGGGAAGGCTGCTTCTAGGGATCTGCCTCGGCATGCAGCTTTTATTTGAAGAAAGCGAAGAAAACGGCACCGCTTCAGGACTCGGGCTGTTAAAAGGAAAAGCAGTCAGGCTGAAAGCAGAAGATGAAAAAGGAAACAAGCTGAAGGTTCCGCATATGGGCTGGAATCGTCTTTCCTTTCATAATGAATCTCCGCTGCTGACTAAAACAGAACAGGGCTACGCTTATTTCGTTCATTCCTATTACATTGACGGGATGGAGGAGAACGCGCTTCTGGCAAGCGCCGATTATGGTGTACGAGTGCCTGCTGTAGTCGGAAAAAGAAACGTCTTCGGCGCCCAATTTCATCCGGAAAAAAGCAGCACGGTCGGAATGTCTATTTTAACTCAATTTACGAAAATGGCAGCAGAACAGAAGGTGAAAAAATGAGTGCTTTTACATTATATCCGGCAATTGATATGAGAAACGGCAAATGTGTCCGCCTTGTTCAAGGGGATTACAATAAGGAAACGATATATGGCGATTCACCGTACGACATGGCTGAGTTATTTGCGAAAGAGGGTGCCGAATGGATCCATCTCGTTGATCTCGACGGGGCCAAAGAAGGGAAAAGAGTGAATGACCGCCATGTGATTGAGATTACGCAAAAGCTGAACCTGAAAGTCGAAATCGGTGGCGGGATCCGTTCCGAAAATGACGTCTATGAATATTTATCAGCAGGAGTCGATCGGGTGATCCTGGGAAGCTCAGCAGTTTCTAACCCTCCGTTTGTCAAAAAAATGCTGAAACAATATGGCGAGAAAATTGCAATCGGACTGGATGCGAGAAACGGTTTTGTTTCAACAGAGGGATGGCTGGAAACATCAACCCTTAAGGCAACTGAACTGGGCAAAGAGCTAGCCAATGAAGGTGCGGAAGTCTTTATTTTTACTGACATCGCGACAGACGGAATGCTGTCAGGCCCCAATGTTAAAAGCACAGTCGAGCTTGCTAAGGAAACGGGGAAATCGGTGATCGCGTCCGGAGGAGTCAGCTCTGTCGCGGATCTCGAAGCTCTCGCCCGCTATCAGGAGGATGGCGTCTCTGGAGCGATCATCGGAAAAGCGCTGTATACCAATCAGTTTACGCTGAGTGAGGCGCTTGAAAGGGTGAAGTGCAAATGATCACAAAACGGATTATTCCATGCCTTGATGTCAAAGAAGGACGCGTTGTCAAAGGAATTCAATTTCTCGAATTGAAGGATGCCGGTGACCCAGTTGAACTCGCCGAAGTGTACGACCGGGAAGGTGCGGATGAACTTGTTTTTCTTGATATCTCCGCCTCGCACGAAGGACGAAAGACGATGGTTGACGTTGTGGAACAGGTTGCCGCGAAGCTTGCCATTCCGTTTACAGTCGGCGGCGGCATCAATCAGCTCAGTGATATGAAAACGATACTGCGTGCCGGAGCGGACAAAGTGTCGGTGAACACGGCAGCTGTTCTTCGCCCTGAGCTGATTGCAGAAGGAGCCGAGTTTTTCGGTTCTCAATGCATCGTTCTTGCCATTGATGCCAAGTATGACAAAGAATCTGACACATATAAGGTCTACACGCACGGCGGCAGAAAGAAAACAGATTGGGAGGTCACCGCGTGGGCAAAAGAAGGCGTCAAACGCGGGGCAGGAGAAATATTGCTGACAAGCATGGACTCTGACGGTGAGAAAAAAGGCTTCGACCACAGGCTGACAAAGCTTGTTTCTGAAGCTGTCCCCGTCCCTGTTATCGCTTCGGGAGGCGCGGGAAACGCACAGCATATGCTTGAGGCTTTTACAAAAGGAGAAGCCGACGCCGCGCTGGCCGCCTCAATTTTTCATTATAAAGAAACATCGATTAAAGAAGTGAAATCATACTTGAAAGAGTACGGGGTGAATGTGAGATGAAACAGGCAGATGAACTGCGTTTTAACGAGGACGGATTAATTCCTGCCATCGTGCAGGATGCGGCAAGCAAAGAAGTGCTGACACTTGCGTATATGAACAAGGAATCGTACGAAAAAACGCTGGAAACGAAGGAAACATGGTTTTACAGCCGCTCACGCCAAGCGCTATGGCATAAAGGAGAAACCTCAGGGAACACGCAAGCCGTCAAAGGTATCCGGTATGACTGCGACCAGGACGCGCTGCTCGTACTCGTAGAACCGTCAGGCCCGGCATGCCACACTGGCAGCTACAGCTGTTTTACAAAGGAACAAACAGAAGAACAGGCCGCGGACCGATTCGGCATCATGAACGAACTGGAGCGGGTAATCGCGGAACGCCAAGCGGAAATGCCTGAAGGAGCTTACACCACGTACCTCTTCCGTGAAGGCGTCGATAAGATTTTGAAAAAAGTCGGAGAAGAAGCATCCGAAGTCATCATCGCCGCGAAAAACCGGGATCATGAGGAACTCAAATGGGAAGCGGCAGACCTGCTGTATCACCTGCTTGTCCTGCTCAGAGAACAAGCCTTGCCGCTGGATGATGTGCTTGACGTATTGAAAAAACGCCATTCTGAGAAATAAAAGGATTGGAGCTGCTCATATGTCAGCTCCTTTTTTATGTATTTGTTTCAGCTGAACCATTTGTCTTGTCCTAATAGAAGAAATAAAAAAACCAATCGAATTTCCTATTTAACAAAAATTTCCCGTGATGTAACATGACTTAGAATGAAAATCTCAAATGGATATCAGGTCTTTAGGATTATTTTATACAAACCGGTCAGGATAGTGAGGAAAAGACATAGTATGAAAAAGCGGCTGCTAATTATTCGAAAAATGAGGAGAGAATGGTGAACGAAAAAATTGATGAACTGAACAAAAGAGTTGGACGTTTAGAACAAGAACTGGAAAGTGTCAAAAGGGAGATCGCAAATCTCGCTGCTGGCAAGAAAGAACAAACAGTAGTCAAAACGGATGAGCACCCAAAAATCAACAAGGAAACCGAAGTTCCACAAAAGACGCCGGCTCCGCGAAAAGAGAACCGTACTTTAGAAAACATGGCGGGAAATTGGCTTCCGAAGATCTTTATTTTTGTTTTTCTTCTTGGTATGATTTGGGCATTTGTGGCAGCTGCAGAAAAAGGCTGGATCAACGCATATATGAGGGTAGGGGCAGGACTTATTGTCTCTATTGTGCTATATGTTCTCGGTAGCAGGTCACATAAGAAAAATGCCAGTGTATTGGGCAGTTCATTATTGGCGGGCAGTAATATTGTCTATATTGTTTCTTTGTTTGCGGGTAACATGCTGTACCAGATTATACCAACGCCGCTTACAATGATCCTTCTTGCTGCAGGCGTTGCGGGCGGTGTGTACATATCAAGGAAATACCGATCACAAACACTGATTGCGATTATCGTCGCAGGTGTTTACTTGTATCCTTTTTTATTTGGCGGGAAACAAGGAAATGAATACATCTTTTATGTATATGAGTCATTGGTTTTCGCAGGCTTAATATATGAGACAGTTAAACAAAAGTACAGCGTAGCATGGAATATAGCTAACTATGCTTTCATATTAGCGATTTTTGCTTTCTTATCATTTACAGATGCGCAGGTGACGGGTTGGACACTTGCTGTATTTATCCTACAGCAGGCGATTACGATTCTATCAGCCTTACGATCGAACAGCCAATTTAAAAAAGCTGTCTATCTTACAGCTGTTACAATCGGAGCTCTTGTCGTTTTCATCACAGGGGTTGTCCTGTACATGAAAAACGATACAGTCTTATACGTCTTTTATACTGCTGCATTTGTGTTTTACCTGTTGTTAAGCTTATGGAAAAGTAAAGAATTTGCCGAAATCAAACATACGTTTTTTCTCATTTCTATGATTTATTTTAATGTATTGGCAGCGGATGCATTATCTGAAAATGTGATCTTGCTGTACATCATATTCACCTTACAAGGAATCATGATGTGTTACGTGTCATACCGCAAAAAAAGCTGGTTGATCGGCATTGCCGGAGTGATTGTATTATTACAGGCAGCCTGCGGCCTCATACAATACCCGGCACGTTCATTACACGTTCTCAGCATTGTCTCTTGGCTGCTGCTGATCAGCTCACTTTTTGGCGGCTATCTGTATTCGAAGAAAATACATTATAAACAAGTCACAACTGTTGTTTCGTCCGCTGTTTCATTACTGCTGCTTGTATTCTTCAGCAAATTATCCATATGGATGTCGGATAGGATTGACGGCGTATCAGTAAACGTAGGAGTATCCCTGTCATGGTTTATATTTGTCATTGTGATGTATGCTGTTTATTACGCAACCAAAGACAAGACATGGAACCGAATTGGGCTGATCTTTTTATTCATTACACTTGCCAAAATAATTTTAATAGATTCTGCTTCGATTGACATTGTTTGGAGAGCGGTCTTATTCATCTTGTTAGGAGTCATTGGCCTGTTTATATCCAGAGTATTTTATTCGAAAAGAGAGTAACAATCATGTCTGGTCAAGACTGCCGATAGAACGCGGCGGTCTTTTTTCAGTATGATTCTATATTGTAATACGGATAGAACTAAATAATCATGTTGTAACAATCTATCAGTTAAACGCGTGGAGGTTTGTCATGAAAAAAATCATCTTGCTTTGCTTCTGCTTATTACTTACTCTGACAGGCGGATGCAGTATGAACACCAATGAAAAAAACAACACAAAAGACAATAACACAGAAGCCTTAAAACCAAAAGATATGGATCCAAAAGACCTGCCGCAAGTTCTGGCATTTCAAGATGAGAAGACGAGAGAGTACATGGTGTCAACGAAGGAAGAGGAGCCGGGGTATTATTTGCTAGAGTCTAGGCTGAAAGGGTTTAGGATGTTGTTTCCGGAGGATGCGGAGTATTCCGACTCAGAAACTTCAAAGACAAACGAGTCACTATTTTTTGATAGTTTTAATAAAAAAACGAATATAGTAATGAATGCTTCAGTTAAGTTTTATCAAAATGAATCGTTTATAAACGAACCGGAGAATATGTTGGATATTATTAGCGGTAAAAATGAATACAAAGGTGATTTTGAGAAATTAGAAACGAAGGATAAAGATATTTACTTTGCCTCAAGACAAGAAAACTTTGACAAAGAAGAGACACCATCTTATATCTTCCTTGGTTATATAAAATCGAAAAAACAAGATTATTTAGGGATGGAATATTCTTTTATGTTTAGCTGCTCCGCCAATGCAAATACATGTGAACAAAACCCGAAAGACAATGAAGAAAAAGTTAAAAAAATAATAAACTCTACTACCTTTGGCGATATGTAAAGGAAAATACGAAGAAAGAGAGATATCTGCTCAAAGAAAAAGGCTTTTGATGATATAGAGGGAAAGAATAGTTTTTCTTATAGAGAATTAAGGGAAATAGAGTATTCGTTTCGATTCACCTACTATAAAGATGAAGAGGTTAAGTAAGAGCCGTATGATAAACGATTTTATGAAAAAAGAAATAGGTATTTTGATGTGTTTGTGGTGTTTTGCTTGATTTGTTAGTGAAAGGAGATCAAAACCAAGTCGGATTTCCTATTTATCCAAATTCCACCATGATGTAACATAGAAAAGGATAAAATAATCACGTATTAACCAGGTCAATAGGATTATTTTCGGTATGAAAATAGAATTCTATTCTCACAAAACCCGTGGAGGTTCGTAATGAAAAAGATCATATGTATTTGCTTTAGCTTATTACTTGCCCTGACAGGAGGATGCAGTATGCAAGACAATGATAAAAACACCACAAATGACAATAAAACAGAAGCCGTAAAACCAAAAGAAATGGATCCAAAAGACCTGCCGCAAGTTCCGGCGTTTCAAGATGAAAAAACGAGAGAGTACATGGTGTCAACGAAAGAAGAGGAGCCAGGGTATTATTTGCTTGAATCTAAGCTGAAAGGGTTTAGGATGTTGTTTCCGGAGGATGGGGAGTATGTACCTGATCTTTCAAGTAAAGGTGAAAATGAGGAAACAATAGTATTTGATAGTTTCAATAAAAAAACTAACATTCAATATGACGGGCAATTAGATTATCATCAAGAAAAAAGTTTTGCGAATGACAAGGATACAATGCTTGACATTGTAAGCGGCAGAAATAGCTATAAAGGAAAATACGAAGAAAGAGAGCTATCTGATAAAATTGTATATTCTGCTCAAAAGAAAAGCAGTTTTGATGATGTGGATGAAAAGAATAATTTTTCTTATAGATTTTTTGGTTATGTTAAATCTAAAAAAGAGGAATATTTAGGAATAGAGTATTCTTTTCGTTTTTCTTGCTATAAGGGTAAAGAGGTTTGTTCATTAAAGAAAGAAGAAGCAGAAAAAAAAGTTCGAAAAATAATTGATTCTATTACCTTTTTAAAAGTTAAAAAGGAGAAATAGAGAAAATGGAAAATAAGAATATATTTGAAAATGAAAATGTAAAGCTGCGTTTAATTGACTTGGAGTACGATTATAAAGAAAAATTTGCTTCTAATATTGAAAGTGAAATAAAGAGAGCTAAAACAGATTTTGAAGTCGAGGTGCGTCGAATATACAAAGAAGAAACACATCGAGATCTTCCAAAAAATCTGGAAATATACACATCTAATGAACTTATTAAAAAAAATTCGAAAATAGATACATCAATAAGAGAGTCCGGATATGATGGTACAGCTATTTATATTAAGGATGATAAACAACACGTTAATCAACTTCATATTATTTCAGAGGGGAGTGCTGATAACGAAGACTGGTCATACAATTTCTTTGGTCTCTTTTTAGGGATAGATGACAGCCAGTACCAAGCGACAAAAGAGTTTGTAAGAAATGCCAAAAGAGAAACAGAGAATTCTCATGATTTAAAGACCTTTGCTATGGGCCACTCACTGGCAAATAATAATCAGGTGATGGTTCAATTAATTGACGGAGAATTTGATGAGGTTTATGGGGTTAACGGAGCTCAAATAAGCGTTGACCACCTGCTAGCAACTGATTTGAATTTGAGAGATAGGCTAATGCATAAATTTCATATTAGACGCTTAAAAGATATAAATGATATCCCACCAGATAAGCTAAAAAAAGAAATCCAAAAATATTATGAAGACAAAGGCGTAACAGCAAACATCACCCAACGCATCTCAAAAGATGACCCGCTGTATGGAGTCAGCGGCAAGGCCGATTTCATTACATTCGGTGATGTGAAGATGGCAGATACAAATACAAGTGTAAAAGGCATCCGAAATATTATGGATGGGGTTCCTGACGAAGATGTGAGGTCAATTCAAAAATTCCTTCAAAAATATAAGGATGACTATGAAAAAGACGGCTTGAACGGTTTTATAAAGGCAGCCAGCGGGATAGACATAGACCTGATTGAAAAAGTGAAAAACACAGACGGCGCTTTAAAGAAAGTAAGTGTCCTATATGAGCATTTTGATGATGTTAAGCAAATGTATGGCCGAATAAAAGAGGAACTGCCGTCGTTTTTAGGTTTTCTTCATACCTTGTTGAGAAACAGCGGACCGGTCGTAGATCAGTTAGCTGAAAACGGTTATATTGATGAAACGCAAAAGAAAGTCATCAAAAAAGAATTAACGAATATTAATGCGAGTATGCGAGGCATAGAATTACGGTACGAACAATTCATTGACCATTTAAAGCATGGCCAATTTATGCAAGCTTTAAAAGACGTTGGTGAAATAGTGGACTATGTAAAATCAATTCTATCCTCATTGAAAACACTCGACACAGAAACAAAAGACGCACTAAAACTTATCGTCGACGGCCACAGTATCGTTCAAATGCTCAACGCCTTGTCAAAGGAAAAAGGCTTCAGCTATAAAGGCTCCGATATTTATTTTACAGGGAAGAGCGGCTCGGGAGAAACGATTCAAGTCAATCTCTCATCCGCTGTTAGAATCTATCAAAACGGTATGAAAATCGTTGAAGATATGGAAGATGCGATTTCTAAGTACCAGAAGGTTTACAGTCAGGAAATCGATGAAGATTTCATAGACAAAAAGCAGGCGATCATCACGGCTATTCATCATATGGAAGAAAACCCTTCGCATTATGCCTTCGATCTTCAATTCCGGCTTGCAGCTGGTTTCAGCCACACATTCGATAAATTGGAGAAAATCTCTGTTCATGAATCATTCCACACAGGTGCGCTTCCTGCAAATGATGGAATTGTTGCTGAATTAAAAAAACAGACAACAGAAAAAAGAGATTTTATCAAAAATATCCGCGAGAGTATTGAAAAGCTGTTTGAAAAAGAAGAAATGATTTCTCAGTTATTTGATTTTCAGCCTTAGGAGGAATATGAAGAGTGACTTCCTTATTTTCAGAAAGTGAAACAGAAATTGTATCAACGACCTATATGTTTCTTACCCAAGATGAAATGAAGGGGAAAGCGGGCACCCTCAATCAACCGATCAACGACTTTCTCAGCCTGACAAAGAAATTTGAGTCTTCATTAAAAGAGGAAATCAAAGGGCAAAAAGGGTTGATTGTAAAAAAAATAAAAGAAGAACTTGAGTCGAAAAGCGAAAAACGAAAAGCTGCCCTTCAGATGATAAAAGAAGAACATACCGCAAAAGTTGATCGGTACAAAATGATAATAGAAGACCTGCGACAGCAGGATGTAACATTGACTTACAGAAAAAAGAAGCCTGTGAAAGATGTCTAACATAAAAATCTCCTATTCAAACAATGAGTGGGAGATTTTTATTTTGATCACGGCAAAAATATACTGAAAAAGTCTTTCTCCATTGATATGATTGAGAAAGAGTAAAAATCATCCTTTTGCTATGACTTTTCACCTTTCTGAACGCTGAAACAGGAGGAAAATATATGCCAACCAAGAAACAAAAATCTAAAAGTAAATTGAAACCCTTTTTTGCCTTAGTAAGACGGACCAATCCTTCTTATGGAAAGCTCGCCTTTGCGCTTGCCCTCAGTGTAGTAACCACGCTGGTCAGCCTGCTCATTCCATTATTAACGAAGCAGCTTGTCGATGGTTTTTCTATGTCAAATCTGTCAGGCACGCAAATCGGTTTGATCGCGCTGGTGTTTTTCGTTCAGGCGGGTTTAAGCGCTTATGCCACCTATGCGCTTAACTATAATGGACAAAAAATCATTTCCGGGCTGCGGGATTTATTATGGAAGAAATTAATTAAGCTGCCTGTCTCTTATTTCGATACAAATGCTTCCGGAGAAACAGTCAGCCGTGTAACGAACGATACGATGGTTGTCAAAGAATTGATTACAACCCATATCAGCGGATTTATTACAGGCATCATTTCTGTCATTGGATCATTGACAATCTTGTTTATTATGAACTGGAAGCTGACACTGCTTGTGTTAGTGGTCGTTCCGCTGGCCGCTCTTATTTTGGTGCCGATTGGACGGAAAATGTTCTCCATTTCACGGGAAACACAAGATGAAACAGCCCGTTTTACAGGCCTGCTGAATCAAATTCTCCCGGAAATCAGACTTGTCAAAGCTTCAAATGCGGAGGATGTCGAATACGGCCGCGGGAAAACAGGGATTTCCTCATTATTTAAGCTTGGCGTTCGTGAAGCTAAGGTTCAATCACTTGTCGGCCCGCTTATCTCACTCGTGTTAATGGCAGCCCTTGTCGCAGTCATCGGATATGGCGGCATGCAGGTATCTTCAGGCGAGCTCACGGCCGGAGCGCTCGTGGCTTTTATTTTATATTTGTTCCAAATTATTATGCCGATGGGCCAAATTACAACATTCTTTACACAGCTGCAAAAATCAATCGGTGCAACAGAACGAATGATTGAGATCTTGGCAGAGGAAGAGGAAGATACAGTGACGGGAAAACAAATTGAAAATGCGCATCTGCCTATCCAGCTTGATCGCGTGTCTTTTGGATATAAGCCCGATCAGCTGATCTTAAAAGAGATCAGCGCCGTCATTGAAGCAGGGAAAGTGACAGCGATCGTCGGTCCGAGCGGCGGGGGAAAAACGACGCTGTTTAAGCTGCTTGAACGCTTTTATTCTCCGACTGCAGGGACCATTCGGCTGGGGGACGAGCCGGTCGATACTTACTCGCTTGAATCGTGGAGGGAGCATATCGGGTATGTATCACAGGAAAGCCCGTTAATGTCCGGGACAATCAGAGAAAATATTTGCTACGGGTTAGAACGAGATGTGACGGATGCTGAGATCGAAAAAGCCGCGGAGATGGCATATGCGCTCAATTTTATAAAGGAGCTGCCGAATCAGTTTGATACAGAAGTGGGCGAACGCGGCATTATGCTGTCAGGCGGACAAAGGCAAAGAATCGCGATTGCGAGAGCGCTTCTCCGTAACCCAAGCATTCTTATGCTCGATGAAGCTACCTCAAGTCTCGACAGCCAATCTGAAAAATCAGTTCAGCAGGCGCTGGAGGTGCTGATGGAGGGCCGCACAACGATTGTTATCGCTCACCGCCTATCTACCGTTGTAGATGCGGACCAGCTTTTGTTTGTTGAAAAAGGAGAAATTACCGGTCGTGGAACACACCATGAGTTAATGGCTTCCCATGGCCTTTACCGGGATTTTGCTGAACAGCAGCTGAAAATGAATGCGGACTTAGAAAACAAAGCCGGGTAAATTTTGGTCGAATCAGCCAATAAAAAAGAGGAGGGATTTTCCCAATCCTTCCTTTTGAACTATTGAGGGGCTTACGATTTATGGTATACTACTGACGGTAATATTGTATAAAACGGAGGGTAGTTGTGGGAAAACACACTTCTGAACATAAAAATCACGCACAAATTGTCCAGCTGCTTCAAGATGGACAATATTTTTTTCATAAAGGCTTGAAAGCGTATAAAGAGCGCAATCTAAAACGGGCAAGCAAACTGATTCAGCGCGCGGTTCATTTGGAGCCGGAGGATTCAGAGATGCTTTCACAGCTTGCGGTCATTTATTCGGAAATGGGCCAGTATCAAGAGTCGAACGATCTTCTTGACTATATCATGGCAAATCTGGAGGCCGAAATGCCGGAGTGCCATTACTTTAAAGCGAATAACTTTGCCCATCTGGGGCTCTTCCAGGAAGCTTATAAAGAAGCGGCCGCTTATTCTGATGCGGACCCGGATGGTGAATTCGCCGAAGAAAACGATAGTCTGCTTGATTTGCTCGATTTAGGAGACGACGGCATTGAGGATTCGTTGTATGACCAGGATGAACTGCTGGTGAAACAGGATCGGGCAAAGTCATTGCTGGAAAGCGGCCAGCTTGCTGAAGCGGTTGCGGCGCTTGAGGAAATCACAGCTGAATATCCGGAGCTTTGGTCAGCATACAACAATCTCGCGCTTGCCTATTTCTATTCAGGAAACGTTGTAAAAGCGAAGCAAACCGCTTATGAAGTGCTTTCTCATAATGAAGGAAATCTTCACGCCTTATGCAATCTTCTCGTTTTCTACTATTATGAAAGAGAAGACGAAAAAGTGGCGGAATTGAGTGATCAGCTCTCCAATGTCTATCCGATGCTATTGGAGCAGCGTTATAAATTGGGTGCTACATTGGCACTTGTCGGCCGCTACGAGATCGGATATAAATGGCTCAAATCATTATATAAAACCGGCTTTGAAGGTGACGACACCTTCTTTTACTGGCTTTCCTGCTCTGCTTATTTTACGGGACATACCGACTTTGCCGAGACGATCTGGAGAAAAGTCGAGTCGCAATATCCCGGCGAAGACCGCCCGGCGCCTTGGATTGAGCGGAGGGAAGCTCTTCCTTCATCTGTGGAACAGCGTCTCGCAGCCTATTATATCAGCAGCACAAAGGGAGAAACGGAGCATCTTGAAGCGGTGATACGCTCAAAGAGAATTACCGCTCCTTTTGAAAATCATTTTGTAAAGCTGCTTCTGAATGGAGATTCTGCTGCTGCTGACGTTTCAGAGGATGCACTTTTCGCTTATCAAACGGTCAAATTATTAGAGCAAGCTGAAAAAGAAGAGATGAAAACAGAAGTCATGAGCTGCTGGGTTTTCCATGTCATCCAGCAAATTCGTGCAGCCGCTCCGTTGAAGAATGAGAAAGGCTGGGCAGCAGCCATCTGTTATATTTGGAAGGAAGCCCATGGCAAGCAAGACACGAAAAAAGACACAGCGACCCGATTCGGCATCTCTCCGGCAACTTTGACGAAATATATGAAATATATTGATGATATTCTAGAATAGTAAATTTTAAAGAGTCGATTTATTTAATCGACTCTTTTTTTGTTGGATAGATTATATTGAGAAAATAATATCGACAGTTTTTTTGCACGCTTAAGAAAAATGACAAATGATGTGTGACTTGACATCTGTTTGAAACATAAATGTAATAAAATTTATCGCTAATTTGTCGAAACTTGATGGTATAATGATTCTCGTACATAAGGAATTAGTGTTTTTTACATATGATGTGAAATAAACGCTATACAACCAGAATAAGAGATGCACAGAATAATTAACCATAAACAACCATCATTCCTCGTAGAGTATGAGGAACGAAACTTGATGTTCAAAATACGATTCCAAATGAGGACAGGTTCACAGTAAAAGGGAGGATATAAAAAGTGAGAAAGAGTTTAATTACACTTGGTTTGGCTTCCGTCATCGGGACAAGCAGTTTTTTGATCCCATTTACAAGTAAAACTGCATCGGCGGAAACATTAGATGAAAAGAAACAAAAAATCGAAAGCAAGCAATCTGAGGTTGCTTCCAGCATTGAAGCGAAGGAAAAAGAATTAACTGAGCTTCAGGAAAATCAATCAAAGATTGAAAAAGAACTGAAAGACATTAACGCTAAGGCGCTTGATACAAGTAACAAGATCGAAGATAAAAAAGAAGAAAATGATAAAACAAAAGAAGAAATCAAAAAACTGAAAAAAGAGATTAAAGAAACTGAAGCACGCATCGAAAAACGCAATGAAATCCTGAAAAAGCGCGTTCGTTCTTTACAGGAAAGCGGCGGATCTCAAGGATACATAGATGTTCTTTTAGGATCAACAAGCTTTGGTGACTTTATCTCTCGTGCGACTGCGGTTTCATCTATTGTGGACGCAGACAAAGATTTAATCAAACAGCAAGAGCAGGATAAAGCGAAGCTCGAAGATTCTGAAGCGGATTTGAATGACAAGCTGAAAGAAGTTCAAGCTGCATTGGCTAAATTAGAAACAATGCAAAAAGACCTTGATAAACAGCTTAA
The DNA here is from genome assembly GCF_038002425.1 of Bacillus sp. FSL R7-0685. Lineage (NCBI taxonomy): Bacteria > Bacillati > Bacillota > Bacilli > Caryophanales > Bacillaceae > Bacillus > Bacillus sp. FSL R7-0685. The sequence goes on along the minus strand of NZ_JBBOCN010000001.1, from coordinate 3,428,562 downwards.
TGAAAAAGACAAGCTTTTCGACGAAGCAAAAGCAAGCCAAAAGAAAACGGCTAAAGCGATTTCTGAATTAAAATCAGAGGCGTCTGAACTTGCAAATCAAAAAGCAAATACTGAAGCTGAACAAGCACGCATCAAAAAAGAACAAGAAGCAGCGGCTGCTTTGATCAAAAAGCAGGAAGAAGCACAAAAAGCATCTGATGAAACACAAACAGATGACAGTCAAACGGCGACAACTGAATCAGCAAAAGCAAGCTCATCTGATGATTCTTCAGACAATTCTTCTAACAGTTCATCAAACAGTTCGTCAAACGGCTCATCTTCTAAGAAGAGCAGCGGCTCAAACAGCAATTCAGGCGGAACTGTTATCAGCAACTCTGGCGGAATTGAAGGCGCGATCAGCGTTGGTTCAAGCATTGTAGGACAATCTCCGTACAAGTTTGGCGGCGGACGCAGCCAATCTGATATCAACAACCGTATTTTTGACTGCTCATCATTCGTACGCTGGGCATACGCTTCTGCAGGTGTTAACCTTGGGCCTGTAGGCGGAACAACTACTGATACGTTAGTTGGCAGAGGACAAGCTGTCAGCGCGTCTGAAATGAAACGCGGAGACCTTGTGTTCTTTGACACTTACAAAACAAATGGACACGTAGGAATCTACTTAGGAAACGGTACTTTCCTAAACGACAATACATCTCATGGCGTATCTGTTGACTCTATGAGCAATCCTTACTGGAAAAAAGCATTTAAAGGCGTTGTAAGACGTGTTGTTCAATAATAAATATGACAAGGGCCTTCTATAAACAGAAGGCTCTTTCTTTATTAACATATACCCTTTTCGAATACATTTAATCGTGTTGAGCAAAAAAATAGCGTATCACCATGAGATTTTATAGGATATGGGTAAGGAATACGTTTGATGGGGATTCTTATCTTATAAGAAAGAGCCCAAACTTGAAAAGATGGTTTAAGGAGTGAATAGTGTGTCAGAAGAAAAAATTTATGACGTGATTATAATCGGCGCGGGCCCTGCTGGGATGACGGCCGCTGTATACACATCAAGAGCGAATTTATCGACATTAATGATTGAAAGAGGAATTCCTGGCGGACAAATGGCCAATACGGAAGATGTAGAAAACTATCCTGGATTCGAAAGTATCCTTGGGCCTGAGCTTTCTAACAAAATGTTTGAACATGCGAAAAAGTTCGGCGCTGAATACGCTTATGGCGATATTAAAGAAGTCGTTGACGGCAAAGAGTATAAAGTAGTCAAAGCCGGTTCAAAGGAATATAAAGCCCGTGCTGTCATCATTGCTGCTGGTGCGGAATATAAAAAAATCGGCGTGCCTGGCGAAAAAGAATTGGGCGGCCGCGGTGTATCTTATTGTGCAGTATGTGACGGCGCTTTCTTTAAAGGCAAAGAACTAGTCGTTGTTGGCGGCGGAGATTCCGCGGTTGAAGAAGGCGTATATCTGACTCGTTTCGCTTCAAAAGTAACGATAGTTCACAGACGTGATAAACTCCGTGCTCAAAGTATTCTTCAAGCGAGAGCATTTGATAATGAAAAAGTTGACTTCCTATGGAACAAAACCGTGAAGGAAATTCATGAGGAAAACGGCAAAGTCGGTAACGTAACGCTTGTCGATACGGTAACCGGTGAAGAAAGTGAATTCAAAACAGACGGCGTATTCATTTACATTGGCATGCTTCCTCTGTCTAAACCGTTTGAGAATCTGGGCATTACGAATGAAGAAGGCTACATTGAAACAAACGACCGCATGGAGACAAAGGTTGAAGGAATTTTCGCTGCCGGAGACATTCGCGAAAAATCACTGCGCCAAATCGTAACGGCTACAGGAGACGGAAGTATTGCGGCGCAAAGCGTACAGCATTATGTTGAAGAGCTTCAAGAAACGCTGAAAACCTTAAAATAAAAAGGGCTGTCATACGAGTTTCACATTACGTTACTGGGTTTTAATTCCGCTGTAACACATGTGTAATGCTTTTCGGTTATGATTAATAAAGTAATTGACCCCCTTTTTATAATGAATACACTTTTTTGGCACGGATTCTCCAGTTATCCGTGTCCTTTTTTTGTCCATAAATAAAAGATGAATGCCAGTTACAGCAAAATCATCTGAATTAAGGAATGAATATGCTGTAAAATAGAAGAAAAGATTGTCAATGTCTCTTCATTGTGGGAGGCATCTTGAAGCGGTATAATAAAGAGACGATGACAGGACGAAGGTTAGGTGACGTACTTGCAAAGAGTGACAAATTGTGTGCTTAAGACGGATGACAAAGTTCTTCTGCTTCAAAAGCCGAGACGCGGATGGTGGGTCGCGCCGGGAGGCAAGATGGAGAGCGGAGAATCAGTCAGAGACTCCGTCATCAGAGAGTACAGAGAAGAGACTGGTATCTATATCATAAATCCTCAATTAAAAGGCGTTTTTACCTTTATTATTAAAGACGGTGACCACATTGTCTCCGAGTGGATGATGTTTACGTTTGTCGCGGATTCTTATACAGGACAAAATGTATCAGAATCAGAGGAAGGCAAACTGCAGTGGCACGATGTCAATGACATTCAGAACCTGCCTATGGCCCCTGGAGACGGCCATATCCTTGATTTTATGATGAAGGGACAAGGGCTGCTGCACGGCACATTTACGTATACACCGGAATTTGAGCTGCTCAGTTATCGTTTAGACCCGCAGCACATCAAATAGAAAGACAAGTCAGGGGGGAGAAAGATGAGTGTTAGTGAATCACATGATATTCAGCTTGTCATTATAACCGGAATGTCGGGAGCGGGGAAAACTGTCGCGATCCAAAGCTTTGAAGATCTCGGCTATTTCTGCGTCGATAATCTTCCGCCTTCATTGCTTCCGAAGTTTTTAGAGCTGATGAAGGAATCAAATTCTAAAATGAGCAAAGTTGCGCTCGTGATGGATTTGCGCGGCCGCGAATTTTTTGACCGGCTGATTGAAGCGCTGGATGAAATGGCCGAAAATCCGTGGATCACACCGCGAATTTTATTCCTGGACGCGAAGGATTCCATTCTCGTCACAAGATATAAAGAAACGAGACGCTCGCATCCGCTGGCAGCGACTGGCCTGCCGCTTGAAGGCATCGCGCTGGAACGAGAGCTGCTTGAGGAATTAAAAGGCCGCTCTCAAATCATTTACGATACGTCTGACATGAAGCCGCGTGATTTGCGTGAAAAAATCGTGAAGCACTTTGCGACAAACCAAGGAGAGACATTTACCGTGAATGTCATGTCATTTGGTTTTAAATACGGTATTCCAATTGATGCAGATCTCGTCTTTGATGTCAGATTTTTGCCGAATCCGTACTATATCGAAAGCATGCGGCCGCTGACTGGCAAGGATAAAGAGGTTTCCTCTTACGTCATGAAGTGGAATGAAACACAAAAGTTCAATGAGAAATTAATTGATCTGCTGAGCTTTATGCTTCCATCTTACAAAAGAGAAGGAAAAAGCCAGGTTGTCATTGCGATCGGCTGCACAGGGGGCCAGCACCGCTCTGTGACATTAGCCGAGAATTTAGCTGATTATTTCAAAAAGGATTACTATACTCATGTTACTCACCGGGACATTGAAAAGAGAAGCCGGAAATAAGATGGGACAAAAGCCGAAAATCGCAATCTTTGGCGGCGGTACAGGTCTTTCTGTATTGCTTAGGGGCTTAAAGCATAAACCTGTTGACATCACGGCCATTGTAACAGTTGCCGATGATGGGGGAAGCTCTGGCCGTCTGCGGAATGAACTGAAAATTCCGCCTCCCGGAGACATCAGAAATGTGCTTGCCGCTTTATCCGATGTGGAGCCGCTTGTTGAAGATCTTTTTCAGCACCGCTTCAATAAAGGGAATGACTTAACAGGCCATTCTCTCGGGAATTTGATTTTGGCAGCGATGACAAATATAACCGGTGATTTTTTTCACGCTGTCACTGAAATGAGCAAGGTGCTGAATGTAAGAGGAAAGGTTTTGCCGGCTGCCAATGCCAGTGTCGTTTTGCATGCTGAGATGGAAGACGGCCGCGTGGTCTCAGGCGAGTCAACGATCCCGGAATACGGACAGCGTATTAAGCGTGTTTTTCTCACGCCTGAACAGATTGATCCGCTGCCGGAAACAATAGACGTGATCAGGGAAGCGGATTTGATTATTATCGGCCCGGGAAGCCTCTATACAAGCATTCTTCCCAATTTGCTCGTCCCAAAAATCGGGGAAGAAGTGATAAAGGCGCCGGCGAAAAAAGTATACATTTGCAACGTGATGACTCAGCCCGGCGAAACGCTCCATTACACCGCTGCTGATCATGTGAAAGCGCTCAATCAGCATATGGGCTGTGGTTTTATTGATACGATATTAGTAAACAGTGAAGACATTCCCGACGAAATAAAGCGTAAGTACGAAATGGAATCGGCGCGTCCTGTTGATTTTGATATTGAAGAGCTGAAAGCGATGGGGCTTGAAGTCATCAGAGATCAAATTGTAACGTATAAAAATGACGTAATACGTCACGATACACATAAAGTGGCCTCTCTTCTTGTTGATTTACTGAAAGAATGAAGCCTTGAAATGAGGTGGCTATATGTCATTTGCATCAGAAACAAAAAAAGAATTAACGAATCTGGAAGTGAAGGACTGCTGCATTAATGCCGAGCTGTCTGCACTCATTCGGATGAATGGAGCTTTATCATTTACAAACCGCCATCTCGTACTCGATGTTCAAACCGAAAATGCGGCGATTGCCCGCCGCATCTATACATTGCTGAAAAAACAATATGATGTGTCGGTCGAGCTGCTGGTCAGAAAGAAAATGCGGCTGAAAAAGAATAACGTCTATATTGTGCGTTTTTCAGAAAATGCAAAAGCGATCTTAGAGGATTTAAAAATACTCGGGGAGAATTTTGTGTTTGAACGAAGTATTTCGAAAGAGCTGGTCAAAAAGAGATGCTGCAAGCGTTCTTATATGAGAGGAGCATTTTTGGCAGGAGGTTCGGTCAATAACCCGGAAACCTCCTCGTATCATTTAGAAATCTTCTCTCTTTATAAGGAGCATAACGATTCATTATGTGACCTGTTAAATGAGTTTCAGTTAAACAGCAAAACGCTTGAACGGAAAAAAGGCTACATTACCTATTTAAAAGAGGCTGAAAAGATTACAGAGTTTCTGAACGTAATCGGCGCTCACAATTCGCTTCTGCGATTTGAGGATGTCAGAATCGTTCGGGACATGAGAAATTCGGTCAACCGCCTCGTCAATTGTGAAACAGCCAACTTAAACAAAACGATCGGCGCATCGCTGAGACAGGTGGAAAATATTAAATACATCGATGAAAGAATCGGCCTGGAGGCGCTGCCTGAAAAACTTCGGGAAATTGCGCAGCTTCGGATTGATTATCAGGAAGTGACGCTGAAAGAGCTGGGGGAAATGGTAGCAAGCGGGAAAATCAGCAAATCAGGGATCAATCACAGGCTGAGAAAACTTGACGAAATCGCAGAACAGCTGCGGACAGGGCAAACCGTCACTTTAAAATAACCGTAAAGAAAAGGGGAGATCTTATGGTTCAACAGAAAGTGGAAGTTCGATTAAAGACAGGACTGCAAGCACGTCCTGCTGCTTTGTTTGTACAAGAAGCAAACCGGTTTACGTCAGATGTGTTTCTTGAGAAGGATGGGAAAAAAGTAAACGCCAAAAGCATCATGGGGCTGATGAGCCTCGCGGTAAGCACAGGCACTGAGGTTACCTTGATTGCCCAGGGAGAAGATGAACAAGAGGCGCTGGAGAAGCTGGCTGCTTACGTTCAAGAAGAAGTTTAGGTGATAAAAATGAGTGACTTTCTAAAAGACTGCTTTCAGAAAATCGGCTGGGAGAAAGACCATGTCAGCTTCGGCGATCTTCCCCTTTTTCTCAAAGCAATGGCATACCGTTTTCCATTCGAAAACCGTGCCGTACTTGCAAAAGAGAATTATAGGGTAACAAAAGAAGATCTATGGCGCCGTCTGCTCAAAGATCAGCACGGTGGCCTATGCTACGATCTAAATGGTTTCCTTTATTTTGTTTTGCGTGAGGCCGGGTTTCATGTGAAGCTTATTCGAGGAACGGTTTATGCAGGCGATCAAGAGGGATGGGCACTAGAAGGGACGCATGCTGCTGTATGGCTGTCTGCGGAAAACGGCGATTACCTCGTTGATATCGGCTTCGGCATCAACCTGGCGCTCCAGCCGATACCGCTTTCCGGAGAAACGGTACAGTCACCAGTCGGGTCATTCCGAATCAAAAAGGAAGAGACAGAAAAGGGCAGCTATGTTCTGCTGATGGACAAAGGAGAAGGCTGGCAAATTGGGTACGCCTTTACCCTTGAAGAGAGTGATCTCGGTGATTTAGATAACATGAAGGACATCATTCACTCTCATGAAAAATCTCCTTTTAACAAATCCCTGCTTGCCTCAAAGCTGACGCCGAGCGGAAGGATGGTCATGTCAGAGCGCCATTTTACGATTTATGAAAACGGCGGTAACATTCAAAAAAGCGACATCGGCCCTTCAGAATTTGAAGAGAAATTAAATACTCATTTTTTGTAACGTGAAAAGCTTGCAGGTTATCTGCAAGCTTTTTCTTATGAACAAGTGTAGATTGCTGTATCAAATGCGTCTTCTGGGATATACAGTTTTCCCTTTTCGTATTTATAAGGAATTTCATTCTCTTTAAAGCACTCTTTGGTATAGTCAGTTAGTGTATCCCCAATTTCTATGTATTTCCCGGTATAGTTGGGCTGACATGCTGAAAGAATTGACGTCATTGCCAGAAACAGCATGATTTTCTTCATCACGACACCTGCCTATTATGAAAATTTTACCTTTATCATTCTATCATAACAAAAAGAAAAAGACCGATTTACTATTCCGCACATGCTATAATAATTTTGGAATCTTCTAGAAAAATCATCGAGATGTACATATAAGGGGGATCAACGTGTATCGGATTTTGCTTGTGGAAGATGATGAGCGGATTGCTTCTTTGCTGGGCGGTCATCTTCAAAAATACGGATATGAAGTGAAAATTGCTGAACAGCTGAATGATATAAAATTGGAATTTGCAGAAATGAAGCCTGATCTTGTCCTGCTTGATATTAACCTTCCTTTTTTTGACGGGTTTTATTGGTGCAGGCAAATCCGTACCATTTCCAATGCGCCAATTATTTTTATTTCAGCGCGGACTGATGAGCTGAATCAGGTAATGGCGATTGAAAATGGCGGCGATGATTATATCACAAAACCGTTCCATTTAGAGGTAGTGATGGCCAAAATCAAAAGCGTCCTGCGCCGCACATATGGTGAATACTCGCCCTCTTTGCCGCAGGAATCAAGAATAGTGGAGCTTGGCGGGCTAACGATTTATCCTGATCAAAATGAAGCGGAGTGGAACAGCGTCCGTATTCTGTTTTCCCAAAAAGAATTTCAGCTTCTCTCTATTTTTGTGAGGGAGCATAAAAAAATTGTTTCTCGTGATGAACTATTGGAGGCGTTATGGGATGACGTTGATTTTGTCGATGACAATACGTTAACGGTCAATGTCAACCGGCTGCGGAGAAAACTGGAGAATGCAGGACTGACAGATTGCATTTCCACAATCAGAGGACAAGGCTATCAATTTCAAGTCAATCGGAAGGATGAAGCGGAATGTTAAAGACTTATCTCATCGACCGCTTAGCCATTATTCTATTTTCATTATTAGGGATAGGATCCGCCATGCTGATTGCGTATTTAAGCATTATCGAGAGCGGCGCAGAACCTTCCAAAGAAAATATGATGTACATATGGATTTTGCCCGGTACTCTTTTAGCCGCAGGTTTTGCTGCTGATTATGTTCGGCAAATTTCCTTTCTCACCTATGTTAAAAAGCTTGCAGAACAAGCCTCTTCTTCGAATGACATCGGACAGTCTTTGAAAGCCCGAAAGCCAAGAACAGGAGAGCAAGCGCTTTGGACGAAAATGATCAACGCACTCGGGCAGCAATACGAAAGCAGGCTCTCACAATATATCAATCAGCAAAAACAGCATTATACCTTCACCAACCAATGGGTCCACCATATGAAAACACCGGTATCCGTCATATCCTTAATGATTCAGGAAGGAAAAAACGGAACCTCATCCTCTTTTCCGACGTTTTTAGAGGAGCTAGAGGATGAGAATGAGAGATTTCGCCACGGTCTTGATATGATGCTGCAAACGGCTCGGCTGGAGGAATTTGCATTTGATGTAAAGCCGCAAACCTTTGATTTGACAGAAATGGTTCGTTCACTGATCAATCAGGAAAAACGTCAGTTTATTAAACGGCGCCTTTTTCCAACATTACATGTGCCGCCAAATGCCATTCAGATTTCCAGTGATCAAAAGTGGCTTTCCTTTGTTGTTGAGCAAATCCTTTTCAACGCCTTAAAATATTCCAAGCAAGGTGTGGGAGACCCTATTACAATCCGTATTGAAACGCAGGGACATGAGACGCGATTGTCGGTTGCCGACGAAGGAATCGGCATACAGCCGCAGGATCTGCCGCGGATTTTTGACGCGTTTTTTACCGGAGAAAACGGACGAACCATGAAAGAGGCAACTGGAATGGGCCTTTATTTAGCAAAACAGGTGTGCAGTCGTCTCGGCCATAAGCTATATGCGGAATCAAAAGAAGGGGCTGGCACTGTGATGACCATCGTGTTTTCAAGTGACACCCTCGTGAATGTGACAGCATTGTAAGGTTGGGGAGCGGAATTGCAAGAAAGTTCGATGGGAGGATGCTGACTTCCTTTTTATAATAAAGAAAAAGGAGGAGCAGAACATGAACGTGTTGCAAACAACGAACCTATCGAAAACGTACTATTCAAATAAAGGAACAATATCATACCAAGCGCTCAGCGCCTTTGATCTTAGTGTGTCAAAAGGGGAATTTGTCGGGATTATGGGGCCGTCGGGAAGCGGAAAAACCACGCTTTTGAATTTGCTGGCTACCATTGATAAGCCGACCCAGGGCGAGATGATGATCAACGGCATTCAGCCGAAAACGTTAAAGGACCAAGAGCTGGCTTTGTTTCGCAGAAGAGAACTCGGCTTCGTCTTTCAGGATTTTAATCTGCTTGATACGCTGACGATTCGTGAAAATATTCTCTTGCCGCTCGCATTGGATAAGGTAAAGCTGAGAGAAATGGAAGCCCGATTGGATGAACTGGCGGATACGCTGCAAATCAAGCACATTCTCGATCATCGCACATATGAGGTTTCGGGCGGACAGCAGCAGCGGGCAGCCTGTGCCAGAGCGATTATTCACAATCCGGCGCTCATCCTTGCCGATGAACCGACAGGAAACCTCGACTCAAAATCGGCAAAGCAAGTGATGAACACACTGGCTCAGTTGAATGAGGAAAAGGAAGCGACGATTCTGTTGGTTACGCATGATGCCACAGCAGCAAGTTTCTGTAAACGAATTGTTTTTATTAAAGACGGACGTTTCTTTTCAGAGATTCACAGAGGAACAAACAGGCAGGTGTTTTATCAAAGTATATTGGATACCTTGAGTGTGTTGGGAGGCGATTTTCATGAATTTGAGAACTATCGCCCGTAAAAACATTCTTGGGAATCTGCAACGGTATGTGGCCTACTTTTTAAGCTGTGTGTTTGCCGTTTCGGTGTTTTTTGTCTTCACATCATTTATTTTTCATCCTGATGTCAATGAAGACAATATATATGGAGGAAGTCTTGTCAAAACATGCTTGAGCGCAGCTCTTGTCGTCATCATTGTGTTTTGTATATTTTTCATCACATATTCCAATTCAGCGTTTTTGCAGGCAAGAAAGAAAGAGTTTGGGCTGCTAACACTGTTTGGCACATCAAAGCAGCAGCTTCGCAAGATGATTTATTATGAGCAGTCACTTATTTCTCTTGCGGCGATTGCGGCCGGCATTGGAGCAGGCCTGTTATTTTCAAAACTGTTTTTTATGATTATGACATGGATGCTCAGCGTGAAGGTACCGATTTCGTTTGCCATTGTGCCGAAAGCGTTTGTGATGACAATTGCCGGCTTTCTCATCCTGTTTCAGACGCTGCTCATTTTATCACTGGGACGGATTCGGAAGCTGGAAATCATTGAACTGATTAAATCGGCCAAAAAGCCGAAAAGTTTGCCGGTTTATTCGAAATGGCTCACTGTATTGTCTTTGCTATGTCTTGGCAGCGGTTATTATCTATCTGCAACAGCCAATGCCATTGACATGATGTTTCGGGTATTTCCAATTTTGATTTTAGTGTTAGTTGGCACGTATTTCTTTTTTACACAAAGCAGTGTGGCGTTTTTCCGCATGCTGTACCAAAAGAAACACAGCTTCTACAAAGGCACGAATATCATTGTGCGTTCCAACATGATATTCAGGCTGAAGGATCATGCGCGCATGCTGTTTTTAACCTCTGTCATTACAGCGGTCATACTAACAGCTACAGGTGTCATCTATATGTTTTATTCCGATTTACAAAGGCAGGAGGAGCAAAGCATTCCTCAGTCTGTTTCCTGGGTGGAAAAGGATGCTTCCCGCTTTCAGGTCATGAAGCCTGAGACAGCTGAGAATACATTGAAAAAAGCTCATGCTGTTATCAAGTATAAGGTGGATGCCACAGGGATTCCTGTCACTTTTCAGTCAGACTTGCCGTATGGAAATAAGAAGATGGAAGCGGAAGCTTTGCTGATTTCAGAAAAAGTCTATAATCAAGTCGCAAAGGAAAAAGGATTCCCAGTTATTCATTTACAAGAAAATGAATCATTTATTAATGTTTCTTTTCAAATGATGGTGAAAGACACATTTGGAGAAGGGGAAACAGCAGCATTTCATATGAAGTCAGGAAAAACCCTTTCCTACGTCATGAAAAAGCAGCAAAACAAAGGGATATTGATGTCTGTCGATGGAGTCAGCCGTTTATTGGTTGTCAGCGAAAAGAGCTTTGACAGTCTGTCACAGGATGTGCCGCTGAAGGAACAGATGAGAATGGTAGGTTATGAGCTTGAGCATTGGCAGGAGACGGTGGATGTCTCTGAAAAGCTTGAAAACATGGTGCCGAAAGAACATACATCTGATTTTCAAACACGTGCTCCTAGTTATCAAATTGTGAAGCAGGGAGTTGCATTAATGCTGTTTATTGGTCTGTTTGTCAGCGTGCTGTTTTTTATCGTGCAAGGAAGCATGCTGTATTTGCGGATGTTTACGGAAATAGAAGATACGAGAGTGCAGGTGTTAGCGTTAAAGAGGATAGGGGTTACGGACAAAGAGATTCACTCGATCCTTGGAAAGCAAATAGGATTTTTATTCTTCATTCCATTTATCGCAGGTACGATTCACGCCGGCTTTGCGTATGCAGCGTTAAGTAATATGCTGAATTCCAATTTATTTCTTGAGGCCGTAATTGTCATCTTCATTTATTTTGTATTCCAGGCTGTTTATTATATCGTCACCCGCCATATTTATAAGCGTGCTGTTCTTCAGCGTATGTAATGTGAAATCCGGTCTGTTATCAGACCGGATTTTTGATTTATTGAAATTCTCTTGTGAGATTTTTCGGTGTTTGCCCTTGGATCGCTGCGAGCATATTTTCGGCAGCCTGTTTGCACATGTTGAAGCGCACTTTAGCTGTTGCTGAACCGATATGAGGAAGCAGCGTGACATTATCCAGCTGCAGGAGCGGATTATCTTGGGTGACAGGCTCTTTTTCGTATACATCTAAGCCGGCTCCCCTGATCCAGCCTTCCTGAAGAGCGCGAATCAGTGCTTTCTCATCAACTGTCTTTCCCCGGGAAATATTGACGAAAATTGCTGAATCCTTCATCAATTTAAATTCGCGTTCTCCTATCATGTGATAGGTTTCGTCAGTCAGCGGCGTAATGAGAAGAATAAAATCAGATTGCTCCAGCAATGTATCAAGCTCTGCATACTTAACGCCGATGCTGTCTTCTGTTTCTTGTTTGCGATGTCGGTTATGATAAAGCACTTCCATATCAAAACCAAATTTGGCGCGTCTCGCTGCTTGTTCTCCAATTCTGCCCATGCCGATAATGCCTAACGTTTGATGATGAACATCAATTCCGAAAAGCGCTTCCTCTTCCACGGTCCCCCATTTTCCTGCTCTGACAAAACGGTCCAGTTCGGCAACACGTCTGGCGGAAGACAGAATCAGTGAAAAAGCCAGATCTGCAACTGTGTCATCCAGTGTATAAGGTGTATGAGTGCCGACGACTCCTCTTTCTTTCATTGCTTCTATATCGAAGTTATCGTAGCCTACTGATTGGTTGCTGACCACTTTGAGCTTAGGCGCGTGTTCCAGCAACTCACGATTGATTGACGGTCCGGACGTCCCTGATGTTAAAAGCCCCTCCGCTTCTTTTAATTTTTCAAATAGCACGTCACTCGGAAGCGTATCCTCCTGCCATACTTCATAACGGCAATGTTCACCGATGAATGCTTCAATCTCTTCAGGAATCGGTTTTGTGATAAATACAAATGGTTTCAAGAAGGCTCCCCCTTTATGGCTGTTGTCTAATTCATTATATCGGAAATAAATAGATGTTAAAAATATAGCTGCGTTTTTTTAATTTCTGGTTCTTTTGAACTTAAAATGAAGATCGAACAGCTAAATCTGCTTAAAAAAGTTTTTTAATTATCAGAATTCACCCATATTTTTTGTCAGACAAATCATCGATATGCGAACTGCAGCCGGATTATAGGATGCATTAAATATAAATTTTATTATCTTTGAAAGATATAAATGTTTATGTTTTGATTCTACAGTCCAATTATAGTGTCTTTTTTTGAAAACCTTTTCTTGGCTTATTCCTATGCTATAATTCCTTACTGTAAGCTGGGTAAGAAGGCTTGCAAAATCATATGGATGGGAGATGAATCAAATGGTTTCTTTAACATCAATTTTGGAACACAATCAGCGGTTTGTCAGTGAGAAGAAGTATGAACCGTACAAAACGACAAAGTTTCCTTCGAAAAAGCTCGTCATTGTCACCTGTATGGATACAAGGCTTACAGAACTTCTTCCGCAAGCAATGGGGCTTAAAAACGGTGATGCTAAAATTGTAAAAAACGCGGGAGCCATCGTTTCTCACCCATTTGGAAGCGTGATGCGAAGCATACTGGTCGCGATTTATGAATTGCAGGCTGAAGAGGTATGCATTGTCGGCCATCATGAATGCGGAATGTCAGGGCTGAATGCGTCCTCGATTCTTGAGAAAGCAAAGGAACGCGGGGTGGAGGATAGCTGCCTGAATTTGCTGACGAGTGCCGGACTCGATTTGAAAACGTGGCTGACTGGTTTTCACAGCGTGGAAGAAAGCGTTTCCCACAGTGTGAACATGATTAAGAACCATCCGTTGCTTCCGAAAAAAGTGCCGGTTCACGGGCTTGTCATTCACCCTGAAACAGGAAAACTTGATGTGGTCATTAACGGTTATGAAACTGAGCTTATAAACAATCACTCATAAGGGAGGTTATAACAAAATATGCGATTCTCAGGGAGATTCAAGGGATACAATTTGCAGAAATTTCAGAAAGACTTGATTGCAGGTATCGTAGTAGGTGTCGTGGCAATTCCTTTAGGAATGGCGTTTGCCATTGCCTCGGGAGTCGAGCCTGAATATGGGCTATACACTGTTGTTATAGCAGGGATTTGTATTTCTTTATTTGGAGGATCAAAATATCAGATTGGCGGTCCGACGGGCGCCTTTGTCCCGATTTTATTCGGCATTATCATGCAGTACGGCTTGGAAAATCTGCTGATTGCGGGGTTTATGGCAGGAGTGATGCTGGTGCTGTTTGGGCTGTTTAAGCTCGGAAAAATAATGAAATTCGTGCCCAAACCCGTTATCGTCGGTTTTACAGCCGGAATTGCCGTGCTGATCTTTACGGAACAAATCGCTAATTTTCTCGGATTGAGAAATGTTGAAAAACATGAGAACTTTCATCACAACATGTTTGAAATTGTGCAGCAGCTCGGCACCTTTAACGTGTATGCCATTTTGACAGCTGTGATCGGGCTCGTCATTTTGCTTGTATCCGCCAAGGTGATGCCTAAAGTGCCGGGCGCTTTGTTGGCGCTTCTTATTTCCACAGTGGTCGCGGTTGTCTTTTTCCCTGACCGCATGGCAACGATTGGGTCAACTTATGGAGAAATCCCCCGCCATTTGCCTGAATTTCAGTTTCCTGAGCTTACTTTGGATAAAATGGTTATGCTGTTTCCGGCTGCGCTTGTCATCGCGCTTCTTGGAGGACTTGAGTCGATTTTGTCCGCAATGGTCGCTGATAACATGAAGGGCTCAAAGCATGACAGCAACAAGGAGCTTGTCGGCCAGGGAATTGCGAATATGGCAGCGCCCCTGTTTGGCGGAATCCCCGCTACAGGAGCGATTGCGAGAACGGCGACCAATATAAAAAACGGAGCGGTTTCCCCTGTTTCCGGCGTCGTTCACGGCGTAGTCGTTCTCCTTGTCCTGCTTGTATTTGCGCCTTATGCGTCCCATGTGCCGCTTGCCAGTATGGCACCGATTCTCATGGTGGTCGCATGGAATATGAGTGAGCGCAAGGAAGTCGCAAACATGCTGAGACTGAAAAATGCTGATTCCTTTATTTTGGCGGCGACCTTCGCCCTTACGGTTCTGTTTGACTTAATCATCGGTGTGGCAACCGGATTGCTGCTTGCATTCGTGTTCTTTATCAGAAGAATGAGCGAAGCGACCCGCATCCACAATCAGGAATCGCATCCTGTTCTGGCGAAGAGAGAAGATCCATCTGTCAGCATGTATGCCATAGAAGGGCCGCTGTTTTTCGGATCAATTGATTCCCTTGAATCGTCATTGCTGGAGCATGTACAGAAAAAACCGAAAACCCTCATTCTGCTCATGAATAAGGTGCACTATATGGATACGTCAGCTGAAGCGGTGCTTGGGAACATTATGAATCGAATTAAGCGCCACAATGGAAAGCTGATGATTGTAGGATTGCAATCGCAGCCAAAGGAGCTGCTGCATAAAACAGGCCTTTTTCACAAAATAGGAAAGCAGCATTTCTTTGATCACCATGATGAAATCACAGGTTAAAAAAAGCGGCCATCGCGGCCGCTTTTTTATGCATGCTCAAATCGTTTTGTCAGTTTTTCTTGGTGGGCCTTCATGACGTCTTCTAAAGAGACACCATACATATCAGCAAGAATGGCGATATTTCCGATGACATCTCCCATTTCTTCAATCAATTCTTGTTTTTGCTCAGCGCGTGACGATTCTTTCTCATCTGGCCGGTCTCTGCCGATTTCATACGCCCTGACAGCCCGGGCCAGTTCTCCGGCTTCCTCCATTAAAAAGCCGACGCGAATAAAAGGTCCGTATTCTGTCCAGCCTCTTTTTTCGTAAAACTCTTTCATCCATTTTTCTGCATCAGCCAGCTGCAACCTCATCACTCCTGCATTCTTTATGTATTTCATATTGATATTATCACATGAAGATGGGACAATATATAGTGTGTTTTTGAATGTTTAACACGATATATAGATGCGGAGATGACAAGATGAAAACCATTTGTGTATTTGCGGGATCAAACCCTGGGGGAAATGAAGCGTATAAAAGAAAAGCGGCAGAGCTTGGCGTGTATATGGCTGAGCAGGGAATCGGCCTTGTCTATGGGGGCTCCCGCGTCGGCTTGATGGGCACGATTGCTGACGCGATTATGGAAAACGGCGGAACTGCAATCGGGGTCATGCCGAGCGGTTTATTCAGCGGGGAGGTTGTCCATCAAAACCTGACTGAGCTGATTGAAGTAAACGGGATGCATGAACGAAAGGCTAAAATGAGCGAGCTGGCGGACGGCTTTATCTCGATGCCGGGCGGCTTCGGTACATATGAAGAATTATTTGAAGTGCTGTGCTGGGCACAGATCGGCATCCACCAAAAGCCAATCGGACTGTACAATGTAAACGGATATTTTGAACCAATGATGAAAATGGTGAAATACAGCATTCAAGAAGGGTTTTCTAACGAATCGCACCTAAAACTGATTCACAGCTCGTCACGGCCGGATGAGTTAATTGAGCAAATGCAAAATTATTCTTATCCGATTTTAGAAAAAAAGTGGACAGAAATTTAAAAAAGAGACTTTCTCATGGAAGTGGAGAGAATGAGTCTGACACCTAGCGTATGAATCCATGAAAAATCGAGTGTTTTTAACAAAGTGAGGTTTCCTTAAGGGAAATCTCTTTTTTATTTCTCTTTTGCCTGCATCGTATATTTAACAGTAATAGAGGACTTTATCACTAGTTTGGATAATAAGCACAGATAAGGAGGGGATGAAAATGGCAACATTGTCAGATGTGGCGAAAAAAGCAAATGTTTCGAAAATGACGGTATCACGAGTGATCAATCACCCTGAGACGGTGACAGATGAATTGAAAAAGCTTGTTCATTCTGCGATGAAAGAGCTGAATTACATCCCTAATTATGCGGCGAGAGCGCTCGTGCAAAACAGAACACAGGTTGTGAAACTATTGATACTTGAGGAAATGGATACGACAGAACCATATTACATGAACCTGCTGACAGGAATCAGCAGGGAGCTGGATCGCAATCACTATGCTCTCCAGCTTGTAACAAGAAATTCTCTTAATATTGGCCAATGTGACGGCATTATTGCCACCGGCTTGAGAAAGAACGATTTTGAAGGTGTAATAAAAGCGTTTGAGAAGCCGCTTGTCGTATTCGGGCAAAATGAAATGGGCTATGACTTTATCGATGTGAATAACGAGAAAGGCACTTTTATGGCAACCCGCCATGTTATGGGGCTGGGGGAGCGGGAAGTTGTCTTTTTTGGCATTGATTTAGATGAGCCTTTCGAACGTGCAAGAGAACAGGGGTATATACGGGCGATGAATAAAAGCTTTAAAAAATCGAATATGTTTCGGCTCGACAATAGTTCTAAGAAAAGTGAAGGCCTTGCAAGAGAACTGCTGAAATCCATGGACAATCAAGCCGCATTTGTCTGCGCATCTGATCGAATCGCGCTCGGCGTCATTCGTGCGGCGCAATCCCTTGGAAAGAGAATTCCAGAAGACGTTGCGGTTACCGGGAATGACGGTGTGTTTCTTGATCGCATCTCCTCGCCGCGCTTGACTACGGTCAGACAGCCTGTTGTTGAAATGGGGGAAGCCTGTGCGAAAATGTTGCTGAAAAAAATGAATGAAGACGGTGCTGCACAAGGAAGTCTATTTTTTGAACCAGAGTTAATTGTACGAGAATCAACGCTGTAAGCGCCTTATTCTGTTATCGGTAACAGGGTGAAAAGGATTGTTCCCACAATTTCATCATGATACTTTCAAACTATGAGCCGGCTTCAATAAAACGGAAATCAAAGGGGGAAACATGATGGAATATGCAGCGATTCACCACCAGCCATTCAGCACAGATGCTTATTCTTATGATGGGCGGACTGTGCATATCAAGATTCGGACGAAAAAAGGTGATGCAGATCACATTCGATTCATTTGGGGTGATCCCTATGAGTACAATGACGGCAAATGGTCGGCAAATGAGCAGCCGATGAGAAAAATTGCTGCTACAGAAATGCATGACTATTGGTTTGCTGAAGTGGTGCCGCCATTTAGGCGTTTACAATATGCGTTTGTTGTAACAGACGATCATGAAGACATCTTTTTCGGAAGTTCGGGTGTATGCCCTTATAACGAAAAAACACTGGAAACGATTCATTATTACTTTAAATTTCCGTTTGTTCACGAGGCTGATACATTTCAAGCGCCTGAATGGGTCAAGTCAACGGTTTGGTATCAAATTTTTCCGGAGCGTTTTGCAAATGGAAGAGAAGACTTGTCACCGAAGAATGCATTGCCGTGGGGGAGCAAGGACCCGGGCGTCAATGATTTTTTTGGAGGAGATTTACAAGGAATTGTTGACAAGCTTGATTATTTAGAGGATTTAGGGGTGAACGGCATTTATCTGACACCGATCTTTTCCGCGCCTTCTAATCATAAATACGACACGCTGGATTACTTTTCTATTGATCCGCATTTCGGGGATCCTGAGCTTTTTCGTACATTGGTCAGCCAGCTGCATCAGCGGGGGATGAGAATTATGCTTGATGCGGTTTTTAACCATATAGGAAGCGCGTCTCCGCAATGGCAGGATGTCGTCAAAAACGGAGATCAATCCCGCTATAAGGACTGGTTCCATATTCACTCTTTTCCCGTCACAGACGACAATTATGACAGATTTGCTTTTACAGCTGATATGCCGAAGCTAAACACGGCTAATCCCGAGGTGCAGAAATATTTGCTTGATATTGCTTTGTACTGGATTCGCGAATTTGACATTGACGGCTGGCGTTTGGATGTCGCAAATGAAGTGGATCACGTTTTTTGGAAGACATTTAGGCAGGCTGTATCTACTGAAAAGCCTGATGTTTATATTTTAGGTGAGATCTGGCATTCTGCCGAACCCTGGCTTAGAGGGGATGAATTTCATGCGGCGATGAATTACCCTTTTACAGAGCCTATGATTGAATACTTTGCTGACCAGACGATCTCAGCTTCACGTATGGCTCACCGTGTCAATGCACATTTGATGAATGGGATGAAGCAGGCCAATGAGGTGATGTTTAATTTACTGGATAGCCATGATACAAAGCGCCTTTTGACCAGATGCCGCAATGATGAGAAGAAAGCACGCGCATTGCTGGCCTTTATGTTTGCTCAGGCAGGTTCTCCCTGCATTTATTACGGAACAGAAATCGGGCTGGACGGCGAAAATGATCCATTATGCCGGAAATGTATGGTTTGGGAAAAGGAGAAGCAAAACCAAGACATGCTGCAATTTATGAAACGGTTAATTGCTTTACGCAAGCAGGAAAACACTTTATTGACTGAAGGACATCTTGAGTGGAATCGGCTGGACGACAAAAATGATTTCATTAGCTTTTCGCGGACTCTTGATGAAAAAATACTGATTTATTTCTTTAATCAAGGGAATGTGGTTCAACACGTCAGTTTACGAGAGTTGAATATTGATAGGAATAAGAAAATCTGTGATGCATGGACAGAGCAGCCGCTTCATCATCACGATGTCATTACCGTTCAGTCGGGAGAATTTTTGATTTTGAGTGCTGCCGCCCCTGTATAACATTCTGTTATCGGTAACAAATCGAAAGTTGTTGTAACCGCTTTCTACAGGACAATACAATTGTTATAGTTTCGTAAATAGAAGGGGGAAAAGAGATGGTTCTTTTTAAAAAGGGGTTCGCCATATTGGCGGCATCATTTCTGGCAATCGGCCTTGCCGCCTGCTCAAGTTCAAAAAATCCAGCAAGCGCTGATGGCAAAAAGGTGCTGACTGTGTCTGTCGAAGAAACGTATAAAGAATACATTGAAAGCATAAAAACAAAGTTCGAAAAAGAGAATGATGTCACAGTAAAAATTGTTGAAAAGCAAATGTTCGAACAGTTGGAGGCGCTTCCTCTTGATGGCCCGGCGGGTAATGCGCCTGATGTTATGCTTGCTGCATATGACCGGATCGGCGGTTTGGGACAGCAAGGACATTTACTTGACATTAAGCCATCTCATACAAAAAGCTTTGGTGATAAAGAAATGCAGCAGGTGACAGTTGACGGCAAAGTGTACGGAATGCCGCTAGTCATTGAGACACTTATTTTGTATTACAACAAAGATCTTTTAAAAACAGTGCCAAAAACATTTAAAGACCTTGAAAAGTTAACGGAAGATCCTCGATTCGCGTTTGCTTCGGAAAAAGGAAAATCAACCGGATTTTTAGCAAAATGGACTGACTTTTATATGTCGTACGGCTTATTGGCTGGATACGGCGGATATGTGTTTGGAAAAAACGGCACAGATTCCGGGGACATCGGCCTGAACAATAAAGGAGCTGTAGAAGCGGTGAAATATGCGGAGAAATGGTTTGAAACATATTGGCCGAAAGGAATGCAAGACAATTCAAGCGCAGACGACTTTATTCAGCAGATGTTTTTAGAAGGCAAAGCGGCTGCGATCATTGGCGGTCCTTGGTCAGCTGCCAATTATAAAGTGGCTAAATTGAACTACGGAGCGGCTCCCATTCCGACATTGCCCAATGGAGAAGAATATGCCCCTTTTGCGGGCGGGAAGGGCTGGGTAGCTTCAAAATATACAAAAGAGCCCGAGCTGGCTGAAAAATGGCTTGAGTATGCTGCAAATGATGCCAATGCTTACGCTTTTTATGAGGATACAAACGAAGTTCCGGCCAACACGGCTGCAAGGAAGAAAGCCGATGAGCAAAAGAATGAGCTGACGTCGGCTGTGATTAAACAATATGAAACAGCGACGCCGACTCCAAATATTCCGGAAATGGCTGAAGTATGGACAGGAGCGGAAAGTTTAATTTTTGATGCAGCTTCAGGAAAAAAATCGACACAAACATCAGCGAATGATGCTGTAAACGTCATAAAGGAAAATATTAAAGAAAAGTATGTGAAATAAAACGGCGGGATAGCGTCCGGAAGAATAGAGGGCGGAAAAAAATGAATAAACATCACACACTTGCAAAGCAAAAACGAAAGGCAGGGCTTTTATCGATCATTCCAGGACTTGGGCAGATTGCGAATCAGCAATTGTCAAAGGGGCTCTTATTTCTTGCCATCACAGGCTTGTTTGCTTTTGAATTATGCGTTTTCGGTATACAGGCGCTAACCGGATTGATGACATTGGGAAGTGTTCCCGGTGAAGACCACTCGCTGTTTATGCTGATTGAAGGCACGCTGCAATTGATCGTGACGGTGATTTTCCTCATGTTCTATATCTTTAATATTCATGATTCACGTAAGACCGCCGCTATGAAAGCGGCGGGTTTGGAAGTCAATACAACAGCCAAGGATATGATCTGTCATGCGGGCGATAAAGGGTTTCCATATCTATTTACACTTCCGGCATATATCATGATGGTGTTTGTGATTATTTTTCCGGTTTTGGTGACTCTGTTTGTTGCATTAACAAACTATGATTTTTATCATATTCCGCCTAATCGTCTGATTGACTGGGTCGGGTTTAAAAATTTCTTGAATATTTTTTTCCTTGGCTCCTATCGTGAAACATTTGTGAATGTACTGGGCTGGACGGTTATCTGGACAATCTGTGCAACAACGCTGCAAATCATTTTAGGTATTGTGACGGCCCTTTTCGTCAATCAGGATTTTATAAAAGGCAAGCGGATATTTCGAATGATTTTCTTATTTCCATGGGCTGTTCCGGCTTTTATTACAATCATGAGTTTTTCCAACATGTTTAACGACAGCATAGGAGCGGTGAATGCACAGGTGATTCCACTATTCAATCACCTGCCGTTTGTTGAGCTGCCTGCGATCGCGTGGAAGACTGATCCTTTCTGGACAAAGACAGCCCTCATTATGATTCAGACGTGGCTCGGCTTTCCATATATTTATGTCATGGTAACGGGAGTGCTTCAGGCGATTCCAGGTGAATTGTATGAAGCGGCAAAGATTGACGGGGCCACTTTTATTCAGCGTTTTCGGCATATTACATTCCCGATGATTTTATTTGCGACAGCACCCGTGATGATTACTCAGTATACGTTTAATTTCAATAATTTCTCGATCATCTACTTATTTAATGAGGGAGGACCAGGCAGTGCGGGAGCCGGGGCCGGGTCGACCGATATCTTAATTTCGTGGATTTATAAACTGACAACAGGCACATCACCCCAATATTCCGTTGCGGCGGCTGTGACACTGTTAATTTCTTTCATTGTCATTGGGATTTCACTGATTGCTTTCAAAAAATCGAATGCTTTTGGCAATGAGGAGGTTATGTAGGTGAACGCGAGAACTGCCAGAATGCTTAATAAAATCTGTACGTATTTATTTTTGACGCTTTTAAGTATTGTCATTATATATCCGTTGCTGATTACGGCATCATCAGCCTTCCGTGTGGGGAATTCGGCGGCTTTTCAGCTCGATTTTTCGGGTTCTTGGACATTGGATCATTTTAAGCGGCTATTTGACGAAACGCTTTATCTCAATTGGTACAGCAATACACTTGTCATCGCGCTATCGGTCATGGTTTTGCAGGTTACGATTGTGACACTTGCCGGGTACTCGTACAGCCGCTATCGGTTTGCAGGCAGAAAAAAGAGCCTGATATTCTTTTTAATCATTCAAATGGTGCCGACAATGGCGGCGCTGACTGCTTTTTATGTCTTGGCGATGCTGATAGGCGCACTCGATCAATACTGGTTTTTAACAGCGATCTATATCGGCGGCGGAATTCCGATGAACACGTGGCTGATGAAAGGTTATTTTGATACTGTGCCGAGAGAAATTGATGAAGCCGCGCGAATTGACGGAGCGGGACATCTGAGGATTTTCGCTTCAATTGTTCTGCCGCTTGTTAAGCCAATGCTCGCGGTACAAGCGCTTTGGGCGTTTATGGCACCATTTGGCGACTATTTGCTGGCGAAATTTCTGCTTCGCTCACCGGAAAGGCTGACCATCGCTGTAGGATTACAATCCTTTATTTCTAATCCGCAGCAGCAAAAAGTAGCTCTATTTGCAGCCGGTGCCATACTAGCCGCACTGCCGATATGCGTCTTATTCTTTTTTCTCCAAAAGAACTTTGTGTCCGGATTGACAGCCGGCGGAACAAAGGGGTAATTCAATGAAGAATCTGGAGAATAAAAGCTTTATCATCCGCTGCCTGAAGGCGGCTGCATCCCCATCAGGTGTTTGCCGCTACGGGAATACCTTCAGCTGGCTGCAGCTCTCTTTTCTCTTTCTGTTTTTAACGGCCTGCTTAATGGCGCCGTTAGCGGTTTCGTTTGTGAAAATGGATCGCTTCAGCGTTGCATCTTTTATGCCGTCAGCGATTCAAGGGGTTAATGATCAATTTGCTGATCAATTACAGGGTTTTCAAATCAGGAACGGAAAACTAACAGGCGGGAAGAGCTCTGAGAGGATTGAAGATGGGCAGAATGTGATGGCAGTCGATATGAAGCATGAATATGAGACAAGCGGTGAAAATGGGCGATTGAAAGTAACTGGATTTGAAAACGCCGTCATATTTCAACCTGATCAACTGGTGATCACCGATCAAAACGAAACGGGGTTTTCTGTTGGCTATGCGAAAATGGACGTTAAGCTCGAGAAGCCAAACGTCCATGATGTAGAGGTCTTGATCGATACATTGTGGTTGGCACAGTATAAGCCGATGATCATGATGCTGGCATATACGGTGGTTTCTATGATCCAGTTTTTGTTAACGTTTGTTCTTGCCGGAGGCCTTTGGATCACAAAAATAACAAACATGATCTCTATTGCGTCATTCAAGGAAGCAGTATCTACGGCGATTTGCGCCTCGGCACTGCCGGTATTTGCGGCAGCTGCTATCGGCATGGTTCATTTTGATTTGATTACTGTATTGATGATCCATTCGTGTGGCGTTACTTTGATGATCTCTTTTGCATTTAGATATTTGACCAAAGCCCGCCGTGATAATGGAAACTTACATTCGGGAGGAAATGATGATAAATCAGCGGTTATTTGAGATTGATGAATGGAAAATCAAAACAAATACATTTAATAAGGAGCATACACGGCTGCTGGAAAGCCTGACGTCTCTTGCCAATGGCTATATGGGGGTCAGAGGGAATTTTGAAGAAGGCTATTCAGGTGACAGTCACCAAGGCACATATATTGCAGGCGTGTGGTTCCCCGACAAAACGCGAGTCGGCTGGTGGAAAAACGGGTATCCGGAATATTTCGGAAAAGTGATCAATGCGATGAACTTTATGGGCATAGGCTTATATGTTGACGGTGAAAAAATCGATCTCCATCAAAACCCAATCGAATCATTTGAGGTAGAACTCAATATGAAAGAGGGGATTCTGCGGCGAAGCGCTGTTGTCAGCATTCAGGATAAATCCGTCAGAATCAGGTCAGAGCGGTTTCTTAGCCTTGCTGTAAAAGAACTCTGTGCGATTCATTATGAAGCGGAGTGCCTGACGGGAGATGCTGTCATTACGCTTGTTCCTTACCTGGATGGAAATGTGGCAAATGAAGATTCTAACTACCAAGAACAGTTTTGGCAGGAGGAAGCGAAAGGTGCTGATTCTCACAGCGGCCATTTAGCGGCAAAAACAATCGAAAATCCATTTGGAACACCGCGCTTCACGGTTTTAGCCGCAATGGCAAACGAGACGGAGGGTTTTGTCAATGAAAGCTTTAAAACGACTGAAATGTATGTCGAGAATCGCTACAGTTATCAAACGAAGGCATCATTGAAAAAGTTTGTGATTGTCACGACTTCACGTGATTTTCGTGAGGAAGAGCTTTTATCGAAAGCCAAGGAGCTTTTGGCGGATGTGGTTGTGTACGGCTATGAAAAAGCAAAACGGAGGCACACTGATCGATGGAAGGAAAGATGGGCAAAAGCGGACATTGAGATTAAAGGAGATGAGGAGCTACAACAAGGAATACGCTACAACATCTTTCAGTTATTCTCGACATATTACGGGGGCGATGCCCGTTTGAATATCGGGCCGAAAGGATTTACTGGCGAGAAATATGGAGGTGCCGCATATTGGGATACTGAGGCGTACGCCGTTCCGATGTATTTGGCGACAGCCGAGCCGGAGGTGACGAAAAACCTGCTTTTGTATCGCTTTCATCAGTTGGAGGCTGCCAAACGAAACGCTGCAAAATTGGGGATGAAGGGGGCACTTTATCCGATGGTGACGTTCACCGGTGATGAATGCCACAACGAATGGGAAATCACCTTTGAAGAAATTCACCGCAATGGCGCGATCTGTTATGCGATCTACAATTATATCAATTATACAGGCGACCGAGACTATATGGAAGAATACGGGATAGACGTTCTTGTGGCAGTCAGCAGATTTTGGGCCGACCGTGTTCACTTCTCGAAACGAAAAAATAAGTATATGATCCATGGCGTCACAGGGCCGAATGAATACGAAAACAACGTTAACAACAATTGGTATACGAATGTCATTGCGGCTTGGACGTTGGAGTATACTCTACAAAGTCTCGAAAGTATCTCAGCGGAGAAACGCCGCCTTCTGGATGTGCAGGAAGAAGAATTGAAAGTCTGGAGAGAAATCATCCAGCACATGTACTATCCGTATAGTGAAGAACTGCAAATTTTCGTTCAGCATGACACGTTCTTGGACAAAGACCTGCAAGCAGTAGATGAATTAGATCCAGCGGAGCGACCTCTTTATCAGAATTGGTCATGGGACAAGATTCTCCGCTCCAATTTTATTAAGCAGGCAGATGTTCTCCAAGGCATTTATCTTTTTAATGACCGTTTTACAATGGAAGAAAAACGGCGAAATTTTGAATTTTATGAGCCGATGACTGTTCATGAATCAAGCCTATCGCCCTCTGTCCATGCGATTCTCGCAGCCGAACTCAAGCTGGAAAAGAAAGCGCTCGAATTATATAAGCGCACAGCAAGGCTTGATCTTGATAATTACAATCATGATACGGAAGAAGGCTTGCATATTACTTCAATGACGGGGAGCTGGCTGGCAATCGTTCATGGTTTTGCAGGCATGCGCACCGCGAATGAGACGCTGTCATTTGCTCCGTTTTTGCCGAAAGAATGGGACGAATATTCATTCAACATCAATTATCGAAATCGATTAATCAATGTGACGGTTGACGAAAAGCGCGTTATTTTTGAGCTTGTAAAAGGCGAGCCGCTGCACATGAACGTTTATGAGGAACCAGTTGTCCTACAGGGACGATGTGAAAGGAGAACGCCTAATGAGTGAATGGTGGAAAGAAGCTGTCGTTTATCAAATTTACCCGCGCAGTTTTTATGATGCCAATAGAGATGGATTCGGGGATTTGCAAGGTGTGATTCAAAAGCTGGATTACATCAAAAATCTCGGGGCGGATGTCATCTGGCTCTCCCCGGTATTTGATTCCCCGCAGGATGACAACGGATATGATATCAGCGATTACAAAAACATGTACGAAAAGTTTGGGACAAATGAAGATATGTTTCAGCTGATTGATGAAGTCCATAAACGCGGAATGAAAATCGTCATGGATTT
Organism: Bacillus sp. FSL R7-0685; assembly: GCF_038002425.1. NCBI lineage: Bacteria > Bacillati > Bacillota > Bacilli > Caryophanales > Bacillaceae > Bacillus > Bacillus sp. FSL R7-0685. Next base: position 3,402,362 of record NZ_JBBOCN010000001.1, on the reverse strand, counting down.
GGTCGTGAACCACACGTCGGATGAGCATGCTTGGTTTGCTGAAAGCCGCAAGTCGAAGGACAATCCTCACCGGGATTATTATTTTTGGAAAGATCCTAAATCGGACGGCTCAGAGCCGAATAATTGGGGATCGATCTTTTCAGGCTCAGCGTGGACATACGATGAAGGAACAGGGCAGTATTATTTGCACTACTTTTCGAAAAAACAGCCTGATTTAAATTGGGAAAACGAAGCCGTTCGCCGGGAAGTTTATGATGTAATGAGATTCTGGATGGATAGAGGCGTTGACGGCTGGCGGATGGATGTGATCGGCTCTATTTCTAAATACACCGATTTTCCGGACTACGAAACGGATCACAGCCGCAGCTATATTGTCGGCCGTTATCACTCTAACGGCCCACGTCTTCATGAGTTTATTCAAGAGATGAACAGGGAAGTGCTTTCTCATTACGACTGCATGACAGTCGGAGAGGCAAACGGCTCTGATATTGAAGAGGCGAAAAAGTACACAGATGCAAGCAGGCAAGAGCTGAATATGATCTTTACATTTGAACATATGGATATTGATACAGAACAAAACTCGCCAAATGGGAAATGGCAGATCAAGCCGTTTGATTTGATTGCTTTAAAAAAGACGATGACAAGGTGGCAGACCGGGTTAATGAATGTCGGCTGGAATACCCTGTATTTTGAGAACCATGACCAGCCGAGGGTTATTTCCCGCTGGGGCAATGATGGGAAGCTGCGTAAAGAATGTGCGAAGGCATTTGCAACGGTTCTACACGGCATGAAAGGAACGCCGTTTATTTACCAGGGAGAAGAAATCGGCATGGTCAACAGCGATATGCCGCTGGAGATGTATGATGATCTTGAAATAAAGAATGCATATCGTGAACTAGTCGTCGAAAACAAAACGATGTCAGAAAAAGAGTTTGTCAAAGCCGTGATGATAAAAGGAAGGGATCATGCGAGAACACCGATGCAGTGGGATGCCGGAAAACATGCGGGATTCACAGCCGGAGACCCGTGGATACCGGTAAATTCCCGCTATCAAGATATCAATGTGAAAGAGTCCTTGAAAGATCAAGATTCGATTTTCTTTTACTATCAGAAGCTCATTCAATTACGAAAGCAATATAAGATTATGATATATGGCGATTATCAGCTGTTGCAGGAGAATGATCCGCAGGTCTTTTCTTACCTTCGAGAATATCGAGGGGAAAAGCTTCTTGTCGTTGTGAATTTATCGGAAGAAAAGGCTCTGTTCGAAGCGCCTCCAGAACTGATTCATGAGCGTTGGAAAGTGCTGATTTCAAACTATCCGCAGGAGCGGGCTGACTTAAAGAGTATTAGCCTCAAACCTTATGAAGCTGTGATGGGCATTAGTATATGAAAGCGGTCATTTTTGATTTAGACGGAGTGATAACAGATACTGCTGAATATCATTTTCTCGCTTGGAAGCACATCGCAGAACAAATTAATATCCCTTTTGACAGAGACATGAATGAAAGGCTAAAAGGAATCAGCAGAGAAGAGTCACTTGAAAGCATATTGATCTTTGGCGGTGCGGAAACAAAGTATACAAATGCGGAGAAACAAGAGCTTATGCATCGGAAAAATCACAATTATCAAACGTTGATCAGCAAATTGACGCCGGAAGATCTTTTACCGGGGATTGGCAGGCTCCTATGTCAATTGAAAAACGAAAATATAAAAATCGGGTTAGCATCTTCAAGTCGCAATGCTCCTAAGATTTTAAGACGTTTGGCAATTATCGATGATTTTGATGCTATTGTTGATCCGACGACTCTTGCGAAGGGGAAGCCTGATCCTGACATCTTTTTAACAGCTGCAGCGATGCTCGATGTTTCCCCTGCTGATTGCGCGGCAATAGAAGACGCAGAAGCAGGCATTTCCGCAATCAAATCTGCAGGGATGTTTGCGGTTGGTGTCGGTCAAGAACAGCCGATGCTTGGTGCTGATCTGGTTGTGAGGCAGACGAATGATTTGACGCTTGAGCTGTTACATGAGGGATGGGAGCAGTATAGAATAAAAAGTGTTTAAATGAAAAAACCTGCAAGAGACGCAGCTCTTGCAGGTTGTGTTATTACTTTTTGTCTTCTGTGTGAGTCAAAATTTTGTCAATCAGGCCGTATTCAAGCGCTTCTTCAGCAGACTTGAAGTTATCACGGTCTGTGTCGCGTTCGATCACTTCAAGCGGCTGGCCAGTACGTTCAGCTAGGACTTTGTTTAATTTGTCACGAAGCAAGAGAATGCGTTTCGCAGCAATTTCAATTTCTGTCGCTTGACCTTGCGCACCGCCAAGTGGCTGGTGAATCATGACTTCACTGTTTGGAAGCGCATAGCGTTTGCCTTTTTCGCCGGCTGCAAGCAGGAACGCGCCCATTGACGCAGCCATACCGATACAAATTGTAGATACCTTCGGCTTAATAAACTGCATGGTATCATAGATCGCCATACCGGCTGTAATAGAGCCGCCCGGGCTATTGATGTAAAGAGAAATTTCTTTTTCAGGGTCTTCTGCTGCTAAGAATAAAAGCTGTGACACGATGGAGTTCGCAACGTTGTCATCAATCGCAGATCCAAGCATGATGATACGATCCTTTAATAGACGAGAATAAATGTCATACGCTCTTTCCCCGCGGTTCGTTTGTTCAATGACTGTAGGTATTAAATTCATAATGCTCCTCCTTCACCTTTTAGGTAAGTATGTAGTTACATGATACATTTTTGGTCAATAAAGGTCAAACAAAAAGCTGGCCTGATATGCAAAGTCGTCTCTTTTTCCCATTTTCCCCAAAAATACAGGGGTTCAAACCATCGTATGTCAGATTGCCAATTAAGATGCTTTGTCTATTTAAAAAACGGCCTCTCGAAATAGAGGGTTGTTATTTGAATGGAATTATCGTATAATTAGTTGTGCTGACGTTCTCATAACGCAGTCATTCTGCGCTCGTAGCTCAGTTGGATAGAGCGGTGGTTTCCGGTACCACGTCTGTCGGGGGTTCGAATCCCTCCGAGCGCGTCCAATAGAACAACAGGAAAGACAAGGGTTTGGCGATTTGCCGCTCTTGTCTTTTTTGTGTGAAAAAGGGAATTGCATACCTTAGAGTAACATTTCAATTACATTCTTTAGTTTGAACCCTCACTTTCAAAAGAAGAAGTATGAATTGATTTTTTCATTCATCTTATTAGCTTGTGATTAACAAACCTTTAAAAAATCCGGTTCTACCCATTGCCTGTATTTATTTTGAGAATCTTCTCTCGGACAAAATTGGATAAGTGAGAATAGTTTTAAAATAAAAATTTATTTGCTCCCCCAGTTCTTCTCTATAAATTGAATCGCAGGCTGTAAGTTGGTTTTGTTCGCAATTTCAATGACAGCGGGAACGACGGCAGGGTCCGTTTTGGAGAAGTTCGGAATCCGTGGATCTAACCGGAAAAAACGATCTCCCAGAAGATTCGCACTGACCATGGATTCATAGTACCCATTACCGCCAGCAATCATCTGAAGAAATGGCAGTAAAGGTTCATTAGGCGACCTGTCCAAAAGAACTCCCCAATTTGGAGGAAGGTTCTTCAGATTTTCGGGGCGGATGTTATCTGCACTTACCATTCCCCATCCCTTCGTATCTCTTCTTAACCGGGTCGGGGCTTCACCTGTTCCGATGGACAATACCGCAATTTGATCCAATGGCACGTTGGCTTTACCAACTGCAAACGCGATACTGGCTGTACTAGGGTTCGTTGCTACTACATACCCATCCACATAGTTTTGATAGGCCCGTTGCGTCGCGGGAGCACCGCTGCTCCGCAGTATGACATCACTTACTTTCTCATTTAAATAGGGAGAGCCGGGAAAATTGTGAAATAAGACAGGAGTCCAACGATCCAGTTTTTGAGAGTATAATTTGAATGATGGGACAACAATTCGTTTTCTTAAATCTATAAGTTGAAGATCTGCTGGGAAAAAATTTCTTACCGCTTTAATAAAACCGGAATAGGGTAATTGTTGGTTGAAAACAGGTCCGCCTGGCCGGGAAATGCTGAATGCGGGTAGGATTTCATCCTCAAAATACTGAAGTGTTTCCCTCGGAGATCTTCCGCTTGCTAATGCAAGGGCAGTAAATGAACCGATTGAATTTCCCGAAAATACATGGGTTCGACTAATTAACTTCGGGTTTTGCCTAGCCAATCTGTTTAATAGTTGTAAACTTAAAGCACCTAAGGTACCGCCGCCGTCAAAGGTCATAATCCGATATTTTGCCAAAGCTGATGTCTCCTTTCTACATACATTCAGTATATGATGATCTAGAGTCTGTTGTATGGATGTATACCTCTGGTACTAAACACTTCTTCATCGCTCTTTTCTTTTGGCCTAAACGAATATTCACTCCGAAAAAAACTGGACACTGCTCCTAAAAACGATAAGAAAAAACGCTTGTTGGAGGTTTGGACAGGAAGTTTGCTCAAAATTGTTTGAAAAATGTTTCTCAGCAGACCTTACCGACGAAAAAGGCCTTAGCGTATTATATTTATAGTTCGTAGATCATTTGTCTATGCGATTATCCAGCTCCTGCATATTTTAGTATCTGAATCGAATTTCTTTGGGAGTGAAATAATATATGGGATCAACACAGTTGACAGGGCGTGTAATCTTCAAAGGAGACCCCGGCTATACAGAGGCTATTAAGAATTGGAACCCTTATGTGGATGTCTATCCTCTTGTCTTTGTTTTTGCGCAAAATTCATACGATGTAAGTAATGCCATTAAATGGGCTCGTGAGAATAAAGTGCCCTTACGTGTCAGAAGCGGTCGCCATGCTTTAGATAAGAACCTTTCAGTAGTAAGTGGAGGAATTGTTATTGATGTGAGTGACATGAATAAAGTTTTGTTAGATGAAGAAAACGCTATTGCAACCGTTCAAACTGGTATTCCCGTTGGCCCGCTTGTAAAGGGATTAGCTCGAGACGGTTTTATGGCTCCGTTTGGAGATAGCCCAACAGTTGGAATCGGGGGAATTACGATGGGCGGCGGATTTGGTGTACTCTCACGATCGATTGGCCTTATAAGTGATAACCTTCTCGCGCTGAAAACGGTAGATGCAAAAGGAAGGATTATTCACGCAGATCAATCTCACAATGAGGATTTGCTATGGGCTTCTAGAGGCGGAGGAGGAGGTAACTTTGGATATAATACCCAATATACATTCAAAGTTCATCGTGCCCCTAAAACTGCAACCGTCTTCAATATTATCTGGCCGTGGGAACAATTAGAAACGGTATTTAAAGCTTGGCAGAAATGGGCTCCGTTTGTAGATGAACGATTAGGATGCTACCTTGAAATTTACAGCAAAATAAATGGTTTGTGTCATGCAGAAGGAATTTTCCTCGGTTCGAAAACTGAATTGATTCGATTATTAAAACCTTTATTACATGCGGGAACTCCAACAGAAGCAGATATCAAAACATTATACTATCCAGATGCTATAGATTTCTTAGACCCTGACGAACCCATCCCTGGCAGAAATGATCAGAGTGTTAAATTCTCCTCGGCATGGGGTCATGATTTTTGGTCTGACGAACCCATTTCAATCATGAGAAAATTTTTGGAAGATGCTACTGGAACAGAAGCCAATTTCTTTTTTATCAATTGGGGTGGTGCTATAAGCAGAGTCCCTAAAGACGAAACTGCCTTTTTTTGGCGCCATCCATTATTTTATACGGAATGGACGGCTAGTTGGAAAAATAAATCACAAGAAGATTCAAATCTTGCATCAGTTGAAAGAGTGCGTCAGCTGATGCAACCATATGTAGCAGGTTCATATGTTAATGTTCCAGATCAAAACATTGAAAACTTCGGAAAAGAATATTATGGCGCAAACTTTGCGCGGCTTCGAGAAATAAAGGCGAAATATGACCCCGAAAATGTATTTCGTTTTCCGCAAAGCATCCCGCCATCTCGTTAAAGTTTATTAAAGACAGAATCAATGACTCATACTAAAAAGCACTTGAATGGTTTCCGGTATCTTGTCTGTCGGGGTGCGAATCCCTTCAGTGCGTCCAATCAAACAACAGGAAAGACAATGGTTTGGCAACTTGCCACTCTTGTCTTTTTTGTTTTGTTTCATTTCATAAATCTTTTCCGCTGAAACATAAATGTTCCTCCGCTTGGGCACGTTATGAAATGTGCAATATTGAATATGGGAGGAGAATGAGCATGGGTATTTTAAGCGGAAATCCGCAGGATGAACCGATGCATTACGGTGAGGTATTCGGCTTGTGGAGTTATGTGATGGCGGGCAATAAAATGGTCGGCAATTACCAAATGCTATTGAATCATGTCGGTGATGACGACCTGAAGAAGCTGCTTCGTGAGTCTATTGAGAAATGCCAAGATGAAATCAAACAGGTCAGCACGATCCTGAAAGAAAACGGGGTGGCGCTGCCGCCGGCTTCTCCTGAACCGCCGACAGCAGATCTTAACGATATTCCGCCTGGTGCACGGTTTCTCGATCCGGATGTGGCGGCTTCCGCGGCAGCAGAAAATGCTGCAGGTCTTGTGACATGCAGCAAAATGATGGGGCAATCGATTCGTGAGGATATTGCCATGATGTTTGGGCAATTTCATATGTCGAAAGCGGCAACCGGCGCAAAATACTTAAGGTTGCTAAAAAACAAAGGCTGGCTCATCCCGCCGCCGCTTCATCTTCAAAAACATCACGAAGCTTAATGGCAAAGGCATATACAGCTGTATATGCCTTGATTTTATGAAGATGACGTAAGACGCAGGCCGATGACGCCGGCTAGGATAAGGCAAAGTGAAATCACCTGTGAAAGCTGAAACCGCTCCTTAAACCAGATGAGCCCGACCGCCGAAACACCAATGCTTCCAATGCCAGTCCAAACGGCATATGCGACTCCGGCAGGCAGGACGATCATCGCTTGGGACAGGCAGTAAAAGGATAAGCCGAATCCAACAGTCATCACAATGATCGGCCATTTTTTTCTTGTTCCGTCTATATATTTCATGGCAATGGCAGCTATAATTTCTTCTATGCCGGCAATCACTAATAAAAACCATGCCATTATTTTTCACCTCCCGGCTGAGATTTGCTTTCTTTCGTAAATAATTTCATTCCTAAAATGCCAGCCAGCAATAAAGCTAAAAAGAACATTTGGGCTGCTGAGAAGGATTCGCCCAGAACAATTCCAGTCAGATATGTTCCGACGGTTCCGATTCCCACAAACACAGTGTACGCGGCGGCCATCGGGATTTTTTGATAAGAGCGGATCAACAGGATAAAGCTGACCGCGATTAAGATAAAAATGATGATCCAATCCAAAAGCGAATCGGCATGTTTGAGGGAAGAGGCCCAAACAACCTCTAAAAGCCCTGCAATAAAAACAAGAACCCAATTCAAATGAAACACCTCTCTATTTTATGAATGAACGTCAGTCATTTTTAGGGCATTAAAAAATGAGCGGTGTTACCCAGTCATTTTTTAAGCAGTACCTAAGCTCCGTTTTAAGAAAGTGAAAATTTCCTTTTTATACACTTCAACATTTTCATCTTGTTCAAATCCGATATAGAATCGTTCCGCAGTATTCTCGACCAAGTTGATAATCGTTCTGGCCGTCCATTTTGAATTGATTCCTTCCGTTACCTCATGGTTTGCAATGGCCTTGTTGATGATTTGTTCAAGCCAGGAATAATAAGGCTGATAGATCGTCTCCCATTTTTCCATGGAGTGGTCGATCGCAAGCCCGGAATAACAGAGGACAATAATATCCTTATGGCGTTCTGTAATGAGAAATGTCTCATCAATTAATATATCTAAAACGGTCCAAAAATCTTCGTCCCCATGCAGCCTACCTTTGATTTGATCAAGTGTATGGGTGAGAAGATTTTCTGCAATGGCCGGTATGAGGGCATTTTTAGATGAAAAATACAAATAGAATGTTCCTTGGGCAGTGCCGGCCTTTTTGACAATATCAGAAATAGAAGCCTTGTCGAGGCCTTTTTCAGAAATGACTTCTATGGCAGCCTGCAAAATTTTTTCATATTTGCCCGATGTTTGTTTTGGCATGAGGAACACCTCCAGTAATGACTGACTCTCATTCATTTTATCGCGTGTATGTTTGTTTGTAAAGAATAAAGAAGCAAGAAAACCTCTTGCTTCTTTATTTATCGTAATCAATGGCGGCTTTTGGGAGACCGGTATACTTTGCCCAGTAATAAATCGCAAGTGAGCCGATCGCGACTAAAATGAGGTCGACGGGATTGCTGATAATCCCTAAACCATGTCCGAAAGAACCGATGTAGGAAAAGATCAGCATCATAATATAAAACCCGATAAGCCACCAGGCTGATTTCAGCTGCTGAGCGAGGCTGACATCTTCTTTAGGCGTATATTTGCTGAAACAGAGATAGATCAAAAACATCACGAGCTGTGAACCAAGCAGCCAGGAGACTGTTTTCCATCCTGACCAGTACACGATAAACGCTGTAAATATAAAGGAAAGCGGCCCGATAATGCTCATTCCCTTTAAATAAAACGGCCTGTTTAAGTCCTTCGCGTTGACCCTCAGCGCAGCTGAAGAAATGGGTGCAATCGCATATGAAAGAATGAGCGCGACTGAACAGACATTGACGAGCGCGTTCCACGAAGGAAAGGGAAGTGTCCAGAAAATGGACAGGGCAAACGAAAGCCAAAGCGAAGCGCGGGGTGTCCCCGTATCTTTATTGACCTTTGAGAATATGCCAAATAATGTGCCGTTACGCGCCCAGGCGTAAACAAGGCGGGATGTCGTATTCATAAAGATATTCCCGTTTCCTCCGGGAGACAGAATGGCGTCTAAAATGACAAGCGTTGCAAGCCAGCCTAACCCGAGCATGACCGCAATATCCTTAAACGGCAATGAGAACTCCCGTCCAATTGCCGGCCAGCCATGTTTCAGTGTTTCTGTCGGGATTGCACCAATAAAGGTGACCTGCAAAACAGTATAAATGATGGTTGAAACGATGATGCAAATGATTAAAGCGATCGGGATATTGCGTTTTGGATTTTGGACTTCACCTGCTACAGATACAATCGGATGCAGGCCGAGATACGCAAACATCACGCCGCCTGTCGAGATGGCAGCCTGAATACCTGTAAATCCAAACGGTGCAAATCCTTCAACAGATAAATTCTCCGGCTGAAAATGAAAGATCAGCACAATAATGATGGTAATCGGCACAATATATTTAAAAATCGATATGATGAAATTCGCCTTAGCGAAGGTTTTGACGCTCCAATAATTCAGCAGGAAAAACAAGCATAATAGGGCAAACTGCAAGATCCAGCCGGAAATGGTCGGCGAATCAGACCCTTTAATGGTCAGGCCGGGAAACCAATAGGCCACATACTGGCGCACAGCTGTCACTTCAATTGAAATCAAGCTTGTATAAGCGACAATCGTGACAAACGAAATTAAGTAGCCGACAAGGTGGCCATGTGAATAAACGGGGTATCGAATGATGCCTCCGGTACGGGGCAGAGCGGCTCCGAGCTCCGCATATACGAGCCCGATTAACAAAATAATGGCTCCTCCGAGGATCCAGGAAAAAGCGCCGGAGGGTCCTGCTTTTGAAGCGACATTACTGACAGCGAATAGCCACGCTGATCCAAAGATGGCTCCCATCCCAATCAAAATCAGATCAAACAGCGACATTGATTTTTGAAAATTTCCTTGTTTAGACATTCGCTTCCTCCTTTGAAACCAGCCTTATATTCCTTACAATGCCCAATATGTAACAGAGAATACCGCTCCTAATAAAAAAACAGGGGCAGCCTGCGCCGCCCCTGTTTTTATTCATGAATCGAATCAAAGTGTTTCACTGTTATATTTTTGAAGGAGGCTGTGCCGCTGTCAGAATAAAGGGTAATTCCTTTATCTTCAGGCTTTGGGAAGACTTCATTTGAAAAAACGGTTTTCCCGTCGCCAACAAATACTTCTATCGTTGTTTTATCGACAAGTATTTTCAAATGCACTTTACGTTTGCTTACATCATAAGGAGCTTTGCTTTCGACATAGGTATTGCTTTTGTCAGGCTGATTTGTGGCTGCTCTATTGACATAAGCATAGCCGCCTTCAGCGAAAATACCGACATCAATATGGCGTTTTTGGTCTTCTGATTCTCTGAGCCTGACGCCTGCATTCTTTAGCTCTGACCAAGAAAGATCCGTATCAAGCTGGTACGTATCACCTGTTATCGACAATGTTTTTGATCCGTTCACATCCTGATCCTCTATTTCGTCAGTTGAAACAGTCAGCTGCTCCAAAGCTTCAATCGGCTGTGAGACGAGGCTGTATGTTCCATCCTGCTCCTTCAGCCGGATTTCGCGTATGACAGAATCTGTGCCGTTAAAGCCGTTCTTCATTGTCGGGGTGTTGTTGGCATAATCCCAATTGTTCATCCAGGCAAGCGCGTACCGCTTTTCTAATGGATCTGTGCTTTTGCTGTCTTCGAACGTCACACCGCCATACCAGTCGAAGCCATAGTCAAGCCATTGGGCTTCAGTCTGATCCGCTTTGAATTCTTTTCCGTCGAAGCTTCCGGTCCAGTAGGCGTACGTATTTGGTTTGCCCCACGGTTTGCCATTCGCGCTGGCACCGAGAACCCACTTATTCGTTCCGTCGCTTGCCCGCATCATGTAGAGGTCGGGACATTCCACCATTCCCGCCTGTTCTGGGAAGAATCCGCTTGTGTAATGCCAGTCCTTAAGATTATCGGATTCATAAAAGCCGATTTTTGATCCTTCAGCCATGACCATGACCCATTTGTTATCCTGGTCATCCCATATGACTTTCGGATCTCTGAAATCGTCTGTGCCCGGATTAGGCATAACGGGGTTGCCACTGTAGAATTTGAATGATTTTCCCTTATCTGTGCTGTACCACAAATATTGTTCCTGTTTTTTGTCTTTGGCTGAGGGCTGTGTCACAATCGCGACAAGCGCATTTTTCCCGAAGCCGGCTGTGTTCTCTTTATCCACCACGACGGAACCGGTCCAAATATCACCGTCCGGGTTTGTATATTTCGGAATCGCCACGCCTTCATCTGTCCAGTGCACCAAATCCTCTGAGACGGCATGGCGCCATTCTGTGCCGTTGCCTTTTGGGTAATCCCGGTTATATAGATAGAAATAATGATACTTGCCATCAAAATAGATCGGTTTTTGAGGGTCATTTTTCCATTTATCCGGCGTCGTAAAATGATATGCCGCCCGGTAGTCCGGCTTCTGTTTTGATTTTGTTTTTTGGTCATGTCCTTCTTTTGGAAATAAGTCGATAAACAGCAATATTCCTAAAAAGGTTAGGAATACGGTTAGCCATTTGCCTGCTTTTATATAGTTCATATGGGATTCACCTTTATGTTGATAAGAAATAAAAGAAAATGCCAATAGGATATCGGCATTTTCTTTTGCGTTTTTATTTGTTAACTGTTAATTGTCCTTGTTCAAGGATGCTGTCTTTGACAACAGATGTTTTCTTGCCTTTGATGTTCAGCAGGAAGCTTGGCGCAAACGTTGATTGTTTGTCTGCGTAGAATCCTCTGTTTGTCATATAGCTTGTAATCACGACATTGTTTCCTTTCGCTTGAGGTACAGCGAAGTGTGAGTAAGTAAAGGTTACATCGTTAGGATCAAGATCCATTTTTAACACAAGGCCAGTTTTGTTCAGCGGCTTGTATGGGCCAGTTAAAGAATTAGAAACATAGCCAAGCATGTAAATATCGTTAGACGTGATGCCGTCAATCGTCATTTTTGACCCGCGGGAGTCAGTGAACAGGTACCATTTGCCGTTCATTTTAAAGACGTTCGCGCGTTCAATTTCATCTGTTACTGTGTTAGATGCAATCAGCGGTTTCATCACTTTTTTCAGTGTGTAATCATCGTTTAGCTCAATCATACCGAGAGCGCCGTTAGCTAATTCAGCAGTGCGTTTTTTATCACTTTGCAGAAGCTTTTGACTTTCTTGACGGAAGAATGATGTGCTTTTGCCATAGTATGCTTTGTTAAATAAAGATTCTTCGCCTTGGTAGCCATCTTCAGTTCCAGTGTTTGCTTCAAATACTAAGTATTTGTGGCCTTTATCTTCTACGTAGTGAGGATCTCTCAGCGTATGGTTGTCGCCTGAGCTGTAGTTGCCTTCATCGATGAACTGCTGTACATTTTGATACGTTTTGCCGTCACCGTCAAAGATTGATTTATAATCCTCTACACCGTTGATGTTCAGAGAGCTGTCTGATGCTGATACGTTAACCTGTGCAGTTGTCAGTGTTTGTTTGCCGTAATGTTTACCGGAGAAATCAGTGTAGAATAAACGGATTTTTCCGTCAGATGTAAATGTGGCTGAACCTGACCATTCTTGCGTTTGGTCTTTTAGGATAGAATCATTTGCATCGAATTTGTCGCTGTCTTTAAAGACGCGGCCAGCGTTTTTCCAGCTGTCAATAGAAGTTTCGCCGACTTTTTGATAGAACATGTAAATCGATGTGTCATCCGCATTTTTAGGATCTCCGGCTAATGCAAAGACGATGTGGTAGCCGTGATAGTTTGCGACAGTGCCGTCAGCGTTTTGTAATGGCCAGCTGTCCCAAACGTCCAGGCCTTTTGCAGAAGAGATATTTTTAATTGTGGACGAATCGAATTCAGGCACTTGATATTTTTCATTTTTTTGCTGTTCAGGGATTTGCAGCATATCATGGCGTGTAATATGGGAAATGCCGTATGTTTCCTTATATGGCTTTTGGTTCGTTTCTTTCGCAAACGCTTGAGTTGCGCCTCCTGCCAGCAGTGCGGTAGTAAAGGTTAATACTGTTGCTTGTTTTGCAAACTTTTTGATGTTCATCGTTCATGTCTCCTTTTTTATGTACTGTGTTAGCGGTCTGCTTCTTCCAGCCCTCCTGTTTGAAGATGGCAAGTTAGTTACGCACAATAAAAAAAGACCTAAAATATGTAAGGGGTGACGCCAAAGTATACACTTTGCCCTTTACACATTTTAGGTCTTGCCTGCTTTATCAGTAACAAACCCGCGCGATTTACTTTTCGACCTCATTCTATTAGACTCTCGTTTGGATTGCAACTGGTCTATTTTCCTCTTTTGTTTGATAGAAAATCATAAAAGGATTTGCAGACTACGGGCCTAAAGAACTAAAAAATCTATCTGTTTCTTTTCATTCTCTGTATTTTTTATAGTTTCTGTTGCATGGGCATAAAGTTGCCTTTTTAATCACAATTCAGAAAATATCATAATATCTCATTTCACTAAATAATAGTGAACGGCAGGTATACGTGATGGGTTAAAAAGGATCTCTAACTGAAGGGTTTTTCAAAATATTTGAAACGTTAGTAGGTTAGTAACGTACAGAGATATGGGAGGTGGAGGAATGAAGCAGAATAAAAGAAAGCATCTTCAGACGTTATTTGAGACATTAGGCGAAAAACATCAGTTTAACGGGACGGTTCTGGCTGCGGAGGGTGGCGATATTTTATATCACCACTCTTTTGGCTATGCGGAAATGACGGAAAAACGCCCGTTGAAAACCAACTCTTTGTTTGAGTTAGCGTCTTTGTCAAAGCCTTTTACAGCATTGGGAATCATCTTGCTGGAGGAGAAGGGGATTCTTGGCTATGAGGATAAAGTGGATCGCTGGCTGCCCGGTTTTCCGTATCAGGGCGTAACGATTCGGCATTTATTGAACCATACGTCAGGGCTTCCTGATTATATGGGATGGTTTTTTGCCAATTGGGATTCACACAAGATTGCGGTGAATCAGGATATTGTCGATATGCTGATGAATGAGGGGCTATCTGGTTATTTTGAACCGAATGAAGGCTGGATGTACAGCAATACGGGGTATGTGCTGCTGGCGGTTATCATTGAAAAAGCATCTGGCATGAGCTATGCGGATTTTATGAAAACAAGTATTTTTTTACCGGCAGGCATGAATGAAACAAGAGTGTATAACAGGAGGCTTTCGCCTGAGCGAATTGATCATTATGCATATGGATATGTGTATGATGTACATTCCGAAACATACGTCCTCCCTGATGAGCTGGAGGAAACGAACTATGTTGTGTATCTCGATGGCATACAGGGGGATGGGACGGTGAACTCTGTCACAAGCGATTTGTTTCGATTTGATCAGGCTTTATATCAGGACGATTTCATCAGCAAGGCTTCTAAGGAATCTGCGTTTTCTCCAGTGCGCCTCAACAATGGAGAAACAATTGATTATGGCTTTGGCTGGGTACTGCAAAATAGTCCTGAAAAAGGGCGGATTGTCAGCCACAGCGGAGGATGGCCCGGCTATTCGACGTTGATGATCCGATATATCGATCATCGTAAAACGCTGATCTATTTGAGTAATAAGGAAGAGGATACTGAATATGAACAAGCGATTCTGAAGGCGGCGGAACATATTCTATTTGGCCAGCCATATGAGGTCCCGGAACGTCCTGCTGATAAAAAGAAAAAAGCAATTGATACGGCGATATACAGCCGCTATGTTGGCAGCTACCTGTTGCAGGATGGAACGGCTGCACAGGTGACAGCCGAGAATGAACGGCTTTATTTGGAGATCACCGGACAGCTGAGACTGGAGTTATTTCCTTCCTCGGAAACCCGTTTCTTTCTGCGAGCATTGTCTGTTGAAGTCGAGTTTATGTTAGGCGGGGATGCTGCGAAAAGCTTTATCCTCTATGAGGATGGCTCAGAAGAAGAAGCTGTCCGTACGAATTAGAAAGGAATGAATTTGATGATCGGAATATTAGCCGGAATGGGGCCGAAATCGACCTCGCCGTTTATTGATAAGGTGATTGATTACTGTCAGAAGCTGTATGGGGCTTCAAACGATATTGACTACCCGCACATGATGATCTATTCATGCCCGACGCCCTTCTATGCAGATCGTCCAATTGACCATGACGAGATGAAAAAAGCGATTATCGACGGAGCGGTAAAGCTCGAGAAAACAGGCGTGGATTTCATTGCGCTGCCTTGTAATACGGCGCATGTCTACTATGAAGAGATTCAGCAGGCATTGTCGGTTCCTATGTTGCATATCGTTGAGGAAACGATAAAAGAGATTCCGCATCCTGCAAAAAAAGCGGTGGTTTTAGGAACAGAGCCAACCATCCAATCCGCCATCTACCAAAAAGTTCTGAAGGCAAATGGACAAGAAGTTGTTCACAAGGACCATTGGCAGCAGGCTGTGAACCAGCTTATCGCCGCAATCAAACAGCCAAATCATATGCAGCATTCAAAAGCATTGTGGCAGACGCTATATGAAGAAATCAGTCAGCATGCAGACATCATCATTTCAGCCTGCACGGATTTAAATGCGGTGTTAGATCATACTCAAAGTGAGATTCCGATTATAGATTCCTCTGCCTGTCTTGCCAAAAGCACTGTCAGCACATATCTTGCTTATCAAAGCTAGCTTCAGACAAGGACTGTCTTCAAACAGTCCTTGTTTTTTTATGTTCCTATTGTTTGACAGTTAACTGCAATGATGTTAAAGTAAACATGTAAATAGTTACATGATTTTTTCTGAAGGTGAGGTGGTTCTCGTGAAGAAGCCGGTTTTAAAACCATTCGCCTCTTTAGAAATCAAGGTTGATCCGCCTATCACGATTGGTGAGACAAGCCTGGGACTGAGACGATTCATTCCGATTCGTTCGGGAACAATAACCGGGGAAGTAAAGGGACGTATTTTGCCGGGCGGTGCCGATTCGCAAATGATTCGCGCTGACGGCAGAACCGATTTATCTGCCAGGTATGTGATCGAAACAGCAGATCATGAACTGATTTACATTGAAAACAATGGAATACGGCAAGTCAGCGAGCCGTTTCGAAAACAAGCGGCAGCCGGGGAAATCATTGATCCGGAGCATGTTTATTTTCGTACGGTACCGACGTTTGAAACAGGCAGTAAAGTCTATCAATGGCTCCATGACCGCTTGTTTATCGGTTCCGCAGAAAGAACCCCTGATTACGTTCGACTAGACATTTATGAAGTGCAGTAAAAGACTAAGGAGAGTGTGAAAAATGGAAAACTTTATCGGAAGCCACATGATTTATACGTATGAAAACGGCTGGGAATACGAGATTTATATTAAAAATGACCATACAATTGATTATAGAATTCATAGCGGAATGGTTGCCGGACGCTGGGTTCGGGATCAGGAAGTGAATATTGTCAAACTGACAGAAGGCGTATATAAAGTGTCTTGGACAGAGCCGACTGGCACGGATGTTTCATTAAACTTTATGCCAAATGAAAAACGCATGCACGGCATTATTTTCTTCCCGAAATGGGTGCATGAACATCCTGAAATTACGGTTTGCTACCAAAATGACCACATTGATTTGATGGAAGAATCACGCGAAAAATATGAAACGTATCCAAAATACGTTGTACCTGAATTTGCGGAAATTACATTTCTGAAAAATGAAGGAGTCGACAACGAAGAAGTGATTTCGAAGGCTCCTTATGAGGGAATGACAGACGATATTCGCGCGGGAAGATTATAATAAACATAAAAACCCGGAAAAGAGAATTACTTCTCTTTTCCGGGTTTTCTTTTTGCTGAGTATGCGGGAACCATCACAATTCCCGCGAAAAACAGTATGATGCCAGTCCAGCGCATAGGCTGGTAATAGACTGTGTCCCGTAAACATACCACGGCCGACAAAATAATGATACAAGCTGCCACAACAATGGCAGCACCAATGTATCCTGTTTTCCCCATATTTATTCTCCTTTTGAAGGGAATAGCTTCTGCCTTTTTTCAGATTCGGGATCGTTTTCGATCGTAATCTCTGAGTCTAAAATCAGCGTCTCTCTCGTTTCTTCATGATACGCCGGCCAATTCACAGCTTCGGTGCTTGGGTTTCCTGTTTTAGCGAACGTGATCCACGCTGATTGTATCGTGTGAGAAAGCTGTTTCACCTCATCCGTAATCTCCGCTTTTGCCATTCGTTCCAATCCGTCCAGATTTCCAAAGACAAAAGGAAGCTCTAATGCGTGAAACGCTTTATTGTACGGCGGCTTCTTCGGGTGCCAATCGAACCTGTACATCCAGACAGGGGCGTAATGAGACTGTGCGGATGCATAGGCGACGGCAGGGCGCCAAAATAATAAATCAGTCATCATATGAATTTGGCTTTCCAGAGAACGCGGATACAAATCGGCAACTTTCTCTGCCAGCGGCTTCCCTAGTAAATACTCGAGCGCTGCATCAAGCGTTTCCTGAGAATGAACGTCTGAATCCGGGGTGAAAAATAAATATCCTTCATCACGGGTTGTTCCAATTAATAGCGGAATACCGGAAGCAGCCCCTTCTGCGATCGCTTTTTCTGGTTCTTCAGGCAGCGTTTTCGGATCAAGGGCGGGCTGGAAGAACAGCTGAAAGATATTTTCTTTTTCTGCAATCCGAAGCTGATCAGCCGCTTTTAGCAAATCTTCCGCAGAAACCGTATGCAATTTATCCAGTTGGCCCTCGTTAATCCCAAGGACCTGTAAAAAGGCTGCCGAGGTGCTCGCCGCTTGTTCTTTCGTCATCGTTCGAGAAGCGCCGCTTTCCATGATTGCTTTCTGGAACAGGCCTTTTGCCGCAGGCATAGCAAGCAGCGCGGCAATGCTCATCCCGCCGGCGGATTCTCCAAATACTGTTACGTTATCGGGATCACCGCCAAACGCTGAAATATTCTCTCGCACCCATTTCAGCGCGGCGGCTTGGTCTAAAAGCCCAAGGTTATCAGAATACGCCTCATTAAATGAAGACAAGTGCAAAAAGCCAAACGGCCCCAGCCGATAGTTCAATGTAACGACAATGACTTCTCCCTGTGCCGCAAGTTTTGATCCGTCATACAATGGCTCACTGCCCGCTCCTAGATAAAAAGCGCCTCCGTGAATCCACACCATGACAGGAAGATTTTGGCTTGGAGTGTCAGGCGCAAATACATTGACATACAAGCAATCCTCGGACTGGCGGGGCAGCTCAGTATACGAAAGTGACAGCAAATCAGACGGCTGCGGGCAAATAGAGCCGTACGCTGTGGCATCAAGCACATCTTCCCACACTTCAGGCGGCTCAGGTGCTTTAAAACGCCATTGTCCGACAGGCGGCTTGGCATAGGGGATGCCTTTCCACTTATGTACGCCGTTTTCCGTTGTGCCTTTTACTTTGCCGTATTGAGTCGTTACTATTTGATGAGTCATTGTGTTCTCTCCCTTTTTCCCCCATTATAAACAGATTTCCCCTATAGATGCGAACGTTAGCCCTTTAACCGATCATCATCTTCCCATTGTTTTTAAAAAGGATTTGACTTCATGGACAGACAAGCCGATTTCTCTTGCCTCCGCCATCAGCGCTTTCCATTCTTCTATATTGGATTCCGTCAGTTTGCGGTTGCGGTAAGAGGCAGTTTCAGGCTGTTCTTTCTTGAGTCTGTTCGTAAAAGTGAACAATTCTTCCTTTTCCATCCCGGCTTGTACGGCTTGCACTAAATGTACGCGCCATTCTTCTTCACCGCCGCTGATTTTTTCATACATCATTGTTTCTGCGTCAAATAATTCTGTTAATTCAACTTCCAGTGTGGCAGAAACTTTTTTTAAAAATTGAACGGACGGATTCGTGTGAACGCCTCTTTCAATCTTGCTTAAATAGGATTTGGATACGCCTGACTCAACAGCCAGCTGATTAATAGAATAGCCTTTTCTTTTACGGTACAAACGGATAATTCTTCCAATCATAATATGAAATTCTCCTCTATTCCTGTCGTTATTTTGTTCATTATAAGGAATTTTTCGTTCTTTATAAAATTTAAAATAATAAGGGAAGTGCAGTAAATTAGAGGAAAATCATGATTTTGTTCTCTAAAGAGAACTTATTGGCTTATTTTGCAATTTTTAAATAATAACGTTTTCTTTTATAATCCAATCATTAACAGAAAGGGGCGCGGGAAGCCAGCCGCGGGAAGGCTGAAGGCTATGAATACATGAATGAGAATATGAGTTTCAAAGAATTATATGCGATTGTCAGACACAGATTCGTGCTGATTCTGCTCATCACAATCGGCGTCACCCTTATTATGGGTTTTGTGCAATTTAAGGTCATTTCACCGACCTACCAGGCGTCGACACAGGTGCTGGTTCATGAATCAGACGGTGAAGAAAACTCGAATCTCAGTGACATCCAGCGAAATCTTCAGTATAGCAGCACGTTCCAATCGATTATGAAAAGCACTGCCTTGATGGAAGAAGTTAAGGCGGAATTGCACCTATCTGAATCGGCTTCCTCGCTGAAAGGAAAAGTGGTTACCAGCAGTGAAAATGAATCAGAAATAATCAACGTTGCCGTTCAGGATCACGATCCGGCGAAAGCAGCTGAGATTGCGAACACGTTAGTGAACAAGTTTGAAAAAGAAGTAGATGAAAGAATGAATGTACAAGGCGTACATATATTATCAGAGGCGAAGGCTTCTGAAAGCCCGATGATCAAGCCAGCCAGGCTGCGAAATATGGTCATGGCTTTTGGCGCTGCTGTCATGGGCGGCATTACACTGGCATTTTTTCTGCATTTTCTCGATGATACTTGCAAAAGCGCACGGCAGCTCAGCGAGAGAACCGGATTGCCATGCTTAGGCTCCGTTCCTGATGTCCACAAAGGGCGGAATCGCGGGATAAAACATTTCGGGGAGTGAAGCGAGTGATCTTTAGAAAAAAGAAAGCAAGGCGAGGTTTGGCTCAAATATCTGTTTTACACAATAAATCAGTTGTTGCGGAACAATATCGCACCATTCGGACAAACATTGAGTTCTCATCTGTCCAGACCAACTTGCGATCTATCCTCGTCACCTCCTCTGTGCCTGGTGAAGGTAAATCGTTCAGTGCAGCGAATCTTGCGGCTGTCTTTGCGCAGCAGCAGGAAAAGAAAGTACTGCTGGTGGATGCCGATTTAAGAAAGCCGACCATCAATCAAACGTTTCAGGTTGATAATGTAACCGGGCTGACAAATGTGCTGGTCGGCAATGCTTCACTCAGTGAGACGGTGCAAAAGACGCCGATCGATAACTTATATGTACTGACAAGCGGGCCGACCCCGCCAAATCCGGCAGAACTGCTGTCTTCAAAAGCAATGGGAGATTTAATATCTGAGATCTATGAACAATTCAGCCTCGTCATCTTTGATTCCCCTCCTCTTTTGGCTGTTGCAGATGCTCAGATTCTAGCAAATCAGACAGACGGCAGCGTGCTCGTCGTTTTAAGCGGAAAAACAAAAACCGATACCGTTCTGAAAGCAAAAGATGCACTGGAACAATCCAATGCGAAGCTGTTAGGCGCTCTTTTAAACAAAAAGAAAATGAAAAAATCGGAACACTATTCCTACTAGTTTTTGTAAAGGTGATGTCTCCTGACCTGTATCAATGGAGGCACTCGGCTCTGCTGTGGGCAGCTGAAGTTGCTGCCTTAGATGCTGGTCGTCGCTGGCGGGGCGTGAGGATGGGTTAAATGCCCACTTATCTCATATATACATAGGACGTATTGTCGGTTTAGCTGCTGCCGATTTTTTGGAGAGACGAAAACCGCCGCAGCTAAACCGATAAAAGAATTAGGGGGGAAAAGGTTGAGTTACCGGAGAAGACTGTCAATGATTATTGCGCTGGATACTTACCTCGTTTTAAATTCAGTTATTGCAGGATATCAATTTTTAAAAGATTCCTATCAATTTTATGACTCCGGAGCATTACTGCTTACCGCTGTCAGCTTGCTCCTCAGCTATCATGTGTGTGCTTTCCTGTTCAATCAGTATAAACAGGTGTGGACATACACCGGACTTGGCGAGCTGATTGTCCTGCTTAAGGGCATTACGCTTTCCGCCGCTGTGACCGGTATCATTCAGTATGCTGTGTATCACACGATGTTCTTCCGTCTGTTAACCGCGTGCTGGGTGCTTCAGCTTTTGTCTATTGGAGGGACCCGTATTTTATCTAGAGTATTAAACGAAAGCATCAGGAAAAAACGCTGCGCCTCGTCCCGCGCGCTGATTATCGGGGCGGGCTCAGGTGGGACTCTGATGGTCAGGCAGCTGCTTTCGAAAGATGAACCTGATATCATACCTGTCGCTTTTATTGATGACGACCAAACGAAGCATAAATTAGAAATTATGGGACTGCCCGTAATCGGCGGAAAAGAAAGTATCATGCCTGCGGTGCAAAAGCTCAAAATTAATTATATTATTATTGCCATTCCTTCACTCCGCACCCATGAGCTTCAGGTGTTATATAAAGAATGTGTGCGAACCGGAGTAAGCATTAAAATTATGCCTCATTTTGATGAAATGCTGCTTGGCACACGAACTGCAGGACAAATCAGAGATGTAAAAGCTGAGGACTTGCTCGGCAGAAAGCCGGTAACCCTCGACACTAGCGAAATTTCGAACCGCATCAAAGGAAAAACAGTTCTCGTCACGGGAGCGGGCGGATCAATCGGCTCGGAAATCTGCCGTCAGATCAGCGCGTTTCAGCCTAAGGAAATTATTCTGCTCGGCCATGGGGAAAACAGCATTCATTCGATTTATACAGAGCTGAATGGACGATTCGGCAAACACATTGTGTTCCATACGGAAATCGCTGATGTGCAGGACCGCGATAAAATGTTTACCTTGATGAAAAAATACGAGCCGCATGTTGTCTATCATGCAGCTGCCCATAAGCATGTGCCTTTAATGGAACACAATCCAGAAGAGGCGGTCAAAAACAATATTATCGGAACAAAAAATGTCGCGGAAGCAGCCGATATGTCGGGAACTGAGACATTCGTGCTGATTTCATCGGACAAAGCGGTGAACCCAGCCAACGTAATGGGGGCGACAAAACGATTCGCAGAGATGATTATTATGAATCTTGGGAAAGTCAGCAGAACCAAATTTGTTGCTGTTCGCTTCGGCAATGTACTCGGGAGCCGCGGCAGCGTCATTCCAATTTTCAAAAAACAGATTGAAAAAGGCGGCCCGGTGACAGTAACACATCCGGCAATGACCCGCTATTTCATGACGATTCCCGAGGCATCAAGGCTTGTGATTCAGGCTGGGGCACTGGCGAAAGGGCGTCAAATTTTCGTTCTCGATATGGGAGAGCCCGTAAAGATTGTGGATCTTGCCAAAAACCTCATTCATTTGTCCGGCTACACGACTGAGCAGGTTCCAATCGAATTCACTGGCATTCGTCCGGGCGAAAAAATGTATGAAGAATTGCTGAACAAAAATGAAGTCCATGCTGAACAAATCTTTCCAAAAATTCACATCGGTAAAGCGGTGGACGGCGATTGGCCGGTGCTGATGCGCTTTATCGAGGATTTTCATGAGCTGCCGGAAGCCGACCTGAGAGCGAGGCTGTTTGCTGCAATCAATACATCAGAAGAAATGACGGCTGCCAGCGTTCATTAGGGGGAGTGAAAATGACGAAAAAGATATTGTTTTGCGCGACTGTTGATTATCATTTTAAGGCCTTTCACCTCCCTTATTTTAAATGGTTCAAGCAAATGGGCTGGGAGGTTCATGTCGCCGCGAACGGACAAACCAAGCTGCCGTATGTGGATGAGAAATTCTCCATCCCGATTCGCAGGTCACCTTTTGACCCTCAGAACCTGGCCGTTTATAGGCAGCTGAAGAAAGTGATTGACACCTATGAATACGACATTGTCCATTGCCATACACCGGTCGGCGGCGTTCTCGCCAGACTGGCGGCGAGGCAGGCACGGCGGCACGGAACAAAGGTGCTGTACACAGCGCACGGATTTCACTTCTGCAAAGGGGCACCGATGAAAAATTGGCTTCTTTACTATCCGGTTGAGAAATGGCTTTCAGCATATACAGACTGCCTGATTACGATTAATGAAGAGGATTACATACGGGCGAAAGGACTTCAAAGGCCGGGCGGAAGGACGCAGAAAATTCACGGCATTGGCGTCAATACCGAGCGTTTCCGGCCTGTCAGTCCGATAGAGCAGCAAAGACTCAGAGAAAAGCACGGGTTCCGTGAAGATGATTTTATATTGGTTTATCCGGCTGAGCTCAATCTGAACAAAAACCAGAAGCAGTTAATTGAAGCCGCAGCCTTGCTAAAAGAAAAAATTCTCTCACTCCGCCTTGTGTTTGCCGGGGAAGGGGCAATGGAACATACGTATCAAACGTTAGCTGAAAAGCTTGGTGCCTCCGCCAATGTCTGTTTTTACGGCTTTTGCAGCGACATACATGAGTTGATTCAGCTTGCGGATGTATCTGTCGCATCCAGCATTAGAGAAGGCCTCGGTATGAATGTGCTTGAGGGAATGGCGGCAGAAAAACCGGCGATCGCCACAGATAATCGCGGGCATCGGGAAATCATCCGCGACGGAGAAAACGGTTTTCTGATCAAAATCGGTGACAGTGCTGCTTTTGCCCGCCGGATTGAACAGCTTTACCATAAGCCGGAGCTCTGCCGAAAGCTGGGACAGGAAGGCCGAAAAATAGCCTTGCGCTTCTCGGAGGCGCGAACGGTGGAAGAAATGGCAGATATTTATTCCGCGTACATGGATATGGATACAAAGGAGAAAAGCGTATGAACTCAGGACCGAAAGTTTCTGTCATTATGGGCATTTATAATTGCGAACGCACTTTGGCAGAAAGCATAGAATCCATACTCAGCCAATCCTATAAAAATTGGGAGCTGATTTTGTGCGATGATGCGTCAACAGACGGCACGCTCCGCATCGCGAAGCAGTATGCCGCTCATTACAGCGACCGCATCAAACTGATTCAAAACAAAACAAATAAGCGGCTTGCCGCATCATTAAATCATTGTCTTTCGCATGCGACAGGAGATTATATCGCACGTCAGGACGGAGATGATCTTTCGTTCCCGCGCCGCCTGGAAAAGCAGGTCGCGTTTTTAGAAAAGCACCGACACTATCAGGTGGTTGGCACCGGCATGCTTGTGTTTGATGAATTTGGCGTAAGAGGCACCCGCATTCTGCCTTCTGTTCCGGAGCCGGGCATCATGGCAAAAGGGACCCCATTTTGCCACGGCACGATTATGATGAGAGCGAGTGCCTACCGCACGCTGAAAGGCTACCGGTCGGTGTGGCGGACGAGACGAATGGAAGATATTGATTTGTGGCTTCGCTTTTTTGAAGAGGGCTTCAGGGGCTATAATCTCCAGGAAGCCTTGTATAAAGTGAGGGAAGACAGCGATGCATTCAAACGGCGGTCATTTACGTATTCAATCGACAATGCCATTCTTGTCTATCAGGCGTGCAGACGCTTGAAGCTTCCTTTATCTGATTACATATATATCGCAAAACCGTTAATCCGCGCGTTTATGCCTGCAGCCGTGATGAATCGCTACCACAAAAAAAGAGTGATGAACCAAAAGGAAGGGCTTGTCAAGCATGAATAGCAGCCAAAAACGCGTGCTCCATGTTCTCAGCGGCATGAACAGGGGCGGCGCGGAAACCATGGTGATGAATTTATATCGGAAAATGGACAAAAGCAAAGTGCAATTTGACTTTTTAACGTATCGAAATGATCCGTGCGCTTACGATGAAGAGATTTTATCTTTAGGCGGGCGGCTTTTTTATGTCCCGAGCATTGGGCAAAGCAATCCCCTTACATTTGTGAGGAATGTGAGAAACGCGATAAAAGAAAACGGGCCGTTCAGCGCCGTTCATGCGCACACGGATTTCCAAACAGGCTTTATCGCCCTTGCGGCAAGGCTCGCCGGAGTGCCGGTCAGGGTATGCCATTCCCACAATACGTCTTGGAAGACCGGCTTCAATTGGAAGGATCGCTTGCAGCTGCTGGTGTTCAGGCGGCTCATCTTGGCGAATGCGACAGCGCTGTGTGCCTGCGGAGAGGATGCGGGCAGGTTTTTATTTGGACAGTCCAACATGGAGCGGGAGCGTGTTCACCTTCTTCCGAATGGGATTGACCTTGAGTTGTTCGCCCCAAATGGGCAGGCGGCTGATGAAGAAAAAGCAGCACGCGGCATTGCAGCCGACCGGCTCATCATTGGCCATGTGGCCCGGTTTCATGAAGTGAAAAACCACGCGTTCCTGCTGAAACTTGCCGCACATCTCAAAGAAAGAGGCGTTCGCTTTCAGCTCGTTCTGGCGGGAGACGGGCCGTTGCGCGGGGAGATAGAGGAGGAGGCGCGGCAGCAGAATTTACTATCAGACGTCCTCTTTTTAGGCACGGAAGAACGGATCCATGAACTGATGCGAACATTCGATGTATTTGTCATGCCGTCTCTGTACGAAGGCTTGCCGGTTGTGCTTGTGGAAGCGCAGGCATCGGGGCTTCCATGCATCATTTCAGACAGCATTACAGAAAAAGTCGACGCCGGTCTCGGGCTTGTCACAAGATTAAGTCTTTCTGAGCCGATCAGCGTCTGGGCTGAAACCATTGCAAGGGCGGCCGCCGCAGGCAGGCCGAAGCGTGAGCTCATCAAGGAAACACTCGCCCAACTTGGCTACGATGCACAGCAAAATGTAGGAGCGCTGCTGAATGTATACAACATCAGCACGGAAAAGGACCATAACCGATGATTGTATATGCCGTCAATATGGGGATTGTATTTATTTGGTCTTGGTTCGCTAAAATGTGCGGCGGCCGGGACGATTCGCTTGCCACGGGGTATCGGCCGAATAAGCTTTTGATCTGGATTCCGCTCGCTTCACTTGTGCTCGTGTCAGGTCTCCGCTATCGAGTCGGCACGGATTTTCAGACGTACACGCTGCTGTACGAATTGGCGGGCGATTATCAAAATGTGTGGCAGATATTCGGTTTCGGCACAGCGAAAACAGCGACAGATCCGGGGTTTACCGCACTCCTTTGGCTGATGAATTTCATCACGGAAGATCCTCAAATCATGTATTTTACGGTGGCGGTCGTGACCTACAGCTTTATTATGAAGACACTCGCCAACTATGGCAGGCCGTTTGAGCTGAGTGTCTTTTTGTTTTTGGGAACCTTTCATTACTACGCGTCTTTTAACGGCATCAGGCAATACATGGTGGCAGCTGCTTTGTTTTGGGCGATCCGTTATATCATCAGCGGGAACTGGAAGCGATATTTCCTGATTGTGCTGGTCAGCTCGCTCTTTCATTCGTCGGCGCTGATTATGATTCCGGTGTACTTTATTGTCAGAAGAAAAGCCTGGTCTCCGGCGATATTCGGCCTATCCGCTTTATTTCTCGGCATGACATTTTTATATCAAAAATTTATTTCTGTGTTTGTCGTTGTACTTGAAAACAGCTCATACAGCCATTATGAAAAATGGCTCATGACGAACACAAATGGAATGAATGTGATCAAAATCGCTGTGTTGGTTCTGCCGCTGTTCCTTGCATTTTGCTATAAAGAACGATTGCGGAGTCTGTGGCCGCAAATCGATATTGTCGTTAATTTGTGCCTGCTTGGTTTTTTGTTCGGCCTTTTGGCCACAAAGGACGTGATTTTTGCCAGATTCAATATTTATTTCGGTCTGTATCAAATGATCTTAGTCCCTTATTTCGTCAGGATATTTGATGAAAAATCGAACGCCCTTATCTATATCGCTATCGTTGTTTGTTATTTTCTTTACAGTTATTTGCTTATGCCGGTTGATTCATCCGTTCTGCCTTACAGAACGATTTTTTCCCGGTAATTTATGCACGAGGAGCCGGTCATTATGGAAACACCTGCGGTTAGTCTGTTAGTCGCTGTTTATAACACAGAAACATATATCAGAACGTGTCTCGAATCACTGCGGAACCAGACAGTGGACAATATTGAAATCATCATTGTCAATGACGGTTCAGCTGACGCCAGCCCGGATATCGCAGAAGAATACGCCAAAATGGACAACAGGTTCAAGGTGATTCATCAGGAAAACCAGGGACTCGGTGCGGTTCGGAATAAAGGCATTGAAGCTGCACGCGGCGAATTTATCGCGTTTATCGATTCAGACGATTGGATTGAGCCTGATTATTGCGAGCAGATGCTCCGGGCAGCAGGCGATGAAACTGATCTGGTCATTTGCAATTACGCCGCAGAGTTTGAGGACACTGGCAAAACCATGGACTCAGACATTGCCCAAACCTATCAGGATCAGCCGAAGGAGCACTATATCAAGGCGTTATTCGAAGGGAAGGTCAGAGGGTTTTCATGGAACAAACTGTACAGAAGAAGCATGATTGAAGCCCATCGGCTATCGTTTCCGCTCCGAGGCGAGCTGGAGCATGTCGAGGATCAGTTTTTCAGCTTCAGGGCTCATTTTTTCGCCCGCTCAGTAGCCTACGTAAAAACGCCGCTCTATCATTACCGAATTCACCTTTCCTCCATTGTGCAGCGCTATCAGAAAAAATTGTTTGAATCAGGACTTGCGCTGTATGAGGCGAATGCGGCGTTTTTACAGGAGAACAACAAACTGGAGGAGTATCGCAAGGAGCTTGATACCTTTATCGTTCTTCACAGCAGCATCTGTATGCTGAATGAATGGAAAACGAGCGGCAGCCGCCGGCTGTTTGAAAAGCTTAGAAATGTTGGCGTGATATGCGCGGACCCGGTGTTTCAAGAAAGTCTTTCAAAAACGGGTACTGCTCCTTTTGACGCAAAACGGTCATGCCTTCTTCTGATGGCGAAATACAGAATGATTCCGTTCGTCGCTATGGCATCGGCTGTGTATCAGCGGGTGATCGAGTACAAAATGAGAAACAGAGGGTGAGGACATGTCGTTACAATCGTTGAAAATCAATTTTGCAGAATGGCTGCTGCTAAAGGTCAAATACCCGTCCCAATATTGGCTGGGAGCGGCAGATCAACCGGTAAAGGCCGCAGCACATCAGAAAAAAATCATACTGACCCTGCTGCCGTCCCATGACAATTTGGGAGATCACGCAATTGCTTATGCCAGCAAGGCATTTCTTGAGCAAGAATACCCGGACTTTGACATCGTCGAGGTCGATATGAAGGACATTTACAAATCAGCAAAAAACCTGATCCGCTCGCGCCATCCGGAGGATATGGTCTTTATCATCGGCGGCGGAAATATGGGGGATTTATACCGTTATGAGGAGTGGACGCGCCGCTTCATCATTAAAACATTCCATGACTATCGGGTTGTCCAGCTTCCGGCAACGGCTCATTTTTCTGACACGAAAAAGGGGCGCAAAGAGCTGAAACGGGCACAGAAAATTTATAATGCGCACCCCGGCCTATTGCTCATGGCACGGGATGAAACAACGTATCAATTTATGAAACAGCATTTTCAAGAAAAAACAATTTTGAAGCAGCCGGACATGGTGCTGTATTTAGATAGAAGCAAGACCCCCGCAGAACGCGAAGGGGTTTATATGTGTTTGCGCGAGGATCAGGAAAGCGTGCTTCAGGAGGACCAGAGGAACCGGGTCAAGGCTGCGCTATTTGAGGAATTCGGCGAGATCCAATCCTTTACGACAACGATCGGCCGCCGGGTCAGCCGCGATACACGCGAACAAGAACTTGAAGCGCTGTGGTCTAAGCTGCAAAGCGCAGAAGCCGTCGTCACTGACAGGCTTCATGGCATGATTTTTTGCGCGCTGACAGGAACGCCGTGTGTTGTCATTCGCTCCTTTGACCATAAGGTGATGGAGGGCTATCAATGGCTTAAAGACATCCCGTTCATGAAGCTGATAGAACATCCGGAGCCAGAGCGCGTAACAGCCGCAGTCAATGAGCTTTTAACAAAAGAAACATCCCGTGCAGGCTTTCCGAGAGATGTGTATTTTAAAGGTCTGCGTGACAAAATCAGCGGTGAAGCGCAATGACCCCGCTCGTCAGCATTATTGTCCCGATGTATAATGTTGAACCATTTATAGGGAAGTGTATTGATTCTTTGCTTCATCAAACGCTTTCTGATATTGAAATCATCCTCGTGAATGACGGAACACCGGATCGTTCAGGCGAAATTGCAGAGGACTATGCAAAACGGGATGCGAGAATCCGGGTCATTCATCAGGCAAACGGCGGGCTTAGTTCAGCGCGAAATACGGGAATAAAGGCCGCGCGGGGCACTTACATCGGCTTTGTAGACGGAGACGATTATGTATCATCCGCCATGTTCCAGAGGCTGACTGAAGAAGCGGAGCAAAATCAGCTTGACATCGTCGGATGCGGTTTTTACAAGCAGTCATCGGACAGGCGGACATATGTGCCACCGCAGCTTGAGGCAAACCGCGTGCTGACGAAACCAGAAATTACTGAACAGCTTAAACATGCTCACGAAACGAGATTTATCTGGTATGTATGGCGTTATCTTTACCGTCGTGAGCTTTTTGAAAGGGCGAATCTGTTGTTTGATGAAGACATCCGTTTTGCTGAAGACTCTCCCTTTAATTTGTCCGCTTTTCGCGAAGCGGAGCGGGTGAAAATGCTTGATGAAGGATTGTACATTTATCGTGAAAACCCGAACAGCCTGACAGAAATCCCTTATAAGCCGGCGATGGATGAACATCTTCAAAAACAATATCAGGCTAAAATCGCATTCTACAATCACTACGGCTTAGCAGGCGCATGTAAAGAAGATTTGAATGTGTACATTTGCAGGCACCAGCTTCCGATGCTTTTGGCAAATGCCTGTGCTTCTCCGAATTCGCCGAAAGACATCAAAAAGAAGATCAGACAGATTTTATCCTATGACATGGTGCGGCAGGCTGTCAGACATACACCGTTTCAGCATGAGAAATTATTAAGAGGAGAGCGTTTGGTATTAGCACTGTGTAAATGGCGGCTCACTTTTCTCATCAAGCTGTTTTTCGAGCAGCGGGGGACAATGAAAGGCAGTGCGAAGCAGGCATGAAATTCACGATAAATTTCAGCGCGAATCTCACGGCTTTTCTCTTGTCTGTTTTCCTATCGGTTTGGATGACGCCTTTTATTGTCAAAACGCTCGGTGTCGAAGCGTTTGGCTTTGTTCACTTGACACAAAATGTGATTAATTACTTTTCGGTTATTACCGTGGCGCTCAGCTCGGTTGTCGTTCGGTTCTTTTCTGTTGCTGCCCACAGGGGAGAGCGGGAGAAAGCAAATGCGTATATCAGCAATTATTTAGCGGCCTCTGTTTTGATTTCATTGCTGCTCTTGCTGCCGCTTGCGGGTTCGGCTTTTTTTATTGACCGCGTCATGAATGTGCCGCAAGCGCTTTTGGCAGATGTGCGCTTGTCGATTTTGATCGGCAGTTTGCTGTTTATTTTAACGTTTCTGATGGCGGGTTTCGGTGCTGCACCATTTTATGCCAACCGCCTTTATATCACCAGTTCCATTCAGGCGGTGCAAATGCTTATACGGGTGCTGTCTGTGCTGCTCCTGTTTGCATGCTTTGCGCCGAAAATCTGGCAGATCCAGCTTGCAGCTTTAGCTGGTGCTGTTATTGCGTCTGTGCTGTCTTTCTATTTCTTCAAAAAGCTGATTCCGTGGTTTTCGTTTCGTATGAAGGATCTTTCATTCCGCACAAGCAAGGAGCTGTTTCAAGCGGGCGCATGGAGCTCCGTCAATCAAATCGGCGTCCTGCTTTTTTTGCAGATTGATCTGTTAACCGCCAATTTGATGCTGGGGGCGTCTGCATCCGGGAAATACGCGGCGATTATCCAGTTTCCGCTGCTTTTGCGCAGCTTGGCCGGAACGGTCGCATCCCTGTTTGCGCCCATCATGACTTCATATTATTCAAAAGGCGATATGGAAGGATTGATGAATTACGCCAATAAGGCAGTAAGGCTCAATGGTCTTTTGCTTGCACTTCCTGCTGCCTCATTGGGCGGATTGGCGGGACCTTTTCTGACAATCTGGCTCGGACCGTCCTTTTCAACGATAGCACCGCTTTTATTTATTCATGCCGGATACTTGGTTGTCAGCCTCGCCTTTATGCCGCTGTTTTATATATGGACCGCTTTTAATCAACAAAAAACACCGGCGATTGTTACCCTGCTGTTAGGTGCGGTGAATGTGGTGCTGGCGGTCACGCTGAGCGGGCCGGCTCATCTCGGTCTGTACGGCATAACATTGGCAGGGGCCATTTCTCTTATTTTAAAAAATGCCATCTTTACGCCGCTTTACGTATCCCGCATTACAGGCTACAAAAAGCACGTGTTCTTTAAAGGCATCATCGGGCCTCTTTCAGCCGCTGTGTTTGCCTGGACGGTCTGTAAGGCAATTCAGTTCATTGTGAAGATTGACAGCTGGCCGTCATTGATAGCGACGGGAGTGACAGTCAGCTTTTTCTACGCTGTTTTCGCTTTTATGCTCGTTTGTACAAAAGAGGAAAGACAGCTGGTATTAAAACGGTTTCGAAAAACGAAAGGAGCTGTGAATCTTTGATCCTGAAACGACTTTTTGATCTGACGGCCGCCATTTTTTTGTTGTGCTGTACAAGTGTGATCATTCTGTTCACCATCGCCGTTGTCAGGCTGAAAATAGGATCACCTGTCTTCTTTAAGCAAGTAAGGCCAGGCCTGCACGGCAAACCGTTCACCCTATATAAGTTCCGGACAATGACGGATGAACGGGACGGTGAGGGAAATCTGCTGCCCGATGAAGTCCGGCTGACGAAAACGGGCAGGCTGATCAGAAAGCTGAGCATTGATGAGCTTCCGCAGCTCCTGAATGTCCTGAAGGGCGATCTGAGCCTTGTCGGGCCGCGGCCGCTTTTGATGGACTATCTGCCTCTTTATACAGAAAAACAGGCACGGCGCCATGAGGTGAAGCCGGGTATCACAGGCTGGGCGCAAATCAATGGCAGAAACGCGATTTCCTGGGAAAAGAAATTTGAATTAGATGTTTGGTACGTTGACAACCGGTCATTTTTTCTCGATTTGAAAATTTTATGTTTGACGGTGCGAAAGGTCCTTGTTTCAGAAGGGATTCAGCAAACCAATCATGTGACCGCGGAACGGTTTACCGGAAGCGGAGATGTGTCCTCATGAAAAACGTGGCCATTGTGGGTGACGGCGGACACGGAAAGGTGATCAGAGAGCTGATAAACGCCCGCTCAGATACGCGCTTAGCCGCGGTGCTGGATGATAAATTCAAAACGTTCGAAGGCGGAAAAGAATGGTACACAGGACCGCCGGAAGCCGTTACTGAACTACGCAGGCTCATTCCTGATGTGCTGTTTCTGATTGCTGTTGGGAATAACAGTGTCAGAAAACAGCTGGCGGAGCGACTGGGACTGAGGAAAGATGATTTTATTACATTGATTCACCCGTCAGCCATCGTCAGCAGGTCGGCTGTCATTGGGGAAGGGACAGTAATTATGGCGGGCGCGATCATTCAGGCGGATGCGCGCATCGGCGCTCATTGCATCATCAATACGGGTGCAGTGGCAGAGCACGACAATCAAATCAGCGATTACGTTCATCTTTCCCCGCGTGCCACGCTGTCAGGAGCGGTTTCCGTTCAGGAAGGCGCTCACGTCGGAACCGGTGCATCCGTCATACCGCAGATCACAATCGGGGCTTGGAGCATTGTCGGAGCCGGCTCCGCGGTGATCCGTCCCATACCGGACAGGGTAACGGCGGCCGGTGCACCGGCACGCATCATTTCTTCCATTCAAACATCAAACAAAGGATGATTCTATGCATAAAAAAATCTACTTATCTCCCCCTCATATGAGCGGCAGGGAGCAGCACTATATTTCAGAAGCCTTTCGCTCAAACTGGATCGCGCCGCTTGGGCCGCTCGTGAATTCATTTGAAGAACAGCTGGCAGAACGAGTCGGTGTAAAAGCAGCAGCTGCGGTCAGCTCAGGAACGGCGGCGATTCATCTGGCCCTGCGTTTGCTTGAGGTAAAAGAAGGTGACAGCGTGTTTTGCCAGTCCTTCACATTTGTAGCAACCGCCAATCCGATTTTATATGAAAAAGCGGTGCCCGTCTTTATTGATTCTGAGCCTGATACGTGGAATATGTCGCCGACAGCCCTTGAAAGAGCATTGGAGGAAGCGAAAAGAAACGGAACACTGCCAAAAGCGGTTATTGCCGTCAATCTATATGGGCAGAGTGCGAAAATGGATGAAATCGTAAGCCTGTGTGATGCATACGGAGTTCCTGTCATTGAGGACGCAGCCGAATCTCTCGGCACAGTCTATAAAGGGAAGCAAAGCGGAACATTCGGGCGCTTCGGCATTTTTTCATTTAACGGGAACAAAATCATTACCACATCAGGTGGAGGGATGCTCGTTTCAAATGATGAAGCCGCAATTGAAAAAGCAAGATTTCTCGCTTCGCAGGCACGAGAGCCGGCTGTTCATTATCAGCACAGTGAAATTGGACACAATTACAGGCTGAGCAATATCTTAGCCGGCGTCGGCATTGCCCAGCTTGAGGTGCTGGATGAGCGAGTGGAAAAAAGAAGGACCATTTTCACGAGATACAAAAATGCGCTCGGTCACATAGCTGGCGTCCGCTTTATGCCGGAGTACGCAGCCGGCGTATCCAATCGCTGGCTCACCACGCTCACACTTGATAACGGGCTCAGCCCATATGACGTAGTTCAACGTCTTGCTGAAGAAAACATTGAAGCCCGTCCGCTGTGGAAGCCGCTCCATACCCAGCCGCTGTTTGATCCGGCTTTATTTTATTCTCATGAAGATACAGGAAGCGTATGCGAAGATTTGTTCAAGCGAGGAATCTGTCTCCCATCGGGGTCCAATATGACAGAAGATGAGCAAGACCGGGTCATTGAAGTGCTACTGCACTTATTCCAAACTGCCGAGGTGAAGAAATGGACAGCAAGCATTCGATGATCAGCCTGAAACAGAAACTGTCCGGGCTGCTCGACGTCATTCCGAAACAATCAGAGATTATATATGCTGACTATCCTCTATATGGGAATGTAGGGGATTTATTTATTATGAAAGGAACAGAAGCCTTCTTTAAAGAACACGGGATTCGGGTCAGAAAACGCTGGAATCCTGACAATTTTCCAGTCGGGCGAAAGCTGGATCCTCATCTCATCATCGTCTGCCAGGGAGGCGGAAACTTCGGGGATCTGTATCCGTACTATCAAGGCTTTAGAGAGAAAATCGTTCAAACCTATCCGAACCACAAAATTGTGATCCTGCCGCAATCGATTTATTTTCAAAACAAAGACAACCTCAAACGGACGGCAGAGATATTTTCTAAGCATGCGAACCTTCACATTATGACAAGGGAAAAAGCCTCCTATGCTACGGCACAGGCTTATTTTTCAAGAAATCACATTCAGCTTCTGCCTGATATGGCTCATCAGCTGTATCCCGTCATTCCCACGCAGCAGCCGTCCAATCAAAAGCTGAGATTTATCCGAACAGATCATGAAGCAAACCAGGCGCTTCAGGAACACGCAGAAGCGGAAAGCTACGACTGGCGCACGGTGCTGTCAGCTTCAGACCGCCGGACGATTGCTTTTCTGCAAACGCTGAACGTCCTGAATAAAAAAGCAGGCAACCCTTTGCCCATTGCGTATATATGGGAAAAATACTCGGATTATATCGTCCAAAAAGCGATTCGGTTTTTCAGCCGTTACGAATCGGTGGAAACATCAAGGCTGCACGGCCACATTCTGTCTTCTCTTCTTCAAAAAGAAAACACGGTCATTGATAATTCCTACGGGAAAAACGCCAATTACTTTCATACCTGGATGGAAGGCGTGCCAAGCACCCGTCTCATCCAGCACGCCTCAAAGAAGGAAAACCTTCCTGCTCACATGTGAGCGGAAGGTTTATTTTGATTCTCCACGTTTGACTTTGTTGTATGCTTCATCTAAATGCTGAATCCGTTTCAGGACAACTGCGTTTTTCGTCAGCTGGTCCTGCACTAGTGTTGAAACAACGGAACGGTAGTAGCTGTTCATCGCGTGGATTTTATCCTCAGACTGATTCATTTCAATATGCTGTTTTAAATTCTCAATAAAATAAGGGACGGAAAAAAGTTCAGACATTTCTTTGGCAGCTCCTTTTTCATAAATGTATACGGTGTGATCTCAATCATGTACAATGAAGAA
Organism: Bacillus sp. FSL R7-0685; assembly: GCF_038002425.1. Classification (NCBI taxonomy): domain Bacteria; kingdom Bacillati; phylum Bacillota; class Bacilli; order Caryophanales; family Bacillaceae; genus Bacillus; species Bacillus sp. FSL R7-0685. The sequence goes on along the minus strand of NZ_JBBOCN010000001.1, from coordinate 3,367,253 downwards.
AGGGGAGTGAGCAAGATGGATATGAAACTTCAGCAAGTACAAGTATTAAAGCCTCAACTGACACAGGAGCTCAGGCAGGCCATCACGCTGCTTGGCTATCATTCGGCAGAACTCGCCGAGTACATTGATGAGCTCTCACTGGAAAACCCTCTTATTGAACGAAAGGAAACAGACACACCGCCACTATCTTACCATAAAACAAACAAAAACAGGATGAATGCACAGGAAGCGGGCCTTCAATTAAGTAATCCGCAAAAAACATTGCAGGATGCGTTAAAACAGCAGTCACTCGATATGAATCTGACAAACACTGAAAAAAAGATTTTTAATTATCTGATTCATTCGCTTGATTCAAACGGGTACTTGGAAGAAGATATAGAGGAGGCAGCACGGCGATTATCTGTATCGGCCAAGGAAGCGGAGGCTGTTTTGGCAAAACTCCAGTCATTAGAACCGGCTGGAATTGGCGCGAGATCTTTGCAGGAATGCATCCTTCTTCAATTACAGCGGCTGCCGAACAGAAATGAACAAGCGGAAATGCTGGTTTCAGCTCATTTTGATGCTTTTGCGCAAAAAAAATGGAAAGCGCTTTCAGTGGAGGTAGGAATTCCGCTTCATACTATTCAAGATATCTCAGATGATATCGCGGCTCTTCATCCTAGACCTGGCCTTCTGTTTGCCCGGCCAGAGCAAGATGTGTATATTGAGCCTGACATTTTTATCACTGTAAAAAACGGGCACATCGCAGCGGAACTGAATACCCGCTCGTTTCCCGAGATCGATCTGCATCCGCAGTACAGAACGCTTTTATCATCCGGCTCCTGTCAGGATACTGTCTCCTATTTATCTGCGAAATATCAGGAGTGGCGCTGGCTGAGCCGCGCGCTGAGGCAGCGAAAACAGACAATCACGAGAATTATCAATGAACTGATCACACGCCAAAAGGATTTCTTTCTGAAAGGGCGAAGCGCAATGAAGCCGCTGACTCTGAGAGAGGTGGCGGACTGTCTAAGCCTTCATGAATCAACTGTGAGCCGGGCCATTAAAGGGAAAACAATACAAACGCCTTACGGGCTGTTTGAGATGAAGCTCTTTTTCTCAGCAAAAGCCGAGGCTTCAGGAGAGGGAGATGCGTCGAATTATGCAGTCAAAATGCATCTTGAAGACCTGATCAATCAAGAGGACAAAACAAAACCGCTTTCAGATCAAAAGCTTGTCGATTTGCTGTATGAACAACACGGCATCCAAATCTCGAGACGCACCGTGGCAAAATATCGCGATCAAATGAATATTCCGTCATCGGCAGCGAGAAAGCGATATAAATAAAATCCTCCCTAGACGGGAGGATTTTTTTAAGGAATCATCCAGCTGAATACGTGATGCTGCAAAAAGGTGATGATACAAACGAGCAGCAGCAAAAACAGACTGTGTTTAATGGTAAAGCGGAAAAGATCTGACTCCTTTCCGGCGAGTCCTACCGCGGCGCACGCCACCGCTATCGACTGCGGTGAAATCATTTTTCCTGTGACACCGCCTGAAGAGTTGGCGGCCACAGACAGAACGGGGTCCATGCCGACTGATAATGCGGTGACTTTCTGCAGGTTGCCGAACAGCAGGTTGGCGGAAGTATCCGAGCCGGTAATGAAGACGCCGAGCCAGCCGAGGACGGGCGAAAAGAAGGTAAACATCGAACCTGTCAGCGCGAGTGTCATCCCGAGTGTCGTGCTCATTCCCGAGGAGTTGGTGACATAGGCAAAACCAACGACAGAAGCAATGGTCAAAATCGGAAGCTTCAATTCTTGGACTGTTTCTTTAAAAACGGTTCCCCAGTCTTTCCATGAAATCGCCGTGATGAACTTTGACAGCACTGCGGCAATCAAAATCGCGGTGCCGGCCGAACCAAGCACCTCCAACTTGTAAACCGCTTCAATCGGTGTACCGTCAGCATTGACAATCTGATTGTTCAAAAAAGGCACACCTGGGGAAAAAGTCAGTTTTTCTCCAACAGCATTCAGCCACTTCAAGAACACCGCAGAGCCTTCATAATGCCCGGTCAGCGCGGATTTGACAGATGGAATGCCCCATACGGAAATCATCGCCGTCAGCAGCAGAAATGGCGACCAAGCCTTAAAAATCTGTCCGCCGCTGTACGCAGGCGCCGCCGGATTTGTGCGCGCCGTTTCAATTGAGGCGGCCGACTCTTGTTCACCGGCAAACCGGAATGTTGTTTTCGGCGTCCACCATCTCAAAAACACAGCAAGCGCAGCCATTGAAACAAGAGCTGACAAAACATCGGGCAGCTCAGGCCCTAAAAAATTGGAACTGAGATATTGAACAACGGCAAAGGAAACACCAGATACGAGAATCGCCGGCCAGATCTCCAAGGCTTTCCTGAACCCGCTCATGATGATGATTAAATAAAGAGGAATAAATACGGATAAAAACGGCAGCTGCCGCCCGACCATTTGCGAAATCTCCATCGCCGGAATCCCTGTCGGCCCTTCTACGGCTGTAATTGGAATCCCAATTGCCCCAAAGGCAACCGGCGCCGTATTGGCGATCAAACAGATCCCCGCAGCATAAAGAGGATTAAAGCCGAGACCGACCAGCAGCGCGGCAGAAATGGCGACCGGCGCTCCGAAGCCTGCTGCCCCTTCTAAAAAAGCCCCGAATGAAAAAGCGATCAAGAGAGCTTGAAGCCGTCGGTCATCAGTAATCGAGAGAACAGAGCTGCGAATGATATCAAACTGTCCCGTTTTCACAGTGATTTTATACAAAAAAACAGACGTCACAATGATCCAGCCGATCGGCAACAATCCGTATACGGCTCCTTGTGTCGCGGACATCAGCGCTTTTTCCGCCGGCATACGATAAACCAATACAGCAATGATAAGGGCGATCCCCAATGTGGCCAAGCCTGCTGTATACCCCTTCATCCGTTTAATCGCGAGTGCCCAAAAAAAGAAAATAATCGGTACAAGTGCGGCAAGCGCTGATAATAGCAAATTTCCCCCTATAGGCGTATATGCCTGTGTCCATTGCATCCCAAACCCCTCCTTGAAACATAAACTGGCGCTATATGTAAGCGGTTTCTATAGATGATATGATCATCTGATGACTGGGTAATAAGACCAGTTACCTAGCATTATATTTTGAAAAAAATCAAAGTACAAGACTTTTTGACAAAATAGTCAAAATCTTTTGGCGGCCCACAAAACAGAGTATAATAGATCGTAAACAGCCAGACCTACAAGTTACGGGGTGAATTGCATTGAAATATAAACAGATTAAAACAAAAAAAATATATGAAGAAGTAGCGGATGCCCTATTAGATATGATCAAAAATGGCGAATTGAAGCCGGGGGATAAACTGGACTCTGTTCAGGCGCTTGCTGAGAGCTTTCAAGTCAGCCGTTCAGCGGTTCGCGAAGCACTTTCTGCGCTAAAAGCGATGGGGCTTGTCGAAATGAAACAGGGAGAAGGCACGTATCTGAAGGAATTTGAGCTCAATCAAATTTCTCAGCCGCTCTCAGCCGCCCTTCTGATGAAAAAAGAGGACGTCAAGCAGCTGCTCGAGGTCAGAAAACTGCTTGAAATCGGAGTGGCTTCACTAGCGGCTGAAAAAAGGACAGAAGCAGATCTCGAAAGAATTCAGGATGCACTAAAGGAAATGGGCAGCATTGAAGCGGACGGGGAGCTGGGAGAGAAAGCAGACTTTGCATTTCATCTTGCGCTTGCGGACGCTTCTCAAAATGAACTTCTTAAACACTTGATGAATCACGTGTCATCATTGCTGCTGGAAACAATGAGGGAAACGAGGAAAATCTGGCTGTTTTCCAAGAAGACCTCCGTTCAGCGGCTGTATGAGGAGCACGAACGGATTTACAATGCTGTGGCTGCCGGGAACGGTGCAGAGGCGGAAGCCGCCATGCTGGCGCATTTGACGAATGTGGAAGATGTGCTTTCGGGATATTTCGAGGAAAATGTGCAATAACCAACTCATTTCCCGGGCAATTCCACCGGTTCCGAATGATACGAACAACTGAGACTGAGCCGCAAATGGTTCAGTCTTTTTACATGGCAGCCAGAGGGCTTTGTGCACTTGACATTTGTGAAAAAGAAAGTAAAATATTTTACTAAAACAATGCGAGCTGAATAATGGAGGCAGATACAATGGCGACAATTAAAGATATCGCGCAGGAAGCGGGATTTTCAATCTCAACCGTTTCCCGCGTTTTAAATAACGATGAAAGCCTTTCTGTTCCTGATGAGACACGGGAGAAAATCTATGAAGCGGCGGAAAAGCTCAATTACCGCAAAAAAACAGTAAGGCCGCTGGTGAAACATATTGCGTTTTTATATTGGCTGACAGATAAAGAAGAATTAGAAGATGTCTATTTTAAAACGATGAGATTAGAAGTAGAGAAACTGGCGAAAGCATTCAATGTCGATATGACCACCTATAAAATAGCGGATGGAATCGAGAGCATTCCTGAACATACGGAAGGGTTTATTGCCGTCGGCACATTTTCAGATGAAGAGCTGGCTTTCCTCAGAAATCTCACTGAAAACGGCGTGTTCATCGATTCAACTCCTGATCCCGATCATTTTGACTCGGTAAGGCCCGATTTGGCACAAATGACAAGGAAGACGGTAAACATCCTGACTGAGAAGGGGCATAAGAGCATCGGTTTTATCGGCGGCACATACAAAAATCCGAATACCAATCAGGATGAAATGGACATCCGTGAACAAACCTTCAGATCCTATATGAGGGAAAAAGCCATGCTGGACGAGCGCTATATTTTCTGTCATCGCGGATTCTCTGTAGAAAACGGCTACCGCCTGATGTCAGCAGCGATCGACACATTAGGCGATCAGCTTCCGACTGCTTTTATGATTGCAGCGGACCCGATAGCAGTGGGCTGTCTGCAAGCCCTGAACGAAAAAGGAATTGCTATACCAAACAGGGTAAGCATTGTGAGTATCAACAACATCAGCTTCGCGAAGTATGTCTCGCCTCCTCTGACGACGTTTCATATTGATATACATGAATTATGTAAAAATGCTGTTCAATTACTGCTTGAACAAGTGCAGGACAAGAGAAAAACGGTAAAAACATTATATGTGGGCGCAGAATTAATCGTCAGGAAGAGTATGAATTAAGGATGACTTAGGACACTAAGTCATTTTTTATTTGGGTAAAAAAATTTACTATAGGAGGTAAATAGTTTGTTTACACATTTTCTCAGGCGTGCTATATTATCTTTAAAGCGCTTTCATTCATATCGAAAGGGTGACAATCAATGAAAAAGGCAAAAAGGTGTTCCGTATTCATGCTCTGCGCAGCTGTGAGTTTATCCTTGGCGGCTTGCGGCCCAAAGGAAAGCAGCAGCGCCAAATCGAGTTCAAAAGGGTCAGAGCTTGTTGTATGGGAGGATAAAGAAAAGAGCAACGGCATTAAAGACGCTGTGGCTGCATTTGAAAAAGAGCATGATGTGAAGGTCAAAGTCGTTGAAAAACCGTATGCCAAGCAGATTGAAGATTTGCGAATGGATGGACCGGCCGGCACAGGCCCTGACGTGTTAACAATGCCAGGGGACCAAATCGGAACCGCTGTCACGGAAGGATTACTCAAGGAATTACATGTCAAAAAAGACGTTCAATCACTTTATACTGACGCTTCCATTCAGTCTCAAATGGTAGATCAAAAGCTTTATGGACTGCCAAAAGCGGTCGAAACGACTGTCCTTTTTTACAACAAAGATCTCATCTCCGAAAAGGAATTGCCCAAAACGCTGGAAGAGTGGTACGACTATTCCAAAAAGACTGCTGATGGCAGCAAATTTGGCTTTTTAGCCCTATTCGATCAAATTTATTATGCAGAAAGTGTGATGAGCGGATATGGCGGATACATTTTTGGAAAGGCCAAAGATGGGAGCTATAACCCGTCAGACATTGGAATCAATAATGAAGGAGCTGTCAAAGGTGCGGCGCTGATTCAGAAGTTTTACAAAGATGGCCTGTTCCCGGCTGGCATTATTGGAGAACAAGGGATTAACGTATTGGAATCGCTGTTCACAGAAGGAAAAGCCGCCGCAATTATTTCTGGTCCATGGAATGTAGAAGCCTTTTCGAAAGCAGGAATCAATTATGGCATTACGAAACTGCCGAAGCTGGAAAATGGGAAAAACATGAGCTCCTTTATCGGCGTCAAAAGCTACAACGTCAGTGCATTTTCAAAGAATGCAGAGCTGGCGCAAGAATTAGCCGTTTTCCTGGCCAATGAAAAAAATTCTAAAACACGATATGAAGAGACGAAAGAAGTTCCTGCTGTGAAATCCCTAGCCAATGACCCGGCTATTATGAAAAGCGAGGCGGCACGGGCAGTTACTGAACAATCCCGTTTCTCAGAGCCAACACCAAATATTCCGGAAATGAATGAAATATGGACGCCGGCTGATTCAGCATTACAGACGGTTGCAACAGGGAGGGCGGATCCGAAACAAGCATTGGATCAAGCCGCTGAAACCGCCAAAGGACAAATTAAGGCAAAGCACAGCGGAAAATAAAGAGAAAGCTAGATTTGTATTGTAAGAGAGGTGAAAACGGTGCAGCATCGTCAAGTCGCTTTGTTGCTTTCTATCATCCCGGGGCTCGGGCAATTTTATAACAAGCAATGGATAAAAGGTATTGTCTTTCTTTTCTTAGGCGCATCGTTTTTTGCAGTCTTTGGAGATCTGCTCAATATGGGGTTTTGGGGAATCTTTACACTGGGAACAGAAGTGCCGCGGGATAATTCCGTTTTTCTGCTGGCGGAAGGAATTATCGCTGTCATCGTGACCTGCTTTGGCCTTGCGGTGTATTATGTGAATCTTCGCGATGCGTTCCAAAGCGGAAAACAGCGTGATGAAAATAAGCCATTAAGTTCCTTAAAGGAACAATACCAACATATCATTTCTGAGGGCTATCCTTATGTCGTCAGCGGCCCATCTTTGTTTATTTTAATTTTCGCCGTGATCTTTCCTATCTTATTCAGCTTTGCATTAGCGTTTACAAACTATGATTTGTATCATTCTCCTCCTGCAAAATTAATTGATTGGGTCGGTTTTCAAACGTTCGCAAATATTTTCACAGTTGATATTTGGAGGTCGACTTTTTTTGATGTACTGGCTTGGACGGTGGTTTGGACACTTGCTGCATCCACACTGCAAGTCAGCTTGGGGATTTTTCTCGCGATCATTGTTAACCAGAAAGACCTTCGGTTTAAACGTTTTTTCCGGACGATTCTGATTTTGCCATGGGCCGTTCCCGGTTTTGTGACGATTTTAATTTTTGCGGGACTGTTTAATGATAGCTTCGGTGCGATGAATCACGACATCTTGGCTTTCTTCGGGATAGATCCGCTTCCGTGGATGACAGATGCCAATTGGTCGAGGCTTGCGTTGATTCTCATGCAGGGCTGGCTTGGATTTCCGTACATCTTTCTCGTCTCAACAGGCGTATTGCAATCCATCCCGGACGATCTGTATGAAGCAGCTACGATTGATGGCGCTTCTGTCTTTTCAAAGTTGAGATACATCACGCTTCCAATGGTGTTCATTGCAATGGCTCCGATTATCATTACCCAGTTTACGTTTAATTTTAATAACTTTAATATTATCTATCTATTCAATGGCGGAGGTCCGGCTGTAACCGGATCAACAGCCGGCGGGACAGATATCCTCGTTTCATGGATTTATAAATTGACAATGCAGTCAAGCCAATATTCTCTTGCGGCGGCTTTAACCATTTTATTATCTGTATTTGTTATCTCCATCGCATTGTGGCAATTCAGACAGACAAAGTCTTTTAAAGAGGGGGCATAAGGCATGCTGGCAGATATGAAAGTCAGAAAATATATCCGTCTCCTTTTCTCTTACTTGTTGCTAGCCTTTATGGCGGTCATCATTGTTTATCCTCTCCTTTGGACGGCAGGCGCAAGCTTTAACCCTGGCAACAGCTTAATCAGTACATCCATCATTCCGAAGCATCCGACATTCGACCATTACAAGGAATTATTTGCGGGCAAAGAAAGCCTTCAATATGTGCAGTGGTATGTCAACTCAATGAAGATCAGCCTGTTTACAATGGCAGGGTCTTTGCTCTGTGTGACATTTACAGCCTATGCGTTTTCGCGCTTTCGCTTCAAAGGCAGGAAATACGCTTTAACGCTCTTTTTATTGCTGCAGATGATTCCTCAGTTTTCAGCTTTAATTGCCTTGTTTGTGCTGGCGCAAATCTTGGGAATGATCAATAGCCATTGGCTGCTAATCTTGCTTTATATCGGCGGCCTGATCCCGATGAATACGTATTTGATGAAAGGGTACATGGATTCCATTCCGATGGATTTAGACGAAAGCGCCAAGATTGACGGAGCCAGCAGCACCAGAATTTTCTTCCAGATCATTCTGCCATTATCAAAACCGATGGCGGCAGTCGTGGCCATGAACGGCTTTACCGGTCCGCTCGGAGATTTTGTGCTGTCCTCAACCATATTGAGAACGCCTGAATCATATACATTGCCCGTCGGTCTATTCAATTTAGTGAATGATGTCATGGGGGCCAGCTATACGACATTTGCGGCCGGAGCCCTGCTTATCAGCATACCGGTGGCCATCATCTTTATCATGCTGCAAAAGAATTTTGTGTCCGGACTAACCGCAGGCGGAACGAAGGGCTAAGAGAAAAAGGAGGAGAATGTGATGTCAAAGCTTGAAAAAACGCACGTAACAAAAGCGAAATTTATGCTCCATGGGGGAGACTACAACCCCGATCAGTGGCTGGATCGGCCCGATATTTTAGCTGACGATATCAAACTGATGAAGCTTTCTCATACGAATACGTTTTCTGTCGGTATTTTTGCATGGAGCGCACTTGAGCCGGAGGAGGGCGTATATCAATTTGAATGGCTGGATGATATTTTTGAGCGGATTCACAGTATAGGCGGCCGGGTCATATTAGCAACGCCGAGCGGAGCCCGTCCGGCCTGGCTGTCGCAAACCTATCCGGAAGTTTTGCGCGTCAATGCCTCCCGCGTCAAACAGCTGCACGGCGGAAGGCACAACCACTGCCTCACATCTAAAGTCTACCGAGAAAAAACACGGCACATCAACCGCTTATTAGCAGAACGATACGGACATCACCCGGCGCTGTTAATGTGGCACATTTCAAACGAATACGGGGGAGATTGCCACTGTGATCTATGCCAGCATGCTTTCCGGGAGTGGCTGAAATCGAAATATGACAACAGCCTCAAGACATTGAACCATGCGTGGTGGACTCCTTTTTGGAGCCATATTTTCAATGACTGGTCACAAATTGAAAGCCCTTCGCCGATCGGTGAAAATGGCTTGCATGGCCTGAATTTAGATTGGCGCCGGTTCGTCACCGATCAAACGATTTCGTTTTATAAAAATGAAATCATTCCGCTGAAAGAATTGACGCCTGATATCCCTATCACAACGAATTTTATGGCTGACACACCGGATTTGATCCCGTATCAGGGCCTCGACTACAGCAAATTTGCAAAGCATGTCGATGTCATCAGCTGGGACGCTTATCCTGTCTGGCACAATGACTGGGAAAGCACAGCTGATTTGGCGATGAAGGTCGGTTTTATCAACGACCTGTACCGAAGCTTGAAGCAGCAGCCTTTCTTATTAATGGAGTGTACGCCAAGCGCGGTCAATTGGCATAATGTCAACAAGGCAAAGCGCCCGGGCATGAATCTGCTGTCGTCCATGCAAATGATTGCCCACGGTTCGGACAGCGTTCTCTATTTCCAATACCGCAAATCACGGGGGTCATCAGAAAAATTACACGGAGCGGTTGTGGATCATGACAATAGCCCGAAGAACCGCGTCTTTCAAGAAGTGGCCAAGGTAGGCGAGACATTGGAACGGCTGTCCGAAGTTGTCGGAACGAAGAGGCCGGCTCAAACCGCTATTTTATATGACTGGGAAAATCATTGGGCGCTCGAGGATGCTCAGGGGTTTGCGAAGGCGACAAAACGTTATCCGCAAACGCTTCAGCAGCATTACCGCACATTCTGGGAACACGATATCCCTGTCGACGTCATTACGAAAGAACAAGACTTTTCACCATATAAACTGCTGATCGTCCCGATGCTGTATTTAAGCAGCGAGGACACCATTTCCCGTTTGAAAGCGTTTACGGCTGACGGCGGCACCTTAGTCATGACGTATATCAGCGGGATTGTGAATGAGCATGACTTAACATACACAGGCGGATGGCATCCGGATCTTCAAGCTATATTTGGAGTTGAGCCTCTTGAAACGGACACCCTGTATCCGAAGGATCGAAACGCTGTCAGCTACCGCAGCCAAATATATGAAATGAAGGATTATGCAACTGTGATTGATGTAAAGACTGCTTCAGTGGAAGCGGTGTATCAAGAAGATTTTTATGCGCGCACGCCAGCGGTCACAAGCCATGAGTATCAGCAGGGCAAGGCGTATTTTATCGGCGCGCGTTTGGAGGATCAATTTCAGCGTGATTTCTATGAGGGTCTGATCACAGACCTGTCTCTTTCTCCAGTTTTTCCGGTTCGGCACGGAAAAGGCGTCTCCGTACAAGCGAGGCAGGATCAGGACAATGATTATATTTTTGTGATGAACTTTACGGAAGAAAAACAGCTGGTCACGTTTGATCAGAGTGTGAAGGACATGATGACAGGAGAGATATTGTCAGGTGACCTGACGATGGAAAAGTATGAAGTGAGAATCGTCGTAAACACACATTAGGCTGATGCTCCGCTCGATATGGGCGGATTCTTTTTTCTGCATTTTGGAAAACGCTTACTAAATCGTGAGGGGTGGAGTCATGAGGAATGGAGTGAAAATGTGCTTAGCGGCTGCCATCGTGTGGAGTGCATTCAGTTCACCGGGATCTGCCGCTGCCGTTGAGAAGGAGAAGTATATGCCAGAGCTTCGGGCAGAGGATCTTTTTGTTAAAAAAGTAGAGGGAATGAACAAAGACTTTATTAAAGGGGCAGATGTGTCCAGCGTTATTGCTTTGGAAAATAGCGGTGTCACCTTTTATAATACAAGCGGAAAACGCCAGGACATCTTTACAACCTTAAAACAGGCTGGGGTCAACTATGTTCGCGTCCGCATCTGGAATAACCCGTATGATTCAAATGGCAATGGGTATGGCGGGGGAAACAATGATGTTCAAAAAGCCATCGAAATCGGAAAAAGAGCGACAGCGAACGGAATGAAGGTGCTGGCCGACTTTCACTACTCTGATTTCTGGGCCGATCCAGCGAAACAAAAGGTGCCCAAAGCCTGGACGAATCTCAGCTTTGAAGCAAAAAAAGCAAAGCTCTATGAGTATACGAAACAAAGCCTGCAAAAGATGATCAAGGAAGGCGTTGACATCGGCATGGTTCAGATCGGAAATGAAACAACAGGAGGATTTGCCGGTGAGACTGATTGGACGAAGATGTGCCAATTATTTAATGAAGGAAGCCGAGCGGTCAGGGAGACAAATTCAAATATTTTGGTTGCCCTGCATTTTACCAATCCTGAAACGGCTGGAAGGTATTCATTTATTGCGGAAACACTCAGCAAAAACAAAGTGGATTATGATGTGTTTGCGAGCTCCTATTATCCTTTCTGGCATGGGACATTACAAAATTTGACCTCCGTGCTGAAGGCTGTTGCCAATACGTACGGCAAAAAAGTCATGGTGGCGGAGACATCGTACACCTATACCGCCGAGGATGGCGATGGGCATGGAAATACAGCACCAAAAAGCGGGCAGACGCTGTCATATCCAATTTCTGTTCAAGGCCAGGCAACTGCAGTAAGAGATGTAATGGAGGCAGTGGCGAATACGGGCAAAGCAGGACTTGGTGTTTTCTACTGGGAGCCGGCGTGGATTCCAGTCGGGCCGAAGACACAGATAGAGAAAAACAAAGTGTTATGGGAAACATACGGGTCAGGGTGGGCGTCCAGCTATGCTGCTGAATACGACCCTGAAGACGCCGGGAAGTGGTATGGGGGAAGTGCTGTAGATAATCAAGCTTTATTTGATTTTAATGGACACCCGCTGCCTTCTTTGCAGGTGTTTCAATATGCGGAGTCAGGACATATTCCAAAGAAACGCTGAAACAAAAAAATCCATGAGATGTAACAAATCATTGTTATGTCTCATGGATCATTTTATTTTACATCAACTAATATAAAACATTCGTCATCACTCTTATGATGAGCTTCCTTTTGATGCTGCAGTGATGTAAGGATGTTCTCCTTCAGGTCAGCGATCGGCGAATCAGGATGATCCTTTAGTAAATCAAATAAATAACATGAAGCCGTAGGATCCATCACGCCATCCGTATACAGAAGCAATCTTCCGTCCTCCGTGTATGAAAGGCTGCTTGACTGAAACTCTAAGTCTTCAAACATCCCGATCGGAGGCGAGGTCGCGTGAAGCAGATGTTGAGTTCCGCTATCGTCCTGCCAAAGTGCCGGCGGATGCCCTGCGTTGACATAATCAATTCTTTGCCGTGCTATATCAATCTCGAGATAAATAGCAGTGCAATAATGTCTTGCTTCCTCATCATTTTGAAACAAGCTGTGAAGGTGCCGGTCCAATTCCTTCATAACTTTAACGGGGCTGAGACCTTGCGTGATCTGGCGCTGGAACAAAGGATGAAGAGACATCGTAATCAATGCAGATGAAATTCCGTGCCCCATCACATCAAGGATAATAATGCCGTAACGGTGTTCATCGATTTGATAATATCCGTAAAGATCACCTGACAATTCACTCGATGCGTTGTAATAAGAGTCAATCTGAACCTGATCGTTTACAATCGGTTCAGTCAACGAGTTTTTCTGGATCTTTCTGGCGAGTTCAAGCTCTCTTTTGGTGTTTAATTTAAATTGTTGATTTTGTTTATTGATCTCAAGAAGTTCTTCTTGTTTTGCTTTCAGCGTTTCCAAGGCAATTTCTAACTCCGCATTGGCTTTCTGTTTGGCAAGCAATGCTTCCTGAGCCTCATTTCTGGCTATCAGCAGCTCATTTTCATATTCATTTCGCTTTCGCATTGGAATAAGAACACAATCAAAGACAGAAGCCTCGCTATCGTGTCTCGCAATAGCATTGATAAGGACGGGAATTTCTTCTCCATCTCTTGCTTTCAAGGAAATGTATATTTCTTCGATGTGATGCTCCAATTTCAAAAGCGGAAAAAAATAAAGCTGGCAGAAAAGCTGTGCGGGAATGGTCAACATCATATTCATGTGCTGGCCGATAACCTGCTCCGGCTCATAATCCAGAATCTTGATAAGGGTGCGGTTGGCAGCTATGATCGACCCCTCTTCTGACAAAGCGAGGAAACCGCATGGTGCATCATTCAATTGTTTGTCCATCTAAGAGGGTCACCTCTATCCCTTTCGTTCCTATATCACACGTGTGCTTTTAAATAATCGCCGATCAGCTGTATCGTCTCATCTGGATGGCTCATATGAGGGCAATGTCCGAGAGCCTCCATTTGTTTCAGACTGCTATAAGGCAGATGCTGATGCATATACTTACCTACTGTTGCAGGTGCGATGATATCATCTGCACATTGGAGAATAAGAGAGGGAACCGTTACCTTCGAAAGATCCTCTCGGTGATCAGAAAAAAACGCCGCTTTCGCGAATTGGCGGGCAATGACAGGATCAGTAGAACAAAAACGGCTTTCAAGCTCTTCCTTAATTTCAGGCCGATCTGGCTGATTCAGAACGGTTGCCGCAAATACAGTCGCCCAGCCGATATAATTTTTCTCCATCATCTCCAGCAAGCCAAGGAGCTGCTCCTCTTCAAATCCTCCGTAATACTCAGGCGGATCATTCAAATAGCAAGGAGAAGGCCCCACCATCACCAGATGGGAAAAAAGCTCCGGGCGGCGGATGGATGCAAGCATCCCAATCAAGGCCCCGACGGAGTGACCCACAAACACGGTTTCCTTCAGATCTAAAGCTTCACAAACATCAAGAACATCCTGGGCATAGCCGTCAAGTGTCTGGTAACGATTCAGGTCATATGCGCGCAAATCTGAATGTCCCGAACCGACGTAATCAAATAAAATCACCCGATGATCTTCTTCAAAGGCAGGTGCCACGGCATTCCACACGCTTTGATCGCATCCAAAACCAGGTGCGAACATGATAGATGCTTTGCCGCTGCCTTTCACCTTCACATGATTTCTAGACAAAATCGCTTCGTTCATGATTGGCTCCTTTCAGCCGGAAAGTAATATAAAGTTCAATATTTCTATCATAACACTCGGATGGTTTGAAGAGTGTATCTTTCTATGAATGTCACAGCAGTTTAAAAGAAAGAGGACATGGGAGATAGAAAAGATGGATGAATTGGAAGATGCAGGAGGAGGATTGCCTAGACACCGGGGTGAGAAAAAAATGACATTTGTCACTCCATCATCATGACACCCCATACTAACATCGTCTTCTCCGTCATTTTACAATCAATGTAAACGATCAGGAGGTGCTCATGTGATGAAAGAAGCAGTAACAGTAAGCAACGTGACAAAACATTTCCAGCGAAAAACCGCTGTAAACCACATCAGCTTCAGTATTGAAAAAGGAGAAATTGCAGCCATTCTCGGGCCAAATGGGGCAGGGAAGACGACCGTCGTCTCGATGATATTAGGATTGCTGAAACCGAGTGAGGGAGAAATCAAACTATTTAACCGGGTTCCCGATGATCAACAGGTTCGTGAAAAAATAGGTGTAATGCTTCAGGAAGTAAGTGTCATGCCGGGCCTTAAGGTGGATGAAATCCTTGAACTCTTCCGGAGCTATTATCCGAATCCATTGTCCATGAAAGAACTCGTTTCGTTAACAGCACTCACCAAAGAAGATTTGAAAACAAGAGCAGAAAAATTATCCGGCGGACAAAAACGCCGTTTGAGCTTTGCTTTGGCTCTTGCCGGGAACCCGGAGCTGCTTATACTTGATGAACCGACAGTCGGCATGGACACTTCATCAAGACACCGATTCTGGCAGACCATTCACGGACTGTCGGACCAAGGAAAAACGATTATTTTTTCAACTCATTATTTACAGGAAGCAGATGATGCCGCACAGCGAATCCTATTTTTTACTGAAGGACAGCTTGTTGCAGACGGCTCACCAATGCAAATCCGCTCAAGAATTCAAAAACAGTCTGTTTCCTTTACGCTTCATTCAAGTGAATCATTGGAAAGGCTGTCTTGTCACCCGGAAGTCGAGAGAGTGATCCACGAGCATGAGAGAACCATCATCCAGACATCAAATACAGACAAAGTGTTGGCGCTGATCTTTCAAGAAAACATACATGCACGGGATATTCGAATTGAGCAAGCAACGCTCGATGAGGCATTTCGCCAGCTGGCTGACGGCAACAGGGAGGCGATGTGAGTGAACGTGCTGCAAAAGCAAAGCATCGCTGAAATGAAAAGGGTGCTTAGGAACAAGTACTTTGTGCTTTGGTCTCTGATCATGCCGATTGCCTTTTATTATTTCTTTACAAATGTAGTGAATACCAACGTCCCTGATCAACGTGCATGGGAAGCCCATTACCTGATGTCGATGACAGTCTTCAGCGTGATGGGTTCCTCTATCATGACGCTTGGCATCCGAATGGTACAAGAACGGTCACAAGGCTGGGCCGCCTTTATCCGCCTTACGCCTCTTCCGGATCATATCTATTTATCAGCTCAGATGATCGGCCAAAGTGTCATTCACGTTTTATCAATTACCGTCATATTTCTGTTCGGCGCAATCATCAATGATATTGCCTTGTCACCGTTTGAATGGATGATGAGCGGACTGTGGATTTTGTTTGGCGCATTGCCTTTTTTAGCATTAGGCACACTAATCGGCCTCATGAGAAAAGTAGAAACAGCGGCCGGAATCAGTAATGTGCTTTATATGCTGCTGGCTTTAGGCGGAGGGATGTGGATGCCGTTTGAGGTCATGCCTGACATGATGCAGAGCATTGGCCAGTGGCTTCCGTCTTATCATTTCGGGAGCGGAGCGTGGGAACTTGTCCGGGGTGGGAGTCCGACTTGGAAAAATATTCTGATATTAATCGCTTATATGATGCTCTTCATGCTACTATCTAAATATATAAGAAGAAAACAAGAAGCGGTGTAATACATGAAAAAGGCAATATCTATTTTCCCGAAGGAATTCGGGTTTTTCCCTTATATCTTTCTGGTGTATACGATTATGCCGTTCCTCTCTTTATTAAAAGAATCAGGTGTCAAACAGGGGATCGGATATGGCATGCTGCTCCTTTTTGTAGCGGCATATCGCCAGTTATTCTGCAGCGTGGGCAAAGCTTCGTTTACATATTGGCTTATCGTGCAAATGGCGGTTATTTTGATGTATAGTGTGTTTTACAATATCACCTATATATACTTAGGTTTTTTCCCGGCAAACTTTGTTGGCTATTTCAAAGAGAAAACGAATTTTAACCGTGCGTTCTGCGCTTTAATCTTTATACTGCTTTTTCCATGCCTATACCAATTTATCGCGAATTCGGTCTCGCTCCGGGAGCTTTTTTCTGTTCTCCCGTTTCTCGTCATTATGCTCATTTCTCCATTCGGCATTCGTTCTATGTTTCGGAGAATTGAGCTTGAAAATAAGCTTGCACAAGCCAACGAACAGATAAAAGAACTCTCTAAAAGAGAGGAGCGTGTTCGAATCGCCCGTGATCTTCACGATACTCTTGGCCACACCCTGTCGCTGCTTACATTAAAAAGCCAGCTCATTCAGCGGCTGGCTGCATCTGATCCAGAACGGACCAAGCTTGAGGCAAAAGAAATGGAAACCAGTTCACGCTCCGCACTCAAGCAAGTTCGAGAGCTGGTTTCTGATATGAGAACGGTCACGATAACAGAGGAGCTCGTAAACATTCAGCACATATTAAGAGCGGGGAACATTACCTTTCAATACGAAGGAGCGGACGACTTTTCAGCGATATCTCCCGTCACTCAAAATATTATCAGTATGTGTATGCGGGAAGCCGTGACTAACATTATCAAGCACAGCAAAGCAACCCACTGTGCCATCACCATTTCTCAGTTTGCTGACAAAATGAGGATCGTGATACGGGATGACGGAAAGGGAGCGCCGAAGGAGAAAATGTTTGGAAATGGCCTGCGGGGAATGGAAGAACGGCTCATGCTCATTGAAGGGGGATTAACGGTTTCAGATCATAACGGAACGGTTGTGGCACTGACGATTCCGCTTATTAAAAAAGCAGAATGATTGGAGGACGAAAAGAATGATTCGTCTGTTTATTGCTGAGGACCAGCGCATGCTTTTAGGCGCTTTGGGATCCTTGCTTGATTTAGAAGAGGATATGACAGTCATCGGACAAGCATTGAACGGGGAAGAGGCGCTACATGCTATTTTGAAGCTGGAGCCGGATGTATGCATTATGGACATTGAAATGCCGGTTCGAAGCGGGCTGGATGTGGCAGAGGAATTAATGAAAAAAGGCTGCGTCAGCAAGGTCATTATTTTAACCACCTTTGCTCGCCCCGGATATTTTGAACGCGCCGTAAAGGCCGGTGCACATGGCTATCTGCTGAAAGACGGCGAAATTGACGATCTGGCCGATGCCATTCGAAAATGTGTAAAGGGAAAACGTGTCTTCAGCCCTGAGCTGACGTTTAATATGATGCGAGACGAAAATCCGCTAACCGTTAGAGAGCAAGAAATTCTGAGGCTTGCGGCTTTAGGCAAGACAACAAAAGACATTACGCTGGAGCTCTATTTATCTCAAGGCACAGTTCGAAACTATATCTCAGAAATCATCCAAAAGCTTCATGCGAAAAATCGGACAGAAGCCGCCAGCATTGCTGAGGAAAAGGGCTGGATCTAACCATATACTTCACTCCTGGGAGATCGGGAGTGTTTTTGATATGCCACAAATGAAAATATCCCTAGAAAACCCTTTCCTTCCATTGTCAGAATAGTGTACGATATTCATATAGTTATTTTAACTCAGGTCATCAGATGACCTGATCATATATTGGAGATGAGAGAGGGGTTCATCATGAAAGTCTCACTTTTTGTCACTTGTCTTGTTGATATGTTTCAAACAAATGTCGGAAAAGCAACGGTTGAGCTGCTGGAGCGGCTTGGGTGCGAGGTTGATTTTCCGGAAGGGCAGATTTGCTGCGGGCAGCCGGCTTACAACAGCGGCTATGTACATGACGCCAAAAAAGCAATGAAACGGATGATCGAAACGTTTCAGGATTCCGAATATGTTGTCAGTCCTTCCGGTTCCTGCACAACGATGTTCCGAGAGTATCCGCACCTGTTTCAGGATGATCCGAAATGGGCCGATAAAGCGCAAAAGCTGGCGGATAAAACGTATGAACTGACAGATTTTATTGTGAACGTCCTTGGGGTAGAGGATGTCGGCGCGACCCTTCATACAAAAGCGACCTTACATACGTCGTGCCATATGACTAGGCTGCTGGGTGTTCGGGAGGAGCCGATGAAGCTGTTGAGCCATGTGAAGGGCCTGCAGTTTACAGAGCTTCCGGGCAAACATAACTGCTGCGGATTCGGAGGAACGTTCTCCGTCAAGATGGCGCAGATTTCTGAGCAGATGGTCGATGAAAAAGTCGAATGTGTGGAGGAAACGGGAGCAGAGGTGCTGATCGGTGCTGACTGCGGCTGTTTGATGAATATCGGGGGACGGCTTGGCCGAAAAGATAAGAATGTCAAAGTGATGCACATCGCCGAAGTGCTCAACAGCAGATAAAACTGGATACAGAGGGGGAAAGGATCATGGCGATGAAAATCGGTACTGACGCTTTTAAAGAGCGGGTATCACAGGGGATTGATAATGAATTTATGAGAGGCGCTGTTTCGGGTGCACAGGAGCGTCTGCGGACGCGGCGCCTAGAGGCAGCAGAAGAACTGGGAAACTGGGAGGAGTGGCGCTCATTATCAGAGGAAATCAGGCAGCATGTCCTTGAAAACCTTGATTTCTATCTTGGACAGCTTGCCGAAAATGTGGCGAAAAGAGGCGGACATGTCTATTTCGCGGAAACAGCGGAAGAGGCGTCTTCTTATATTCGCGATGTCATTCAAAAGAAGAACGGGAAGAAAATTGTGAAATCTAAATCAATGGTCACAGAGGAAATCAATCTGAATGAGGTGCTGGAGAAGGAAGGCTGTGAAGTCGTAGAAACCGATCTCGGCGAGTATATTTTGCAGATTGATGATCACGATCCGCCGTCACATATCGTAGCGCCCGCCCTTCATAAAAATAAAGAGCAGATACGCGATGTGTTTAAAGAAAGACTGGACTATCAACATACAGAAAAACCGGAAGAGCTGGTGATGCATGCGCGCGCCATTCTCCGGAAAAAGTTTCTGGAAGCGGATATCGGCATTACCGGCTGTAACTTCGCCATCGCTGACACGGGTTCCGTCAGCCTTGTGACCAATGAAGGAAATGGACGGCTTGTGAGCACCTTGCCGAAAACACAAATTACCGTCATGGGAATGGAGCGGATTGTCCCGTCATTTTCTGAATTTGAAGTGCTAGTCAGCATGCTGACTAGAAGTGCTGTCGGACAGCGGCTGACAAGCTATATTACAGCTTTGACGGGTCCGAAGCTGGAAGGTGAAGTGGACGGTCCGGAAGAATTCCATCTTGTCATCGTTGACAATGGACGATCCAATATCCTTGGAACGGAATTCCAGTCTGTGCTGCAATGTATCCGCTGTGCCGCCTGTATCAATGTCTGTCCTGTGTACCGCCATGTCGGCGGACATTCATACGGCTCAATCTACTCGGGACCGATCGGAGCGGTTTTATCGCCGTTGCTCGGCGGTTATGACGATTATAAGGAGCTGCCGTACGCGTCTTCACTGTGCGCGGCTTGTTC
Organism: Bacillus sp. FSL R7-0685; assembly: GCF_038002425.1. Taxonomy (NCBI): domain Bacteria; kingdom Bacillati; phylum Bacillota; class Bacilli; order Caryophanales; family Bacillaceae; genus Bacillus; species Bacillus sp. FSL R7-0685. The sequence continues at coordinate 3,347,278 of NZ_JBBOCN010000001.1, read as the reverse complement.
AGAAGCCTGCCCGGTCAAAATCCCGCTTCATGAGCTGCTACTCAAGCATCGTCAGAATATCGTCGAAAAAGAAGGCAGAGCGCCGATCAGTGAAAAGCTTGCAATGAAAGCATTCGGACTTGGCGCATCCTCTTTATCGCTTTACAAAATGGGCTCAAAATGGGCGCCGGCCGCCATGACGCCTTTTACAGAGGACGAAAAAATTTCGAAAGGGCCCGGCCCGCTTAAAAATTGGACACAGATCCGTGACTTCCCGGCACCGCATAAATCGAGATTCAGAGACTGGTTTGCGGACAGAGAAACAAGTGAACGCACGAAGGAGGAGCAGTGATGACGAAGGGAACCATTCAGAATCAAGAGAGCTTTTTAAATCGAATCGCATCCAGCCTGGGCCGTGAAAGAAGAACAGGAGGCGTGGCAGTCCCTGAATGGGCGCATCAGCCGCAATATAAAACACTTGAAGGTTATTCAGCAGATGACTTAGTCACAGTGCTCAAAAACCATTGTGTCAAAATCCATACAGAGCTGATTGAAACGGATTCAACCGGCCTTTATGATGCCCTGCGCGAGCAAGTCAGCCGCTTTTCCGGAGGCCCTGTCATCATTCCGAAGGACCCCCGCTTTGAAGAATACGGACTGAAAAGCCTGCTCACCAAGGACTGGCCGAGTGAAGGAACGCCGGTCTGGGAGTGGGATGCTGACAAAGGCGAGGAAAATATCAAAAAAGCGGAGCAAGCCAATGTAGGGATTACATTCAGCGAAATTACATTGGCTGAGTCGGGGACGGTTGTCCTCTTCTCCTCAAAAGACATCGGCCGATCTGTCAGCCTTCTGCCGACGACTTATATTGCGATCGTGCCGAAATCAAGCATTGTACCGAGAATGACACAAGCCAGTGATATCATCCGCCAAAACATTGCGAACGGTGTCACTGTTCCTTCATGTATCAACTACATTACCGGACCGAGCAACTCAGCAGACATTGAAATGGATTTAGTTGTGGGAGTGCACGGACCTGTAAAGGCAGCATATATTCTCGTCTCTGACCGCTGAACTCAGGAAGCCCGGCAGGCATATGCCGGGCTTTTTGCTTGTAAAAACTTCAACTTCCAATTTTTTGGCCGATGAGAAGAGTATGACTTGATACAGGAGGAAATGCGATGAAAAAATGGCTGATCATAGCGGTTTCACTGGCGATTGCGATTGTTCTGTTTATGTATACAAAAGGAGAAGCGAAGGCAGCCGGTATGACAGTAGGCTACACGACTGGGGATACGGCTTCATACAATTCTCTTACGAAATATCATACATACATGAATGCCATCGCAACCGATACATTTGCGTTTGAAAAAAACGGACAAATCATTGGCGATGCCCCAACTAAGCAGCTGACATATGCGAAAAAGAAAAAAATCAAGACATGGGCTGTCATTTCAAACTATAATGATGCCATTTATGATTTTGACGGAGATTTAGCGAGTCGGGTCATGAGCAATAAAACAGCGAAAAAACGATTCACAGATCAGTTAATTACACTGGCCAAAAAGCACTCATATTACGGAATCAATATCGATTTTGAAGCAGTAAATCCAGAAGACCGCGCTGCATACTCGAACTTCATTCAATATGTCTCACAGGCTTTGAATAAGAAACATATTAAAACAATGGTATCCGTTCCGGCCAAAAGCGCCGATGATAAAAATGATGACTGGAGCTGGCCGTATGATTATGCGAAAATCGGCAAATATGCCGACTTCGTACAAGTCATGACCTACGATGAACACGGCATTTGGGGTGAGCCGGGGTCAGTGGCAAGCACAAACTGGATCAAAAGCTCTCTGCAGTTTTCAGTCAAAAAGATCAAAGCCAATAAAGTCATCATGGGAATCCCTGCGTACGGCTATGACTGGGATGTAAAAGACGGAAGTACCAGCACAATAAGGGAATGGAATGAGCTCAAATCCCTCATCCAAAAACAAAAAGCAAAGCCGGCATTCAACAAAAAATCAGGCTCGATGACATTTTCTTATGTTGACAAAAAGAAGCATAAACATGTCGTGTGGTATGAAAACGAAAAAACCGTTCAAACGAAAAGCCATCTGGCAAAGCAATATAAAATAGCAGGTGTTTCAGTTTACGCATTAGGAAACGAGTCAGAATCCTTTTGGAAAGCCATTCGAAAAGGGACAAAATAACAGTTTCTTTTTTCTCTGAAGTTATTGACAGTTAAAAGAGAAGCACGTATATTATGTTAATATATTCAGATCATAAAATTTGAGTTTTTCAGAAAACTAAAACACATAGATTGGGAGCAGTAAAAGAAAGTGATCAGAACAGAGAGCTGCGGGGTGGTGCGACGCAGCCTGATTCTTCTTTGAACTCGCCCGGGAGTGGTAAGACGGAACGGAATAGATTGAATATTCCCTATGTTTTAACGGCTAACCTTCGTTACAGGTCAAAAGCAGGATTCTTCATGAAGAATCAACAAGAGTGGTACCGCGGTCAGCCGAAGGCTCGTCGTCTCTTTATCTATTAGATTAGGTAGGAGACGGCGGGCTTTTTTGTTTTTGAAAACGAGAAGGAGAGGTAGAAGAGGATGAAAAACGACAATCAAACGTTAAAACGCACGATGACGTCCCGTCATATTATGATGATGGCGCTGGGCGGAGCAATCGGCGCAGGTTTATTTAAGGGGAGCAGCTCAGCGATCGATGTGGCAGGGCCATCTGTCATTATCGCATACCTGCTCGGCGGGATTATTTTGCTGTTTATTATGCAGGGGCTGGCGGAAATGGCTGTTCGAAACCGTAACGCCAGAACCTTCCGTGATCTTGTCCAGCAGGTATTGGGAAATTACGCCGCTTACTTTTTGGACTGGATCTACTGGAAAATGTGGGTGCTCAACATTGCGGCTGAAGCTGTAGTAGCTGCGATTTTCATTCAATATTGGCTGCCGGGCTGCCCGATCTGGGTGTTGGCATTAGGAATTTCTCTTATCGTCACGATTGTAAACTTGCTTTCTGTTAAAATCTTCGCCGAAACTGAATATTGGCTGGCAATGATCAAGATTACCGTTATTATTATCTTTATTATTCTGGGATTGCTGCTCTTATTTGTATCATTCGGTGATCATACAGCATCCGGATTTTCCAACCTGACAGACCACGGCGGATTTTTCCCGCACGGCGGCACAGGGTTGATCACGGCGATGCTTGTCGTCATCTACTCTTACGGCGGTACAGAAATTATCGGTGTAACGCTTGCAGAGACAAAAAATCCGGAAAAGGTTGTCCCGAAAGCTGTCCGCAGCACACTGACACGGATTGTCGCGTTTTACCTGCTGCCGTTTTTCATCATCGTCAGCCTGATTCCATGGAACCAAGTCAATTCCGTTCCGGAAAGTCCTTTCGTGATGGTCTTTAAAATGGTAGGCATTCCGGGCGCGGATCATATCATGAATGCAGTCATCCTGCTGGCGATCATTTCTTCTATGAATTCAGGTTTATACGGATCATCACGCATTTTGTATACACAGGCAAGTGACGGAAGGCTTCCAAAGGTCTTCTCGAAGCTTTCATCGAAAAACGTACCGATGTTTGCGATTCTGATGTGCACTTCTTCTCTCTATATTGGCGTATTGATTTCTCTGTTCGCAGGAAGCCAAACATTTAATTATTTAATGGGATCATTGGGATATACCGTTTTATTCATTTGGCTGATCATCGGATTCGCTCATTTAAAATCGAGAAAACAGCAAACGGAAACACCGGCCTATTATGTAAAATGGTTCCCGTACACGACATGGTTTGCGATTGTGGCATTACTCGCCATTCTGATCGGGGTCATCATGACAACATCAATTGTCATTACCGGTATTACTGCGGCGATCTACCTTTTGATTACAGTTGCATATTTGGTCAAAGGACGCAAGCATCAGTAAATAAGAAACCCTCTTGCCGCATCCGGCAAGAGGGTTTTTATTATTGTGCAGCTTTCTCGTTTATACCAATCGCCGCAGCTTTCTGCGCTTTTGATTTTGTATTCACGAGACAGATGCTCGTGACAATCAGCAGCAGCCCTGCCAAGAGGCTAAGGGTGAGCGGTTCATGCAGGAAAATGGAGCTGGCCACGATTGATATGAGCGGAATCAAAAAAGTATAAGATGCGACCTTGCTTGCTTCTCCTGAACCGACAAGCGTAAAAAAGACAAGCCAGCCTAGCGCGATAACGAATACGGAGATGAACAGCAGGCTCGTGATAAACGGAGCTGTCCATTGGATCGCCGAAAAGCTTTCTGTCCAAAAGCCGGATATAAGCAGAAACACGCTTCCGATCGTCAGCTGCAGAGCGACCATCCAGATGGAATCGACGCGGCTGCCTGTTTTTTTCATATATACCGTCCCGAGCGCCCAGCTGACTGCGGAGCCGAGAGCCAGCAGAACCCCAATGACAGAAATATGCCCGCCAAAGCCCGCAGCACTAATGACGGCTACTCCCGCAAAACCGAGGATGAGGCCGATCACTTTCATTACAAACATGGATTCGCCGAGCCACAGCCAAGAAAATACACCCATCAGAACAGGCTGGAAGAAGACGATTGCAGAAAACAGGCCGGCCGGAAGATAATTCAGCCCGATCGTTTGCAGGCCGTAGAATAACGTAATATTTAAAAGAGCAGAAACAAGATAAATCGGCCACGTTTCTTTTAAGCGTAATTTATGAATACGCGGCAGTGCGACAATGACTAATAAAAGCCCGCCGATCAGCGTTCGGATGCCCGCGAACAATAATGGCGGAGAATAGGCGAGCGCGGCTTTGGACAGCGGCCAATTGACGCCCCACATGATGACGAGAAATGCGAGCAGGAGAGCTGTCCGCGTTTTTGAGAGCTGCTTCATTGTTCATTCACTCCTTGTAGAACTTTTCCATCATATGATACGGTAGAACATAAGATAAATAAAATGAATCTTTTTTATAAGGAGCATAAGTAAATTGTTATGACCATTACACAATTAAAGGTTTTTGTGAAAATAGCTGAAACGGGAAGCTTTACAAAAGCGGGTCAGGCGCTGAACATGACACAGCCGGCTGTCAGCCATGCGATTTCTGCGATCGAAGCTGAGCTTGATGTAAAGCTGATCATTCGTGACCGCCGCAATGGCCTGATGCTGACGGATACGGGAAAACAGATCTTAGTACACATTAGAGAAGTCTTAAAAGGCATTGAAAAAGTTGAGCAGGTAGCAGCGGCGGAAAAAGGGCTTGAACTGGGAACGATCCATATCGGCACATTCTCAACTGCCTCGGCTTATTTTATGCCGAAGCTGATCAGTGAATTTAAACAAAAATATCCGAAACTTGAGCTCGTGCTGCACGAGGGAACTGTAAATGAAGTCAAGGAGTGGCTTCATACGCGGATGATAGATGTCGGCATTCTTCTGTATCCAACAGAGGAGATGGAGTACATTCATTTGAAAAAAGACAAAATGGCTGTCGTGCTCAGGGACGATCACCCGCTTGCCAGTCATTCGACCATTACGCTGAAAGATCTTGACCATGAACCGATGATCGTCTGTGACGGAGGCTATGAATCACCATTTGTCGATATGTTCAGGCAGGCGGGCGCTACGCTGCACCCAGCTTTCACGGTCTATAACATCAACACCTCGATCAGTATGATCAGAGAAGGACTGGGTCTCGCGATTTTATCAGAAATGTCCATGTCGGGGATGCCGCTGCCGGAGCATGTGGTGACCCGGGAATTGGACCCGCAGGTATACCGTGATGTGCAGCTTGCTGTTCCGTCGATGAAGGAAGCTTCTCTGGCGGCTAAACTCTTTATTGAGATGGCGCAGGATCTGTTTGGGACAGAATAATGATGCCCAACTGTTCGTTTTATATTGTTCGAATTTCATCGAATCAAATTCTTTTATTCCTGAATGCAGTTGTGTTATGGTGTGATAGAAGTCCTTTCGATCATGACTTGACAGCTTGAGGCTGTTTATTGATATCACAATTGCAAAGGAGAAAAACATGTCTACTCAACAACGCAAAGATACCTTGCTTTCTGTCTTGAATTTATCTCCGGTTGTTCAGGGAGGAACGATCGCAGAATCATTCCGAAACAGCATGGACTTGGCGCGCCGGGCAGAGGAATGGGGCTATCACCGTTACTGGCTTGCTGAACATCATAATATAGAAGGTGTTGCAAGCTCTGCCACCGCAGTTTTGATTGGCCATATTGCCGGAGGCACGAAGAAAATCCGCGTCGGTTCCGGCGGCATTATGCTCCCGAACCACTCTTCATTAGTCATTGCTGAACAATTCGGCACACTGGAAACACTGTATCCCGGGCGGATTGATCTGGGGCTTGGACGTGCGCCGGGAACAGACCAATTGACAGCCAGAGCGCTCCGCAGAAACATCAACAGCGGGGAGGATTTTCCAGAACAATTAGAGGAACTGCGCAATTATTTTAAACCGTCAGGAAATGTGCGCAATCAAGTTCGCGCCATTCCCGGAGAGGGCATAGATGTGCCGATTTGGCTGCTGGGCTCAAGCGGCTTCAGCGCCCGTCTGGCAGGTGAACTAGGTCTTCCGTTTGCCTTTGCCGCTCATTTCTCACCAGCGAATACGGTTCCTGCATTGGAGCTTTACCGCAATTCCTTCACGCCGTCAGACGTGCTCGACGAACCGTATGCGATGGTCGGTGTCACCATTATCGCGGCAGATACAAACGAGAAAGCGCAGCACCTTGCGACTTCGCATTATCAAAGGTTTCTTGATCTTGTCCGCGGTACGCCGAACCAGCTTAAACCGCCTGTTGAGGATATGGATCAAATTTGGAGCCCGTATGAAAAAGCGATGGTCAATGAGCAGCTGAGCTCCACGATTGTCGGAGGTCCGGAAGAAGTGAAGGCGAAGCTTGAAGATTTCGTCAAAATGACACAGGCTGACGAAATTATGGTTAACTCAGAAACCTTTGAACACGCAGACAGAATGCGTTCGTTTGAAATCATCGCTGACGTTTGGAACAACAGATAACAGCTATAAAAAAAGCAATGTAGCGGGGAGACCCATACATTGCTTTTTTTATTCATTCAGTTTTCGTGCGGACTGGCGAATGATCAACTCAGGCTCAAATATGACATCCTCTTGCTTCGGCTTTTTATGCTCTAAGCAGTCAATGACATATTTGGCGGCTGCTTTTCCAAGCACTGATTTCGGATGTTTGACAGAGGTTAGTTTCACTTCTGAGATTTGGGCGAAATGTGAATCATCGTACCCGACAATAGACATATCCTCCGGCACTTTAAGATCCATCTCCCTCAGCATATCAATCACCTTCAGCGCAATTTCATCGTTATAACAAAGAATGGCTGTCGGCATGTGCTTGCTGTTTTTCTCCAGTGTGGCTTTTACTTTCTCCAGAAGTTTTGATTCTTTTTCTTCCGTTGTAAATGTCACGATCATATCCGGAGAAGGAAACAACTCACGCTCCCGGTGCGCCTGTATAAATCCGTTCATCCGTTTCACGCCTTGTGTGTCATCAGCTTTAAAAATACCCATCATATGCGTGTGGCCGAGAGAAAGCAAATGCTCCGCCGCCATCATCCCGCCTTTCACATCATCCAAGGTAAAACTTGGCGCGGCAAGCTCGGCATATGACGCGTTAATCATCGCAAAAGGAATGCCGTTTTTCTCCAAGTTCAGATAATAGCCGATGTTTGGGGTTTGAAGGGCGCTTTTTGTCGGTTCTACGATGAGTCCGTCAATATGCTGGGACAGCAGGTTTTCTAAGCCTCTTCTTTCATTGTCCGGGTTGTTGTTTGTGCTTGTCAAAAGCATAGAATACCCCTGCTCGCTTAAATAGGACTCGATTCCTCTGATGATGCTCGGGAAAATATAGTCTGATATGTAAGTTGTCAAAACACCGATCGTTTTATTGGAATGCAGCGCTGACTTAGCAGAGCGTGAAGCGACAAAGGTGCCTCCGCCTTGCACGCTGTACAGCAGACCTAGTGATACGAGGTCTCCGATCGCTTTGCGGATGGTATGCCGGCTGACGCCGAATTGCTGCATTAATTCGTTTTCGGTAGGGATTTTTTGATCGGGCAGTATTTTGCCTTGATTAATCCAAGAACTGATTTCTTCTTTTACTTGCGCGTATTTTGGTAACATATCCATTCCTCCAAAATGTATACGGACAAATTTCAGTATATCACAGCGTTCTTTGTAAGAAAACATTGACAGAAAATGCAAACAAGATTATTCTATATTTGTACGTACTAATTAAATGTAATTTTCGTTAAATTTTAATATAAGTACGTACAATTGAAGGTTTAAATGAAAACGCTTTACTCAACATTCGGGAGGGCAGGGAAATGAAGAATACTCCAACTCAATTAGAACCAAATGTTCCTGTAACACGAAGCCATTCAATGGGATTTGTCATTTTGATCTCATGTGCGGCGGGGCTTGGCGGCTTATTGTATGGCTATGACACGGCAGTGATTTCTGGCGCCATCGGTTTTCTGAAAGATTTATACAGCCTGAGTCCGTTTATGGAGGGACTTGTCATTTCAAGCATTATGATTGGAGGAGTTGTGGGCGTCGGGATATCCGGCTTTTTAAGTGACAGATTCGGCCGGAGAAAAATTTTAATGACAGCCGCTTTGTTATTTGCGATATCAGCAATCGTTTCAGCGCTTTCTCAAGACGTGTCCACCTTAATCATTGCAAGGATTATCGGGGGGCTGGGAATCGGGATGGGCTCATCGCTCTCTGTTACGTATATTACAGAAGCGGCACCGCCCGCCATACGCGGAAGTTTATCTTCCTTATATCAGCTCTTTACGATACTGGGTATTTCCGCTACATACTTTATTAATCTAGCTGTGCAGCGGTCCGGAACATACGAATGGGGCGTGCACACCGGCTGGAGATGGATGCTTGCTTATGGAATGGTGCCGTCCGTCATCTTTTTCCTTGTCCTGCTCGTCGTCCCGGAAAGTCCGAGATGGCTGGCGAAAGCGGGCAAAACAAATGAAGCTTTAAAGATCCTGACACGTATTAATGGAGAAACTGTTGCAAAAGAAGAATTAAAGAACATTGAGAACTCTTTAAAAATAGAACAAATGGGGTCGCTCTCCCAGCTGTTTAAGCCGGGGCTCAGAAAGGCGCTTGTCATTGGAATCCTGCTGGCGCTCTTTAACCAAGTCATCGGCATGAACGCCATTACTTACTACGGGCCGGAAATCTTTAAAATGATGGGATTCGGGCAAAACGCCGGATTTGTGACAACTTGTATCGTCGGTGTTGTAGAAGTCATCTTTACCGTTATTGCGGTGTTGCTGATTGATAAAGTCGGACGAAAAAAACTGATGTCCATCGGTTCTGCTTTTATGGCTATTTTTATGATTTTAATCGGGACGTCGTTTTACTTTGAGTTAACAAGCGGGATCATGATGATCGTCCTTATATTAGGTTTTGTCGCTGCTTTCTGTGTCTCGGTCGGACCGATCACATGGATTATGATTTCTGAAATCTTTCCGAACCATCTGCGTGCGCGGGCCGCGGGCATTGCGACCATCTTTTTATGGGGAGCAAACTGGGCGATCGGACAGTTTGTGCCAATGATGATCGATTCTTTCGGGCTCGCCTATACATTTTGGATCTTTGCGGTGATTAACATCCTTTGTTTCCTGTTTGTCGTTACGATCTGTCCGGAAACGAAGAACAAATCGCTCGAGGAAATTGAAAAGCTTTGGATAAAATGAAAACGCTTTAATGAAACAGCCCTTTCTACGGGAAGGGCTGTTTATATTGGGATGCACCATTTGGCGCTTTCTGTATAAGATAAAGATATATAGGATAAAATATTGCTGGATAAAACGACGCGGCATGAAAACTCTGCGAATATTGTCGATGAATTGGCTCTTAACAGTTGAATAAACAATTCCACCCTGTTAAAATAATTAAAGAAAGCAGAAATGATTTTTTTTGGCTATGACGGGACGTTTTTTGTCATAGCGGGACATATAACGTCCAGCAAAAAAGGAAGGAACGTTTGAGTCATGAACCAGTTAATACAAGCTCAAAAAAAATTATTGCCTGATCTTCTGCTCGTTATGCAAAAGAGGTTTGAAATCTTGCAGTATATCAGGCTGACAGAACCCATCGGGCGAAGAAGCCTGTCTGCCAGTCTCGGAATCAGCGAGCGTGTGCTGAGGGGCGAGGTTCAGTTTTTAAAGGAACAGAACCTGGTCGATATTAAGACAAACGGCATGACATTGACAGAAGAGGGCTATGAACTGCTTTCTGTTTTGGAAGATACGATGAAAGATGTTTTAGGTTTGACTCTTTTGGAAAAGACATTAAAAGAACGTTTAAATCTAAAGGATGCCATTATCGTATCCGGAGACAGCGATCAATCCCCATGGGTCAAAAAAGAAATGGGAAGAGCGGCTGTCGCATGTATGAAAAAAAGATTTTCAGGCAAAAATATCGTCGCTGTAACTGGCGGTACGACAATTGAAGCTGTCGCCGAAATGATGACGCCGGATTCTAAAAACCGCGAGCTTTTGTTTGTGCCTGCAAGAGGCGGTTTAGGCGAAGACGTGAAAAACCAGGCGAACACCATATGCGCGCATATGGCGGAGAAGGCTTCAGGCACTTACCGGCTTTTGTTTGTTCCGGGACAGCTGTCACAAGGCGCCTATTCATCTATTATTGAAGAGCCTTCTGTCAAAGAGGTGCTGAACACCATTAAATCAGCGAGTATGCTGGTTCATGGAATCGGCGAAGCTAAAACTATGGCTCAGCGCAGAAACACGCCTTTAGAAGACTTAAAGAAAATAGATGATAACGACGCGGTGACGGAAGCGTTCGGCTACTATTTTAACGCGGACGGCGAAGTGGTTCACAAAGTGCATTCTGTCGGAATGCAGCTGGATGACATAGACGCCATCCCCGATATTATTGCGGTAGCGGGCGGATCATCAAAAGCCGAGGCGATCGAGGCTTACTTTAAAAAGCCACGCAACACGGTTCTCGTCACAGACGAAGGAGCCGCAAAGAAGTTATTAAGGGATGAATAATCCCTCAATATAAATATCTCTCACTTATTTAAAGGAGGAAACAATCATGGCAGTAAAAGTCGGTATTAACGGTTTTGGTCGTATTGGACGTAACGTATTCCGCGCAGCATTAAACAATCCTGAAGTTGAGGTAGTAGCGGTTAACGATTTAACAGATGCTAACATGCTGGCTCACCTTTTACAATATGATTCTGTACACGGAAAATTAGACGCTGAAGTTTCAGTTGACGGTAACAACCTTGTTGTTAACGGCAAAACAATTGAAGTTTCTGCAGAACGCGATCCTGCTAAACTTAGCTGGGGCAAACAAGGCGTTGAAATCGTAGTTGAATCTACTGGTTTCTTCACAAAACGCGCAGACGCTGCGAAACACTTAGAAGCTGGCGCGAAAAAAGTAATCATCTCTGCTCCTGCTAACGAAGAAGATATCACAATCGTTATGGGTGTTAACGAAGATAAATACGATGCGGCTAACCACGATGTTATCTCTAACGCATCTTGCACAACAAACTGCCTTGCGCCGTTTGCAAAAGTACTTAACGATAAATTCGGCATCAAACGCGGTATGATGACAACTGTTCACTCTTACACAAACGATCAGCAAATCCTTGATCTTCCGCACAAAGACTACCGTCGTGCGCGTGCAGCAGCTGAAAACATCATCCCAACATCAACTGGTGCTGCTAAAGCAGTTTCTCTAGTTCTTCCTGAACTAAAAGGCAAACTGAACGGTGGAGCAATGCGTGTTCCAACTCCAAACGTTTCTCTAGTTGACTTGGTTGCTGAACTGAACCAAGAAGTAACAGCTGAAGAAGTAAACGCAGCTCTTAAAGAAGCGGCTGAAGGCGACCTTAAAGGAATCCTTGGCTACAGCGAAGAGCCATTAGTTTCTGGCGACTACAACGGAAACAAAAACTCTTCTACAATCGATGCTCTTTCTACAATGGTTATGGAAGGCAGCATGGTAAAAGTAATCTCTTGGTACGATAACGAAAGCGGCTACTCTAACCGCGTTGTTGACCTTGCAGCTTACATCGCAAAAAAAGGTCTTTAATTTATAGCTGAAAAAGGACCTGACTTGGTTCTTTCGAATAGAAGCGCTATAATGAAAGCGGACAAGGGAAGGGGACGGACTCCCTTTCCCTTTTTCCATGAAGACCGGCTTTCAGAAAACGCTCTGTGATAGAGAAACGACCGCGTTTTAAGCAGCTTTGCCGGCGCTTTCGCCTAAGGTCGCTGCCCTGGCTTTTAGACGAACTGCCCTGTGCCGAAAAAGAATGCGATCTGCCCTAGCGGAGTTATCGCTTGAACAGACGGTTTCACGTTTTTCGTGCTGTATGCAAACCATTTTGAAGGAGGATCTCCTAGGCATGAATAAAAAAACTCTCAAAGACATCGACGTAAAAGGCAAAGTTGTATTCTGCCGCGTTGACTTTAACGTTCCAATGAAAGACGGGGAAGTAACAGACGATACACGTATCCGTGCTGCGCTTCCAACAATCAAACACCTTGCAGACCAAGGCGCCAAAGTCCTTCTTGCGAGCCACTTAGGCCGCCCGAAAGGCGAAGTGGTTGAGGAGCTTCGTTTAACTCCTGTCGCTGCACGTCTCGGCGAACTGCTTGGCAAAGAAGTGAAAAAAGCGGATGAAGCATACGGCGATGCTGTAAAAGCACAAATTTCCGAGATGAAGGACGGAGACGTTCTTGTATTGGAAAACGTACGTTTCTATCCTGGTGAAGAGAAAAATGATCCTGAGCTTGCAAAAGCATTTGCTGAGCTTGCAGATGTATATGTAAATGACGCATTCGGTGCTGCCCACCGTGCTCACGCATCTACAGCTGGAATTGCCGAGCATCTGCCAGCAGTTGCAGGTTTCTTAATGGAAAAAGAGCTTGATGTACTTGGAAAAGCGGTTTCCAATCCTGACCGCCCGTTCACAGCGATCATCGGCGGAGCGAAAGTAAAAGACAAAATCGGTGTAATCGAAAGTCTTCTTGATAAAGTAGACAACCTGATCATCGGCGGAGGTCTTGCTTATACTTTCGTAAAAGCGCTTGGCTATGAAGTCGGTAAATCTCTTCTTGAAGAGGATAAAATCGAGCTTGCGAAATCATTTATGGACCGCGCTAAAGAAAAAGGCGTTAACTTCTACATGCCTGAAGATGTACTCGTTGCAGATGATTTCTCTAACGATGCAAACGTGAAAATTGTGCCGATCTCTGAAATCCCTAGTGATTTAGAAGCAATCGACATTGGTACGAAAACACGCGAAACGTATGCTGACGTCATTAAAAAAAGCAAACTTGTCGTGTGGAACGGACCAATGGGCGTATTCGAAATCGACTTGTTCGCTCAAGGAACAAAAGCGGTTGCGGAAGCATTGGCAGAGGCGAAAGATACATACTCTGTCATCGGCGGAGGAGACTCTGCGGCAGCGGTTGAAAAATTCGGCCTTGCTGACAAAATGAGCCACATCTCAACAGGCGGCGGCGCATCCCTTGAGTTTATGGAAGGCAAAGAGCTTCCAGGGGTAGCTGCACTGAACGATAAATAATCTCAAAACTGCTATAAGGAAGTGGAACAGATGAGAAAACCAATTATCGCCGGTAACTGGAAAATGAACAAAACACTCGGCGAAGCTGTCAGCTTCGTTGAAGAAGTGAAATCTTCCATTCCAGCAGCAGACAAAGCTGAAGCTGTTGTTTGCGCGCCAGCGCTTTTCTTAGAAAAGCTTGCTTCTGCTGTGAAAGGCACTGACCTAAAAGTCGGCGCTCAAAACATGCACTTCGAAGAAAGCGGCGCGTTCACAGGCGAAATCAGCCCGGTTGCTCTGAAAGACCTTGGCGTTGACTACTGCGTCATCGGCCACTCTGAGCGCCGTGAAATGTTCGCTGAAACTGATGAAACAGTTAACAAAAAAGCACACGCAGCTTTCAAACACGGCATTGTGCCGATCATCTGTGTAGGTGAAACGCTTGAAGAGCGTGAAGCCGGCAAAACAAATGATCTTGTTGCTGACCAAGTGAAAAAAGGCCTTGCTGGTCTTTCTGAAGAACAAGTTGCTGCTTCTGTTATTGCGTATGAGCCAATCTGGGCAATCGGAACAGGCAAATCTTCTACAGCGAAAGATGCGAATGACGTGTGTGCGCATATCCGTAAAACCGTCGCTGAAAGCTTCAGCCAAGAAGCTGCAGACAAGCTTCGCATCCAATATGGCGGAAGCGTAAAGCCTGCAAACATTAAAGAATATATGGCAGAGTCCGATATTGACGGTGCTTTGGTCGGCGGCGCGAGCCTTGAGCCACAGTCATTCGTTCAATTATTGGAGGAAGGTCAATATGAGTAAAAAACCAGCTGCACTCATCATTCTTGATGGGTTCGGATTACGTAACGAAACAGTTGGGAACGCAGTCGCTTTAGCGAAAAAACCGAATTTTGACCGCTATTGGAACCAGTATCCTCATCAAACATTGACTGCTTCAGGCGAGGCTGTAGGTCTTCCTGAAGGGCAAATGGGGAACTCCGAAGTAGGTCACTTAAATATCGGTGCGGGACGTATTGTGTACCAAAGCTTAACACGCGTAAATGTTGCCATTCGTGAAGGAGAGTTCGAACGCAATCAAACATTCCTTGACGCGATCAGCAACGCGAAAGAAAACAACAAAGCCTTGCACCTGTTCGGTCTTTTATCTGACGGAGGCGTGCACAGCCATATCAATCATTTATTCGCACTGTTAAAGCTTGCGAAAAAAGAAGGGCTGACAAAGGTTTATATCCATGGCTTCCTTGACGGCCGTGATGTAGGTCCGCAGACAGCGAAAACGTACATCAACCAGCTGAACGATCAAATCAAGGAAATCGGTGTAGGTGAAATCGCCAGCATTTCCGGACGTTACTACTCTATGGACCGCGACAAACGCTGGGACCGTGTAGAAAAAGCGTACCGCGCAATGGCGTACGGCGAAGGCCCATCTTACCGCAGCGCCCTGGATGTTGTTGATGATTCATATGCAAATGGTATCTACGATGAATTCGTGATTCCATCTGTCATCACAAAAGAAAACGGTGAGCCTGTTGCGAAAATCCAAGACGGCGATTCTGTGATTTTCTATAATTTCAGACCGGACCGCGCCATCCAGATTTCCAACACGTTCACAAACAAAGACTTCCGTGACTTCGACCGCGGCGAGAATTATCCAAAGAACCTGTATTTCGTCTGCCTGACTCACTTCAGTGAAACAGTTGACGGCTATGTAGCGTTTAAACCGATAAATCTTGATAACACAGTCGGAGAAGTATTATCTCAGCACGGGTTAAAACAGCTTCGAATTGCAGAAACTGAAAAGTATCCGCACGTCACGTTCTTTATGAGCGGCGGCCGTGAAGCTGAATTCCCGGGTGAAGAGCGTATTCTCATCAACTCGCCTAAAGTTGCAACGTATGACTTGAAGCCTGAGATGAGTGCTTATGAAGTGAAAGACGCGCTTGTCAAAGAAATTGAAGCTGACAAGCATGACGCGATCATTCTTAACTTCGCAAACCCTGATATGGTCGGCCACTCCGGAATGGTTGAACCAACAATTAAAGCAATTGAAGCAGTGGACGAATGCTTGGGCGAAGTCGTTGACGCGATCCTTGCTAAAGGCGGACACGCTATCATTACCGCTGATCACGGTAATGCTGACATTCTGATTACAGAATCAGGCGAACCGCACACTGCGCATACAACAAACCCAGTCCCTGTGATTGTAACGAAAGAAGGCATTACGCTGCGTGAAGGCGGAATCCTAGGCGACCTTGCACCAACGTTATTAGACCTTCTTGGTGTTGAAAAACCGAAAGAAATGACAGGAACATCTTTAATTCAAAAATAATTTGAAAATCAAAAGGAGAGACAAAACTCATGCCATACATTGTTGATGTTTATGCACGCGAAGTATTAGACTCCCGCGGCAACCCAACAGTTGAAGTTGAAGTATATACAGAAACAGGAGCTTTCGGCCGCGCATTAGTGCCAAGCGGAGCTTCTACAGGTGAATACGAAGCGGTTGAGCTTCGTGACGGCGACAAAGACCGTTACCTTGGAAAAGGCGTGTTAACAGCTGTTAACAACGTAAACGAAATCATTGCTCCAGAGCTTCTTGGCTTTGATGTAACTGAACAAAACGCAATCGATCAGCTTTTAATCGAGCTTGACGGTACTGAAAACAAAGGCAAACTTGGTGCGAACGCAATCCTTGGCGTATCTATGGCTTGTGCGCGGGCTGCTGCTGATTTCTTACAGATTCCTCTTTACCAATACCTTGGAGGATTCAACTCAAAAACGCTTCCTGTACCGATGATGAACATCGTAAACGGCGGAGAGCATGCTGATAACAACGTGGATATTCAAGAATTCATGATCATGCCTGTAGGTGCTCCTAACTTCCGTGAAGCACTTCGCATGGGCGCTCAAATCTTCCACAGCCTGAAATCAGTATTAAGCGCAAAAGGCTTAAACACTGCTGTAGGTGACGAAGGCGGATTCGCTCCAAACCTTGGTTCTAACGAAGAAGCGCTTCAAACAATCGTTGAAGCAATCGAAAAAGCCGGCTTCAAACCTGGCGAAGAAGTTAAACTTGCTATGGATGCTGCATCTTCTGAGTTCTACAACAAAGAAGACGGCAAATACCATCTGTCTGGCGAAGGCGTTGTGAAAACATCTGCTGAAATGGTTGACTGGTATGAAGAGCTTGTTTCTAAATACCCAATCATCTCTATCGAAGACGGACTTGATGAAAACGACTGGGAAGGCCACAAGCTTCTTACTGAGCGTCTTGGCAAAAAAGTTCAGCTTGTTGGTGACGATCTCTTCGTTACAAACACGAAAAAACTTTCTGAAGGTATTAAAAACGGCGTAGGCAACTCTATCCTGATCAAAGTAAACCAAATCGGTACATTGACTGAAACATTCGATGCGATCGAAATGGCGAAACGCGCAGGCTACACAGCTGTTATCTCTCACCGTTCTGGTGAAACTGAAGACAGCACAATCGCTGACATCGCTGTGGCAACAAACGCAGGACAAATCAAAACAGGTGCTCCGTCTCGTACGGACCGTGTTGCGAAATACAACCAGCTTCTTCGCATCGAAGATCAGTTGGCTGAAACTGCTCAATACCACGGTATCAACTCTTTCTACAACTTGAATAAATAAGCATAAAAAGGGCTTGGCGGCTACAGATGCAGCCAAGCTCTTTAAGTGTGAAAGCTGAATTTCCTTTACCCTGACACGAGCTGTCAGGGTTTTTGATTACAATAAGCTTTATCAATTGCGATTGGAGTGTTATTGGATGCAGTCAAAAATAGTTTATCTTTATGCTATACAATGTCAAAAATGACGTGAACTCAGGAAGGTATTTCAAAAAAATGCAGCACCTTAAAAGTCATGACAGCAGGAGTGAATAAAGAAATGGAGACTGCGTTAGGAAGGGCTTGTCCATAAAACTGGATATCTCCCTTGATGTTGTTCTAAAATTGTTTTATGAAATATATGAAGCAAAATATAAAGTCCCAAATATTCCAAGGGAAACAGTTGACATATAGGACCTTTAATGTATATATTAGGAAATATAAGGAGGTGATGTATAAAATGGTTCAACCTGTAATCGTAAAAGAGATAAAGGATCCACAGAAATTAAATGAGTTATTTAAGCAAAGATATAAGACATTCGTGATTGATCAGAAAGCAGCTCCAGCTAAATTATATAAAGATCAATTGATGAAAGATGATTTTGATGATAAGGCAATACATTTAGGAGCATATGTTGACGGGATGCTATTAGGATCAGTATCAGTAGTTATTAAGAAACAAGATCAAGGACTTTTATTTATAGAAAAATGTCACAATATTCAGCTTAAAGTTGGGGAGAGTGCAGAAGTTATGAGGTTAATCATTCCAAATAATTCAGTGACTAATAGTTTTATTAACAAAAATAGGATACTCAAAAAATTACTTCAAGCAGTGAAACGCATTATAATAACTCATAATATTCAGGAAGTATACTTACAAACAACAAAATCAGCTGAGAAAATTTACAAAAAGATAGGATTTGAACAAATTGGCCCTTATCGTCTTTATGAAGGTATTTCTGATGAGGCTCCAATGATGCTTAAAATTCATAATGTAAACAAGAATATAATATAACGGGGGATAAAGATGAGTGAAACAACAAGCAAAAAAGTTAGATTAATTATTTCTGACGTCGCAGAAATGGAGATTGAGCAAATTGACTTTAATAGTGATTTAATTGATGATCTTGGTATTGATTCTATGATGACTCTTGAGATAGTTACTGAACTTGAAAGAACATTTCATATTAAGTTGGAAGAAGAAGAACTTCAGGATATTACAGATGTGAATTCTGTTATTGAGGTTGTATCGAAAAAAATTAAATAAGGGGCTTTCTTTAAGATGACAAACCTTGACTTCCTATATATTCAAAAACATTTACCACACAGACATCCATTTATATTTATAGATAAAATTATCGAGTTGAGAAAGGAAGAAGTAATCACTTGCAAAAATACTACAATTAATGAAGCTTTTTTCGCTGGGCACTTTGAGGATATAAAAATTTTTCCAGGTGTTCTAATTATTGAAGCAATCGCTCAGTCAGCAGTTCTTTTATTTACGAATAATGAAAATGAAAATATTCACGAAGGTATTCCATTATTGTATCGTACAGACATAAAATTCTTAACGCCAGTCTTTCCAGGAGATGTACTGATAATTAACGTCAAAACAGAAAAAGTTATCAATAACTCTATGAAAGTATCAGCAACTGTGAAAAATGATGAAGATTCAATAGTTTGTAAAGGTAAATTATCCTTTGTTGTTAAAATGAAAAACTATGTTATTGGAGAGAATTAAATTGGAAAAAAGGGTTGTTGTTACTGGGATAGGAATAATTTCATCTCTGGGAACAGAAAAAAATGAATTTTGGGAAAATTGCAAAAGAGGGGCTTCAGGTATTAGCAAGATTGATAAATCAAATTTAAATTTGTTAGATACCTTGTATGGGGGACAGGTAAAAGATTTTAAAGCATCAGATTATAATATTCCGAAGCAGGTTATTAAACAATGTGGACGAGCTGCACAGTTTTTAATTGCTTCAATGGAACAAGCAATCAAGGATTCTAAAATCGATAATAAGTCGATAGAGCAATCCTCTTTATATGTAGGATCCACTATGGCGGAAATTGAAATTGAAAATTCTAGAAAATTAGAGCATGTTTCAAATAATGATAAGAAAATAAATGACCCTTCAAGTATTATTAAAAATGCTTCAAAACATTTCGGAATAAGGGGATATAGTACATTAATAACTAATGCATGTTCAGCAGGAAACTATGCTTTAATTGAAGGTTATGAGTCCATTAAAAGAGGCGACTCTAAAACAAGTTTTGTTGGAGGAACGGATCCATTTTCAACAGTAGCGTACTATGGATTTAATAGTCTAAAAGCTGTTGCACCAGAAAAGTGTAGTCCATTTGACAAAAATCGAAAAGGAATGCTGGTTGCAGAAGGTGCAGGTGTACTTTTACTGGAAGACCTACAGTCAGCGATAAATAGGAATGCTCCTATATATTGTGAAATAGCTGGATATGGGGTAAGTAATGATGCTTATCATATAACTTCTCCCCATCCACAGAGTAAAGGCATTATTAAATGTGTACAGAATGCACTTGACTATGCAAATATTACTTCCAATGACATTGACTACATTTGTGCACATGGGACAGGTACTAAAGCAAATGATAAGGTTGAATCTTATGCCATTAAGAGTTTGTTTGATACCTCTAAAGTCTGCGTAAGCTCTATTAAGTCAATGTTAGGCCACTCAATGGGAGCAGCAAGCGCCATTGAGAACATAGTATGCTGTTTAGCAATTAAAGATAATATTGTCCCACCGACAATAAACTTTAAAAACAAGGATGATGAGTGCAATATAAATTGCATTCCGAATAAATTGATTAAAAAAAATATTAACTATGCTTTAAATAACTCATACGCATTTGGTGGAGCAAATGCTAGTGTAATCTTAAAAAAATTTAAGAAGGGGGCAGTTTGAAAAAGTGTTCATAAACAGTAGCTATTCTCTAAAAGAAAATGATTTTCTAAAAAGAGAACAAAAAACTGAATATGGTGATATTTTCAGCTATGACTTTGATTTTAAGAGCTATATAAATAGAAGAGGATTAAAAAATATAAATCATTCAACTAAATTAGCTCTTATTTCAGTAAATGAGATGTTGAATAATTCTAATTACTGTATTGGTGAAAGAACAGGAGTTTTTGTAGGAACAACTACAAGCTATTTAAATGATAATTATTTATTCCTAAAAGATGCAGATCAATATGGACCTGAATATGTAAGCCCTTTGAAATTTCCAAACACAGTTTTGAATTGTACCTCAGGTTGGCTCTCTATTGTTTTCGGAATATTGGGTGTAAATAATACAATTTATAACGGTGTTACGGCATATACAGATTCATTAAAGCTGGCTTACGAATATTTAAAAAGAGACTTAATAGAAACAGCTATTGTAACAGGGACAGAAGATATCAATGAACTGACCTTAAAACAAATAGCTTTAACAAAGAAAAATAAATATCTTGAGACTTCTGGATCTTTATTTATTAGTAAAGAAAAGAAGGGAGCATGTTCAAAAGAAATTATTAGTATTATAAGCTGGTCAAATCCATATGATTCTATAAATGATGACATTGAAAAACTGAGTAAATGTATAAAAAGTTTTAACCCTGAAATGTTTATATATACAGGTGAAGTTTATGAACGAAAATTATCTAAAGAATTAAATCAGCATAAGACCAGTTTTATTCTAGATAAACATCCATTTGCATTTTGTGTTAATGGTTATTTAAAAGTAGAAGAGGCATTAAGAAAAAAAGAAATGATAGCAATATTTGATTATAACCCTGAGGGAACAAGAAATCTAATTATCCTTAAATGAATAGGAGAGATTTAATGAAGAAGGTAGCTTTAATAACTGGCGGAACCAGGGGGATAGGATACGAAATTTTAAAGAAGTTTACACAGGAAGGTATTGTTTGCTATTTCACTTATTTTTCTAGTGATTCTTTTGCAAATAAAATAGAAAGCGAATATAAAAATGCTTTTGGTATAAAAGCTGATGTACGTAATTATTCGATTGCGAAAAATATTATACAGAAGATTTATGGGGAAGAGGGAAAACTCGATATTCTTATCAATAACGCGGGAGTAAACCAAGATAAAACTATAAGATTTATGAATGAAAAATCGTGGAAGGAAGTAATAGACACAAACTTAACGGGAACATTTAATTATTCAAAGTTCGCTTCACAAGTAATGAAAAAAAATGGAGGCGGTTGCATTATTAATATTTCTTCAGTTTCTTCATTGAAATCAATAACTGGACAAACAAATTATTCAGCTTCAAAAGCTGGTATAAATAGTTTGACTATGACGTTTGCACATGAATTGGCAAACGACAATATTAGAGTAAATGCCATTGTTCCGGGATACATCGATACAGAAATGGTGGACTCACTTAATTTAGAGGAGATAATAAAAACAATCCCGCTTAAAAGACTGGGCACTGGAGCTGAAATTGCAAGCTTAACTAATTATTTAATTAGTGAAGAAGCCAGTTATATTACAGGTCAATTATTTGTAATAGATGGAGGATTAACACTGTGATGAATATAGTGAAATATCATAGTATTAAGAAAATAAACAGAGAAGCATTAGAAAATCTGGGGGTTGATATTGAGTGGTACATATACCTTGAAACCTATCACAATTCATATGAATTTACATATTACGCATTTTACCGAAGAAATGAATTAATTGCAGTATTAACTGGTTTTGTATTCCGAAAATTAGATGTGCAAGAGTATATTCCTGAAAAATATAAAAAAGTTATAAAAGGAATTCGTGTTTTTAATCGGCAAGCTCTTTACTATGATGTATACTTTATTGTTAAACCCTTATCAAGCGGTGAAGGTATCTATATAAAAGACAAATATACTGAAAATGTTACTTCAATAATTAATCATTTACTTGCACATTTCTATAAAATAGAAAATTACGATAGCGTATATATTACTAATTTGTATGATCTCAGTCTTTTAAATGCCTTCGAAAAGAATGACTTTATATCATTTGATTTTTATCCTAACACAGTATTGCAATTAAAGACAACAAACTTTGACGAGTACTTAAAAACCCTAAAAAAGAAAAAGCGATGGGATATAAAAAATAAAATAAAAAAAATGAAGGAGTATGGAATTGAGTTTCAAATTCAGTTAGCAAGTGAAATATCTGAGGAATATTATCTTCAGATATACAAATTGTATTTAAATACAAAGAACAAAAGTAATGCAGTCTCTAGTCCAATTAACTACGATTTTGAATCTTTTAAAGGTTTGAGAAATTTGTGTACTAACTACAAATTCATTCTATTTGAATATAAAAGCGAACTGATAGCCTTTGGACTCATCGTTGTCCATAATGAAACCGAAATAACATTGAAACATGTAGGAATGGATTATAATCATTCTGTCCCTTCTTATGCTTATTTCAATATTTTTTATTTAACCATTCAGTTTGCAATTGAAAATAGGTATAAAAAAATTTATTTTGGATCAACCACTTACGATGTAAAAAAGGATATAGGATGTGAGCTAATACATAACAAATCACTAATCAATTTCAACCCTTCAGGATTGGGTAAATTAAATTATTATCTCACTAAGAAAGTAGCTGGTGGATCATGAAGCAAATTTTCACTATAAACATGCTTTTCTCATTTCTCTTTGGAGCACTGACCGCTATATTGCCATTGTCCATCCTTATGACAGGGGCAGCAAGTGGTATGTCTGGAAATGTAATTGGTATTTTCATGATCGCTCTTTTTGTCACTAGAATTATTCTTATGTTCCTCAACCCCTCTAAGAAGATACTGTTATTAGGATGTTTATTATTTCTAATCGGTATTTTGCTTTGGTTATTTTTCTATCATGTTCTTTTTGTTTATTTTTTAGTGGGAATTATTTTAGGAATTAGTGTAGGAGTTATACCTCCGTTATTGATTGTATTTGCTTTAGGATTAAAAAAAGAAGAGGCAGGAAAAAGTTTATCGTGGATCAACATTTCACAGGCCGCGGGTTCTGCATTTGCTCCTTTACTTGCCGAAGTGGTTTTTAAACAGTTTAGCCTTGTGCTTTTACTGCAGATTTTCTTAATTATGAGTTTGACGATTTTACTCATCTCTTTTTTTATTCAACCTCCGGTAAGCAATACAATGGGAATTAGCAATAAAAGTGATGTGAAATTTCTTTTAAAAGATAGAGGTTTTTGGAAATACTGTTTTTTTTATCTTTTGGGTTCGTTGAGTTATGGATGCGCGATCGCCTACGGTCCAATATTACTTTCAGGTGAGGGCGGCGGCAGTATTGGCTTGTTTTATTTTTTATTTTGGCTCTTTTTTGTGATCTCTCAATTCTTAATTCGCAAGATTCCTCAACATATTCATTCAGAACCCATTAATCTGCTCATTTGTTTTATCCTCATGTTTTTTGGATCGGCGGGCTTGTGGTTTGCTAACATTCAAATCTTGTTTGTTCTATGCTCATCATCATTCGGTTTTTCTTTTGGTTTCATTACGATATTTCTACAAAAAACAATTGCAAAAAGTATTGCAGATCACCTTCAAACAAGTGCATTTTCACTTTTTAGTTTAATGTCTTATTTAGCCGTAGGGTTAAGTGGATTTATTTTTGCGCCAATTGTTAATTACAGTATTAAACTTCCGTTTCTGATTTCCCCGGTGTTTTCATTGATTTTTGCTGCGATCCTAATATTTTTCAGCTGGCCTTTAAAAAAGGCTCTAAATGAAAAGTCGATGTGAATATTGGATGTTTTAGCAGGACAGGATATAGACCAATTATTAACCAGGGTCAATTTTAAGAATGGATCAACTGTTCATTAAGACACACGGTATAAAAAAACGGTAGAAGTTTGATCACCTTATTTTGAATGAAAATTAAGAGTTAGAAAAACAGGGAAAGAAAATTGGAAAGAAAATAAACAAAAAGCTGATACCCCGGTGGATCAGCTTTTGTTTTTTAGCATTTTTTCTTCTTCAAAGAACAAAAGAGCCGCTCCTATCTAAAAAACGGGGAGGCAGTCTCATCAACGGCAGCCCTTTTTTAGAGATCCAAATAAAGCCTCACCATATCACGGCATTGAATGCCGTTTTCAAAGATCTCCTCATCATAGTGTCTAATAAAAAAATCATGGTCGATCGCCTGAAGACGAAATCCGCATTTTTGATAAAGCGACAGCTGATGGATGCTGGAATTTCCAGTGCCAATCTCAATCACCTTTGCTCCCATGTGTTTCGCTTTTTCAATGGCGTCGCGGATAAGAAGCTTGCCAATGCCCTGTTTTTGCATTGTTTGTTTTACTGCGATGTTAACGATTTCTGCGGTTTGCGGTCTAGTTGTGATGATCACGTATACACCAGCTAATTCGCCCGATATATAAGCTGTGTAGCATTCTCCTCTGGCAATGTATTCATCAACAATCTCTTTTGAAGGGTCGGCGAGTAGAAGAAGCTCATACAGCGCTTGATCATGGTTTATTGCTTTTTGAATGGTGAGATGTTGCATCGTCATTCCACCTTTTCATATGTTAATAGAGATATTTTCGTGATTTCCTCCAATTTCATACCATTCTATTATAAAATATGTAACATAGTAAATATGTACAAAATAGTGGATAACAAATAGGAGGAAAGTCACATGTTTTGTAAGGAATGCGGTCAAAAAAATAATGAAGGAGCCAAGTTTTGTAAACAATGCGGCACCCCGATCGGAGGGGGCAGCAAACAGGCAAATCAAGAAACAACTAACACTGCAGAAACAAGGCAGGCTCCGCGAAAACCGATCCCTAAGAAAACCATCATTTTATGGAGCAGCATTGCCGCGGCGTGCGTTATATTATTCGCCGCATATAAAACCGGAGCGTATTTTACTTCAAAGGATAGGTTAGTAGACAAGTTTGAACAGGCCGTAAATGATGGGGATCAGGACCAAATCGCGACTCTGCTTACACCGGTAAATGACAATCTTAAACTCACTAAAAATAATGTAAAACCGTTTCTTACATATTTGAAGGATCATCCAGACAAAAAAGATGAACTTTTTGCATCGCTGCGGGATGAAACAGCCCAGAAGGATATCGTATATGCAGAAAAAGACGGGAAAAGCCTGCTGGTATTTGACCATTATGACTTAAAGGTAGCACCTGTTTATTTTGAAGTGAGCAGCAATTATAAAAATACCGATCTATATGTCAATAAAGAGGAAGCCGGATCTGTAAAGAAAGCAGATCAAGCACAAACCCTTGGTCCGTACATTCCCGGCGAATATACAGTCTCAGCCAAACTGAAAAACGATGTCGTTGACCTTGTGAAAAAGGAAGACATTCAGGCGATTGGCGATAGCAGCTTTCGTGTTGATCTCTCATTGGAAGCAGACGATGTGACATTCAGCTTAGCGGATGACATCAAGAGCGGGAAGGGAGATTTGCTGATTAACGGCAAGTCAATTCATAAAGATCCGTTCAAATCCGTAACATATGGTCCGCTGCTGACAGATGGATCAATGACAGCTTCAGTCGAGGCAGAATTTCCGTGGGGAAAAACAAAAACTGCCGGCGTTCCGATCGATGATAAAGAAATGGAGTTAACGTTAATTCCTGATCAAGATACACAGGAACAGATTATGAACACAATTGTCAAAACAACAAAACAATACTCCAAAGCTCTATCTGATGGGAATACAGCCCAGATGACAGAGGCAAGTGCCAATTGGAAGGCGGAGACGAAGGACACCGTCGATTCTATGAAAAGCGCGGATTCATACTTAAAAGATAGATACTTGGAAACTGATTTTGACCTGGACACATTTGCCCTCTCTCAGAAAAACGACGGAACGTGGCAGGTATCGGTAACAGGAAAAGAACTTCACCAGTCTTCTTCGTATAACGACTATACAAAATCTGAAATGACTGACGACAGTCCGAGTTATGAATATCTTCTTTCATATGATAAAAAACAGAAAAAATGGATTTTCGAAGATGCAGAATCAACATTCGAATCTGCAGGCACAAATATAAAGAAAATCAAAAATGATAAACCAGAGACATACACTTCCGCCTGGGCTGGCTCGAAAAACAAAGGCAGTGAAAGCTCTGCAAGCGGCGATGTTACAGATGAACAAGTGACATTATTTATGGGCAGTTATCTGCAAAGTCAGGCAGATGCCGTGAATCAAAATAATTTCTCGCTGATGGAAGACAGCCTTGAAAAAGGCAGTTCCCTTTATTCCGACCAGCAGCATCTCGTGTCGAAATTAAATAAAGAGGGGACAACAGAAGACTTTAATAACTATGAAGTGAAAAGCTGGAGCCAAAATGGGTCGGCTATCACGATTAAGACGTATGAAGAATTCTATATCACAAAATCAGGCGGCAGTCCAAAGCTCAGAACATATAACTGGACCTACACCGGCGTAGTGAAGAACGGAAGAATTTACTTAACGTCTATTCAATAAAACAATCCCATCACCAGCAGGTGATGGGATTGTTTTTAAAAGAGCATATAACGGAAAATTTCTTTGACATAGTGTTCGATAATAAGCTGAAATGTAACGCAGATGATCAGATAAATCACAATCGTTGAGTAAATGACATCAACCTTCCCTTTATATGAATGCTGGTAACTGCTCAGCATCGCAGGAGGAATGGCGAAGAATGCACCGATTAAACCAACGGCTAATATGGTAAAGCAAATGTCTGTATGTAATAAAAAGAAGAAAAGGGCAAGAATCAAAATAGCCGTAAAAGGAATAAGAAATGCTCCGAATCTTGAGAATGAATCCTTGAAAGACACTTGGTTTCCCGCGATTTTCAGGGCGAAAAAGATGCATGCATGCAGGCCAAATAGAAATAAAATAAAATAAATGGTTGGCTCTAAGAAGATTGCTGTAAAGCTTACGCTTCCGGGACCGTCTGAAAAAAGAATATAAAACATCAAAGGGGTCAGCAAACTGAAAAGAACCATCGTAATGATTGCGCTGATCAGCTGTTCTCCGCCTGTTGCTTTACATTCCTGATAAGGGCGTTTCAGGACGGATAAGACAAATGAACCGAACTGTTTTGCTGCTTGCTTTGCAGCGGCTCCAGTTTGAGCTGCATGCTGGTGGCCTGATTGACCGGGGAGCGGTGATCCGCATTTCTCACAAAAATTTCCGCCATCTGTTTGATGGCCGCATTGAGGACAATACATAAAATAACTCCTTTATCTGTAATATAGGGAAAATAGACTAATAGTTTTATTATAAAAGAAAAAAGTTGTAAAGTAATCAATATTCATACAAAAAAAGACACGAGCCCGATAGCAGCTGTGTCTTTTTTTATCTAGTTATTAATATATTTCTCAAATACATCCCCAAAATCCTTAATATGATACTGCGAGCGAACGGATGTCAGCCAAGTAAATCCGAATTCGGTCAGCTCTTTGTATTGCGTTTCAATATTGACGTGCTCAGGGCGGGTATGGTGAAGAATCGTCACTGCTTTATCTAAGCTTTGCTCCGCTTGATTGATTAAAATGTCATTTTCATAGGTTGTTTCAGCGATGCGAAGCAGTGCTTTATAAAGGTCTTTTAACTTTTCAATCTGGTCTTTGTGGACATCAATGTCGAATTGTTCACCGCCCAGCTTGAACTTAATTTCAACATCCAAATCCACTTTTCCGGCAGTTTCAAGAAAAACGTCAGAGATTTTATATTGCGAATAAGGATAGCGTTTCAACGTTCGTTTCGAGGAAGTGGCGCGTTCGCCGTCTACATGGATCAGGGCCAGGTTCGTAAAGCAATACTCGTCTGCTTTTGTTTTAATCAAGAAATAAATTTTCTCATTATCTTCATGCATGACATAGTCATCTGCGTCTGTTTTGTCATAGTCCTGAGGTTCGATAATTTTTCCGATATCAGATAAGCCCAAGGCATCTGCCGCAATTTTTTTGAACATCTGTTTACGTCCTTCCTATTCAATTTGTCACTTCATTGTAGCATGGCGCGTTTCTGACAGGCTATAAAGGTTTACCGGGAAATCGCCTCCGGGTAAAAGGGTGGAGAATAATTCTATTTCCTGTGCAGAGACTATCAACAAGGAGGTATATGATGTTCTCATTTATCGTTCACGTCTTCATTTCTTTATTCGCAGTATCGAATCCGATCGGAAACGTACCGATATTTCTGACGCTGACAGAAGGCTATACTGCAGCGGAAAGAAAAGCGATTGCCCGGAAGGCAGCTATTTTATCCTTTTTTATTCTCGCAGCTTTTTTGGTTTTCGGTCATCTTATCTTTAAACTGTTTGATATCAACATTCACGCGCTCCGAGTGGCGGGCGGCATATTCATTTTCGGCATTGCCTATAATCTATTGAATGCGAAAGAATCGCACGTGCAATCTCTTCACCATGATGAACATAAGGAAAGCAAGGAAAAAGCGGATATATCAGTCACACCTTTATCCATTCCGATCATTGCTGGGCCCGGAACGATTGCAACAGTGATGAGCCTTTCCGCCGGACATAGCGGCATTGGTCATTATGTGGCTGTCATGATCGGCATAGCCGCCGTTATTGCCCTGACCTTTCTCTTTTTCCACTATTCTGCTTTTATCAGCAGCAAACTCGGAAAAACTGAGATGAATGTGATTACCAGATTGATGGGATTAATCTTAGCCGTGGTTGCGGTCGGGATGATTGGTGCGGGGCTGAAAGGCATGTTTCCGATCTTAACCTCATGATGCAAAAAGCAGCTCCTTATTTTAGAGAGCTGCTTTCTTTTGTTTTTGGCACGTACCGAAAGACTTCCTCACTCTCAAAAAATTCAATCAACCTGCTCAGCCAATCATAGTAATGAAGCCATTCTTTTAATTCATTCAGCAGCTGATTGACTTTATCTTCCGCTTCCGGGGTAAGCCCGTCCCTTTGTAAAAGATCACTCAGCTCCCGGTTTAATTTTTTATACAGCACTTTGTTTTTGCTCACGACCTTTGTCCAATTCGCCGCAAATAAAGAAATGAAGGTTTGATAATAATCCTGCTCGACGTCATAAAGGTCTTTTCGTACGCCTTTTTCAAACACCTTTTCGGCGATATTGGCATCGATCATTTCCCGGACAACCTGGCTCATCCGTGTTTTGCTCATGCCCGTTGCCTCAGAGAGCTCGCTTAAGGTCATTGGTTTTCGATTCATATAAATAATTCCGAGCACACGTCCGACAGTTGAAGGCATTCCAAACGTATGCATATTTTCGGCAATCTTCTCAATGAGATGCTCTTCAGCATGTTCAATGATGTCGAGAGCGGTTTTTTTCACAGCTGATCATCCCTTCAAATGGCAATTGATGGTGTCAATATATCATATTTCTTCCTGGTGTTGAAAATAGCTGAATGCAGAGGAAGTGGGAGGTATCCGGCGTAATTGTAAGAACACCCTTTCCGTCTCGGTCATAACAATAAATAATCTATAAATAACATATAATTTCAACACATTGTAAACTTTTTATTTTACAAAGTTCAAACTATAATAAGGATTATACTTTTCAGAAAATTTAAAGGAAACCTGCGGAGGTGCACGGATTGCTGAAATTGGAACAAGTGTCAAAAGTATATAAAGGCGGCAAAAAAGCTGTGAACAGCATTGATTTAGATATTGCAAAAGGTGAATTTATCTGTTTTATCGGCCCGAGCGGCTGCGGAAAAACGACAACGATGAAGATGATCAACAGACTGATAGAACCATCGTCTGGAAGGATCTTTATCGACGGAGAAAATATTATGGAACAGGACCCGGTTGAGCTGAGAAGAAAAATCGGCTATGTGATTCAGCAGATTGGTTTGTTCCCCCATATGACCATCCAGCAGAACATCTCACTCGTACCAAAGCTGCTGAAATGGCCTGAGGAAAAACGGAAAGAACGGGCGCGCGAGCTGTTAAAGCTTGTGGATATGGGCCCAGAGTATTTAGACCGTTATCCGCATGAGCTCAGCGGCGGACAGCAGCAGAGAATCGGCGTGCTGCGCGCCCTGGCAGCGGAACCCCCTCTCATTTTAATGGATGAACCGTTCGGAGCGCTTGATCCGATTACGCGTGATTCCCTTCAGGAAGAATTCAAAAAACTGCAGAGAACCTTAAACAAAACGATTGTGTTTGTAACCCACGATATGGATGAAGCGATTAAGCTTGCCGACAGGATTGTGATATTAAAAGCGGGAGAAATCGTTCAAGTCGGCACACCTGATGAGATTCTTCGAAACCCGGCAAATGAGTTTGTTGAAGAATTTATCGGGAAAGAGCGCCTGATTCAGTCAAGACCGGATATCGAGCGGGTAGAGCAAATGATGAACAGAACGCCGGTGACGGTATCTGCGGACAAAACGCTTTCTCAGGCGATTCAGCTGATGAGAGAAAAACGTGTTGACTCGCTGCTCGTTGTGGACCGGCAAAACGTGCTGAAGGGCTATGTTGATGTGGAAATGATTGATCAAAACCGCAAAAAAGCGAGCATCGTTGGCGATGTATACCGTTCAGATATATATACCGTTCAAAAAGGGGCGCTTCTTCGCGATACAGTCCGAAAAATTTTGAAGCAGGGGATCAAGTATGTTCCGGTGGTCGATGAACAGAACCATTTAGCAGGGATTGTGACAAGAGCGAGCCTCGTTGATATCGTATACGATTCCATTTGGGGCGACGAGGAAAACCAGCTCATGACGATCTGACCAGGGGAGGAGCTCTTTTAAGATGAATCAAATGATGACTTTTTTGCAAACGAACGGCGGAGAGCTGTTGTATAAAACAGGAGAGCATTTATATATTTCACTCATAGCCGTTGTATTGGGCATTATCGTTGCAGTGCCGCTCGGCGTTGCTCTTACCAGAATGAAAAAAGGCGCAGGTGCGGTAATCGGTTTCGTAAACATTGTGCAAACCCTCCCGAGTCTGGCGATTTTAGCCTTTTTTATTCCGCTTCTCGGTGTAGGAAAAGTGCCTGCGATTGTCGCTTTATTTTTCTATTCGGTGCTGCCGATCCTGCGCAATACGTATACCGGCATTAAAGGTGTAAATAAAAACCTCCTGGAATCGGGGAAAGGGATTGGCATGACCGGCTGGGAGCAGATTCGGCTCGTCGAAATCCCGCTGGCGATTCCCATCATCATGGCGGGGATCCGCACATCAACGATCTACCTAATTGGCTGGGCGACACTTGCGTCGTTTATCGGGGGAGGCGGCCTCGGGGACTATATTTTTATCGGACTGAACCTATACCAGCCTGAATATATCATTGGCGGTGCCGTGCCTGTCACAATTCTGGCAATTATTATTGATTATGTGCTGGCTGTGACAGAACGAAAGGTGACGCCGAAAGGCTTGCAAGGGATGAAGGAAGTTTCGTAAGGAGTTGGCACTGTTGAAAATGACAAAAATCAAATGGCTTGGCGCGTTTGCTCTCGTCTTTGTCATGCTGCTAGGCGGCTGCTCTCTGCCGGGTCTCGGCGGCGCTTCTGACGACACGATCAAAATCGGGGCGCAAAGCATGACAGAATCAGAAATTGTAGCGAATATGATCGCGCAGCTTATTGAACATGATACAGATTTGAATACCGCTTTAGTGAAAAACCTCGGCTCAAACTATGTTCAGCACCAAGCGATGCTGGGCGGTGACATTGATATTTCAGCCACGCGCTATTCCGGAACAGATTTAACAAGCACCCTCGGCAAGGAAGCGGAGAAAGATCCGAAAAAAGCGCTGAACATTGTGCAGAACGAGTTTCAAAAGCGCTTTTCTTATAAATGGTTTGATTCCTACGGCTTTGATAACACATATGCCTTCACCGTAACAAAAAAGTTTGCGGAAAAGGAGCATATTAACACCGTGTCTGACCTGAAGAAAAATGCTTCCCAATATAAATTAGGCGTCGACAATGCTTGGCTGAAACGAAAAGGCGACGGGTATAAAGGCTTTGTCAGCACATATGGCTTTGAGTTCGGCACAACTTATCCAATGCAGATCGGGCTAGTCTATGACGCAGTCAAAAACGGGAAAATGGATGCGGTTTTGGCTTATTCAACGGATGGACGGATTAAAGCATATGATCTGAAAATCTTAAAAGACGATAAGCGTTTCTTTCCGCCGTATGACTGTTCACCGGTGATTCCGGAAAAGGTGCTTAAGGCGCATCCGGAACTTGAAGGTGTGATCAATAAGCTGATTGGGCAAATCGACACGGAAACGATGCAGGAACTTAATTATGAGGTGGATGGCAAGCTGAAGGAGCCGTCTGTCGTAGCAAAGGAATTTTTAGAGAAACATCATTATTTTGACTAAGAAAAGAGGTGGATCATATGGAAGTACTACAGCAGCTTGGCACATACTATTCGCAAAACGGCGGTTACGTGCTGCAGGAATTTTACCGCCATTTTCTGATGTCGGTGTATGGCGTTTTATTTGCCGCCATTGTTGGAATTCCGCTCGGCATCCTGATAGCCAGATACAGAAGATTAAGCGGATGGGTTTTTGCGGTCACGAATGTCATTCAGACCATCCCGGCTCTCGCCATGCTCGCCGTGCTGATGCTTGTCATGGGGCTGGGCGCTAATACGGTGATATTGTCATTATTTCTGTATTCTCTTCTGCCGATTATCAGAAATACGTATACAGGGATTATCAGTATTGAGCACGCCTATCTTGAATCCGGAAAAGCAATGGGGATGACAAAATTTCAAGTGCTGCGGATGGTCGAGCTTCCGCTTGCGCTTTCGGTCATAATGGCCGGCCTGCGCACCGCGCTTGTCATTGCCATCGGCATTACGGCCATCGGGACATTTGTCGGTGCAGGCGGTCTCGGGGACATCATCGTCAGGGGATCAAACGCCACAAACGGAACCGCGATTATATTAGCGGGAGCGATCCCCACAGCTCTGATGGCGGTGATTGCCGATTTGGTCATGGGCTGGCTTGAACGAGCATTAAGCCCGATTAAAAAGAGAAAGAAGAAAAACCTGGCAGGTGCCGCATAAGAAAAAACGCCTTGTAATGACAGGGCGTTTTTTACGGCTTCGGCACATATTTAAAAATTTCTTCGCTCTCAAAAAATTCAATCAAACGGCTGAGCCAATTATAATAATCAAGCCATTCCTTTAATTCTTTCAGCAGTTCATTCACTTTTTCTTCCGCTTCAGGAGTAAGCTCTTCATCCAACACGCTAAGCAGCTCCCGATTGAGTTTTTTATGCATCATTTTGTTTTTGCTGACGACTTTGCTCCAGGTGGCTGAAAACAGCGTGATAAATGTTTGATAGTAGTCCTGCTCAACCTCATATAAATCTTTTCGCACGCCTTTTTCGAATACCTTCTCGGCAATGTTGGCATCAAGCATTTCCCGCACTACCTGGCTCATGCGTGTTTTACTCATGCCGGTGGCCTCAGATAATTCCGTAAGCGTCATCGGTTTTCGATTCATATAAATAATGCCCAGCACTCGTCCGACGGTAGAGGGCATTCCAAATGCATGCATGTTTTCCGCGATTCTTTCTATAAAATGGTCCTCGGCTTGTTCAATGATCGTTAACGGATCTTTCTCCAACGGTTTCATCCTTTCAGCTAACAATTCCGATGTCAATATACCACATTTTTGATACGGCGAAAATGCTGTCAAAAGAGAATTTGGCAGGAAATTGGAGCAATAAGGAGATCAACACACGTCAATGCGGGTAAATCAGCGTTTACACATACTTTATAAATAATATGAACAAATTGTAAACTTTTTATTTTATAAACTTTATTCTATAATGGGAAGCATTCAATTGTCTGAAAAATTAAATTTAAACTGAACAAATTGAATAAACTTAATTTTGGAGGTGCGATGTTTGCTGACATTAGAAAATGTCTCGAAAACATACAAGGGCGGCAAAAAAGCTGTGAACAACGTAAATCTTAAGATTGCAAAAGGCGAATTTATCTGCTTTATCGGACCGAGCGGCTGCGGAAAAACGACAACAATGAAAATGATTAACCGATTAATTGAGCCTTCCGCCGGAAAGATTTTCATTGACGGCGAAAACATCATGGACCAGGATCCTGTAGAGCTCAGGCGCAAAATTGGCTATGTGATTCAGCAGATCGGCCTGTTTCCCCATATGACCATTCAGCAGAATATCTCACTCGTCCCAAAATTGCTGAAATGGCCGGAGCAGCAGCGGAAAGAGCGGGCGCGTGAGCTTTTAAAATTGGTCGATATGGGGCCAGAATATTTAGACCGTTATCCTCATGAATTAAGCGGGGGGCAGCAGCAGCGAATTGGTGTATTACGGGCACTTGCCGCGGAGCCGCCGCTTATCTTAATGGATGAACCGTTTGGGGCACTCGACCCGATTACGAGGGATTCCCTCCAGGAAGAATTTAAAAAACTGCAAAAAACCTTACATAAAACCATCGTATTTGTTACCCACGATATGGATGAAGCGATTAAGCTGGCAGACCGGATTGTGATTTTAAAAGCGGGAGAAATCGTTCAAGTTGGAACGCCCGATGACATTTTAAGAAATCCGGCAGACGAATTTGTTGAGGAATTTATCGGCAAGGAGCGGCTGATTCAGTCATCCAGCCCGGATGTTGAACGGGTTGACCAGATTATGAACACACAGCCTGTAACGATCACCGCGGATAAAACGCTTTCTGAGGCCATTCAGCTGATGAGGCAGGAACGGGTCGATTCATTGCTGGTCGTCGATGACGAGCGCGTTCTGCAAGGCTATGTCGATGTTGAAATCATTGATCAATGCCGGAAAAAGGCCAATCTCGTCAGTGAAGTTTTACATGAAGATATATACACAGTACTGGGCGGCACACTGCTGCGCGACACGGTCCGCAAAATTTTAAAACGGGGTGTCAAATATGTTCCCGTTGTGGATGAAGACCGACGCCTGATCGGAATTGTGACGAGGGCAAGTCTGGTCGACATCGTGTATGACTCCCTCTGGGGAGAAGAAAAGCAGCTCGCAGCATTGTCATAGGGAGGGGCGATAAGTCAT
Source organism: Bacillus sp. FSL R7-0685 (assembly GCF_038002425.1). Classification (NCBI taxonomy): domain Bacteria; kingdom Bacillati; phylum Bacillota; class Bacilli; order Caryophanales; family Bacillaceae; genus Bacillus; species Bacillus sp. FSL R7-0685. The sequence continues at coordinate 3,311,955 of NZ_JBBOCN010000001.1, read as the reverse complement.
GCATCATATTGTTCAATTTTTGCAAACCAATGGGGGCGAGCTTCTTTATAAAACATACGAGCATATTACGATATCGCTCATTGCTGTGATCCTGGGCGTGCTGGTTGCCGTCCCCCTCGGGGTTGTGCTTACCAGAATGAAAAAAGGAGCCGGCACCATTATCGGCATTGTCAATATCATTCAGACGCTGCCGAGTCTGGCCATCCTCGCTTTTTTTATCCCACTCCTTGGTGTAGGGAAGGTTCCGGCCATTGTGGCTTTGTTTTTCTATTCCGTATTGCCGATTCTTCGCAACACGTATACCGGCATTCGCGGCGTCAACAAAAATCTGCTCGAGTCTGGTAAAGGAATCGGAATGACGCCGGCTGAACAAGTCCGCTTGGTGGAGCTGCCGCTTGCCGCACCAGTGATCATGGCGGGAATCAGGACATCGACGATTTACTTAATCGGCTGGGCCACGCTTGCTTCCTTTATCGGAGGCGGCGGATTGGGTGATTACATTTTTATCGGACTGAATTTATATCAGCCGGAATATATCATCGGGGGCGCGGTACCTGTCACAATATTGGCAATTGTGATTGATTATGTGCTGGCAGTTGCTGAACGAAAACTGACACCTGCCGGCATGCAGAGATTGAAGGAATTGTCATAAGGAGGCGGCTCATGAAAAGAAAATATCTCAAATTAATGATAGGTTTAGCACTTGCGGCAACGCTGACGCTGAGCGGCTGTTCGCTTCCTGGTCTCAGCGCTGCTGCAGACCAGACCATTAAAATCGGCGCGCAAAGCATGAGCGAATCAGAAATCATCGCCAGCATGCTTGGCCAGTTGATCGAACACCATACTGATCTCAAAACAACAACGATTAAAAATCTTGGCTCCAACGCGGTGCAGCAGCAGGCTTTAATGAATGATGAAATCGACATTGCGGCCACAAGATATACGGGAGACGCGCTGACAGGCACGCTGAGAATGCAACCTGAAAAAGACCCGGACAAAGCGCTGGCGCTTACTCAGCGGGAGTTTAAAAAAAGATATGATTTAAAGTGGTATGACTCCTACGGGTTTGATAATACATATGCCTTTACAGTCAGCAAGGAGCTGGCCGACCAATACCATTTAGAGACCGTATCAGACGTTAAAAAATGGGCGCCGCAATTAAAGCTGGGCGTTGATAACTATTGGATGAAGCTCAAAGGAAACGGCTATCAGGATTTTACGAAAACCTACGGCATGACATTCGGCGGCACGTATCCGATGCAGATCGGCCTTGTGTACGACGCGGTGAAAAGCGGAAAAATGGACATTGTGCTTGCGTATTCAACCGATGGAAGAATCAAGTCCTATGGTCTCAAAATGCTAAAGGATGATAAACAATTTTTCCCGCCGTACGACTGCTCTCCGGTTGTTCCGGAAAAGGTGCTCAAAGAACATCCTGAGCTTGAAGGCATCATCAAGAAAATGCTCGGAAAAATCGACACAACCACGATGCAGGAGCTTAACTATGAAGTCGACGGCAATCTCAAAGAACCGTCTGTCGTTGCCAAGGAATATTTAGAAAAACATCACTACTTCGAATCGTGAAAGGGGGAAGAGGTCAATGAACGTGCTTGAACAGTTAATGACGTATTACGCGCAGAATGGCAGTTACGTCATGGATGAATTCGGCCGCCACTTTCTCATGTCGGCTTACGGCGTTTTATTTGCCGCTGTCGTCGGGGTTCCGGCCGGAATCCTCATCGCGCATTTTCGCCGTTTGTCAGCCTGGGTGTTTGCCGTAACAAACGTTATTCAAACAATCCCGGCGCTCGCTATGCTGGCCGTCTTAATGCTTGTTATGGGGCTCGGCGCAAATACCGTGATTCTATCATTATTTCTGTATTCCCTGCTGCCGATTATTCGAAACACGTACACAGGCATTATCAGTATTGAACATGCCTACTTAGAATCGGGAAAAGCAATGGGCATGACGAAATTCCAAGTACTCAGAATGGTTGAGCTCCCGCTCGCACTTTCTGTCATTATGGCGGGCCTTCGCACGGCTCTCGTCATTGCCATCGGAATTACAGCGATCGGCACATTTGTCGGTGCCGGAGGCCTTGGGGACATGATTGTCCGCGGCTCAAACGCAACAAACGGAACTGCGATTATTCTAGCCGGAGCGATACCAACTGCGGTGATGGCGGTAGGGGCGGATTTGCTCATGGCTTGGCTGGAGCGGGCATTAAGTCCGGTGAAGAAAAAAAGAACCGGGGCGAAACATGTTCAATCAGCTGCATAGAATAGAAAAAGAGGCTGGAGTCCAGCCTCTTTTTTCTATTTAAATCGTAAACTGACCCATCTTCTCATTAAGCTCATTGGCCAGCTGCTCAAGCTCTTCAGCATTTAGAAGCACTTGATCCATCGAATGGGCGGATTGCTCAGTTATTGAAAATGTTTCTTCAATGCCGGCGGCCGACTCTTCGGATACAGAAGCGATATTTTCAATCGATTGATTGATAGTAATCGATTGGTTTGTTAACTGCTTCAGGCCATCCGTTACTTCCTTAATGCTGTCTGCAACATGGGTGACGGATTGCTTGATATGCCGCATAGCCTGCCCGGTGTCTGTCAGGTTTTCCGTTCCTTTTTCGACTTCTGTAAAGCTGCTTTCCAAGTACGTAATGACAGTGTGGATCTCCTCCTGTGTCCCGCCTACAATCCGGGTAATATCCTGCACGGAATCAGAAACGCCGTCAGCCAGCTTTCTGACCTCCTCTGCCACAACGGCGAAGCCTTTGCCGCTTTCTCCTGCGCGGGCAGCTTCAATCGCGGCGTTAAGGGACAGCAAATTCGTTTGCTCGGCAATTCCGTTGATGACTTGAACGAGCTTGTTGATATCCTGAGAATGCTGTTCCAGTGATCTCACTTTATGCACGGCTTCTTCAACAATATGATGGATGGTTTTCATTTGCTGTAATGACGTAGCCATATTTTCGTTTCCGCTTACCGCGAGTTCGAGAACGTTTTGAGACGTATCGCTGATGGTGATGCCGTGATTATAGGCTTTATCAATGCTTTCAGTGAACTCATTCATCGATTCGGCAATCGTCACGGCGTCTTGGGCCTGCTGTTCAGAGCCCTCAGCCATTTCGTTCATCGTCTCGGTAATATGTTTGCTGCCGGATCTTGTTTCATTCGTTGCGGTTGCAAGCACCTGTGAAGAAGAAAGAACCCGGCTTGATATGTCTTTAGAATATCCGACAATATCTCTCAGATTCCCTACCATTTTTTGCAGCGCTTCATTCAGATCACCCAGCTCGTCTTTTGAGTTGAGCGGCTCCATATCGTTCGACAGATCGCCTTCGGCAATATGATTGGCAGATTCCTTCATGCGAATGATAGGCTTTACAATGTTTCGCGTGATATAAAGCCAGATGAAAATGCTGATGAGGATCGAAGCTGCCACAAGCAAAGCAGTGTAAATGAGCCCTTTATGATAGACGGCCTTCGTTTCTTTTACCGCTGTGTTGCTGCCTTCTTGATTTAAGTCAACAAGCTGAGTGATTGTTTTTTTCATATCCTCAAAGCTGGCCTCAGTCTGAACCAATAAACCTCTTGCTTTGTCCATGTCATTCGTGCGGCCGCTTTCGATAATTTGCGCATGAATATCCATATAGGTATTCACTTCAGTTTGAAGCTGCTCGAACAGTTTCTGCTCTTTATCAGTGGAGATCGTTTTTTCGTAGTTATCGAGCTTTTGGTTAATGTCTTCCATGATTTGATTCATTTCTTGATCAAGTGTATCCATTTTGCTTTTGTCTGTATAAATCAGAAAGTCCTTTTCTTTAGAAGACAGGTGCTCGGTTACATAATTAATTGAAGTGATTCCTTTGATGCCGTCAATCCATTTTGTGTTGATTTCATCTGTTTTTTGAATGATATGCTGCATATTAAGAACGCCTATTCCGCCTACAAGTAAATTGATCAGGATCAGTGTCAAAAATACCAGGCTGAATTTGCGGGAAATCGTCAGTCGCATATAGTGGTCTCCTTTAAAAACGTAATGTGTGGATGTACTATATATCGGCTGAGAAATCGTTTTTTCACCTGGGAAAAAATAAAAAACGGCTCTTTTCTCGTCTTTGAGATCAGAACCGTTTTAGCAATTAGTCAAGAAAGGAAGGGTCAATCCATTCAGTCGCCCATTTAGAAATTTCACCTAGAATGGGGGCCAGTGCCTTTCCTTTATCAGTCAATGAATATTCGATGCGAACCGGAGTTTCCGGGATGACATCCCGCTTCACTACTCCTTCAAGCTCAAGTTCTTTCAGCCGTTCTGACAGAACTCTGCCGCTTAGATTTGGAAGTGCTGCTTCAATTTCGCTAAATCGCTGAGACCCGTTCAAGAGCTGAAATACGATTAAAGCGACCCAGCGTTTACTTAAGATGTCGACTGCTTTTTCAAATCTAGGACACATTTCTGATTGGTTCATACTTTTCACCTCGTCTGTCACTATTATAACGCAAATAACGAGGGAGGGTATGCAAGCGTGATTGATAAAATATAGAAAGAGAAACAGGGGATTATGAGGAAGAGGCGCGTTTTTTTGCTTCTGAAGACAAAAAATCGAAGTATTTGCTGAGATTTTCAATATCCTGCTTTGAGAGATGTTCCCATTTTTGACTATTGAAAATCGGGAGGTGCTCCGCTCCGCGAGTGACAGCCGTCTGGTAAATTTCATAAACGGATTGATAGCTTTCAGATGCTTCGCGGATTTCTTCAGGAAAGGCCTGAATATGGCCTGCGGCGGCCATTAGGTTTTCGTACGGCACTTTCAGGACGGCTGCCAGTTTTTTAATCGTGGCGGGTTTTGGCGTCCCGCGTTTGCCGTTTTCAATTTTTGAAATGGTGGCAGAGCTGATGCCTGAGTACACCGCAAGCTGATTCACTGTCAGTTTGCGGGCGCGGCGCAGCTCCCGTAATTGCTGTCCGAACGGTGACATGGTCTATCGCCTCACATTTCTATCAAGAGTCAGTCATCAGCAGACCGTTTTTTGGCTTCGTCTGAAATAAACGAAAAATAATGATCCAGCATGAGCAAATCTTCTTTATTGAGATATTGCCATTTTTCGTTCTCAAGAAGCGCAAGGTTTTTCAGGTCATAGGCCTCCGCTTTTTCGAGCAGCTTGCACTTCGTTTCATAAGGAGCCTTGGCTTCATGCACTTCTTCGATGTAACCAGCCTTGTACATAAGCCCCTCATAAGGGATTTTTAAGGCTTCCGCCAGTTTTTTGATGGTGGCAGGTTTGGGAACGCCCCGTTTTCCGTTTTCGATTCTGGAGATGCCGGCCGCGCTTACGCCTGAATAAGTCGCCAGCTGGTTGACTGTTAACTTTCTCTCTTCACGCAATGCCCGTAATTGTTCGCCAAAGCTTTCCATATATCTCACCCCGTCCCTCACTGTTACTCATATTTTAGTATGTTTATTGACTAAAGGGAATAGGTAGACTGGAAATGTATTGACAAAAGTTAACATAAGCCGTAATGTAAAAGTATAGAAAAAAGTTTTTCAGGAATGGACGGTGAGGAAAGTGCCAGTAGAAAAGATACAGATTAGACGTGATTATGTCTTGCAGTATATGGTTAATAACGATTATTCCCTTAATCAGCTTGCGCTGGAAATCGGAGTCTCACCCGCCACACTGAGCCGCGTGCTGAATGGAGAAAGACGGCCGGGGCAGCTTGTGATCGGTAAAATGCTTCACTATTTTAATTTGAAATTTGAGGATCTTTTTTACTATGATTTTGTTGACAAAAGTCAATAAAATATAGAAAACGCAAGGAGATCCAAGCGTTTTCTATATTGAATGATGTGTCAGCACAAACCCTGTCACCAGCTCATTGCACGTTTTCCATTGTTTTGTCGGCAATTGATGTCCCTGATATTCCAATCTGAAAAATTCGGCATGTCTGCACGATCTTCGGTAATAGCCTGCGTTTGTAAAGGTCCAGTCCCGCAGGCCGCCATACATAAACAGCATTGGCATTTCTAGGCGGGGCAGCTGTTCAATGCAGTTGTAGCCAAGCGAATCCAGATAATACTGATGCCAATGGGCCAGGTCTGCTTTTTTCATATGGTCTGTTAATATGCTGCGAAGCTGTCTGTCTTTTGTGTGGCTGCCAGCGAGGATTTTCATGAGCAAACCGGGGTTTTTTTCAAGCAGATACATTCCCAGTTTGTGCAGCTTCTGGCCGATTACGTTATGAACAGCGGGGTAGGCGCCGGACAGAATAAGGTGTGACACTTTGTCGGGGCGGGTGAAGCCGGTATGCTGCGCGATTAAGCCTCCGGCAGAATACCCGAATAACACAGCTTTATCAATATCCAAAGCGTCCATGAATTGCGCGATCTCGTTTGCGTAATAGGAAATAGACGCTGGCTGATCGATATGATCACTATCACCGTGGCCGCTTAAATCGGGAAAAATCACCCTGAAATGCTTGGATAGAAGGCGCTGATAATAAAAAACCTTGCGTCCCATGCCCGGCGGGTGGATAAAAATGATAGGGATTCCCTGTCCATATTCTTCATAAAAAAGATGTTTCCTGCTGTCTATGCTGATAAGCGGCATCGCTTTTCTCCTTTGGCCTTTTCATATGAATAGGGTAACCAAGATAAAACGTCTTATCCGGCCTTTTGGCGTCTGATACAGCGTGACATGCCAACCCTTTTCATGTAAAATAGAAGTAATGTAGCCAGTGAGTCTGGAGGTGTATGGGATGCACGCAGTTTTGATTACCTTATTGGTTATCGTCAGCATTGCACTTATTATTGTCGTTTTGCTTCAATCCAGTAAAAGCGCCGGATTATCTGGTGCGATTTCAGGCGGAGCGGAGCAGCTCTTCGGGAAACAAAAAGCAAGAGGTCTTGATTTAATTTTGCACCGCATTACGGTAGTGCTGGCAGTCTTGTTTTTCGTGTTAACGATTGCGCTTGCTTATATCCTATAGGGCAATGTTTGTATAAGGTCTGATGTGAAGTCAGGCCTTTTTCACGTTTCTGGATGATATTCAAAACGTTTTTTTCTGATTAAACTGTGGAAAACTAAAATGATCGTGCAGATAGAAAGGGAGACATGAGCATGAAAGTTGTGACACCAAAACCATTTACATTTAAAGGCGGAGACAAAGCGGTGCTTTTGCTGCACGGCTTTACAGGCAATACAGCGGATGTAAGGATGCTGGGACGATATTTGAATGAACGCGGCTATACGTGCCACGCGCCTCAATATGAAGGACATGGCGTCCCGCCTGAAGAACTTGTACATACGGGGCCCGAAGACTGGTGGAAAAACGTAATGGATGGCTATGAATACTTAAAATCTGAAGGCTATGAGAGCATTGCTGCCTGCGGACTGTCGCTTGGCGGGGTTTTTTCGCTGAAATTGGGTTACACTGTACCCATAAAGGGAATTGTCCCAATGTGCGCACCGATGCATATTAAGAGTGAAGAGGTCATGTATCAAGGCGTTCTTTCATACGCTCGCAATTACAAAAAGTTTGAGGGGAAAAGCCCGGAGCAAATTGAAGAGGAAATGAAGGAATTCGAAAAAACGCCGATGAATACCCTCAAGGCGCTGCAAGACTTAATTGCTGATGTGCGGAATAATGTCGATATGATTTATTCACCGACATTTGTGGTGCAGGCCCGTCATGACCACATGATTAATACCGAAAGCGCCAATATTATTTACAACGAAGTGGAAACTGATGATAAACAGCTGAAATGGTACGAGGAATCAGGGCATGTCATTACACTCGACAAAGAACGTGACCTCGTCCATCAGGATGTGTATGAATTTTTAGAGAAGCTCGATTGGTAATCAACAGGAGGTCGGATAATGGAAAAAGAAGCATTTATGGAAAAGCTTCTCTCGTTTATGAAGGAAGAGGCGTACAAACCTCTGACCGTTCAGGAACTTGAGGAGATGTTAAATATTACGGAAGCCGAGGAGTTTAAAGAGCTCGTCAAAGCGTTAGTCGCCTTGGAAGAAAAAGGGCTTATCGTACGGACGAGAAGCGACCGCTACGGCATTCCGGAGAAGATGAACTTAATAAAAGGAAAGATTTCAGCCCATGCGAAAGGATTCGCCTTTTTGCTGCCTGAGGATACGTCGTTAAGTGATGTGTTTATTCCGCCTAATGAGCTAAATACGGCAATGAACGGCGATATCGTCATGGTGCGTCTGAACTCACAGTCAAGCGGCTCCAGGCAGGAAGGAACCGTCATACGGATTTTAGAAAGAGCGATTCAGCGGGTTGTCGGCACGTATACAGAAACGAGAAACTTCGGCTTTGTCATTCCGGACGACAAAAAAATCACGAGTGACATCTTCATTCCGAAAAATGGGAAAAATGGAGCTGCGGAAGGGCATAAGGTTGTTGTCAAGCTGACGAGCTATCCTGAAGGCCGCATGAACGCAGAGGGTGAGGTTGAAACCATTCTCGGCCACAAAAACGACCCGGGCATTGATATTTTATCGGTCATTCATAAGCACGGCCTGCCGGGAGAATTTCCAGCTGACGCGATGGAACAGGCATCAAGTACGCCTGACACGATTGATGAAAAAGATCTGAAAGACCGCCGTGATCTCCGTGACCAGGTGATTGTCACCATTGATGGTGCGGATGCGAAGGATTTGGATGATGCAGTTACCGTGACGAAACTTGATGATGGAAGCTACAAGCTTGGCGTTCACATAGCTGATGTCAGCCATTACGTAACTGAAAACTCGCCGATTGACAAAGAAGCGCTTGAAAGAGGGACAAGTGTGTATCTGGTTGACCGTGTCATCCCGATGATTCCGCACAGATTGTCAAACGGCATCTGCTCCTTAAATCCAAAGGTTGACCGCCTGACGCTTTCTTGTGAAATGACAATTAACAGTCAGGGACAGGTGACAGAGCACGAGATCTTCCAAAGTGTCATCAAAACAACGGAAAGAATGACATATTCAGATGTGAATAAAATTCTTGTTGACGATGATGAAGAGCTGAAGCAAAAATACGAGCCTCTTGTTCCGATGTTCAAAGACATGGAGCGCCTGGCTCAAATTCTTCGCGATAAGCGGATGGACCGCGGCGCCGTTGACTTTGATTTCAAAGAAGCAAAGGTGCTTGTTGATGACGAAGGAGCGGTTAAAGACGTTGTGATCAGAGAACGCTCTGTCGCCGAGAAGCTGATTGAAGAATTTATGCTTGTAGCAAACGAAACAGTGGCAGAGCATTTCCATTGGATGAACGTCCCGTTTATATACCGGATTCACGAAGAGCCGAATGCTGAAAAGCTGCAAAAGTTTTTAGAATTTGTGACGACATTTGGCTATGTGGTGAAAGGAACGGCGGGGAATATTCATCCGCGCGCGCTGCAAAGCATTCTGGACGCTGTGCGTGACAGACCAGAGGAAACGGTTATATCTACTGTTATGCTCCGTTCGATGAAACAGGCGAAATACGACCCGCAAAGCTTGGGGCATTTCGGTCTGTCAACGGAATTCTATACGCATTTCACATCGCCGATCCGCCGTTACCCGGACTTAATCGTTCACCGTCTGATCCGAACGTATTTGATCAACGGCAAAGTCGATGAAGCGACACAGGAAAAGTGGGCTGAACGCCTGCCGGATATCGCCGAACATACATCATCTATGGAGCGCCGTGCAGTTGACGCCGAGCGTGAGACGGATGATCTGAAAAAAGCGGAATACATGCTTGATAAAATCGGTGAAGAGTTTGACGGCATGATCAGCTCTGTGACAAACTTCGGAATGTTCGTCGAGCTGCCGAATACAATTGAAGGACTCGTCCATGTCAGCTTTATGACAGATGACTACTACCGCTTTGACGAACAGCATTTCGCAATGATTGGCGAGCGGACAGGCAACGTCTTCCGCATCGGGGATGAAATCACAGTCAAGGTTGTCGATGTCAATAAAGATGAGCGCAATATCGACTTTGAAATTGTCGGCATGAAGGGCACTCCGCGGCGTCCGAGAGAATTGGACAGCAGCCGGAGCAGAAAACGCGGAAAGCCTGCCAGAAAACGTGTTCAAAGCACCAATACGCCTGTTTCTCCAGCTCCGTCTGAGGAAAAAGGGGAGTGGTTCACTAAGCCGAAGAAGAAAAAGAAAAAACGCGGCTTCCAGAATGCTCCGAAACAGAAACGGAAAAAGAAGAAATAGCAGCTCAACCAGCAAATAGGGCCGCAGCGCTCTATTTGCTTTCTTTCGGAAACAGCTTTTCATTGTAGCGGTACGTGACATTTGGTAAAATAGAGCGTATCGCAAAAGGTGGACAGTTTTTCCTTAGAGAGAGGAGGTTCTGGCATGCCAAAAGGGTCAGGAAAAGTATTATCTCAAAATAAGAAAGCCAACCACGATTATTTTATAGAAGAAACCTATGAAACAGGCATCGTTCTGCAAGGAACCGAAATCAAATCGATTCGCGCCGGCCGCGTAAACCTTAAAGATTCCTTCGCCAAAATCGAACGGGGAGAAGTGTTTCTCCACAATATGCACGTCAGCCCATATGAGCAGGGAAACCGCTATAACCACGATCCGCTTCGGACAAGAAAGCTGTTAATGCACCGCAAGGAGATTAATAAGCTGATCGGGTTAACAAAGGAAAAAGGCTATTCTCTCGTTCCGCTGAAGCTGTATTTAAAAAACGGCTTTGCCAAAGTGCTTCTCGGCCTTGGAAAAGGGAAGAAGAACTATGACAAACGGGAAGATCTGAAGCGCAAGGACGCGAAGCGGGAAATCGAAAGAGCGTTCAGAGACAGTCAAAAAGGCTTCTAAAGGCATAGTGCTTGATTCGAAAATCAGGCCTGTGCTATACTGTGTTCACGATCAGATCACGACGCCATTCATTTGAAGGATTTGACAATTGAAAAGAGCCGTGATCATGTTATAATAAGACTATAGCCAGTTTGAGTGAGAGCTTGATATTTTCTCCCGTATTTCCCTTATACCAAGGGGACGTTACGGATTCGACAGGGATGGATCGAGCTTGAGCTGCGAGCCGAGAGGCGATCTCGTAAACACGCACTTAAATATAACTGGCAAAACTAACAGTTTTAACCAAAACGTAGCATTAGCTGCCTAATAAGCGCAGCGAGCTCTTCCTGACATTGCCTATGTGTCTGTGAAGAGCACATCCAAGTAGGCTACGCTTGCGTTCCTGTCTGAGAACGTAAGAAGAGATGAACAGACTAGCTCTCGGAAGGCCCGCCCGCAGGCAAGAAGATGAGTGAAACCATAAATATGCAGGCTACGCTCGTAGACGCTTAAGTAATCGATGTTTCTGGACGTGGGTTCGACTCCCACCGTCTCCATACATACTGACAATAAAGCAGAACCTCTTAAGAGGTTCTGCTTTATTTTTTCTCCAAACCACAGGCACCAAAAAGTGCGTACTTCCATTTCAATCCCAGCTGTTTCATACTGATTGCAGAGCAGATGTTTCACCAATCAGATTTCTGTCAATAAATAAGAGGAATCAAAAACGGAGGGATGAATAATGAAGCTGAATTTACAAGGAAAAACCGCACTGGTGACCGGTTCGACATCAGGGATCGGAAAAGCTATTGCCTCTTCGTTAGCTGAAGAAGGTGCGGCAGTGATCATTAACGGACGCCGGGAAGAGAAAGTGAATCAAACGATAGATGAACTGAAAACACAACATGCTGAAGCGGTTCTTTATCCGGCTGCATTTGATTTGGGAACAGAAGAAGGCTGCAATGAGCTGTTTCAGGCATATCCAGAGGTTGATATTTTGGTCAACAATTTAGGGATTTTTGAACCGGCGGAGTACTTTGATATTCCCGACGATGAATGGTTTCGTTTTTTTGAAGTGAATATTATGAGCGGTGTAAGGCTGACACGCAGGTATTTGCATAACATGATAGAGAAAAAAGAAGGGCGTGTGATTTTCATTGCCAGTGAAGCAGCGATTATGCCGTCACAGGAAATGGCCCATTACAGTGCGACAAAAACGATGCAGCTGTCCATTTCCCGCAGTTTGGCGGAGCTGGCAACCGGCACGAATGTCACAGTCAACACCGTCATGCCGGGCTCTACCTTAACAGAGGGTGTGGAAACCATGCTGAACTCGCTGTATCCTGGTGAAAACCTGACTGTTCAAGAAGCTGAGGCACGTTTTATGAAAGAAAACCGGCCGACATCTATTATTCAAAGACTGATCCGTCCGGAAGAAATCGCCCACTTCGTTACATTTTTAAGCAGCCCGCTTTCCTCTGCGATCAATGGTGCGGCACTTCGGGCAGACGGCGGTTTGGTCCGCAGTGTCTTTTAAACCTCTCCCAACAGGAGAGGTTTTTTATATATTGTTGATTTCCATAAATTTCTGCCGTATAATATTGGTACCGAAATAGTTTTATTGGTACCGGAAGTGGGGGATTAATGTGGAAAAAAGAATTATGGCGGAAACCATCCGGCTGATCAAGCAGAAAGGATTTTCATTTACGATGAATGATTTGGCGGCAGCGCTGGGAACGAGCAAGCGGACGCTCTATGCATATTATTCATCTAAAGATCAGCTTGTTGAGGCGGTTGTCGAACAATTTATAGCTGAAATGAAGCAAATAGAAAGAGACATCTATGAAAATGAAAGTTTAAATGTGCTCGAAAAGGTGAAACAAATGCTGATCAGCCTTCCGCAGGGGATGGAACTGCTGAACATGGGATTATTAAATGAACTAAAGAAATACCATTACGATGCGTGGCTTACATTAGACGCGTTTATTAAGGAAGAATGGGCGATTGTCCTAGCATTATTAAACGAGTGCAAACAGCAAAAGAGAATCAGAAACATCAATCCGGACCTGTTTGTTCACATGTATATAGGGAGCATCAATCAAGTGTATGACCCTGAATATCCGCTGAAACATCAGTTCACGACAGGAGAGGTGCTTGAATCAATTGTAGATGTTTTGTTTAACGGTATAACAGCTGATGAGGAGGCTGATGCGACATGAATTGGGTGTTTCTATGCTCGGCGATTTTGTTTGAGGTTGCGGGAACGGTCAGCATGAAGCTATCGTCCGGTTTTACAAAGATTATTCCCAGTTTGCTGTTGATTTTCTTTTATGGAGGGAGTCTTTTCTTTCTGACGCTTACGCTTAAATCCATTGATGTATCTGTTGCTTATGCTGTATGGTCAGGGATGGGAATTGTCCTGATTACAGTCGTTGGTTTTTTGTTTTTTCAAGAACATGTGAGTGTCATGAAAGTCATTTCAATTGGATTGATTATTGCCGGTGTTGTGTCTTTAAACCTGATCGAGCATGCTGCGGTGTCTGAGCCGGTACATAAAAGCGGGCAGTACAAATGAGATATATGAAGCTGTTTTTTCTCGTGACTGATATCGGTTTTATCTTGTACTGGCTGTCAGCCGGATTTTCGCTCATACCGGAAAGCTGGGCTTTTAAACATCATGACCATCCGTTTATGATCGCTTGGAACTGGTCTTTTTTTCCGCTGGATATCCTGATTTCTGTCACAGGGTTGTACAGCTTGTACCTACAGCGGGTGAATCGTGCTGACTGGAAGCTGATGGCGCTGATTTCTCTTGTGCTGACCTGTTGTTCAGGTCTGCAGGCGCTATCATTCTGGACATTCAGCAGTGACTTTGATCTTGTGTGGTGGCTGTTTAATGGGTATCTATTGATTTATCCTTTATTTTTTATTCACCTGCTCTTAAAGGAAGGCAGAAGGACAAAACAGTCCTGACAGGTGCCGCTTTTATGATAATAAACTGATGTAATAAAGCAGAGACGGTATAAGTCTCTGTTTTTTTATCGGGCGCACCAATTGAGAAGCTAACCGCGTTTTTGGGCATACTAAAGCGAAGAAACGGGAAAAGTTCTACACATTCATTGAAAAGGATTTTGTCAAATGAACAAAACTGCTGCGAACAATCAAAGAATCATGCCTATCGTGAAGGATGCCTTTCGCATTCATGCAAATCCATTTCCTTGGAAAAAGGCTATCGGATCAGGTTTCGCTTCAGGGTTTCCTGTGCTGGTCGGTGCATTGGCAGGTCACACGGATTACGGATTAATTGCAAGTATCGGAGGCTTTGTTTATTTATATGCGGGCGGTGAATCATACAAAAAGCGCGCCTTGAAGCTGCTCTTGGTTTCTATTGGGATTGCCCTCTCATTTGGTTTAGGGACGCTTTTGTCCGGGATGCTTTGGATGATGGCGGCTGTTTTGGGGCTGATCGGTGCAGCGGCGATGTTTATTTTTAGCGCGCTCGGCATTCAAGGCCCTGCGCCGATGTTTTTTGTCCTTGCCTTTTTAGTCAGTTCCGGTTTGCCGGCCGATCCTTCACAAGCGCTGTTCAGAGCGGGACTGACGTTTCTCGGCGGCATTTTCGCCATGGGTATCGCTTTAATCGGCTGGTTATGGAACAAACATGGACCGGAGGGAGCGGTGCTGCAAAAAACATATCATCAGCTGGCTGCATGTCTTTCAGCCGTCGGAACGCCAGGTTTTCATAACGCACAGCATCAGACCGTGCTCATGCTTAGAACAGCCCGCCAAACGGTTCTTGGGAAAGGGAACAGACGGAAAAAATCGCGGCATGATGAACGATTTTTCCGCCTCCTTGAAAAAGCTGACGACATATTCATTGCCATTATTCATTTTTCAGCTGAAACGCCGGACAGAGAGACCGCGCAGATTGAAAAGGCACTTCGCCAAACCGGAGATATGCTTGCGCATGCACGGGTTTTCGGTACGTATCAGATTAATGAGAACGAATATGAGCCTAGGCGGAAGCTGTTTGAAGAAATCAATGAGGTTTTGCATATCGCTTCAGGACGTTTTGATAAGCAGCTTGACGGGGAACCAAGCCGCCTGCCATCCTCTTTTTACTTTTTGAGAAATGCCTTTGACTGGAAGTCTCCGGTTTTGATTAGAGCGTTAAAGTACGGAATTGTTCTGTTTGCCGCCGATATGTTTGCCCTCGCATTCGGCTTTGCACGCTCCTATTGGATTCCGCTTTCGGCAGCAGCAGTCATGCTTGGCACTACTGTTGTTTTTACGCTTCACAGGGCTATTCAGCGTTCGGCCGGAACGGTGATCGGTGTTATGCTGGCAGGCGCAATCCTGTTTTTTAAGCCGGGCGGTGTTTATATTGCGTTTTGTATTGCAGCGCTGCAATGTCTTCTTGAGATGCTGATCGTCCGCAATTATGCGCTGGCTGTTCCCTTTTTAACCGCAAATGCGCTTGTTATCACAGAAAGTATGCATGGCGGCGCGGGTGCCGGTTATTTTATGATAGCGAGGCTGACGGACGTAGCTGTCGGCAGCGTGATCGGGCTGTTGGGAACAATGCTTTTGTGGCGGCGGTTTTCAACGAAGCGGCTGCCTGAACTGATGAGGAACGTCATCCGGTTGGAAGGGCAGTTTATGGAGAAACTGTTAACCGGGCAGAATGCCGACGAACACAAGTTAAGGGTGAGCCTTGTCAGGCTTCGGGATGCGTATGACAAGGCCCTTGGAGAGTTTCCTCATGCGAGTGCGGAGGCGCTCTGGCCTGCCATTTCCGGTGCTCAGCACTTGGGGTACTATTTGCTCTCGGCCCAAGCTCACCGCCGTCCGCCTGCTCCGTTTTCTGATGAAGAGATCAACCAGCTGCGGGCGTTTTTTGAACAGGCTGAGCAATCCTTTATAGTGAAAAGGATGCCTGCGGATATTCAAGTGCCGCATGTCCCTCATTATCCTCGAATCAGTAAAGAACTGTCCGCGCTGTATTCCGGCTTGAGAACAGCTTTTGAAAAGTAATCTGTTTGGGAAAGTTAAATAATCTTTAATTCGAGATATTTTACTTGAAAGTAAATTTCTTTGTCTCTATAATAAAGTCTAAGAGAGACAGAATAATCATTATGCATCTGTATGATAATAATTGGTGTGTGATTTTTAAAAACGAAAGGGCTGGTAAAAATGGCAAAAGTATTATATATCACTGCTCATCCGCATGACGAAGCAACTTCGTACAGTATGGCAACAGGTAAAGCATTTATCGAATCTTACAAAGAAGCGAATCCAAATGATGAAGTTGTACATATCGATTTGTACAAAGAAAACATCCCGCACATTGACGCAGATGTATTCAGCGGATGGGGAAAGCTTCAGTCAGGTACAGGCTTTGAAGAGCTTTCTGAAAGCGAAAAAGCGAAAGTAGGCCGTTTGGGAGAGCTTAGCGATCAATTTGCATCAGCTGATAAGTACGTATTTGTTACTCCTTTATGGAACTTCTCATTCCCGCCAGTGATGAAGGCGTATCTTGATTCTGTTGCTGTTGCAGGAAAATCATTCAAATACACAGAACAAGGTCCTGTCGGCTTGTTGACTGATAAAAAAGCAATTCATATCCAAGCTCGCGGCGGCTACTATTCAGAAGGCCCTGCGGCTGAGATGGAAATGGGACACCGCTACATCGGCATCATGATGAACTTCTTCGGCGTACCATCATTCGAAGGCATTTTCGTAGAGGGACATAATGCGGAGCCTGATAAAGCACAGCAAATCAAAGAAGACGCGATTGCGCGTGCGAAAGAAGCAGGAAAAACATTCTAATGAAAAAGCCTCCCCTTATTTGGGGAGGCTTTTGTTTTAGTGCTCCAGCATAATGGTTCGTTTCTCTTTACTGCTTTTCATCGCGGCTTCAATGATGCGGATGACATTAATACCTTCCTCAGCAGTGACTGGCAGCGCAGCACCTTCCCGTATGCTTTCCGCTATTTTGCGGTAATAAGTAAGGTAGGAGCCATTTACTGATGGGATCGTTTCTGTTTTTTTGTCGGAGCCACGAATGGTTGTAAGCTGTCCGTAAAACTCCGGATCATCTGCACCCCAGCTGTCATCCTCTGGTTTTCTTCCCGCTCTGAGTGCGTCTTCCTGTCCGTCAATTCCGTATTTGATAAAGCTGGAATCTTTTCCATGGATTTGATAACGAGGTCCGTTTGCCGGAACGATTGATCCCCCGTATAGAATGGCTTGAAGCTTGCCATAGTCCAGGGTTAAATGAAAATAGTCAACCGTTTCGGCATTTTCCCGCTGGGCCATCACGTTTGCAGTCACGGCTTTAGGCATCCCAAACAAATGCAGGGTTTGGTCTATGATGTGGGAGCCGAGATCATACAGCGTACCAGTGGCAATGCCTTCTTTTTCCCGCCACCGCGCTTGAACTTCAGGTCTGTAGCGGTCATAGGAAACTTGATATGTATTGATATCTTCAAGAGATCCCTCAGAGATCAGCTTTTTAATCGTTAAAAAGTCGTTATCCCAGCGTCGGTTATGATATACGCTTAATAATACGCCTTTTTCATCGGCAGCCCTTTTTAATGTTTCCCCCTCTTCGGCTGTTGCTGTCATTGGTTTTTCCATCACAACATGTTTTCCGGCCTGTATGCATGCCATAGCATGCTCGTAATGAAGGCCGCTCGGGGTGGTGACAATGACAAGCTCAATGGCAGGGTCATTTGTGATTTCCTCAAGCTCATGTACAACCTCAGCATCTGGAAAGTCCCGTTTCACTTCTTCTGTCCGAGATGTCATGATTTTGCTGATTTGATATTCATCCAGAACATCCAGCAGCGGCCCGTGAAAAACAGAACCGGACAATCCGTATCCTAATATTCCAACCTTGATCGTATCCACTTTCCTTCTCCCCTTTAAAAGCGTTATCAACAGAAGTATATACCCTCCTGGTCAAATGGTAAAACCTAACTGATTCATTTTTTGCGTCGGCATGCTTAGACAACCGTTTGGACAATCAGTATAATGGGAATTAATATCATTAAACAGAGGTGTACGCATGGAAAAGCATAACGAACATAAAACATTAAACCATAAAAGCTCGAAAGAAAAAGATCAGATTACAAACCGGCTTAAGCGGATTGAGGGTCAAGTCCGAGGCATTCAAAACATGGTGGAAAACGACAGATATTGTGTAGATATTCTTGTGCAAATTTCAGCTGTTCAGGCGGCAATGAAAAATGTGGCGCTTCATTTGCTTGAGGATCATGCCCATCATTGTGTAGCAGATGCCATCAAAAGCGGAGACGGGGAACAGGCCATTTCTGAGCTTTTGGACGTATTTAAAAAGTTCACAAAATCATAAAGCGTTTTTTTATTGTAATACCCTACGGGGGTATGGTAGGATGAAAATAGAAAGAATAAACAGGAGGAATTGATTATGGAACAAAAAACATTGCAAGTTGAAGGAATGTCTTGTCAGCACTGCGTCAAAGCAGTAGAAACAAGCGTAGGAGAACTGGACGGCGTCAGTGCCGTTCATGTCAATCTGGAAGCGGGTAAAGTCGATGTTTCGTTTGATGCTGACAAAGTATCAGTCAAAGATATTGCGGATGCGATAGAAGATCAGGGCTATGACGTAGCTGAGTGATTCAAGGTATCGCGCCTATAGGGAGGCGCGATATTTCTTTCATTTTTATATACCCCCCAGGTGTATATAAAGGAGTGAGTATGTTGAGTGAACAAAAGGAAATCGCGATGCAGGTCTCTGGTATGACCTGTGCGGCATGTGCTGCCAGAATTGAAAAAGGACTGAAGCGGATGCCCGGTGTCACGGATGCAAATGTTAATCTGGCAACGGAAACATCAAATGTAATCTACGATCCTGCTGAAACAGGGACTGCAGCGATTCAAGAAAAAATAGAAAAGCTGGGCTATCACGTCGTTACAGAAAAAGCTGAATTCGATATTGAAGGCATGACCTGTGCGGCTTGCGCCAATCGGATTGAAAAACGGCTTAACAAAATAGAAGGCGTCGCAAATGCTCCAGTAAACTTCGCTTTAGAAACAGTTACGGTCGAATACAATCCAAAAGAAGCGTCTGTCAGCGATTTGAAAGAAGCGGTAGATAAGCTTGGATATAAGCTAAAGTTGAAGGGTGAACAGGACAGTGAGGCTGCTGCTGCTAAAAAGAAAGAAGAAAGGAAGCAAACGGCGAGACTGATTTTTTCAGCTGTCCTGTCGTTTCCATTGCTTTGGGCGATGGTGAGCCATTTTACATTTACATCATTCATTTGGGTACCGGATATATTTCTCAATCCGTGGATGCAGTTTGCGCTGGCGACACCAGTCCAGTTTCTGATCGGCTGGCCGTTTTATGTGGGTGCTTATAAGGCGCTCAGAAATAAAAGCGCCAATATGGATGTATTGGTCGCCCTCGGTACGACGGCTGCTTACGCTTATAGTCTTTACCTTACTTTTCAAAGCCTTGGCTCTCACGGGCATACAGAAGGTCTTTACTATGAAACAAGCGCGATTTTGCTGACGCTGATTTTATTAGGCAAGTTGTTTGAAACAAAAGCAAAAGGCCGTTCCTCGGATGCGATTAAAAAGCTGATGAAGCTTCAAGCGAAAACAGCGACTGTTGTAAGAGACGGACAGGAGCAAATCATCCCGATCGACGAAGTGCTTGTTAATGACATTGTTTACGTCAAACCTGGCGAACGAATTCCTGTCGACGGAGAAGTGGTTGAAGGCCGTTCAGCGGTTGACGAATCGATGATTACAGGAGAAAGTCTTCCTGTTGACAAAAATCCTGGTGACAGCGTGACAGGTTCAACCGTTAACGCAAACGGCTTTCTGAAAATTAAAGCTGTCAACGTCGGAAAGGATACTGCGCTTTCTCATATCATCAAAATTGTTGAGGAAGCACAAGGGTCAAAAGCACCGATCCAGCGTCTCGCTGACCAGATTTCAGGCATTTTTGTACCCATTGTATTGGGGATTGCCGTTCTCACTTTTCTCATTTGGTACCTTTGGGCGGCTCCTGGCGATTTTGCTGAAGCGATCAGCAAGTTCATTGCGGTTCTTGTCATTGCCTGTCCTTGCGCCCTCGGTCTTGCCACTCCGACGAGCATAATGGCTGGATCCGGACGCGCTGCTGAATTCGGGATTTTATTTAAAGGCGGCGAGCATTTAGAAAAAACACATCGTCTCGATACCATTGTTCTTGATAAAACCGGAACCGTGACAAACGGGAAGCCGCATCTGACAGATGCCATTCCATTCGGCCATTTTGAAGAAAAAGATTTGCTTCAATTTGCAGCGGCAGCGGAAACGGGATCAGAGCATCCGCTTGGCGAAGCGATTATTGCTGGCGTGAAAGATAAAGGGCTTGAGATACCGAAACTTACCCGCTTTGAAGCAAAAGTCGGCGCAGGCATTTTGGCTGAAGCCGGAGGAAAAAGCATTCTCGTCGGCACAAGAAAATTAATGGAGAGCGAACAGGTTGAGCATGGGGCTCTTCTCGCCCAAATGGAAGAGCTAGAGGCCGAAGGGAAAACAGTTATGCTTGTATCCATTGATGGAGAAGCAGCGGGGCTAGTAGCAGTTGCAGATACGATTAAGGATACGTCGCGGAAGGCTGTTGCCCGTCTGAAAGAGTTGGGCCTTGATGTCATCATGATGACAGGAGACAATCGCAGAACCGCAGAAGCCATCGCGAAGGAAGCGGGAATTGCGAATATCATTGCGGAAGTCCTTCCTGAACAAAAGGCGGCGGAAATCGCCCGCTTGCAAAAAGAAGGCCGCCAGACAGCAATGGTAGGCGACGGAATTAACGATGCGCCGGCGCTTGCCACAGCTGACATCGGCATGGCGATTGGAACTGGCACGGACATTGCCATGGAAACAGCAGACATTACACTTATTCGCGGCGATCTAAACAGCATTGCTGACGCAATCCGCATGAGCAGATTGACAATGAAAAACATTAAACAAAACTTATTCTGGGCGCTTGGCTATAACAGCCTCGGCATCCCAATCGCAGCACTTGGATTTTTAGCACCGTGGATAGCAGGAGCAGCAATGGCATTCAGCTCCGTTTCCGTTGTTCTGAATGCTCTTCGTCTGCAGAAAGTAAAATGAAAAACCGGCTATATGCCGGTTTTTGTTTTTCATTGACACTTTCTTGGAAAACAACATATAATAGGTGTAACTATTATATGAGTATATGCTCATATATTATAAAGAATGCAATACTCATTGATACGCTTTGAAGAGGGAACCCTAAATCGGAAGGTAAGGTGAGACTAGTGAAACAGGAATACGTTCTGGACGGTTTGGATTGCAGCAATTGTGCCCGAAAAATCGAAAATGGAGTCAAAGGCATAAAAGGCATTGACGGATGCGCGGTAAATTTTGCGGCAAGCACCTTAACTGTCTCAGCCGATGGGAAAGAAGAGCAATGGGTCACGAATAAAGTAGAGAAAAAAGTGAAATCAATTGATCCGCATGTAACGGTTCGCCAAAAGCATAAAAAGAAATCAGCTGATGATGGCTATCGTAATCGAATGGTCAATATGCTGATCAGAATGGCGGCGGCTGTCATTCTCGGCGCAGCGGCATATTTGGTTCATTCGGGAACCATTGAATTTTTCCTTTTCCTCGGTGCTTATTTGATCATCGGCGGTGACATTATGATCCGCGCAGTCAAAAACATCATCCGCGGTCAGGTGTTTGATGAGCATTTCTTAATGGCTCTTGCCACAATCGGCGCTTTTCTGATTCAGCAATACCCTGAGGGGGTCGCCGTAATGCTGTTTTATCAAATCGGTGAGCTTTTTCAAGGAGCCGCGGTCAGCCGTTCCAGAAAATCAATTAGTGCGTTAATGGACATACGGCCTGATTACGCCAATCTCAAAACAAAGAACGGCATCGAACAGGTTTCCCCGGAGGACGTTCAGACAGGAGACATCATTGTGGTTAATCCGGGAGAAAGCATACCCTTGGACGGTAAGGTCGTGCAAGGGTCAGCGATGGTTGATACATCTGCGTTGACAGGTGAGTCCGTTCCGAGAAAAGCTGCGGAAGGACAAGATGTAATGTCAGGCTTTATCAATCAAAACGGCGTTCTGCATATTGAAGTCACAAAGGGCTATCAGGAATCAGCAGTATCAAAAATATTAGACTTGGTTCAGAATGCGAGCAGCCGTAAAGCCCGGACAGAAAACTTTATCACGAAGTTTGCCAAGTATTATACACCTGCTGTTGTGATCATTGCGGTATTGCTGGCCTTTGTTCCGCCGCTTGTTCTTTCTGGCGCCGCGCTTTCCGATTGGGTGTACCGCGCGCTTATCTTTTTAGTGATTTCTTGTCCTTGTGCGCTTGTTGTCTCTATTCCGCTCGGTTTCTTCGGCGGAATCGGAGCGGCCTCAAAGGCCGGAGTGCTTGTAAAGGGAAGCAATTATTTAGAAGCTTTGAATCAAGTCAAATACGCTGTGTTTGATAAAACGGGAACATTAACAAAAGGCAGCTTTGAAGTGACAGAAATCAAACCTGCGGAAGGTTTTACAAAGGATAGATTACTTGAAGCGGCGGCATACGCTGAGCTTCATTCACAGCATCCGATTGCTGAATCTGTGCGTAAAGCTTACGGGAAAATGCTTTCCTCCGATGAGATAGAGTCATACGAAGAAATCTCTGGCCACGGCATTTTTGCAAAGGTAAATGGAACTGAGATCCTTGCTGGGAATAAAAAGCTCATGGAAAGAGAACAAATTGAGGATGTCCCGGATGAAAATGCTGGAACAATCGTACACGTTGCTGTTGATCAACGCTATGCCGGAGCAATCATCATAGCGGATGAGATAAAGGAAGACGCAGCACAAGCGGTTGCTGATCTGAAGTCGCTTGGGATCAAACAGACAGCTATGCTGACGGGTGATTCGAAACAAACGGGAGAAGCCGTCGGAAAACAGCTTGGGATTGGTGAGGTATATGCAGAGCTGCTGCCGCAAGATAAAGTCGCGCAGGTCGAAGCATTAGAAGCTAAGCTTTTGCCTAATGAAAAACTCATTTTTGTCGGTGACGGTATCAATGATACACCAGTGCTTGCCCGCGCAGATATAGGGATCGCGATGGGAGGCCTTGGCTCAGATGCCGCGGTAGAAGCCGCAGACATCGTGCTAATGACAGATCAGCCGTCAAAAATTGCGGAAGCGATTCGGATTGCGAAACGGACACGGCGAATCGTGTGGCAAAACATCGGCTTTGCTTTAGGTGTGAAAGCGATCTTTCTCATTCTTGGTGCATTTGGAATTGCGACCATGTGGGAAGCGGTTTTCTCAGATGTCGGCGTTACACTGCTTGCTGTGGCGAACGCCATGCGCGTCATGCGTCTCAAAAACAAATAAATTGTCGGAGAGAATTCATTTTTTCGGGGTTTTCTTATCAGCGCTTGTCTTGTTAAAATAAAGAAGTGGGTCAATTGCGATCCGCTTCTTTTTTAATTTTAAAACGATGAGGTGTCGGAGTGAAAAAGAAACAGCAGTCTTCTGCGAAATTCGCGGTCATCCTTACGGTTGTGGTTGTTGTATTGCTAGCAGCCATTGTCATCATTAATAACAAAACGGAACAAGGCAATGATGCGGTTTCCGGACAGCCGTCTATCAAAGGGCAGCCTGTGCTTGGCAAGGACGATGCACCGGTAACTGTAGTAGAATTCGGAGATTACAAATGTCCGTCTTGCAAGGTGTTTAACAGTGACATCTTTCCAAAAATACAAAAAGACTTTATTGATAAGGGCGATGTGAAATTTTCTTTCGTGAACGTCATGTTCCATGGAAAAGGTTCAAGATTAGCGGCTCTTGCATCTGAAGAAGTATGGAAGGAAGACCCTGACTCTTTCTGGGATTTCCATGAAAAGCTGTTCGAAAAACAGCCGGATACGGAACAGGAATGGGTAACCCCAGGCCTCCTTGGTGATCTTGCAAAAAGCACCACAAAGATAAAACCTGAGACGCTCAAGGAAAATCTTGATAAGGAAACATTCGCTTCTCAAGTGGAAAAGGATTCTGACCTTAATCAAAAAATGAACATACAGGCAACACCGACGATTTACGTCAATGATAAAGTGATCAAAAATTTTGCGGATTATGATGAAATCAAAGAGACAATAGAAAAAGAGCTGAAAGGGAAGTAACAATATGAAAAATAGAATCGTATTTTTATATGCTTCCTGGGTTGTGGCTCTTATCGCTATGCTGGGCAGCCTGTATTTCAGTGAAATCAGAAAGTTTATTCCATGTGAACTGTGCTGGTACCAGCGTATCCTCATGTATCCGCTCGTCCTGATTTTAGGCATCGCCACCTTTCAAGGGGACACACGAGTGAAAAAATATGTGCTCCCGATGGCGATTATTGGGGCATTCATTTCGATCATGCATTATTTAGAGCAAAAAGTGCCCGGCTTTAGCGGCATTAAGCCATGTGTCAGCGGCGTGCCGTGCTCAGGCCAATATATTAACTGGTTTGGTTTTATTACGATTCCATTCCTGGCCCTGATTGCTTTTATCCTGATTATCATTTTTATGTGCCTGCTGAAAGGCGAAAAATCTGAATAACAAAAAAAAGCGCCCGCGTATGCCGGGCGCTTTTTTAATTTCGCAAACTCATGTCCATCAGCAATAGCCGTATTCCCTCTAAATTTATCTTTTTTTCTCATAAAAATGTTATTGATTTTACGCTGGAGCGATTATAAAATCTAGAGGTCGTCAGAAAATTTAACAAACATAAAAGGGAGTCATCAGAATGGCTTGGGAGCTGCTCAGTGTGATTGGCATCATTGCGTTTGCAGTCAGCGGCGCAATTGTTGCGATGGAAGAGGAATATGATATTTTAGGAGTTTATATATTAGGGATTGTCACAGCTTTTGGAGGAGGAGCGATCCGCAATTTGCTGATCGGTGTTCCGGTGTCAGCGCTATGGGAGCAGGGAGCGTACTTTCAAATCGCGCTTTTATCTATTACAATTGTGTTTCTGTTTCCGAAGCTGCTGCTGAAGCATTGGAATAAGTGGGGCAATTTATCAGATGCGATCGGCCTCGCTGCTTTTGCTATCCAAGGCGCACTGTATGCCGTCAAAATGGGCCATCCGCTTAGTGCCGTGATCGTGGCTGCTGTGCTGACGGGAAGCGGGGGCGGAATCATCCGTGACCTTCTTGCCGGGCGCAAACCGCTTGTGCTGAAGGCAGAAATTTATGCAGTCTGGGCGGCTCTCGGCGGTTTAATCGTCGGCTTGGGCTGGCTGGGGAACTCGTTCGGCTTATACGTTCTGTTTTTCGTGCTCGTTGTTTGCCGGGTTTGTTCCTATATGTTTAATTGGAAGCTGCCAAACCGTTCTTTTCGCTTAGATAGTCAGTAAAATAAAAGAAACCTCTCCATGACGGAGAGGTTTCTTTTATGGTAGCCTGCCGGGATCAAATAAAAAGTCCTTTTCGAATGCTGACCGCGCAGAGC
This sequence comes from Bacillus sp. FSL R7-0685, assembly GCF_038002425.1. Taxonomy (NCBI): domain Bacteria; kingdom Bacillati; phylum Bacillota; class Bacilli; order Caryophanales; family Bacillaceae; genus Bacillus; species Bacillus sp. FSL R7-0685. Next base: position 3,286,612 of record NZ_JBBOCN010000001.1, on the reverse strand, counting down.
AAAGCTATTTGAAATTAATAGGTAGCCCAAAAGGTATAGCTGATGGTTTTTTTAGTTCCTGTGTTAGTGAATTTGAATCTGTATTTTGTTTTGTAGCTTTTAGAAGCTTGTTTGTAACTTAAATTTGTAGAGCCTTTTTTCGTTGCGTAAAAAGTTTTAACATTTTTCCAGCCTTTATTTGTCTTTTGTTGCAGAGTTGCTGTAATTTTCCCGCTGCCTGATCCATTTGATGTCATGTTGGCCCAAGTTCCTCGTCCTGGATAATAAATATGAAAAGTTGGCGAGTAAGTATAGTTTTTAAATGAGCCCGAATGGTAATGAGTACTCCATATTTGACCTTTTTTAACCCAATCTTTAGCTTCCGCTTTGTTGTTTACTAGGTCAATTGACGTAAAACTTGTTACGGCTACGACGAATGCCAGCAACAACATAGATAGCTTTTTCTTCACTGAGTATTTCCTCCTAACTAATTCTGGTTCTTTCTTCATGTTCATATCATAAACCGAGAGAAATAATGTAACATCGTCCTATTCTCCCAAATGAAAAACTTTAATTTGTTGAAATATGTCGAAAATGGGTGAAAAATGACTATTTTACTGCGACTATAGATACGATAGCAGAGATGTAGTTGCTTTATGGAAGATGACAATAACAGCCAGTTTAGTCATTCTTCACGTTAGATGAACAGACAAATACGGTAAAGCTCTGCGGTGTTTTTAAAATGAAAAAGATATATTATATCGAAGATTGAAAGGAATAAGGAATCGATACTGATGAAAGAGAAGATTCGCAACCTAAGAAAAGCACGTCCAACAGTGATCAATGTGAAATCATAAGAGAAAAAACCGATTTCGAGTTGAAATCGGTTTTTTCTGCATATAAATAACCCAAACCTTGATTGGTATTGGGTGAATGTGCTAAGATAAATTGTATTTGCCAGTTTCGTCATACATTCTATATATGTATCCAATTATATTTTACAGTATTTCATCTATGTTTGTCAACTATTTTCTGGAGGTGCCGTTCATGAATCAGCAGGATAAGGAATGGAAGGAAGAGCAGTCGAGAATAGATGAGGTGCTGAAGGAGCTCGAAAAAAAAGAGCGGTTTCTGGAAACGTCTGCGGGCGGGTTGAAGCATGATATCATCGGATTAAGAAAAAGCTTTTGGGAGGATGTTAAGGTTAATTTTGATGATGCCCATGAAGCGATTGAAACGATGGCAAGCATTAAGCAGCAGGCAGAGCTCCTGTCTGATCGGGAACACAATCATCGGCGCATGGATCAGCAGCTCAAACGAATTCATCAATTAAAAAAATCGCCTTATTTCGGCCGGATTGATTTTATTGAAAACGGCGAGGAGCAGGCAGAGCGAATTTATATCGGTTTAGCTTCCTGTTTGGATGAGAAGGAGGAACACTTTCTGATTTATGACTGGAGGGCGCCGATATCAAGTTTGTACTACAATTATTCCCCAGGAAAAGCGGAGTACGAGGTGCCCGGTGAAACGATAAAAGGGGAAATGGTGCTGAAACGCCAGTTTATGATCAAAAACGGCGCTCTCAAGGCGATGTTTAATACCGATATGACGATTGGTGATGAAATGCTGCAAGAGGTATTAAGCCATCACTCCGATACCCAAATGAAAAACATCGTGTCTACGATTCAGAAAGAACAAAATCAGATTATCCGTAATGAAAAAAGCAAGATCCTGATCGTGCAGGGAGCGGCTGGCAGCGGGAAAACATCGGCTGCGCTTCAGCGTGTCGCTTATTTGTTATACAGGCACCGCGGCGTCATTGATGCCGGACAAATCGTTTTGTTTTCTCCCAACTTCTTATTTAACAGCTATGTATCCTCTGTTTTGCCTGAGTTAGGAGAAGAGAATATGGAGCAGGCGACGTTTCAGGAATATATCGAGCATCGCCTTGGCCGCAAGTTCAAATGTGAAAGCCCCTTTGATCAGCTCGAATATTGCCTGACCGAAACTAAGGAAGGCGATTTTCCAACAAGGCTTGCGGGAATCACATGGAAGGCGGGTTTATCCTTTCAGCAATTCATTGATGAATACGTCACACGGCTTTCCTCTGAAGGGATGATTTTTAAAAATATTATATTCCGCGGACAAAAGCTGATCACAAAGGAGCAAATTCAATCCTATTTTTACTCATTGGATCAAAATCACTCCATTCCGAATCGGATGGAGCAAACCGCGAAGTGGCTGCTGAGTGAGCTTAACAAGCTTGAGAAAAAGGAACGGCGAAAGGATTGGGTCGTTCATGAAGCTGAGCTGCTTGACAAAGAGGACTACTTGGACGTGTACAAAAAACTGCAGGAAAGGAAACGGTTCAGCGAGAGTACGTTTAACGATTATCAAAGAGAGCAGCAGCTGCTTGCCGCCATCATTGTGAAAAAAGCTTTCAAACCGCTCAAGCAGGCAGTCAGGCTCCTTGCATTTCTTGATGTTTCACAACTTTATTTGCAATTGTTTTCTGGCTGGGGAGGGAAATTTCAGGATGAGAAGATGGCCGTGATAGGTGAGCTGACCCGTTCGGCATTTACGGATAATAAATTGCTCTATGAGGACGCGGCACCGTTTCTTTATATGCAGGATCTGATTGAGGGCAGAAAGAAAAATACGAAGATCAAACATCTATTTATTGACGAAGCCCAGGACTATTCACCGTTTCAGATGGCTTACATGAGAAGTATTTTTCCGGCTGCCAGCATGACAGTGCTCGGTGATATCAATCAGTCCATCTACGCGCATACCATACACGGGGATCAGCGTATGGATGCGTGCTTTGAGGATGAGCCTGCTGAGTATGTTCGTTTAAAGAGAACATACAGATCTACAAGGCAGATTGTCGAGTTTACCAAAGCGATGCTTCAAGATGGAGCGGATATTGAGCCGTTTAATAGAAGCGGGGAAATGCCGCTCGTTGTCAAAACTGAAGGACATGAGAGCCTTTGCCAAAAGCTCGCGCAAGAAATTGGCCGGCTCAAGAAAAAAGGGCACGAAACAATAGCCGTCATCTGCAAGACTGCGCATCAATGCATACAGGCGCACGCCCACATGAGTGAATATACAGATGTTCGCCTGATTCATAAAGAAAATCAACCATTTCAAAAGGGTGTTTGCGTGATTCCGGTGTATTTAGCGAAGGGAATTGAATTTGACGCAGTGCTTGTCTATGATGCATCTGAAGAACACTATCATACAGAGCACGACCGCAGGCTTTTATATACTGCGTGCACCCGTGCGATGCACATGCTGGCGGTATTTTATACAGGTGAAGCCAGTCCGTTTGTAACCGCTGTGCCGCCTCACTTATATCAGATTGTTGAATGAAGAGAAGGGAGTCCTTCTCTTTTTTCTATTTACATGAAGCATAGCCGTTTTATCATTAGGATTCTTAATAGTTATCATCATGTAAATATATTTTACTTAAGCCTAGTATTCCGGTAAAGTTCAATTAGATGCAATTTTCGATCAGTTTATAACTTTGTGAGGTGGATACGTTGCAACTTCAGGTAATGAACAGTCCGTTTAATCAGGAGCAGGCAGAGCTCCTTAACCGCCTTCTGCCGACCTTGACCGAATCCCAGAAAATCTGGCTGAGCGGATACTTATCCGCGCAATCTGTTTCCGCCCAAGAAACTGCGGGTGCGCCGGCGGCAGCTGTGTCTGCGGAAGCACCGGCCGTTTCAAAAGAAGTGACCGTTCTTTATGGTTCACAGACGGGAAACGCACAGGGGCTTGCTGAAAATGCCGGCAAGCAGCTTGAACAGAGCGGTTTTCAAGTGACCGTCTCATCCATGAGCGATTTTAAGCCGAATCAGCTGAAGAAGGTAACCAATCTTTTAATCGTCGTCAGTACGCATGGAGAAGGCGAGCCGCCTGATAACGCGCTGTCGTTTCATGAATTTCTGCACGGAAGACGGGCGCCTAAGCTTGAAGACCTGCGCTTTTCCGTTTTGGCGCTTGGTGACAGTTCGTACGAATTTTTCTGCCAGACAGGGAAAGAATTTGATCAGCGCTTAGAAGAACTCGGCGGAAAACGGATTTCTCCGCGCGTTGATTGCGATCTTGACTATGATGAACCGGCAGCCGAATGGCTTGAGGGTGTATTGAAGGGATTAAATGAAGCTGGGGGCGGAACCGCCGCGCCTGCGCCGGCGGCTGCGTCTCAAACCGATGAGTCTTCGTATTCCAGAACAAACCCGTTTCGGGCTGAAGTGTTAGAAAATTTAAATTTAAACGGCAGAGGATCAAATAAAGAAACACGCCATGTGGAGCTGTCTCTTGAAGGATCAGGCCTGACTTACGAGCCTGGTGACAGCCTCGGCGTCTATCCAGAAAACGATCCGGAACTTGTCGAGCTGCTCCTTAAGGAAATGAATTGGGACCCGGAAGAAATTGTGACGCTTAATAAGCAAGGTGATGTCCGTCCGCTGAAAGAAGCGCTGATTTCTCACTATGAGATTACCGTTCTCACAAAACCGCTTCTTGAACAGGCAGCCCAGCTGACAGGGAACGATGAGCTTAGAGAGCTTTTAGCCCCGGGAAATGAGGAGAATGTAAAAGCCTATATTGAAGGGCGCGATTTGCTTGATCTCGTCCGTGACTATGGCCCATTTAGTGTATCTGCGCAGGAGTTTGTCTCGATTTTGCGAAAAATGCCTGCCCGCCTTTATTCGATTGCAAGCAGTTTATCCGCAAATCCGGATGAAGTGCATTTAACAATCGGCGCAGTCCGCTACGATGCGCACGGCCGTGAACGAAAAGGCGTCTGCTCGATTTTGTGCGCGGAACGTCTGCAGCCAGGAGACACACTGCCGGTTTATGTACAGCACAATCAAAACTTTAAGCTTCCGAAAGACCCTGAAACACCGATTATCATGGTGGGCCCTGGGACAGGCGTCGCACCTTTCCGTTCCTTTATGCAGGAGCGTGAGGAGACGGGAGCGGAAGGAAAGGCATGGATGTTCTTTGGCGATCAGCACTTTGTCACGGATTTCCTTTACCAGACAGAGTGGCAGAATTGGCTCAAAGACGGTGTGCTGACAAAAATGGATGTGGCGTTCTCACGTGATACGGAAGAAAAAGTATATGTGCAGCACCGCATGCTTGAACATAGCGCAGAATTGTTTGAATGGCTTCAAGAAGGAGCGGCTGTTTACATTTGCGGAGATGAAAAGCATATGGCGCATGACGTCCATAACACATTGCTTGAAATTATCGAAAAAGAAGGCAATATGAGCCGCGAAGAAGCGGAGGCTTATCTTGCCGATATGCAGCAGCAAAAACGCTATCAGCGTGATGTATATTGATTTGACTTGAAAGGAGTTTTTCAACATGGTGACCAAAATTCTAAAAGCACCGGACGGCTCTCCAAGTGATGTTGAACGCATTAAAAAAGAAAGTGATTATTTGCGCGGCACGCTGAAAGAAGTGATGCTCGATCGAATCAGTGCGGGAATTCCGGATGATGATAACCGCCTGATGAAACACCACGGCAGTTATTTGCAGGATGACCGCGACCTCCGAAATGAACGCCAAAAGCAGAAGCTTGAGCCCGCATATCAGTTCATGCTGCGCGTGCGTATGCCAGGGGGCGTCTCGACGCCTGAACAATGGCTTGTCATGGATGACCTGTCCCAGAAATACGGGAACGGCACATTAAAATTGACGACACGTGAAACATTCCAAATGCACGGAATTCTGAAATGGAACATGAAGAAAACCATTCAGACGATCCACTCAGCACTTTTGGATACGATCGCAGCCTGCGGAGACGTAAACCGTAACGTCATGTGTGCATCAAACCCTTATCAATCTGAAATCCACTCAGAGGTATACGAGTGGTCTAAAAAATTAAGTGATGATCTGCTGCCGCGGACGAGAGCATATCATGAAATTTGGCTTGATGAGGAAAGAGTTGCCGGCACGCCGGAGGAAGAAGTCGAGCCAATGTACGGACCGCTCTATCTGCCGCGGAAGTTTAAAATCGGTATTGCCGTTCCGCCGTCTAATGATATTGACGTCTTTTCACAAGATCTGGGATTCATTGCGATTGTCGAGGATGGCAAGCTGATCGGTTTTAACGTGGCAATCGGCGGCGGTATGGGAATGACGCATGGCGATACTGCGACATATCCGCAATTAGCCAAGGTGATCGGTTTCTGCCGGCCTGAGCAAATGTATGACGTTGCTGAAAAAACGATTACGATTCAGCGTGATTACGGCAACCGTTCTGTCCGTAAAAATGCGCGGTTCAAATACACAGTTGACCGCCTCGGTTTAGAAAACGTAAAAGAAGAATTGGAAAACCGTCTCGGCTGGAGCCTGGAAGAAGCGAAGCCGTATCATTTCGATCATAACGGCGACCGCTATGGCTGGGTGGAAGGCATCGAGGATAAATGGCATTTCACGCTGTTTGTCGAAGGCGGCCGTATAACGGATTACGATGATTATAAGCTGATGACTGGCTTGCGGGAAATCGCCAAAGTTCATACAGGTGAGTTCCGGCTGACAGCCAATCAGAACTTAATGATTGCGAACGTTTCAAGCGATAAAAAAGAAGAAATCAGTGCTTTAATTGAACAGTACGGACTAACTGACGGCAAGCACTATTCAGCACTTCGCCGCAGCTCGATGGCATGCGTCGCTCTTCCGACCTGCGGATTGGCAATGGCCGAAGCAGAACGTTATTTGCCGACCCTGTTAGATAAGATTGAAGAGATTATTGACGAAAACGGCCTTCGTGATCAGGAAATCACCATTCGCATGACAGGGTGTCCGAACGGCTGCGCACGTCATGCACTCGGTGAGATCGGATTTATCGGAAAGGCGCCGGGCAAATATAATATGTATCTTGGCGCTGCGTTTGACGGAAGCCGTTTAAGCAAAATGTACCGTGAAAACATCGGTGAAGCAGACATTTTAAGCGAGCTGCGCATCCTTCTTTCCCGCTATGCGAAAGAACGCGAGGAAGGCGAGCATTTCGGTGACTTTGTCATCCGCGCGGGCATTATCAAAGCAACAACTGACGGTACGAATTTTCATGATTGAGAAAGAAAGACGAGAGACAGGGAGTAGCTTCCTGTCTCTTTTTTCTGTAATTTGCTCTGCTGCAAAAAAGTTCACTGTGAGCATATCATGAGAAAAAATACCCTAAAAAGGGTACTATAAAAGAAGACAAGTGTGGAGAGAACTCCTGCAAAACCACATAGCGTATGCAAGGCCACCCTAGCTCAAGGGCTTTTAGACAAACAGATTTTTTGGCTCATCATGCCGACACACAACAGACGAAGGAGGTCATGCATTTGGACATATTTTTAGTTGTGCTCGTATTATTAACGATTATTGCGATTTCTAATATCGTGAACCGGTTTATTCCGTTTATTCCGGTGCCGCTGATTCAAGTGGCTCTTGGGATTCTTGCCGCCTCATTTCCACAGGGACTTCATTTTGAATTAAACACCGAATTGTTTTTTGTTCTTTTTATCGCGCCTCTGCTATTTAATGATGGAAAGAGGACACCGCGGGCAGAGCTTTGGAATTTAAGGGCTCCGATTTTATTGCTTGCACTCGGCCTTGTATTTGCGACTGTGATTGTAGGCGGCTACACGATTCACTGGATGATTCCTGCTATTCCGCTGGCAGCGGCCTTTGGACTTGCGGCCATTCTTTCACCGACTGATGTCGTCGCTGTCAGCGCATTATCAGGAAGAGTGAAAATGCCAAAAGGGATTCTTCGCCTGCTGGAAGGTGAGGGGCTGATGAATGACGCATCAGGTCTGGTGGCCTTTAAGTTTGCGATTGCAGCGGCAGTGACTGGTGCATTTTCATTAGCACAAGCGGCTGTCAGCTTTGTCTTTATTTCTCTCGGAGGCTTGCTGTGCGGGGTTGTCATTTCATTTTTGATTATTCGTTTTCGCCTATTTCTGCGCCGCCTTGGCATGCAGGATGTCACGATGCATATGCTGATTCAAATTCTGACGCCGTTTGTGATTTATTTGGCAGCTGAAGAAATCGGCGTTTCCGGCATTTTAGCAGTTGTGGCTGGCGGTATTACCCATGCGGTTGAACAGGATCGTCTGGAATCTACGATGATCAAGCTGCAAATCGTCTCCTCAAGTACGTGGAACATTATTTTATTTATTTTGAACGGCCTGGTCTTCGTTATTCTCGGCACGCAAATCCCTGATGTTATTTCTGTTATCTTTAACGACACTGCCATCAGCAACATGAAGGTGATCGGCTATATCCTAGTCATCACATTTACGTTAATGCTCCTGAGATTCCTGTGGGTGCTGTTCTTCTGGAACGGCAAATGGTTCTTTAATAAAGATCAAAACATCTATAAACCGGGTCTTCGTTCGACGCTGTTAATTTCGATTTCCGGTGTGCGTGGAGCAGTAACGCTTGCAGGTTCTTTTTCCATTCCGTATTTCCTGGAGGACGGCACGCCGTTTCCGGAAAGAAATCTGATTCTCTTTTTAGCAGCCGGCGTCATTTTATGCACGCTTGTCATTGCTACCGTTGTGCTGCCGATTCTGACTGAAAAAGAAGAAGAGGACGAGGAACGAAACAAGAAGCTGCTGACGGCGAGACGCAAATTGATCAAAACAGCCCTTCAAACGATTAAAGAGGACATGAATGAGACAAACAAAACGGCCTCTCTTGCGGTGATAGCTGAATACAATGAGAAAATGAAAAATCTTCGTTTTCAGCAATATACCTCATCTAATCGCATCAAAAAACACGAGCGAAAAGTCCGTGCGCAAGGGGTTAAGGCAGAGCAAGAGGCGCTGATGAAAATGCTGGAGCGGGGAGACATCCCGGAAGAAACAGCAAATGTGCTGCAAGAACGATTTAACGAGTTGGAAATTTTGTATGCGAACCCGTTTAAAGTTGGATTATCAAAAACAAGGCTCAAGAGGCTGATGTATTGGATTTTCTTCGGTGAACATAAAAAGCCGGAGATGTCGATTTTAAATGAAGCGGGATTGATACGGGCAACAAGAGTGAAAACGGCAAAAGCAGCGATAGAATATCTGGAAAAACATAAGACGGAAGAACATAAAGAAGTATTTTTATCTGTCATTTCGTTCTATAAACAGTTAATTTTCAGGCTGGAGCACAGCCATCATGAGCTGAAATCAAGCGCCCATTTTGAAAATCAGAAGCTGGAAGTAAAGCTGAAGGCTGTGCAGGCGATCAGAAATGAAATTCAAACGCTCTTCGAAGAGAGGGAAATTTCCCGGGACATTTCCCATGAGCTTCGCCAATACATTAATGATGTCGAAGCCGCCATGCTTGAAGGCGGCGAATAAATGCAGCAAAAAAGCTGGCGTTAGAGCGCCAGCTTTTTTCTATATTAAGGGCGATGAAATGCGACAGTGCTGCCATCCCGGTCGAACCAGCCTCTGAAGGCCCAGTTGATCCAGCCGCCATCGCCTTTGTTTGTAAAGGTTCCATCTTCAAATACCCAAATGCCATACGTAATGCCGTCGTAAACGGCTGAGCCGTAAAATTGCACACCGTTCAAATGATCTTCATATTCCTGGCTTAAATTAAAGACCATGACATTATATTTTTGGCCGGATGCGTAGAAGGAAGACTCCATGAGGTTTTTCACAAAGCCATCCCTGTTCTGTGCGGATTTGATGGCATCAGCGATCTGGTTGGCAATTCCAAGTACATCCAGATTGACGTTTAAACCTACATCAGCGGCAGTTGTTCCAGCAGCAGTTGTCTGCGACATCTTCGGAGCAGGATTTTCTTCAGCGGAAGCAAAGGACAAAGGGGCAATTGTCAAAGCGGCACCAAGAGCAAGTGTCATTGGGATACGAATACGTTTCAAGTTGTTTCCTCCTTTGTTTTCATTTGGTTACACTACACGCATACCCTGCTCAATGTATTTGTAATCTCAATATTGTTAAAATAGGAAAAAAATAGTGTTTGGATTTGCCTGTGCTGTGAAAAAAGAAGCAAAAAGAGGGTCTTAAGCGTATTATTGGTATCGGCTGAGAGGAATGTGAGATAATATAGACGCTTACATTTCAGTGAAAGGGTGGATGTTCAAGTGCCAACAAGTTTAAAAGATACTGTAAAGTTACATAACGGAGTTGAAATGCCTTGGTTCGGTCTGGGTGTTTTTAAAGTAGAAAATGGTAATGAAGCGACTGAATCAGTGAAAGCGGCAATTAAAAATGGCTATCGCAGCATTGATACAGCAGCGATCTACAAAAATGAAGAAGGCGTTGGCATCGGGATTAAAGAATCCGGTGTGGCAAGAGAAGAGCTCTTCATCACATCAAAAGTGTGGAATGAAGATCAAGGCTACGAAACAACGCTTGCTGCCTTTGAAAAGAGTCTGGAAAGATTGCAGCTTGATTACTTAGATTTATATTTGATCCACTGGCCTGGCAAAGATAAATATAAAGATACATGGCGCGCGCTTGAAAAGCTGTACAAAGACGGCAAAATCCGCGCGATCGGCGTCAGCAACTTCCAAGTTCATCATTTAGAAGAGCTGTTGAAAGATGCTGAAATCAAACCGATGGTGAACCAAGTTGAGTTTCACCCTCGCTTGACGCAAAAAGAATTAAGAGATTACTGCAAAGCGCAAGGCATTCAGCTGGAAGCGTGGTCTCCGCTCATGCAGGGACAGCTTTTGGATAACGAAGTACTGACACAGATTGCTGAAAAACACAATAAATCTGTGGCTCAAGTGATTTTGCGCTGGGATCTGCAGCATGGGGTTGTAACCATTCCAAAATCCATTAAAGAACACCGTATCATCGAAAACGCTGATATTTTTGATTTCGAATTGTCTCAAGAAGACATGGACAAAATTGACGCATTAAATAAAGATGAGCGTGTCGGCCCAAATCCTGATGAGCTTCTGTTTTAATCAAAAAACTCCCCGTTATGGGGAGTTTTTTTAGTGCGTTTTTTTCTGTTGAATGAAAAACAGCATCAAAAAGGAAATGACAACAATACAGACGACCCACGCCCAGGCAAGGGTATTGTTGCCGGAATCCAATGCGACATATATCGCCGTCGGCAGTGTTTGCGTAACACCGGGGATGTTCCCTGCAAACATGAGTGTTGCGCCAAATTCTCCGAGCGCCCGCGCAAGGCTGAGGATGCTTCCGGTCAGTAACGAAGGATAGGCAAGCGGGACGGAGATATGGATAAACACTTTCCATCTGCTAGCGCCGTCTACCATTGCCGCACCTTGTATATCGGGATCAATGTCAGCAAATCCGGTTTTGGCTGATTGATACATAAGCGGAAAGGCTACAACAGCCGAGGCGATCACAGCGGCCCACCAGGTGAAAATGACAGGCTGCTGGAAAATCCACTCGATGGCTTGTCCGATGAAGCTGTGCTTTCCGAAAATGACGATCAGAATAAAACCGACAACAGTAGGCGGAAGAACGAGCGGAAGCATAAAACATGTTTCGAGTGCCGTTTTTCCGAAAAATGATGCCCGTGACATCCATGCTCCAGCAAGTGTTCCGAGAATAATGACAGCAATTCCGGCAACTGCCGCCACCTGAAAGGAAAGCACAACGGGTGTGAAAAATTCTGAAGCGCTTATGCTACTTGGCAGTAAAGCCATATTTCTCAAATACTTTCATTGCTTCATCAGATTGCAGGTATTCGTAAAATTCCTTCGCTTCCTTACGGTGTTTTGTATCTTTTACGATTCCTAACGGATAGACAATTGGGCTGTGTGTATCTGCTTTTGCCTCGTCAATAATGTTGACCTTTTTCGAGACCAGGGCATCTGTTTTATAAACAATACCTGCGTCTACATTGCCGGTTTCAACATAAGAAAGAACTTGGCGAACGTCTTTTCCATACACAATTTTATCCTTCACTTTGTCCCATAAAGACAGCTTTGTCAGTGATTCTTTCCCATAAGCTCCTGCCGGTACGGATTCCGGAGTGCCAAGGGCGATTTTTTCTGATTCAGCCAGATTGCTGAAGCTTGTCACAGGTGAATCTCCGTTTTTCGGTACGACCAGCACAATTTCATTACCGACTAAATCAGTGCTGTCTTTTTTTGCGATATCTCCATCATCCACCAGCTTTTTAAATTTATCCTCAGCAGCTGAGAAGAACAGATCTGCTCCTGCTCCTTGAGAAATCTGTTTTTGCAAGGCGCCGGATGAGCCATAGTTATCTTGGATGGTTATATTTTGATGATCTTTTTCATAATTTTTTTGGATTTCCTCAAGTGCATCCTGCGCGCTGGCGGCAGCTGAGATGGTTAACGTTACTTTTTTCTCGCTGTCCGTTGAAGACTGGTTTGAAGAACAGCCTGCTACAAGCAGAAAAGCAGTTAAGGCTGCGATGAAAATAGAATACTTCTTAAACATGATTGCACCCCTTATCATTAGATATAACTAATTATAACTGATTATGTTTGGTTTATGTGGGTTTTTTTACATTCGGCGAAAAGGTATAATAAAATAGGAGAGTGATGATGATGAATGAAACCTCTTCCTATACGATAGAAGAAGTTGCAGGTCTGCTGAAGGTATCAAAGCTGACCGTTTATGACTTGATTAAAAAAGGCGTGCTGCCTGCTTACCGTGTCGGAAGGCAGATGCGTGTGGATGAAGAAGATTTAAAGCAATATAAAACGAATATGAGAATGTCTCAGCCCATCGCTGCAACAGAAGCACCGAAACAGGTGCAGGAGGCTGAGCCGGACGGCAGACCGAATGTCATGATCAGCGGACAGGACATTTCGATGGATCTTCTCAGCAAGCATTTGGAGAATGCCATTCAAGAGACGCCGCTCCGTAAATACAAAGGAAGCTTAAACAGCCTGATTGATATGTATCAAGGCAAGTGTGACATTGTCAGCCTCCATTTGTACGATGCTGAAACGGGCCAGTATAACGCTCCTTATGTAAAACGGATTTTGACAGGTGAACCTTTTTGTCTCATCAATGTCGTTCTCCGCAAAGCAGGACTGTATGTGCAAAAAGGGAATCCGAAAAACATTCAAGGCTGGAAAGACTTGAAAAGAGCTGATATCCGGATCATCAACAGGGAAAAGGGTTCTGGCGCAAGGGTGCTCCTTGATGAACAGCTTGGCTTGCTTGGTGTGAATCCGGCTGATGTAAAGGGATACGACGATATCGTGACTGATCATTACGCTGCCGCTTCACAAGTTTCAAGCGGACAGGCTGACGCGGGAATCGGGGCGCAGCACGCGGCACATATGGGCAGTGTTGATTTTATCCCGCTCATCGACGAACAATATGATATCGTTGTTTTGAAAAAAAATGAGCAGCTGCTCAAAGCCGTGAAGGAGATTTTGAATTCTGAGGACTATAAGGCGAATCTGTCTCATTTAAACGGCTATGAAACGAAGCTGACTGGCAAGGTGATGTTGGAAACATAAAAAATCCCTCTTGATAGAGGGATTTTTTCATTCGGAAAACCTGAGCAGGTCACCATTTAAAATTTTATCAGAGAGAGACAGTTCTTCGTTTGCTTTCTCCTTGTAAGGGAGGCACGCATCCTGATCTTCCAGCACTTCACCTGTTTTTTGGCTATAGCACGTGTTCTTTGTGTATACATAATCGTTCGTAATAAAGCTGCCGTTTCGCAGAACGGCGAATGGGGTGCGGTCGCCCGACAGCAAATCATTGCCGAATTGGATATCGCCTTTTGTCTCAACGCCGAGCAAATGCATCAGCGTCGGCCTGACGTCGACCTGTCCCCCGGCATCAGGGATGGTTTCCGGCTGTTGATCGGTGATTCCCGGGATATGTATGATAAACGGCACCCGCTGGAGCTGAACGTTGTCATACGGTGTGATTTCGTCTTTCCCTAAAAACTCAGCCATTGCCTCGTTATGGGCTTCAGAAATGCCGTAATGATCTCCCATAAATACGATCATCGAATTTTCGTATAAGCCTTCGTCCTTCAGTTTTTTGATAAAATGCTTCAATGCTTCATCCTCATAGCGAACCGTGGTCACATAGCGGTTTAACAGATCACTGCTTGAATCGAATTCATCTATCAGCTGATCCTTTTCATCAATCTCAAACGGAAAATGATTCGTTAACGTGATAAAACTGCTGTAGAACGGCTGCGGCAGGCTTTTCAGCTTTTCGGCGGACTGCTCTAAAAATTCTTTGTCTTTTAAGCCCCAGCTTGTCGATGTCCCGGGAGTGACATGAAAATCATCAACATCAAAAAAACGGTCAATGCCAAACGTATCGTACATGACATCTCTGTTCCAAAATGTTTTATGGTTAGCATGAAAGACGGCTGAATAATAATCGTGCTGCTTCAGCGATTTATACATCGTATGAAATTGATGGTCGCTTTTCGTGAAAAAGACGGCGCCGCTAAGGGAAGGATACAGTGAGTTAGCGACGATAAATTCTGAATCTGATGTTTTGCCTTGTTCTGTTTGCTGATAGAAATGATCAAAGGAATAGCTTTTTTTAATGAGATCATTCATAAATGGGGTAATTTCTTTTCCATTTACTTTTTCATTCAGAACAAAGCTTTGGGTCGACTCAAGTGTTACAAAGATGACATTGCGCCCCTTTGCAAGACCGAATTTGCTTTGATCAGGCTTGCTGTAATCAGCCTCTGTGTAGTTTTTAATGGCAGTTATACTGTCTTCATCGGCAAAAGCTTTCGCGCTGATATTAACAGTCTGAGAAATTGTATCGTAAATATGGAACTGAAACAGGCCGATGCTTTTGACTAGCATTTCCCGGTCAAAAGAATGTGCCAAAAGCTTCGGCTGCTGTACTTCTGCAAGTGCCAGTGTGCATAAAAGCATGCCGCAGGAAGCTGCATAGTACCGTTTGATCGTGCAGGGAGCGGCTTTTGTCTGTGGGTGTTTGGTTTTTCTGGCGAACAGCAGCAGAAAAACCAAATCCACAAACAGGGCGATAAACAGAGGATGGAACAGTTCTTTTACACTGCTGCCCATATCGCTCATGTTGCTGGCCTGAAATAAAACCGGAATGGTAATAAAATCGATATAAAAGCCGTAAAAAATCGTATTAGAGATCAAGATAACAGTCAGAACCAAATTGGCAATCAGCAAAAAGGCCCGCTGCTTGTTTTCTTTTAGAAACAGGCCGATCCCGAATAAAGGAAGAATAAAGCTGAGCGGGTTGACCAGCAGCATTAGCTCCTCCAACAGAGTATCGATTTGCAAATCAAAGCCGAGTTTATATATCACATACGTTTTGATCCACATAAATAAGATCGAAAAACATAAAAACCGCTGATTGTGAAAAAAGGTTCCTTTCATCAATATGACTCCTCACGTTTTCTTGATCATCTGCATGAAATGCTTCTTAAGTAAAACCTACTAAAAACAGCCGGTTCAGACAAGTCTCAGCACTCATGTTTAAAACATGCGGCCATGAAACAGCATATAAAAGTAGTAACATGAAGCAAGGGTCAGGCCGGCTAGCACGAGCTGCTCAGAAAAACTGCCTGTCTTCATATATAATGGAAGCCGAACGCGGATCGTGGAAGGGAATAATAATTTGATTCCGTTCACCGTCCAAGCGTCAAGAATCAAGTGGCTCGCCATTCCGATCATCAGGCCGGCTGATATGTTTTTATCTGGAATGTATGTAGAAGTGATAAAAAACATGATGAGCATAAACAGCAGGCTGTGTGTAAAGGTGCGATGGCCAAAAACGGAGCTGACCACTTTCGATAAAATAGGAAATTTTCTCCCGATTTTGCTTTGTGTGTGGCAGATATCGGGTATTAATGCTCCAACCGCGCCTGACGCAGCCATAAGCACTGGATCAAATCCATAATAATAAGCCGCTGCCGTACAAGAAGCGATGCCTCCCATGATGTGTGTTTTTCCTGTCATTTGCCGCTTCTCCTTTTATCTTTTGCAAAAAATCTCTGAATTACAAATATATCAAGAGAATGTATGTTTGATCAACAGGACTTTGGACGATAAAAAATATCCCGCATAATTTTTCAGGAAAAAGGCATCTTAAACATGTACCTATTTTTTAAAAGAGGTGATACGAATGGGTTTCTTTAATAAAGATAAAGGAAAACGTTCCGAAAAAGAAAAAAACGTAATCCAAGGAGCTCTTGAAGATGCTGGTTCAGCTCTAAAAGATGATCCGCTTCAAGAAGCTGTGCAAAAAAAGAAAAATAATCGATAACCACATGCGGATAGGGCTTGGCTCTATCCGTATTTTCCATCTGTTCCCTTTGACAGATCATCCTTTCTTTGATAACCTTCTGGGAGTAACTGAATAATTAAATCCTCACTCTTTCTCAGTGAGGTAGAGGTTGCGCGGATGATGAGTCACACATGCTAGGCTGACAGGGGCTGTTAAACATGTGTAAAAGGCATCAGCGCCGAAGTGTGGAGAAAGCCGATCCTTCTCTATGCTGGGACTGTATCTGAATAAGTGCAGGACTGCCGCGTGCTTTTTCGCGGAGGGCTATCCGGAGATCAAGGGTGTGTGTTTCTTTAAGCATGGACTTTTGTTCAGGCTTTTTTTGCGTTTATATGATCTCGGGGTCTGGTCCGTACAAAGAATCATGGAGGTACTGGAATGGAACAGACAAAAAAATGGGGTTTTTGGTTATTAACGGCGTTTGTCGTTGGAAATATGGTTGGATCAGGAATTTTCTCCTTGCCGAGCTCGCTTGCTTCAATTGCGAGTCCGTTTGGAGCTACGTCCGCCTGGCTTTTGACAGGTGCCGGCGTGCTGATGATTGCACTTGTGTTCGGACACTTGTCCATTCGCAAGCCTGAACTGACAGCGGGACCGCAAAGTTATGCAAGAGCGCTGTTTTCTGACCCGAAAAAAGGCAACGCTGCCGGTTTCACAATGGTGTGGGGCTACTGGGTGGCGAGCTGGATCAGTAACGTGGCGATCATCACAAGTCTCGCCGGTTACTTGACTTCGTTCTTCCCGATCTTGGTTGATAAACGTGAGATGTTTTCGATCGGCGGGCAAGAGGTGACACTCGGCCAATTACTGACGTTTGCCGTATGTACGATCTTGTTATGGGGAACGCACGCGATTCTTGTTGCCAGCATTAACGGCGCAAGTAAATTAAACTTTGTCACAACGCTTTCTAAAGTATTAGGTTTTGTCTTCTTTATCGTTGCCGGTTTATTTGTGTTTCAAACGACATTATTCGGTCATTTTTATTTCCCGGTTCAAGGAGAAAACGGCACAAGCATTGGAATTGGCGGCCAGGTTCATAACGCCGCGATTTCTACACTGTGGGCGTTTGTCGGAATTGAATCCGCGGTGATCCTGTCCGGCCGTGCGCGCTCTCAGCGTGATGTGAAACGTGCGACAATTACCGGCTTGCTGATTGCCTTGAGCATATATATTATTGTGACTTTAATTACGATGGGTGTTCTGCCGCATGATAAGCTTGTCGGCTCTGAAAAACCATTTGTTGATGTACTCTATGCGATTGTTGGAAACGCGGGAAGCGTGATTATGGCGCTTTTGGCTATCCTTTGTTTATTCGGAACGATGCTCGGCTGGATTTTGCTTGGCTCTGAGGTGCCATACCAAGCAGCTAAAGCAGGAGATTTCCCGGCATTTTTTGCAAAAACGAATAAAAAGGGAAGTCCGGTCATTGCACTCATTATTACAAACGTCATGTCACAGGTCTTCATTTTCTCGGTTATTTCCCGGACAATAAGTGACGCATTTACATTTTTAACGACAGCCGCTACACTCGCATATTTAATTCCGTATCTGGTATCTGCAATCTACAGCTTGAAGGTAGTCATCAAAGGTGAAACGTATGACCAGCTGAAAGGCTCCCGTGTAAGAGACGGATTGATCGCGATACTGGCGTGTGCATACTCCGTGTTTGTTATCGTAACAGGCACAGCAGATTTAACGACATTTATCCTCGGCATCGGTTTATTCTTTGTCGGCTTAATCGTTTATCCATTTGTGAGTAAAAAGTTCCAGAAAGAAAAACATGCATAATGAAAAGACACCTGATTTGCTCAGGTGTCTTTTTTTATAAAAAACGAATTTCTACTGATCGTTAACATAGTTGACAGGAAAGCTGGAATCAAAAAATTAAGGGGCAATCAAATATGCAACTTCCTGTGATTTGGCAAGAAAATATCCGATCAAATTGAACGATCCTTATAAATGAGACAGCCGCGGGCAGGCGGCTCTTTTGTTTATTTAGTCAAGCTTTCCGTAATAAACTTCAGTTGTCCTTCTAATGAAATCGGGTCAGAGAAATAGAAACCGATCGGATCCATCTTGTAGACATGGCCATTTTTAACGGCATTCAGATTCTTCCAAATGGAGCTTTCAAAAACGCCGCCATCATCACCGCCTGATTGCCATGGGCCCGCGAAAATGTAATCTCCGGCGAAGTCAGGGAGCTTCTCTAATGAAATACTTGTATAACCTGGCCCCTGGTCAATGGCTTTTTCTTTTGTCAGCTTTGTAGCCTGCAGGCCGAGGTCTTTGTAAATGATGCTTCCGCCTCTTCCAAAGTCTTTACCGAATACGTAAATGTCTTTTCCGTTCGTTTGCATAATGGAAATGGTTTTGTCACCGACCGCTTTTTTGATTTTTGTTTTAGCGGCCGCAACTTTTTTATCCCACTCGGCCAGCCATTTTTCAGCTTTATCTTCAGTTCCCGTCATTTTTGCAAATTCTTTCAGCTGTTCGATGTTGTCGAGCTTATCGTATTTTACTGCGACAGTCGGCGCAATTTTTTCAAGCTTTTTAATATCAGCGCCCTGTGTTGTCCAGACGATAATCAGGTCAGGGTTCAAATCAATGACCTTTTCAACCGAAGTGCCGTCTCCGATGTTTTCGACGCCGTCAGTTTTTCCTTTGTAGTAAGGGTTTTTAAATACATTCTCAGGCGCACCGACAACGTTGATGCCGAGTGTTTTGAAGTAGCCGTAATAGCCGTCTGCCATGACAACCACCCGTTTAGGATGCTTCGGGATTTTTACATTTCCGTTTTCAGCCTTGTATGTAAAGGTTTCTGCGCCTTTTGAATCAGAGGCAGAACCTTTGCTTTCTGAGTTATTCCCGCAGGCTGCCAGCGCTGCAATCAATAACAGGGCAAAAAACGCGGCTCCGAGTTTCTTGTATATATGGGTCATATCTCATACCTTCTTTCTAAAAAATAGATGAAAAAGAGAATCATTATCATCTGTGATTATACCACTGCAAGTGCCGGTTGACACGATATTTTTGCAAATGCATTTTCATTTTTGTTCAAAACACTCTATTAAATCAGCTGAAAAAAGTGATATACTGAAACAGCAATTGATAATCATTATCAGTAACAGAAAGGAAGTACGGCAGTTGAGTCAACATAAAAATATACGGACTGCATCAGAAGAAATCCAATGGACGTCAAGGACATATGGCGCGGTCATCGTCCTTATTGCAGGTCTATGCCTGCTTTGCCTTGGCGCATTTTTATCCATATCCCTCGGTGCAGCGGATATTCATTTGCGCACTGTATGGGACGCCATTTTTCATTATCAGCCGACAAAGACATCTCACCAAATTATACATGATCTTCGGCTTCCGAGAACGGCGGCTGCCGCGCTTGTAGGCGCATTGTTGGCAGTGTCGGGAGCAATCATGCAGGGGATGACGAGAAACCCTTTGGCAGAGCCTTCGATTATGGGTGTGACATCAGGCTCTGCGTTTGCGGTTTCGATTGCGTTTGCCTTTTTTCCCGGACTTTCTGCAATGGGGCTTGTGCTATGGTCCTTTGCGGGAGCGGGGCTGGGGGCATCGACGGTAATGGGCATCGGCATGTTTTCAAGGGGCGGACTTACGCCTGTAAAGCTTGCTCTGGCGGGTACGGCAGTTACTTATTTCTTTACCGGCATTTCAACTGCCATTGCAATCCGCTTTGATGTCGCTCAGGATATCAGCTTTTGGTACGCTGGCGGGGTAGCGGGTGTGAAATGGCCGGGGGTCCAGCTTTTGCTTATTGCAGGGGCTGTCGGTTTAACGCTCGCGTTTTTTATCGCCCGGTCTGTGACAGTGTTAAGTCTCGGTGACGATCTGGCAAAAGGGCTTGGACAATATACATCAGCAGTGAAACTGGTTGGCATGCTTATTGTAGTAATTCTAACCGGAGCTGCGGTTTCCATTGCCGGCACCATTGCATTTATCGGGCTGATCATTCCGCATATTACCCGTTTTTTGGTCGGTGTGGATTATCGGTGGATCATTCCTTGCTCGGCGGTGCTCGGTGCTGTTTTGCTTGTTTTTGCTGACATAGCGGCCAGACTCGTAAATGCGCCCTTTGAAACGCCTGTCGGCGCGCTGACTTCTCTTATCGGCGTTCCCTTTTTCTTTTATTTGGCACGTCGTGAAAGGAGAGGGCTGTAATGAAAACAAAAACAAACAAACCGCTCATTGTAATGGCTGTGACCTTTTTGCTTATCGTGGTGGTCTTTTTTATCAGTCTCAATTTGGGCGTTATCAAAATTGCACCGCTTAAAACGCTTCAGGTCTTTTTCGGCCAAGGAACGGCGCGTGATGAACTTGTCTTATTTGAGTTCAGGCTGCCCCGGATCATCCTTTCTTTGCTTGTTGGAGCAGGGATTTCCGTAGCTGGAGCCATTTTGCAAAGCGTGTCTCAAAATGAACTTGCCGAGCCTGGTATTCTCGGAATTAACGCCGGCGGTTCACTTGCTGTAGTGCTTTTTATATACTTTTTTCAAGGGTCAGCTTCAGATCTCAGCTTTTTCGGAACATTTATGCTGCCGTTCAGTGCTTTGGCAGGAGCAATCCTCGCTGCGTTTCTCATTTATATTCTGGCATGGAAAAAAGGCGTGACACCGATTCGGCTGATTTTAGTCGGCATAGGGGTGAATGCCGGATTCAACGCCCTGTTGCTGATTTTTCAGCTCAAGATGGACCCTCATGATTTTATGCAAGCCGCGGTTTGGATATCCGGCTCAATATGGGGGGCGAACTGGAATATGATCTGGGCGATTCTCCCTTGGATTGTGATCTTGCTTCTGTTTACTTTATATAAGGCACGCTATTTGAACATTATGCAGCTCGGAGACCAATTGGCGACCGGACTGGGCACCGCTGTTGAAAAGGAAAGACGGATTCTTCTTCTGGCAGCGGTCACTCTTGCCGCTTCATGCGTGGCAGCTGCGGGGGGCATTGCGTTTCTCGGATTGATCGCGCCGCATGTGGCTAGAAGGCTGACCGGTCCACGTCACCAGACGCTGATACCGGTCTCCGCCTTCATCGGCTCATTCCTGTTTTTGCTTGCTGATACGCTGGCGAGAAATGTATTGGCACCATCAGAAATTCCGGTCGGACTTGTCATTTCCGTGCTAGGTGCGCCTTACTTTATTTATTTATTGATGAAAGCGAATTAGAGGAGGGGGCCGAATATGAATTCATTATCAACGGAACAGCTTGGAATCGGTTATGGCGACAGGGTGATTGTAGAGGATTTAAATATATCGATTCCTAAAGGGAAAATTACCACCTTAATTGGCCCGAACGGTTGCGGGAAATCAACGATTTTAAAAACAATGTCCAGAATTATGCGTTCACATGCAGGTGCCGTCTATTTAAACGGCAAAGCGATTCATAAAATGTCTACAAAGGACATTGCAAAAGATATGGCGATTCTTCCACAGACACCTGAAGCGCCGAGCGGCCTAACAGTGCACGAATTGGTGTCGTACGGCAGGTTTCCGCATCAATCAGGATTCGGCAGATTAAATGACGAAGACCGCCGGATTATCAAATGGGCGCTTGAAGAAACAGGCATGGCTGAATATGCTGAACGGCCGATTGAGGCATTGTCAGGCGGACAGCGTCAACGTGTGTGGATTGCCATGGCGCTTGCGCAAGGGACGGAACTGCTTCTGCTGGATGAACCTACAACGTATCTTGATCTTGCACATCAGCTTGAAATTCTGCAGCTGCTTGACAGACTCAACAAAGAGCAAGGGCGGACGATTTTAATGGTCATTCATGATCTTAACCATGCAGCTCGTTTTTCTCATTATATGATCGCGCTCAAAAAAGGCACGGTCATCAAGGAAGGAACTGCTCTGGAGGTCATGACACCAGACATTTTGAAGCAGGTATTTCAGATTGATGCCGAAATCGTGACTGATCCCCGTACAAATAAACCTGTATGCTTGACATATGACTTGATTAAAAATGAAAAAGAGCTAGTTACTGTATGAAAAAATCCCGGTTTGAAGCCGGGATTTTTTTTATTCGGCTTTGAAAATACAATTTTTCTATTTGATTCCGTCATTTCAATAAAAGGATTGCAAG
This sequence comes from Bacillus sp. FSL R7-0685, assembly GCF_038002425.1. Lineage (NCBI taxonomy): Bacteria > Bacillati > Bacillota > Bacilli > Caryophanales > Bacillaceae > Bacillus > Bacillus sp. FSL R7-0685. Next base: position 3,264,263 of record NZ_JBBOCN010000001.1, on the reverse strand, counting down.
TCTTTTTGAATTAATAGATAATATTGGTTAGAATGTTTCGGAAATATTACATAGTTTACAGAAAGAGGAGATCGTTGTGTCCAAGAAGAAAAAATGGCTTATTGGCGGTGCGATATGTGCCGGTGTGCTTGTATTGGCTGGGATCGGCGCTGGCGGTTTTTACTTTTTTACTCACATGAACCAAGTTGCCGTATCATCGGAGCCCTATGCTGAATCGGTCGCGGTATACATGGGAGGAGATTCAGAATCAGGCCAAACGTTTTCTGGAAAGGTTGAACCTGAGAAACAGCAGAAAGTATACATAGATTCAGAAAAAGGCAGCATTAAAAAAACATACGTCAAAGAAGGCGATCAGGTTAAAAAGGGCGATAAGCTTTTTGAGTATGAGGGCAAGGATCATTCTGATGAAGTGGAGCAAGCCAATTTGCAAATTGAAATGACAAATCTGCAAATCAACCGTTTGCAAAAATCAATAACGGAAACGGAAAAGAAGCTGAAAGTTGCAGGGAAAGAAGAGAAAACCCAGCTTCAAGATGAACTTGACCAAGCCAATTTCGATTTGAAAACAAGCCAGCTTGAACTGAAGCAGCATCAAAAAGAACTGGCTGGCCTGACGAAAAACAAAGGTTCCAATGTCATTACAAGCAAGCATGACGGAATCGTTCAAAGCGTCAATCAGGATATCGCTGACGGTGCAACAGGCGACCAGGCAGCAGGCCCGTATATCCAGATTGTTTCGACAGGCAAATATCTGGTCAAAAGCCAAATCAATGAGCTGTTAATGGACACGATCAAAAAAGGCAGCAAAGTCAGGGTCACGCTGAAAACAGGCGGTGAGGGCGAGTGGAAAGGAAAGGTCACCTCGATCGGCAAGCTTCCAGCGGGAGCAGGCGAGGGTGAAGAATCAGATAGCTTTGCTGATGAAGAAATGAACCCCCAGTCCTCTAACTATCCTTTCACCATTTTATTAGACAGCCATAAAGGTCTTGAAGTCGGCTATCATGTCAACATCGAAGTGATGAGTGATAATGCTGATGCGGACACGATCAAGCTGCCGTCCGACATGGTCATTCAGGATGACGGCGAACCGTATGTGTGGAAAGCTGATGAGAATCAGAAAGCGGTTAAGCAGCCTGTTGAAATCGGAGAGACTGATGAAAATGACATGGTGGAAATTAAGAGCGGCCTGACGCCGGAAGATTATGTGATCTATCCTGATCCCGCGGTCAAGGAAGGAAAGCAGGTTACAGTCAATGCTGACACTGAATAATATTTCGAAGTCGTACAAGCTGGGAAAAGAAGAAGTTCCAATCTTGAAACATATCAATCTGACTGTTCAGGCGGGGGAGTTTTTAGCTATTATGGGGCCTTCCGGTTCTGGAAAGTCAACGTTAATGAATATTATCGGCTGTTTGGACAGGCCAACCTCAGGAACCTATACGCTTGACCAGATCGATATATTGAAAGGGAAAGACGGGGCTTTAGCTGAAATTCGCAATGAATCAATCGGGTTTGTATTTCAAACTTTTCATTTGCTGCCGCGTCTCACCGCGCTGCAAAATGTCGAGCTGCCGATGATCTACAATAAAGTGAAGAAAAAAGAGAGAAGGCAACGGGCATATGAAGCGCTGGAAAAAGTCGGATTAAAAGACAGGGTCTCCTACAAACCGCCTAAGCTGTCCGGCGGCCAAAAGCAGCGGGTGGCGATAGCGAGGGCCCTTGTCAATCAGCCGAGGTTTATTTTAGCTGATGAACCGACCGGGGCGCTTGATACCAAATCAAGTGAACAAATTTTGTCACTGTTTTCTGAACTGCATCGGGAAGGCAAGACCATTATTATGATAACCCACGACCCGGACGTCGCCAAAAAAGCTGACAGAACCGTTTTTATCAGAGACGGAGAGCTGGTTTTAGATGAGAGAGGGGATATCAGCCATGCTTGAACATATTCGAATCTCCTTTCAATCCATTTTCTCTCATAAATTAAGATCCATTCTGACAATGCTCGGCGTGATTATCGGCATAGCGGCAATCATCGCGATTGTTTCAATGCTGAAGGGCCAAAGTGAGCAATTAAAGCAAAGTATGATCGGCATGGGAAACAACGCGATCAACGTTGTCTACCAGCCGTCTGGCGGAGAAGAGGAGAGCGGCGGCCCTCAGGTGTCGTATGCGTCCGCGCCGCCTGTAGCGGAAGAAACAGTAAAGGCGATCAAATCAGATCCGATGGTCAAAGGATTATCCTTATATTACTTGTCAGAAGGCGCGAGCGTTTTTCATTTAACAAACGTTTCGTATCCCCAAGTGTATGGAGTGGACGATGATTACTTCGACATGTTTCCAATCCGAATAACCGAAGGGAGAAAGCTAACGGAAAACGATTTAAACAGCACACACCAAGTAGTGATGATCAATGAAGCTGTCAGAGATGAACTGTTTCCAGACGGAGAAGCTCTGCATAAAAACATTGAGATGAATGGTGTGCCGTTTAAGGTCATCGGTGTTTTTAAAGAAAAAAATCAACAGGAAAGCATGTTTGAAGGCGACTATGCGAACCCGGTTTTGTACGTGCCGAAAAAAGTGTGGCCGCTTATTGAAGGATTTGACGCGCCGACGCAGATTGCCGTGCAGGCTGATTCTTCTGAGCATATCCAAGAAGCGGGTGTAATGGCTGCAGATCTTTTAAATCAGGGACTGTCAGAAGCTGAGCTGGAAAAAGCAGAGTACAGTGTAATGGATCTTCAGGAGATCGCGCAGGAAGTGGAGTCCTTTAATCAGTCATTTGCATTGCTGCTTGGCGGAATCGCCAGTATTTCACTTTTGGTGGGCGGTATCGGCGTCATGAACATTATGCTCGTTTCCGTAACGGAGCGCACGAGGGAAATCGGAATTAAGAAAGCGCTCGGTGCTAAGCGGCGTGTGATTTTATTTCAATTTTTAACCGAGGCTGTCGTGCTGACAAGCATTGGCGGAATACTCGGTGTGCTGGCGGGCTTCGGCATCGCCAAGCTGCTGACGGTCATTTTTCCGATGCCTTTTATCGTCTCCATTCCAGCTGTTGTCGGAGCACTCATCTTTTCAATGGCAGTCGGCATTATCTTCGGCTTGCTTCCGTCTATCAAGGCTTCGAAGCTTCAGCCTGTAGACGCGCTTCGCTATGAATAAAAAGAACGCATCCAATTGGAATGCGTTCTTTTTTTTAGCTGGGAAGAGCCGAGTTGCATTTGTCTAAAATCAAAAAAACGGCTGCGACGATCATTTCTTCTGTGGTGGACAGCCAGATGTCGCTGATCAATTGGTCTGTTGTATGAGCAGTCATCCACAAAAATAGCAGCTGTACGATGCCGGCAAGGAGAATGAATAGACGTTTTCCTGTCTTGAAAAATGTAAAGCTATGTATCATCAGCCGTTCAAATGGTTCAAAGCATAATCCGAGAACAAGAAATACCACGGCAAAAAGCAGGACATGAGCTGCTGAGCGGTAGCTCGTTTCCGCTAAAGAAAACAATATATAGATGACAGCAAAATAGGTCAACACCACTGCTGCTGCGGCCAGCAAGTACTTTATGGAGAGCCGCAATAAGCGTTTTGAAGGGTTTTGATGTTTCACTGGTTCAGCTCCTTATGAAGGCTTGCAGAGAACGAGTGCTCTCTGCAAGCCGCAAGTCTTTTATTTACTGCATTTCTTTTTCACTACTGGGTGCTTTTCTTTTGAAAGCACATCAGTAAAGTCTTTGCCCAAGTCAAGGTGCGCTTGAACAAATTTTTCAGGAAGCATGGCAAGCCATTGGTTTAAAGATACATCAGCATAATGGTCGTCTTTGAAGATTTCTAAAAAGACAAGCGGTTCATCCCCGATGTTTTCAACGTAATGACCCATTGCAAATGGTACATATCCGACATCACCGGCTTGGTAATTAAATGTTCTGGCATGGCCGTCAGATGCAAAAACGGTCATCCTAGCTTTACCGGAGATGTAGTATTGCCATTCGTGTGTATTCGGATGCCAGTGCAGTTCCCTCATGGCGCCGGGTTCTACTGTTACGAGCGCTGATGCGATGGTTTTAGACACTTTGAAGTTTGTCGAATCTGCAATGTATACTTTTCCTCCCTCAGATTCGATCGGCTCTTGTTCAAGAAGGCGGTAAGTAAATGGATAAGGCACTTCGCCATTCGGCCCTTCCACAATATCATCTTTTAAACTGCCAGGGAGTTGGTTTTCAAATATATATTTTTCTTTGCCAGGCAAATTGGCAATCTCTTCTTTTGTCACGCCGAAGTTCGCAGCAATGACTTCTTTTGGAGTGTGGGCAAGCCAATCTGTCAGCTGGAACGTGCTGTTTTCAGAGAATGATCCATCGTCAAACACGAGCAGGAACTCAGCTCCCTCATCCAGCGCTTGGATGGAGTGCGGCAGGCCTGACGGGAAGTACCAAAGGTCTCCTTCACCTACATCGTCAATAAAGCTGCGCCCTTTTTCATCTACAATTGTGACTCTTGCACTTCCGTAAATCATATAAGCCCATTCAGCTTCTTTATGCCAGTGAAGCTCGCGAATCGCGCCTGGCTTCAGCCGCATATTTACGGATGCAAGGTTTTCTGAAATCGGCAATTCACGTACTGTCACTTCCCGGGCATATCCGCCTTTTTCTAATCGGTTATGAGTATCAGAGAATGAAAACTTCATATTGCTGACGGTGCCATGATCGGTTTCAGGCGGAACGAGCATATCAGGGTTTTGCCGGTCTCTTTCAATATTGCGCGGGATTTTTACCGTTGCTCCTTTGTCTCCTCTAATTGGCTGCGGAATGTCATTTTGTTTTTTCATGAAATGTTTCCTCCTTACATTTAAATGTGATAGCAGAAAGAGAAGGTGAAAGGCCTTTCGTTTTCCCTTCTGTTTTGTTAAGTGAAAAAAACCAGTGAAAAGTCAACTTCGATTGAAAAATTATTTTTTTGCATGATCTTTCATTTCTGTCATTAGTTCTATTAGTTGATCAAACTTCTTTTCGAATCGGGTCAGCAGATACATTGCAATCAGCGCGGGAAACCCCAAATTGCCGATCTGTTTTACGACTTCCTCTATAAAAACCTGATCCATAGGAAAATACCTCCCTTCTTTTTCTGCAGTCATGTATGTAAGTGAAGGAAAACCGATAAAACGTAAACTGCTGCAAAGTATTTTGGAAGACACTAGTCGGAAAGTAGTAGTTTACTTTTTTTTGCTTTCCTTCATTTAATTTAGTAGGGAGGCGGTTTGATGGACTATCAAAGTCTTTTACGGTCAAAATGTAAGGAGATAATGAAGCATCCCATCGTGAAGCATTTTTTGAGCAATCCTCAGCATTACCGTTTGTTCAAAAACGTAATGGAAAGCCCTAACGAAAAAGATGCAAAATCATTGGACGAGCTATTTAAGCAATTTTATAAAGAAATCCGCATCGTCAAGTATATGAATTCAATGATTCGCATCTTTTCTATTGATTTTGATAAGCGGGTTCGCAAAAACCAAAAACGGTATCCGCTGACGGTAGATCATCCGGAGGCGGGAGATCGGCTTCCTTCCGAAACAGGAAGCGATGCATTTGAAGAATTTTTAGACAGGCAGGATGATTTGAGCCAGCATGTCCAGGATTACCAGCTCTACCAAGCGATCCAGAAGCTGACTGACAAACAAAAAAGTGTGCTGACGAAAGTGTATCTTCACGGTGCCACGATGCAGGAGATTGCAGATTCATTAGGGGAGTCCCGACAAAACATTTCCAACATTCATAAAAAGGGGCTGGAGAATATCAGAAAGCAGCTAGCGGCGCAAAAAAAGGGGGAAAAGTAAGCTGTGGACGGCCAGTTTGAACAAAAAAAGAAACAAAAAGACGAGACTTATGACATTGAGCACCTGATTGCATGCTTTTCACCGATGATCAGAAAAAAACTCAGCAATACATCCTATCAAGAAAGAGAAGATTTAGAGCAAGAGCTGAAGATCAAAATGTTTGAAAAGGCTGATATGCTTTTGTGTCAGGATGTCCCGGGATTTTGGGAGTTTATTTTGTACATGGTGGATGAGAACTCATAATATTTTCATATGAAAAAACATCAAAAGGGAGCGCTTGTTTGCTCCTTTTTTGCTGTTTTGATTTGCCAAGCTCCAATGTATTCAAAAATGTACCATAAATAAACGATATAATGATAAGATGAAAAAAAACAGTGACAGAAAGGAACATAAAAGTGGAAAATGCGTCAATTTTAATCGTAGACGATGAGAAAGCGATTGTGGACATGATCAAACGCGTTCTCGAAAAAGAAGGTTATCGAAATATACTGGATGCGGCAAGCGCAGAAGAAGCGATTCCCGTTGTGAAGGCCAATAAGGTTGACTTGATTGTGCTGGATGTCATGATGGGCGGAATGTCCGGTTTTGAAGCCTGCACATTGATCAGAGAGTATTCAGACGCTCCGATTTTTTTCCTGACGGCAAGATCATCCGACGCGGACAAATTATCGGGCTTTGCGGTTGGAGCTGATGACTATATCACAAAACCATTTAATCCGCTGGAATTAGCGGCGCGGATCAGAGCACATCTCAAGCGTACATATCAATCAAAAGAAACAAGTTCAAATCAAACCTACACATATGATTATTTTACTTTTTCTCCGCAAAATGCCGAGCTGATCGTAGGCGGGGAAGCCGTTGCCTGTTCAGCCCAGCTTCTGCAGCTTTTGCAGTATTTTTGTGAACACCCTAACGTGGTGCTTTCCAAAGATCAAATATATGAAAAAGTATGGGGCTATCCTTCCTACGGTGACAACAACACCGTCATGGTTCATATTCGCAAGCTTAGGGAGAAGATTGAGCGCGATCCGAGCAATCCGGAGTATATTGTAACCGTTCGAGGTCTCGGCTATCGTTTTATCCCAAATCCTGAAGGCAAGCGGTCATGAGGTTAAGATGGAAGTTTTTGTTTCACTTTTTCGGCCAGATGCTGATTGTGATCCTGCTGCTTACGGTTATGCTTGTTGCGTCGTTTTTCTATTTAGACGCCCGTTTTAGCGATGCGGAATCCAATTCAGGGCTGACGAAGGCAACGACCGACACACTTGAGGCATATCTCGATGTAAACGAAGACGGGACATGGGAAGTGGATAATTTCCTGAAGAAATCTGTTGATAAACAGCACGGCTGGATGCAAATCATTGATTCGGAAGGAAACACTGATTATTCCTACGGCGTGCCAAAAGACGTGCCGGGCACCTATACCAAGAAAGAGCTTTTGTCTATTTATAAAACCAAAAAGCTTCATAACTATAAACTGAATTATTGGGCCATCAATATTGAAGATAAGTCGTATCTTCTATTGTCCGGCTGGAAATCAAAAAGTGAACAGCTCCTGACTTCCGTTGAAAAGCGCGAACAAAAGATAGACTCACTAGCGCACTATAAGTCTAGTACCATCGACTATATTAAACGGAAAAAAGGCGCCATTTACCTGTTAGACAGCAATGGAAAGATTCTCGACAGCATCAACAGCACAAAAAGCGAAAGAAAAACGATGAACCAGCTGGAGCTGCTTAAATACAGCTCTAAGCCTTGGAACTATAAGCGGGAAATTTCCGTTAAGATCCTCAATAAAGACAGATGGATGGTCGCTACGGTGCCAAACCCAGTCTATGTAACCGATCAGGAGTTTAACAAATCATTCCTGAAGGTTGTATTAAAAGCGATGTTTCTCGTGATGGCCGTTTTGTTCATGTATATCATTTGGATGACCGTTTGGTATATGTTCCGATTCGGGCTGCCGATTTTTCACACGATTAGATGGCTGGTCAATCTGTCAAAAGGGAAGCTTGAGGAACCTAGAAACCGGGAAGGCCGTCCTGTCAGCAAAAATAAAAAGGGAAAAATCAAACAGCCGTACCGCTTCTTCGGTGAGATATTTGAATCAATGGATCAGCTGACTGAAACGCTGAGAAGGGATAAAAGAAACAGAGAAAAAATCCAGGCGACAAGGGAAGAATGGATTGCCGGTTTGTCACATGACTTAAAAACACCGCTCAGCAGTATTTACGGCTACAGCATGATGCTCGAGTCGAAGCAGTATGACTGGTCGCCGGAAGAAGTGAAAGAAATGGGGCAGGTTGTCAGAGAAAAATCTGAATACATGTCTAAGCTGATTGAAGACTTAAATTTAACGTATCGGCTGAAAAATGATGCTCTTCCTATTGAGAGAAATCTCACTAGCCTTATCCCGTTTTTTAAAAATGTCATTGAGGATTTTAAGAAAAATCCGTTTTCTGAAGGCTATGATATCTCGTTTGTATCCAAAGAAGAGCATATTGAATTTGCCCTTGATGAAGCGTGGTTCAGGCGCATATTAGAAAACCTCCTTGGGAATGCCGTGAAGCACAACGACAAAGGAACAGAGATTCAAGTCATTCTGGAGCAAACAAAAAATCATATATCTTTAAAGGTGAAGGACAATGGGAAAGGAATGGATGAAGAAACGATTACCCATTTGTTTAACCGTTACTACAGAGGGACGAACACAAAAGATTCAACTGCCGGAACGGGTCTCGGGCTCGCGATTGCCAAGGAGCTTGTCCATCTGCATAACGGAACGATACATGTGAACAGCAGAATGAACATTGGAACGGTCATTACCATCCTTTTTAAAAAACAATAAACATCAAGTGGTTTGGACACCTCTTTGCCGGGAATAACAATATATAGACTGAAGCTAAAGAGGTGTAACACATGGATGCAGTATTGGAAGCAGACACTCGGGCAGTGATTGGAGAAGGCCCGTTATGGGATGAAGAAAACGGCCGCTTATATTGGGTTGATATCCTGGGGAGCGAGCTCCATATCTTTGACCCTGAAGAAAAAATCAACCGATCAATCAAATTCAAATCCTTTGTGACGGCGCTTGCGAAATATTCAAAGGATGAACTGATTATGACGATGAAGGACGGGTTTTACCTGTATCATCTTCGGGATGACAGCTTGGAAAAAATTAAACAGCCGAAGGACATGCATGAGAGCCTGAGATTTAATGATGCTAAATGTGACCCGTACGGAAGGCTTTGGGCGGGGACGACGAGCATGGAAGGCGAGCAAAAACAGGCGTCGCTGTACCGTTTGAATCTAGACGGCAGTCTTGTCAAAATCAAGGATCAAGTCTCCACCTCAAACGGTTTGGATTGGGACCGCGAGCGGAATTTGATGTATTATATCGATACGCCGACGCAGGAGATTGTGCGTTACAGCTATGATCCTCAAAGCGGAGATGTTTCGAATCCAGAACCTGTCTATCGTTTTGATCAGTCGGACGGATTGCCGGACGGCATGACAATTGACCAAAATGGCATGCTGTGGGTGGCGCTGTTTGGCGGCAGCCACGTTGTTCACATTGACCCGTTTCAGAAAAAAGAAATCAATTCAATCAGCGTGCCGGCTAAATATGTCACGTGCTGCGCGTTCGGCGGCAGAGACTTAAAAACCCTTTACATTACATCGGCAACAGAACAAATGACAGAAAAAGAGAGATACGAGCAGCCTCACGCTGGAGGGTTGTTTTCAGCACAACTGGAAACAGGCGGATATCAGCCGGTACCATTTGCTGGAGACGTATAAAAAAACGCATCCGAAACACGGATGCGTTTTTTTATACTACAGAGAACGGATAATGCCGCCTTCCACACGCTGTGCCGTGCCGTTAATGGCGGATGCGGCGTCAGACGCGAGGAATACGATTGTGTTGGCGACTTCTTCTGCTGTCGCGTATCGCTGAATAAGCGAAGTTGGCTCATTGACCTTGAAATAGTCTTTGATAAATGTATCTGTATCCTGGCCGGCTGCTTGTGCGGCGCCTTCCATATAGGATGCCACGCCCTCTGTCCAAGTAGGTCCCGGGAGCACTGAGTTGACCGTCACATTTGTGCCTTTTGTCATTTCAGCCATTCCTCTTGAAAGGCTGATCAGCGCCGTTTTTGTCATTGAGTATGGAATCATCGTTGGCAGCGGTTTGACGCCTGCTTCACTTGCAATATTTAAAATGCGGCCGCTGTTTTTGGCAAGCATTTTTGGAAGGAAGTGACGGCTTGTCCGAACGGCGCTCATCACGTTCACTTCGAAATATTGATTCCACTCTTCATCTGTCACATCGGCGAAGTCTTTTACCTCGAAGAAACCAAGGTTGTTGACAAGGATATCGATATCACCGATTTCATTTACTTTTTCGATAAAAGCCGCTGCTTCATCTGTTTTTGACAAATCGGCAGCAGCACCGTGCACTGTTCCATAGCCAGAAAGCTCTTCAATCGTGCGATCGACAGTCTCCTGTTTGCGTCCGTTGACAATGACTGCCGCACCCTCTTGCAGAAAGCTTTTTGCGGCGGCTTTCCCGATGCCGGACGTCGAGCCGGTGATTAAGACGAGTTTGTCTTTTAGCTGTAAATCCATAAGAATCATTCCTTTTGATTGATGATGGTATTAAGTATACAAGATCAAATTTAGTGTTTACGAGGATTTTGCTTCCATACACAATATGGGGAAAAGTCATTCAGGACACATATACAAGCCTGTCAGTCATATAGTATAATTACTCCGAAAAACGGATACGAATGTCAAATAGGTGCCGGTCCGTGAACAACAGCCGGCTTAAAAGGGAAACCGGTAAAAGCCGGTGCGGTCCCGCCACTGTAATTGGCAAAGCGCCAAGAGCCAGGATACCTGCCTGTTTGATCAGCACGAATTCTGCGAGGACAGATGATGTGTAAACAATAGGCTTTTTTGTGTTGTTTACAGCATCTTTACCGTCGTAGAGATGCTTTTTTAGTTCGTTTAGGAGGAAAAGATTATGAAAAAACGAGCCGGGATATGGGCTGCGCTTCTGTTGGCTGCTGTTATGCTGGCAGGCTGCGGCAATCCTGCGGATCAGAAGGATTCAAAGACAAAACAAAAAACAGAAGCGTTTCCTGTCACCATTGATGATGCGTCAAACCAAGATGTAACCATCAAAAAAGAGCCAAAAAAGATTGTTTCATTAATGCCGAGCAACACAGAAATTACATACGCACTCGGCCTTGGTGACAAAGTGGTCGGTGTCACCACAAACGATACCTATCCAAAGGAAGTCAAAAAGGTTGAGAAAGTCGGAGATATGAATGTAAACGTTGAAAAAGTCATTTCTCTAAAACCAGATCTCGTTCTGGCCCATGAGTCTTCCATGTCAGCATCAGCAGATGCCATCAAACAGCTGAAGGACGCGGGCATTACAGTGCTGACTGTCAATGATGCACAATCATTCTCCGAGGTGTACAAATCAATCGAAATGATCGGAGAAGCTGGCGGGGCGGAGAAAAAAGCTGATCAGCTCGTGAAACGCATGAAATCAGATCTAAAGGATATTAAAGAAAAAGCGAAAACCATTTCAAAAGACGAGGAGAAAAGCGTATTTATCGAGGTTTCTCCTGATCCTGACATTTATACAACCGGAAAAGATACGTTTATGAATGAAATGCTGAATGTCATCCATGCTAAAAACGCAGCTGCGGATCAGACAGGATGGGTGCAAATGACAGACGAGGCGATCGTAAAACTCAATCCTGATGCAATTGTTACAACGGACGGTGTGAAAGCGAAAGCTGTGGAAAAACGCGATGGCTGGAGCGAAATCAATGCTGTGAAACATCATCGTGTATATGATGTGGACCCTGATCTTGTGACACGTTCCGGTCCCCGTCTGATCGAAGGGGTCGAAGAACTTGCGGAAAGCATTTACCCGGATACGTTTAAGGAATAATCGTTATGCCGCATATATCATTGGTTTCTCATTTTTAGCCGTGAGCATCATCTTAGGAATTTCTTGCGGCAGCCTGCATATTCCTATTCCCGCTGTTTTTCGTGTCTTTTGGCATCAAGGTTTCGGCGGCTCTATCGGTTCTGATGATCCGATGTACACTAATATTATGATGAATATCAGACTGCCGAGAGTTGTGCTGGCCGCCCTTGTGGGGGCGGCTCTTTCTATTGCAGGGGCCGCTTTTCAAGGATTGTTGAAAAATCCACTTGCTGATCCCTATACGCTAGGTGTGTCATCCGGTGCTTCAGTCGGAGCTGTTGTGACTCTGTTCTTAGGTCTGCACCTTCCTGTCATCGGAGAGTTTACACTCCCGGTTGTGAGTGTAGCCGCGGCACTTGCCACGATGGCGGCAGTCCTTTTCTTCAGCCGCCTCGTTCATGCTTCGATGTCTGTTTCCACCCTCATTTTGACCGGTGTCATCACCAACTCTTTTTTGGGCGCATTTATTTCTCTTATCATCGCCTTGACAGGAGACAACCTGCTTCCGATTGTGCATTGGCTGCTTGGCAGCGTCTCAATGAGGGGCTGGAGCTATGTTATTTTGTTTCTCCCGTTTTTTCTTTTGGGAATCACTTTATTGATTATAAACGGAAGGGAACTGAACGTGATGACATATGGAGAAGATAAAGCAAAGCTTCTTGGAGTCAGCGTTCAGCAGAGGAAGATGATGATTTTAATAGCCGGATCTCTTTTGACGGGAAGCGCTGTGGCAGTATCGGGCACGATTGGCTTTGTCGGCCTTGTGATTCCGCATATCACAAGGCTTTTGTGGGGAACCGACCATCGGCATTTACTGCCGCTGTCCGCCTTGCTCGGGGCAGGGTTTCTCGTTTTAGCCGATCTGCTTTCCAGAACCATCATTGAGCCGATTGAACTGCCGATCGGGATCATTACGTCCTTGGCGGGAGCGCCTGTGTTCGCTCTTATTTTAATTCGGCAGCACCGCGGGGGGAGAAGCTTATGATGAAGGCAGAAGGGCTGTCGGGAGGATACGGGGACCGCCGCCTAATCAACAATGTCAGCTTAACAGTGGAGAAAGGAGAATTTCTCGGAATTCTCGGCCCCAATGGAAGCGGAAAAACCACGCTTTTGCACTTGCTGACAGGTACGCTGCCGGCCAAGGAAGGCAGGGTTTATCTGGCCGGAAAACTGCTGGCGGACTATAAACCGAAGGAACTGGCGCAAATCATGGCTGTCCTGCCGCAAAAAACGGATCAAGCCTTCACCTTTACCGTCGAAGAAACTGTAGCCTTTGGCAGATATCCATTCCAAACGGGGCTGTTCAGACAGCAGACTGAAAAGGATGAAGCCATTGTACAGGAAGCAATGGAGCAAACAGGAGTGGCCGATTTTGCGCAAAAGCCGATTCGCGAACTAAGCGGAGGGGAACAGCAGCGGGTGTATTTGGCACAAGCTTTGGCGCAGCAGCCGCGTATTTTATTTTTGGACGAGCCGACTAATTTTCTCGATCTGGCTTATCAAAAAGACCTGCTTGATCTGATCAAACGCCTGACGAGAGAAAGCGGATTGGCAGCTGTCAGTGTTTTTCATGATCTGAACACCGCAAGCCTGTACTGTGATGAGCTCATGTTTATGAAAAACGGTACCGCCGGGCCTAAGCAAAAACCGGAATATGTTGTTACAGAACAAAGCATAAAGGCGGTGTACGATACAGATGTCACCGCCTTGGTACATCAAAGCTCACCTAAACCGATGATTGTGGTTCAGCCTGAAAAAGATAGCGTGAAGCGGCAGTCTATCCCATTTGAAGCATTGCTCCAAGCGGGGCGTGATGACATTCTTCTGCAAACGGAAATCCCGCTTCGAACATTGTCCTCGACGCCTATCGGTGCAGGGTTTTCGTGGAGCAGGACGCTGATCCATAAACGGCTGCCAGATCAGCCAGATCCGATAGAAGGACTTACGGCCTGTCTTTCAGAAAGCGGTTTTCAACTGCAGGAGACGTGTGCGATGGCTTCTTCAGAAAGACTTGACCGTTTCGTGTATCGAACATATGAAGACGGAGAGTTATCCGTTTTTATATGCGTTCAGACCGGCTTTTCGATTTGGATTTTGATTAACGGCTATGCGGCAGATCAATTCTTCATCAAAGCTCTTATGGCTGCCGAAGCAGAACGGACGAAAGTGCTGGGAGACGGAGGAGGCACAGGTGATATTCTCATCGCCGCGACTCAAACTCAGCAATCAGAAAACATAGAACAGCGGCTGAACCAATTGATAAAGAAAGGGACAGCTGAATGTATAAAAGAGGCTGCTGAGTTGTTTGAATAAGTCTGTAAAGGAGATTCAGGGTATGAAACTATATACAAAAACAGGCGATAAGGGACAAACGGGCTTAGTCGGGGGCAGAACGGACAAGGACAGCCTACGCGTCGAAAGCTACGGCACGATTGACGAGCTTAACAGCTTTATCGGGCTTGCTTTGGCAGAGCTTTCCGGGCAGCCCGGCTTTGAAGATCTGACAGCCGAGCTGCTGACCATCCAGCATGAGCTGTTTGACTGCGGAGGCGATCTGGCAATCGTCACAGAAAGAAAAGACTACAAACTAACGGAAGAATCTGTTTCCTTTTTAGAAACGCGCATTGATGCCTATACTGCAGAAGCGCCGGAACTGAAGAAATTTATTCTTCCAGGCGGATCAAAGTGTGCTTCGCTTCTCCATATCGCACGCACCATTACAAGGCGGGCAGAACGAAGAGTGGTGGCGCTGATGAAATCGGAGGAGATTCATGAAACAGTGCTGCGTTATCTCAATCGTCTGTCCGATTATTTCTTTGCCGCCGCCCGGGTTGTAAATGCAAGAAGCGGTATTGGCGATGTAGAATATGAAAGAAGTGCCATTGTGTTTCGGGACCGAAACAGCAGTGAATCATAAAAAGTGAAAACGAAAGCCGGCGTGTTCAAATACATGCCGGCTTTTTTTGTTTTTCACTCTGTCAATTTCCCATTTTACGACAAAAAATGAACCTTATGAATTATTGACTGAAAAATGGAAAAATGAGATATTGTAATAAATAGATGTAAAAAATAGGCAGTGGGGGGCTCTGATGGATGGTGAAATTGATTGAAAGTGATAGCATCTGGAAGAGAAATTTCAATTATCTGTTTTTCTCAAGAATAGTCAAGATATCCGGCGATATGTTCGCATTTAATTCAATATTATGGTTTTTAATTTATGACGGCAAAGGTGCGATCGGCACTGCTTTATTGATTGCTGTCACGTTTTTGCCGGAAGCCGTTCTGGCGCCTGTGACGGGGCCTTTTATGAAACAGACCACGCTGAAATTTTGGATGTACTTTTCAGATCTGACAAGGGCGGCGATTGTTTTGATTATCCCTCTATGTCATTTTGCGGGCTTCTCTCCGCTGTGGTTTGTCATGACGCTTATGATTGTGCATTCAGCTACTGGAGCTGCCTACAATCCCGCCTCTATCGCTTTGATCCCTCAAATCGTCAATGAACAGGGCATTCAAAAAGCAAACGCTGTGCTGCAATCCTCCGCTCAAATTGTACGGCTTGGGGCTGTCACATTATGCGGCGCTTTTCTTACATTTATCAGTCCTTCTTATACCATGCTTATCGCGCTTGTGCTCTATTTGGTGTCAGGTTTTCTCGTTCTTTTTATTAAGTACACTGCGGTTGAATCTCAATCAGAGTCTGCGGTTGTTACACAGAGAGGCACATATATCGGAAGACTGAAACGCGGCTTTAGGCTCGTCAGAAAACACCAGATTTTATATCCGCTCGCCATTTACTGTATCTTTATGAATTTCGCGGCTGCCCCATGGGAAGCGCTCTCTGCCGTATACGTAGCGGAAGATTTAAACGGCCAGCCGATCGTATACTCGCTTTTAAAGGCCACCACCGCCGCGGGCGCGTTTTTATTAGGATTTGTGCTGGCGAAAGTCAAAGTAAACAGGTACGGCCTGCTATTTGTTACTGCCGGCATTATTGAAGGATTTGCTTTCTTTATTACCGGGATGAACACCTTTTTGCCGCTCGTCTTTTTCGCTGCGTTTACCTTTGGCGCCGCAGTCAGTGCTGTTAATGTTCCTGAGTACACGATTATCCAGACGTCTGTGGATAGTGAGGATCAGCCGCAGGTTTACGCCGTTATACATATGATCTCCAATATTTCGATCCCTGCCGGAGCTGTCATTTGCGGGTATGCCGCAAATGCTTTCGGCTCAGGTAAAGTGATCGCTGTCGGCGGGATTGTCGAAATTATTGCGGGTATCGGAATCTTGCTGTTTACAAAACTGGCCAAAGCAGAAAGGTCCGACCTAATTAAAGAAAGGGAAGCAAGTGTTCATCTGTAAAGGGTTTTAAAACGCCATGCCTCGTGCATGGCGTTTTTTTGTGCCGATGGGTCCGGTGCGAGATACGACTCCGGTCTTATATAAAAATCAATCTCTGATTCGTTTTGCATATCTTCCAACTTGTATAAGATGAGACAAGGAAAACGAAAGGAGGATCTGCATGAAGATCAACAAGAAAACAATAGGCGGATTCTTATTAATTGTATTTGGGATCTCTGTCTTTTTTGGAGGAGGAAGCTTTGGCTTTATCATCCCGCTCGCCGTCGGGAGCTTAATGACATACGCAGGAATCAAAAGGTTTGCTGCGGGAAAAACCATCACGGGAATCATCGTGGGCGGTATCGGAGCGATAATGCTCATTTGCTCACTTCCATTTGTCGTCGGAATCGCGCTGGCGGCCGCTATGGTGTATTACGGCTGGAAGCTGATGAAAAACGGATCAGCTGATAACGGTGTATCATCTTTTGATCCTGAACCGGCTTCTGCTGCCTACCAATCTCACTTTGATGACGAATGGGAAGAATTTTTGAAGAAAAAATAATATCAATATATTAGGAGGAATCAGGTATGGTATTAAAAAGAATCAGAGACATGTTTGTTGCGTCAGTTCATGAAGGACTTGATAAAATGGAGAATCCAAAGGTAATGCTGAATCAATATGTACGCGATATGGAAAGCGACATCGCAAAAGCAAAGCAAACAATTGTGAAACAGCACACGATTGCCTATCAATTTAAGAAAAAATATGAAGAAGCCGCTGAAGTGGCTGGCAAACGGAAAAATCAGGCACAGCTTGCATTTGACGCGGGTGAAGAAGAACTGGCGAAAAAGGCGCTGACTGAAATGAAGTATTTAGAAGGGAAGGCGGCCGAGCATAAAGCGTCCTATGAACAGGCAAACAGTCAGCTGGCTGATCTGAAAGAGCAGCTGGCTGCACTTGAAACAAAGCTTCAGGACGTAAAGGATAAAAAACAGGCGCTGATTGCGCGGGCAAATGCGGCGAAAGCTAAAGAGCATATGAATACGACATTTGACAAAATTGACAGTGAAAGCGCGTATCGTGAATTTTTACGTATTGAAAATCGTATTGAAGAAATGGAAATCCGCGCGAATTATTCAAAGTCAGCGGAAGCCGGCACAGAACTTACACGTAAAGAATTCGCAGACGATGTGGAAGCGGAGATTGAAAAAATGCGGACACTCTCACTGCAAAAATCAGACCAGACACAAGCGGCAAATGAATAAGCGGAACGGGGAAGGATTTGCGGTCAAGTCCTTCCCTTCCGCACGTATCAATTCGCAAGCTTTTCCTTTATAATAGAATGAATGAGAAGGATGAAACCGAATGAAAAAAATGCTTGGCAAACTGTTGATCACTGCCGGTATTCTGGTTTTTTTCGCCGTCGTCGTAAAAGATGTGTTTGCTGCAGGCCTGGGTTTCATAAATGGCACAGAAGCCGATTCAGCCAGCGCATCGCCGCGGGACATTGACAGCATGGTCATTGAGTCGGATAGCAAGGATGTCCGGATTATAGCGGAAGAACGAAGTGACATATCGGCAGGCATTTCAGGAGACTCAGGAAAGTTATTTGTTACTGAAAACAATAGAAAACTGGAGCTGACCGTAAAGGAAAAAGAATTTCAATTTTTGAATGGGTTTAACCGTTCAACTCTTATCGTCAGGCTTCCGTATGATTATAAAGGTGATCTGGCAGTACGAACCTCAAGCGGCGACGTGTCTGTAGCCGGGAATGACCATCTTGCGCTTTCCGGGCTGAACGCAGTATCTGCGAGCGGAAATACGAGCGTGACGGACGTCCGCCTTCAAGACCTGAAAGTGAAGGCATCATCGGGGGATGTTTCCATTTCAAATACCGTCTCCAAAACAGCCGGCATTGATTTAGCTTCAGGGGACGCAAATCTGGTTCATGTATCAGGCTCTCTTGATGTGAAAATGACTTCAGGAGATTTTAATGCTGTATTGAAAAAGGTAACCGGTCCCGTATCTGTCACGCTGACAAGCGGTGATGCCAATCTAAGCCTTCCCAAAAACGGCAGCTTTACAGTCAAAGCGAAATCAGCGAGCGGTGACGTCAGTTCGCCGTATTCTTTTGCTGACAAAGCACATAAAGAACAGCATCACATCACAGGCACGCAAGGAAGCGGCCGACATCCAATCGACATCAAAACGGACAGCGGGAATCTAGCGATACGGTAGCACCAGGCAGAAGAAAGGAGGCGGACACCAGGAATGACAAAAAAACAGCTTCTCGGATTGATCATTGCTTTATTCGGCATCAGTATGTTTTTGCAAATTATCGGAATAGGCGATCTGCTGTTTTGGCCGCTCTTTTTTCTGATTGCCGGCTATTTCCTTAAAAAATATTCCCGTGATTGGCTTGGCTCCGTCATGTATATCTTTGCCGCGTTTCTATTTTTGAAAAACCTCTTCAGCATCACCTTTAATTTATTCGGCTATGCGTTTGCCGCATTTCTGATTTACGCCGGCTACAGGCTTGTCAAAGGGAAGCCGATATTCGAACCGAATGAGAAACAGGTCAACCTCAATAAAAAAGAACATCATGATCCGCCAAAAGATGTAAAACATCCCGACATGCGCAGCTTTTTTATCGGAGAGCTGCAAATGATGAAGCAGCCGTTTGACCTGAATGATTTAAATGTCTCTGGTTTTATCGGTGATATCAAAATCGATTTGTCTAAAGCAATGATTCCCGAGGGAGAAAGTACAATCGTCATTAGCGGAGTCATTGGAAATGTTGATATTTATGTACCATCGGACCTTGAAGTGGCTGTCAGCTCGGCTGTTTTTATAGGGGATATCAATCTGATCGGCTCGAAGAAAAGCGGATTAAGCACGAAGGTATATGCCGCGTCAACCGATTTCAGCGAGTCGAAGCGCCGGGTCAAAGTGTCCGTTTCTTTATTTATCGGTGATGTGGATGTGAAGTACGTATGAGAAAAAAAATGCTTGCCAGCCTCCAATGGCGCGCCATCCGCATGACAACGGGAATCAGCCTGCTCCTTTTTGTTTGCCTGATTTCCTTTATGATGTTTTACTATCGGCTCGATCCGCTTGTTTTGCTGTCATCTAGCTGGTTCGGAATTCCGTTTATCCTGATTTTGCTTCTGATCAGCGTGACCGTCGGTTTCGCCTCAGGGTATATGTACGGCAACCGGTTGAAGACAAGGATTGATACATTAATTGAATCCATTTTAACCTTTGAAAACGGCAATTTCGCTTATCGGATACCGCCGCTCGGTGATGATGAAATCGGCCTGGCTGCTGATCAGCTGAACGAAATGGCGAAGCGCGTGGAACTTCAAGTCGCATCCCTCCAGAAACTTTCCAATGAACGTGCGGAATGGCAGGCTCAAATGAAGAAGTCGGTTATCTCAGAAGAACGCCAGCGATTGGCCAGAGATCTTCATGATGCGGTCAGCCAGCAGCTCTTTGCAATATCGATGATGACATCAGCCGTGCTGGAACATGTCAAGGATGCTGATGACAAAACAGTCAAGCGGATCAGGATGGTAGAGCATATGGCAGGCGAAGCCCAAAATGAGATGAGGGCGCTGCTGCTCCATTTACGGCCTGTTACCCTTGAAGGAAAAGGGCTGAAGGAGGGCCTTACGGAGCTTTTGGACGAGTTCCGAAAAAAGCAGCCGATTGATATTGAGTGGGATATACAGGACACAGCGATATCCAAGGGTGTTGAAGACCACTTGTTCAGAATCGTGCAGGAGGCCCTTTCAAACGTATTTAGACATTCAAAAGCGTCAAAAGTAACCGTGATTCTGGGCATAAAGAACAGCCAGCTCCGTCTGAAGGTGATTGATAATGGAAAAGGCTTCAAAATGGACCAGGTGAAAGCATCCTCATACGGATTGAATTCTATGAAAGAACGTGCAAGTGAAATCGGCGGGGTCGCCGAAGTGATTTCAGTAGAAGGAAAAGGCACCCAAATCGAAGTGAAGGTCCCGATTTTCCCGGAAGAAAAAGGAGAGAACGAACGTGATTCGAGTATTATTGATTGATGATCATGAAATGGTCAGAATGGGGCTCGCGGCTTTTTTGGAGGCGCAGCCCGATATTGAAGTCATCGGCGAAGCATCGGACGGCAGCGAAGGTGTTCGGCTTGCTGTGGAACTGTCGCCTGATGTCATTTTAATGGACCTTGTCATGGAGGGCATGGATGGCATTCAAGCTACAAAGCAAATTTGCCGGGAGCTTTCTGACCCGAAAATTATTGTGCTCACTAGCTTCATTGATGATGACAAAGTGTACCCGGTTATTGAAGCTGGCGCGCTCAGCTATCTGTTGAAAACCTCAAAAGCGGCAGAAATCGCCGATGCCATCCGCGCCGCAAGCAAGGGAGAGCCGAAGCTGGAGTCAAAAGTGGCGGGAAAAGTATTATCCAGGCTGCGCCACTCAGGTGAAAACGCGCTCCCTCATGAATCGCTTACGAAACGGGAGCTCGAAATACTCTGCCTGATCGCAGAAGGAAAGACAAACAAAGAAATAGGCGAGGAACTGTTTATTACGATTAAAACAGTCAAAACACATATTACGAATATTTTATCAAAGCTGGATGTCAGTGACCGGACGCAGGCGGCGGTGTACGCACACCGAAATCATCTCGTGAATTAGGCGGCTGTTATTTGTTTGCGCCTTTCGTTCCGAAGTCTCTGACAATCACATTGACCCGGTAGTCTATTTCCGCATTGCTGAAATAATCATCATCCCATTTTCTTGAGATCTTTTTCCACTTTTGAGGATAATGAATTCTGACTTGGTTTCCCAATCCGGTCACATCCGCTTTGATCTCTTTCTGCAGTTTCTCTGTAATAAATGTCGTTACTGTTTTGTGTACTTGTTTTTCGACTGTCTTTTCAATGCTTTTAATATATGAATCCTTAAACGAATCTTCACTAGGATTCCAGTCCTCAGATAGACGACCTTCAATATTGCGGGTAACGGTGAATTTGAACTTTCCGTCCTTGTATGCCGTCTTGATCTTCCGATTGCTCGAATATACTTCATAAGAAAAGAGATGGCCATCGCGCTTCAAGTCAATGACGCCTCCTTCGACAGTGCCTGAAAATAAGTTGATATTTTGAATCTCAATCGGGGTGAGATCCCGGTGCCATAATTTGTTTTTGATGATAGAGGCTCCGTTTATCGCGAGCTTGCCGTTTTCTTTACCGACATGAGGGATGAGGAATGAATCGTCAGAGGTTAAGTGTTCTGAGATCTCCCCCAATGTAACTGGCTCCATCATTCTGATCGTCACCTTATTCTTCTCTGTCAGATCATATATCACGTTGGATGCGGGTTCGCCTTCATCATTCATTTTAAATATATCCTTAGTTCGGCCGTTGGTGATAAAGACGTAGGAACTCCTCCTTGTTCCGTTGTCTCTGACAAACTGGTTAATGATCGCGTCCATTCCAATTTGATCCGCAATCACGCTTTTGGAAAGCAGAATGAGACGCAAATGCTGTGAAAACGTAGGATTATGCTTTAATGCAGAGGTTCTCATCATTTGATGGACAGTTTCACCCTTTGTGATAGAAAGCTGTGTCGGGTCAGACGAAGAGCCCTCCTTGGCGCTGATTTTTTTCGGCACGAGAATTTGCTGTGTCAGCTCTAAATTTTCATCGTCAGGCTTGTCTAGCCCTACTCCGATCACTAAGCTTAATTCCTCGATATTCTCACTGTCCCAGCATCCGGACAGCAATAGGGTGCATATACACATACATAAAATCCGGATTTTCATTTTGCTGTAATCCTCCTCTTGAGAGCTACAATGAAAAAGAGAATGAAGGGAAGCAGAAACAGGCAGACGAAAATATAGCCGAGATAATCGCTGTACATCATGACTTGATTGGCGTCATCCGGCCAGAGAGAAAAATAAAAGACCGTTATGCCGATAATCACCATGCTTGTTTTAGTCGATAACCCAAACGTCTTCTTTAGCCCGTTAGCGGCAAAATATCCGTAAATGACAAAAGTCGTGAAAAACTGGATAATCCAGACGACCAGTAAAAAGGATTCAAACCGTTCAATGAATATGCCTTTAAGCTCAAAGGACTGAAAGAGAGAAATGGTCGGCCAAATCAGCGTTTTCACCTCGGGAGCGGTCAAAGCTCCGACAACGAGAATATACGTCAAGATATATAAAATAATCGGAATCAAAAATCCTATAGATGCATACCTGAACGTGTATTTCTTTTTCTTCATATGTTCAGGGAGAAACAGCATTACTTCCATTCCTAAAAAAGAGATGGAAACGACGGTAAGGGAGTTTGCAATGGGTCCAAGGCCTTCGCCTAAAACAGGACGCAAATTATTGATATCAAAAATTTTAAAACTGATCCCGAACACAATCAGCAAAATAATAATGGTTACCGTTAAATAAAAGGGAAACAGCCGCGACACATCACTTAAGCCCCCAACGATTAAATAAATACCGCAGCAAATAAACGTTAAAATAATGACTTGAATTGGGGTTCTCTCCAACAGGAAAAACTTCACCATTTCAGCCATTGCCCGGGTCTCGAAGCTGGCTACGCCGAGGAAATAGCCGCAGATCAAAAGGCCGATGATGCTGCCGATCCATTTCCCAAGCCCTTCCTTCAAATATTCAAAGAGTGAAGGGTATTGATGTTTTTTCTGAATGAGCGTGTTTAAATAAATGAAGAAAATAAAAATGAAACCTTCTAATATCAGCGTGATCCAGCCGTCAGGCGTATTAGCCTTAGTGGTCAGCGCTCGCGGCAATGTTAAAAGTCCGGCCCCAAGCATTGTATTTGCAACAATAGAAATACCTTGAAAGGTATTAAGTTTCAGTGGAGTCTGTTTTTGGCTCATTTGGATTATTCGCCTCTTTTGGTTTGTTTTTAATTGGGAGACGGATAATGGAGTCATCCGTATTTTTCAGGCTAAAGAATCCGTTTGGCGAAAAATACGGAGACCCAAAGCTCGTTTGTCTCGTTAAGTGCGTATAAACGACAAGCATAAATAAAATAATGCCGTACAGCCCTAAAATAGCGGCGGAAAACATCGAAATAAAACGCAGCACCCGGAAAGACAGACCCATTCCGTATTGAGGAACGGTAAAGGATGCCAGGGCAATGACACTGACGACAATGACCATAATCGAACTGACGAGATTCGCTTCTACAGCAGCCTGTCCGATGACTACGCCCCCAACGAGGCCGATCGTCTGTCCGAGCGGATTGGGGAGTCGCAGTCCGGCTTCCCTTAGCAGCTCGATGGTGACTTCCATCAGCAGGGCTTCAAATATCGGAGGGAACGGCACGTTTTCCCTGTTCGCCGAAATCGTGACGGCGAGTGCGGTCGGCAGCAGCCCCTGATGGAAGGAAACGAGTGCAATATAAATCGATGACAAAAACAAGGTGATGAAGATAGACGCAAAGCGCAGCGACCGGATAAGAGATGCTGAAATCCAGCGTTCATAGTAGTCATCCGGGGATTGCATCAGGATGCCGAGAGAAACCGGCACCAGCAGCACAAATGGTGAACTGTCGACCAAAATTGCCACACGGCCGTTAAACAGGGCTGAAGATACTTTGTCAGGTCTTTCCGTATTTTGAATCTGCGGAAATGGTGAATATTTATTATCTTCAATGAGCTCCTCGAGCGTTCCGCTGTCCTGGATATCTTCCAGCTGGATATTTTTAAGCCGCGCCTTCACTTCTTTTATGACGGACTTTTTTGCTTTGCCTTCAATGTACATAATGGCTGCAGGCTTCAGCTTGTTTTCGCCGATCATGATTTTTTTGGTGATCAATTTCGGATGAGAGGTTCTTTGTCTGATCAGAGCGAGATTTGTATCAATATCCTCTACAAACGCTACTTTTGGGCCCCGAACCACTTTTTCAGTTGTCGGCTCTGTCAGGCTTCTTGTTTTTTTCTTTCCTGTGGTCAGAATATAGGCTTTATCCAATCCGTTGATAAACACAGCACAATTGCCGTTGAGAATCGATTCAATCGTTTTTTTTGCAGTTTCAACAGGTCTTGCGTCAAGCTGGTCAAGGCGTTTTTTGACCTGGTCAAGCGTTAAGGTCTCCTCATCTTTAATCAAAGTTTTAATGGCTTCTGACACCTTATTCTCATCAGTCATTTCACTGAAATAGAGATAGTAAAAAACCAGTCCGTTCGCAAGCATTTTTTTGTTTTTCACCAGATCATCGTTTTCTTTTAATTTTGGCAGCACCAATGCTAAATTATCGTGTATATATTCCTTAAACTCTGTTTGTTCCAATGAGGTCACCTCTTATCCAAAACCTTAGTAGAGGTTATCTTTTCCTGTTAAAAAAATGATATACTGTGTTAGAGTATTTCATGGAGTAAGTTTTTTTATGAAAGCGGAGGATACGAAGTGGCACAGGTAAGGCTAGCTGGAAAACAAGAAGAAATTGAACAGCTCATTAGATCATTTGAACAGCATTATGATGTCTCTTATACATCAAAGGAGTACGGAAGGACGAATCCAAAATACAAATATTCAAAGGATTCCCGCGTATATCTTGAATTAAAATTAAAATCTGCCAAGATCGAAAAATAAAAAGGATTTTTTGTGTCATTGGCGAATTATGATCTATTGAAGCAACCGTTATGGAGGGATACATAAATGGAATACAGAATTGAACGAGACACCATGGGAGAAGTAAAAGTTCCTGCTGATAAATTTTGGGGCGCCCAAACACAGCGAAGCAAGGAGAACTTTAAGATCGGTTCTGAAAAAATGCCGATGCGTGTTGTGAAGGCGTTTGCAATTTTAAAACGAAGCACTGCTCTAGCTAATAAACGCCTCGGCAATCTGGACGCTGAAAAAGCAGAAGCGATTGCAGCGGTTTGTGATGATGTGCTCAAAGGCAAGTACGATGACAACTTCCCGCTTGTCGTATGGCAGACCGGAAGCGGCACACAAAGCAATATGAACATGAACGAAGTGGTAGCCAACCGTGCGACTGCTTTATTAAAAGAGAAGAACTCTGATCAAACGATTCATCCAAATGATGACGTGAACCGAAGCCAAAGCTCAAACGACACATTCCCGACTGCGATGCATGTTGCCGCTGTTTTGGCTGTTTACGAGCAGCTTGTGCCGGCGCTTGATCAGCTTCGCAATACACTGGATGAAAAAGCAAAAGCATACAATGATATTGTCAAAATCGGACGCACGCATCTTCAGGATGCTACGCCACTGACCCTCGGACAGGAAATCAGCGGATGGGTTCACATGCTGGACCGTTCGAAGGAAATGATTTTGGAAGCGACAGATAAAATGCGTGCGCTTGCAATTGGTGGAACGGCTGTCGGAACGGGTATCAACGCTCACCCAGAGTTTGGAGAGCTTGTCTCAGAAGAGATCACTAAGCTGACCGGCCAAACGTTCAGCAGCTCGCCGAATAAATTCCACGCGCTGACAAGCCATGACGAAATCACTTATGCGCATGGCGCATTAAAAGCGCTTGCGGCTGACTTAATGAAAATCGCGAACGATGTCAGATGGCTCGCAAGCGGACCTCGCTGCGGCATCGGGGAGATCGTCATTCCTGAAAATGAGCCGGGAAGCTCCATTATGCCTGGTAAAGTCAACCCGACACAAAGCGAAGCGTTAACAATGATCGCAGCGCAAATCATGGGGAACGATGCGACAATCGGCTTTGCGGCGAGTCAGGGGAACTTTGAACTGAACGTGTTTAAGCCTGTTATTATTTACAACTTCCTGCAATCTGTGCAGCTGCTCAGTGACGGCATGAATTCATTCCATGATAAATGTGCTGTCGGTATTGAGCCTAATAAAGAAACCATTCAGGAAAACCTGTCAAATTCATTAATGCTTGTTACGGCGCTGAACCCGCATATCGGTTATGAAAACGCGGCGAAAATCGCCAAGCTTGCCCATAAAGAGGGATTGACGCTCAAAGAAGCAGCTTTGAAGCTTGAATTGCTGACAGAGGAGCAATTTAACGAAATGGTTAAGCCGGAAGACATGGTAAAACCAAAGGCGTAATAGAAAGAAAGAACGGCTGCTTTTTAAGCAGCCGTTCTTCTAAATATGTTGCTGTTTTAATAAATATTTAAGCTGCTCCGCATCTTTGGCGAGAGCTTCAGACTCCGTCAGATTATGAATCATTCCTTTTATGATCGCCAGCTTCGGTGTTTTTTTCTTCATTTCTGCTTCAAGTATGTCCAAGCTCTCCGATAATTCAAGAGAGGAGTTTGTGTTTAAGCTGTTAATTTTGTCACGTAGGCTTTTCACAATCGATTCAGTCAGCGGGTCAGGCCGTCCGTGCGTAAGAGGCCCGAATAAAGAGCTCGCCTCTTCCAATGTGATGAAAGGCTTATCGTTTCGTTCAGACATGCCTTTTACCATATCATCAATTCGATTCATAATGATATCAGCTAATTGAGACGGCTTCACAGTGTACCCGAGCAAAATCATGCATTCCAGGTAAATCTGGCTGATGCCCTCTATTAAAAAACAAAGCTCAGCAGTGTAGGGTTCCGCTTTTTTTCCATAGATGTTCAGCAGGCTGTCGATATGAAATTGAAGTGAGGACTGGCGGATTTTTTTTGCGCATTGCTCCACTTCTTCTGTGTAAGGCAGAGAACCCTCCTTCAACTGCATGCTGATAAAATCTTTGTGTTCAAGAATGTTTTCATAGAGGACGGTCAGCTGTTTACGGTAAGCCGTTCTGGGGCTGTCGCCCTTCGTTTTAATATTTAAAATTCGGGTAAACGTTTTATCATAATAGTAGTTCAGCATAGAGAGAAGAAGCGCTTCTTTCGAAGGAAAATAAATATAAAAAGCGCCTTTAGATATTTTGCATTCTTTTGCGATTTCCTGGACTGATGTTGAATTGTATCCTTTTTGGGCAAATAGTTTTAAGGCTGTTTCAATAATCAGTTTTTCTTTTTCCTTCAATGGTTCCACCCTTTCGGAGCCCGGAGGCCTGCTAGGATATGACCATATAGTCACACCGTCTGTTATAAAATTAACCTTATTGTAACTTGTTTTTTTATCATGTATTATTTATATTATAAATTGAGATGACCGAATGGTCAAAGCTCAAGCGAAAGGGTGAATCTAGAATGAGAGAATTGGACGAAATGATCAGCCGCTTGCGAAACAGAGGAATCAAAGTGGAGAAAGTCAAATATCCGAAGCAGACCTTGTCAGAGAAAAAATGGGTTCATCAATGCAAACAGCCGCTCAAAACAAATTACAGAGATTTTAACGGCTATTCTTTCACATAAAAAAATAGACTGCAAAACATCTACAGTCTATTTTGGCACTGCTATGCGGTATGTTACACCCGTTTTGTCATTTTCAATTGAGATAGATGCCTTATGAAGAGTTAAAATTCGTTTTACGATGCTTAGACCAATGCCGAATTCGCCTTTCTTCCCTTTATTAAAAGGCTCATAGAGGCTGGAGAGCATCTCATCTTCAATATGCGGACCGTCATTTTTAATGGTGATCACGATATTTCGATCATCTTGTTTCATGCTGATTTCTATTTTTGTCTCAGCATAGCGGATTTGATTTTCCAGAATGTTTTCGAGGAGTTTGTTCCATTGCTCCGGATCGCCCGGCATCAAAATATCCTCTTCTACATCAATTTCCCACGATAGTTCTTTCCGCGCCCACTTCAATCGTTCGATGACTTCTTCTGTCACTTCCACAATACTGAACATGTCGTGCTGCACTTTTTGCTTCGCTAAATAATCCAGCTTCGTTAAATATAATAAATCCTTTATTTTTTTCTCCAGCTTAAGGGCTTCGCATTCAATAACATCTACAGTGTTTTCAAGGTCTCCTTTAGGAAAAATCCCGTCTTTAATTGATTGTGTATAGCCTCTGATGACCATGACCGGCGTTTTTAAATCATGAGAGATATTTTGCAATAGAGTTCTTTCAGTTTCATCCTTTTGCACAAGCTTTTGGCGCATCTCTTCGATGGTATGGCCCAATTTGCCGATTTCATCTTTCCGATCCACTTTTACTGGGTCATCCCAATCCTGTTCAGAAATCCGTTTGACGTGTTTTTCAAATGATACAAGAGGCCTTGATAAATACTTTGCAAGCCAAATAGCCGGAATCCAGCTTAATAAAATGACGACAGCTATAATAAACAGAAGCTGTTTGAACAAGGTATAGGCCAAATCGTCCCGATAAGAATCAAGCGCGTAAGAGAGCATCATCGCTGATTGTCCATTGACGGAAAGTCCCTTTTTAATGACAAAAAACACTTTCTCTCCATTGACGTCGGCGCTGTAACGTTTCTTTTTAGCTTCCTGCTTATCAGCCAGCTTGTACACCTTGTGGATAAATGAAGATGACAGAATGCTTAAATCCTTGTCTGAAGAAGCCTCTTCATTTTCAGGAAGGAGCACGTGCTGTACGGAGCGGACAGTTGTCGGCGCCGTCGCTTCCTCGCTGTAATAGCGCCTTTCAATCGAACCTGGCAGGCGGTACTCTGTCAGAACATGCTGCTCATTTTCAATCGTCGTATACGTTTCATTAGTGAAAAAATCTCGCAGCGTGTTTGAAAATAACACAAGCAGTAAAATCGATATCGCTAACAGGATGCCGGATATGACAACCCATATCTGAAACGCGAGCGGCTTGTTTTTCATGATGACATCATCCTGTAGCCGAAACCGTAAATCGTCTCCACCTTCAATTCAGGCATCTTTCTGCGCAGTCTCCGGACGAGATCATCAACTACCCGGTCTGTTCCGAAGTAGTCATGTCCCCACACTTTTAGGAGGATATCCTCACGAGAGTATGGATGCCCTTTATGATGGATAAATAATAGCAGCAGATCAAATTCCTTTGACGTCAAATTGATGATATTCCCGTTTTCGTCATAGACCTCGCGGGCGTCTTCAGCGACCCGATACGAGGAGACGGCAATTTCATTTTTTTGGACAGGAGGAGCTTCCTTATATACGAGCTGCAGCAGCTTTTGCACACGGATAATCAGCTCCCGCGGCAGAAACGGCTTTGAAATGTAGTCATTGCTGCCAAGCTCTAAGCCAAGCACTCTGTCAATATCCGCATCTCGGGCGGAAATAAAAATGACCGGCACGTCAGGATCTTTCGCCTTGATTTCTTTTATTAATGTATAGCCATCGGTATCCGGCAGCATGATATCGAGAATCCATAGGTGGGGAGACGGTGTCATTTTCTTTCTGGCGTCTTCACCTTTCGTAAAAGATGTAATGTTCCAGCCCTCATTCTCTAAATACTTCGTCAGCAGTTCATTCAGGTTATCCTCATCTTCAACTAGATAAATGGTGTATGACAAGGCTCTTCACATCCTTTCAACGTCATTATAAACTAGTTTTAACATACGGCAGGCAATTTTCATAATTTCACATATTCTTTTCATTTTTATCCCACAATGTTTGTTTATGATATGGTTAAGGGAAGAAAGGAAGAGAAAAAGAGCGAGGAAGATGTAGGATGATCAAACATATTCTATTTTGGTGCTTTGCTTTTCTCCTCATTATTGGGACAATTGAACTTGTACATGCGATGAATATGTAACGATAAATGAATAACCGTTAAAGGAGTGTAAGAACATGGATTATCGACGTGATGGCCAAAACGATCAACATCAAACTGAACCTTCACATACAGAACAGCAGAATACAGAAAACCAGAAGCTGATTGGACATTCTGAACAAGAATTGCTTGACGCGCCTGTGTCGTATGAAGCGGGACGGCAGGAAACGGCTTCTGCTTTAGAAATGGAAAAGCAAGAAACGGCTGTGAAAAAAGAAAAGAAACGGAGAGCCGCATGGCTGAGCCCGATTTTAGGCGGTATTATCGGCGGGGGCCTCATGCTTGGCATCGCGCCTTATCTGCCGTCAGACCAAAATCAGGCGACCGAGACCGCTTCCGCAAATAAACAGGTGCAGTCTGATAATTTTACAACGGCGCCGATAACGAACGCATCAAACATCGCTGATATGGTAGAGGATTTAGAGCCTACGATTGTCGGAATCTCAAATATCCAAACCTCTCAAAATAACACATTCGGCACAGGAGGAGGCTCCAGCTCAGAAAGTGAAAGCGGAACCGGGTCAGGTGTTATTTTCAAAAAAGACAGCAATAAAGCGTATATCATTACAAACAACCATGTCGTTGAAGGCGCGAACAAGCTGACTGTTACGCTATACAACGGAGAAACGGAAACTGCCAAGCTTGTCGGCAGCGATACCATTACTGATTTGGCAGTTTTGGAAATCAGCAGCAAGAACGTCAAAAAAGTGGCGAGCTTTGGTGATTCTTCACAGCTGCGCACTGGCGAAAAGGTAATCGCTATCGGTAACCCGCTCGGACAGCAGTTTTCCGGTACGGTGACACAAGGCATCATTAGCGGATTGAACCGGACAATTGATGTGGATACAACACAAGGGACGGTGGAAATGAACGTGCTGCAAACTGATGCAGCGATCAATCCGGGGAACAGCGGAGGCCCATTAATCAATGCAAGCGGCCAGGTCATCGGCATCAACAGTTTGAAGGTGAGCGAAAGCGGCGTGGAATCACTTGGATTTGCGATCCCAAGCAATGATGTCGAGCCGATTGTTGACCAGCTGCTGCAAAACGGGAAGGTGGACCGTCCGTTTTTAGGCGTGCAGATGATTGACATGTCACAAGTTCCTGAAACCTATCAGGAAAATACGCTCGGTCTGTTTGGAGATCAATTGGGCAAAGGTGTTTATGTAAAAGAAGTTCAAGCAAATTCGCCGGCAGAAAAAGCAGGTATTAAATCTGAGGATGTCATTGTCAAACTAAACGGTAAAGACGTGGAAAGCAGTGCGGATATCCGTCAGATCCTTTACAAAGACTTAAAAGTCGGAGATAAAACAACAATCCAAGTGCTGCGAAAGGGAAAAACGAAAACGTTGAACGCAACACTGACCAAGCAGACAGAAAGCAGTTCAAGCTAAGAAAAAAACAAAAAGCTGAACCCAAATAGGGTTCAGCTTTTTTTATCCTAAATAAGAGGAAAGCATCCACACTTGTTTTTCAACTTCTTCAATTAATCCGACAAACAAGTCCGCTGTCGCATTGTCTTGATTTTCTTCAGCCAGGCCGATCACGAATTTAGATTCGCTGCTGATTTGTTTGTAGTCGTTTACCAATGCTTGTACCATTTCTGATGCTGATGTTTCGTTTCCGCCGTCTGTGATAGATGCATGCTCAGTGTATTCTTTCACTGTGGCAACAGGCTGTCCGCCAATCGCCAGCAGGCGCTCAGCGATGGTATCCACTGTTTCAGCCGCATGGTCATAAAGTTCTTCAAATTTCTCGTGCAATGTAAAGAAATGAGGCCCTTTCACATACCAATGGAAACGGTGGAGCTTAGAGTATAAAAGAAACCAGTTTGATAATTGTGTGTTCAGTGAATTCTCAACTAATGTTTGATTTGTTTTTGCGTTTTCAGTTTTCATAAGATAACGTCCTCCTTGTGATCTGTTGTTTTAATTATATCATATACTAAATAAAAATCAATACTAAATTATAATAATTATAATTTAGGTTATTTGAATAGCTTTTTCTTCAGGATAGACTCCCACGCAGACCAAGGAAAAAGCGATCGGAATAGCAGGGTGAGCTTGATGCCCTTTCCGATCGGGTATCGCAATTTCTTTATGTGCTGTTTTGTTGCCAATTGATAAATGAGGTCGGCAACCTCTTGGGGATCTCCGCTTTCTTCTCCGTTTTTTTCAACGTAGGAAAGGATCTTTTTATAGTATTGATGATAGGCTGAATCGTCAGCAGGCACCGACATAAAATTTGATAATGACGTTGACCAGATCGATGTCTTGTATGAGCCCGGCTCGATCAAAGCGGTTTCGATACCGAACGGAAGCAGCTCGATACGCAGGCTTTCAGAAAAACCTTCCAATGCATGCTTAGAAGAAACATATGGCGACAGCGCTGGGAATCCGGTCAGTCCGCTGATGCTGCTCACGTTTATAATCTTTGCGCCGCCATGCTTTCTTATGTAAGGCAGAACGGTTTTTGTCACATGGATCACACCGAAGACGTTCGTTTCAAATTGTTGTCTGAAATGTTCCATCGGCACATCCTCGACAAAACCTCCATAAGCCGTTCCGGCGTTGTTAACGAGTAAGTCGATCGGGGCGTAAGCACTAACGGCTTTTCCGAATGAGACTATAGATTGTTCATCGGTGACATCGAGAGCTGTAATGAGAATGGAATCAGACACATTGTGTGCTGCAGCCAATTCCCGAAGCTGTTCCGCTTTTTCAGGCTGTCTTGATGTGGCTATCACGAAAAATGATCGGGCAAGCTTTACAGCTGCCAGCAGACCGAAGCCGCTGGACGCTCCTGTTACGATGGCTATTTTTTTATTCATCCTATACCTCCTATTAAACTGCTATAGCTATTGTACAATCCTGAACAGGAAATGACGTCTGAAAAAAGAAATTTTTATACAACAATTCAGAATTGTTCTATAATAGAACGAAAGAAGGAAAGGGGTTTTGTGATATGGCGCTGCAAGGGGTAGGCCAAAGATGGGATCTTGATTCATTTTTTAAGGGCGGGAGCCAATCGGAAGAATTCAAAGGATATATTGAGAAGCTGTCACTAAGTCTGCGTGCATTTCAAGACAGGACTGATGCGTTTCAGGTGCCTGAATCGCCTGAAGAGGCTGAAGGGCTGACCGCGTTGCTTGATTTATTCGAACAGACATCCGTCAAACTTCAGCAGGCCGGCGCTTTTGTTGCTTGCCTCCAGGCCCAGAATATCAATGATCAAAAGGCTATAGAGCATCAGGCACTCATGAACCGGCTTTCCGCAGATTTTCAATCGTCGCTCGTTACATTAGATCATAAACTAATGGACATTGATCAAGACGTGTGGAATGAATTGTTAACAAAACCGGGATTGCGCGATGTTTCTTACATATTAAATGAAAGAAGACAGAGGGTTGCCGAAAAGCTTAGCCCCGGTAAAGAAAAACTGATCGGGAATCTTGCCGTGGACGGATATCACGCTTGGAGTGACTTATACAATATGGTTGTCGGGAAAATGACGATCCCGTATGAGGAAAACGGTGAAAACAAGCAATTGTCTGTCGGTCAGGTGGAGAATATGATGGACCATCAAGACCGTACTGTCAGAAAAACAGTATATGAACGTTTCCGCCAAGCTTGGGAGAGCAAGCAAGATATTTTCAGCAGCACGCTGAATCATTTGGCGGGATTCCGGCTTGAAACCTATAAAGCGCGCGGCTGGGAGAATGTCCTGAAGGAACCGCTGCAAATTAACAGGATGAAAAAAGAAACACTTGATACGATGTGGCAGGTCATCACTGAAAACAAGCAGCCGTTCGTTCAGTTTTTGAACCGGAAAGCATCCATGCTCGGCCTTGAAAAGCTTAGCTGGTACGATGTTGAGGCGCCGATCGGTTCTAACGGAAAGGCCTATTCGTATGATGAAGCCGCAAATATCATTACCAGCCAGTTTTCAACGTTTGGCAAAAAGCTGTCCTCATTCACTGAAAAAGCGTTTCGGGACGGCTGGATTGAGGCGGAAGACAGGAGTGGAAAAAGAGTCGGCGGCTTTTGCACCAGTTTTCCTGACAGCGGGGAATCCCGGATTTTCATGACATTTTCGGGCAGCGCCTCAAATGTCTCTACTCTTGCGCATGAACTCGGGCACGCGTTCCATCAGGAAGCAATGCTCGACGTCAGGCCGTTAAACCGCTCCTATGCCATGAATGTTGCAGAAACAGCTTCAACGTTTGCAGAGATGATAGTCGCGGACGCGACTGTCCAGCAGGCCGAGACGAGGGAAGAAAAGCTTGTTCTTCTGGAGGATAAAGTGCAAAGAAGTGTTGCGTTCTTCATGAACATTCACGCAAGATTTCTATTTGAAACGAGATTCTACGAGGAACGAAAGCGGGGAGTGGTACCGGCCAGCCGCTTGAATGAGCTGATGGAAGAGGCGCAAAGAGAGGCATACTGCAATGCGTTAGAAGAATATCATCCGCTTTTTTGGGCATCAAAGCTTCATTTTCACATCACGAGGGTGCCGTTTTACAATTTCCCTTATACATTCGGCTACCTGTTTTCTCTTGGCATTTACGCGCTGGCGCTTGAAGAAAAAAATGCATTCGAAGAGAAGTATATGGCGCTATTGCGCGATACGGCTTCTATGACAGTGGAGGATTTGGCGATGAAGCATTTGGGCGCTGACATCACAAAGCGCGATTTCTGGGAGAATGCCATCAAGCTGGCTGTGCGTGACGCCGAAACCTTTTTACAAATGACCGAATCTTAAAGAAAAAGCCGTGGCGTTAAATGCCCCGGCTTTTTCAATTCTTCTCTGAATGAGGATTTCATTCTCTGGATATACCTAAAATAAATGGAATCCTACAGGGGGGAAACATATGCATTTGATCAGAGCAGCCGGGGCTGTATGTCTCGCAGTGGTTCTGATTGCGGGCTGCCGTTTCAATGAAGACCAGCAGCAGGCAGAAGGAGAAAATACAGCCGTCACCCAGCTGAAGTCCGTTCCCTACAGTAATTTTTCGCTTCGTGTGAGCTACGGGGATGGTGAGCATAACCGTTATGAAGGAATCTATACAAAGAACGGGACTCAGGAAAAAGCGGAAATACAGGATAAGCTCTCCGGTGTCGATCAGGAGGGAGAAGAAGCACTGGATGAGATGAAAATGATTTTGAGCGAGCTTTCCGTGACAGACCAAATGGCTGAAACAGAAGTGATACACAGTGTGCTGGCAGCATTTAATCTGGACAGTCATTATGATCATATCGATTTAAAATTGAAACTGAAGGACGGCTCCATCAGAGAAATCAAGAAGTAATCTTGTGATAAAAAACCCATAAACGTCAATTATGTCCATAAAACTAATTGAAAATGATTTTCAAAGTCAGTGTTTTCTGCTACAATGAGGGATATATGACCATATCAAATGGCTGAATATCGGAATCACTTGCATTGATGACAATTGACTTAAAAGCATGTATATAGAAAACGTGCAATACATAGTGCTGCTAAAAGCCAGCAAAAAGGAGCGGTTATGGGTATGAGTGCAATTTCTACAGAAACGCTGAGCTTAGGATACGGGGATGCCGTTATTATTGATGAGTTGAATTTAACAATTCCCAAAGGTGAAATTACCGTATTTATTGGCAGCAATGGCTGCGGAAAATCGACACTTTTACGTTCATTAGCGCGCCTGATGAAGCCGAGAGGCGGTTCAGTGCTGCTGGAAGGAAGAGCCATTGCCAAGCTTCCGACGAAGGAAGTCGCAAAAGAGCTCGCAATCCTGCCCCAAGGTCCTTCGGCTCCAGAGGGGCTGACGGTGCATCAGCTGGTGAAGCAAGGAAGATATCCTTACCAAAACTGGCTGAAGCAGTGGTCAAAAGAGGATGAGGAAGCAGTTGAGAGAGCGCTTAAAGCAACAAAGCTTGAGGACATGGCTGACCGTGCCGTTGATTCTTTGTCAGGCGGACAGCGCCAGCGGGCTTGGATTGCGATGACGCTTGCCCAGGAAACGGATATCATCCTTCTTGACGAGCCGACGACGTATTTAGACATGACGCATCAAATTGAAATTCTTGATTTGCTGTTTGAGCTGAATGAAAAGGAAGACCGGACGATTGTTATGGTTCTCCATGACTTAAACTTGGCGTGCCGCTATGCGCATCATCTTGTGGCCATAAAAGATAAACGGATTTATGCAGAAGGCCGTCCGGAAGAGGTCATCACTTGTGATCTTGTGCAAAATGTGTTTTCTATGAACTGTCAGGTTACACAGGACCCGCTCTTCGGAACGCCTCTTTGCATTCCTCATGGCAGGGGCAGATGCATTGTCCAGGAAGCGGCTTTCACATCACATGGATAAATAACGCAGCGAAGGAGCTTTCAATTGAGAAAGCTCCTTGCTGTTTTTTCGAAAGGAAGATGGCAAATGGAACAAAAACTTCAGGAGCAGCTGGATGGATTGCTGGAGAAGTATACTGAGCTTCTGCTTGGTGAGACAAACGATGAGCTAAAAGAAGAAGTGAAGCAATGGATTTTGTACACGCATATAGCCAAGAGCATGCCACCGCTCGCTAAGCATTGGAATGCGACATACCCCGACGCAAAGCAGGGCATTAAAGAGATCATTCAGCATATTAAGGAATTAAATGAAGCGCATCGAAACAAACAATAGCCAAAAAGCAGTCTGTACATTATAGCAGACTGCTTTTTTGTGATTCAGCCGTTTTATCTGGCGTAAAGGAATCCATAAAGGTTCTCAGCGCGCTGCTGATAAACGAATCTTTTCGAACAATAAACTCTGTTTTCATCTGGCTGAGCGCTTCAGGCAGCGGGTACAATCGAATTGATCCTTCTGCTTCATGTTTCTGCACAACCGTTCTTGGCAGCAACGAGATGCCAAGACCTGCTGTAACCCCGCCGATAATTGCTTCAAGCGTCCCAAATTCCATAATGACCGGCTGTGTGACACCGACGGAGCGCAGCCATTTTTCAAGTGTTTCTCGATACGAACAGCCTGTGCTGTAAACGAGAATCGGCTTTGTGATGGCTTCCTCAACATCGGGCACGGAGGCAGCCGAAACAACTACTGGTTCTTCCTCAAACGCAGGATAGGATTCGAGCTCAGGATGATGGCATTCGCATCCGATAAACGCGCCATCCAATTCATAACGAAGAACTTTATCAAGGAGAAATTGCGTATGTCCTGTTGTTAAAGATAGCTGGACGTTTGGATGTTCTTCATAATAAGATGCCAGGAGCTTTGGAAGCCTTACCGCGGCGGTTGTCTGAGTGGAGCCGATCATAAGCGGCCCGCTTGGTTCTGCGGAGGATGAGAGCGCTTTAGACGCTTCATCAAGCAGGCCGATAATTTTATTTGCGTAGTCCAGCAGCAATTTTCCGCTTGCAGAAAGTGTCATGCCCCGATTATGGCGCAAAAACAGTGTGGTACCCAGCTCAGCTTCCAATTGCTGAATTCTGGCCGTGACATTCGATTGTACATAGCCAAGCTGCAGGGCTGCTTTCGTAATGGTTCCTTCACGAGCTACCATTTGAAACACACGTAAATCTCCGCTTTCCATTTTGAACTCCTCCGTTCGTTTGCTATCAATCTAAGTGATATCTAGTATCTTTAACAATCATTATACGTAACATCAAAGCTGGATTACAATGGAATCAGAAATATACTTTAGTCAACAGCAAGGAGTGGCGGCAATGAATGTCTTGAACAAAATAGCTCTCGTAACGGGGGGCGGCACAGGAATCGGAAAAGCAGCCAGTATGGAATTGGCAAAGCGCGGGGCGATTGTGGCGGTGAATTATTCACGCTCGCAATCAGAAGCGGAGGAAACAGTGGAAAAGATTCGAAAAGCTGGCGGGCAAGCCTTCGCCATCCAAGCAGATGTATCCAAAAACAGTGACGTGCAGGATATGGTTCAAACAATCGTGAAAACATACGGCCCGATTGATGTTTTAGTCAACAATGCCAGCATTACACGGCATATTCCAATGGATAATCTTGAGGCTGCGACAGAAGACATATGGGATGAGCTGTATGCCGTCAATGTGAAAGGGATGTTTTTCTGCGCGCGGGCAG
Organism: Bacillus sp. FSL R7-0685; assembly: GCF_038002425.1. Lineage (NCBI taxonomy): Bacteria > Bacillati > Bacillota > Bacilli > Caryophanales > Bacillaceae > Bacillus > Bacillus sp. FSL R7-0685. The sequence goes on along the minus strand of NZ_JBBOCN010000001.1, from coordinate 3,226,344 downwards.
TGGTTCCGTTCATGAAGAAAAGCAAGGCCGGGGCGATCGTAAACGTCGGCAGCATCGCAGGGGTAACTGGTGCCGGCTCATCTATGCCTTATGCAGTATCAAAATCGGCGGTGCACGGTTTAACGAAATCATTGGCCCACGCCTTAGCGCCTGAAATCAGAGTGAGCGGTGTAGCACCAGGAGCTGTGGCAACGAGATGGTGGGCCGGACGGGAAGAAAAAATGAAAAGCATGATTGGCTCTTTGCCGCTGCGGTGTATTGCTGAACCAGATGATGTTGCCAAATTGATATGTTCACTAATTGAACAGGAATCACTCACAGGCCAAATTATCACAATTGACAGCGGACAGACGCTGTAAAGAAAGGGATGCAGGGAGATGCCATTTGTACAGATTCATTTACGGTCGGGAAGAAGCGAAGCGTGGCTTCAAAAACTGAGCAGGACTGTCCACCAATCGATGATTGAAGAAATCAATGTGCCGGAAGATGACTATTTCCAAGTCATCAGACAATATGAAAAAAGCGAATTTTTTTATGATCCATTTTATCTCCAAGTCGAGCGAACTGATGAACTGATATACATTCATTTTACACTGAAACAGTCAAGAACAACTGAACAGAAAAAAGCACTTTACCGCTCAATCGCGAGCCGGATTCATTCCGAGCTTGGTGTCAGAAAAGAAGATGTGTTTATCATGCTGGCCGGAAATCAGGCTGAGGATTGGTCTTTCGGAAATGGAAGAGCCCAGATGATTGAATAAAAAACCCCGCGGATTGATACCCGCGGGGTGCTCTATTAATGGGAAGGTGATTCAACGGCTTTTGCCGCCTTCTCTTTTTCTTGTTGGTCTTCCGCTTTCTTATTTGATAGCTTGATAGGTTTTAAGAACAAGGTGAATACGGCTCCGACTGCGATAAAGATCAGGCCCGTATAAAACACGCTGTGGAGCGAATCCATCAACGATGTTTTTAAAATCGGCACAATATGGGATGAGAAAGCCGCAGGGATTTGTTTGACCGCGTCCGGACTGAACAGCGATTGCAGCAACCCTTGCGGATTTGTATCAATCATACCCTTTAGCTGGGCGGCAAACGAGCTTGCCTGTGCCGGAAGAGAGTCTAAATATGGAACCAATTTATCTGTTAATAGATTTCCTGATCTCGCATTCATTACGGCTCCCAGCATGGTAATGCCGAATGTTCCGCCGATAGAACGGAAGAATTGGCTGGATGAAGTGACAACTCCCAGCTCCTCTTTCGAAAAGCTTTCCTGTAAAGCCAATGTCAGAATCGGCATAACAAGACCCATTCCCAGACCAATAATCGCCATAAAAGATGTAGCGACAAGCTTGCTCGTGTCGAGATCCAATGTCGTTAACAGCAGGAATCCGCCGGCCATAACCAGCATGCCTGCAATGATTTGCGGTTTAATCCCGATTTTATAAACAAGCTGTCCGCCGATGATACTTGTAATAATCATAGAAATCATCATCGGTGTCATAATTGTACCCGATTCAGACGCACTTACACCGACAATTCCCTGCATAAAGAAAGGAACAAACGTAATGGCGCCAAACATACCGATACTCATAAAGAAGCCGATCAAGTTTAGAAATGTAAATGTTCTGTTTTTAAATAAATACATTGGCAGGATTGGCTCTTTTGCTTTTGATTCTACGATGATAAAGCTGACAATGCCGATCAGTGCGAGAGCGAACAACCCAAGAATCTGCCATGAATCCCATGCATAATCTTTTCCGCCAAAGCTTAAGGCGAGCAGGAGGCTGACCACACCGACAATCATTGTGAAAATACCAGCGATATCGAAGTTGATCGGGCCAGTCTGCTGGCGTCCCTGTAATCCTCTGGCAATAAAAATAACCGCAATAATTCCGACTGGCAGGTTAATATAGAAAACCCATTTCCAGTTTAACGAGTCTACAATCCAGCCGCCGATTTGCGGCCCAATCACTGAAGCCAGCCCGTAAATTGCGCCAAAGACACCTTGGAATTTAGCACGCTGTTTTCCTGTGAACAAGTCACCGATGACAATCATCGCCATCGGCATCATGATGCCTCCGCCGATGCCCTGCAGTCCACGGAAGATAATCAATTCTGTCATGTTGTTGGCCATTCCGCATAAAGCAGAAGCTGCCATGAAAATAATTAAACCTGATACATAGACAATGCGGCGTCCCAATAAATCAGCCAGTTTACCGGCAATTGGAACAATGGTTGTTGATGTTAACAAATATGCAGTTGTCAGCCAGGTCATCATGCTCAAACCGCCCAGGTCACCGACAATTTTCGGCATGGCCGTTCCGACAATGGTACCGTCAAGGGCTGAAAAAAACATGGCAATAATTAAGCCTGTTATTAATAACGTTCGTTTTGATTGTTTGCCTTCTTTACTCATTTTCATCCGTTTCCTCTTTTCATGTTTTGCTTTTCATCCGTTTCTGCTGCTTGTGCGAGCTTTGCTGTAATATGCGCCGCCTGCAGCATCTCCTCCTCCGTCAAAAAGGAAAGATAGCGCGCCATAATGGCCTTTCTGCCTGCCAAAACCTCCTCGAACTTTCTGTCTCCTTCGTCAGTAAGACTGAGATCAATCACTCGCCTGTCTTTTGTGTTGTGTGTTCTGGCGATAAGATTTTTTTGTTCAAGGCGATCTGCCATCAGCGTCACCGCGCTTGGCTTCACCTCCATACGCTCGGCAATTTCAGAAACTTTGAGGCTGCCGTGTTTCTTTAGGCTGGCCAGCACAAACAGCTGCGCTGGGGTGACACCTTGTTTCTCCATGCTTTCCAGCATTTCAGGCTGTATCTTTTGAAAGAGCGCCTGAAGCGATAATTGAATATCGGACATTAACTGATCCGCACTCTTCATATTCATTTCCCCTCTGTTACATACACTGTATATATATTTTAATGACAAAATAGTTAATGCTTATTAAATATAAATAAGCGTAAATGAAAAGTCAACTGATTTTACACAAAAAAAGGATAGATGCTCGAAAGAACATCGTATCCTTTTTGCTAATGTTGTTATTGCTGATAAGGAGACTGCTGCTGAATGGTCTGCTGGAATTTTTGATAGGACTGCTGCAGCTTTTGTGCATCCTCCGCTTCAACAGAATACCATCCATATTGGAACATGAGATCATATAGTTTTCTTTGCGCTTTTTGTGACTCATCAAAAATGGATTGAATATCCTGATAAAGAGACTCGTGGCTGAATTCGTGCAAGGCAGTGCAATAAGCTGTTGTCATGTATTTTTCGGTTGTCAGCAATTCGTTGACGAAATCTCTGTCATTCATTTCCGATGTTGTCGGTACAGGTGTCTGCGGGTTGCTGATTTTTTGATTTTGCTGATTCATTCTGGCGCCTCCTTATTGGATGTAGCCGGACTGCTGCTGGCCTGGCTGCAGGTGCTTTAATATTCTTTGATAGTGATCATGATGCATGTGTCCGACGCGGTCGAGTTCTTGCTTTAACGTTTGATCCTGGCACTGCTGCGCCATAAAATGCGCTTTTTTCATCGCGAGCAAATTCCAGTTCAGCATGTCATTGAGATACAAATGATCCTTTGTCGAAATAACGGAAGGCGGCATTTGAGATTGCTGCTGATTATCCATTGTGATCCTCCTTTGATTTCTGTTCATTTTATAGTTTCCTTCAGACTGGGAGTTATATACAGGTGTTTTGAAGATGACGGCGGGAGGGAGTCGGATGTTGAGACATGTGTTTTTATTCTTATCTCAAAATAAAACACTTACCAAGTTCGCAAAAGCATACGGAACGCGGCTTGGAGCACGAAGGTTTGTCGCAGGGGATACGATTGAATCGGCGGTTAAGACCGTCAAAAGGCTAAACAGATCCGGTTTGTGTGCAACAATTGATTATTTAGGCGAGTATGCAGCTACGGAAAAAGAAGCAAACCAAGTCGCAGAGGAATGCAAGAAAGCCATTCAAGCCATTGCCGAACATCAATTGAATTCAGAGCTTTCACTTAAGCTGACCTCAATCGGGCTCGATCTTTCAGAAGAACTTGCTCTTACTCATTTGCGCGCCATTCTTTCCGTTGCGAAGCAATATGATGTTGCTGTGACCATTGATATGGAAGACTATTCTCATTATGAACAGACACTTTCTATTTACAGGCAATGCAAACAGGAATTTGAGAAGCTCGGCACAGTCATTCAGGCGTATCTGTACCGGGCGGCAGAAGATATCAGAAAGATGCGGGACTTAAAGCCGAATCTCAGACTTGTAAAAGGCGCTTATAAAGAATCTGCGGCTGTAGCGTTTCCCGACAAAAGAGGCACGGACCTTCATTTTCAGAGCTTAATAAAGCTGCAGTTGTTAAGCGGGAACTACACGGCTGTCGCCACACATGACGATGACATCATTGCATTTACGAAACAGCTCGTCGCCGAACATCAAATCCCCGCATCGCAATTTGAGTTTCAAATGCTATACGGCATCAGGCCGGAGCGTCAGAAGGAACTCGCCAAGGAAGGCTACAGAATGCGTGTGTATGTCCCATATGGAACGGACTGGTTCAGCTACTTTATGAGAAGAATTGCCGAGCGGCCTGCCAATGCAGCGTTTGTGTTAAAAGGGATTTTGAAAAAGTGAAAGCAGCCGCGGGAAGCAGCTGCATTATGATTGTTCCATGTTATGTTTTTTATACTGCTGATTTTGACTTGTCCGTTTTCCGCCGCCGTAATGCTGAGTCGGACCGGCATCTCCCTTTACGCTCGCCGCGCTGACTGCCGCTGAAGACGGATTTTTTTTCTCTCGTACCATTCCCTTCACCTCCGGGCTTAAGTTGCCCGACTTTTATAGGCTTCATACAAAAAAATAACAAATTAGCTATTGAAGTCGAACCGGAAATCTTTTAAGATGAAAGAAGAAACGGGTTTCATTTTTTTTAGTCAAAAAATGAATGACTATTCATTCAATGTTCAAGGGGGATATCTCATGCACAAACACATTCGGAAGGCAGCCGTTTTAGGATCGGGGGTAATGGGTTCCGGGATAGCGGCGCATTTGGCTAACATCGGAATTCCTGTCCTGCTGCTAGATATTGTGCCGAACGATTTGACAAAGGAAGAGGAAAAAAAGGGGCTGACGAAGGACAGTCCGGAGGTGCGCAGCAGGCTGAGCCGGCAGGCGATGAAAAAACTGCTGAAACAAAAGCCCGCTCCCCTCACATCAGCGAAAAATACCTCCTATATTACACCGGGCAATCTGGAGGATGATGCAGAAAAACTGAAAGAAGCAGATTGGATTATTGAGGTCGTTGTCGAAAACCTTGAAGTCAAAAAGAAAATTTTCGCTTTTGTGGATGAACATCGAAAGACTGGAAGCATCGTCTCAAGCAACACATCCGGCATATCAGTGCAGGAAATGGCTGAAGGCCGGTCGGATGATTTTAAAGCCCATTTTCTCGGAACGCATTTTTTTAATCCCGCACGCTATTTAAAGCTGCTGGAGATCATTCCGATTAAGGAAACGGATCCTGATATTTTAAAGTTTATGACAGCTTTCGGAGAAAATGTCCTCGGGAAAGGTGTTGTTACAGCAAAGGACACACCGAACTTTATCGCAAACCGCATCGGGACTTACGGGCTTCTCGTGACAGTCCAAGAAATGCTGAAAGGCGGCTATCAGGTCGGGGAGGTTGATTCGATCACAGGACCGCTGATCGGCAGGCCGAAAAGCGCTACCTTTAGAACGCTTGATGTGGTCGGTCTCGATACATTCGCCCACGTTGCCCGAAATGTGTATGACAAAGCTGATGGCGATGAAAAAGAAGTGTTTCGCCTTCCAAGTTTCATGAACGATATGCTGGAAAAAGGGTGGATCGGAAGTAAGGCCGGCCAAGGCTTTTATAAAAAAGAAGGAAAAACGATTTATGAGCTTGACCCAGTGACGCTTACTTACGGCGAGCGGACAAAAATGAAAACACCGGCACTTGAAGCGGCAAAACAGGCAAAAGGGACAAAAGCCAAAATGAAAGCGCTTATTTATTCGGATGACAGAGCTGGCCGATTGTTGTGGAATATCACATCTCAAACCCTGCTTTACTCAGCCGAGCTGCTTGGCGAGATTGCCGATGATATTCATGCGATTGACCAAGCCATGAAGTGGGGATTCGGCTGGGAACTGGGTCCTTTTGAAATGTGGGATGCCATCGGCCTCAAGCAGTCAGCGGAAAAGCTTGAGCAGCTTGGAGCAGATATGCCTGGCTGGATAAAAGAGATGCTGGATAAAGGAAATGAAACCTTCTACATCAAAGAGAACGGAACGGTATTTTATTATGACCGCGGCGAATACAGAGCCGTGAAAGAAAACAAAAAACGAATTCATTTACAAGCACTTAAAGAAACAAAAGGCGTGATTGCGAAAAACAGCGGAGCAAGCTTAATTGACCTTGGAGATGATGTGGCCCTTCTTGAATTTCATTCGAAAAGCAATGCGATCGGCCTCGATATCATTCAAATGATCCACAAAGGATTAGAGGAAACAGAACGGAATTACAAGGGGCTTGTCATCGGCAATCAAGGGAAAAATTTCTGCGTCGGCGCGAATCTCGCCATGATCTTAATGGAAGTCCAAGATGACAACTTTTTGGAAGTTGATTTTGTGATCCGCCGTTTTCAGGAGACGATGATGAAGATCAAATACAGTGCGAAACCGGTCGTCGCCGCGCCATTTGGCATGACGCTCGGCGGAGGAACGGAAGTATGCCTGCCTGCGGCGCGTACTCAAGCGGCAAGCGAAGCCTATATGGGCCTTGTTGAATCAGGTGTCGGCCTCATCCCTGGTGGAGGGGGAAACAAAGAGCTGTACATCAATCATCTACGCCGTGGCCTTGATCCGATGAATGCGGCAATGAAAACATTTGAAACGATTGCGATGGCGAAAGTGTCCGCTTCCGCTCAAGAGGCTCGTGAGATGAACATCTTAAAAGAAACGGATCAGATCAGCGTGAATCAAGACCACCTGTTATACGATGCGAAGCAGCTGGCGGCATCTTTATACGATACCGGCTGGCGGCCGCCTGTAAAAGAAAAGGTCAAGGTGCCGGGAGAAACCGGTTATGCGGCACTCTTGCTTGGCGCTGAGCAGATGAAGCTGTCCGGCTATATATCTGAGCATGATTTCAAGATCGCGAAAAAACTCGCTTATGTCATTGCGGGCGGAAAAGTGCCGTTTGGTACAGAGGTTGATGAAGAGTATTTATTGGAGATCGAAAGAGAAGCGTTTTTGAGTTTGTCAGGAGAGGCAAAATCTCAAGCGAGAATGCAGCATATGCTTGTGAAAGGTAAACCTTTACGGAATTAGGAGGGAGCTTATGAAAGAGGCAGTCATTGTGTCAGGTGCAAGAACACCGGTTGGAAAAGCAAAAAAAGGATCGTTGGCCACCGTTCGCCCGGATGATTTGGGAGCGATTTGTGTAAAAGAGACACTGAAACGGGCAGGCGGTTACGAAGGCAATATTGACGATTTGATTATTGGCTGTGCAACGCCTGAAGCGGAGCAGGGGCTTAATATGGCGAGAAATATCGGTGCGCTCGCGGGCCTGCCGTACACGGTTCCGGCGATTACAGTTAACCGTTATTGCTCTTCAGGCCTTCAGTCTATTGCATATGCAGCAGAAAAAATTATGCTGGGCGCCTACGATACAGCGATCGCCGGCGGAGCGGAATCCATGTCGCAAGTTCCGATGATGGGGCATGTTACCCGTCCGAACCTTGCTTTGGCAGAAAAGGCACCGGAATATTATATGAGCATGGGCCACACAGCCGAGCAAGTCGCGAAAAAATACGGCGTCTCCCGTGAGGATCAAGACGCGTTTGCCGTTCGCAGCCACCAAAACGCTGCTAAAGCCCTTGCAGAAGGAAAATTTAAAGATGAAATTGTACCCGTAGAAGTGACGGTGACAGAAATCGGAGAAGACCATAAGCCTATGGAAAAACAGTTTGTGTTTTCTCAGGATGAAGGTGTTCGCCCGCAAACGACTGCAGACATCTTATCGACATTGCGCCCGGCCTTTTCCGTTGACGGGACGGTGACTGCGGGCAATTCCTCGCAGACAAGTGACGGAGCGGCGGCTGTCATGCTGATGGACCGGGAAAAAGCCGATGCTCTTGGCCTGGCGCCGCTTGTGAAATTCCGCTCCTTTGCAGTAGGCGGCGTGCCGCCGGAAGTGATGGGAATCGGACCGGTGGAAGCGATTCCGCGCGCTTTGAAGCTTGCCGGACTTCAGCTGCAGGACATCGGCTTGTTTGAACTGAATGAAGCTTTTGCCTCACAGGCCATTCAAGTAATCAGGGAATTGGGAATTGATGAAGAAAAAGTGAATGTCAACGGGGGCGCAATCGCGCTTGGACACCCGCTTGGCTGTACGGGCACAAAGCTTACACTCTCACTCATCCATGAAATGAAACGGAGAAACGAGCAATTTGGAGTCGTGACCATGTGTATCGGCGGCGGGATGGGAGCGGCCGGTGTATTTGAATTATGCTAAAGGGGGAAAAACAAATGGCAAAAAAAGCGGCTGACGTACAAAAAGGCGGCGGATTTTTAATCGAGGATGTCACATACGATCAAATGTATACACCGGAGGATTTCACCGACGAGCATAAAATGATTGCGAAAACAACAGAGGATTACATCGAGCAAGATGTTCTCCCTCATATAGATGATATCGAAAACCATCAATTCGAGCATTCTGTCAGACTGTTGAAGAAAGCGGGCGAACTAGGGCTGCTTGGCGCCGATGTGCCGGAAGAATACGGCGGGCTCGGCCTAGATAAAATCAGCTCGGCACTCATCACTGAGAAATTTTCGCGTGCAGGAAGCTTTTCTCTTTCTTATGGCGCGCATGTCGGTATCGGTTCCTTGCCGATCGTCTTTTTCGGGTCAGAAGAACAAAAGAAAAAATATTTGCCTGGACTCGCTTCAGGCGAAAAGATCGCCGCTTATGCTCTGACTGAGCCTGGCTCTGGGTCTGATGCACTTGGAGCAAAAACAACAGCTGTGCTGAATGAAGCAGGAACCCATTATGTATTAACAGGGGAAAAACAGTGGATTACCAACTCTGCTTTTGCCGATGTATTTGTGGTTTACGCTAAGGTAGACGGCGACAAGTTTTCAGCCTTTATTGTAGAAAAAGAGTTCCCGGGTGTCTCCACGGGACCGGAAGAAAAGAAAATGGGAATCAAGGGATCATCGACAAGAACCCTCATTCTGGATCAAGCTGAAGTGCCAAAGGAAAACCTGCTCGGAGAAATCGGCAAAGGGCATGTCATCGCCTTTAATATTTTAAACATCGGCCGTTACAAACTGGCGGTTGGCACAATCGGCGCATCTAAACGCGTCATCGAGCTGTCTGCGGCATACGCAAATCAGCGCCGCCAATTTAAAACGCCGATTGCTGGTTTTTCATTGACACAGGAAAAAATCGGGACAATGGCCTCAAGGCTGTATGCGATGGAAAGCTCTGTATACAGAACCGTCGGGCTGTTTGAAGACAATATGAGCCAGTTCACGGCCGAAGATCTCAAGGACGGCCGGCAAATCGCCAAATCGATTGCGGAATACGCCATCGAATGCTCTCTGAATAAGGTATTCGGCTCTGAAACGCTTGATTATATCGTTGATGAAGGCGTGCAGATTCATGGAGGCTACGGCTTTATGCAGGAATACGAAGTAGAAAGGGCCTATAGGGATTCAAGGATCAATCGGATTTTTGAAGGCACAAACGAAATCAACCGGTTAATCGTGCCAAGCACCTTCCTGAAAAAAGCGCTTAAAGGCGAGCTGCCTTTATTCGAAAAAGCGCAGTCGCTGCAGGAAGAACTCATGATGCTTATGCCTGAAGAGCCTGGAAGCGGCGTCTTAGAGCAGGAGAAATATATCGTCAAGCAAGCCAAAAAAATTGCGTTGTTTGCTGCCGGCCTAGCCGCGCAAAAATACGGAAAAGCGATCGATCGTGAGCAAGAAATTCTCGTGAACGTAGCGGATATCGTCAGCAATGTATACGCAATGGAATCAGCCGTGCTCAGAACGGAAAAGGCCATTGCCGCACAAGGCGCTGAAAAAGCAGCGCAAAAGGTGCTGTACACAGAAATTTTCGTTCAAGAGGCCTTTAACGAAATCGAAGCGCATGCAAAGGAATCCCTTATCGCAATGGAAGAAGGAGATTCACTCCGCATGATGCTTTCCGCTCTGCGCAAGCTGACACGCGTAACGCCTAAAAACGTGATTCAGAAAAAACGCGAGGCGGCGGCAGGCATTTTTGAGGCTGAGAAATATACTGTCTGATTGGCCATGAGCTCCGCATGCGCGGAGCTCTTTTTTAAGAAGCACTGTTTTAGGTTTTTAAAACAAACTGTGTTAAAATAACCTCGATTATTTTATTGAGGGGGAAGAAGATGTCGTTAACTTTTTACTGGTACCCTAAATGCGGAACGTGCCGCAAAGCAAAGAAGTGGCTTGAAGAGCATGGGAAAGAAATAAACGAAATACATATTGCTGAGCAGCCGCCAAGCAAAGAAGAATTAAAAGCGCTTTATGAAAAAAGCGGGCTGGATCTCAAGAAATTTTTCAACACGAGCGGCATGAAATACCGCGAGCTCAATCTCAAGGAAAAGCTGTATCATATGTCAGAGGACGAACAGCTCGAACTGCTGGCTTCAGATGGTATGCTAATTAAACGCCCGCTTACAACAGACGGCGAAAAAGTGACTGTCGGATTTAAAGAAGACCAATTTGAAGAAAACTGGGCTTAATGTAAATTTTTTTTGAAAAGTGTGGTATCTTCTTATTGTAGTGCTGTAAAAAATGGAGGGATTCAATTGAGCATACCAAAAGATTTGCGTTACTCAGGAGAACACGAGTGGGTAAAAGTTGAAGGAGAAAAAGCCAGAATCGGAATTACGCATTTTGCCCAGTCCGAACTAGGCGACATCGTGTTTGTCGAACTTCCTGAAGTGGGCGCTGAAATCAAAGCGGACGAGCCATTCGGCAGTGTTGAATCCGTTAAAACGGTATCTGAGCTTTATGCACCGATTAACGGAACGGTTGTGGAAGTAAACGAAGATCTTGATGACAGTCCGGAATTCGTCAACGAATCTCCGTACGAAAAAGCATGGATGATCGTCGTTGAGCCATCTGACGCTTCTGAAATTGAAAAACTGATGACAGCAGAGCAATACGAAGAGATGACACAAGAAGACTAAAACAGGATAGCCGTAAAAGCAATTGGACACGCTAACGTTATGGGAGGTGTCCAATATGGCTTTCGACAAACAAAAGCTCGATGTCACCAATGACGTGACAGGCCGCTTTCAAAATGGCCGGCTCTCGTTATATCATGATAATGAGATGATCGGCCAAATGACAAGCATGAATGAATATGAGCTTAAGTCCGGTTATTCCTTTGAAAATGAGAAATTTTATAAGACAGCCGATGTGGTCTCTGGAGACGACGCAAAATATGTAGATTGTGACTACGAAAACGGCTGGTGTTAATGTTGGCGGTGAATTTCACTGCCTTCTTTTACAATCTGAACATTTCAAATTTGACGCGGCAGGTGAACAAGATGAAGATGGATGAGCTGGAAAAGGTTATGATTGTCGAGGGGAAATCAGATAAAGAGAAAATCGAAAGCGTCCTGAATGAACCGATGCGCATTATCTGCACAAACGGAACAATCAGCCAGCTGAGGCTCGAGGAATTGGCTGACGAGCTTTATGATAAAGACGTCTATATATTAGTTGATGCTGATGAATCAGGTGAGAAATTGAGAAAACAGCTGAAGCGTGAATTTAATGAAGCCTGCCATCTCCATGTCGACAGAGCCTATAAGGAAGTAGCGGCTGCGCCCAGGCACCATATCGCTTCTGTATTGCTGCGTGCGAATCTGAATGTCCATACTATTTTTCTTGAAAGAAAGTCCCGAGGTGTATAGCATGAAAGAACTCCAAGAACACGAACTTGATCACATTGAAGATGATGTGTACCTTCTATATTTATATACTCCGTTTTGCGGCACCTGCCAGCTTGCAAGCAAAATGCTGACAGTGGTGAAAGAAATGCTGCCGGATGTCGCCTTCTATCAAAACAATGTCAATTACTCTCCGACATTCGCAAAAGCGTATCAAATTGAAAGCGTCCCTTGTTTTCTGCTGTTTAAAGGCGGAAAGATGGTCGAAAGAGGATATGCATTTCATTCCGTTTCTTATTTATATGAGCTGATCAAACAAAAATCATCTTCCGCATCCCATTTATGACATATTTCTCAGCATATCCAATGAAATTGTCGTTCGTTTTATAAAGGGGTTCTTGCGACAAAGAGAGAAATGTGTATGTATGACCAACAAATAGGAGGTTGTACATATGGAGAAAGCGGAAGTTTTAGAAGATGAGTATCAGCATCTGTTTTTAAAACCCCTTTTGAATGCCTCAACATTGCTCATTACCTTCCAAGGAGAAGCAGAAGCCTTAACCGTCTCAATAAACGAACAGGGAGAAATGAAAAAAGTTTCTCCGCCCCAAACGTCCAACCTGACCTTTTACGGAAACCAAACGGAAATTATTGATTTATTGCACGGAGACATTTCCCTTCAGCACCTTATTCAGAGCGGAAGCCTCAAAGTAAAGGGGTCATTCAGGGCCCTGTTAAAGCTGGAAGCCATTCTCTGGCTGACAAATGGATTTTTTCAGAGGATTTTAAAAAATTAAAAAATAATAAATTATTATAATAGTAAAAGTTGACATCATTTATTTTATTGACATTTAATCATTCGCCGTGCTATTCTACATTAAGAATTTCCGGACGAAAAAGACTATATATTTCTCTTATCAAGAGAGGTGGAGGGAAGTGCCCTATGAAGCCCGGCAACCATCAACACTGTTGAAATGGTGCCAATTCACACGAAGCGTTCAGCTTTGAAAGATGAGAGAAAGGCATTTTATATAAGCCTTTCTGCTCAAGTGTGCAGAAAGGCTTTTCTTTTGCAGAAAAAACCGGAAGATTTCTTAGAATAGTGTTAAGGCAGGTGATTGCTTTGATCAATCTTCAGGATGTTTCAAAAGTTTACAAGTCGAAACATGGAGATGTCAATGCTGTCCAAAACGTCTCGCTTTCCATTAAAAAAGGTGAGATTTTTGGAATTGTAGGATATAGCGGAGCTGGTAAGAGTTCCTTAATCCGTCTGCTGAACGGCCTTGAGAAACCAACCTCAGGAACCGTGGAAGTGGCGGGAACCAAGATTAATGAAGTAAATGGACGCGGTTTAAGAAAAGCACGCCATGAGATCAGTATGATTTTCCAGCATTTCAATTTGCTTTGGTCGCGGACTGTCAGAGATAATATCATGTTTCCTTTAGAAATTGCCGGGGTGAAAAAGAGCGAGCGGATCAAGCGCGCCAATGAACTGATTAAACTGGTAGGTTTAGAAGGAAAAGAAAAATCTTATCCGTCCCAGCTGAGCGGCGGTCAGAAGCAGCGTGTCGGAATTGCCAGAGCGCTTGCAAACAATCCGAAGGTTCTTCTTTGTGACGAAGCGACATCAGCATTAGATCCGCAAACGACAGATTCAATTCTGGATCTATTGTCCGATATTAATGAAAGACTCGGTTTGACGATTGTGCTGATTACGCACGAAATGCATGTCATCCGCAAAATCTGCAACAGAGTCGCCGTCATGGAAAACGGCAAGGTGGTCGAAGAAGGCGAGGTTCTCGATGTCTTTAAAAATCCAAAGGAACAAATGACAAAACGATTTGTTCAACAGGTGACAGAGCCGGAAGAAACGAAAGAGACGCTTCAGCACCTTCTTGATGATACAGCATCAGGAAAAATGGTTCAGCTCACATTTGTCGGTGAGTCAGCTGAACAGCCTCTGATTACAGAAATGATCAGAAACTTCAATGTCAGCGTCAATATTCTGCAAGGGAAAATTTCGCAGACGAAGGATGGGGCTTACGGTTCACTGTTCATCCACATTGACGGAGACGAGGAAGAAGTGCAAAACGTGATCCGATTCATTAATGACAAACAGGTGAAAGCAGAGGTGATCACGAATGTTTGAAAAATACTTCCCGAACGTTGATTTAACTGAATTATGGAACGCGACATATGAAACACTTTATATGACGCTGATTTCTTTACTGTTTGCTTTTGTCATCGGGGTCATCCTCGGCTTGCTGCTCTTTCTGACGAGCAAAGGAAGCCTCTGGCAGAATAAAGCGGTCAACTCAGTGATTGCGGCCGTTGTTAACATATTCAGATCGATTCCGTTCCTTATTTTAATTATTTTACTATTAGGTTTTACGAAATTTTTAGTCGGCACGATCTTAGGGCCAAACGCCGCATTGCCGGCGCTGGTAATCGGCTCGGCACCATTTTACGCGCGCCTTGTTGAAATCGCGCTGCGTGAGGTGGATAAAGGTGTGATTGAAGCAGCTAAATCAATGGGCGCGAAAACGTCTACGATTATTTTCAAAGTGCTGATTCCGGAATCAATGCCTGCTCTTATTTCTGGCATTACGGTTACAGCCATTGCTTTGATCGGCTCAACGGCAATTGCCGGAGCCATTGGTTCAGGAGGCCTTGGAAACCTTGCGTACGTAGAAGGATATCAGTCTAATAACGCTGATGTTACCTTCGTTGCTACTGTGTTTATTTTAATCATCGTGTTTATTATTCAAATCATCGGTGATCTAATAACAAATATTATAGACAAAAGATAAGGGAGGATTTACATTGAAAAAGCTATTTTTGGGTGCATTACTGCTTGTATTTGCAGGAGTTATGGCTGCCTGCGGTTCGAATAACGGCGCTGAATCCGGCAAGAAAGAAATTGTCGTTGCGGCAACGAAAACACCGCATGCGGAAATTTTAAAAGAAGCTGAACCATTGCTGAAAGAAAAAGGCTATACGCTGAAAGTGAAAGTGCTTAGTGATTACAAAATGTACAACAAAGCTTTAGCTGATAAAGAAGTGGACGCGAACTACTTCCAGCACATTCCTTACCTTGAGCAAGAAATGAAAGAAAACACAGATTACAAACTTGTGAATGCCGGTGCTGTTCACTTAGAGCCATTCGGTATTTACTCTAAAACATACAAATCACTGAAAGACCTTCCAGACGGTGCGACAATCATTCTGACAAACAACGTTGCTGAACAAGGCCGTATGCTTGCAATGCTTGAAAACGCTGGATTAATCACTCTTGATTCTAAGGTAGAAACAGTTGACGCAACATTGAAAGACATTAAGAAAAACCCGAAAAACCTTGAATTCAAAAAAGTAGCGCCTGAATTAACGGCAAAAGCATATGAAAACAAAGAAGGAGACGCGGCCTTCATCAATGTAAACTATGCGATCCAAAATAAATTAAATCCTAAAAAAGATGCAATTGAAGTAGAATCAACGAAAAACAACCCATACGCTAACATCATCGCAGTAAGAAAAGGCGAAGAAGATTCTGCAAAAATCAAAGCGCTGATGGAAGTTCTTCACTCTAAAAAGATCAAAGACTTCATCGAGAAAAAATACGACGGAGCTGTGCTTCCTGTATCTGAATAAGACTGAAACCCCGGATGAGAATTCCGGGGTTCAATTATTGACAAAGCCCTAAAACGATATTCGTTTTAGGGCTTTGTCATCTTTTCAGCGTGATTGAAAACCCTTGAAGTCTAGGAAGGCCGAGCATTGGAGCGGAGCGAATGTTGCAATTCGTGAGCACC
Organism: Bacillus sp. FSL R7-0685; assembly: GCF_038002425.1. Lineage (NCBI taxonomy): Bacteria > Bacillati > Bacillota > Bacilli > Caryophanales > Bacillaceae > Bacillus > Bacillus sp. FSL R7-0685. The sequence goes on along the minus strand of NZ_JBBOCN010000001.1, from coordinate 3,210,572 downwards.
AACGCGCAGGTCTGACAACGAATGCGAGGGTTTGCTGACACGGTGAAACCCGGGATGAGAATTCCGGGGTTTTTTTCGCGTATTTTCCTAAAAGCTGTTCATAATAAAAAGGAATGTTAAACAGATGGAGGGATTTTCTTTGAATCAAGACAGAGGAAGCATGCAGGACGCGTTAAAACAATATAAACATGGTTTAGGCACATTTGAACAAAAGATGCCGCTGATGGGAAGGAAATTTAACGAATTTACTGAACAGTGCTTTGCCGGGAATTCTCTGACTGAAAGAGAAAAACAGCTGATCGCCCTCGGAATTGCCATCAATGCTCAGGACGAATATTGCATGATCTATCATACAAAAGGCTGTCTCGATCAGGGAGCGACAGAAGAAAACATTCTCGAAGCCGTCAGTGTGGCAGCGGCATTTGGAGGCGGCGCAGCTTTCAGCCAAGGCGTGACAGTCGTTCAACAGTGCATTGAGGAATTCGGAAACACCACGCATTAAGAGAAGGAATATTCCGAAAAACCATTCTCATTTGTTCTGAAAGGATGCTTTCGTCTCATCTGCCGCTATTTCACGCCAAATCGTTTTTGCGTCATCCAACGCAGCACTGGTACAATAAAAAGCAAATATATGAAGGGATTGATTCATTATTTGCAGCAGCCAGGACAGACTGAACCTCGATTATACGTCAGAAATGGAAAAAGCGATGCAGCTGTCACACGGAATTGGATACGAGGAATATGGACGCCGGCTGGAAACAAGAATGAAAGTAGAGCGGCAGAGAGAGCTTGATTACGAAAAAAGCAAGCGGATTTCTGCGGGAGCTTATTGAGAAAATCAATCTTTTAAAAAAGGGTGGGAATCCACTCTTTTTCTTTTTCAATCGCTTTAATAAAGTGCTGATCTTTGTTAAACTTGAGGAATGTGCTAGGCACGATAAAAAGTTGTATTTACTTTTCATTTGTTATAAAATTAGAATGAGAATAAAATGAGAATAATGATTATATATTTTTGGAGGTATAGATATGGCTGCTTCAACATTAACGATCAAAGATCTTCACGTTGAAATCGAAGGGAAAGAGATCTTAAAGGGTGTAAACCTTGAAATAAAAGGTGGAGAATTCCACGCAGTAATGGGCCCGAACGGAACTGGTAAATCCACTTTATCAGCTGCTATTATGGGGCATCCTAAATATGAAGTAACAAAAGGCAGCATCACGCTTGACGGCAAAGATGTACTGGAGATGGAAGTGGACGAGCGTGCGCAGGCAGGCTTATTCCTTGCGATGCAGTACCCAAGTGAAATCAGCGGTGTGACAAATGCCGACTTCCTTCGCTCAGCAATCAACGCGCGCAGAGAAGAAGGCGATGAAATTTCTCTCATGAAATTCATCCGCAAAATGGACGAAAACATGGAGTTCCTTGAAATGGACCCTGAAATGGCTCAGCGCTATCTTAACGAAGGCTTCTCAGGCGGGGAGAAAAAACGCAACGAAATCCTTCAATTAATGATGATTGAACCGAAAATCGCCATCCTTGATGAAATTGACTCAGGTCTTGATATTGACGCTTTGAAAGTTGTATCAAAAGGGATCAACAAAATGCGCAGCGAAAGCTTCGGCTGCCTGATGATCACTCACTATCAGCGCCTGTTAAACTACATCACTCCGGATGTTGTTCACGTTATGATGCAAGGCCGCGTTGTAAAATCCGGCGGTGCAGAGCTTGCTCAGCGTCTTGAAGCAGAAGGTTATGACTGGATCAAACAAGAACTTGGCATTGAAGACGAAACTGTTGGCCAAGAAGCGTAAGCGTTAGGGGGATTAATATGACACTAGGTACAAAACTATCCGTAGATCAGGAGTATCTCAAAAGCTTTTCCGAAAAGCACCAAGAACCTGCCTGGCTGAAGAACCTGCGCTTACAGGCTCTTGAACAAGCTGAGGATCTGCCGATGCCGAAACCTGACAAAACAAAAATCACAAACTGGAACTTCACGAATTTCGCGAAGCATACAGTGGATAACGAACCGCTTTCTTCATTAGAAGATTTGACTGATGAAGTAAAAGCGCTGATCGACATTGAAAACGAAGATAAAACATTATACGTACAGCGTGACCAGACGCCGGCACATCTTTCTCTTTCTCAAGAATTGAAAGACAAAGGCGTCATCTTCACTGATATTCTGACTGCTGCACGCGAGCACAGCGACTTGGTGGAGAAATACTTTATGAAGGACGGCGTGAAGGTTGACGAACATAAGTTAACTGCACTTCACGCGGCTCTTGTTAACGGAGGAGCATTCCTTTATGTTCCGAAAAATGTTCAGGTGGAGACGCCGGTTCAGGCTGTTTATGTCCACGAAAGCAATGATACAGCTCTATTCAACCACGTGCTGATTGTGGCTGAAGACCACAGCTCTGTAACATATGTAGAAAACTACATCAGCACTGTAAACCCGAAAGACGCTGTCTTCAATATTATCAGTGAGGTCATCACAGGTGATAATACCAGCGTGACATACGGTGCGGTGGATAATCTGTCAAGCGGTGTGACAACTTATGTGAACCGCCGCGGTGCTGCGCGCGGACGCGACAGCAAAATCGAGTGGGCTCTTGGCCTGATGAACGACGGCGACACGATTTCCGAAAATACAACAAACCTTTACGGTGACGGCACATACGGCGATACGAAAACGGTTGTTGTCGGAAGAGGAGAGCAAACAGAAAACTTCACAACACAAATCATCCATTTCGGTAAAGCTTCTGAAGGCTATATCTTGAAGCACGGTGTGATGAAGGATTCCGCTTCTTCTATCTTTAACGGAATCGGCAAAATCGAACATGGCGCTTCTAAAGCGAATGCGGAGCAAGAATCACGCGTGCTGATGCTCAGCGAAAAAGCACGAGGAGACGCAAACCCTATTCTTTTAATTGACGAAGACGATGTAACTGCAGGACATGCGGCATCTGTCGGCCGTGTGGACCCTATTCAGCTTTACTACCTGATGAGCCGCGGAATTCCGAAAGAAGAAGCAGAACGCTTAGTCATTTACGGATTCCTTGCACCGGTAGTAAATGAACTTCCGATTGAAGGCGTTAAGAAACAATTAGTTTCTGTTATCGAAAGGAAAGTGAAGTAATGAATATCACAGATATTCGTGAACAGTTCCCGATCCTTCATCAGCAAGTGAACGGACATGATCTCGTTTATCTCGACAGCGCGGCGACTTCCCAGAAGCCGCGTGCTGTCATTGAAACACTGGATAAGTATTATAACCAATACAATTCCAATGTTCACCGGGGCGTCCATACACTTGGAACCAGAGCGACAGATGGTTATGAAGGAGCGCGTGAAAAAGTCCGCAAGTTTATTAACGCGAAGTCAATGGCTGAGATTATTTTCACAAAAGGCACGACCACATCACTGAATATGGTGGCGTTAAGCTATGCGCGCGCCAACCTGAAACCTGGTGATGAAGTGGTCATCACCTACATGGAGCATCATGCGAATATCATTCCGTGGCAGCAGGCTGTAAAAGCAACTGGCGCCACATTAAAATATATTCCGTTGCAGGAAGACGGAACGATTTCTTTAGAAGACGTCAGAGAAACGGTCACAAGCAACACAAAAATTGTTGCGGTGTCTCATGTATCTAATGTTCTCGGCACGGTCAACCCGATTAAAGAAATGGCGAAAATCGCTCATGACAATGGGGCTGTCATTGTGGTGGACGGTGCACAAAGCACGCCTCACATGAAAATTGACGTGCAGGATCTCGATTGCGACTTCTTTGCGCTTTCTTCCCATAAAATGTGCGGACCTACCGGTGTTGGTGTGCTGTACGGAAAGAAAGCCCTGCTGGAAAACATGGAGCCTGCCGAATTCGGCGGTGAAATGATTGACTTTGTCGGGCTTTATGAATCAACTTGGAAAGAGCTTCCGTGGAAATTCGAAGCGGGTACGCCGATTATTGCAGGAGCAATCGGCCTCGGTGCCGCCATTGATTTTCTCGAAGAAATCGGTCTTGATGAGATTTCCCGCCATGAGCACAAGCTTGCAGCTTATGCGCTTGAACGCTTCCGCCAGCTTGACGGCGTAACGGTTTACGGGCCGGAAGAGCGTGCCGGGCTTGTCACATTTAACCTTGATGATGTTCATCCGCACGATGTGGCGACTGTGCTTGATGCGGAGGGAATTGCAGTCAGAGCCGGCCACCATTGTGCGCAGCCGCTGATGAAATGGCTGGATGTAACTGCTACTGCAAGAGCAAGCTTTTATCTGTATAATACAGAGGAAGAGATTGATAAGCTTGTGGAAGCTCTTCAAAAGACAAAGGAGTATTTTACAAATGTCTTTTAATGCAAACTTAGATACATTGTACAGACAGGTGATTATGGATCATTACAAAAACCCGCGAAATAAAGGGGTTTTAAATGACAGCATTGTTGTGGATATGAACAATCCGACATGCGGCGACCGCATCAGACTGACAATGAAGCTTGACGGAGACATCGTGGAAGATGCGAAGTTTGAAGGGGAAGGCTGTTCCATTTCAATGGCATCCGCTTCGATGATGACTCAGGCGATTAAAGGGAAAGATATTGAAACTGCCCTTTCCATGTCTAAGATTTTCTCGGATATGATGCAAGGGAAAGAGTATGATGATTCTATAGATCTCGGGGATATTGAAGCCCTTCAAGGCGTTTCAAAATTCCCGGCCCGTATCAAATGTGCAACCCTGTCATGGAAAGCACTTGAAAAAGGAGTCGCGAAAGAAGAAGGCGGCAATTAAAAGGATTGGAGTGAAAATGGATGGCTAAAAAAATGCCTGATATTGGTGAATACAAGTATGGTTTTCACGACAAGGACGTTTCCATTTTCCGTTCAGAGCGCGGATTGACAAAAGAAATCGTAGAAGAAATTTCTCGCATGAAAGAAGAGCCTCAATGGATGCTTGATTTCCGCTTGAAATCACTTGAGCATTTCTACAACATGCCGATGCCTCAATGGGGCGGAGATTTAAACTCATTGAACTTTGACGAAATTACGTACTACGTAAAACCGTCTGAGCGTTCAGAGCGTTCTTGGGATGAAGTTCCTGAAGAAATTAAGCAAACATTCGACAAGCTCGGTATTCCTGAAGCTGAACAAAAATACCTTGCGGGGGTTTCTGCTCAGTACGAATCTGAGGTTGTATACCACAACATGAAAGAAGATCTTGAAGCGCAAGGCATCGTCTTTAAAGACACTGACAGCGCGCTGAAAGAGAATGAAGATATTTTCCGTGAGCACTGGGCAAAAGTAATCCCGCCGACTGATAACAAGTTTGCGGCGCTTAACTCAGCTGTTTGGTCCGGTGGATCTTTCATCTACGTGCCTAAAGGCGTGAAGGTTGAAACACCGCTTCAAGCTTACTTCCGTATCAACTCTGAGAACATGGGTCAGTTCGAACGTACACTGATCATTGTTGACGAAGAAGCAAGCGTTCATTATGTTGAAGGCTGTACTGCGCCTGTTTACACAACAAACTCACTTCACAGTGCGGTCGTTGAGATCATCGTGAAAAAAGGCGGCTACTGCCGTTATACAACGATCCAAAACTGGGCGAACAACGTTTACAACCTTGTAACAAAGCGTACAGTCTGTGAAGAAAACGCAACAATGGAATGGATCGACGGCAACATCGGTTCTAAGCTGACAATGAAATATCCGGCTTGTATCCTAAAAGGCGAAGGCGCGCGCGGTATGACGCTTTCTATCGCTCTTGCGGGTAAAGGCCAGCATCAGGATGCAGGTGCGAAAATGATTCACCTTGCACCAAACACATCATCTACAATCGTATCAAAATCGATTTCAAAACAGGGCGGAAAAGTAACGTACCGCGGAATCGTCCACTTCGGACGCAAAGCGGAAGGCGCCCGCTCTAACATCGAGTGCGATACGCTCATTATGGATAACAAATCAACTTCAGACACAATTCCTTACAATGAAATCTTAAATGATAACATTTCATTGGAGCACGAAGCGAAAGTGTCTAAAGTATCTGAAGAGCAGCTCTTCTACTTGATGAGCCGCGGTATTTCTGAAGAAGAAGCAACTGAAATGATCGTAATGGGCTTCATCGAGCCATTCACAAAAGAGCTTCCAATGGAATACGCAGTTGAAATGAACCGTTTGATTAAGTTCGAAATGGAAGGTTCTATTGGATAATGATGAAAACTCCTTTGTTTATCAAGGGGTTTAGAGATAGTTTTTAAAATGGCCGGCGTGCCGAATTTGATTGTAGAAGACGAACTTTTGAAGTTCGTCTTCTTTTATTTTTCAGAGACATATCCACTGTTATTTTAATGGTTTTAATTCCTTATCGATTAGAATATTTCAGACCTGCGCCGGATAGGTTCAGTTTCTATATCACGCAACCATACAGTTGCTTATACTTGACATGCAACTAATGAGTTGCTTATACTCAATATATGAATTGGAACAAAGACGCTATATTCAAAGCACTCGGCGATTCGACTCGGCGGCTTATATTAGACGAATTATCTGAACGCAACGAGCTGACGTTGTATGAACTTACGATACGTCTTATTACAAAGTACGACCTTTCTATTACGCGACAGGCGATAGCTAAACACCTTTCTGTACTGGAGGATGCAGGACTCGTAACATCAAAACGAAAGGGAAAATATCGAGTACTTATATTCAACAACGAACCGCTTAAAAATTTGCTGAAAGGATGGATAGAGTAATTTTATAAAATCAGAACAGGGCCTCTGATAAATGTGTGGGTTGTTTTGCTTGTAGCCAGATTGTTAGCATAGTACCATGCTTCATTCATATGGAAGGAGGGAAAAACAGTATGAAAATCGTTGTTACCAGTATATTTGTACAAGATCAAGACATGGCACTGGAGTTTTATACAGAAAAACTTGGGTTTATAAAAAAGGAAGACGTTCCCATGGGGAAATTCAGGTGGATAACGCTTGTTTCTCCAGATGATCAAGACGGAACCGAGCTTTTACTCGAACCGAATGAACATCCTGCCGCTAAGGAGTATCAAAAGAAGATATTCTCCGAAGGCCTCCCGGCCACAATGTTTGGCGTTGCAGATATTCAAAAAGAGTACAACCGATTAAAGGAAAAAGGCGTGACGTTTACGATGGAACCGACAAAAATGGGCGAAGTCACAATAGCTGTCTTCGACGATACATGCGGTAACCTTATTCAAATTGTACAGAAGTAACCGATTCAGTCGCGTCCTTTTTGTATGCAGAAGAAAAACCGCTGGCCGAGGGGCCGCGGTTTTTTACTCTTCTTCTGTCTCCTGATTGATAATTTGCTTTACAGATGATCTGCTGTTATTTTCTCTGTTCATCTCTCGCAATTGAGTATAAGCCATATCGAATTCCTCTTTTGTCATCTGCTTTGCGGCTAATGCAGAGCATAATATAGCAAAAGCAATTGGCATTGTATCAATGTGAATGTCGATATGGACCTCTGAGTTGCCGCTGTTTTTGATAACAGATTCAGTAGTGGGTATCTCTTGAGTATGTCTGTTGAGAGGAATGATGTTTTCGTTCATTAGTCTTCTCCGTCTTGTGACTGCGCCTGTGCCTGATCCTGATCTGTATTCACGTTGACCACGACTTTTGCATTACCGCTGTTTTGGACTTTTGCGACTGCCGCATCGCGTCTGTTTTCTTCATTTTCATGACGATTTTCGCTCATGGTATCATCCTTTCTCTATTGATAGTGACAGGATATTCGTTAGGAGAGTAAAGAGATTGGACGAACTTCGCGGTTTTTCCACATTAGGGCAAAAGGTCGAAGGAAAGCATTTGATTTGGTAAAATGAATAGACATTATAATAGAAAAGGTGTTTGCATATGAAATCGTACATCATCGTCGGCGCAGGGATTCTGGGCGCGTCGACGGCTTATCATCTCGCAAAATCAGGCGCTCGCGTTACTGTCATTGATCGGAAAGAGCCGGGACAAGCGACTGATGCGGCGGCGGGGATCGTCTGTCCATGGCTCTCGCAACGCCGTAATCAGGATTGGTACCAGCTTGCTAAGGGGGGAGCCCGGTACTATAAGGATTTAATCCATCAATTGGAAGAGGACGGAGAAACAGATACGGGATACAAGCGTGTCGGTGCTATCAGCATTCATACTGATCCGGCGAAGCTCGATAAGATGGAGGAGCGGGCGTATAAGAGGCGGGAGGATGCGCCGGAGATCGGTGAGATTACCCGCTTGTCCGCGAGCGAGACGAAAAAGCTGTTTCCGATTTTGGCTGATGGCTATGAATCGGTTCATATCAGCGGTGCCGCCCGTGTGAACGGAAGAGCGCTGTGCCGGTCGCTTTTAAGCGCTGCGGAGAAACGCGGCGCAGAGATCATCAAAGGAAATGCATCCCTGCTTTTTGAAAACGGAACAGTCACCGGCGTACGAACAGATACAAAGCAGTTTGCGGCAGACGCGGTGATTGTGGCGGCGGGGGCATGGGCCAATGAAATCATGAAGCCTCTTGGCATTCATTTTCAAGTGTCTTTTCAGAAAGCGCAGATTATGCATTTTGAAATGATGGACACGGATACAGGGGCGTGGCCGGTTGTGATGCCGCCGAACGATCAGTACATTCTTTCGTTTGATAACGGCAGAATTGTAGCCGGCGCCACACACGAGAACGATGCCGGTCTTGATGATCTGCGTGTGACAGCCGGAGGCCAGCACGAAGTATTGAGCAAAGCGTTAGCCATTGCACCGGGTCTTGCTGATGCGGCTGCTGTTGAAACAAGAGTGGGCTTCAGGCCGTTTACACCGGGTTTTCTGCCGGTCATAGGGGCTGTGCCGAATGTTCAAGGCCTGTACGCTGCTAACGGTTTGGGCGCTTCTGGACTGACGATGGGGCCGTTCTTAGGTGCAGAGCTCGCAAAGCTAGTTCTCGGAAAGCAGACAGAATTAGACCTTAGTCCTTATGATCCAGCCGGAGCACTTGCATAATAAGTAAGAGCATGACAAACAAATATAATAAAGCTGTTCTAGCTTTTCTTTTCTGTATGTGTTAGCATTTATCTTTAATGAAAAAGAGGACGTGAACTGATTTTGATAAAAATTGATATACCCGCACCGAATGTCACCATCACTGAACGACAGCAGTCAGCTAATGATAACGAGCCGAAGATAAAACCGATTCACGGATTCATCGACTTTCACCAGATCCCAAGGGACAAAGGCGGCATTTTTATGTTTTACAACATTCATGACGAGCTGCTGTTTGTCGGTAAAGCTAGAAAGTTAAGACAGAGAATTAAGAAGCATTTCGAAGACACTGTTTCACCGATCAAACATCACAGAGATGAAGTATATAAAATCGAGGTATGTGTAGTTGATGATCCAATGGAAAGAGAGATTTACGAAACATATATCATCAATACACAGCACTCGAAGTACAATATAGACAAGGTATTTTTTAAATAAGACGTCAGTCTGCAGATTGAACAGCGAAGCCAGAGCTTAAGTCAAGTTCTGGCTTTTGATTTGGGCATTTTTTCGCATATAGACCCTTTGTCTGTCATTCGAATAAATTAATGAGAAATTTCAGAAAATAATATTGACAATCCTACCCGCGGACTTTAATATAACAATATATAATGTTATATAACGTTATATAATAAAAACGGGGAGTGAAGGATTTGAGTCAGGCCACAGCAAAAGTAAATCGTGAGGTTCAAGCTTTCTTGCAGGATTTGAAAGGGAAAACCATTGATCATGTATTCTTTGTCGCATGCGGAGGGTCTTCTGCCATTATGTATCCGAGTAAGTATGTGTTTGACAGAGAGTCAAAATCAATAAACTCCGACCTCTACAGCGCCAACGAATTTATTCAGCGCAACCCTGTTCAGCTTGGTGAAAAGTCTCTTGTTATTTTGTGCTCGCATTCGGGAAATACCCCGGAGACAGTCAAAGCTGCTGCGTTTGCAAGGGGCAAGGGCGCACTTACGATTGCGATGACGTTTAAACCGGAGTCTCCTTTAGCGCAGGAAGCGCAATATGTTGCCCAGTACGATTGGGGTGATGAGGCGCTTGCGATCAATACAAACTATGGCGTTTTGTATCAAATCGTTTTTGGAACCCTGCAAGTATTAGAAAACAATACGAAATTCCAACAAGCAATTGAAGGCTTAGATCAATTGCAGGCTGTATATGAAAAAGCCCTTAAGCAGGAAGCTGACAACGCCAAGCAATTTGCAAAAGCCCATGAAAAAGAAAGCATTATTTATACCATGGCAAGCGGTGCAAACTACGGTGTCGCTTACTCCTACAGCATCTGCATTCTCATGGAAATGCAATGGATTCATTCCCACGCCATTCATGCCGGAGAATATTTTCACGGACCGTTTGAAATTATTGATGAATCCGTGCCGTTTATCATCCTGCTCGGTTTAGATGAAACAAGACCTCTTGAAGAGCGGGCGCTTACCTTCTCGAAAAAGTATGGCAAAAAGCTCACTGTGCTTGATGCTGCATCTTACGACTTCACTGCAATTGACGATTCAGTTAAAGGCTACCTTGCTCCGCTCGTTCTCAATCGTGTGCTGAGAAGCTATGCAGACGAGCTGGCAGAGGCGAGAAATCATCCTTTATCTCATAGAAGATACATGTGGAAAGTTGAGTATTGATCTGAAAATGAGGAACCATTATGCATTAGACTATAATGTTATATAACATTATAGTCTAATGTCCAGAGGAGGCCAACCCTTTGAAGAAAATGTTGTTGTTCTTGATCATTGCAGCTGTCAGTATGCTCACCATTGCAGGCTGTTCGAGCCAAAGCAGTTCAGCGGACGGAAAGGTGACATTGAAATTTTTCCACAGATGGCCGAAGGAGCCGGAAAAAAGTTATTTTGAAGAGGTTGTTAAGGAATTTGAAAAAGAACACCCAGATATCGATATTCAAATTGAAGCCGTTTTAAATGACTCCTATAAAGATAAAATTAAGGTCATGCTGGGAACCACCAGCCCTCCTGACATTTACTTCTCTTGGAGCGATGAGTTTGCTTTTAAATTTATCAGAGGCAATAAAGCACTTGATCTCTCGTCCTACTACAAAAATGACACCGATTGGTCATCACAGCTCGTTCAATCGCAAATTACACCATTTACTTATGAAAACAAGCAATATGGCGTGCCGTGGCAAATGGACGCTAAATCATTCTTCTATAATAAAGACATTTTCCAAAAGCTGAATCTTGATCCCCCGAAGACGTGGGATGAATTAATCGATGTGTCAAAAAAGCTGAAAGAACATGGCTACACACCGATCAGCTTCGGAACAAAGGCGACTTGGACAATCTCGCACTATATCGGCACGCTTAATCAGCGGATGGTCGATGAAAAAACACGGGAAAAGGACTATAACGCCAAAACGGGTGAATTTACTGATGAAGGCTACGTAAAAGCACTTGAAAAGCTTCAAGAGCTGATGCCTTACTTTAATAAACATGTAAACTCCGTCGACCACGAATATGTGAGACAGCAATTTAAGAGCGGAAAGTCGGCGATGATATATGCGGAAACAGCGGAAATCAAGCTGGTTGAACCGGTTAATCTCGGGATGTTCCCATTTCCTGAAATCAGCGGACAAAAAGGATCTTCAGAAGCGTTAACGGGAGCGCCGGAAGGATTCATGATTTCCTCAAGAACAAAACATCCGAAGGAAGCAATGGAATTTTTGCAGTTCTTGACGTCGAAAAAAATGGGCGAAAAGCTCGTGAAAGATGTCGGGAAATACAGTGCAGTGCAAGGTACGGCTACTGAAGAAAATGCAACAGCTATTCAGCGTGAAGCCGTTCAGCATATTGTTGATGCCAAATCAATGGTTCCATGGTTTGATATGGATGTCGATGTTGAAGTCGCAGATGCGTACCTAACAGGCGTCCAGCAAATGCTTGGCGGCGACATGACACCGCAGCAGGTGATGAAAGCCGTTCAAAAGGCAGCAAAGCAGGTGAGGGCGTCAGCTGAATAAATCAAAGAAAAGGTGAAGCTTCGCACCTTTTCTTTTTATAAAGGAGATGAGATACCCTTGGTCAATCAGAATAAAATAATCCCCTATTTGTTTTTGGTGCCCGCTCTCGTTTTTTTACTTTTCGTTTATATCCCGATTTTTGAGAATGTATTCCTCAGCCTGTTTCAGTGGAGCTCATTTTCTCCGGAAAAAACGTTTATCGGCTTAAAAAACTATGTTGAATTATTTCATGATCCTGTCTTTTATCAGGCACTGACCAATAACGTGCTTTACGCAGTGATCTCAATTGTATGCCAGGTGTTTGGCGGTTTGATTTTGGCGGCGGTGCTTGAGGATAAGCTGGTCAGAAAATGGTCGCCGTTTTTTCGTACCGTTTTCTTTTTGCCGGTTGTCATCTCAATGACTGTGATCGCGCTTTTGTTTGATTTTATTTACAATCCGGAGACAGGGCTTTTGAATCAGCTGCTTCAAGCCATCGGTCTTGATCAGCTGACGAGGGCCTGGCTCGGGGATGACAGCACAGCTATGCTTTCTGTCATTTTTGTGTCCCAGTGGCAATCTGTCGGTTATATTGCGATGCTGTACATTGTGTCGATTCAAAAAATACCGGATGAACTGTATGAAGCGGCCCGGCTTGACGGCGCGGGTAAAATTCAGCAGTTTTTTCATATTACTGTTCCCCAGACGAAAGAGATGTCTTTTGTTGCGGTGGTCATGACGCTGACCGGGGCCTTTACGGTCTTTAATGAGCCGTACATTTTGACAGGCGGCGGGCCGGGAAACGCGTCAGAAGTCTTGAGCACGTTTTTATATAAAAGCGCCTTTACAAAGGATATGATGGGCTACGCCTCAGCGATTGCCACTGTCGTGTTAATCATTACGCTTGCACTATCGCTCATGCAAATGAAGTTCTTTAAAACCGGAAAGGAGGAGTAACTGATGCTGCCTCAGAAGAAGACAGATTCGTTCAGGTTGGAGCCTGTGCCTGACCAGCACATTGAGGTGAAAGATAAGCCTAGACGAAAATGGTATATCGGAGAAACGTCTGTGTGGGTTTTTCTGTTTCTATATCTGATTGCGATTGCCTATCCGCTTCTCTGGATGGTGATGAGCGCCTTTAAAAACTCTGACGATATTTTTGAGCACAGCTGGTCGCTGCCGTCTTCGTGGCATCCGGAAAATTTTGTTTCCGCCTGGAACCAGGGGATTTCTTCTTATTTTATGAACAGTGTCATCGTTACGGCGCTGACGTGTGTGATCACTGTCTTTATCAGTGCATGGGCAGCGTATGGCCTTTCCCGGTTTGAGTTTAAAGGAAAAGGATTCTTTTTGGTGCTATGTCTTGGCGGATTGATGCTGACGCCGCAGGTCAGTCTTGTGCCGCTTTATTCTATTATTCAGTCGCTTGGCCTGTACAATACGTATTGGGCGTTAATCCTGCCGTATGCGGCTTATCGGATCCCATTCACCATCATTTTGATCCGCTCTTATTTTCTTTCTATTTCAAAAGAATTGGAGGAGGCGGCCTATTTGGATGGGTGTACAAGTTTTGGAGTATTTTTCAGAATTTTCTTACCAATGAGCGTGCCGATTTTGGTGACATCCGGCATTTTGACGGCTTACCATACATGGAATGAGTTTATGTTTGCGATTATTTTCATAGATGATGAGAATTTGCGGACCATTCCAGCCGGGCTGATGCAGTTCAGAGACGCGCTGCAGACAGACTGGGGCGTCCTGCTGGCGGGGTTAACGATTTCAGCCGCGCCGATTATTATTCTATTTTTATTGATGCAGAAATATTTTGTCCGCGGGATTGCAAGCGGCAGTGTAAAAGGATAAAGGAGGAAGCGCTATGAAATTGATTGCGGTTGGAGATAATGTTGTAGATTATTACCAGGATCAAGAAACATTCTACCCGGGAGGAAATGCCTTAAACGTTGCTGTGCTTGCCAAGCGGCTCGGGCATGAGTCTTCCTATATCGGAATCGTCGGCAATGACGAAGCCGCGGCGCATCTGTTGAACGTTCTCAAGCTGGAGCAGGTCAATGCAGATTATATCCGCCAAGCGCACGGAGAAAACGGGATGGCGATTGTCACCCTTGATGAACAGGGGGACCGCATTTTTGTCAGATCAAATAAAGGCGGCATTCAGTCCCGGCTTCGCCTCGCGTTTCAGGAGAAAGATGTATCTTTTATCAGCGGGCATGATCTGCTGCATACGAGCGTGTACAGCAGGCTTGAGAACGATCTTCCGCAGCTGTGCGGGCTGGTCCCTGTCTCATTTGATTTTTCAACCAATCGGGAGGATGATTATTTGAGGAGGGTCTGTCCTTATGTGACGTATGCGTTTTTTTCAGGAAGCGATTTGAGTGAGTCGGAATGCGGTGAGCTTGCCAAAACAGCTCATGGGTACGGAGCCAAAATGGTTTGTATGACCCGAGGGGGCCAAGGAGCAATCCTATCTGCGGGTGATCGAGTCTATCATCAGCCGATTGTGGAAACTGATATAATAGATACACTTGGAGCGGGAGATTCTTTTATAGCAGGCTTTTTGACTGCCTTTTGCGTGAAGCAGGATATAACGTATGCTTTGCGCCAGGCTGCTGAAAAGGCTGCGAAAACATGCGGTGTGTACGGAGCTTTCGGCTATGGCTATCCTTATCGCTTGGAGGACGGGGGAAGCAGTGAAAAAACGAGAATACTATAAGCAGTGTCTCGTTTTTTATGCCTGTTATGTGTAGGGACTGTTGATGGTAAAAGTGACACGGTTTGTGTGCATCAAAAACAATGAGCAATAGATTGGCTGGTCGTTTGATGTAAAAGCCGTTTTATCAATTTCAAACAGCGCATCCCCGATATCACAATCCAGGTATTTGCTTTCCTCCAGTTGGGCATATACAACGTTTAATAGCTTCGTATTGTGCGTGGGTACAACTTTGTATTGCTGTTTCAAAATATCATGCATGGATACGCCGTCAGCAATAAAGGTATCAATGCCGGGAAACAAATCAAGCGGATAATGCGTCACTTCAAAGGTGAGAGGCTGATCATCATTATATAAAATCCGTTTTAATTCAACCACAGGGCTCTCGGGTTGGATTTGAAGCTTTTCGGCGATGGGTTTTGACGCTGGAATGATGTCATGGGACAGCACATGATGCTTCGGTTTTTTGCCGGTTGATTCCATAAATTCCGAGTAGCCGTTTACAGCGATCAGCTCTCGTTTTAATTTAGGGCTTTTAACGAACGTTCCCTTTCCCTGCTGCCTGATCAGATAGCCTTCTTCGACTAAATCGAGAATGGCTTTCCTGACGGTGATGCGGCTGACGTTATACTTGGTGCAAAGCTCGTTTTCGGTAGGCAGCTTGGCAGTTGGGGAATACACGCCCTTTTTGATGTCATCAGTGATGATTTGTTTTAGCTGAATGTATAAAGGTGTAGAACTTCCGTTGTTTAACAAAGGGTAGCCTCCTTTTAACCTATTATTTATATTATAATGTATTATGACGTTATAATACAAATTTACATTTTTTATTTTAGAAATATAGCAAAAATGGGAATCGATTACTCTAAAAATAACAGAAAGACCAAGTTGTTTCCAGTGACGAAATAACGGGTCAAAAGATAGGGGGACTTTTCTGATGGCTTCATTAACATTTGAACACGTCAAAAAATCATATCACTCACAATTAACCGTGAAGGACTTTGATTTAGATGTAAAGGATAAGGAGCTTTTGGTGCTGGTGGGGCCGTCAGGATGCGGAAAATCAACAACGCTGCGGATGGTGGCTGGATTAGAAAGCATTTCTGAAGGAAATCTTCTTATTGATGGGGAGCGGGTCAATGATCTTCCGCCGAAAGAACGTGATATTGCGATGGTATTCCAGAACTATGCGCTTTATCCGCATATGACGGTTTTTGATAATATGGCGTTTGGATTAAAGCTCAGAAAGATGGCGAAACAGGAAATTGCCGAGCGGGTTCATGCGGCAGCTAGAATTTTAGAAATTGAACATTTGCTGAAGAGAAAACCGAAGGCGCTCTCCGGCGGGCAGCGGCAAAGGGTGGCGCTTGGCAGGTCGATTGTGAGGGAGCCGAAGGTCTTTTTAATGGACGAGCCGCTTTCTAATCTGGATGCAAAACTAAGAGTGACGATGCGGACAGAAATCAGCAAGCTGCACCAGCGATTAGAGGCAACGATCATTTATGTCACGCATGACCAGACCGAAGCAATGACAATGGGAGATCGGATTGTCGTCATGAATGAAGGGGAAATTCAGCAAGTGGCGAAACCTCATGACATTTATCATTACCCGGCCAATTTGTTTGTCGCAGGCTTCATTGGCTCTCCTGGGATGAACTTTTTGAAAGGCATCATAGAACAGCATCATGGCGAGCTGTTTTTCACAAATTCTTCGATCCGGCTTCATATTCCTGAAGAAAAAGCAAAGCGGCTGAAGGAAAAGGGATATGCCGGAGAACAGATGATTGCCGGTGTACGGCCGGAGCACATCACACAAATGACAGGAAATGACCAGTTGTTTGATTCAGTGTTTCAAGCGAACGTGGAAGTGAATGAAAATTTGGGCTCGGAGCTCATAGTGCATGTTATGGCTGGGGACGAGCGGCTCAAGGTCCGCCTGGACGGAAACACGCGAATCGATGCAGGCGATTCAATCCAGCTCTCAGTGAAAATGGACCACGTCGTCTTTTTCGATGCGGAAACGGAAGAGGCTGTGTATTAGAAAAAGGTGCTCCTCAAAAGGAGCACCTTTTTCTTACGGCCAAATCTCATCCGCCCATTCAGGGTGGTCGATAAATGGATTGCGGTTGTGCTGATATTTTTCATAAATGATTTCATTTCTTTTCCGCTCGCGGTCGTCAACCGGATCCTGCTTATTCCATTCGAGCAGGACAGATTGTTTGCCATGATAAGGAGCTGAGCCGTTGCCTGTCTTATCATTAAGCTCAAGATCAGGATAGCCGTCATCACCCTCGTAACGGACAGCCATGTAAAACAGCATGCGGGCAACATCGCCTTTCACATCATCGCGGGGCTCCCATGAATCGCCGTCATAATAATTTCCGGGTGCCTTCGCATATTCAGTACCGCCATTGTCAAAATCCATATTTCCTCTGGCGCTGTTAACTTGAACATCAGCCGGGCGCAAATGATGAATATCAGTACCAGGTCCCTTGCTCGTACCAAAATCGCCATGGGATTTCGCCCAGACATGCTCGCGGTTCCAATCGCCGACATTGCCGCCGTTCAGGTTTTTGGAACGCGATTCATTCGTATAGAGCAGGATGACGTTATTCGGATTTCTTGGGTCTTCATCCGTTTCTTTCAGCGCGTTCCACACTTCGCTGTAGGACAGCATCGTGTGTCCGCTGATAATACGGTGCAGGGTGCTTTTTAGCGAGTCTCCTGTTTTACCTTCAGCCCCTTCATAATAGGTATCTGTGTCAGCATAGGGTGCAGCGGGGGCGGCTAATGAGAGAAGGCTTCCCGTTCCTGAAGGGGAAGACGCCAATCGGTCATTAAGGCTTAATGTGGTTTGCGCGCTTGCTGAAGCTGCTGGCGCAAGCCATCCGGAAATCAGTAATACACAGACGAGCGGCAGAAACCATGCTTTTTTTGTCATCACTTGCCCTCCTTTTATCAGATCATGTCTATTATCTAAAATTGAAATAAAGGATAGAAGTGTCATTTTGTATATTTTTCATTAAAATTGTAAATTAGTCCCTTTGGAGGAGGCGGAAATCTCCTGTTTCCATATCTTTAGGTCCTGTTTTTGCGGGCTGCCGGCATTTCTGTTTTCATCCGTTCCGCGAACATCGCCTCTCCAGCTTAGCTTGTTCATATGAAAGGCATTTTGACCCTCTCTTTCGCTCTTGCTGGCTCTCTTCCTTACCGTGTTTTCTTTTGACCTTTACATCAAAATAGTTGTGACATGTAGGGTGTATCTGGTTGCTGGATGGATACTGTGGCTAAAAAATAAACGTTTTTTTGGTTAATCTGTCAATGAACTATCATGTTGCTCCTTCTATAATGAAGTCACCATAGCGGCCAGAGGGGGGAGTACATGGAAAAGCAGAAGCTTTCAGTAAAAAACAGCATCACAGATTATATTGAATGGCTCGCCCAATACGGTGCGTCTGCGGATGGCGGCGTAACGAGGCTTTTATACACAAAAGAGTGGATGGACGCACAGCTTGCTGTGAAAACGGAAATGTCTTCTTTCGGGCTTGAAACAAGATTCGACGATGTCGGCAATGTGTTTGGAAGGCTTTCGGGCACCCAGTCTCCGGATGAAGTCATTGTAACCGGTTCACATATCGATACTGTCATCAATGGAGGAAAATACGACGGCGCCTATGGCGTTCTGGCGGCAATGCTCGCGTTAAAGCAGCTCAAGGAAACATACGGAGCGCCAAAAAAAACGCTCGAGGCGGTCTCCTTATGTGAGGAGGAAGGCAGCCGTTTTCCAATGACCTATTGGGGGTCGGGGAATATGACGGGTGTTTTTTCAGAACAAGATGCAAAAGAGCCAAGAGACGAGTCGGGAGTCTCCCTCCAAACAGCGATGCATGAGAGCGGTTTTGGCAAAGGTGTGTTTCAGTCAGCATATAGGACAGATATCAGCGCGTTTGTTGAGCTGCATATTGAACAGGGGAAGACGTTGGAAATGTCAGGCCGGGATCTCGGCATCGTGACAAGTATTGCGGGGCAGAGACGATATCTCGTCACGCTCGAAGGAGAATGCAATCACGCAGGAACCACCTCCATGAAATGGCGCAAGGACCCGCTCGCAGCCAGCAGCCGTATCATTCATGAGCTGCTGCTGCGGTCGGATGAGCTGCCGGATGAGCTCCGTCTGACATGCGGAAAAATAACGGCAGAGCCCAATGTAGCCAATGTCATACCGGGCCGCGTCCAGTTTTCAATCGATATTCGCCATCAGCATCAGCATGTGCTGGAACAGTTTCATCAAGACATGGTTGCTTTGATCAACGGCATTTGCCTACAAAAAGGAATTCGCGCTGTGATTGATGAATATATGCGGATAGAGCCTGTGCCGATGGACGAAAGGCTGAAGGCTGCGGCTTTTGAAACAGCATTAGAAAACAGCTTCAACTGTGAGGAAATGGTGAGCGGAGCAGGGCATGACGCGCAAATGATCGGAAGGCGCTATCCTGCTTGTATGCTGTTTGTGCCGAGCCGAGGCGGCATCAGCCACTCACCGAAGGAATATACGTCAGCCAGACAGCTTGAGATCGGCATCCGCGCACTGACTGATTTATTATACAAACTGGCTTACTGATAAAGGAGGAATGGCTGTGTCAGGCAGAAGAGAATTATGCACCCCGTTAAGAACGATTATGACGCCGGGGCCTGTTGAGGTTGATCCGCGTGTATTAAGAGTAATGAGCACCCCGGTTGTCGGCCAATTTGATCCGGCGTTTACAGGTATTATGAATGAAACGATGGAGATGCTTCGGGAGCTGTTCCAAACAAAAAACCGCTGGGCATACCCGATTGACGGCACTTCACGGGCGGGAATTGAAGCAGTGCTGGCTAGTGTGATAGAGCCGGAAGATGATGTGCTCATTCCCATTTACGGCCGTTTCGGTTATTTGCTGACTGAAATCGCCGAGCGATATGGGGCAAATGTTCATATGTTTGAGTGCGAATGGGGAACGGTTTTTGACCCGAAGGACATCATACGGGAGATAAAAAAAGTGAAGCCGAAAATTGTGGCCATGGTGCATGGAGAAACATCGACAGGACGGATTCACCCGCTGAAAGCCATCGGCGAAGCCTGCCGCACCGAGGATGCATTGTTTATCGTCGATGCAGTCGCAACGATTGGGGGCTGCGAGGTTAAAGTCGATGAATGGAAGATTGACGCTGCCATCGGCGGAACGCAAAAATGTTTGTCTGTGCCTTCAGGAATGGCGCCGATTACATATAATGAGCGGGTGGCGGACGTGATTGCAGCTCGCAAAAAGGTGGAACGCGGGATTGCGACACAAGCTGACAGGGCAGCACTTTCGGGAAATCGGCCAATTACAAGCAACTACTTTGATTTGAGCCAGCTTGAGGATTATTGGAGCGAAAGACGGCTCAATCATCATACAGAAGCGACGACGATGCTGTACGCCTTACGTGAGGGAGTCAGACTGGTGCTTGAAGAAGGTCTTGAGACGCGTTTCGAGCGGCATCGGCACCATGAAGCCGCATTAGCAGCAGGGATAAAGGCAATGGGGCTAAGATTGTTTGGAGATGACAGCTGCAAAATGCCTGTTGTCACCTGTGTCGAAATTCCCGGCGGCATTGACGGCGAGTCTGTCCGTGACATGCTGCTGGCACAATTCGGCATTGAAATCGCCAGCTCATTCGGCCCGCTTGCAGGGAAGATCTGGAGGATCGGCACGATGGGGTACAGCTGCAGAAAAGAAAACGTGCTATTCGTGCTTGCCGGGTTAGAGGCTGTGCTTCTCAGACATAACGCAGGAATCGAAGCAGGAAAAGCGCTCCAAGCAGCGCTGGATGTGTATGAAAACGCTGGCCGCCAGGCAGCGGTGTAAAGAAAAGCTTGCGGAACTCCGCAAGCTTTTTAACGATATGATTTCGTGTTTTCTCCAATCTGATTTTCTTCGTTTGACTCTTTTTACAAATCCTCTTTCTATGTGTTTCATTTTCTGACAAATCATGAGTCATTTTTTCTTCCATCGTCTATTCTTTATACAAGTTACCTATAAAATCACGCTGAACTAGTTGTTTCTCACGGCAATTTTCGAGAGGAGGATGCGGCATTGGGGAATTTTCACACGATGTTAGATGCGCTCCTGGAAGACCAGGAGGAGGCTGTACTGGCGACAATTGTTCAAGTTGAAGGCTCCGCGTATCGAAAAGCAGGCGCCTCTATGCTCTTTAAGAAAAAAGGCAGACGGATTGGCTTGCTGAGCGGCGGGTGTGTGGAAGAAGATGTATTCCAAAGAATCAGTGCGCTGGGCGATCAGCTCACATCAACGCTGATTCCCTACGACATGCGGTCGGAGGACGATCTTTCTTGGGGCATGGGAGCCGGGTGCAATGGCATTATTCATGTTCATGCAGAGCGAATCACTCAGGAAAAAAGGCGGCACTATGAGAAAGTGAGGGACTGCCTTCATTCAGGCAAAGCTGTCACTTCCGTTATAAAGATTGAATCCTCCCATTATTTATTTCTGACGGAGAACGGACATTTTGGGAACTGGCCGGACGCGCCTCTGCAAGCTATTCAACGTACTGTTTCAACGCTTCATTTACCGCATTTCGATCAAACCACTAACATGTTTATTCAGCGAATTGAACCGAAGCCGCGTCTCATTCTGTTTGGGGCGGGACCGGATAATGTACCGCTGGCCAATTTGGCGGCTGACACAGGGTTTTCTGTTATCGTGACGGATTGGCGGCCCGCTTATTGTACATCCTCTCTTTTTCCAAAAGCGGATCAGCT
Source organism: Bacillus sp. FSL R7-0685 (assembly GCF_038002425.1). NCBI lineage: Bacteria > Bacillati > Bacillota > Bacilli > Caryophanales > Bacillaceae > Bacillus > Bacillus sp. FSL R7-0685. The sequence continues at coordinate 3,189,023 of NZ_JBBOCN010000001.1, read as the reverse complement.
GATCACCGCTTTTCCGGAACAAATGCTTAGCGAATTTCAATTTTTTCCGCATGATGCAGCTGTTGTGGCAACCCATCATTATCAGCACGATCAAACGATCATCAACTTCTTATTTTCTCAAAACCTCCATTATATTGGACTGTTGGGTTCGGCAAACCGCACGAAACGGCTGCTGAACGGAAAACATCCCCCATCTCACTTTTACAGTCCGGTCGGGCTGAAAATCGGTGCGGAAGGTCCCGAGGAAATTGCGGTAAGTGTAGTTGCAGAAATTATTCAAACAAGAAAACGGCTGGCGGTTGTATGAGAAACCCCTATCTGATCGGCGTGTTTCTCGCTGCCGGCAAAAGCAGAAGAATGGGTCAAAACAAGCTGGCTTTGCCGCTAAAAGGAGAAAACATAGGCTCACTTTCCTTGAAAACTGCTCTGTCGTCCCGCCTTGATCACGTGCTGGTCGTCGAGCGGACAGAACATGCCTCCCTTGAGTGGATAGGAGCGCCGTATCACGCTCCGCCTTTTCAAAAACGCTGGAGCCTGCACGTTTGCCAAGACGCAGAAAAGGGTCAGGGGCATTCAGTCAGCAGCGGGGTGAGAAAAGCAGAAAGCATGGGGGCGGACGGCGTTGTCATTTTGTTAGCCGACCAGCCTCAGCTTTCCGTCGATCATCTCAATGCCCTTGTGGCTCTGGCTCCTGAGTCATTTGCCGTGTCATCGTTTTTAGGGGCGTTCACCCCGCCAATCTACTTCTCGTCGACATGTTTTCCTTATGTAAAGGGATTAACAGGAGATGAAGGGGCTCGCAGGCTCCTGAAAAGCGGACAGCTTGGAGCAGGAGCGGTTTTGGAGGCAAAGGATAGCGGTGAGTTGGACGATATTGATACACCCGAGGAATATGACATGGTAAGGAGGGCGATGGCTTGAACGGCCAAGTGACAAAAGCAAGGATGAATATTCAATTATGGAGACCGACAGCGCTTGATGAGGCCTATTCGCTTTTAGAGAAGCTTGCTCCGGATGTGTGTGCCGCATCGGGAAGCACGCTGCTTCAGCTTCAGTGGGACAAAGGAACTCTGCCGAAACAGCACCTTGTCAGCCTTGAAGGGATTGACGAGATGCGAGGGATCAGCGCCAGTGACACCCACGTGTCGATCGGGGCGCTCACATCACTGAATGAATGCAGAAAGAACCCTTTGATCAAGAGAGCGCTTGGCTGTTTCAGTGACGCTGCTTCCGCTGTCGCTGCACCGGGGATTCGCAGCCATGCCACGATTGGCGGCAACATAGCGAGTAAAATCGGTGATTTCATTCCGCTTCTGCTTGTGCTTGGTGCTGAGCTTATCGTATATCAAAAGGAGCTAATCAGGCTGCCGCTTGGCGCTTGGCTCAGTGAGGAAGACTTTAGAACGGCTATCGTCACGCGTGTCATCATTCCGCGGGCGGAGGGAGAGCGTGTATTTTATCACAAGCTTGGAAGGCGCCAGGCTTTTACAGGAGCGGTTGCTGTTGCAGCTGGACGTTTTTTGAAAGACGGCGGCATTCGCCTCGCCGCTGGCCATGCCGATATCACTCCTAGGAGATTATTGGACAGCGAAGCGAAATGGATGGCACCAGGAGGGGACTCGCATGATCTGTACAAAACACTTATCCATGAGCTGCCGTTTTCCTCAGATGCTTTTATGTCAGCGGCATACAGAAAAAAAGCCGCTGCCAACGTCATCATGGCAGAGCTGATGGCTGAGGGAGGGGAATAAATGATCATCAACAAACCGTCAAGAGTCAGGCCGGATGGAAGGGGTAAGGTCACAGGGGAATTGAAATATATGACCGATCTCAGCTTTCCAGGAATGCTGTATGGCAAGGTGCTGAGAAGTGCTTATCCTCATGCAGAGATTGTGTCGATTTGCACCATAAAAGCTGAGAAAATGGAAGGCGTACAAGCCGTCGTCACACATAAAGACGTTCCCGGCTTAAACCGATTTGGCATTGTCATCCCTGATCAGCCGGTTTTATGTGAGGACAGGGTGCGGTATGTCGGGGATGCGATCGCCGCAGTTGCTGCGGAAACGGAAGAAATCGCGGAAGCGGCGCTGGAGCTGATTCGAGTTGAGTATAAAGAGCTGGAAGTCATGGATTCACCAGAAAAAGCGCTTCGGCCAAATGCGCAAAGACTGCATGAGGACGGGAATATCCTGCACCGCGCGTTTTTTTCAAACGGCGATGTGGAAGAAGGGTTTCAAGCATCTGACACAGTCCTTGAAGAAACCTATGAGCTGCCGCGGCAGATGCATACGTATATGGAAACGGAGGGAGGCGTAGCCGTTCCAGAAGACGACGGGGGTTTTACGATGTATGCAGGAACCCAGCACGGCTATAAAGACCGTTTCCAGCTTGCCCGTATTTTTGATATTCCTGAAGAGAAGATCAGAATTGTGTCAAGTCCGATGGGCGGCTCGTTCGGAGGGAAGGATGAGCTGAATATTCAGCCGTATGCCGCGCTTTTGTCACTGAAAAGCGGACGTCCTGTCAAAATCCATCAGACACGAAAGGAATCTGTACGTTCTGGCATTAAGCGCCATCCGATGAAGATTACGATAAAAACGGGTGCGGATCATTCGGGAAATCTATTGGCGCATGACGTGAAAATTGTGGCGGACACAGGCGCATATGCTACGCTCGGACCGGCTGTTCTTGATTTTTCTGTCGAGCATGCCGCGGGGCCGTACCGTATTCCGAATATCCGGACTGAAGGAATATCAGTATTTACGAACAACGGGGTGGCGGGAGAATTTCGTGGCTTTGGCGGCAACCAAATCACATTTGCACTCGAAACCCATCTCGATCGTCTCAGCGGCATGCTCGGCATCGACCCGCTCGAGCTGAGAAGAAAAAATATCAGAAAACCGCATGACTTGGGGCCGCTTGAGCATCGAATTGCACCAACTGACGGAGCGGCACAGGTGTTGAATGCCATATCTAAATCTCCCATTCTTACAAGAACCAGCCGGAACTGTGGGTATCTGCAAAGAGGCACGGGAGCGGCAATTACAATGCACGGCGGCGGGCTGGGGTATGGCCGAATGGATGCGGCAGGAGGCCGTTTGTCCCTTTCGAGTGAAGGCAAAATCACAGCATCGTTCGGATTTGAAGAATGCGGACAGGGGATTCTAGCAGCGATTGAACAGATTGTCATGGAGGAGCTAGGTTGTGCCGCAGAAGATATTTCCATTGTTATTGGGGATACCGCAAAAGTGCCGAAGTCAGGCTCCTCCACAGCATCCCGCGGCACAAGCATGGTGTGGCACGCGATCCAGCGTTTGAAGAAGCCGTTTCTAGCTCAGTTGAAAAAACGGGCGGCAGAATGGAGCGGCTGTTCAGCGGAAAATCTTATTCCCGGCGCTGCAGGCTTGCGTGACAAAAACACAAAGGCGCTCGTGGTGACGTATAAGGAGCTGGCTGAAAAAGGCCCTTTGGCAGAGGAAACGGCATTTGACTTTCCAACAACGCCTGATCCTGTGGTGGGCGGCCATTTCCTCTACTCATTTGGAGCGGCTGCCGTTGAGGTGGAGGTAGATCTGTTAACAGGCGATGTCAAATTGATAGATTGTGAGCACGCTATTGCGGCAGGTCCGGTTGTCAGTCCGCAGGGATATCGAGGTCAAATTGAAGGCGGCGCTGCCATGGCACTCGGCTACACACTGATGGAGGAAGCGAAAATGACGGACGGCCGTTATGCCGCAGAAAATCTAGATCACTATTTGATCCCTGGAGTCAAAGACGTTCCTGACATGAAGGTGATCGCAATAGAAGAACTAATGAAGGGTGATGCATATGGACCGCGCGGTGTTGGCGAAATTGGAACGATCGCCATCACTCCGGCGATTGTAAAGGCAGTACATGATGCGGTCGGATGCTGGATAAACAAGCTGCCAATTTCAAGAGAAGAGCTGCTTGAAGCGATAGACAGAAAGGGGCTGAAGCAATGGACGTAAAAGAGGCCGGGCCATTTCCTGTAAAAAAGGAACAGTTCCGGATGACCGTGAATGGGCAGGAGTGGGAGGTTGCTGCCGTTCCTACGACACATCTGAGTGACCTGCTTAGAAAGGAATTTCAGCTGACCGGGACAAAGGTGTCCTGCGGAATCGGCCGCTGCGGAGCCTGCTCTATTTTAATCGACGGAAAACTGGCCAATGCGTGTATGACCATGGCTTACCAAGTGGACGGCCATTCCATTACAACAATCGAGGGCGTACAAAAAGAGGAACTGGATATCTGCCAAACCGCTTTTCTGGAAGAAGGAGGCTTCCAATGCGGCTACTGTACCCCAGGAATGATAATTGCGCTTAAAGCACTGTTTCGGGAAACCCCTCAACCTTCTGACAAAGATATAGAAGAAGGGCTGGCGGGGAATTTGTGCCGGTGTACCGGGTATGGCGGGATTATGCGTTCAGCTTGCAGGATTAGAAGAGAGTTGAACGGGGGTAGTCTGGAGTCCGGCTTTTAAGAGCCGGACTTTTTTAGCCTCAGTCAGACAGCGCGATCAAGACGCAGAAGCGTTGTGGGAAAACATCACGATAAATCTCGTAGAACTTGACAGCTTCTGGATTAGAAAATGATTAGTGAATCCATAGCAAAGACGCCATAAAAACTTCTTATGGCGTCTGTCGGACAGGGAGGTGTTGGATACGGCGGAGGCAAGGAAAGTTAAACTTAATAATTAAAGATAGCTGCTCCAACAATGATCAACAAAATGAATAGCACAACGATCAAAGCGAAGGAGCTCCCGAAACCGTTTGAGTAACCAGAGTTTCCACTGTATCCACCAGAATTGTAGAATCCCATAATGTCACCTCCTTTAGTGGAGATAGTATAAGATATGCCAACGATTATTTTCGACATAGATTTAAGTCTAAAAAAGAAAAAATGAATATTTTGTCTAAAGGTGTAAGAGAGGACGCGTTATCAAAACTATTAAAAACGCAGCAATTGTCTTCAGAGTATTTTTTCGAGAAAAAACGCGGTCTGTTTATAGGATTGGAGAAGGGAGCTCGGCTGCTAAGAGCTGACTTATTAGTTTGAAACCTCGATTTATAAATGAAAGGACTACAGGATATTTTTGTCGTAGGCAATTATCCTGAAAAATATAGGTGAATGTTTATTCTAGCTGTTGTTTCACTAAGCGTGGGATTACTGCAAGTACTGTCCTAGGATCAAAAGTTTATTGAAGTGCAAATAGAAGCCCGCCGGTGAGGCGGGCTTCCTTCTTAACTCCCCCTATACACCTGATAACCAAACGGCGACAGCAAGAGCGGGATATGATAATGTGCATCTGGATCTGCAAGCTGAAAACGGACGGTGACGATGGTTAAAAACGGCTGGTCGATCGTATTCACGTTTTTATTCGCAAAATAGTCTCCTGCATGAAATTCCATCACATACTCTCCGGACACCAGCTCTTCACCAGCCAGCAGAGGGACATTGGCTCTGCCGTCATTGTTAGTGTAAACCTCTTTCATAATACTTTCGCCCAGCCGCTTCAATTCAATTTTTACGTTCGCCGCTGGTTTGCCGCTGGTTAAATCTAAAATATGGGTTGTCAGTTTTCCCATCAGGCTTTCAGGCTCCGACATTTTTCAGCGGCTTTCTGTTTTTCTTTCTCGGCGTCTTCTCTTGTCACGGTAAAATGTTGGAAACCGTATGGCGGGCGCGGTTCGGTGTAGACTTTTCCTTGTGAGCCCGGGATTTCTTCGACAACCGTATCCCACGTGTGATTTTGAGATTGGAAGCTGACATCAGTGAGCTGCGGGAACCTCGCTAATATTCTGCAGCCGATATGATAGATTAGGTTTTGGATTGAAGGGGTTTCGAGCTCGTGAAAAACGGTGCTCGCCAAGTCGCGGACTTGTTCAGCCGCAACGTAGCGTGCTGGATCAGAAGCGTATGCGTCATTGGTATTTTCATATTGCCAGCTGATGTTTAAATAGACAAACAGCGGGCGGTTGCCGTCTTCGGGGAGAGTCGTATATTCGTCCCGAATGAAGCCGACGAAGGAGTTGCCGCTCACCTTGACGAGCTGAAGATCCATGATTTCGCTGTATTGCTCTGTAATCGTTATGGTATTCCCGCTTCGTTCTGCTTTCAGCACAGAGCGGCTTCGTTCATTACGCGATCTTCTGAAGACGAGGCGGCTTGTGCTGAGCTCTTTCTCCTCGTATGCAGGCATTGCTTCAAACGGAATGTCTTCGCCAGTCAGAGTGATCGTGTCCATATGAGAATAGGTATCTAAAAATCGGTGAGCTACATAGTGTAGGAACCCCTCGGTTGTCGTTCCTTCATAGGATGCGAGATGGCGCTGGATAAAGTTTTTCATTGAATCCGTTGCCACGACGAGAGTGTTGTCTCCGTCTGTAAATGATGGCAGGAAGGCTTCTCCGCCAATTTCGCATGTCACATCTACGCCGATAACGGTATTGCTTCTCCCGGCAAAAGATGATTCTGGGATTTGCTTCACTCCAGTGAGCGGTTTTAAATACGTTCGGTATGCAAATACATTTCCTTTGCCATAAGACATGGTTCTTTTCATTTGCGTCTCTCCTTTTTCAGTGATGATGTCAGCCAGACGAAAGCGGGCGATTCGGTAAATTTCTATAAGGGCCTGCTGGAACTCCGTTTCTCGTTCGCTCTCAAGCCTTGCCAGCAGGGCTTGGTGAATGTCCTGTTTCGTCTTTCCCTTCACCGCTAAAATAAAAGGAAAGCCGAAGCGATCATAATAGTGTTCATTCAGCATGAGAAACTCCTCGTATTCCTGCTGTTCTAATTTGCTGAGCCCCGCGTTCTGCTGCTCTCTTACCGAGTCACTGCTCATTGTTTTCTTTGTTCCAAGCCGAGGGTGCTTTTTGATTAAATCAAGCTGTGTCTCGCGGTCCGCGGCTTTTACAATGCCAGTCATTTTGCGGTGAAGATCAGAAAGGGACGAAAACGGCCGTAGTGCTGCGGATCTCTCCGCAATCCATGAAGAGTGTTCAAAAATAGAGCCAAGTGTGTCTGTCAGTGTTTGTGTGTCCATTTGGTTCAGGTCATCCATTGTGAACATTGGCATCTTCCTTTACGTTTTTATGTCTGCGCTATTCGGCTGTTTGGTTTGAAAAAAAGCGTGCAGTGCAATGGCCGTCAAACTGCCGATCACAATTCCGCTTCCTGCCAAGACAGAGGCCGCGCCCGAAAGAGATGAAAACAACGCGGGAACTGTTGTAGCGCCAAGCCCCAAGCTGACGGAAGAGGCGATAATCAGCAGGTTGCCTTGCGAATCAAGGTCAACGCTGGATAGCATTTTGATCCCGTAAGAAATGACCATGCCGAACATGACGATCATTGCGCCGCCGAGAACTGGATTAGGGATTACTGTTGTCAGTGCTGCGGCTTTTGGAACAAGCCCGATCGCCATCAGCATGATTCCTGTAATGGCGATGACGTTGACACTTTTCATCTTTGAGAGCTGAACGATGCCGACATTCTGCGAGAAAGCTGTATAGGGAAACGCGTTAAATAAGCCGCCCAGCAAAATCGCAAGGCCTTCTGCCCGGTAGCCCTTTTCCAGATCCTTCTCCGACAGTCTGCGGTTTGTGATATCCGCAAGCGCAAAGTAAACACCTGTCGATTCAACGAGGCTGACAATCGCAACGAGAAGCATCGTGACAACAGCCGGCAGCTCAAAGGTTGGCGGTCCGAAATAAAACAGAGACGGGACATGAAGCCAAGACGCCTCCAAGACCTCAGAAAAATCGACCTTTCCCATGAAATATGCAGCCGCTGTTCCTGCGATAAGACCGAGTAAAATCGCTATGGAGCGGATAAAGCCGTTAAAAAAATAAAACAGCAATAAGATAAAAGCTGTGACGCCAAACCCGAGGAGCACGTTGTCGAGTGAGCCGAATTCTTTGCTTCCTTCACCTCCGGCCAGGTTATTCATTGCCGTTGGAATCAGGCTGATGCCGATGATCATGACGACTGATCCGGTTACGACAGGCGGAAAAAAACGGACAAGCTTCCCGAAGAAGCCCGCGGCTAAGACGACAATCAGTCCTGCGGCGATAATGGCACCATATATCGCTGGGACACCGTAAGTGCTTCCGATGGAAATCATCGGGCCGACTGCGGTAAACGTGCATCCGAGCACAACGGGCAGGCCGATGCCGAAATATCGGTTTCTCCAGAGCTGCAAAAGAGTTGCCGCCCCGCACATAAACAAATCAATCGCGATTAAATACGTCAGCTGCCCGGCATTCAGCCCGATCGCCGCTCCGACGATCAGCGGAACGAGAATGGCTCCCGCATACATGGCAAGCATGTGCTGAAGCCCCAGCATCATCAGCTGTAAGGCATTGTGCTGTTCCTTCATCTTTTTTACACCTCTTTTTCTAATACGAGTGTATGTTCTAATACCGGAAGTTCTGTTTTCTGAGCTGTTTTGTCTTTTTTGCCGCGCAAGCTGAAAAATAGATTCAAAAAGATAGCGGTCAGGCTGCCAGTGATGGTGCCGTCACTGACCAGAATTCTAATCGGAGCGGGGAATTCAGCAAAAATCCTGGGGGCCGTGCTGGCGCCGATGCCGAGTGCGATTGAGCATGCGATGGTTAGGAGGTGGTATTGATTTTTGAGATCCGCTGTGCTGAGCATTTTGACGCCGGAGGCAATCACCATGCCGAACATGACGACGGTCGCGCCGCCAAGTACAGCAGCAGGAACGGCAGATGCAAGGGCGGCAATCTTCGGAATCAGTCCGAGACAGACAAGGATACAGCCTGCGGTAACGACGATGTTTCTTGTTTTCACTTTGGTCAGCTGCAATAAGCCGGCGTTTTGCGCAAAGGTATTATAAGGAAAGGCATTGAACAGCCCGCCGATGAGAATGGCGATTCCTTCCGCTCGATAGCCTTTGACGAGATCTTTTTCAGTTAAAGGTCTGCCGCATATCTTTCCGATTGCGTAAAAAACGCCGGTTGATTCCACAATAATGACGATTCCGACGATCAGCATCGTTAAGATCGGACCGATTTCAAACGCAGGGGCTCCGAAGTAAAAAGGCTTCGGGGTTTGGAAGAACGGTGCTTCTGTAACAGAAGAAAAGCTGACTTTGCCCATGATCGCTGCTGCCGCTGTTCCGGCGGCGATGCCGATCAGAACGGACAGTGTTCGGGCAAATCCTTTGAGAAAGCGGTTGAGGACTAAGATCAGAACAAGGACACCGACAGAGAGAAGAAGGTTTTCGAGCGAACCGTACTCGGGGTTGGCGTTGCCGTTTATTTTTTCGCCGCCAGCCATATTTTTCACACCTGTCGGAACAAGTGAAAGGCCGATCAAGGTCACAACGGTACCTGTTACGACAGGAGGAAATAACACAGTCAGCTTGCCGAAAAAACGCGCAAACAAAAAGATGAACACACCGGCCGCGATGATGGAACCGTAAATCGCGTGAATGCCGTAATTGCTGCCGATTGCAATCATCGGGGTGACGGCCACAAATGAACTGCCAAGCATGACGGGAAGCCCGATGCCGATGTATGCTCCGCGCAAGGTTTGCAAAAGCGTCGCCACGCCGCATGTTAACAGGTCAATCGCCAATAGGTAGGACAGCTGTTCAGTTGTTACATTCAGCGCCCTGCCGACAAGCAGGGGCACCAAAATCGCACCTGCATACATGGCGAGCACATGCTGCAGGCTAAGTGTAAACACCTTAAACGATCTTTTTTTCACCATAGTCCCTCCCTGTATGTGAACTTTAGTAACATGATATCGTGCCGGCCGAGGGGTGTCATTGGATACAGTAGCTGAAAAAGGCAGGTGTGATTGCTGAAAGTGACGAAAAATGATTCATTTTGTAAGAAAATGTGACAAACTTTAGCTGATCAGCCGCTGCATACGTAAGGCAAGCCGCAAACGCATCGTTGTTTCAGGATCTTTTAAGCTTTTACCCAGAAGCTCTTCGCATTTTTCAAGGCGGTATATGACCGTATTGCGATGAACGTACAGACGCTTTGCCGTCTCTGAAATTTGGCAGTGTGTCTCTAAATAGACGGAAAGCGTATGAAGCAGGCTTTGATCCTCCTGCTGTTTTTCAGCGAGGCTCTGAAGCGTGGAGTTGTAAAATTTCTTCAAATCCTCAACCGGGAGCAAGCGCAGAAGCTCAGGCACATCTTTGGCGTGATACACCTGGATAAATGCGGTGCTTCTCGACAAATGCCCCGATTGCAGAGCATCAGAAGCTTCTGTGAAAGCGTCGGGAACATCAATGAGCTTTTGGCAGATATTGCTGATGCCAAAGGACACGGTTCGTTTAAATTGAGCGCTGACCTGTGTTTGAAACTGTTCTAAAAAGCTGATCACCGAGGCGTGCATTTCACTCCAGCTGTCTGTCGCCTCGATTAGAATAATGCCGACATTTCCTTTCATAAAGAAGTGAGGCGGAAACGGGAAGGCTGATAATTCACCTTCAAGAAATTCGAATACGCTGTCGGAAGCGAGCTGATTTTCTGTAAAGCTGATTGATTCGTCATTGCGATCGAGTTTGCCGGCAATGCACATGTATTTTTGATCCCAGCGCAGCTTGAATTCTTTCGCCCGGTTTTTGATTTCGTCATCTGAAGAAAAGGACCGCTCAATAAAATTGTTGAAAAACTCATTGCGAGCCCGCCGGCTGAACTGCTTCAGCGCATTTTCCTTCAGCAGTTCAAAGGAAATGACGTTGGCCGCTTGTTCAATCGTGAGGATCAATCCTTTATCGCCGGCCTGCACCATGTCCGGTATCAGTAGGTAGCCGCAGTTTTTTTCGTGATTATAAATAGGCAGGACAGAATATGTTTTCTGATCTGAGATTGTAGAGAAACAAGTGAAAAATGGCCCGGATACGGTATTCAGGGTGCCTTTCAGCTTTTCGGTCTCAACTGAAATCTGATGAGACGCAGACAGCATTTTGGCATGCTGGTCAAGCAGCAGCACGGGAAGCTGAAGGAGGTCTGACACCTTTTTGAGGAGGGATTGCAGCCCCTTGCCGCTCATAATGTGGTTTGTGAATTTTTTGTGCGCGTAAATGGCTTGCTGCAGCTCGTTAGAACGCATATCGAGAATGTGGCTGAGTGTGGCATTTACAATATCGCCGAGGCGGATGTGTTCTGGAAGTTCAATGATCGGAAACGCATATGAATCGGCCAGTTCGATGATTTCCTTCGGGATATCTTCCAGATAGCGCTTTGTTTTAATGCCGAGGCCCGCGCAGCCGCGTTTTGCCATTTGCCGAATCAGTTCAGATAATTGATGCGGGTGATCCTTCAGGTGATAGGCGGTGGTGACGAGCAATTCATTCTTATGCAAAAAGTCTGCGATATCCGGAGCGTCCATCATATTGACATGCTGAACCTCTCTTTCCCCTCCTGCTTTTCCAGCGATTAAATTGGCGTTTTCAAAAGCCGGTATTTTCATCACATCAAAAATATTCATAGCGCATTCTCCTTTTCTATAAAAACATTGGTTAAGGTGAATAATTTTCAATAGGAATTCTAGCGGTTTTGCTGATGTAATACGATCATAGTAGCAGTAAACTGTGGAAAATAGAACTGGTTGTGTTACATAAACTGACATGAAAAATCGTCATCCTGACATGGGGGGATCAATATGGCTTACGATATGGTGATAAAAGGTGCGAAGGCAGTTACGCCAGATGGAATTATAGAAGCTGAGATTGCAGTTCAAAACGGTGTCATTGCCGAGATAGGTTCTGACATTGAAGCAAGCGGGACGGAAATCATCCAGGCAGACGGGAAATACGTGTTTCCTGGTGTGATAGATTGCCATGTTCATTTTAATGAACCGGGCAGGGAGGATTGGGAGGGGTTTGAAACAGGTTCTCAAATGATGGCCGCAGGCGGTTGCACTACCTATTTTGATATGCCGCTCAACTGTATTCCATCAACCGTGACGGCAGAGCATCTTCTCGCAAAAGCTGAGCTAGGCAGGCAAAAATCTGCCGTGGATTTTGCGCTATGGGGCGGCCTTGTGCCAGGCCATATCGAGGACATCCGTCCGATGGCTGAAGCGGGAGCGATCGGGTTTAAAGCGTTTTTATCAAAGTCAGGCACTGATGAGTTCCGCTCTGTTGATGAACGGACATTGCTCAAAGGCATGGCAGAAATCGCGGCTGCAGGAAAAATCCTCGCTCTCCACGCGGAAAGCGATGCGATCACAAGCTACTTGCAGATGGTTTTGGCCAATAAAGGAAAGGTGGATGCGGATGCGTACGCCGCCTCCCGCCCGGAGGAAGCAGAAGTTGAAGCGGTGTATCGCACGATTCAGTATGCAAAGGTGACAGGCTGTCCGGTTCATTTTGTCCATATCAGCACGGCGAAAGCGGTCCGGCTGATCAGAGAGGCAAAACAGGAAGGTCTTGATGTTTCGGTTGAAACATGTCCGCATTATGTCTTGTTCAGCCATGACGATTTACGGCAAAGGGGCTCTGTCGCAAAATGCGCGCCTCCGCTCCGGTTACGGCAATCAAAAGAGACGCTGATCGAGATGCTCATTGCCGGGGACATTGACATGGTATCCTCAGACCATTCCCCCTGCCGTCCATCCTTGAAGCGGGAGGATAACATGTTTTTATCATGGGGCGGAATCAGCGGCGGGCAGTTCACTTTATTAGGAATGCTGGAACTGGCGCTTGAGCATCAGATTCCGTTTGAAACCATCGCAGAATGGACAGCGGCGGCCCCTGCAAAACGATTCGGCCTTCAGAAAAAAGGGCGGCTTGAGGCGGGGTGTGATGCAGATTTCGTGCTCGTCAGCATGGAGCCGTACACTGTTACAAGAGAATCGATGTTTGCAAAGCATAAAAAAAGCATTTACGAAGGACATACATTTCCCTGCAGCATTTGGGCCACTTACAGCAAAGGCCGATGCGTGTACAATGATGGGGAAAAGGTCACTGAAATTGACGGAGCTCTGGTCGTTCCTTCGTAAGCCCGGCGGATTTTACCGCCGGGTTTTTTGATTTCCTCCGTTCTAGTTTTTAAAATCTCATCAACGTGGTATCTTTTTTTAAAGGAGGCGGAGGCAATGGAGCATGTCAAATACATACTTAAGCAATCCTGGTCGCGCCATTCGAGCTCTAAATGGACGGAAGAATGCCCGTCATGCGGCCAATGCGGCGTGACGGCATTGGTGATTCAAGACCATTTCGGCGGCACGATTTTCAAAACAAGAGTCGATGAGAGCTGGCATTTTTATAACAGCATCAATGGTGTGGTGTACGATTTTACGAGTGAGCAGTTTCAGGCGCCTATTGAATATCAGCACATTCCTTCCTCAAGAGAAGAGGCGTTTTTAGATACGAATGAGGAACAATATCAGCATTTGCGTGAGGCATTTTCCCGCCATATGAACAGCATTTCCGAGGAAACCTGAAAACACGTGTGATAAACTGGAAGAGAGGTGAATGAGTGTGATTTATATCGGACTGACGGGATGGGGGGATCATGACAGCATCTATCCGCCGAAAACGGCCAGCCAGAAAAAATTGCAGGCCTATTCCTCCCATTTTCCGATCGTGGAATTAGACGCGAGCTTTTACGCGATTCAGCCGGCGCGCAATAATGAAAAGTGGGTGAAGGAAACGCCCGAAACCTTCCAATTTATCGTGAAAGCATATCAGGGCATGACAGGGCATCAGCGCGGCGAAATTCCCTTTGACTCAAAAGAGGAGATGTTTGATGCGTTTAAGGTGTCTTTAACGCCATATTTACATAGCAATAAGCTCGCCATGGTGCTGTTTCAATTTCCGCCGTGGTTTGACTGCAAGAAGGAGAATGTCGCCTATTTGAGATGGTGTAAGCACCAAATGGGAGATATTCCTTGCGCGCTTGAATTCAGAAACCGTTCCTGGTTCTCGCCGCCATTTTATGAGCAGACGCTTTCATTTATGAAAGCGGAAGGCTGGATTCACAGTGTCTGTGATGAACCGCAAATCGGAGAAGGCAGCGTTCCGACCGTGTTGCGCGCGACCGATGAAAACAAAACGCTCGTCAGGTTTCACGGACGCAACAAGCAGGGCTGGATGAAGCCTGATGGCGGGAAAAACTGGCGGGAGGTCAGGTACTTATACCGCTACAACCAACAGGAGCTGGAGGATTGGAAAAAGCACCTGAATGAATTGCAGCAGCAATGTAAGGATGTTTTTGTTCTGTTCAACAACAATTCCGGCGGTGACGCTGCGGATAATGGCAAGCAGATGCTTGAACTGCTTGATATCGAGTACAGCGGACTTGCTCCGAGACAGCTCGATTTATTTTAGAAAAGAGGTTTTTATTGATGTCGTTTGTGATTTTGGTCGTACTGGGATTAATCGCAGGTACGGTAGGAAGTCTGATCGGGCTTGGCGGCGGAATTGTCATTGTGCCGTCTCTGATGTTTTTAAGCACAGTGACGCAGCTGTTTCAGGATGTGACGCCGCAGGTTGCGATTGGAACTTCGCTTTTGGTCATTATTTTTACGGGCCTTTCTTCAACTTTGGCTTATATTAAATATAAAACAGTTGATTATAAGAGCGGACTCATTTTCTTTATCGGTTCGGGTCCCGGCAGCATGATCGGGGCTTACGTGTCAAAGCTGTTCAATTCAAACTCGTTTTCCGTTTGGTTTGGCATTTTTATGATTCTGATTTCATTATCCTTAATGCTGAAAGCGAAAGCCCGGCCAATCAACAAAGCGCACAAAGGAATTATCCGGACATTTCAGGATGATGCCGGTGAGCCTTATACGTACTCATATCAGGCCTCTGTCGGTATTGCCATTGCCTTTGTTGTCGGTTTTTTAGGCGGACTTTTCGGTATAGGCGGCGGATCACTGATGGTTCCGGCGATGATGCTGTTATTTCTGTTTCCGCCGAAGGTTGCGGTGGCAACGTCCATGTTTATTATTTTCCTGTCTTCTATGACAGGGTCTGTTTCACATATGATTTCCGGGCACGTCAATTGGCTGTACGCCCTCGCGCTTGTGCCCGGCGCTTGGTTCGGCGGAAAGCTTGGCGCCGCCATCAACAGAAAAATGCAGACGAAAACGATCGTTATGATCATGCGGATCGTATTGATTTTGATCGGCTGCCAGCTCATTTATGAAGGCATTTTCAGCTGAACGATTAGGGAGAGATATTATGAAGGAGAAGCTCCGCTTATATCATACAAATGATTTGCACAGCCATTTTGAAAACTGGCCGAAAATTGTAGATTATATCGAGCAGAAAAGAAAAGAGCATCAGTCAGACGGCGAAGAGACGCTCGTTTTTGATATTGGCGATCATCTTGATCGTTTTCAATTCGTGACAGAGGCAACATTCGGAAAAGCGAATGTCGATCTCTTAAACCGCCTTCACATTGATGGAGCGGCGATCGGAAATAACGAAGGGATTACGCTTCCGCATGAAGAGCTTGCTGCCTTATATGATCATGCTGAATTTCCTGTCATCGTCTCTAATCTGTTTGATAAAAATGGAAACCGTCCGTCCTGGGCGGTGCCTTACCATATCAAATCATTGAAAAACGATATGTCCATCGCTTTCTTAGGTGTAACTGTGCCGTATTATCCTGTATATGACAAGCTGGGATGGACAGTAACGGATGCCCTTGAAAGCATAAAGGAAACCATTCTGGAAGTGAAAGGGCAGGCTGATATTATCGTTCTGCTGTCACATTTAGGCATTCTTGATGATCAGGCAGTGGCTGAAGCGGTGCCTGAGATTGATGTAATCCTCGAATCACATACCCATCATTTGCTTGAAGATGGACAAGTGGTGAATGGGGTACTGCTGGCCAGCGCCGAGAAATACGGGCATTATGTCGGCTGTGTAGAAATCACGGTGGACAGCGTACAGCGAAGCATCATCAGCAAAACGGCTTCTGTGCAGAACATGGCGGAATGGACAGGAGAATCCGCAGAAACAAAAGCGTTTCTCAATGAAAAAGAACGTGAAGCCGAGGAGAAGCTGTCCGATGCCGTTGCAGAGCTTGCACAAGATGCTGAGGTGAAGTGGTTTGAAGAATCAGAGCTGCCTTTGCTTTTGGCATACGCCTTAAAGGAATGGTGCGAGACGGACATCAGTATGGTCAATTCAGGTGTCATTCTCGGTCCGCTTAAAGCAGGTCCTGTGACAAAGCTGGATCTGCACCGAATCTGTCCGCATCCGATCAACCCGGTGGCTGTCCGCCTGACGGGAGAAGAACTGAAGGAAACCATTGTCCATGCCGCTTCCGAACAAATGGAGCAGCTCCGGATCAAAGGACTCGGCTTCCGCGGAGAAGTGATGGGGAAAATGGTGTATGCCGGCGTTGAGGTAGAAACGAAACGGCTCGATGACGGGATCACCCATGTCACCCGCATCACGCTGAACGGGGAAGATATTGAAAAACATAAACAATACTCTGTTGCGGTGCTTGATATGTTCACGCTCGGCAAACTGTTTCCGTTGATTCGCGACGCTGCAGAAAAAGAATATTTTATGCCGGAATTTTTGCGGGATCTGCTTGCTTGGAAGCTTGCGCAATAAGGCAGTCAGCCCACAACAAGCTGTGCCCTTCATCATAAAGTGATGAATGAAGGGAGTGGTTGACGTGGTAAACCTGACACCGATCATGATAGAAGGACAGCCTTTTACAGCTGTGACAGTGAAACTTCCAAAAACGAATTTTATGGCCGTCGCCAATGATCACGGATACATTATGTGCGGCGCGCTTGATGTGGCGCTGCTGAATGAAAAATTAAAGGAGCGCGGCATCGTGGCGGGGCGGGCAGTTGGTGTCCGCACCATTGACCAGCTGTTAGACGCACCTTTAGAATCCGTCACGTACGCTGCGGAAGATCTTGGCATCAAAGTCGGCATGAGCGGCAGAGAAGCGCTTTTAAAAATGGTGAAATAAAATAAATTGGCCCCGGCTATTACTATGTCCCCTCTTACAAGCATACATTGTGATATGTAAGGGGGGATTTTCTTGCCAAGATATCGCGGCCCTTTTCGCAAGAGAGGACCTTTGCCTTTCCGTTACGTGATGCTCCTGTCAGTTGTCTTTTTTATCCTGTCAACAACGGTCAGCCTTTGGATGATCAATGGCTCGATCAAACCTGTTTTAATGGACATCGGCGAGATGGAAACGAAGCGTATAGCGACAGAGGTGATCCAGGATTCGATTGAGGACTATATGTCTGACAGTGAAAATATGAAAGATATGTTTCAAATGAATTCTGATGAAAACGGAAACTTAACGACAATCGATTTTAATACACAGGTTGTAAACAGTGTGAAAACAAAAGTGACAAAGCAGCTTCAGGCTCATTTGAAAGAGATGGAAACCCATACCGGACACAGCGGCGCCAGTGAAAACATTATGATCAACATTCCGCTGGGACAGGTAACCGGCAACAGCCTTCTTGGAAACCTCGGGCCGAAAATCCCGGTCCGGTTCAATTTAATCGGTGACGCTTTTACAGATGTCAAAACCAAAATCAAGCCGTATGGCATAAATAACGCACTTATTGATATCAGCATCTTTGTCGAAATTAAAGTGAAGGTCATCATTCCATTTGCCAGCAAAACCGCTGTCGTCACAAATAATGTTCCTGTATCGATTAAAGCAGTGCAGGGCGAAGTGCCGCAGTTTTATAATGGAAGCGGCGGCTCGGGTGTCACGCCTTCTGTCCAGCTTCCGAGCAGCAAAGAAAACGGTGCCGATTCAAAAAAAGAAAAAAGCAGCAAATAAGCCGCCTGTTGAAGAGGCGGCTTTTTGTTACTTCTTTTTTTGGTATTCATATCGCTCCCACGCCCTCAAATGCGGGTATGGATCAAATGACCATTCGGTTCTTCCGTTATCTTTGTACATGCCATAGTGCAGATGCGGCGGGAACTTCCCGGCGGTTCCCGGCGGGCCGTATCCGGAGCTGCCGACTGATCCGATCACTTGGCCAGGCTCAACGATTTGTCCTGTTTTAATCCCTTTGGCAAACCCATTGAGATGGGCAAAATAATGATACGTATTGTTAATGTCCCTGATGCCGATTCTCCATCCTCCGAAGCGGTTCCAGCCCTTCATTTCAACTACGCCGTAACATGTGGATTTGACAGGAAGGCCGTAATGGGCAAAGATATCCGTACCTTCATGAATCCGCCTTCCACCGAAGCCGCGGGCATCTCCCCACGTGCTTCGGTAGCTGTAATCGGTTCTGATCGGAAGCGGGAATGCATGCTCGCCCAGATCAATATGGCCGTAGGCTTTAAACAGCTTCATGAATTCAGATATAATCCCCACTGTCTGATCACGCCGGTAATAATTCCAAAGCCCGATCCGGATGTTGTCTTCATCTGTGCCATACGACAGTAAGTATTGGCTGAACGTATACAAGATATCTTCATCGTTGCTGACCTCGGCTTTCCCGTCTCCATCGCCATCCATTCCGATTCCGTCAAACACTTTAATGCTTAACGGCGCATCGTCTTTCGGATTCGGGTTTTCAGGCCCGCTCCAGATATCATCGGGTATATAGATGCTGATGATTCCCGCCTTTTCAGGCAGATCTTTCCGGTTGCTCCGCACGTTTTCTTCGTATTGATCAACAGCGGCGAGCGCATACCAAGGGATCTGCGTCACAGCTTCGATTTTATGATATAATTCCATCCGTTTCGACAGCACTGGATCTGAAAGTTTTTTTCCAGACGCAGAAGGCTCAAATGCAAACAAAAGGAGAAGAAGAGCGGATAACAAAACTTTCACAAAATAATCTCCTTTCATATTGAATACACATAGTTTGCGGCAACCCGGCTTAAAAATGTCAGTAATCATCTTCCCTTGTCGAGAAATTTTTCCTATGTTAAAGTGTCTAAAGAAAAGACTTTCTTTAGTTAGAAAAACATTATTTTTGTTGCAGAACTAAAACCTGCACCTTTCTCGTTTTCAGAATGTTTCGTGTCAGAAATTGAGTATATTGGATATTGGAGATGATGGGAATTGGCAAAGAAAGACGAACACCTCAGAAAGCCCGAATGGCTTAAAATTAAATTAAATACAAATGAAAACTATACAGGGCTCAAAAAACTCATGCGGGAAAACAACCTGCATACCGTATGCGAAGAAGCAAAGTGTCCGAATATTCATGAATGCTGGGCGGTCAGACGTACAGCGACATTTATGATTTTAGGTTCTGTTTGTACAAGAGCATGCCGTTTCTGTGCTGTCAAAACAGGCCTTCCAACTGAGCTTGATCTGCAAGAGCCGGAACGCGTAGCGGATTCAGTCGCGCTTATGAATCTGAAGCACGCGGTTATTACGGCTGTTGCGCGTGACGATCAGAAAGATGGAGGGGCAGGCATTTTCGCGGAAACTGTCCGTGCGATCCGCAGAAAAAGCCCGTTCACAACAATTGAGGTGCTGCCGTCTGATATGGGCGGAAACTACGATAACCTAAAAACCTTAATGGATACACGCCCAGACATCCTGAATCACAATATCGAAACGGTTCGCCGCCTGACGCCAAGAGTCCGTGCGCGTGCGACGTACGACCGTTCATTGGAATTTTTGCGCCGTGCGAAGGAAATGCAGCCTGACATTCCGACAAAATCAAGTATCATGATCGGGCTCGGCGAAACAAAAGAAGAGATTATTGAAGTAATGGACGACCTCTTGGCGAACAACGTGGATATTATGGCAATCGGCCAATATCTGCAGCCGACGAAGAAACACTTGAAAGTCCAAAAATACTACCATCCTGATGAATTTGCAGAATTAAAAGAAATCGCGATGCAAAAAGGCTTCAGCCATTGTGAAGCCGGTCCGCTTGTCCGTTCCTCTTACCATGCGGATGAACAAGTAAACGAAGCATCTAAAAAGCGTCAAGCACAAGCATAATGCCAAAACGCCAGATCATCTGGCGTTTTTGTCATTCCTATCGATTTTCATGTCCTGACGCGTTTCTCCATTGGCATTTTCATTCTCTGAGACAGGGCTTCCTTGCGGGGAGGTTTTCATTTCTTGAATCGTCCCCGACATGATCTCTCTGATATCCCTTGAACCAGAGCCGAGATTGCTGTAATTTTCGACGGACTGCATATGGTTTGGATTATCGGAAATATACACGTGATAGTATCGCGGTATCACGGAAGCCGCTGTTTTTTTCACCTGATCGGCGGTCAGCTCCCGGTTTTTAGAATCGGTTTTGTATACGACAAGCGCTTCTCGGTCAGTCACCAATGTCGCAGCATCTTGAATATGGGGGAGCTGAACCGTTAAACTTGATATCATGTGAGCGGTTTCTTCCCGGTTCATCACCGGCGTTTTCTGCTGGTCTCCGTCAAATTGTTCTTTTTGATAGCGGACATAGCCAAATTGTTCGTTCTCATTATGCCTGTTAAAAGCCTCGTTGCGGTCCGACACATGAATGGGTTTGGTTTGATTCTGCGTCTGATTCCGGACATTTTGGGCATTATCCAATCCTGCGCCTCCGCACCCGGATAAAAGTCCGGTCAGCAGGCAGAGGCTGACAGCGGTTCGTTTCATTTATCAATCCCTCCTCATGTGTAGGGTAGCCAAATCGCATGATTTATTCTTTAGCAATTGATGGGGACGGGGCAATGAATTATGATAGGAATGAGTGAAAAAGAGGTGAGATCATGATTCTTATTCAAAATGCCGAATTTGAATTGGTGCACAATTTCAAAGACGGCTTCAACGAAGAGGCTTTTAAAGCCCGCTACTCCGATATATTAAATAAATACGATTATATTGTGGGAGACTGGGGATACGGTCAGTTAAGGCTCAAGGGCTTCTTTGACGACCAGAATCAAAAGGCAACCTTCGAAACGAAAATCAGCACATTAGATGAATATATTTACGAATACTGCAATTTCGGCTGTGCGTATTTTGTCTTGAAACGGATCAGAAAATAAATATACACAAAGGGGATGCTGTCATGTATTTTGTTGACAGAAGCAAAATCGAGAAAACACTAATGTTCTTCGAGCACCAGCTGGCGCTATTTGACTCACAAACAGACTGGCAGTCTGAAATCGGGGAATTGGCACTTCAGCGTATAGGCCATCTGTTAATCGAATGCATTTTGGATACAGGCAATGACATGATTGACGGCTTTATTATGCGGGACCCGGGCAGCTATGACGACATTATGGATATACTTGTTGATGAGAAAGTTGTCACGGAAAAAGAGGGTGCTGAGCTCAAGGAATTGATCGCTTACCGCAAAACATTGGTTCAACAGTATCTGCTCGCTGACAGCGGCGAGCTTTACAGGCTGATCAAGGCGCATCAAACAGCTCTTCAGGACTTCCCGAAACGGATCAGAAGCTATTTGGAAACAGAGCTAGGACCTGTTTCTGCGTTTAAATAACAACTGGAAAGCCACAGGAGTGTTGGATATGAAAACATATAAAGGATATTTAATTGATTTAGACGGAACGATGTACAATGGCACGGAAAAAATCGAGGAGGCGTGTGAATTTGTCAGAACGCTGAAAGATCGCGGCGTTCCTTATCTTTTCGTGACAAACAACTCTTCGCGCACACCGAAGCAGGTAGCGGACAAGCTCGTGTCTTTTGATATTCCGGCAACAGAAGAGCAGGTCTTCACGACCAGCATGGCAACTGCCCAGCACATTGCACAGCAGAAAAAAGACGCGTCTGTGTATGTGATTGGGGAGGAAGGAATCCGCCAGGCGATTGAAGAAAACGGCCTGACATTTGGCGGAGAAAACGCGGACTTTGTCGTTGTTGGCATCGACCGTTCCATTACATACGAAAAATTTGCTGTCGGCTGCCTGGCAATCAGAAATGGCGCCCGCTTTATTTCCACTAACGGAGATATTGCGATTCCGACTGAAAGAGGGCTTCTGCCGGGAAACGGCTCACTGACATCGGTGTTAACCGTATCTACAGGTGTACAGCCTGTATTTATCGGCAAGCCGGAATCAATTATTATGGAGCAGGCGATGCGCGTTCTCGGCACAGATGTGTCTGAAACACTCATGGTCGGCGACAACTACGCCACTGATATTATGGCCGGCATTAACGCGGGTATGGATACGCTGCTCGTTCACACAGGCGTAACGAAAAGAGAACATATGACAGACGATATGGAAAAACCGACTCACGCCATTGACTCTCTGACTGAATGGATTCCATACATTTGAAAAAAGGGCGCCCTAAAAGGGTGCCCTTATTCTGTATGCCGCGCGCGGTGAGCAAGTCTGCTTGAAGCCGCGGCGGAAATCGCTCCGACGATGTCATCTAAAAAGGTATGGCATTCACCGGTTGATTTATCATTCAATCGTTTAAGGATTCCGGGTTTTTCTTTGTCGATGTAACCGTAGTTCGTAAACCCGATCGATCCGTAAATGTTCACAATGGAAAATGCCAGAACTTCATCTACTCCATATAGGCTTTCATCTATTTCCAGCATCGTTTGCAGCGGTTCAGACAGTTTTTTCTGCTCAGCAAGAACATCCAATTCAATGCCCGTTAAAATCGCGTTTTGCACCTCGCGTTTTGCGAGAACACGATTGACGTTCAGCGTGCATTCATCAATGGTTAAATCCGGATGATATTTTTTCTGCAGAAAAAAGACAAGCTCGGCAATGTCTGATACCTCAACGCCGCGCTCCTTCATCCGTGCTCTTGCTTTAGCTTCCATCTGACTGAATTGTTCGTTTTCTGACATCAGCTTCACCCAATCTTTTTTACTAGTTTATACAAAATGCTTGAGAAGTTTACGACTTTTTCTTGCGCCTTCTTCGGATTAAAATATGTATTCATAATTCCGGCTGTGTATGACTACGATGTGATGAGCCCTAATTCAACAGGCAGGTGATCATGGTGAAAGGTACAATAAAAGAAAAATACGGCATTCACATCAGGCAGCTTTCCATGTACCAGCACACATATCAATGCTTTCAGACGCCTAATTCATACTTTCTGATTGTCCCCGTTTCCCAATTCTCAGAAACAGAGCTGGCGGAGCTTTATTACATGAGTCAGTATTTACAAGAACAAAGTGACCCATACGTTTCGGTTTTTATCTTTACAAAAGAAGGTGAACTGACATTTGAACATGAGGGAAAAACGTACGCTCTGCTGAAGGCGGCCCCCCCTTATTCAAACAGGGCGTTCTCCATTGGAGCGGAGCTTGCGGAATTTCACCGAAAAGGCCGAGGATATCCATATGAGGTGAAGGCGGCCGGAAGAATCGGCCAGTGGAAGGATCTGTGGGGAAAACGAATTGATCAGCTGGAAGCATTTTGGCAGAGAAAGGTTCAGACCCCTCCGCATGAGCCATTCGATAAAAAAATGATCGAATCATTTCCATATTATTTAGGACTGTCAGAAAACGCGATACAATATTTAGTGGACACTGAGCTGGATGACAAGCCCCAAGCCGCTGATTCAGGAACGATATGCCATCAGCGGATGGAAAGGCATACATGGTCACCGGAATCATTGATCAGGATTCCGGCGGATTGGGTGTTTGACCACGCTTCCCGTGATTTGGCTGAATATATGAGGCATACGTTTTTGCATCACAGACAAGATTTTAATCAGCAGGGCTTTCTCTTTTTACAGGAATACGAGCAAGTCACACCGCTGTCTTCATTTTCGAAACGCCTTTTATACAGCCGTCTGCTTTTCCCGCTTCATTATTTTGAAATCGTAGAAAGCTATTACATGTCATCAGAATCAGAAAAGCATTATTTTGAAGAACAGCTTAACTTCATTCTTAATGACTGTGGGCGTTATGAACAATTTCTCAATACAGCGCAGGAATTCATGAATATGCGGGCGCAGAAGCTGTTTGTTCCACGCGTCAGCTGGCTCGGCAAAGGCAGCTCAGGGTGAGGAGAAAATCTGACAAAAATAATTAGAAAATAAAGAATCTTGTCATATCAATGCGTTAAGCGTTTACATTCGCAAAATTCAGCCTAATGCTGTCTTGTCAAAACAGGAGCGGGCTTATATAATGTTTGTAACTTATATGTCTGTGTTGAGTTAACAATTGTCTTTTTCAAGAGGACAATCAAAAGAAAGGTGGAGTTTTTTTGAAAGCGATTCGTGTAGGGCTTTTAGGTTTAGGTACCGTCGGAAGCGGTGTCGTTAAAATTATTCAAGACCATCAGGATAAGCTTATGCATCAGGTCGGCTGTCCGGTTACGATAAAAAAAGTGCTTGTAAAAGATTTAGAGAAAAAGAGAGAAGTAGATTTGCCGAAGGAAGTGCTCACGACAGAAGTGTATGATGTCATTGATGATCCAGATGTTGATGTCGTCATCGAGGTGATCGGCGGCGTTGAACAGACAAAACAATATTTGGTCGACGCGCTGAGATCGAAAAAGCATGTTGTCACAGCAAACAAGGACTTAATGGCTGTGTACGGCTCCGAGCTGCTTGCCGAAGCGAAGGAAAATGGATGCGATATCTACTTTGAAGCCAGTGTTGCCGGCGGGATTCCGATTCTGCGCACGTTAGAGGAAGGCCTCTCATCAGATCGAATTACAAAAATGATGGGAATTGTGAACGGCACAACAAACTTTATCTTAACCAAAATGATCAAAGAGAAAAGCCCATACGAGGAAGTGCTCAAGGAAGCGCAGGATCTCGGTTTTGCCGAAGCTGATCCGACTTCTGACGTGGAAGGGCTTGACGCCGCACGGAAAATGGCGATATTGGCGCGCCTCGGCTTCTCGATGAACGTGGATCTGGAAGACGTCAAAGTAAAGGGGATCTCCCAAATTACAGACGAGGACATCAGCTTCAGCAAACGCCTCGGCTATACAATGAAGCTGATCGGGATTGCTCAGCGTGACGGCAGCAAAATCGAGGTCAGCGTACAGCCGACACTGCTTCCTGACCATCATCCGCTTTCTGCTGTTCATAATGAGTTTAACGCTGTTTATGTATACGGCGAGGCTGTCGGTGAGACGATGTTCTACGGGCCGGGAGCCGGAAGCATGCCGACAGCGACATCCGTTGTTTCTGACCTCGTCGCTGTCATGAAAAATATGCGCCTAGGTGTAACCGGCAACAGCTTTGTCGGACCGCAATATGAGAAAAACATGAAATCGCCGTCTGACATTTATGCACAGCAGTTTTTAAGAATTCATGTAAAAGATGAGGTTGGTTCATTCTCGAAAATTACATCTGTGTTCTCAGAGCGGGGCGTGAGCTTTGAAAAAATCCTTCAGCTGCCAATTAAAGGCCATGATGAGTTAGCTGAAATCGTAATTGTCACACATCATACATCAGAAGCTGATTTCAGTGATATCCTGCAAAACCTAAATGATTTGGAAGTCGTTCAAGAAGTCAAAAGCACATATCGTGTAGAAGGGAACGGTTGGAGCTAATGTGGAAAGGACTTATCCATCAATATAAAGAATTTTTACCTGTAACAGATCAAACACCGGCGCTAACTTTACATGAAGGAAACACACCTCTTATTCACCTGCCGAAGCTGTCTGAGCAGCTCGGAATTGAGCTTCATGTCAAAACGGAAGGCGTCAATCCTACGGGATCATTTAAAGATCGCGGAATGGTTATGGCTGTGGCAAAGGCAAAAGAAGAAGGCAATGACACGATTATGTGCGCGTCAACAGGTAACACTTCCGCTGCTGCGGCAGCATATGCAGCCCGTGCTAACATGAAATGCATTGTCATCATCCCGAACGGAAAAATTGCATTTGGAAAACTCGCTCAAGCTGTCATGTACGGAGCCGAGATTATCGCAATTGACGGAAACTTTGACGATGCGCTTAAAATTGTCCGTTCCATCTGTGAGAAATCACCGATTGCCCTTGTCAACTCAGTCAACCCTTACCGCATTGAAGGCCAAAAAACTGCTGCCTTCGAAGTGTGCGAACAGCTGGGGGAAGCGCCTGATGTTTTAGCGATCCCGGTCGGAAACGCGGGAAACATCACTGCGTACTGGAAGGGCTTCAAGGAATATCATGAGAAAAACGGCACAGGCCTTCCGAAAATGCGTGGCTTTGAAGCTGAGGGTGCGGCGGCAATCGTGCGCAATGAAGTGATTGAAAATCCTGAAACAATAGCGACAGCCATTCGTATCGGAAACCCGGCAAGCTGGGACAAAGCTGTAAAGGCAGCCGAGGAATCCAATGGGAAAATTGACGAAGTCACTGATGATGAAATCCTTCACGCATATCAGCTGATCGCCCGTGTAGAAGGCGTGTTTGCAGAACCAGGTTCTTGCGCGTCTATCGCAGGAGTGCTGAAACAGGTGAAATCCGGAGAAATTCCGAAAGGCAGCAAGGTCGTAGCTGTGTTAACAGGAAACGGACTGAAAGATCCGAACACAGCGGTCGACATTTCAGAAATCAAGCCTGTCACATTGCCGACTGATGAAGACAGCATCCTTGAATATGTAAAAGGAGCGGCCCGTGTATGAACGAAGCCGACATGCTGTTCTCTGTCACTGTTCCCGGAAGCACAGCTAACCTAGGCCCCGGCTTTGATTCAGTCGGAATGGCGCTCAGCAGATATTTGAAGCTGACCGTCTTTGAAAGCGACAAATGGTCTTTTGAGGCTGAAACAGAAACAGTCGCCGGAATTCCGGCGGGTACAGATAACCTGATCTATCAAGTGGCTAAACGGACCGCAGATTTGTACGGAAAAGAAATACCTCCTGTCCATGTGAAGGTGTGGAGCGACATCCCGCTTGCACGCGGCCTTGGCAGCAGCGCCGCGGCGATTGTAGCGGCCATTGAACTGGCTGATGAATTATGCGGCTTAAAGCTGTCTGAAGCGGACAAGCTGCATTTAGCGAGTCTAGAAGAAGGACACCCGGACAATGCTGGCGCTTCTCTCGTCGGCGGACTTGTGATCGGCCTGCATGAGGATGACGCGACCCAAATGATCCGCGTCCCGAATGCTGACATTGACGTAGTCGTTGTCATTCCTTTTTATGAAGTGCTGACAAGAGACGCGAGAGACGTGCTTCCGAAGGAGTTTCCATATGCCGATGCCGTAAAAGCAAGTGCTGTCAGCAATATCCTCATTGCTGCGATCATGTCCAAGGATTGGCCGCTCGTCGGGAAAATCATGAAGAAGGATATGTTCCATCAGCCGTACCGGGCGATGCTTGTGCCTGAGCTGTCAAAAGTAGAGCACGTCGCCGAGATGAAGGGCGCATATGGAACGGCTCTCAGCGGAGCAGGCCCAACGATTCTAGTCATGACTGAAAAAGGAAAGGGAGAAGAGCTAAAAGAACAGCTCGCGCTTCATTTCCCTCATTGTGAAGTAGACGCTTTGACCGTTCCGAAAGAGGGAAGTATAATAGAGCGAAATCCTTTATATCAAGTAAAAAGTGTATAGATCATGCCAAGCGTTCCTCAGCGTCAGCGGAGGGCGCTTTTTTTTGCTGGAGATAAAGGAGTTTTTATTTAGAAAAACGAAATACATGTAAAAAGGAGGAGATGAATATGAAAAAGCTGATAACCGCAGACGACATCACAGCGATTGTCTCTGTGACCGATCCTCAATACGCCCCAGACGGCACCCGTGCCGCATATGTAAAATCACAAGTAAATCAAGAGAAAGATTCGTATACATCAAATATATGGATCTATGAAACGAAAACGGGCGGGTCTGTTCCTTGGACACATGGAGAAAAGCGAAGCACCGACCCAAGATGGTCTCCGGACGGGCGTACGCTAGCCTTTATTTCTGATCGAGAAGGCGATGCGGCACAGCTTTATATCATGAGCACTGAAGGCGGAGAAGCAAGAAAACTGACTGATATCCCATATGGCGTGTCAAAGCCAATATGGTCCCCGGACGGTGAATCGATTCTGGTCACTGTCAGTTTGGGAGAGGGAGAAAGCATTGATGACCGAGAAAAAACAGAGCAGGACAGCTATGAACCTGTTGAGGTGCAAAGCCTCTCCTACAAACGGGACGGCAAAGGGCTGACGAGAGGCGCGTATGCCCAGCTTGTGCTTGTCAGCGTAAAGTCGGGTGAGATGAAGGAGCTGACAAGTCACAAAGCTGATCATGGTGATCCTGCTTTTTCTCCTGACGGCAAATGGCTTGTTTTCTCAGCTAATTTAACTGAAACAGATGATGCCAGCAAGCCTCATGATGTTTACATAATGTCATTGGAGTCTGGAGATCTTAAGCAGGTTACACCTCATCGCGGCTCATTCGGATCTAGTTCATTTTCACCAGACGGAAGGTATCTTGCTTTGCTTGGAAATGAAAAGGAATATAAGAATGCAACGCTCTCAAAGGCGTGGCTCTATGATATCGAACAAGGCTGCCTCACATGTCTGACTGAGATGCTGGACGTTCATTTAGCGGATGCGCTGATTGGAGATTCATTGATCGGTGGTGCTGAACAGCGCCCGATTTGGACAAAGGACAGCCAAGGGTTTTATGTCATCGGCACAGATCAAGGCAGTACGGGCATCTATTATATTTCGATTGAAGGCCTTGTGTATCCAGTTCGTCTGGAAAAAGAGTACATCAATAGTTTTTCTCTTTCACCTGATGAACACCACTTTATTGCCAGTGTGACAAAGCCGGACAGACCGAGTGAGCTTTACAGTATCCCGCTTGGACAGGAAGAGAAACAGCTGACTGGCGCGAATGACAAGTTTGTCAGTGAGCATATGATATCAATACCTGAAGAGATTCAATATGCTACAGAAGACGGCGTGATGGTGAACGGCTGGCTGATGAAGCCTGCACAAATGGAAGGTGAGACAACATATCCACTTATTCTCAACATACACGGTGGTCCGCATATGATGTACGGACATACATATTTTCATGAGTTTCAGGTGCTGGCGGCGAAAGGATACGCGGTCGTTTATATCAATCCGAGAGGAAGCCACGGCTACGGGCAGGAATTTGTGAATGCGGTCAGAGGAGATTATGGGGGAAAGGATTATGACGATGTGATGCAGGCTGTGGATGAGGCTATCAAACGAGATCCGCATATTGATCCTAAGCGGCTCGGTGTCACGGGCGGAAGCTACGGAGGTTTTATGACCAACTGGATCGTCGGGCAGACGAACCGCTTTAAAGCTGCCGTTACCCAGCGCTCGATATCAAATTGGATCAGCTTTCACGGCGTCAGTGATATCGGCTATTTCTTTACAGACTGGCAGCTTGAGCATGACATGTTTGAGGACACAGAAAAGCTCTGGGACCGGTCTCCTTTAAAATACGCAGCAAACGTGGAGACACCGCTTTTGATACTGCATGGCGAGCGGGATGACCGATGTCCGATCGAGCAGGCGGAGCAGCTGTTTATCGCTCTGAAAAAAATGGGCAAGGAAACCAAGCTTGTCCGTTTTCCGAATGCATCGCACAATTTGTCACGCACCGGACACCCAAGACAGCGGATCAAGCGCCTGAATTATATCAGCTCATGGTTTGACCAATATCTCTAATAAAAAAAGCCAGGCTGATCAAATATCAGCCTGGCTGCTTTATTAAAAGACTTGTTCTACTTCAACGACACCCGGCACTTCTTCTAGAAGAGCGCGCTCAATTCCGGCTTTCAGCGTAATTGTTGAACTTGGGCAGCTGCCGCATGCGCCTAGAAGACGAAGCTTAACGATACCTTCATCTACGTCTACAAGCTCACAGTCACCGCCGTCACGAAGTAAAAACGGACGAAGTTTGTCCAGTACTTCCTGCACCTGTTCTTTCATTTCAACTTCAGTCATGACATTCGCTCCTTTCGTCGTCATAAAACCATTATATTCAGTGTAACAATAAAAATCTATTGTTTGGTTTGCAAAGTTGCTTTCCCTATTATAGCACATTCAGACTTCAACACAAAAACGGTTTTTTTCTATAAAAACGCCCTTTGGCTCTGTATACTTAAAAGAAAGGACTTACATAGGAGAAGGGGGCGTCTACAAGTGATGAAACCAGTCATTCTAAGCGTGTACGGGGCAGAAACCGTTTGTGCGAGCTGTGTCAATATGCCGACAGCCAAGGATACATACGAGTGGCTTGAGGCTGCGCTGAAAAGAAAATATCCAAATCAGCCTTTTGAGATGCAGTACATCGATATTCATGAGCCGCCTGACAATGAACATGCGAAAGAGCTTGCGGAAAAAATCAGAAATGACGAGTATTTTTATCCGCTTGTGCTCGTAGAAGACAAAATTGTCGGTGAAGGCAATCCAAAATTAAAAGACGTTTATGAGGAAATGGAGAAGCATGGGTATACAGAAAACCGCTGACTTGATCAGCGGTTCTTCTCTATCATTAACCGTTATGGTGTTTATACATCCACAGCAAGCCGGATTTCAGCATACGCGGAACACGGCCGATCAGCGGACGGTCAGCAACAAGCCCGAAGCCGGCTTTTTTTCCGAGTGAACCGAGGACGCCTTTCAGCTTAAACTGCGGCATTGATTCAGGCAGGGCTTCTCCATTCCAGCGTTTTTGCAAGATTTGGACAATCTGCTCTGCTTGAGCCTCTGCCAGCTGGGCGCTCGGTGCATGAGGAAGGCTGGCGCAATCGCCGACAACGTACAGATGTTCATCACCTGGAAGATTATGATGAGGCGTTAATACAATACGCCCTTGTGCGTCCTTCTCCACATCTAAGTCTCTGACGACTTTGTTTGGCTGGATGCCGGCTGTCCACACGATGGCGTCTGCAGAAATCGGATCATCGTGGTTATACACAACGCCTTCTTCTACTTTTGTGATATTTGCCCTGTTAATAATGCGGACACCGTGCTCTTCGAACCATTTTTGCACATATTTGCTTAAACGCTCGGGAAAGCTTGATAAAATGAGATTACCGCGGTCGAACAAAATAATGTTCAGGTCATCACGGCTTTCTCTCAATTCACTTGCAAGCTCAACGCCGCTTAAGCCCGCTCCGACAATGGCGACGGTGGCATTAGCGCTCAGATTATTCAGCTTTTGGTAGGTTTCGCGGGACTGATCGATGGTTTGAATACTGTAGGTGAATTCAGGCGCTCCCGGCACGTTGTGATATTTATCCTCACAGCCGAGCCCGATTACGGCGTCATCGTAAGAAATCGGTTCACGATCTTGGAACAGCACTTGTTTTTGTACAATATCAATTGATGTGATATCACCGTATTGGACATCCAGGCGAGGGTGCTCTGGGAATGACACTCTGATATGATGGTCAGAAATTGTGCCTGCGGCAAGGGCATAATATTCTGTTTTCAAGCAGTGATAAGGATTTCTGTCAATTAACGTGATTGAAACATCATCAGGCAGCTGGTTTGGCAATAAGCGATGAAGAACGCGCATGTTCCCGTAACCTCCGCCGATCAAGACCAATTTTTTCATTTGAATTCCCCTTTAATCCGAAGAGTATGATAGATACATTGAAGAAAATACGAACTATGTAAAATAACATCTAGAATTATATCGAATTTGATCTAAAATCACAATAATAGTTTCAAAATAACCTACAATTTAGCCTGAAAACACAAATTAGTAAAACGTTATTTGAGAAATAATATGTTACGATAATAAATTTTGAATCATCCGTTGTCTTTGACGAATAGTGAAAAATTCGCGATAATGGACATATGTGAGGTGAAACCGCATGAATCCAATGATTGAATTTTGTGTCAGCAATCTGGCTCACGGCTCTCAGGAAGCCCGGGCGATTTTGGAGAAGGATCCCAACCTTGATGTCCTTGAATATGGCTGCTTAAGCTACTGCGGGACATGCATGGAATCGCTTTTCGCTCTGGTAAACGGAGAAGTCGTCATGGGTGAAACGCCTGCTGAGCTTGTTGAGAATATATATACCTTTATTGAAGAAAATCCAATGTTTTAAAGAAAAGGGCCTGGACAGGCCCTTTTTTATTTTGCCGTACAAAAGAACTAAAAAAATGTGTAGACATCAAAAAATATTATTGTTATCGTATAAAAGATATTTTTTTAAATAAAATTTAAGAGGTGTACGAGTATTCATGAATGTTCTGTGGGGGCTGCTGGGCGCAGTTGCGATCATTGCTATCGCGTTTTTATTTTCAGAAAAGAAAAGCAATATTAAGATAAGAACCGTCATCGTTGGTTTATGCACACAGGTGGCGTTTGGATACATCGTGTTGAAATGGGAAGCGGGACGCGCTGTTTTTTTATGGTTTTCAAGCCGTGTACAGCTTCTGATTGACTATGCGAATGAAGGCATCAGTTTTATTTTTGGACCGCTTCTAAAGGTCGGAGACAGTCCGGCATTTGCATTAAGTGTACTGCCCGTTATCATTTTCTTCTCAGCACTGATTGCAGTTTTATATCATTTGAAAATCATGCAGCTCGTTTTCCGTGTCATTGGCGGCGGATTGTCGAAGCTCCTTGGAACAAGCAAAACGGAATCTCTGGCGGCTGCTGCCAATATTTTTGTAGGACAATCAGAATCTCCGTTAGTGATCAAACCCCTGATTGCCGGGCTGACGCGCTCTGAGTTGTTTACGATTATGACGAGCGGTCTATCGGCAGTTGCGGGATCTACCTTGTTTGGGTACGCGCTTCTCGGTATTCCGATTGAGTACTTGCTGGCGGCCAGCTTTATGGCTGCTCCAGCTGGACTAGTCTTTGGTAAATTGATTATACCCGAAACGGAAAAAACGCAAACCGTAAAAAGCGATTTCAAAATGGATGAAGGCGAAGGCGCAGCCAATGTCATTGACGCAGCTGCAAAGGGAGCGTCAACAGGACTGCAAATTGCGTTAAATGTTGGGGCGATGCTGCTTGCGTTTGTTGCGTTAATCGCTGTAGTAAACGGTATTCTCGGCGGGGCTTTCGGCTTGTTCGGTTTAAAAGGCGTAACATTAGAATCCATTCTCGGCTATGTGTTTTCTCCTATCGCCTTTTTGATTGGCGTGCCTTGGCATGAAGCATTGCAGGCGGGAAGCTATATCGGCCAGAAATTGGTGCTGAATGAGTTTGTCGCTTATTCTAACTTCGGTCCGCACATCGGCGAGTTTTCTAAGAAAACTGCTACCATTATCAGTTTCGCGTTATGCGGATTCGCCAATTTTTCATCAATTGCGATTATGCTTGGTACGCTTGGCGGTTTAGCGCCCAGCCGCCGTTCAGATATCGCACGTCTCGGCCTGAAGGCTGTTCTTGCAGGAACATTAGCCAATCTGCTCAGCGCAGCCATTGCCGGCATGTTTATATAAACGATAAAAGCTCCTTGCGTCAGTGCAAGGAGCTTTTATGTATGAAAAACGGGGGATAATTGTATTGTGTCCGCTTATAATAGCTTTTATACTAAGAAAAAGAAAAAAAGTTGGAGGCACCTATGAACTCATTTCGATTTACCAAAATGCACGGCCTGGGAAACAGTTATATTTATGTGAATCAATTTGAAGAACAGCTTCCAGAAGAAAAACTGTCAGAGATTGCAATTCAGGTTTCTTCTGTTTATACAGGGATCGGATCCGACGGAATGATCCTGATATGCCCATCAGACCAAGCGCCTGTTAAAATGCGGATTTTTAATAATGACGGGTCTGAAGGGAAAAACTGCGGCAACGGCCTGCGCTGCGTCGCAAAATACGCATATGAGCATAAGCTGGTTGAGGAAACATCTTTTCTGATTGAAACTCTCTCCGGGCTTGTGAAAGCGGAGGTTCAAGTCGAAAACGGAAAAGTGAATGTGGTCACTGTCGATATGGGCGAACCGCGCTTGACAAAATCCGAGCTTCCTATGCTTGACGGCGGGGAAGAGCACACAATCAATGAAACGATGGCATTTGGTGAAGTAGAACTAACAGGCACTGCCGTTTCAATGGGAAATCCGCATATCGTTTTTCCGATCGCAGACATTGAACAGGCACCCTTAACGACACTGGGGCCGGTGATTGAGAAAGATCCGAGATTTCCGGAAGGCATCAATGTGGAATTCGTTGAAACCGTGAATGAACAAGAATTGCATTTCCGCGTCTGGGAACGGGGATCAGGGATTACTCAGGCATGCGGGACAGGAGCATGTGCAGCGGCAGTCGCATCTGTATTAAACGGCGTATCAAAGCGAAATCAAGACATCACGGTGCATTTAGCAGGCGGGGATTTGGTGATAAACTGGAAAGATAACGGCCATGTAATGATGACAGGGCCGGCTGAAACCGTTTGTGAGGGTGTCTATTTCTTGTAAAACACCTTGTTTGAGAATTGGAACGATCATGTTTATAATAAAAGACAGCAACCGGTTTTTAAAAGGAGGTTCACAATGATGAGCAACCCGGTAACAATTACAGAAGCAGCAGCTTTGCATATAAAAGATATGATGAAAGAGCATGAAGAAGAAAACGCGTTTCTGCGTGTAGGCGTCAAAGGCGGCGGCTGTAGCGGACTTTCTTACGGCATGGGCTTTGAGCATGAAAAGAGTGAATCAGACAGTGTGTTTGATCAGCACGGCATCACTGTTCTAGTTGACAAAGAAAGCCTTGACATCATGAACGGCACCGTGATTGATTATAAACAATCCATGCTCGGCGGCGGCTTCACCATCGACAATCCAAACGCCATCGCTTCATGCGGCTGCGGTTCTTCGTTCAGAACAGCAACGAATGCAGGCAAGCCTGAAGAGTGCTAAGCACTAAAAACGGATAGCAACTATTACTGACGCTTTTCTTAGCGATAAATCATCGTTAAGGGAGGCGTTTTTATTATGGGGAAATGATGCAGAGAGTTCCGGGGACTTCGGCAAGAGAAACGCTGCTTTGTTGTTTGATTTTTGTTGTAAATACAGCAAAGTTACGCTATATTTAATGCGGGGTATGTTTTATTGCATTTGCAACAAAATCACGATAGGGAGTTGGTGATGAAGAAGATTTTTGGAATGGTAACAAGGTCAGTATCTGTTCCGTGTTTAAATATATTAAAAAGGGACACAAGACAATTGAATTTTAAATAAAGGGGCTGAATCCGAACAATGAGTGTAAAAATGAAAAAATGCAGCCGGGAAGATTTACAAACACTTCAACAATTGAGTATTGAAACATTCAATGACACTTTTAAAGAACAGAACTCACCTGAAAATATGAAAGCCTATTTAGAAAGCGCATTTAACACTGAGCAGCTGGAAAAAGAGTTATCCAATATGTCTTCGCAATTCTTTTTTATTTACTTTGATCATGAAATCGCTGGATATGTAAAGGTCAATATCGATGATGCTCAGTCTGAAGAAATGGGTGCTGAATCACTTGAAATCGAGAGAATTTATATAAAGAACAGCTTTCAAAAACATGGGCTTGGCAAACATCTGTTGAATAAAGCGATAGAAATTGCGCTGGAACGTAATAAAACGAACATTTGGCTAGGTGTGTGGGAAAAAAATGAAAATGCCATTGCCTTTTATAAGAAAATGGGGTTTGTTCAGACCGGCGCCCACTCTTTTTATATGGGTGATGAAGAACAAACGGATTTAATCATGGCTAAAACACTCATATAATATTTTTCGAAGGGTGGATGATGATGTATATTCCAAAATATTTTAAAGTCACAAATGCTGAAGAAATTTGGAATTTTGTACAAGAAAACTCCTTTGGTACGGTTGTCACAACAGAACAAGGAAAACCAATTGCCACACATTTGCCGTTAGGATTCAATAAAAAAGATGATCATTACTATATTACGGGGCATTTCGCTTATGGAAATCCTCAGTGGAGAACGTTTGAAGCCTGTGAAGATGTGCTTGTGATGTTTCAGGGACCGCACGCTTATATTTCTTCTTCCTGGTATTCGCGCGAAAATGTTCCGACGTGGAATTATCAGGCTGTCCACATGTATGGAAAAGCAAGTATGTTAGAGAAAGATGAATTAGCAGAAGAATTAACAATCATGCTGGAGAAATACGAAAAACATCGTGACAATCCTGTTTTATGGGATAAGCTTTCTCCAAAACTCTTAGAACGTGAATTGAAAGGTATCGTTGGATTTAAGATTAAGGTGGAAGACATTCAAGCGGCATATAAATTAAGCCAGAACCGAAATGAAACGGATTATATGAACATCATTGAACAGTTGCAAAATGAAGAAAATCCAAATGCAAAACAAATGGCAGAACTGATGGAAGATAAATTCAAAAAGCAAATATAAGCTTACTTTGCTGAAGAAGTAGCAGAAAACGCCAACTCAAGCGGAGAACCGCTGACTTGGCGTTTTTTTATGATTAATATTTATCCCCATTAAAAATGGAATTCTTCACAATCACATAATCCACATTGCGGATGGCGTCAAGTTTTGTTCCGCCTGCATAAGAAATAGAAGATTGAAGATCCTGCTCCATTTCAATCAGTGTATCCTTGATCGAGCCTTTATGCGCCACGTGCATTTTTTTGCCTTCGACATTTTTCTTTTCGCCTTTTTGGAATTCAGAGGCTGAGCCGAAGTACTCCTTGTAAAGCTTTCCGTCTTTTTCGATCGTTTGGCCTGGCGATTCTTCGTGTCCGGCAAATAGTGAACCGATCATGACCATCGTTGCGCCGAATCGGATTGATTTTGCGATGTCGCCATGGGTGCGGATGCCGCCATCCGCGATAATCGGTTTGCTGGCAGCCTTGGCACACCAGCGCAGCGCCGCTAATTGCCAGCCGCCTGTGCCGAAGCCGGTTTTGATTTTCGTAATACATACTTTTCCCGGTCCGATGCCGACTTTAGTGGCATCCGCTCCCGCATTTTCAAGCTCTCTGACCGCTTCCGGCGTTCCGACATTGCCAGCAATAACAAAGCTGTCCGGCAAATGTTTTTTAAGGTGCTGGATCATTTCAATGACAGCATTTGAGTGCCCGTGAGCAATGTCAATTGTCACGTATTCAGGCGTCAGATTTTCTTCTGCCAGCTGGCGGACAAATTCATACTCCTCATCTTTGACGCCCACGCTGATAGAAGAGAATAACCCGCGTGCGTTCATATCTTTAATAAAATCAATTCGTGTCTCAGGCTCAAATCGGTGCATGACATAAAAGTAGCCATTTTCGGCTAATTGAATCGCTAGCTTTTCATCTATAATCGTCTGCATATTGGCAGGGACGACGGGTAATTTAAATGTACGTCCGCCTAAACGTACGGATGTATCACATTCTGAACGGCTATTTACAATGCATTTTGCAGGAATTAGCTGAATATCTTCGTAATCAAATACGTTTTCCATGGTTTTCACTCCTAAAAACGAATATTTAAAAGTATAATATATGAAATGTTCGCCTTCTATAATGTACTCTGTTTTATTTAGGATGTCAAACATTATGATTTGCTGGCAGGTGTGGTGCAAGTGCCGAAGCTTGTCATGCAGGGTGAGTTTAGGTATCATAGTTTTAACGAATGGTCTTAGAGAGCGGATCAAAACGCGAATGATATACGTTCAGCAAAGCTTGGTCGTTCAGCACCAGGCTTTCTTTATGGCATGGACATGGGAAAGGAGCGAATAAGATGGTCCAAAACGAAGAAAAAACACCGAAGTCCCAAAAGATTCAGGACCGCATTATTATGGCAATGATCTGGGTAGTCGCAGCCCTTGTGATTGCGCTGGTTGTAGGAACTGCATTGAATTATATAAATATCTTCAAATAAAAAAGGAGCTGTGTCGCAGACACAAGCTCTCTTTTTTTATTATTTATTTTCAAAAAGACTTGTTGAGTGAAGAGGCTGTACGCGGGCTTTCGGGTCCATGTAAGCCTTGGCGTTGTTCACTGCTGTCGGTGCCTCACCGAAGCCGCTGGCAATCAGGTTGACTTTTCCTTCGTATGTACAAATGTCACCTGCTGCAAAGAAGCCTTCGATATTTGTTTCCATTGTTGATTTCACGACAATGGAATTTTTCTCGATGTCCAGGCCCCAGTTTTTGATCGGTCCAAGAGATGAAACGAAACCGTAGTTGACGATTAAGTCATCAATTTCTAAAATCTCTTTGCGGTCGCCTTTCACTTCTTCAAGCACTAGCTGTTCGATTTTGTCTTCGCCGATCAGCTCCGCAGGGACGAATGGTGTCAGGACATTAACCTTCGACGCATGAAGGTTTTCCACACTGTGCTCGTGCGCACGGAACTTGTCGCGGCGGTGAATGATCGATACTTCTTTTGCGATTGGCTCAAGCATAAGCGCCCAGTCAACCGCGGAATCTCCACCGCCAAGGATCGCAACGCGTCTGCCGGCGAATTTTTGCAGATCATCAACGAAGTAATGGAGGTTTTTGCCTTCATACTGCTCGGCATTTTCAAGTTCCAGCTTTCTCGGTTTGAATGCGCCGTTTCCTGCAGTTATGATGACCGTTTTAGAGTAGTGGGTTTCTTCATTTGTTACAAGCTTAAACACGCCGTCCGCTTGTTTCTCAACAGATTCAACCGCTTGCTCCAGACAAATGGTTTGGTCGAATTTCGCCATTTGCTCTTTTAGGTTATTGATAAGCTCTTGCGCGCGGATTTTCGGGAATCCCGCTACATCATATATATACTTCTCAGGGTATAGGGCGCTAAGCTGTCCGCCGAGCTGAGGCAGGCTTTCGATAATTTTGACGCTTGCCTGTCTCATCCCGCCGTAAAAAGCGGTGAATAAGCCGACCGGTCCCCCGCCTATAATTGTAATATCATAAACCTTTGTATCCTCTCGCATACGAAAATTGCCTCCTAAATGAAAATTGTTATTAATTATACCATATTGCCGTTCAAATTGACGAGTCAGCAGAAAAAATCGTAAGGATCTAACGTGCCCATCCGTTCTTGAAAATATTTCCGCAGGCCGCTACGATAATAACCAAATGAAATGATCTTTTTCTGAATGTTTCTTGGGCCAGCCGGATAAACATGATAATAGTGCTACGGGTAAGGACTTCACAAAAAACTTTTCAATATATTTCATAAAATCCCGCCAATAAGCTGAAGCTAACACAAATGATGATTTTATTATGGGTCTAACAAAAGCAAAAAAAGAGAAGGTGGATGTGATGGCATTGAATAAGCCCAAAATCGTGATTTTAGGTGCAGGATATGGCGGATTGATGACGGTG
Organism: Bacillus sp. FSL R7-0685; assembly: GCF_038002425.1. Classification (NCBI taxonomy): domain Bacteria; kingdom Bacillati; phylum Bacillota; class Bacilli; order Caryophanales; family Bacillaceae; genus Bacillus; species Bacillus sp. FSL R7-0685. The sequence goes on along the minus strand of NZ_JBBOCN010000001.1, from coordinate 3,149,960 downwards.
ACAAGGCTGACGAAGTATGTCGGGCCGAATGATGCTGACATTACGCTTGTAAATAAACACAATTATCATTATGAAACGACATGGATGCATGAAGCGAGCGCGGGTACGCTCCATCATGACCGCTGCCGTTATCAGATAAAAGATGTAATCAACCAGTCACGGGTGAATTTTGTACAGGATACCGTAAAGGCAATCAAAATTGATGAGAAAAAAGTTGTGCTTGCGAATGGAGAATTGCAGTACGATTATTTAGTCATCGGGCTCGGCGCCGTGCCTGAAACGTTCGGCATTAAAGGCTTAAAAGAATATGCGTTTCCGATTGCCAACATCAACACGTCGCGCCTGCTGCGGGAACATATTGAGCTGCAGTTTGCGACTTACAATACGGAAGCGGAAAAACGGCCGGACAGGTTAACGATCGTTGTTGGCGGTGCCGGATTTACGGGAATTGAATTTCTTGGCGAACTGGCTGCTCGCGTGCCGGAGCTCTGTAAGGAATATGACGTTGACAGAAGCCTTGTCCGCATCATTTGTGTGGAAGCAGCGCCGACCGTTTTGCCGGGCTTTGATCCGGAACTTGTTGATTACGCCGTACATTATCTTGAGGAAAACGGAGTTGAGTTCAAGATCGGAACGGCTGTACAAGAATGTACACCAGAAGGAGTCAGAGTCGGCAAAAAAGATGAAGAACCAGAGCAGATCAAATCGCAAACCGTTGTATGGGCGGCAGGTGTCCGCGGCCATCCGATTGTGGAGGAAGCCGGTTTTGAGAATATGCGCGGCCGAGTCAAAGTCAACCCTGATCTCCGCGCCCCGGGACATGACAATGTCTTTATTCTCGGCGACAGCTCGCTGTTTATGAATGAAGATACAGAGCGCCCGTATCCGCCGACTGCGCAAATTGCAATGCAGCAGGGCATAACGGTCGCTAAAAACCTTGGCAGGCTTATTAAAGGCAGAGAGCTTGAGGAATTCAAGCCGGACATTAAGGGAACAGTGGCTTCTCTTGGCGAGCATAACGCGGTTGGGGTTGTTTATGGCAGAAAGCTGAAAGGCACGCCCGCTTCGTTTATGAAAAAAGTCATCGATAACCGCTCACTGTTTATGATTGGCGGACTCGGACTGACATTGAAAAAAGGCAAGTTCAAGTTTTTCTAAAAACCCGCGGAAGCGGGTTTTCTTTATTAAAAAACGCCAAAATAAAAAGAGAACGAGAGGAAAACAAGTATGTTTCCGCTTACATCAAAAGATTTGTCACATGATCTGACTTTATTGTTGACAGCTTGATATGGTATATTATCAGAAAATTAAGAAAAAGGGTGATGATTAGATGAAAACTGCAACGACAACCGCTTCACATGCATGCCCATTTTGTTCAGGGAAAGGATATTTTCAATTGATTCTCGGCGGTTCAGAGACTTGTCCGTCTTGCCAGGGGACAGGAAAAGACAGTCATTCTTTTTCCAGCCGTTGACTTTATTTCAGCCCCCGCGTTACACTAAAAACAACGCAGGGGGGTGGAATAGGTTGATTAGTCTGCCAGTCGTAATCATCTCAATTGTTTTGTTTTTTGTCTTGTTTTTTGGAATCGGTTTCTTATTAAACATGCTGCTGAGAATGTCTTGGATTATGGCTGTGATTTATCCAATTGTATGCCTTTTCATTATCAGCAAAGAAAAGCTGATCAGCTATGTCCAGTCGCCGGGAGAATCCTTTGCCAGCCTGTTTCATCGTGTCTTATCATTAGCGGCTGCTGATGTGCTGATTTTAGTCAGCGGTTTGGCCGGCGCCATCGTGTCCGGTATAGCGATCAACATGCTTAGAAAAAGAGGATATCAAATGTTTTAAATGCCGCTTTCTTCTAAAGAAAGCTTTTTTTATGCGTTCAGCTCATTCACCATTTTGAATAATGCTCTCTCCACTTGGGAACAATGATTCGGAGGAGAGGTGAATGATGTTGAATATGATCAGACGTTTGCTGATGACCTGTTTATTTCTGCTTGCATTTGGCACGACATTTTTATCAGTGTCAGGAATTGAAGCGAAGGACTTGTCAAAATGGGTGCAGGAACATCAGGAAAAGCACTTGAAGCATGCAGGACTGACATTAAAAGCATTGCAGCAGAAACAAACACAAACCACGTCCGCGGCTGAGGATAAAACAAAACCGTTAGAAGAGGCATTTGATTGGAATGAATATCCAGTCCAAAGAGTAACAGCAACAGGCTACACAGCAGGAGCTGAGTCGACGGGCAAAAATCCTGGTGATCCATTATACGGGCTTACATATTCAGGTGTGAAAGTGAAACGGGATTTATATTCCACGGTTGCTGCTGACCCGTCCGTATTTCCGATTGGCACGATCTTATTCATTCCGAACTACGGTCTCGGCGTTGTAGCTGACACAGGATCGGCAATTAAGGGAAACCGCCTTGATCTGTACTTTGAAACCGTCAAAGATGTATACAATGAATGGGGCAAAAAAACCCTTGATGTATATGTGATTAAAAAGGGAACGGGAAAGATTACCGAGGATGAGCTTGAGAAGCTCAATGAAACAAAATCTTTGCAAGTGTTCAGAAATCAATATAAAACTGTGAAAGAATAAAACGCTCCAGCGAAAGCAGGAGCGTTTTTTTACATGAAAAAGTAAGCGAGTACCAATGTCAGTAAAATACCTGTTAGTCCTCCGAAAAAGACTTCGATCGGCTGATGTCCGAGAAGCTCTTTCAGCTTTTTTTGCTTTTCTTTCTCTGCTGCCTTAGGGAAGTCCTTCGCTTCATTTACGAAACGGTTAAAATCAATGACAAGCTTATTAATGACTGTTGCCTGCTCACCGGCGTGACGTCTGACGCCAGTTGCGTCAAACATGGTTATGACGGCGAAAATGGCGGAAACCGCAAAGAGTGAGGAGTCTAATCCATGCTCCAAGGCTACGCCTGTTGAAAGTGCAGTGACCGCTGCGGAGTGAGAGCTGGGCATGCCGCCTGTGCTTGTGACCAGCGACCAGTCCAGTTTTCTGGACACGATAAACTGTATGGGCACTTTGATGACCTGAGCAAAAATAATTGCGGCCAGGCTTGATAATAAAGGAAAATTCGTTAAAAGTTCCATCGGCGACATCCTTTCTATTTGAAAAATCCTTCGTGTTTCAAAAGAAAAAAGCAAGTCTTAGACTGTTGTTTGTTAAAATAAGTATAGTGGAAAGAATGTTTTTCCTATTATACCATTGTTCATTACAAATACCCATTACGTTAGGAGTGTAAGCCTCATGTTTTATGCTGTTCAACAATCAGAGCATACAGAAACCCTTGTGGTCGGGCTTTTTCAAAAAAGCCAGCTGACAGGAAAAGCGTTGGAAATTGATGAAATGCTCGAAGGCCATCTGACACAGCTTTTAAAAGAGGGCGATGTCTCTGCGAAACCGAATCAAGTATCAAAAGTATTCCCTCCATCTTCTGCGGGTATGAAACGGATTTATTTCGTTGGTCTGGGGAGAGAAGCAAATTATTCGTTTGAACAGGCGAAGGAACGTTTTGCTCATGTTTTTCAAGCCATTCATAAAGATCGAAAACAAGAAACTGCTGTTCTGCTTGATACGTTTATTTCGGAAGACGTGCCTCCAGCCGATGCCGCGCATGCTTTAGCTGAGAGCTGCCTGCTTGCTTCCTATGAGGTGCAGGATTATAAGCACAAATCAAATGAGCCTGACAAACAAATTGAAGCCGTGTATGTTGTAACAGATGAAGATACACAGGAAGTGCAGGCGGGGCTTCGCGTCGGCCAGGCATACGGACAAGGGACAAATTCGGCTAGAACGCTTGTGAATATGCCGGGAAACATGCTGACAGCGACTGACCTCGCTTCGTATGCTGAAGAGCTTGCGGCGAAATATGATTTTGAGTGTGAGATATTGGAGAAATCAGAGATGGAAGAGCTCGGTATGGGCGGAATACTTGCGGTAAACCAAGGCTCCACCGAACCGCCGAAAATGATTGTGTTGAAATATCAGGGCAAAAAGGAATGGGAGGACGTCGTCGGACTAGTCGGGAAAGGAATTACCTTTGACACAGGCGGCTACTCCATTAAAACGAAATCTGGAATTGTCGGCATGAAATCAGATATGGGAGGAGCAGCTGCGGTTCTCGGTGCTATGGAAACGATCGGAGAGCTTCGTCCTGAGCAAAACGTGCTGTGCGTTATTCCATCAACCGATAATATGATTTCCGGCGGGGCCATGAAGCCGGATGACGTGATCGTATCTTTAAGCGGAAAAACAATAGAAATCCTTAATACGGATGCTGAAGGAAGGCTAGTGCTTGCAGATGGCATTACATACGCGAAACAGCATGGCGCATCAGTTCTTGTCGATGTAGCTACGCTTACCGGCGGCGTCGTTGTGGCATTAGGAACAGAAACAACCGGTGCAATGACAAATGATCAAAGCTTTTACCAGCAGGTAGCTGATGCTGCACAAGAGTGCGGCGAGGCAATCTGGCAGCTGCCGATAACAGAGAAGGATAAAAAACGCGTGAAAAGCAGCCAAATGGCGGATCTCAACAATTCACCGGGACGCGAGGGACATGCGATTATGGCAGGAACGTTTCTTGGTGAATTCGCTGAGTCAACACCTTGGGTTCACCTTGATATTGCAGGAACAGCGACTGCCAATAAAGCAACCTGCTTCGGGCCGGCCGGGGCTACTGGCGTTATGGCAAGAACACTGGCTACACTTGCGGAGCGATTTACATTGGAAGAAGATAAAAACGAGTAATGAAAAATCCCTGCTGTATGATGCGGCAGGGATTTTTTCTTCCGAAATCTTTAGTTGACTAAAGTGGATCGGTTATGATACGATACGTTCGTACTTTATTTATCTACTACATTAGCAAACTAAAGGATTTTTGGAGGGGTATCATCATGAATGCAGTCGTCATCGCAGTCCTGCTTATGCTTGTATTAAGCCTGCTGCGTGTCAATATTGTTATCGCATTAATTATAGGCGCCTTGGCCGGCGGGTTAACAGGCGGGCTCGGTCTTGGCGAAACGGTTAAAGCTTTTACAGACGGTCTCGGCGGAAATGCCACCGTTGCAGTCAGCTATGCCATGCTTGGCGCGTTTGCCGCCGCTTTGACGAAAACAGGTCTTCCGGACGCAATGGTGGAAGCCTCCGTTAAATTAATCGGAAATAAAGAAGATTCTCGAAAAAAAGCACTGTCTAAGGTGCTGATTGTGCTGATTATTTTAATTGTATCTTGTTTTTCGCAAAACGTCGTTCCGGTTCACATCGCGTTTATCCCGGTGCTGATTCCGCCGCTTTTGAAAATCTTTAATGAACTTGAAATGGACCGCCGTCTGATCGCGTGTGTAATTACATTTGGCTTAACGGCTCCTTATATTTTGCTTCCGGTCGGTTTCGGCCAAATCTTCCAAGGCATGCTGAAGGACAATATGGCGGATGCCGGGTTAAACGTTCCGCTTGCTGATATTCCGTACGCACTGATTATTCCAGTTGCAGGTATGGTTGTCGGCCTTATTTTATCAGTGATCGTATACCGTAAACCGAAACAATATGAAACAAAAGACATTTCAGGTGCAGAAGCATCGCCATATACGAGAAAAAGTATTGGTATCGCGGTTCTAGCCATTGTTGTGTCACTCGGCGTCCAGCTTTACTTATCTCAGACTTTGGGAGTAGAAGGAATGATTATGGGGGCGCTCGCTGGTCTGATTGTTCTGTTTGTCAGCGGTGTGATGAAGCGTGATGAAGCGGACTCACTGATTACTGATGGAATGGTTTTAATGGCCTTTATCGGCTTTGTCATGCTTGTTGCAGCCGGGTTTTCAAACGTATTGACGAAAACCGGGGATGTCGAGTCACTGGTCAAAACGTCAGCTGGTTTTATCGGACACAGTCAGTCCTTGGGCGCATTGCTGATGCTCATTGTCGGCTTATTAATTACAATGGGAATCGGATCTTCTTTTGCGACGATTCCTGTTATCACAACCATCTTTGTGCCTCTATGCATGCAGCTAGGATTCAGCCCGATGGCAACGATTGCGATTATCGGAGCTGCTGCTGCCCTCGGCGATGCCGGTTCACCTGCCAGTGACAGTACGCTTGGGCCGACTTCAGGTTTGAGTGCGGACGGCCAGCATCACCACATTTGGGATACTTGTGTGCCGACATTTATATTTTATAATATTCCGCTTGTCATCTTTGGCTGGATTGCAGCGCTTGTTTTATAGGAAAAAGGCTCCCCTTTACTGGGGAGCCTTTTCTCGTTATGATAAAAAAACCGTCCAATAGAACGGTTTTACATGGACGATATGTGATTTCTGTTAAAGCCGGTTGCTTTATGAATAGAGCGGTAGATTGCTGGTGCGATAAACGACAGTATCACAGCCAGCGCTGTATCTTTTACCATAAACCAAATCATAAAGCCCCAAGCCGTGCCGTAGCTCACTGGCGTATGAATCCACAGCTTCAGTGCAAGATACATATAGGTAGTGCCGATGAGATACATGATCGCCGTTCCGATAAGTGAAGCAATGAGAAATCGAATTTTACTTGGCTGAATGTTTCGTTCTAAAAACCATCCCGCTGCAAATGCTGCCGGGATGTATGAGATAATAAACCCGCCGCTTTTCCCTGCAAACGGTGCGAAGCCTGCTGAAAATTGAGCAAACACAGGCGCTCCGGCCAATCCGACAAGTGCATATACAATCATGGCAATCGCTGCTCGTTTGCTGCCAAGAAGCAAAGCAGCCAAGAGACAGAAAAACGGCTGCATCGAAAGCGGAATGCCGGCTACTTGTAAAAAGGGTGCTACTGATGTAATGTTGGCCCCGACAGCCATAAGTGCGGAGAACATGCCAATCAGCGCCATATCTCCCGCACGAAGTTTACGTTGTTTCATCGTTGTTCCCCCTTAGGTTGACATACACAATCATAGAGTAATAAAGAACAAAAAGATTGTCAACATGATTTTAATTTAGGTTAACAAAAAGGAGACCCATATGTATTTCGGAAAAACAAGACAGTCCGATCAATCTGGAAGAGTGCCGCCAAATCAAAACGTCACCACTTCATTTCCTGTGCTTCATACCGGAGATGTCCCATATTACGAAGATATGACGAAATGGAATCTTCAAGTATACGGTTTGGTTGACCATCCGATGCTGCTAAGCTTTGAAGATGTCAAAGCCTTTCCACGGTATGAATCGAAAAATGACATTCATTGTGTCACGGGATGGTCAAGGCTTGATAATGTGTGGCAAGGCGTGCGGGCTTGTGATATAGCGGAAAAAGCGGGTGTAAAAGAAGAAGCGGGCTACGTCATTTTACATGCTGAAGAGGGCTGGACGACCAATCTGCCGCTTGATGATTTCTTAGCGGAAACTTCCCTTCTGGCTTATGCGCATAATGGCGAACCTTTAACCCCTGAACACGGCTTTCCGCTGCGGGGTGTATTTCCGCATCTGTATTTTTGGAAAAGCGCCAAGTGGCTGCGCGGCATCCAATTTACGAAAGAAAATCACCCTGGCTTTTGGGAGCGGAATGGCTATCACATGAGAGGCGATCCTTGGCAAAATCAAAGGTTTACATGGGATTAAGGTTCTATTTCAAATAGGACAATCCGCATCTTTATTGGGTTTTTACTTCCATATTGATAGTCTGCAGGTACCTTATTTGATCAAGGTGCCTTTTTTATTCGGGAAAAAGTTGACTTTCTTTGGAAGAAAACCTATTATTTGAGGTGTCTAGTTGATAGTGAAAATCATTATCATACATTGCGGTTTAGTTTAAGGAGAGGAATGTCGTACTGCATGAAAGAGCAAACAACAGACCGGACAAATGGCGGGACATCGAACGCATTTACGATTCCTGGTACGGAAGTGCGTATGATGTCTTCACGCAATGAAAACCGTCCCTATCACATTTTTATCTCGAAACCTAGTACGCCGCCGCCACCCGCTGGTTATCCTGTGATTTATCTGCTGGATGCCAATTCTGTCTTCGGAACGATGACGGAAGCCGTTCGAATACAGGGACGCCGACCCGAAAAAACCGGGGTGATCCCTGCAGTGATCGTCGGCATTGGCTATGAGACAGCGGAGCCGTTCTCCTCAGCACGCCACAGGGATTTTACAATGCCAACAGCCCAATCGAAGCTGCCGGAAAGGCCCGACGGCAGAGAATGGCCGGAGCATGGCGGAGCGGAGGGCTTTTTCAGATTTATTGAAGAGGATTTAAAACCGGAGATAGAACGAGATTACCAGATTGATAAAAATAGACAAACAATCTTTGGCCATTCGCTCGGAGGGCTTTTCGTGCTGCAGGTGCTGCTAACAAAGCCTGATGCGTTTCAAACGTATATCGCAGGAAGTCCGTCCATTCATTGGAATAAACCGTTTATTCTCGAGAAAACGGACCATTTCGTCTCTCTCACCAAGAAAAACAATCAGCCTATCAATATCCTGCTTGCCGCAGGAGAATTAGAGCAGCATCATAAAAGCCGGATGAATGATAATGCAAGGGAGCTTTATGAGCGGCTGGCCGTTTTATCTGAACAAGGCATACGGGCAGAATTTTGCGAGTTTTCAGGAGAAGGACATATTTCAGTTCTTCCTGTTTTGGTCAGCAGGGCGCTGCGTTTTGCGCTTCACCCTGACGGACCGCATCTATCAATGGGCTGAGACATACTCAGCCTTGCCTTTAAAAAAATATTTGTCACTGAAATTATATTTGACTGTCACATGACATTTGGATATGATTATTTTTATAATTGATAATGATAATCATTATCAATAGATTGCGTTTTTCAAGGCGCAGCAGTCTTTTTCGCTGGATGTCTGTTTGGCATTTAGAGCGAAGAAAGGAATTGATGATATGAATGCAAAGGGTATAGAGGGAAAAATTGCTTTTATAACAGGGGCTGCCCAAGGAATAGGCGAAGCTGTTGCGCGGACGCTTGCCAGTCAAGGCGCACATATTGCGGCAGTTGATTATAATCCTGAAAAGCTGGAAAAGGTTGTGAGCAGCCTCAAAGCAGAAGGCCGCCATGCAGAAGCTTTTCCTGCGGATGTGAGAGACAGCGCGGCGATTGACGAGATCACGGCGCGCATCGAACGTGAAATGGGGCCGATTGATATTTTAGTGAATGTAGCGGGTGTCCTTCGCCCGGGACTGATCCATTCGCTTAGCGATGAGGAATGGGAGGCGACGTTCTCAGTGAATTCGACTGGCGTATTTAACGCCTCGCGTTCAGTCAGCAAATATATGATGGACCGAAGATCGGGTTCGATTGTAACAGTCGGATCGAATGCTGCCGGTGTACCAAGAACATCTATGGCGGCATATGCGTCTTCAAAGGCTGCGGCTGTGATGTTTACGAAATGCCTTGGCCTTGAGCTTGCAGAATACAATATTCGCTGCAACATTGTATCTCCCGGATCAACGGAAACTGACATGCAGTGGTCATTATGGGTCGACGAGAATGGAGCGGAGCAAGTCATAAAAGGATCACTTGAGACATTTAAAACAGGGATCCCGCTCAAAAAACTAGCCAAGCCTTCGGATATTGCGGATGCGGTGCTCTTTTTGGTTTCTGGCCAGGCAGGGCATATTACGATGCATAATTTATGCGTAGATGGCGGCGCGACCTTAGGCGTGTAACTGAATTTAAAGGAGGTTCATGAGAATGTTGGATCAAAACGTTATAACAGAAACAAAAGCGGAGCATTTGCTTCATGAATATCAGCCGGGCGCCTTTTTCTTAGCGTCTCCTCATCGTGTACTGTTAGCGAAAGGTATATGTGAAATCGTACCGGAGGCAGACGGGCAAAACCAAATGGAAACCCTTTCTGGCCGAATTGCAGAGGCGTTACGTCAGGCAAAACAATCAGGGCAAAGCCGGCCGCTTGTTGTCGGGGCCGTTCCTTTTGATCAAGTAAAAGCAGCGCGGCTCGTTGTACCTGAAGAAGTGCGCTGGTCAGGACCGCTTCAATTTGATCATGAGGAAGAGGAACAGCAGGCTGGGCATACATACCACATAAAGCCTGTTCCTGAACCTGAGGATTATAAAAATGGTGTTGAACAAGGGCTGGCACGCATTGCCGATGGAACACTCAGCAAAATCGTTCTGTCCAGGTCGCTGCATTTGACATCGCCTGAACCGATTCAGACGGATGAATTGCTTCGCCATCTGGCTCAGCATAACTCGCATGGCTACACGTTTGCCGCAGACGTGTCCAGTCAGGAGGAAACGTCTCCCCACCGAACATTGCTCGGAGCAAGTCCGGAGCTTCTCGTTTCAAGGATGGGAACACAGGTCGTTTCCAACCCATTAGCCGGCTCAAGGCCGCGCAGTAATGATCCTGTTGAAGACCAGCGCCGGGCAGCTGAATTGCTTTCTTCCGCAAAGGATCTTCATGAGCACGCGGTTGTCGCTGACGCGGTTGCGGCAGCGCTGAGACCTTTCTGCCGGACGCTGGAGGTTCCGGAGAAGCCTTCACTGATCAAAACGGAAACGATGTGGCACCTGTCCAGCGTGATTAAGGGAGAGCTTTCCGACCCGTCTGTAACCGCACTTGAATTGGCGGCGGCGCTCCACCCGACGCCAGCCGTCTGCGGAACACCGACTGATCTTGCAAGAGAAGCGATTCTCAGCATTGAACCATTTGACCGCGGTTTCTTTACCGGCATGGTCGGATGGTGTGACGATGCCGGTGACGGAGAATGGATCGTGACCATCCGTTGTGCAGAAGCAGAAGAACGCTCACTCCGCCTGTATGCTGGAGCTGGTGTTGTGGCCGGTTCAAAGCCCGAGGACGAGCTTCAGGAGACGTCCGCAAAGTTTCGGACAATGCTGCGGGCAATGGGCGTGGATCACATATGAACAGAATGAATTGCTGGAGGGATACAACATGCTGAAAGGATTTACGCCTTGGCCTGATGAGTTAGCTGAGACCTATCGAAAGAACGGTTGCTGGGCCGGTGAGACGTTTGGAGATTTGTTAAGGGACCGGGCAGCCAAATATGGTGATCACATTGCCATTACATGCGGAAACACCCATTGGAGCTATCGAGAGCTGGACACAAGGGCTGATCGCCTGGCTGCCGGATTTCAAAAGCTCGGCATTCAACAGATGGATCGTGTTGTGGTGCAGCTGCCAAATATCAAAGAGTTTTTTGAAGTCATTTTCGCGCTTTTCCGTCTGGGGGCGCTTCCAGTCTTCGCACTGCCTTCTCATCGAAGCAGTGAAATTACATATTTTTGCGAGTTTGCTGAAGCGGCTGCATATATCATTCCCGACGCTTATTCCGGTTTTGACTACCGTTCGCTTGCCAGACAGGTTCAAAGCAAGCTGCCGACTTTGAAAAACATCATTGTCGCAGGTGAGGCAGAGGAATTTTTACCGCTGGAGGATTTGCATGCAGAACCTGTAAAACTGCCTGAAGTCAAATCATCGGATGTGGCGTTCCTCCAGCTTTCTGGCGGGAGCACCGGGCTATCGAAACTGATTCCGAGGACCCACGATGACTACATATACAGCCTGAAGCGGAGTGTGGAGGTCTGCTGGCTCGACCACAGCACGGTGTACTTGGCCGCGCTGCCGATGGCACACAATTATCCGCTGAGCTCACCCGGCGTTCTCGGCGTATTATACGCTGGAGGAAGAGTGGTATTATCTCCTTCTCCAAGTCCAGATGACGCATTTCCTTTAATTGAACGGGAAAAGGTCACGATAACCGCTCTTGTTCCGCCTCTTGCGATGGTATGGATGGATGCGGCATCCTCACGCCGTGATGATTTATCCAGCCTTCAAGTGCTGCAGGTCGGCGGTGCCAAGTTTAGTGCTGAAGCCGCGCGCAGGGTAAAAGCTGTTTTCGGCTGCACGCTGCAGCAGGTGTTCGGAATGGCAGAGGGTCTCGTCAATTATACGAGATTGGATGATCCTGAGGAGATCATTGTCAACACCCAAGGAAAACCGATGTCTCCATATGATGAAATGCGTGTTTGGGATGATCATGATCGCGACGTAAAACCTGGTGAAACAGGCCATCTGCTGACGCGGGGGCCGTATACAATTCGAGGTTACTATAAGGCAGAAGAGCATAACGCCGCTTCATTTACTGAGGACGGTTTTTACCGTACGGGTGATATCGTCAGGCTGACACGAGACGGCTATATTGTCGTTGAAGGCCGGGCGAAGGATCAAATTAACCGTGGAGGAGAAAAGGTTGCGGCTGAAGAGGTAGAAAATCATCTGCTGGCGCATCCGGCTGTCCATGATGCGGCAATGGTCTCCATGCCTGATCAATTTCTTGGCGAAAGATCTTGTGTGTTCATTATTCCCCGGGATGAAGCCCCAAAAGCCGCAGAGCTTAAAGCATTTTTGAGAGAGCGCGGACTGGCGGCATATAAAATCCCTGATCGAGTTGAATTTGTCGAATCCTTCCCGCAGACAGGAGTAGGAAAAGTCAGCAAAAAAGCGCTCCGTGAAGCCATTTCCGAGAAGCTTCTTGCAGGATTTAAAAAATAAAACAACAATTTGAGAGGAAGTGTTCATATGGCTATACCTGCCATTCAGCCGTATCAAATGCCGACAGCATCTGATATGCCGCAAAACAAAGTATCATGGGTGCCTGATCCGAATCGGGCTGTCTTGTTAATACACGATATGCAAAACTATTTTGTTGATGCTTTCACAGCGGGAGCGTCTCCGGTAACAGAGCTTTCAGCGAATATACGAAAGCTGAAGAATCAATGTGTTCAGCTTGGGATTCCTGTTGTCTATACCGCACAGCCGGGAAGCCAAAATCCGGATGACCGTGCGCTGCTGACAGACTTTTGGGGCCCGGGATTAAACAGCGGTCCTTATGAGGAGAAAATTATAACCGAGCTGGCACCAGAGGATGATGATCTTGTGCTGACAAAATGGAGATACAGCGCGTTTAAGAGAACGAATCTGCTTGAAATGATGCGCAAAGAGGGACGCGATCAGCTGATCATTACAGGAATTTACGCCCATATCGGCTGTCTTGTTACAGCATGTGAAGCATTTATGGAGGATATTAAAGCCTTTTTTGTGGGAGATGCAGTTGCTGATTTTTCATTAGAAAAACATCAAATGGCGCTGGAATATGCGGCTGGACGCTGTGCGTTTACCGTGATGACTGACAGTCTTCTTGATCAGCTGCAGAATGCGCCGGCAGACGTTCAAAAAACGTCAGCAAACACTGGCAAAAAGAACGTGTTTACATGTGAGAATATCCGTAAACAAATTGCTGAGCTTCTACAAGAAACACCAGAAGACATCACAGATCAAGAGGATTTGCTCGATCGTGGTCTTGATTCGGTAAGGATCATGACATTGGTGGAACAATGGCGCCGTGAAGGGGCAGAGGTGACTTTCGTGGAATTGGCTGAACGCCCAACGATCGAAGAATGGCAGAAATTGCTCACAACCCGCAGCCAGCAAGTGCTGCCAAACGCGGATTATTTATAAAAGGAGGGTAAACAAACGGATGCCTGATACAAAAGATCTTCAATATTCTTTGACCGGGGCGCAAACTGGCATATGGTTTGCTCAGCAGCTTGATCCGGACAATCCAATCTACAATACAGCGGAATATATAGAAATCAATGGACCAATCAATATTGCTCTTTTTGAAGAAGCTTTGCGGCACGTGATCAAGGAAGCGGAATCGCTGCATGTCCGCTTCGGTGAAAATATGGACGGGCCTTGGCAGATGATAAACCCGTCTCCGGATGTACAGCTGCACGTCATTGACGTCAGCTCTGAGCCTGATCCGGAAAAAACAGCATTAAACTGGATGAAAGCTGATTTAGCAAAGCCGGTTGATTTAGGGTATGACCCTTTGTTCAATGAAGCTCTGTTTATTGCCGGGCCTGATCGTTTCTTTTGGTATCAGCGCATTCACCATATAGCGATCGACGGCTTCGGTTTTTCCCTGATAGCCCAGCGTGTGGCAAGTACATATACTGCGCTTATAAAAGGACAAACAGCTAAAGGCCGTTCCTTTGGGTCTCTCCAGGCCATTTTGGAGGAGGATACAGATTATCGCGGATCAGAGCAGTATGAGAAGGATCGTCAATTCTGGCTGGACCGTTTTGCAGATGCACCTGAAGTTGTGAGCTTGGCTGATCGGGCGCCAAGAACATCTAACAGTTTTCTTCGTCATACGGCATATCTGCCTCCGTCTGATGTAAACGCGTTAAAAGAAGCGGCGCGCTATTTCTCAGGAAGCTGGCATGAAGTCATGATTGCGGTGTCAGCTGTTTATGTGCACCGTATGACCGGCTCTGAGGATGTTGTGCTCGGCCTGCCCATGATGGGTCGGATAGGGTCCGCGTCACTGAATGTACCGGCTATGGTGATGAACCTTCTCCCGCTCCGGCTGACGGTAAGCTCTTCGATGAGCTTTTCTGAACTGATTCAGCAAATTTCCCGGGAAATCCGCAGTATTCGGCGACATCATAAGTATCGCCATGAAGAGCTTCGGCGCGATCTGAAATTGATAGGAGAAAATCATAGATTATTTGGCCCTCAAATCAATCTTATGCCGTTTGATTACGGTCTCGACTTTGCCGGCGCCCGGGGCACAACGCATAATCTTTCAGCAGGTCCTGTTGATGATCTATCAATCAATGTATATGACAGAACAGACGGCAGCGGGCTGCGAATTGATGTTGATGCGAATCCCGAGGTATACAGTGAGTCTGATATTAAGCTTCATCAGCAGCGTATCCTGCAGCTGCTGCAAACGGCTTCTGCCGGAGAGGACATGCTGATTGGGCAAATGGAGCTTCTGTTGCCAGAGGAGAAAGAAAAAGTCATTTCTAAATGGAATGAGACGGCAAAATCCGAGAAGCTGGTCAGCCTTCAGGACATGTTCGAAAAGCAGGCAGTTCTTACGCCAGAACGTATCGCTCTCATGTGTGATGACATTCAAGTCAACTATCGAAAGCTCAATGAAGAGGCAAACCGCCTCGCGCGTCTGTTGATCGAAAAAGGGATTGGTCCGGAGCAGTTTGTCGCTTTGGCGCTGCCGCGTTCCCCTGAGATGGTGGCCTCAATGCTTGGTGTGCTCAAGACTGGTGCGGCGTATCTCCCCCTTGATCCGGAGTTTCCAGCCGACCGCATTTCTTACATGCTGGAGGATGCGAAACCTTCATGCATCATAACGACTGAGGAAATAGCAGCCAGTCTGCCTGATAACCTGGCTGTACCGGAGCTTGTGCTTGATCAGGCTGTTACACAGGAGATTATAAAACGCTATTCGCCGGAAAATCCGGATGTATCGGTTTCTCTTGACCATCCTGCGTATATCATCTATACCTCAGGATCAACAGGAAGACCGAAGGGAGTCGTTGTGACACAGAAAAGCTTAAGCAATTTTCTGCTGTCCATGCAGGAGGCATTTTCTCTAGGAGAAGAAGACAGGCTGTTGGCTGTGACGACTGTCGCTTTTGATATTTCAGCATTGGAGTTATATCTTCCGCTGATTAGCGGAGCGCAAATCGTGATCGCAAAGAAAGAAACGATCCGTGAGCCGCAGGCATTAGCTCAAATGATTGAAAATTTCGATATTAACATCATGCAGGCGACACCGACACTGTGGCACGCTTTGGTAACGAGTGAACCTGAGAAACTTCGGGGGCTTAGAGTGCTTGTAGGAGGCGAGGCGCTGCCGAGCGGTCTTTTGCAGGCGCTTCAAGATCTTCATTGTTCAGTCACGAACTTATACGGTCCCACTGAAACAACGATTTGGTCTGCCGCAGCTTTTCTTGAAGAAGGGTTGCAGGGCGTTCCTCCGATTGGGAAACCGATTTGGAACACGCAGGTGTATGTGCTTGATAATGGATTGCAGCCGGTGCCGCCGGGCGTTGTCGGAGAGCTTTATATTGCAGGCACCGGCTTGGCCAGAGGTTATTTCCATCGCCCTGATTTAACGGCGGAGCGCTTCGTTGCAGATCCATACGGACCGCCGGGAACTAGGATGTATCGGACCGGAGACCAGGCCCGCTGGCGTGCCGATGGGTCTTTGGATTATATCGGGCGGGCGGATCATCAAATCAAAATTCGCGGATTCCGAATTGAACTTGGAGAAATTGATGCCGTGCTTGCCAATCACCCGCACATTGAACAGGCCGCGGTTGTCGTACGGGAAGATCAGCCGGGAGACAAACGATTGGCGGCTTATGTAGTCGCTGATGCTGCTATTGATACTGCAGAGCTTCGTCGTTATATGGGGGCCAGTCTTCCTGATTATATGGTACCGGCGGCGTTTGTGGAGATGGACGAGCTGCCGTTAACACCTAATGGCAAGCTTGACCGGAAAGCACTGCCGGCACCAGACTTCAGCACATCTGTCAGTGATCGGGCCCCGCGGACTCCTCATGAAGAGATATTGTGTGACTTGTTTGCAGAGGTTCTCGGTTTGGCACGCGTCGGTATCGATGACAGTTTCTTCGAGCTTGGGGGCCATTCTCTCCTTGCAGCCCGTCTGATGAGCCGCATTCGCGAGGTAATGGGAGCCGAACTTGGTATCGCCAAGCTCTTTGACGAACCGACAGTAGCCGGACTCGCTGCCCATCTTGATTTGGCGCAGAGTGCACGTCCCGCTTTGCAGAGAGCTGAGCGGCCTGAAAAGATCCCGCTATCATTTGCCCAGCGCCGGCTATGGTTCCTGCATTGTCTGGAAGGACCGAGTCCTACTTATAATATTCCGGTTGCTGTCCGTTTGTCAGGTGAGTTGGATCAAGGATTGCTGAAAGCGGCACTTTATGACCTCGTCTGCCGTCATGAAAGCCTTCGGACGATCTTCCCTGAATCACAGGGGACATCCTATCAGCATATTTTAGATGCCGATCAAGCCCATCCTGAGTTACATGTTACTGAAATTGCTGAGAAGGAGCTTTCTGATCGGCTTGCCGAAGCTGTACGCTACAGCTTTGATCTTGCAGCTGAACCTGCTTTTCGTGCCGAGCTTTTTGTGATCGGTCCTGACGAGTACGTGCTGCTTCTTCTCGTACATCATATTGTCGGGGACGGCTGGTCCTTAACACCGCTGACCCGAGACCTTGGGACGGCTTATGCGGCTCGCTGCCACGGACGATCTCCCGAATGGGCGCCTCTTGCTGTGCAGTATGCAGACTATGCGCTTTGGCAGCAAGAACTGCTTGGAAACGAGGATAATCCAAATAGCTTGATTGCCGGTCAGCTTGCTTTCTGGAAAGAAACCTTGAAAAACCTGCCTGATCAGCTTGAACTGCCAACCGATTATTCACGTCCGGCTGAGCCGAGTCATGATGGAGATACGATTCATTTTCGTATTGAGCCCGAGTTTCACAAGCGATTGCAGGAGCTGGCTCGCGCAAATAGGGTGAGCCTGTTTATGGTGCTTCAATCCGGTCTTGCCGCTTTATTGACAAGGCTCGGGGCGGGCACCGACATTCCGATCGGCAGTCCGATCGCGGGACGGAATGATGATGCGCTGGGCGATCTTGTAGGGCTGTTTATTAATACATTGGTGCTCAGAACTGATACGTCCGGTGACCCAAGCTTTCGTGAGCTTCTAGACAGAGTACGGAAAGTGAACCTGGCCGCCTATGACAATCAGGATCTGCCGTTTGAGAGACTTGTAGAGGTGCTCAATCCGGCTCGTTCGCGTGCGACGCATCCTTTATTCCAAATCATGCTTGCGTTCCAAAACACACCGGACGCTGAACTGCATCTTCCTGATATGGAGAGCAGCCTGCGAATCAACAGTGTCGGTTCTGCCAAGTTTGATTTGACGCTGGAAATCAGTGAAGATCGCCTTGCTGACGGGACACCAAACGGGATGGAAGGACTGCTTGAATACAGCACTGATCTTTTCAAGCGGGAAACTGCTCAGGCTCTTGCTGACCGATTGATGCGCCTGTTGGAGGCTGCCGAGTCTGATCCTGACGAGCAAATCGGAAATCTGGATATTCTTGCACCAGAGGAACGCAGCAGCATGGTGACAGATTGGCAAAGTGTATCTGAAAAGATTCCGCACGCAAGTTTGCCAGAGCAGTTTGAGAAGCAGGCTGCTTTACGTCCTGATGCTATTGCCGTTATATATGAAGATCAGGCACTGAGCTATGCAGAGCTGAATGAAAGAGCAAACCGGCTTTCCCGATTCCTAATTAGTGAAGGTGTCGGGCCGGAGCAATTTGTGGCATTGGCACTGCCCCGATCGTTGGAAATGGCTGTCGGCCTATTGGCGGTGCTAAAGGCCGGGGCAGCTTATCTCCCTCTTGATCCGGATTATCCGGCTGATCGAATTGCTATTATGCTAAAAGATGCCCAGCCTGCGTTTATCATGACGAACACTAAAGCTGCAAATCACATTCCGCCAGTTGAAAACGTGCCGAAAATCGTGCTGGATGATCCCGAGCTGGCAGAGAAACTAAACACGTACCCTGCAGAGAATCCAAAAAATAAGGATAGGACTCAGCCGCTTTCGCCTTTGAATACGGCATATGTCATTTATACATCCGGCTCAACAGGTGTTCCAAAAGGTGTGATGATTCCTCACCAAAATGTAACACGTTTATTTGCAGCGACCGAGCACTGGTTCCGTTTCAGCTCAGACGATATCTGGACCATGTTCCATTCCTATGCGTTTGATTTTTCGGTGTGGGAGATCTGGGGTCCTCTGCTGCATGGCGGACGTCTTGTGATCGTGCCTCACCACGTCAGCAGATCGCCAGAAGCGTTTCTGCGCCTGCTTGTCAAAGAGGGTGTGACTGTTCTGAACCAGACACCGTCTGCTTTCTATCAGTTTATGCAGGCGGAACGGGAACAGCCGGATCTCGGACAGGCACTCAGTCTGCGCTATGTCATTTTTGGCGGAGAAGCGCTAGAACTCAGCCGTTTAGAGGATTGGTATAACCGCCACCCTGAAAATAGACCGCAGCTTATCAATATGTATGGTATTACAGAAACGACGGTGCATGTGAGCTATATCGAATTAGACCGAAGCATGGCAGCTTTACGGGCAAACAGCTTGATCGGCTGCGGCATTCCCGATCTTGGTGTATACGTGCTGGATGAACGCCTGCAGCCGGTTCCGCCGGGTGTTGCCGGAGAGCTGTATGTATCAGGAGCGGGGTTAGCACGAGGTTATCTAGGCCGGCCTGGTTTAACATCTGAACGCTTCATAGCTGATCCGTTCGGTCCTCCAGGCACCCGGATGTACCGCACTGGGGATGTGGCCCGCCTCCGCGCTGACGGTTCCCTCGACTATGTCGGCCGTGCAGACCATCAAGTGAAAATTCGGGGATTCCGAATTGAATTGGGAGAAATTGAAGCCGCACTTGTTCAGCATCCGCAGCTTGAAGATGCGGCAGTGATCGTTCGTGAGGATCAGCCGGGAGATAAACGGTTGGCAGCTTATGTCATCCCTTCGGAAGAAACATTTGATACGGCGGAACTGCGCAAATATGCTGCGGAGAGACTGCCGGATTACATGGTGCCTGCTGCCTTTATGACGATGAAAGAATTGCCGCTGACACCGAATGGAAAGCTTGATCGTAAAGCGCTGCCCGCTCCGGATTTCGCAGCGGCAGTGACAGGACGAGGACCGAGAACGCCGCAGGAAGAAATTCTCTGTGACCTCTTTATGGAGGTGCTTCACTTGCCGCGTGTCGGCATTGATGACCGTTTCTTTGATTTAGGCGGACATTCCTTGCTTGCTGTACAGCTCATGAGCCGCATTCGTGAAGCGCTCGGCGTTGAACTCAGCATCGGCAACTTGTTCGAAGCACCTACTGTAGCCGGGCTCGCTGAAAGACTTGAAATGGGATCAAGCCAAAGCGCTCTTGACGTTCTGCTGCCGCTCCGAACAAGCGGAGACAAGCCTCCTTTATTCTGTGTTCATCCGGCAGGGGGGCTCAGCTGGTGTTATGCCGGTTTGATGACCAATATAGGAACAGATTATCCGATCTACGGCTTGCAGGCACGGGGAATCGGGCAGCGCGAGGAGCTTCCGAAAACACTTGATGGCATGGCTGCTGATTACATTAAACAAATCCGAACGGTTCAGCCGAAAGGCCCGTACCATCTGCTAGGCTGGTCTCTGGGCGGGAATGTCGTTCAAGCGATGGCGACCCAGCTGCAAAATCAAGGAGAAGAAGTTTCCCTATTGGTGATGCTGGATGCCTATCCAAACCACTTCCTTCCTATAAAAGAGGCGCCGGATGATGAGGAAGCGCTTATTGCCCTTCTGGCGTTAGGCGGGTATGATCCAGACAGCTTAGGGGAAAAACCGCTAGATTTTGAAGCGGCGATTGAGATTCTTCGCCGTGACGGCAGTGCGCTTGCGAGCCTGGATGAAACGGTCATTTTAAATTTGAAGAATACGTATGTCAATTCTGTCGGCATTTTAGGTTCCTATAAGCCGAAAACCTTCCGCGGAAATGTTTTGTTTTTCAGATCAACAATCATTCCTGAATGGTTTGACCCGATTGAACCTGACTCGTGGAAGCCTTATATTAACGGACAGATTGAACAAATCGACATCGACTGCCGTCATAAAGATTTATGTCAGCCGGAACCTCTGGCTCAAATCGGCAAGGTTCTCGCTGTCAAATTGGAAGAGTTGAATAAATAAGGGAGGAGAAATAGAATGGCAAATCCTTTTGAAAATGCGGATGGCACATATTTGGTGCTGGTCAATGAAGAAGGCCAATATTCCCTATGGCCGGGTTTTATAGATGTGCCGAGCGGCTGGACAGTCGTTCATGAGCAAAAAGGGCGTGAAGCTTGTTTGGACTATATCCAATCGCATTGGAGCGATATGAGGCCAAACAGCCTAAAGACTGTTGAAAATGTGTAATCGTATCAAAAAGAGACTGCTCGCCGCAGTCTCTTTTTCTAATCTTACGCAGACGTTTGGGTATGATCACAATCTCTGACCGGGTTTCCGTTTTCATCGGTACACCAAGATTGGGATAAAAACGCTAAAAACACAGCGGCCCACTGATCTGCAAACTGAATCAGAATACCCCCGTCATGCCAAGAGCCGTTGTCTTTTTTCCAGCGCGTATCCATTGCATTCCCTTGATTCATATGGATATTGTGCATTCCGTTAGTCGGGGTAAAGCCGAATATTTTATCTGCAGCCTGTTCAGGGCCGAATTTTGAACCGAATATATAAACCGGCGCTTTCTCATCTTGTGCTTTCTTCATATAGGTTTCAATAAAATCATTTAAATCATTATCAGGTCCTGTGATTTCATGAGGCAAAGGCTTCATTTCCCGCGGGTCAAACAAATTGCCCCGCACATAATCCAGTGCCACTTCACGGTTTGCTTCATTGATCCTTGTATATCCATACGGCATGTTCGGAAGGATGGTAATTGAGCCCGAATCAAACTGATCGTCAGCCAAATACAATACTTCAGATTCCTCAGAACTGGACATCACATTGATGGCGCACCTGTAATACGTATTCTCTTCACCGAGCATTTTGACTTGGAAATGAGGACTGTCATCATCTGTTTCCCGCTTCATGTCTAAGACTATGCCTTTTAACACGCCATATTGCTGAACAGCCATATGAATCCTCCTTTATGATCAACTTCATAGTCATAATTCGTGAAATGGTCTCTTTTTTCCTTTTAAAAAATAAAAAAGCCTGCAGAAATCTTTCTGCAAGCTCATTGTGAATTAAGCACCCGCCACAGATGATTCATCCTGTAAAGCTTTCTCGGCAGGAACATACTCATAGCCCAGATCTCTTGCTACAGCTTCATAGGTCACGTGTCCGTTTGCGGTGTTTAAACCCGCTCTCAGTGCCGCATTGTCTGCGAGCGCTTTTACTGCCCCTTTGTTCGCGATTTGCAGTGCGTATGGAACAGTAACGTTAGTCAGGGCGATTGTTGACGTACGAGGGACTGCGCCCGGCATGTTCGCTACAGCATAATGCACAACCCCGTGTTTTTCATATGTTGGCTGATCATGTGTTGTGATATGGTCGACAGTTTCGACGATGCCGCCTTGGTCGATCGCTACATCAACAATGACTGAACCAGGTTTCATTTGTTTTACCATTTCCTCAGTGACAAGAGTCGGAGCTTTAGCACCCGGAATTAATACCGCGCAAATGAGGAGATCCGCTTCCGCCACAGCATCAGCAATATTGACCGGATTAGAAATTAACGTTTTAATCTGATGGCCGAAGATGTCATCCAGCTGGCGCAAGCGGTCTGCGTTTAAGTCAATGATCGTCACATCTGCACCGAGGCCGACAGCCATTTTCGCCGCGTTTGTCCCGACAACGCCGCCGCCGATAATCGTTACTTTTCCGCGAGAAACGCCCGGCACTCCGGCAAGCAGAATGCCTTTTCCGCCTTTAGGCTTTTCTAAGAATTGAGCGCCGATTTGCGCCGCCATTCTGCCCGCAACCTCTGACATTGGCGTCAGAAGAGGCAATGTCCGGCCTTCACTGACCGTTTCATATGCGATGGCAGTTACTCCTTTATCCTTCAAGGCCTGTGCAAGCTCAGGCTCAGCTGCTAAATGAAGGTACGTAAACAGCACAAGTCCTTTGCGGAAATAAACATATTCTTCCGGCAGCGGTTCTTTTACCTTCATGACCATTTCGGCGTCCCAGACCTGTTTCGGATCAGCAATGATTTCCGCTCCTGCTGACTCATAGGCTTCATTTTCAAATCCGCTTCCAAGGCCCGCGCCTGTCTCAACCAGCACCCGGTGGCCGTTTGAAATGAGCTGAGAAACGCCCCCGGGTGTTAATGCGACACGGTTTTCATTGTTTTTTATCTCTTTAGGAACCCCTATGATCATATCTGTCTCCTCCTGTATCCTGTGATATTTTTAGTGTAGCTTGATATTTTGGAAAATTCTTTGTTTGATTAAGAAAATAAAAAAACATGAATTTGTGAAATTTCACAAATCCATGTGCCGAAGTTTGATATCTAAATAGATGGTGAATTTTTGATTCACATTTTTCAAATCAATTTCAGCGATCTGGCTGATCCGCTTGAGGCGGTAATTCAACGTATTAACGTGTATATTTAACAGCTTAGAAGCGGTATTCACGTTGCTGTCTGCTTCAATAAAGCGCTCTAGTGTTTCTACCATATTTGACTGGTGATCCCGGTCATATTGTTCCAGTTTGGAAAGCGAGTAATTATAATGGCCCGCCTGTTTCCGTTTTTCATATAAGACATCTAAGTATTGATAAATGCCTAACTCAGAAAAGCTGAAAAGATGTTTGGTCTCTTCAGTGAACCGTTCCTTCGTTTTTAAGACGGACAATGCTTCCTGATAGGAGCGGGAGACAAAAGAAATAGAGTTGTATATTCCGCCAAAAGCGATAGAAACGTCTTCTATTTTATACCGCTCCTTCAGCTGTTTTTGCGTACTTAAAGCAAACTGTTTTAAATCTTGAAAAGGATGATCTGTTTTGGGTGAGGTTAATATAATAAGTTCATTGGAATCTACGGTCGCCAGCAGCACGTAAACCTGCTGGGTCGTTTCCTGTAAATATTGCAGCTGCTGTTCGATTTTTTCAGTCAGCTCACCATTTATGCGGATGATCATAACGGAAAACTCTGAAGGAGCGGCCATTCCAAGCTTATGGAACCCATCCGCCATATCATCCTCCTGATGGATGTGTCCGGTCAGCATTTTCCAGAAAAATTCTTGGCTGCGTTCTTCATTTTTCGTTTTTCTGATTTGAAGTTTGAGAAGCTTGTTTTTCACTGCTTTTGCTGCCATTTGCAATGTCAGCAGATCTTCATCGGACAATGTTTTTTGGATCTCAAGCGCCCATATGAAGCCAAGTACTTGCTTGTTTTTCCAAATCGAAATAGCGACGCGATTGCTCAGCCCGACTTCATCAATTTGCTTGACTCTGATCGGCTGGTCCGTTTTTAAGAGAGCTGGAATTGTCCCGTCTTTCCACAGCTTGTTAATCACCTTCTCCGGTACCCTTCTGCCAATAATGGTAGACGTCCGGGCAGGGTCTGTGCAGTCGCTGTGTGTACTGTAGGCAAGCAGTTTGTGGTTAACATCCTCTATGGTGATCGGGCACCGCAGAACGTCGCTGATATGATCAGCCACATCTTCAAGTCTGTCAAAACTATATTTAAACGGATCATTCGGCATGGTCATAAATCTCCCTACTTTTCGTGCTTGATTTCTCTTTGACATCTCATCCCCTTCCTTTTATTATGATTGTTGTTGTTTGTGAAAATCAACAACAAAGAACAGAAGCAAAAAAACAATTTCATGAGAGAAACGTTCTATATACATTTGGCGGTGTAATCGCCTTTTTGCAGGACAGTTGTATGCCTCATATAACGACAGCTTATCCTATTAATCTTCTAAGAAAGTCATCGGAGGCGAGACTAATTAAGGAAAGAAAAAACTGAACCTTTCAGAAATGGTGCTGTAGCATCAAATTTTCTGAAAGGTTTTTTTTGGGAGTTGGAGAGTTATTTGGGTCTTTTGGATTATTCGGAGAATGAAGAGAAGATTAAGAAAATAAACCTATTTACTTTACATTATATGTCATTTTTAAGGGATTCGGTGTAAACCATTGGACTCATTTTGTAAAATTAAAACATATTTGTTTGACTATGCCGAAAAACTGTTTTTATAATAATGACGTTCTAAAAATAAGTGAATTAGCCCATATTTAGGCTGATGGCACAGGAGGTAATGAGGAATATGGCAGGATTAATTCGTGTCACACCCGAAGAGCTAAGAGCGATGGCGAAGCAATACGGCGTTGAAAGCCAAGAAGTATTAAATCAGGTTGATCGTTTAAACCGAATGATCTCTGATTTGAAAAGCATGTGGGAAGGTGCTTCAAGCGAAGCGTTCGCAGATCAATACGAGCAGCTCAAACCTTCATTTATCAAAATGTCAGATTTGCTTCAAGATGTGAATCAGCAGCTTGATCAAACAGCAAATACACTTGAGTCTACTGACCAAGACATCGCAAATCAAATCCGCGGATAACAGTATGAAAGGGAAGGAGCGCCTGATTCAAAAGAAGACGGCGCTCTTTCTATGTAAGGGTGATCCTAAATGTATATTGATATTACAATAGATTTGAAACATTATAACGGCAGTGTCTTTGATCTCAGATTGTCAGATTACCACCCGGTGAAAAAAGTAATTGATATTGCTTGGCAGGCCCAAAGCGTATCTATGCCTCCGCGCGAAGGGCACTGGATCAGAGTGGTGAACAAGGATAAGGTGTTTTCCGGAGAATGCAAGCTGTCTGATTGCGGCATTACAAACGGAGACCGGCTTGAAATATTATGAAAGGATCTGGTTGAATGTCAGGTAAACAAAAATCATATTTAGAAAACCAATTAGAAGCTGTTGCCGAGAAAACAGATGCCGGCTATACATTTACCTTTCAACGGGAAAAAATAAAGCTTCTCGACGGTCTTGAAGCTAACGTGATCAAAGATATAAATCCATTTTTTCATAAAGAAATCGATGTGACGGATGATGAAGTAATCATCACAATCCAACCTCCCTCCTCCTATAAAGCATTCCGCTTCATGAAAGCTAAGGATAAAAAAAGTAAATGGCAGTTTGCCTATCAGCTTGTTCAAGCCGTACAGCAGCACAATCTGTCGAGGCTGAATTTGATTGTCGCTCCTGAAAACATTGTATTCGATAAAGGGCTTACGCCTTATTTTCTCCATTATGGAGTAAAAGAAAGCATTCCTCCTTACGAGCGTGATGAGGAAAGAGTATGGCAGGAGCTGAAAGCGGCAGCGGCTTTGGCAGTTGACGGCGCTTTTGCGTTTGAAGACTACCTGAAATTCAATGAAACGCTGACGTTTTCCGCAGAGGCAAAGGCGATATTAGATGCTGAATCCTATGATGATTTGCTCGAGCTGATTCAAACCCATATTGATGAGCTCGAAGCCAAAGCAAAAACATACATACATATCCCGAGAAAGAAGTGGAACATCCAGCGATATATCGGCCTGGGGCTCATTGTTTTGCTTGTACCGGCACTTATTTATTCGATGTACGCCTTATTTTTCGCGCAGCCAAAGCACCAGGCGATAGTGGACAGCAACCGTGCGTTCTTAAACAAGCAGTACAGTGAAGTCATCAGCACACTGTCCAAGTACGATGCGGAAAGCCTGCCTGAATCGGTGCAGTATCAGCTGGCGACGTCCTATGTTGAGGTCGAAAACCTGGGGAGTGCAAAAACCAAAAATATAGAAAATAATTTAGTCACCCTTCAATCAGACCCTCAGCATTTCTTATATTGGATTGATTATGGTCGAGGAGAATACAAAGAAGCGATCAGTATCGGCCGCAAGCTGGAATACAATGATTATATTTACTTTGCCCTAGCTAAATATAAACAGCAGCTTTTATCTGAGGATACAAATGATGAAGATATACAAAAAGAACTTGATTCAGTAAATAGTGAGCTTGAAAAAGCCCAAAAAGAACGTCAAGAAAATAAACAGTCTAATTCTGAAACATCGTTAGTCGATACAAGCGAAGAACAGACACAAACAGACGAAGAAAAACAAGCAGAAGAGAAAGCGGCGGAAGAAAAAGCCACAGCCCAGGAAAAAGCGAAAAAAGAAGAACAGAAGAAAAAAGAAGACGAGAAAAAAGAAACAGAAAAGAAAGATGAGAAAAAAGATGACAAATAACGTGAGACATGAAGCACAGGTCATCGCATGCTGCCATTCGGCCGTAAGGGGGTTCGCCATTTGAGTCTATTATGGGTTTTTTACCAAAATAACGTTCAAAAATTAAATCTGTCTAACCTCCCGTCGTCTCATCCGGTGACTATAGGGCCTGATGTGAAGGATTCCGTTACGATCAGCTCCATTCCATTTAATAGCGGAGTGGTTTCTCTTAAAAGAAAGGAATCCGGCGGCAAATACGAAGTTTTCCTGGGAAATGATTGTCTCGGCACGATTGAGACGGATATATCATTTACTCTCCAAATGGATCAGCAGGATATACGCTTGATATTGACGGGCAGTGAACCTGAGAAATCCGTTTATTTTACGGGAAATCGGGATGAAATTGTATGTTCCTCAGAAAAAACGAATGCAGATATTTATCTGAATCCGCAAGATTTTGCATTTGCAGAACAAAGCACGTTTTCTTTGCTTCGTGCAGGCGGCAGCTGGTCGGTCCGCCCTGAAAGCGGAACGATCTTCTTGAACGGAGAGAAAATCAACGCCAATACGCCGCTCAAGCCGGGGGATGAAATATTCTGGAACTTCACGCAAATGAGGGTGACGGAACAAGACCTTTTAGAAATTGTTCATTATGCCCAGTTTGAAACAGCGTTAACAGAAACGGTCAAACCGAGTACAGAGATGCAGAAAAAATATCCGCAGTACAGAAGAACGCCGCGGATGGTATACGATCTGCCGGATGACCGCGTTTCTTTCAGTTTTCCCTCTCAGGAGAGCGATCAAACCAACAGAGGGCTGTGGCTCGTCATCCTGCCTCCGCTTGTGATGCTGATCGTGATGGGCGTAGTTGCCATCATCCAGCCGCGCGGCATATTTATACTCGTTTCTTTGGCCATGTTTATGATGACTCTCATTACCTCGACAGTGCAATATTTCCGGGATAAAAACCAGCGGAAAAAACGCGAGGAAAAACGGGAGCGTGTATATAAGCTTTACTTAGACAATAAGCGGAAAGAGCTTCAGGCACTTGCTGAAAAGCAAAAGCAGGTTCTTGAATTTCACTTTCCTTCATTTGAACAAATGAAATACTTAACAAGTGAAATCAGTGACCGGATCTGGGAAAAATCACTTGAAAGCAAGGATTATCTCCAGCTGCGGCTTGGGACGGGAACAGTTCCGTCAAGCTATGAAATCAATATGAGCGGCGGAGACTTGGCGAATCGTGATATCGATGACCTCATGGAGAAATCGCAGCACATGCAGCGCGTCTATAAAGATATCCGCAATGCGCCGGTGACGGTCGATTTGGCAGAAGGTCCGATGGGGCTTGTCGGTAAATCGCAAATTGTGAAAAATGAGATTCACCAGCTGATCGGACAGCTGTCGTTCTTTAACAGCTATCACGATTTGCGTTTTGTATTTATTTTTCATGAAGAAGAGTATAAAGACTGGGAGTGGATGAAGTGGCTTCCGCAATTTCAAATGCCCCATATTTATGCAAAAGGATTTATTTATAATGAGCAAACCCGAGATCAGCTCCTGTCTTCACTTTACGAATTGATCAGAGAGCGTGATCTCGAAGATGACAAAGAAAAACTGCAGTTCAAACCGCATTTTGTATTTGTCATCACGAATCAGCAGCTGATCTCCGAGCATGTCATTCTCGAATATTTAGAAGGACAGCATGAGCATCTGGGCACCTCGACAATTGTCGCTGCGGAAACAAAGGAAAGCTTGTCGGAAAACATTACGACTCTTGTCCGCTACATTAATGAGCATGAAGGCGACATTTTAATACAAAAGAAAAAAGCGGTAAGAATACCGTTCCGTCTCGATCATCATCAGCGTGAGGACAACGAACGGTTTTCACGCACACTGCGGACGCTGAACCACCAGGTCGGCATTACGAATTCCATTCCGGAAACGGTATCGTTCCTGGAGCTTTTTCATGCGAAGGAAGTAAAAGAAATCGGCATTCAGCAAAGATGGCTGACAAGTGAATCGTCGAAGTCGCTGTCAGTGCCGATCGGTTATAAAGGGAAAGATGACATTGTGTATCTGAACCTTCACGAAAAAGCACACGGTCCGCACGGCTTGCTTGCGGGGACAACGGGATCAGGGAAAAGTGAATTTCTCCAGACCTACATCTTGTCACTTGCAGTGCATTTTCATCCGCATGAAGCGGCTTTCTTACTAATTGACTATAAAGGCGGAGGAATGGCGCAGCCGTTCCGCAACATTCCCCACCTCCTCGGCACGATCACAAATATTGAAGGAAGCAAAAACTTCAGTATGCGTGCGCTTGCTTCCATTAAAAGCGAGCTGAAAAAAAGGCAGCGCCTGTTTGACCAGTATCAAGTCAATCACATCAATGACTATACAAAGCTGTACAAGCAAGGGAAAGCAGAAGTGGCGATGCCTCACTTGTTCTTAATTTCTGATGAGTTTGCCGAGCTGAAAAGCGAGGAGCCTGATTTTATCAGGGAGCTTGTCAGTGCCGCGCGTATCGGACGAAGCCTCGGCGTTCATTTGATTTTGGCGACACAGAAGCCAGGCGGCATCATCGACGACCAGATCTGGAGTAACTCGCGCTTTAAAGTAGCGCTCAAGGTCCAGGATGCCACCGACAGTAAAGAAATTTTGAAAAACAGCGATGCCGCAAACATTACCGTAACAGGCCGCGGCTATTTGCAGGTCGGAAACAATGAAGTGTATGAGCTTTTCCAATCTGCATGGAGCGGGGCGCCTTACTTAGAGGAAGTCTACGGTACCGAGGATGAAATCGCGATCGTTACAGATACGGGTCTGATCCCGCTTTCTGAGGTTGATACCGAAGATAACGCGAAAAAAGACGTTCAAACCGAAATCGAAGCTGTAGTTGACGAAATTGAACGCATCCAAGATGAAATGGGAATCGAGAAGCTGCCAAGCCCTTGGCTTCCGCCGCTTGCGGAACGTATTCCGCGCACTCTTTTCCCTTCAAACGAAAAAGACCATTTCCACTTTGCGTATGTCGATGAACCTGATCTGCAAAGACAAGCGCCAATTGCTTATAAGATGATGGAAGATGGAAATATCGGCATCTTCGGCTCTTCGGGCTACGGAAAATCGATTGCAGCCGCAACGTTCCTGATGAGTTTTGCGGACGTATACACACCTGAAGAGCTTCATGTCTATATCTTTGATTTCGGAAACGGAACGCTGCTGCCATTAGCGAAGCTCCCGCATACCGCGGATTACTTCCTGATGGACCAGTCAAGAAAAATTGAAAAGTTCATGATTCGCATCAAAGAAGAAATTGACCGCCGTAAACGTTTGTTCCGGGAAAAAGAAATCAGCCACATCAAAATGTACAATGCGCTGAGCGAAGAAGAGCTTCCATTCATTTTTATCACCATTGACAACTTTGACATTGTCAAGGATGAGATGCATGAGCTTGAATCGGAATTTGTCCAGCTTTCCAGAGACGGACAAAGCTTGGGTATCTACTTTATGCTGACAGCAACGCGGGTGAATGCTGTCCGCCAGTCATTGTTAAATAACTTGAAAACAAAGGTTGTCCATTATCTCATGGATCAATCAGAAGGATATTCCATTTACGGCCGTCCGAAATTCAATCTTGAGCCGATTCCGGGACGCGTCATCATTCAAAAGGAAGAGCTTTATTTCGCGCAAATGTTCCTGCCTGTTGACGCCGATGATGATATCGGCATGTTCAACGAGCTGAAATCAGACGTACAGAAACTTCAAGGGCGATTTGCTTCATTGGAGCAGCCGGCACCGATTCCGATGCTGCCTGAGAGCCTGACAACGAGAGAATTTTCTCTCCGCTTCAAGCTGGAACGCAAGCCTTTATCTGTACCGATCGGGCTTCATGAAGAAACAGTCAGCCCAGTCTATTTTGATTTGGGCAAGCATAAGCACTGCCTGATTTTAGGCCAGACTCAGCGCGGGAAAACAAACGTCCTAAAAGTCATGCTCGAACATCTGATTGATGATGAAACCGAAATGATCGGCCTGTTTGACTCGATTGACCGCGGCTTATCTCATTATGCGAAGGAATCAGATGTTTCATATTTGGAAACGAAAGAAGATATTGAGCAGTGGATTGAAACAGCAGAAGACATTTTCAAAACAAGAGAAGCCATGTATGTAGAAGCCGTCCGCCAAGGAGACGCGCAAAATCTTCGATTCTCACAAGTGGTGCTGATGATTGACGGGATAACGAGATTCCAGCAGACGATTGATACGAGAATACAAGACCGTCTCGCTAACTTCATGAAATCATACGCTCATCTTGGCTTCAGTTTTATCCCGGGTGGTAACCACAGCGAATTCTCAAAAGGCTATGACTCCTTGACGACTGAGATGAAGCAAATCCGCCACGCGATTCTGCTGATGAAAAAGTCTGAGCAAAATGTCATTCCTCTCCCGTACCAAAGACAGGAGCCGGAGATTCAGCCGGGCTTCGGATATGTTGTGGAAAACGGGAAGGAGCAAAAAGTTCAAATTCCTTTATGTTCTGCTGAAAGGGAGAGTGCTAGATGACAGAACAACGAAAAAGCTTGATCAAGTTAATATCCGCCGTCATCATCATTTTGCTGCTGCCGGTGTTGTTTTTCCGATTTATCGGAGACGATCCGACGAAAAAAGCAGTCAATTCCACCCGGCAAATCGCGGTGGTGAATGAAGACACAGGCGTATTGAGTGATGAGGTAAAGTCTGATGAAGAGGACAAATCCGCCCAGTTCGGCAAGGAAGTAGCGGCTGTTCTGGGTGAACGTCCTGATTATTCGTGGACGGTCGTAAACCGAAGCGCGGCCGAGACCGGTCTCGCTTCAAAGAAATATGATGCGATCGTCTACATTCCCTCAGACTTCTCAAAAAACATTTTGAGCTATGACAAAGACCATCCTCAAAAAGCAACGCTCGAATTCAGCATTCAAGATAACCTGAATGCGGTTAACAAAGAAAAAGTTCAGCGGGAGCTTGAGGATGCCCAAAAGACAATGAACAAAAAAATGTCGGCCTTATACTGGAACTTTGTTTCGCAAAAAGTGGACAACATCAGAGGAGAATTTGACAAGATCGTCAATAAAGAATCTGAATTCCAGAATGTCATGTACAACTTTTACAAACCAAGCTCTAATGATTTAGCAGGTGAAATCAAACAGCAAAAAGACTTAATCGATGAGCTGAAGAAATCAATGAATGAAGCGCAAGGCACGACAAAAGAAAAAGCTACTACGGCGGAGGAAGCCAAAAACACGCTGAAAGAATTCATTGATACAGTTGAAAGGTACAAAGAATATCAAGAGAATCAGAAAAAGCTGCTTTTGGCAGCCCAGGATTCAACACAGCAGCAAATCCGGACAGGTCTGGATGCCATCCAGGCACAGCAAAAGGCGAATCAGTTCAGCGAACGCATGAGCGGGTTGGCAACCGGGATCGGCCAAGCGAAGACACAGCTCGGACAAACCAGTAATGTGCTGGCAAACGCCCAGCAAATTAGGGAAGGGCAAGTGTCCCAGCAGGAACTTGGCATGGCAAAAATCCAAAGTGATTTAATCGAACAATATCAGGCCGCATCAAGACAGGCTGCACTAAATCAGGTGTATGAACTGCTTGTTTTGACGCGTCCGGCGCTAACTGTTGAGAAAGGGGACGACCCAGTCATAGACGATGGCTCTGACAACAATGATAAAGATAAAGACCCTAAAGAAGATGATCCTGAAGAACTCAAAATTGATCTTGAAAAACAGCGTGAAGAACTGAAAAATATCGCTGCTGATATTCAGGATATTTCAGACAATCTGAAGGAGCCTGAAAAAGAGGACCCTACTCCAGAGCCGGATACAAATTCCGGAAATAATGATGGAGACGGGACGATTCCAAATGATCAAAATGATAATTCTGGAGAAGACAATAACAGCAGTGATACCGGAAATGACGGACAAACGGACGGCAGTACTCAGGATCAAGACCAGCAGAAGGGAACAGACGGTCAGGAGCAGCCCAGCGATGCGTCAGACAGCGGAAAAACTGAAACGGGCACATCTGCCGAACAGACTGCTTCATCTGACTCAGCCCTTCAATTTATCAAGCTGGCAAATGAAGACGGTACCGGAGATTCAGGAGATACCGGCAGCGGCGGAGATACGACGGAGCCCGGGGACCAAGATCAACCAGGAAACGGCGACATTTCTGATATCGCCAAAGCAAAAGAACAGCTCAGCAAAGCGTCTGAGCGAATCAAGCAAATTGAAGAAGAGCTCAAAGAAAAAGAAACTGCTCATAATGAAGAGTTGAAAAAGAAGTTAGAGGAACTAACAGAGCAAATGAATGGTCTCACTGATGAAATTGATGACCTGAAAGACAAAGTGAAAAAGCTCGAAGGTAAACTTGAAAATCTCGAAGCGAAACGGAAGCGGGAGTTTGAAGGGATTTACAGTGCGATTCGCGAGCTTGAAAATAAAGATCAGCTTCAATTTTCAGGAGAAATCAATACAGAAAGCATCTCCGCTTTAATGAGATACTATAAATATTTGTCTGTTTATGACTCTGTATTATCCGGTACGATTGACAGTGCTGCGAAAACCAATGCCATTGAAGGCCAGCAGGGCAACGTCAAATCAGTCCTGGCTCTCACACCTGAAGAATCAGCCAGCTGGGAAGCTCTCAAAAACAACACGATGCAAACTGATGAAGATATTAACAGCTTCATCGACGGCATGACCAAATTTGCGGACGACTACAGCGGCTATATCCGTGACTCTCAAGCAGGTGTTCTCGACGAACTGACGAAAATCTCTGAAAGTGCCGCAAAAGCGTCAGAACAGCTTGTAACGGGCGCAACACAGGAATCTGCGACATTCAGCAACGATGGGCTGTCTGGCACCATGGCACTGAGTGTCCAAGATACGGTCGGCCAGGAAGTGCTGCAAATGTCAGACATGATGGGTTCATTGTCTGATCGCCAGTCAGGCATCATTGATTACACAACCAACATGCAGCAAAGCGTCAATGATGTTCAAGCGAAAGCCGACACCTTAAACAACAACTGGGGGAAAAATGTCGCCTCCACGAAACTCGTGCGAAATGACGTATACGGCATACTCGGAAATACATTAGTAGACGGGCAAAACAATGGCTATGTATATGATTACTTAGCGAATCCGCTTAAAATCAGCGGAGAGGTTCCGGAAGAAAAAATTCAGACGGTACCTCCGGTTGTCATCCTTGTCATTGTGTTGATCAGCAGTCTGTTAATCGGCTATTTCAGCTCGTATTACCAAAACGCACCGCTTCTCGTCAAAGGAGCGTTATTCGGAATTCTGAATATCCTTGTCGGACTTATGATCAGCTTGTTCGGTTTGAATATTTATTCACTGCCGGACGATCAGACGATTAAGTGGTCGGTGTTTACGATTCTATTGCTGGTCGCAAGCTCTGCCTTCATCCGGACGGCATTCAGATTCGGATCAATCCCTGGCTGGGTTGCTTCAGCGGCAATGATCCTATTCTATGTCGCACCGCTTATTGATTTGATCATGCCGAACTTTACATTTGAAGATCCGGTTTCGAAAGTATATATCGACATCCAGTACGGTACTGGGCACTTGTTTACAATGGGAATAACAGTTCTGCTGATCATTACGGTGATTGCCGCGGCTCTGCCGCTGATTATCCGGCTGATGGCTGAACACACAGCAGAAAGCGATGAAACGTATGAAGCGTGATCGCAGCATGGAAAAGGGGATCATGATTTGTATGCTCTCCTTTTCCCTTTTCATACCCTCTGCAGCTGCTGCCCAAACTGAAGAAAATACAGATGTCGCGCCAAACCAGTATGAGAAAAAAGACATCGAAATCGATACGAATTATTTGCATGAAGATACCTACTATGAAGAAAAAACAGAACTGCCTGAGGAACAAAAGGATATCACTTTTGATAAACCGAAGGACAAGGACGCCGAGCTGATAAAAGATTTGTTTACATCAACAAATGCCGAGGATTCCAACACGATTGCGGCCCAGTCGAAACAGCTTGGAATTACATTTGCAGAAAAACCAATAACAAAGACATCATCAACGGAAACAGAAGATGAACAAGAAACATCATCATTGCTGCTGCCGATGATCTATGTCGTACTGATCCTGCTCGGAATTGCAGGCATCGTGTTCCTCATCCCAAAAGTCACAGCGCAGGAAAACAAGAAGGCGTAGGCCGCGTGCTTGTGTTGTGTAAAAGCGGTGCCGTACAATAATAACGGAAAAGGAGGTTTCCAATGGAACTTTATATCATCACCGGAGCGTCAAAAGGGCTGGGTCAAGCCATTGCATTACAGGCTTTAGAAAAGGGGCATGAAGTCCATGCCTTATCCAGAACGAAAACAGATGTCTCTCACAAAAAACTAACGCAGCATCAAATAGACCTCATCAATCTCGAAGAAGTTGAACAGCAATTTGAAACATTGCTCTCATCCATCGATCCATATCGTTATTCTGGTATTACCCTGGTCAATAACGCCGGAATGGTAACGCCGATCAAACGTGCCGGCGAAGCGTCTCTTGACGAGCTTCAGCGCCATTATCAGCTGAACCTGACTGCGCCCGTGCTTTTGAGTCAGCTGTTTACAAAACGGTTTGCTCCATACAGCGGCAAAAAGACGGTTGTCAACATTACTTCAGGAGCCGCCAAAAATCCATATAAGGGATGGAGCGCGTATTGCAGTTCAAAAGCCGGGCTCGACATGTTTACGAGGACATTCGGATTTGAACAGGAGGATGAAGAGCTGCCGGTGAACATGATTTCGTTCTCACCTGGAGTGATGGACACTGAGATGCAGGCAGTCATCCGTTCTTCATCGAAAAAGGATTTCCACCACATTGAACGATTCCGGAAATTAAATGAAACAGGAAGCCTTCGCAGTCCGGACTTTATTGCCGGCACGCTGCTTTCTTTACTAGAAAAAGGGACGGAAAACGGCCGCATTTATGATATTAAAGAGTTTTTGTAGAGCAGATATTTTCTGCTCTTTTTTTTATACAAAAGGCTACAGCCAGCGCATTTTATTGAACAGCCGCATATACTGACTGAAACGTTGCTTTTAGGGTATAACAATGATGATAAGAAGATCAAAATGATGTGACATAAGAATTGAGTTTCTCTGCAAATTATGTTAGGATTCTAAAAATATCTAAAGGAGGGGTTTCCATGAGAAAGGTTACATTAATGGATGTTTTCACCCATCCAATTGCACAAAAATATCTTCAGCGTTCCGGCGTGGCACATGCGATTGCCTGCGCTTATCATGCATACAGGCTGTCTGTGAAGGCTGACATTAATCCTGATTTAGCAGCAAAAGCGGCACTGCTTCATGACATTGGCCATTATGAATGGTATACAGACGGAAAGTGGGATTATGAGAAATACAAAAGAAATGACATTCATGCCATTAAAGGGGCGGAACGGGCGCATAAACTTCTGATTCGGCTTGGCGAGGAACCGAAAGCAGCAAAAGAGATTGCACTAGCCATTTTGCTTCATACAGATTCCTATTTGCCTGAAGGCGAATTAGATAAAAATACACTGCAGCAGATTGTCAAAAAAGCGGACGAACTGGATGAAGAGCCGGGCGGCCACCATCATTACCGCCAAATTGATCCTTCAACCGCACGAAAAAAAATAGAAAAGCTGGACCAATTAATCGACCAAGCCCAGGCATCCGTGATAAAGCCTGTATAAGTACGGAACAGCGCCAGCTTTCTTCGCTGTCTCCGCTTCATCGATACTTCCTTTACACCCGCTTCCAAACGTATTCTCCTAAAATCTCCGCACCCCTTTGTTTTATCAGGTAAGCCTGTGTCATTATCCATAAGCGCGGCATAAGCTGAGATAAAACACACAAAGGGGATAAAAGTATGGTCAACCAAGGTAGTCCGCAACTGGTCTCTTTAGTCGATCCTTATGTCTATCAGACCATTAAAAAGCTCATCGGCTCAAGGTTCGTTATACAGACAGTACGAGATACGGTCAGAGGCAGACTGATTGATGTAAAACCTGACCATATCACAATTGAAGGAGCCCGAAATTCTGTTTGTTTGATCAGAATCCAGCACATGATTTCCGTCACCCCAGATTACAGTGAGCGGGTCTAACAGTGCTTGCGCATGAAAAATAGGCGTACACCGGGACGTCCTATTTTTCAGTTAAGCGCTGTAAAAACGCACTATGATACATTGTTCCATCAAGGTCAAAGCCGGCAAATTCCTGATCGTCACCATCTGAAAAACAGAAAGTGACACCGTACACCGTATAGCAGGAACGGACTGAAGCATGCTGGCAGACCCGAAAATGATAACCGTCTGAAACTTTTACATATAGCCGGTATTTCCCGGCAAATGGGGCACAGAGGTGTGCTGCCTCACCAAAACATTCGAATCCGGCAATTTTGCCGTCTTGGTCGATATCCAGCAGGATACAATCATTGACTTTAAGCTCCTCAGACCGTATATTCCTGTTCCTTTTCGGAGGAAGAACATAGATATAAGCCAGTTCTGAATCTGTATCGTATGTCATGGCCTTCATCACCAACACTCCTTTCATTATATTAAGAGTTCTGATATGGGTTCATTTTTGTTACAATGATGGGGTATAAGTTCTTTTATCTGACAGACAAAGAAAAACTAGGAGGAACAAAGCTTGTTGAAATCAAAAGTCCATTTTTGGACATTGCAGATTTTATTTGTTTTGCTGATTATTTATGTAGCAACAAAAGTTTCATTTGTATTTCAGCCGTTTATTGTTTTTATCTCGACATTGTTTTTCCCGATGCTGATTGCGGGAATTTTGTATTTCATATTTAATCCGGTCGTCCGCCTGCTTGAGAAAAAAATTCCGCGGACATTATCCATCCTATTGATCTATTTACTGTTTATCGGTTTGCTTGCCTTTATTTCAGCGTCAGTCGGACCTATCATCACCTCACAGGTGACAGGGCTGTTTAACAACCTTCCTGATTATATAAAACAGATTCAGGCGCTGACAAAGGATTTGTCCCATTCTCAATGGTTTACCTGGATGATGAACCAGGATTATGTATCGATATCAAAAATTGAACAGTCATTGACAAGTTTTCTCCAAAACCTGCCGCAAAATATCACGTCCAGTTTATCTGCGGTGTTTGGTGTCGTGACAAACATCACGCTTGTTATTATTACTGTTCCATTTATCCTTTTTTACATGCTGAAAGACGGACACCGCTTTCCACATTTGGCAGTAAAAATTCTACCGGCTTCTTATCGGACAGAAGGCTTAAAGATTTTTAAAGATTTATCCGATACGCTTGCGGCATATTTCCAGGGGCAGCTGTTAATCTGTCTTTTTGTCGGAACAGCGTGTTTTATCGGCTATTTAATTGCCGGACTGCCGTATGCCCTGATTCTTGGGATTGTCATGGCGATTACCAATATCATTCCCTATGTCGGGCCTTTTCTCGGTGCCGCGCCGGCTGTCATTGTCGGTTTTATGGACTCGCCGGCCAAAGCGCTGTTTGCGATTATTGTGGTCGTCATCGTTCAGCAGCTGGACGGAAACCTGCTGTCTCCTCTTGTGATCGGAAAGCGGCTGAATACCCATCCGCTTACGATTATTTTGCTATTAATCGGAGCGGGAAGCTTCGGCGGAATTCTCGGCATGATTTTAGCGGTGCCGGTTTATGCGGTAGTGAAGGCGTTCTTCCTGAATATTGTCCGCTTGATCAAGCTGCGCCAGCGGTCACGACTCGAGGAAAACGCAAAGCCAGCTGAATAGGCGGGCACCATTATCGGCTCCTTGCATATGATGCTGTAAATCAATGCGGAGGTGGGGAAATGCCTGCAATTGTGGGGCCGATTTATATCATGTCAGTTACGGGTAATGCCGCGGCAAGCTTTGGAGACGTATTTGCGATTTCGCCCAAAAGCGTCGCTCATTCAGGGGCGGGGTCAGGCACATTTCAGCTTGGTGATTTTGTGAAGATTAACAACCAAACGAGTAAAACTCTCTTCAAAGATGCCGATATCACTGATGAAACAGTTTCGTTTAACGGGTAACAGCCTTTTCACAAGAGGCTGTTGCTTTTTTATTGTATAATATGGGTAGTCTTTAAATAGAGAGGTCATGTTATGAAAATCAGAAAAGCAAATATCAATACGCAAACCGGAATGATCACGGACGTGTATCTGCATGAAAACAGAAAAGAACTGCGCACGCTTGTAGCGGTACCGCAGCTGGAGTGGAGCACGATCATTTCCTATGAAGAAGATAAAGCAACTCTGCCTGAACGGCTGGAAGCGTCGTTGCGCCGGCATACAGAGGAAACCCCTGCTGGTGAGCTGGCCAAAAAAATCATTCATTGGGTAACAGAAATGTAAACGGCGCTTGAAAGTTTAGCTCCTGCCTGATCAGGTGATAATGAAGACAAACAAGACGGGAGGACAGGCTTTTGAGTGAAGATAAAATGGATCTCTATTTGCAGCAAGGAATGTATGGGCCTTTGGAGACAAAGCCTGACGAGCGCCATTTGTTTTTAGGCTCTTTAAGAGAAAGAGTCGTTTTGGCACTGACGAAAGGACAGGTGCTTAGAAGCAAACCGTATAAAGAGGCGGAGCACGAGCTGAAAAACAGCCATAACGTCACCCTTTTGATTAATGGAGAGCTTCAATACCAGTCTTACTCTCCTTATATCCAAATGGCGAACCGGTACGGAGTGCCCTTCAAGATTGTATCTGATCTTCAGTTTCATACGCCTTTAGGCATCGTCATTGCGGCTGACATCGCTGTGAATCGTGAATTGATATATATTCAGGACGACATTTATAATCGGTCAGTGCTGAAATCGTAAGAGACAAACGGACCGTTTGTCTTTTTGTTCATGGCAATTCACTTACAACTGGAGATAAGATATAATGTTCTCATACTGATGGCGGGGAGGCCGGCTATGAAAAAAGCACTTATTTGTATTGATTATACGAATGATTTTGTGGCGAGTGACGGAAAATTGACCTGCGGGGAGCCCGGCAGAATGATTGAAGAGGCAATCGTCAATTTAACTGAAGAATTCATCACAAACGGTGATTACGTCGTATTAGCAGTAGATTCTCATGATGAAGGGGATCAATATCACCCTGAAACCTGTCTTTTTCCTCCGCATAATATAAAAGGCACGGAAGGAAAAGATCTGTACGGAAAGCTTTTGCCTCTATATCAGAAACATGAACATGAATCTAATGTTTACTACATGGAAAAAACGAGATATTCTGCTTTTGCGGGAACTGATTTAGAGCTCAAACTCAGAGAGCGGCAGATTGGCGAACTGCATCTTGCCGGTGTCTGCACAGATATTTGTGTGTTGCATACAGCTGTTGACGCATACAACAAAGGTTTTCGGATTGTTGTGCATAAACAAGCTGTTGCCAGCTTTAATCAGGAGGGGCACGCATGGGCTCTTTCCCATTTTGCAAACAGCATCGGAGCGCAAGTGGCAGAGTAAGGAAGGGGAAAAACAGTGTTAGAGTACGGATTTAAAGATGACAGCCTGTCATTACATACAGACCTTTATCAGATCAATATGGCGGAAACGTACTGGAGAGACGGCATTCATGAAAAGAAAGCGATTTTTGAGCTGTTTTTCAGAAGGCTTCCGTTTGAAAATGGCTATGCCGTATTTGCGGGCTTGGAAAAAGCCATTGAATACTTGGAAAATTTCAAGTTTACGGATAGCGATTTGAGTTATTTACAGGATGAACTCGGGTATCATGAAGATTTTATTGAATATTTGCGCGGCTTATCTTTTACAGGTTCACTTTACTCCATGAAAGAAGGAGAGCTCGTTTTTAACAATGAGCCGATTATGAGGGTGGAGGCACCCCTGGTAGAAGCGCAGCTGATTGAAACAGCTTTGCTCAACATTGTGAACTATCAAACATTAATCGCAACAAAGGCTGCCCGGATTAAAGGCGTCATTGGTGATGAAGTTGCGCTTGAATTCGGAACAAGACGGGCGCACGAAATGGATGCGGCCATGTGGGGAGCGAGAGCAGCCTTAATCGGCGGCTTTAGCGCGACAAGCAATGTAAGAGCCGGAAAGCGCTTTAATATCCCGGTTTCCGGCACACATGCGCATGCGCTTGTGCAGGCTTACCGCGATGAATATACAGCTTTCAAAAAATACGCGGAAACACATAAGGATTGCGTCTTCTTAGTTGACACGTATGACACGCTTCGTTCAGGCATGCCGAACGCGATTAGGGTTGCCAAGGAATTCGGCGACCGCATTAATTTCATTGGCATCCGTCTGGACAGCGGCGATTTGGCGTACCTGTCAAAAAAAGCCCGGAAAATGCTTGATGAAGCAGGATTTACAGATGCGAAGGTGATTGCTTCAAGCGATTTGGATGAGCACACCATTATGAATTTAAAGGCTCAGGGAGCGCGCATTGATGTCTGGGGTGTCGGTACGAAGCTGATCACTGCCTATGACCAGCCGGCTCTCGGCGCAGTTTATAAACTCGTTGCCATTGAAGAAGACGGGAAAATGGTCGACACGATCAAAATTTCGTCCAATCCTGAAAAAGTGACGACACCGGGCAGAAAGAAAGTCTACCGCATTATTAATCAGTCCAACCATCATTCTGAAGGCGACTATATTGCGCTTTATGATGAGCAGGTGAATGATCAGAAGCGGCTCAGAATGTTCCACCCGGTTCATACATTCATCAGCAAATTTGTCACGAATTTTTATGCGAAGGATCTTCATGAGCTGATTTTTGAGAAAGGTATTCTTTGCTACCAAAACCCTGAGATTTCAGACATACAGCAGTATGTGCAGGATAACCTCAGCCTGCTCTGGGAGGAATATAAGAGAATCAGCAAGCCGGAGGAATACCCGGTTGATTTAAGCGAGGACTGCTGGAGCAATAAAATGCAGCGGATCCACGAAGTGAAAAGCAGAATTGAAGAAGAGCTTGAGGAAGAATAAAGAAAAACTGGCCTTTCATTCGCGAAGGGCCAGTTTTCTTTATGTATATATTATTTTTCATGTTTAGACAATTTTCGTCAAATTATTTGATATACTTAGGGGTGAAAGCCGCGCGTATTGTAAGGGGGATAAATCAATGAGGGTGTTTGTTGCAAGACAGCCTATTTTTAATAGAAAAGAACAGGTTGTTGCTTATGAACTGCTGTATAGAGAAAGCGAAGAGAACGTGTATAGCGCTAAAGACGGCGATCAGGCAACAACAGATTTGGTGATCAACAGCTTTTTAAACATCGGAATTGAGAAGCTGACGGAAGGGAAACGCTGTTTTGTTAATTTTACGGAAAGCCTGATGTTTTCGAATCTTCCCACCTCCTTCAATCCGAAACAGCTTGTCATTGAAATCCTTGAAGATATACCGATCACGCCGGCCCTCATTTCTAGATGCAAAGAATTGAAAAAAATGGGGTATATGCTGGCGCTTGATGATTTTTATGCAATAAATCCGCAAGATGAGGACTTACTGGAAAAACTCATGAGCTATATTGATATATTGAAAATTGATTTTCTCAAAACAACACGAATGGAACGCAGAACAATTTTGCAAACCTACGGCTGCCGCGGCCTGATTTTTTTAGCGGAAAAAGTAGAGACCCGAAAAGAATATAAACAGGCGGTCCAAGACGGATTTCAATTATTCCAAGGCTACTTTTTCAGCGAGCCGCGCATCATCAGCGGGCATGACCTATCGACTCATTTCTATTCTTACTATGAACTGCTTAACGAACTGAGCAAAGAGCAGCCTAACATAAAGCGTGTGACAGAGTACATAGAGCGGGATTTATCACTGTCCTATCAAATTTTAAAATTTTTAAACTCATCCCACAGCCGTTTGAGCCAGAAAATTGAAAGCATTCAACAGGCCATTATGCTGCTGGGATTTAATGAAATCAAACGGTGGATATATATTCTTTCCTTTAAGGATTTAAGCAGGAAAGGGCATTCCAGCAAGCACGAAATCATTAAGATTTCTTTGATAAGAGCAAAGCTTTGCGAACTGCTGGCGAGAAAGACATCCCGGCCGCAGCCAGCTTCTTATATGCTGATCGGAATGTTTTCTCTCATAGACACCCTCCTGCATAGAGAAATAGAGGAAATTGTTCAAGAATTGCCTTTAAAAGATGAAGTCGGGCAAGCATTATTAGGCCATCAAAACGACTACTACCAAATGCTTGAGCTTGTGAAATTAATTGAAAGCAACAACTGGGACACTTGCTCGGAATTAGGCAATCAACTCGACAAAGAAGAAGCGTATGAATGTTATCTTGAGGCTCTGGAATGGTGTCATAATCTTATGGACGCAAAATGATTGCGGTCCTCTGACCACCGCAAAGCAAGAATGATTCGGCTTTGCGTTCCGATAAGGCTGATATAGATGCCGTCGGGATTAAAGACCGTATCCACTTCATGCCGGACGCCCATTTGTTTGATCAGGCGCTTGATGGTTTGTTTATCGGACTGCTCGGCTGCGGTCAGAATGCGGCGCGAGAGCTCCCGCGAGCCCGCAATGCGGCCGAGAACGAGCTGGGCATCCGCAAATATCCCTGCGGCCTGCTTCGCTGAACGGATAAAGGTATCAATATTGTTGGCAG
Source organism: Bacillus sp. FSL R7-0685 (assembly GCF_038002425.1). NCBI lineage: Bacteria > Bacillati > Bacillota > Bacilli > Caryophanales > Bacillaceae > Bacillus > Bacillus sp. FSL R7-0685. Next base: position 3,106,559 of record NZ_JBBOCN010000001.1, on the reverse strand, counting down.
GAGCGGGCGGACGGCGTACCTCATACGGATACACGTAAAACCAGGGATAACGATATCTCATGGGAGCACCTCACAAAAAAGGGATGTTTCTATATGTATAGATCCCTAATTGCCGAATATGACAAAGCGAAAAGGCCACAACTTTAGCGTTGCGGTCTTTTTCGGTGTTTGTCGGTCAGGAAACGCCAAGAATCGCATATTCAATTTTGAAAATACGGTATGAAGGACTATAGTCTTACTTAGTAAAAATGCGAAACACGTTAAAATCAAGGGAATTAAGAATCTTTCTCAATTTCAGCACATATAAACGCTCTTTCGCATAGAAAGATAGTCCCGTTCTTGTTGTGATTCCTTTGAGTATAAGGACCTATTGAGATTTGCGGTGTCACGCAGGACTTTTTTGTATACTTTTCGGTGAAAAATAAGCCGAAAGCAGATACACTATTAGTAACAGATCAAATACCTAGGACTCGTTCACCATACACAATTCATTGATCTTTCAAAAAAAGGAGTGTGGAAACGATGGAAAAGAAACTTGAAGAAGTAAAACAATTGTTATTCCGACTCGAACTTGATATTAAAGAAACGACAGATTCATTACGAAACATTAACAAAAGCATTGATCAACTCGATAAATACAATTATGCAATGAAAATTTCGTGAAAAAGACTTGGAAACAAGTCTTTTTTTTCGTTCTACCGATACAATAAATGGATAAAGTATTATATGATTGTTAAAAAACGAAAAACCTGCTGTCCTTTAAATGTCCCATTTAGTAAAATGGAATGGGAGGGGGGAAGTCGTTATTGAGCAGATATGTTTAGATTCTGTCCGGATCAAGGAGAAAATGAAGGAGATTGTGAAGCAAAACATATCTAACAAAGATTTGTCACAACTTCTTTGCTCATTTATTGATTCTAAAGAAACATTCTCCTTTGCTGAATCTGCAATCTTACATTATGTTGTTTTTGGAGGAGAGAATTTAGATGTTGCAACATGGCTTGGTGCGGGAATAGAAATACTTATTCTTTCATCAGATATTATGGATGATCTTGAAGATGAAGATAATCACCATGCTTTATGGATGAAAATTAATCGCTCAGAGTCTTTAAATGCAGCTCTTTCCTTGTATACAGTAGGATTAACGAGTATTTATTCATTAAATATCAATCCTTTAATTTTTAAATATGTTTTAAGATACGTAAACGAAGCCATGCAAGGTCAACATGACGATATCACTAATAAATCTAAAACAGAAGATGAAAGTTTAGAAGTAATTAGATTAAAATGTGGAAGTTTGATTGCACTAGCAAATGTAGCAGGTGTTTTATTGGCTACAGGAGAATATAATGAAACAGTTGAAAGATATTCCTATTATAAAGGGATTGTAGCTCAAATTTCTGGAGATTATCATGTTCTTTTATCTGGGAATCGCAGTGATATTGAAAAAAACAAACAAACACTGATTTACTTATATCTTAAGCGATTGTTTAATAATGCTTCGGAAGAATTATTATATTTATTTTCACATAAAGACTTATATTATAAAGCATTATTAGATAGGGAGAAATTCGAAGAAAAATTAATTCAGGCAGGAGTTACTCAATACATTTCGGTATTATTGGAGATATACAAACAAAAATGTTTTTCTACTATAGAACAATTAAATTTAGATAAAGAAAAAAAAGAGTTAATAAAGGAAAGCTTACTAAGTTATAAAAAGGGGGATACAAGGTGCAAGACCTAATTAACTACTTTTTAAATTATCCTGAGGCTTTAAAAAAATTGAAAAATAAAGAAGCCTGCCTTATTGGTTTTGATGTGCAAGAAACTGAAACAATAATTAAAGCTTATAATGATTATTATCGGGCTGATCCAATAACCCGTCAATGGGGTGATTAATAGGTGGATTTGCATTGAAGAACTTGATAAAAAAATTCACAATAGCTGTAATTGTTTTGAGTATCCTCTATATAAGCTATACAACTTATATTAGTATGAATGGGATTATTATTGGGACTAAGGTTCAAAAAAATGATAAAAGTCAATTTGTAATAGAAGAAATATCAAAATCTTCATATGGACAATTTGTTGGTCTGAGACAGGGAGATATCATATTAAAAATCAATGAAGAAAAACCTTCAGACAAACATTTGAAATGGGGATATTTGAGTCATATTAACAGTTTGGATATTTTAAGAAGTGGAAAAAAGATTCATCTCAAAGATTTTGATTTAGTTACTCTAAATAGATCTTATAGTTTTTTTCTGTTCGTACTTCCTTTGGTTTTTTACTTTTTAAGCATAATATGCATTTTTTATATATTTAAGGTAAATAAAAAAAGGAGATCATTTGCTGCCTATATTCTTATTCTATTGTTATTAGACATTTCGATAGCATATATAAGTGCAGGTGGACCATTTAGAGGACATATAATCAATCGGTATATTAACTTGTTTACTTTTATATCTTCTCCTATTCTTTATCTTCAATTTATACAAACATATCTTGGAGAAATAGGAAAAACTTTTTTGAATAGAATCTCCTTTCTTTATATCATACCAATATTTAATCTTGGAATTGAGTTTTTTCAAGACTATTTACAAGTAGATATTGATTTTTTAGCGACTGTTAACTTGGTTTCTTTTGCAATTTTGACTCTATTTTCTTTTTCAGCGATATATTTTCATCTTAATAAATATAAATATGCTGAGCATTCGTTTATTCTTAAATTACTAATTTTAACAAACACTTTATCATTTGCGCCTTTTTTGATATTTTTTGTTCTTCCAATAATATTTACAGGTAATTATATTTTCCCGGCATTAGCTTCGGCGTCATTACTAGTACTAATTCCGTTCGGGTTAGTATACCAATTTGTAGCCAATAAGATGTTTGATATAGAGTTTATCTTAGGAAGAATGAGATACTATGCTCTACTTGCCATGATACCAACTCTTCTTATAGTTGGTGCATTAGTTCTGTTTGATGTAATGGAAATACAGATGAATCCTTTACGCCAAACGGTATTTTTTTTCGTTGTCATGTTCGCTGTCTTTTATTTTAAAGAGGTCATAGATTTTAAATTTCGGTTAAAACGTTTCTCTGAAAAATTCAACTATCAGGACAGTATCTTTAAATATACTCAGCTAATGAGAGGTGTAACTTCTCTTCAACAAGTCTTTAAAGAACTGAAAAAAACTATTTTGGATGTTTTACATGTAAGCAAAGCTTATACCTTTGAGGTAACTCCTGATCACAAAGTGATATTTTTAGATAAGCATGAAATCGAACCGGAATGGCATCTTTATAAAGAGGAGTTTGAAAACGTAACATCAGAAATCGGGAAAATTATAGAAGTCAATCAAGGCTTTCTTATGAAAGTTGGTGAACGAGGTGGAAGTTCTTATGTTCTGCTTTGTTTATCTAATATTAACACTCCCCGGCTAACACGTGATGAAATATCGTGGCTGAAAACACTGTCTTTTTATACAAGTGTGTCCATGGAAAATGTTCTGCATATTGAGGAGCTCATGGAACATTTGAAGGACTTAAAGCAAGAGGGAACCAACCCGATATGGCTGAAAAAGCTAATGTTTGCAATCGAAGAAAAACAGCGTTCAGGACTCGCCCGTGATCTCCACGATTCGGTTCTTCAGGATTTGATTTCCTTAAAACGCCAGTGTGAGCTGTTTTTGGGTGATTTCAAGAAGGATGATAATCCGTGCCGTGAAGAGGTGCAGGACAAGCTTGTACAGATGAATGAGCAGATGTCTGATGTGATTTCGATGACGAGGGAGACGTGTCATGAGCTGCGGCCGCAGCTTCTGTATGATCTTGGATTGGTGAAGGCGCTGTCGAAGCTGGTGGCGCAGCAGCAGGAGCGGGTTCCGTTTCATATCCGTTTAAATACCGGGAGATTTACGGCTTCCCTTGATCTGGATTCGCAGCTGAATTTGTACCGGATCATTCAAGAGTTTCTGTCTAATGCGGTCAAGCACTCTCAGGCGACGGATGTGCTGATTATGCTCATCAGTATTCAAAACAAAATCGTTCTTCATTATGAGGACGATGGCGTTGGGTTTGATCAGGAAAAGAATACTGAGCATTCCATGAGCATGGGGCTTTCTGGCATTAAGGAGAGAGTCAGGGCTTTAGATGGGCGCCTTCGGATTGAAACAAGTGAAGGAAAGGGCTTTAAGGCTGATATTGAAATCGAATTGTAATGGATTTATAACGGAAACGACTTGGCACAGGCCAAGTCTTTTTTATAAAATGGAAAAGAGTGAGTAAAAGGGAGGAAAACATGAAAAAGATACTAGTGATTGATGACCATCCGGCTGTCATGGAAGGCACCAAGACAATTTTGGAAACGGATTCGAATTTGTCTGTTGATTGTCTCAGTCCTGAACCGAGTGAACAGTTTATCAAGCAGCATGATTTCTCGTCATATGATCTCATTTTAATGGATCTGAATTTAGGCGGCGAGGTCAATGGGATGGAGCTTTCTAAACAGATTTTACAAGAGAATCCTCATTGTAAAATTATCGTGTATACCGGTTATGAGGTCGAGGATTATTTCGAGGAAGCGATTCGTGCGGGTCTGCACGGTGCCATCAGCAAAACGGAATCTAAAGAAAAGATCACCCAATACATATACCACGTACTCAACGGAGAAATTTTAGTCGATTTTGCTTACTTTAAACAGCTGATGACTCAGCAAAAAACAAAGCCGGCTCCTTCCTCTCAAAAAGAACAAGATGTGCTCACACCTAGAGAATGCCTGATTCTTCAAGAAGTTGAAAAGGGATTTACAAACCAAGAAATCGCAGATGCCCTTCATTTAAGCAAGCGGTCCATTGAATACAGCTTGACATCGATTTTCAATAAGCTGAATGTCGGTTCACGGACGGAAGCGGTTTTGATTGCGAAATCAGACGGTGTACTTTAAATGTTGGGGGTGTAGATGATGGATACGAAACACACATTGCTTGAAGCGCTTGGTATAGAGATTGTTGAAAACACAGCGGAACGATGCGTTGCGGTCATGCCGGTGGATCATCGGACGGTTCAGCCGTTCGGATATTTGCATGGGGGCGCTTCAGTGGCCTTGGCGGAAACAGCGGCGAGCGCAGGTGCACAGAACCTGATTGATCATTCAACACAGGCTTGTGTCGGTTTGGAGATTAACGCCAACCATTTAAAATCTGTAAAGGAAGGAACGGTAAAGGCGATAGCCGAGCCCGTTCATATCGGCAGAACGACGATTGTCTATCACATTCACATATATGACGAGCAAGAGAGGCTGATCTGTATATCCAGATGCACGCTGGCTGTCATCAAGAAATAAAAAAACAGCCGGAACTCTGCCTGTCCGGCTGCTATTATTTTTATAGATAAGAATCCTCTTTTCGTTTAATCACAAAGTTTCTGATTCCGTTATAGTCATCCTGTACGCTTCTCTCATCAAGCTTGACGCCGGAGTTATACGCAGCACGGCAGATCAAGTGCCCGCCGATAGGCGACGTAATAAAGATAAAGAGAATCCCAAGCAGGATTTTAGCGGAGAGCTCCCCCGTCACAAACCACAAATAGAAGAAGACACCGAGCAGTATCATATTGACACCTAATGTTGAGCCTTTAGAAGCAGCATGAGCGCGTGTAAACACATCGGGAAGGCGAAGTACGCCAAATGAAGCAATGAGGCATATAAGAGCACCCAGCAATATGAATACAGCCACAACGACTTTAGCGGTTTCGATCATTTTCGATAATCTCTCCTTTCTCCAGGAACTTGGAAAATGCGATCGTTCCGATAAACGATAAAATCCCCAGCAACAAAATAATATCTAAAAACGCACTTGTTTTCAGCAAGATGGAGACAAGCGCCGTGATTGCGATCAGATTGATGCCGATTGCATCCAGAGCCACGACCCGGTCAGGCACAGTCGGCCCTTTAATGACACGAATGACATACAAAAAGGTAGACACTGCCATAATGCCGAGCGCGATTTGCAGGATCAGCGTAAACATCACCGGCTCACCTCCTGTATGGCTTTTTCAAATGACTCCCGAATGTCAAAAATCGCTTTTTCCGCATCCTCGATATCCATTGCATGAATATAAAGTATTGTTCTGTCATCTGAAATATCCATCACCAAGGTTCCCGGCGTTAATGTAATGAGCAGAGAAAGCAGGGTGATTTCCCAGTCCTTCGTCAGTTCAGTTTTAAAAGCAAAAATACCCGGTCTGATATTCAGTTTTGGAGATAAGACTGATTTCATCACACTGACATTGGCAAGGTACAGTTCCTTTATAAAAATGAAACAGAGCTTGATGATAGAAATCAATTTCCATAGATAAAACTGGCGAGTGAAAAAGCGCCGGAAGAAAAAGAGAGAGAGCATGCCCAGAATATAGCCTGTAATGAATCCTGCGGCGCTTGGACTGTTGCTCAAGAACATCCAGCAAAAAGCGAGAAACACATTTAATAAAATTTGAAATGCCATGCGATCTACTCCTTCAGAACAGCTTCGATATATTTTTCCGGATTCAGCAGCGTCTCGGCCGCTTGATCAACGTAAGGCGACACCCATTCTGTACCCAACCCGAAGAGAAGAGACAGCAAGAGAAAAATAGCTGCCGGATAAAGAAGTCCTTTAGCTGTTCGATGATTTGGTTTTGGCGTTTCTTTTTCTTCGCCCCAAAACGCATGTATAAAGATCCTCAGCACAGAGTACAGTACGAGCAGACTTGAAAGCAGAATCAGCATGGATATCGTAAATTCACCTTCTGCGAAGCCGCCCTCCGCAATTTTAAATTTGCCGACAAATCCGCTCAGTGGCGGAATGCCTGCAAGAGAAATAGCGGAAATGAAAAACATCCATCCAAGAACAGGATAGCGTTTGATCAGCCCGCCCATTTTATGCAGGCTCGCGGTTCCAGTCAATGCGATCAGCGTACCTGCCAGCATAAACAAAGCGCCCTTAATCAGCATATCGTGAATCAGATAGTAGATCGCGCCCTGAATAGATGCGGGGGTGTGTACTGCAACACCGAACAAAATCACGCCGACAGCGGTAATAATGTTATAGATCACAATTTTCATGACATTCGAATAAGCGAGTGAACCGATGACACCAAAAATCACAGTCAGCGCCGCCAGCCAAATCATCAGCTGATGGGTAAAGGCTGTATCGTGAATAAAAATCAATGTGAAAACCCTCGCAATCGCATATAACCCGACTTTTGTCAGCAAAGCGCCGAACAACGCGGAGATTGCTGCCGGTGGCGCGTAATAAGAGCCTGGAAGCCAAAAGTAGAGGGGGAAGATTCCGCCCTTCATGCCAAATACCAAAAGCAGCAGGACACCAATCACAGTGATCAGCCCGGTTTGTCCTGATTCGCTGATTTTCACGCTAAGATCCGCCATGTTTAACGTGCCGGTTACAGCGTATAAAAAGCCGACCCCTATGACAAACAGGGCAGACGATACGATATTAAACACAATATATTTAAGGGATTCCCGCAGCTGAATTTTTGTGCCGCCTAATACAATCAGCATATAGGAAGCAATAAGCAGAAGCTCAAAAAATACGTACATATTAAATAAATCGCCTGTTAAAAACGCTCCGCTGACGCCGGCAAGCAAGAACTGAACGCCAGAGTAGTAAAAGGAGCGTTCCCGTTTTTCACCGACAGAACGGAAGGAATAAAGCCCAACCAATAAACCGATGACCGCTGTTGTGAGAACGAGAAGGCTGGCGAATTGGTCTGCGGCAAGCACAATGCCGTACGGCGCATTCCATCCGCCTAGGCTGAGTGTCTGGATGCCTTTTGTGAAGACAGTCTGTACAAGTATGCCGCTAATCACAATCCCGATGGCCGATGCCGCCGTGCTGAAGATTCTCATGAGCATAAGATTCTTCGTCATGAAAATCAGAAGAATAGCCGACAAAAGCGGGATCAGGATTGGCAAAATAACAAAATTATTCATGTTGATCATTTCCCCTCATTTGATCCATATCGTCCGATTTCAATTCCTGATAAGCGCGAAAGGCCATGACGAGGATGAATGACGTAACGCCAAAAGAAATGACAATTGCGGTCAAAATCAGGGCTTGCGGAAGCGGATCGACAAATGATTTGGCATGCTCGCTCAAAATCGGAGCGGCGCCTTTCTTTAATCCTCCCATAGTCAAAAGCATTAAATGAACGCCATGGCTTAACAGTGCTGTTCCGATAATGACGCGAAGCAGGCTTTTAGACAGCAGCAAATACGTAGCAGCCATAAAAATAATACCGGCTAATACAGCCATTAAGATTTCCATTATTCTTCCTCTCCAATCGTTTGAATAATGGTCATCGTTATGCCTACGACAACAAGATAAACGCCTAAATCAAATATCGTCGCTGTGGCGAGCTCCGTTTTCCCAAGGATCGGCAGCTGAAAGTATCCGAATGTGTGGGTTAAAAAAGGAGCCCCGAAGACAAAGGAGCCAACGCCTGTTAATACAGCGAGCAGAAGGCCGGCTCCCGCGACATAAATGAAATTGACCGGCAAAAGGGAACGCACGGTTTTTAAATCATACGCCAAGAGCAAGAGAACGATGGAAGAGGACGTGATCAGTCCGCCGACAAAGCCTCCTCCGGGCGCGTTATGCCCTGATAAAAATAAATAGAAAGAGAAAAGCAAAATGATAAAGGATACAAGCTTTGTCGCGGTTTGAAGAATCAAGTCATTTGTTTTTTGTTCATTCACCGCTTTTCCCCTCCTCTTTTACTTTTGTTTTAATCATGCTGTAAATGCCGAGAGCGGCTATCGTTAATACCGTAATTTCAAACATTGTATCAAATCCCCTGAAATCAACGAGAATGACATTGACGACATTATCCCCTCCGCCGAGATCGTGGCTGTGTTTGACAAAGAAGGACGCAATGCTGTCTTTTGTCCGCTGGCTTGAGGATGCGATGCCGAGCAGAGTAACGATAACACCGACGCCTAAAGAAATGATAAAATTCGTCATCCGGAACGTTCTCGTTTTTGTTTTCAGCCTCAGTTTCGGCAAATGGTAGAAGCAAAGCAGAAACAGTGCCACAGAAATCGTTTCAATGACGAGCTGAGTCAATGCCAAGTCCGGCGCTCTGAAAATGACAAAAAACAATGCAAGCGTATAACCGACAACACCGAGTGCAATGATCGCCGTCAGTCTTGACCTAGCAAAAACAGTCGCCACTGTGGCGCTGATCATGACAAGCGTCAAAATGATTTCGTATACACCGATTTTAGCCATGCCTTCCGTTTTAAATGAAAATCCGCCTTTAATGGCAAAAGCTCCGCCTATCAGAATGATGAAACCAGCGAAGATATACAGCAAATAATCTCTTAAAAACCCGGTCATATATTGTTTTGTGACCCGGTAAGAGCCTTTCTCCATCAGAGTCAAAAGCTTATCATATAACCGGTTGAGTGTGAGTTTCGAAGGAAACAGTTTATAGATTCCCTTCCACTTATTCAGCGACAAATAACCAATTGTTCCGATCACAACAATACCCGCAGTCATGAGCAATTCCGTTGTAACCCCATGCCACTGTGAAATGTGAACGTGGAATTTCTCATGGCCTGCAAGCAGTGTCGGATAGATTGAGTTCATCGCAGGCTCTATCAGGCTGTACGACAATATATTCGGGAAAAAGAAGAGACTGACAGCCAAAGCGACAAGAATGACTGGTGGTACGAGCATGCCGACAGGCGCCTCGTGAGCCGGTTTTTCAAGCTGCTCAGGCTGGTAATTTCCTCTGAATGTTTTAAACAGCAATTTCATGCTGTAGATAAACGTAAATACACTTCCGATCCAGGCGAAAAGAGGGAACAGAACGCCCCATGTCTGCACGTTGAACAGGTCAAAATGTGTCACGCGAAGCATGCTTGTGAAAAACATTTCTTTACTCAAAAATCCGTTAAACGGCGGTAAGCCGGCCATTGAAAATGTCCCGATTAAGGAAATGGTAAATGTAATCGGCATAATCGCCATCAGGCCGCCTAGCTTCCGGATATCCCGTGTGCCTGTTTCGTGATCGATAATCCCGACTGCCATAAACAAGCTTCCTTTAAAGGTTGCGTGGTTGATTAAATGGAAAATGGCAGCCATAGCGGCAACTGTATAATATTCTGTATGGCCGTAATGAAGGGCCGCAGCACTGACTCCGAGCATGGAGATGATCATGCCGAGCTGGCTGACGGTTGAAAACGCCAAAATCGATTTTAAATCAGTTTGTTTCACGGCATGGAATGAACCCCAAACCATCGTAAAGAGGCCAACGAGGGACACGATCCAAAACCACTGAGCTGAAAAGGCGAAAATAGGACTGAATCTCGCAATCACATAAATGCCGGCTTTTACCATAGTAGCTGAATGGAGATAAGCGCTGACAGGCGTCGGAGCTTCCATCGCGTCAGGGAGCCAGATGTAAAAAGGAAATTGCGCTGATTTCGTAAAAGCCCCTAATAAAATGAGAATCATAGCCGGGATAAACAATTCGTGGCCGGCAATTAATTGAACCTGATGAACCATCTCTCTAATGCTGAAGGAATCCGTTATCAAATAAAGGAGAATAAATCCGCCGAGCATGCACAGCCCGCCGCTGACCGTAATCAAAAGTGATTTGGCTGCGCCATAGCGCGACTTTTCCCGCTTATACCAATAGCCGATCAGCAAAAAGGATGAAAGGCTTGTAAGCTCCCAGAACATGTAGAGAACCATGACATTGTCTACTAGAACGACGCCGAGCATGGCGCCCATGAACATCAATAAGTAGACATAAAAGGGCCCAAGCTGTTCTTTTTCTTTCGATAAATAAAAAATGCTGTAAAGAGTGACCAAAGAGCCAATGCCTGTGATCAGTAAAGCGAATAATAACCCGAGGCCGTCTATATAAACGGTAAAGTTAATGCCGAGTGACGGAATCCACTCTAATACCGATCGAAGTGTTTCTCCAGATTGTGTCATCCTGATCATTGGGAGAAAGTATATAAACAGCAAGACGGGCAGGATCAACACAAACCAGCCCGTATGCACTCTTTTTGCGTATTTTGCCAAGAAGGGAATGATAAAAGCAAATAAAAAAGGCGATAAAATAGCAAGATGTAAGAGCTGCAAAGATAAGACCTCCTTTTCTCGTTCTCAATTGAAAAATGCGCTATGTATGAAATATACGGTCAAACGACCTAGTCCAAATTATATCGCACTTTTCTGCAAGCTGCCACGCTTCGAACTGCTATAATGGGTTTTTATGAGTTCTTTTGACCTCAAAATAAGTCTAACAAAAAAGAGGTTATTTGTATATTTAAAATCAATCCTGATCAAGCTGAAGGTAAGGAGCTGGTCATGTGAAAAGAAAAGTCGTGATGTGCTCAGGTTTATTCTGCTCAGTATTTGCAGGGGCATTCATGTTGAATCAATATGACGGGCGCAGCGGTGTGGCGGCTAGTGATGAGTGGGAGCTGTATTTACTGGAGCACCACCTGTCAGCCAGAATGAGTGAGATGGAATCAAAGGATCTGCCGTTTGGTCCCCGAGAGTATATTCGGATTGTGAATAAATAAAAAAAGAGTTCCGCATAAAACGGAACTCTTTCTGTTTATGAAGTGAAAAAACGAAGCAGCACTGTCGCGCAAATAACTGTGCCTGCACCGCCGAGACGGGTTGAAATTTGGGCAAACGGCATAAGGCCCATTCTTCCTGATGCCGATAAAATGGCAACATCACCCGTTCCGCCGAGGCCGCTGTGGCAGCAGGTAACGATTGCGGATTCAACCGGATACATGTTCATCAGCTTGCCTACAAAATATCCAGAACCAATCATCGCGATAACAACTGAAATACAGATGATGACAAACGGAATAGAAATCACAGACGCTACGTCATCCAACGGAATAAAGAGGATGCCGAGACCGACCATCAGCGGCCATGTAAAGCTTGAAGAAATAAACTTATAAAGCTGGTAAGCGCCTTCTTCCATTTTTTTCGGAAGAATATTCGCATACTTGACAGCCGCAGCTGAAATAATCATTAAGATCGCGCCCGGGATGAAGATGAATTTCTCCAATAACCCGCCAAAAATAAAGAATGTACACGCGAGCAGAACTCCCGCTCCCATTAGTTTAAAATCAATTTTTGCTTCGGCTTCTTTTTGATTGAAAATCTCATTTGCTTTTTTAGATTTTACGAGACGTCCGTTCCCATTTAGATCTGGACGCTTGTCGCCAAGCTTTTTCATTAAGGCTGCACATATGATAGCAAAAACGTTTCCTATAATTGCGGCTGGCACCAGCTGAGACACAAATACATCGGCGGATGAGCCCAGTATTTGTGAATAGGCGATTGAAAGCGGCAAAATCCCTTCACCTATTCCCCCGGCAATAATCGGGACAACAACAAAGAAAAAGGAATCATAGGCACTATAGCCAAAAATAAATCCGACAAGGATGCCGGCTGCAACGGCCGTGATCGTTCCTGCAACCAGTGGAACGAACATTCTGATAAACCCCTGTATTAAAACAATTCTGTTCATACCGAGGATACTTCCCACAACAAGGCACGCGATATAGAAATAAAGGAAGTTAGACGTTTTCATCAAGTTGGTTACAGCGTCTAAAGATGTTGAATTCAGTACATTGTAAAAGACTAAAAATGAAGGAACAAACAAAGATAAAATAGCAGGGCCGCCAATATCCTTCAATATCGGTATGCGTTGGCCTATGTCTCCGAGAAACACACCAAGAATCATAATGATGGCAAACCCGCCAAGCATATTTGCCGGCAGCTCATTGTAATATGCTGCAAGAATAATAATAACAGCTAATACTGTGTATAATGGCAAAGGAATCACACCGATTTCCCAAGACCAAATTTTTTGAAACAGGTTTTTCTCCTGTGAGTCTTTTTGCTCAGGTGAAATTGTCCCCGTTTTTGGAATTGCTCCCATGTCATACACCCCCATGTATTGTTTGTTACAGTCTACAAGAAAGCGTTAACACTTCATATTTTTTTAAGTTAAAAAACTAATAAACAATTAAATTAAGAGGGTCTTTTGGATTAGAAAAAAAACCCTGAGAATCGTCTTCCCAGGGGAGAATGTTTTATCTTTTTCCTTTAATATAAGGCACGCCATTGGCTTTTGGCGCATCTGCCCGCCCGATAAAGCCGGTTAAAGCGAGAATCGTTAAGACATAAGGAGCCATCAGCATATACACATTTGGTATGTCTTTAAAAAGAGGGAGCAGCGATCCAATGATGCTTAAGCTTTGGGCGAATCCGAAAAACAGGGCGGCCCCCAGTGCTCCGATCGGATGCCATTTTCCGAATACAAGCGCTGCCAGGGCGATAAAGCCTTGCCCGGAGATGGTAGAGTGCGTGAAATCAAGCGCAATTGTGGAGGCATATACGCCGCCGCCGAGACCGCCGAACAATCCGCTGATCATCACGCCGACGTAGCGCATTTTATATACGTTGATTCCCATCGTATCGGCCGCCATCGGATGCTCACCGACAGAACGAATACGAAGGCCGAACGGCGTTTTGAACAAGATAAACCAGGAAATAAAGGCAAGTGCTATTGCAAGAATAGACGTATAATAGACATCCGAAAAGAAGATCTTTCCCAAGACGGGAATATCGCCCAAACCGGGGATTTTCGTCTTATAAAAAGGCTCTGGAATTTTGTCTGTCTGCGCTTTGCCGTAGATCAGTTTGACGATAAATAAAGTTGCCCCAAGCGCCAGCATGTTAATGGCGACACCGCTGACTGTCTGGTCGGCGCGAAACGAAATCGCCGCTGCCGCGTGAATCAGTGAAAACAGGGCGCCTGCTGCCATGGCGGCAAGGAGCGAAAGCCAAGGTGCGGCGGCACCTAATTCCGGACCAAAAAATAAATTAAATAACACGCTGGTGAACGCCCCGATAATCATGAGGCCTTCTAAGCCGATATTCACCACACCTGATCTCTCGGAAAACACGCCGCCGAGAGCAGTTAAAATAAGCGGGGCCGCATAGACGAGTGTGGCAGGGACAATGATAGATAAAATCTGCACAATGTCCACTTAGTTCGCCCCCTTTTTCTTCAATTTGCCCATGACGAAACGAATCGCATAGCTTGAAGCCACAAATAGAATAATAATGGCAATCACAATATCAACGACCTCTGATGGAACGCCTGATTCAATCGGCATATTTAATGCGCCGATTTTCAGCCCGCCAAGCAGGCATGCTGCCAGTACAACGCCTACGGCTGTGTTTCCCCCGAGAAGAGCGACAGCGATACCGTCAAAGCCTACGCCGGTAAATGCGCCTTTCACTGCTGCGTATTCGAATGTCCCTAGGCCCTCCATGGCTCCGGCAAGACCTGCAAAAGCGCCGGAGATAAGCATGGAGGTCATGATATTCTTCCGCACGCTCATGCCGGCATACTGGGAAGCGTGCTGGTTAAACCCGACCGCCCGGAGCTCAAATCCTTTTGTAGTTTTGTTGATGATAAACCACATGATAACTGCTGCGAGAAGGGCAACGATGATTCCCAAATGCAGCCGTGAGTAATCGGTGATCTGTTCAAGAAAAGGAGAGCGGAGGGAGGCGGATTCGTGAATTTTCCCCGTCTTGTCCTGATGATCTGTCAAGACGTTTGAAATGATGTAATTGGTCATGTGCAGCGCGATATAATTCATCATAATGGTGACAATGACTTCATGAACGTAAAATCGCGCTTTCAAAATGCCGGGAATAAACCCCCATAATCCTCCTGCAGCTGCCGCTGTAATCAATGCGAGCGGCAAGTGAATATATGCCGGTCCGTCAAACGCCGTACCGACCCAAACCGCTGCTGTCCAGCCGACGAGCAGCTGTCCCTCGACGCCGATATTAAAGAGTCCGGTTCGGAATGCAAAGGCGACAGCCAATCCGGATAAAATATAAGGCGTAATTTGCCGGATTGTTTCTCCGACATAATAGATTTCTCCGAATATCCCATTCCACAAAGCCGAATATCCGCTAGCCACACTGTAGCCGCTCACAAGCATAATCAACGCGCCGGCCGCAAGACCAAGTATGATTGCGATGAGCGGCACGAGTAAATGAGAGAGTCGTTTAACCATTTGCTTTCCCCGCTTCCTTTTGCGTGCTTCCTGCCATCAAGAGACCAAGCTCCTGTTCAGTGGTTTCCTGCGGATTAACGCTGGCGATAATGCGTCCTTCAAAAATAACGGCGATTCTGTCACTGAGATTCATAATTTCTTCAAGCTCAAACGAGAGGAGAAGAACGGCTTTCCCGGCATCACGCTGCTCAATGAGCTTTTTATGGACAAATTCAATCGCTCCGACATCAAGGCCGCGAGTCGGCTGGGCGGCAATTAATAAATCAGGATTTCGGTCTATTTCCCGCCCGATAATCGCTTTTTGCTGGTTTCCGCCTGACAATGCCCGAGCGTGTGTATATTCATCCGGCGTTCTGACGTCGTACTCGCTGATCAGGCTGCGTGCTTTTTTGTACATTTCGCCTTTATGTAAAACGCCCAATGCTGAATACGGCTTTTTGTAATAGCTTTGCAGCAGGATATTCTCTCCGATTGGAAAATCAAGGACGAGACCGTGTTTATGGCGATCCTGAGGAATATGCCCGATCCCGGATTCAGTGATTTTTCTTGGCGTCAGGTTTTGGATCTGTTTTCCGTTTAAGGTGATTGTTCCTGAATCTGTTTTGCGGAGTCCTGTCACCGCTTCGATCAGCTCTGATTGCCCGTTTCCGTCGACGCCTGCTATGCCGACTATTTCTCCCGCTTTGACAGAAAGAGACAAATCTCTGACTGTCTCTATTCCGCGGGTATCCTTTACAGTTATGCCGTCAATCGCAAGCACTTCCGCTCCCGGCTGAGCAGCTCTCTTTTCAGTTTTGAACGATACCTCGCGGCCGACCATTAGACTGGCGAGTTCGTCTTGGTTTGTATCACGGACATCAAGGGTTTTGATGCCTTTTCCTTTACGGATAACCGTAACGCGGTCACAAATCTCCATAATCTCTTTCAGCTTATGGGTGATTAAGATGATGGACTTCCCTTCTTTGACCAGGTTCTTCATAATTTGCATCAGTTCCTTAATTTCATGAGGCGTCAAAACAGCCGTCGGTTCATCAAAAATCAGAATGTCGGCACCGCGGTAGAGGGTTTTTAATATTTCTGCGCGCTGCTGCATACCGACTGATATGTCAGCTGCTTTTGCTTCAGGATGGATCTGCAGGCCGTATCGATCGGAAATGTCCTGCACCTCTTGGCCAGCACGCTTCCGGTCAATTCTGCCAAACTTCTTTGGCTCCTTCCCGAGAATAATATTTTCAGCAACTGTAAAGGTGTCAACAAGCATAAAGTGCTGGTGCACCATTCCAATTCCAAGGTCATTCGCTTTGTTCGGGCTGTTGATGTGCACCTTCTCGCCGCGCACCCGAATTTCACCCCGCTCCGGCTGATACAGCCCGAAAAGGACATTCATCAACGTTGATTTCCCCGCTCCGTTTTCACCGAGCAACGCGTGTATTTCGCCTTTTTTGACTTGAAGATTGATATTGTCATTGGCGACGATACCTGGAAACGCCTTGCGGATATTGAGCATTTCAATGACATATTCCATTGATTGACCGCTCCTTTATTTCAAAATAAAAGAAAAACAAGGGATAAGGGCTCGACCTCCTTATCCCTGCGATTCTTATTCAGCTTTGAAGGTTTTCAGCTCTTTCTCAGTTGCCGGGATTTCCAATCCGTCGATGATTTTTTTCTTCCATTTATCGACCGCTTTGATCACATCATCCGATAGATTTTGTTTAGATGGAGAAATGCCGACTCCGTCTTGATCAAGCCCGTAGGTAAGTGTTTCGCCGCCCGGGAACTTTCCGTCACTCGCTTTTTTCGTTACATCTTCAACGACTGTATCTACTTTTTTCACCATGGAAGTGAGGGTGACGTTATCATCTGTTCCTTCTACCTGGCCTTCTGCGTATTGGTCTTTATCGACACCGATGACCCAGACATCGCGTTTTGGATCTTCTTTTTTCAGGTTTTTCGCTTCAGTAAAGACGCCTGTGCCAGTGGCGCCCGCAGAGTGATAAATAACATCTACGCCTGATTTATACATGCTTTCGGCGGTTGCTTTACCGACATCGGCTTTATCGAAACCCCCTGCGTATTTCACTTCTACAACGGCTTTAGGGTTAACTGCTTGCACGCCGGCACGGAAGCCGACCTCGAATTTTTTGATTAACTCTGATTCCATGCCGCCTACAAAGCCGATTTTTCCTGATTTGCTTGATAGGGCTGCGGCCACTCCGACGAGAAATGAGCCTTCCTGCTCTTTAAACGTAATACTTGCGACGTTGTCTTTATCGACAACAGCATCTATAATCGCAAAGTTTGTATTTTTACGCTGGTCAGCAATTTCGCTGATTGAATCCTCCATTAAGTAGCCGACGCCGTAAATTAAGTCAAAATTCTCACGCGCCAATTTATTTAAGTTCGTTGTATAGTCTGCATCTGATTTGGATTGAAGATAGTCGTAACCGTTTTTGCCTTTTTTCAGCCCATTCTCTTTCCCAAAGGCTTGGATGCCTTCCCAGGCTGATTGGTTGAAGGATTTGTCATCCACTCCGCCTACGTCAGTAACCATCGCCACACTGAATTTGTTTTTGCCTTCGCCGGAGCCGCTGCTTTTTTCGCTGTTTCCGCATGCTCCTAATATGGTGCCTGCTGCGATCACAAGTGACATCGCCAATCCGATTTTTCGTTTATTCAAGATATAACCCCCCCAGAAAAATTTGGTTCAAAGCTGATCCGGCCAGTCATATGATGGGCTGTCCTGAACAATTTCTTAGAATCGATAAAATTTTCTGATAATAACAAATGGAATGCGCTGAGACAGTTCTATTCTTCCCTGAATAAGCGTGGTGTGAGTATTTCCTTCGAAAGGCGGGGAAGAGAAGGATGCGGAAGGCGTTCCGGGCGGAAAACCGTGACATCGTTTTCTGAAGTAAGACTTATGACTTAGTTTTTCGGGATCAACTTACCAATCATAATTTATCATTTAACTAATAAGAAATAAATAGAATTTCGCATAATTTTTTAAAAAGTATCTATTTTTAGAATTGTTTGCTTAAAAATGTGAAAGGCCCTTTGTTATTCTTGTATAACTTATCAACAATAGAATCAAGCATCTTGGCAAGAGATATGACAGAAAAACGCACTGCTCAAAGCAAGCAGTGCGTTTTCTTATAGATATTGCTTTATTCCGTTAAGGTTACTGTTGTTGACGTTGTACTGAAACACAGGTCTTCCGATCGTTCCGTACGCCATTTCTACATTCAGAACTTGTATATCTTCAAGAAACTTTAAGTATTTTCGTATGGATACTTGAGAGATTTCTGTGTGCTTTGCCAAGTCTTCTGTCGTAAAAGATTCATTTTCAAATGACTGGATACTGGACCAGATCAGCTTCAGCGTGCTTTTTGTCAGGCCTTTAGGAAGCTGCACTTTTTCTGTTGCTTCTTTCTTTTGAAAAAGCTCGGCGTCCAGTTCTTTTTGGCTCATGTTGCGATGGGTTGAATACACCTTTTGTTTTCGTCTGTAATCAGACAAAGCCGTTTGGAAACGTTCAAATTCAAACGGTTTGATTAAATAATCGACAGCTCCGTACCGAAGTGTTTTCTTGATTACGTCAAGCTCGCTGGCCGCTGAGATGACAATCACGTCAACCGCTTCATTTTGGGCTCTCAATTCCGTCAGCAGTTCCAGCCCGTTTTTTCCCGGCATATAAATATCAAGCAAAATGAGGTCGATATGGTGCTCGCCTAAAATATGCAGAGCGCTTTGAAAGGAAGAAGCGATGCCTTTCAGCTGAAAGCCATCTATTTGGCTTAAGTATCGTTTATTTAATTCACCCACCATGGGGTCATCTTCAACTATTAGTACATTAATCATGATTTTCCTCCTTCGGTTCGTACGGGATGCGAATACTGAATGTCGTTCCTTCATTCTTTTCGCTTGTGAGGATCATTTGGCCTTTTAAATTTTCGATGCTTTGCTGTGTGAAATAAAGGCCGAATCCCCGGTTTTTGCCCTTTGTTGAATAGCCTTGTTCAAATACTTTGGCTTGGTCTTCTTCAGACATGCCTGCTCCAGTATCGGTAATTTCAATATCAAGTATGCTGTTATGGAAGCGCATGGACATGGTGATTTGTTTTTTCGGCATATCGGCAACGGCGTCTAAGCCATTGTTGATGAGATTTCCGATGATTGTAATAAGTTCATGGATGACAGAAGGGTCTGCCGCGTTCGGGATGACACCGTTGCATTCAATATCAAGATTTGCGCCCTGCTCACGTATAAAGCTTTGCTTTCCGAGCAGAAAACCGGCCAGTACGGAGCTTTTGACATCATTTATAATTTCACTTGTTTCTGATTTTTGCTGTATGGCTATATCTTTAATATAATCTCCAAGATCATCATACTCTTTCAGCTGGACGAGACCTAATATCACATGCAGTTTGTTCATAAATTCATGAGACTGCGCTCTCAGTGCGTTTGCATACATTTTAACACCGGAAAGCTGTTCAGCTAAATGTTTTACCTCGGTCTTGTCGCGGAATGTTGCAATCGCTCCGACAGTTTGTCCTTTCAGCTGGATAGGAACTTCATTAAACACAAGCTCCAGCCCGTTAATGCGGACGTCTCTGTCTTGAAGAGGTTTTTTTGTCTCAATGACCTTTTTCAAGCGGCTTTTCGGCAAGATGTCATCTACATCCTGATCAATGGGATTTGTGTTGATGCCCATTTTGACGAATAGGCGTTTTGCTTCCGCGTTGGCAAGTTTAATTTTGCCATGTTCATCGACAGCGAGTATTCCTTCCTTCGTCGATTCCAGCATCGCGCTCCGTTCTTCAAGCAGAGTCGCAATTTCATAAGGTTCAAGTCCGTACATGATATTTTTCACTGTACGGGCGACGATAACGGCTCCGATCACACCGACGAAGATGCTGACGCAAATAATAAAGTAAAGCGGCCGTAAGCTATGGCTGATCACTTCATCAATTTCATTTACGGTGATGCCGACCGCGACTGCACCGACCTGTTTTCCATTCTCCGCGTAGACAGGGACGAACGCTCTCTGCGATTTCCCGAGCGTGCCAGAGGCTGTGCTGATATGGACATGCCCTTTTAATACCTCGGACTCATCACCGCCCCTGAATTTTTTCCCGATTTTGCTCGGGTCAGGATGAGTTTTGCGGATACCGTTCATATCCATGACGACAACAAATTCCGTGCCGGTGATTTTCTGAACCCGCTTTGTGTAGCTCTGCAGTTCCTTTTGTTTTTTTCCGCTTTCTAAAGCAGCGGCTGTCATCGGCGCTTCAGCTACCATTTCAGCAGTCTGCAGCGCAGTGGCCTTTTCCTGATCTCTAATTCGTTTGGTGGTTTGGGCACCGACTGTAAAAAACGTAATGAGCAATGCGATTAATACAACGATACAAACAAATATGGTGAGTCTGGTTTGCAGTTTTAATGTTTTTTTCATATAAAACTTCCTTACGTTTTATGATTCCTGCGTACTACTTTACTCTCAAAATGCTGCTTTGTGAAGATTTGGGACCGTAATTCGTAAAAAGGAGAAAAAATGGAATAATTTATCTTGTCAATGTGTTTTAAGTCCTCCATAATAAATGAGGTAGATTATAGAAAGGGACTTTTTTATATGAAAAATACTTATTTGACAGGATATTTTCCGCTGATTGCGATCCTGCTTTTTAGTTCGTCCTTATCCATCTCAACTTCACTTTATGCGTTGAAGATGCTGTCTTCATTTGGAATGTATGATGGAATGCTCGATTATTTTTCAGAGAAAGGAATCAGGCTTGCGTTATTTGCTGCCTTTGCACTTTTATATTTTATGGTTCTGTCCGCTCTGAAATTAATTGCAAATACCGTGACCGAGCTGTCATTGCTGTTTTTTGCTAATGATCCGGAAGGGAACAACCTGAAAAAACTCAGAATGGGTTCCATGATTTATTTGGGCGGCGGGATTTTATCCTTTGTGCTCTTGCAAAATGTCATTTGGATTGTGATCTGGTTTGCGGTCGTCACGCTCGCTTACTTTGTGTTTACCGTGTACCGGATTTATTCGACGCTTTCTCTCATGTCATTAGTCGGGTTCATTCTATTGGAACTGCTGTTTTGGTTTACCTTTGTTATCGGTATTCTGTTCATATTTATCAAGCTTTATAATAGCATAATGGCTAGCTTACCTGTGTAAGCTAGCCATTTCAGCGTTTGGTGGTCAGATTTGCGCTTCGTGCTCTATACGCAATAAAACGGCGGCTAGATTCTCAGGTTTCCGCCGTTTCACAACTTCAAAAGTTTTCAATCACGCTGAAAAGATGACAAAATCCTAAAACGAAGCCGTTTTAGGATTTTGTCAACAATCTGTGATGGCTAGCTTCCTAGCCATTTTTTATTTACGGTAAAAATCTTTTTTTAATAGAAGGGGAGGGGAGCATACATTCATTTTTTTTGCCAAACCACTTATAGCGGTTGTTGGCAATGAAAGAATAGACCATATCTCTGACAGGCTTCGGCACTGCGAAAAAAAGGACGAAGAGCCGCCATGGGCCTCGCAGATGCCTGAAAACCTTAATGGTTGCAGTTGACTTTGTGTACACTTGGCCGTCTTCAATAAAGACAAAGCTGTCAAACCGATCAGTCGGAAGCCCGCTTTTTTTCAGCAGGCTCTGTCCTGTTTCCGACTGCAGCGATGTGAAAGAAATCAATCCGTCCGGATCACGTTTAATGATAAATTGCACGGCGCCATTGCATAAATTGCAGACACCGTCAAACAGCAAAACGCGATTTGGAATTTGTTCTGAAGTCACCCCATATCCCCTCCGATCCTTTAATAAGCAGCTTGCAGCGTTCCTTTCCAGATGGAAAGCTGAGGGCTGATGCTGTGAAGATATTCAACGCTGGTCGGTGTATCCTTTCCGACCCAGACACCCATTGTATACGTATCAGTCAGGCCGACAAACCACATATCGTGATAATCATTTGATGTTCCGGTTTTACCGCCGATGTAAGGCGCATTGAAATATGCTTTTTTCCCTGTTCCGCTTTTCACAACGGAAGACATCAGTTTTTTCAGCTGCATGTTCGTGCGGACGCTGAATATTTGAGTCGCTTTATCATTCCATTTATAAAGTGTTTCTCCTTTAAGGTCTGTCACCTTTGTAATCGCATGGCTCGGCGTATAGCTTCCGCTGTTGCCGAATGTCGTATAAGCCTTTGTCATCTCAAGAGGCGTCATGCCGTTTGTAAATCCGCCAAGCGCCGCCGGAAGAAGATAGTCACTGTCGACAAGTTTGGCAAAATGATACGGCTCAATATAACTGAATGCCTTTTGGATGCCGACGCGGTCGAGCATTCTAATAGCCGGTGTATTATATGAATTTTTAAACGCCGTATCAAGCGTCACTGTGCCGTAAGTGCGGTTATTGTAGTTTTGCGGACAGTAGTCTTTGCTGCAAAACTTGCTGGCATCAATGGTGCTGCTTGTTGTCGCGCCGGTCTGTTCAATATAAGGGCCGTAATCAAGAAGCGGCTTAATGGATGAACCCGGCTGCCTGTACGCCTGGTAGGCGCGGTTAAAGTCATATTTTTGATAGTTTTTCCCGCCGGATAGAGCGATGATTTGATGCGTCTGGTGATTAATCACAGCCGCTCCGCCCTGTACGTCCGCATACGGGAGCTTGGAATTCATTTGTGCCACAACTTGATTTTGCATATACGGATCAAGTGCAGTATAAATTTTCACACCGTCTTTCATCAGCGTGCTGACTCTTGCGGACAGCTCGTTTTCGATCTTTTCTTTTTGTTTTCCTGATGCTTTTTGAAGGCGTTTATCAAAGCCTTCTGATTCAGACACCAGCTGAGTGAATTCATCATTGACGTAGGAAACGTAGTCAGGATATTTGTCTTCTCTTTTTTCAACATCCAGTTTGATTTTTTGTTTTACGGCTTTTTTCAGCTCTTTGTCCGTAATGACCCCGGCATCTTTTAGCCCTTTAAGCAAACGTTCTTGACGGCTTTTCGTGTAGTCAAAATGCTTGAGAGGATCATATAATGTAGGGTTATTAGGTATAGCACAGATAAAAGCCATTTCTCCCACTGTGAGAGATTTCAGCGGTTTGCTGAAATAGAATTCAGCCGCTGAACCGACGCCATAAACACCATTGTTAAAATAAATGGTATTTAAGTAAGCTTCAAGAATTTCATTTTTCGTATATTTTTTCTCCAGCTGATAGGAATACGCGAGCTCTGTCAGCTTGCGGCTGAAGGAGCGTTCGTGGCTCAAATATAAGTTTCTTGAAAGCTGCTGTGTGATGGTGCTGGCACCCTGGTCAATTTTCTTGTCTTTTACGTTAGAAGCAGTAGCCCGCACCATTCCCATAAAGTCAAAGCCTTTATGCTCGTAAAAATGGCGGTCCTCAGATGTTAAGAAAATCTGTTTGACTTCCTCGGGAATCTTGTTAAATGGAACGAGCACACGGTTTTCGTGGTCGCTGACGATTTCCGAGACAAGGGAGCCGTCCCTGTCATACATGTAGCTGTTCTGAACAAGGCTGATATCTTTCAGATTAATATTTTTATCAAGCACCTGATCCAGGGACTTCATTTGTTTTACTTCTTTTCCGGAAGCGATAACTGTAAATGCAAACAATGGGATTATGCAAAGGAGCAAAATCCATCCGATTATTTTTCGTAACATGGTCACTCTCTTTTCTCCTAAATTCTAGCCATATCGTACCATTCTTTTGAGATTACGAGAAGGTTAAATTTAGAAGATTCCTCAGTTTTTTCTCGGAATCAGCTTGCTTTGGCATAAGAATCTTTCCGAAGTTTCTGCATGATCCAAAGCATGCAGGCGCCGGCGAAAAAGAGAAACGCCGTGACGTAAAAGGTGGCCGAAATGGTAAAGTGGCTCGATATGATTCCGCCGAGCAGAGGCCCGAGCACGTTTCCTAAAAAGCGAAAGCTGACATTGTAGCCGAGAACTTCACCTTGAATGCTGCCGGGAGCCTGAACGCGGATCGCTGCCGTAATGCATGGCAGCAAACCGCCCATCGCCATTCCGAATAAAAATCTGAAAACAAGGAGCACGCTGAGTGAGGACGCGAGCGCCTGCGGAATAAAAAAGAAAGAGGAGGCGAGCAAAAGTCCGATTAAAATGCGGCGGTGGCCGTAGCGGTCGCCCAGATCACCCCATTTTCTAGCCAGCAGCAAACTTCCGAGCCCCGTTGCTGAAAATGCCATGCCGGAGAAAAAGGCAAGATTGACAGGTCCGTGCAGCTCATTTACATATAAAGCGAGCAGGGGCTGGATACTGAAATTGCCTGTTTGAATCAGCATGGTTAACAGCATCATGACCCACAGCGCCGGATGGTGAAAAATATAGGAGAGCACTTCTTTTCTCGAGTAAGACGTACGTTTGGCTGTTTTCTCTGCAAGAGGCTTTTCTTTGACACCAAATAACACGAGAAGAACAGACGAGAAAATCACAAAGGATGTGATAAAAAAGGTATACGTAAAGCCGAAATGATCAGCAAGCATGCCTCCCAAAAGCGGGCCGAACAAGCTTCCGGACACTTGCCCCATTTGCAGTGTGCCAAGTGTTTTGCCGGCTGAGCTCTTCGGAGTCTGTGCCGAAATCATCGCAAGAGAAGTCGGGATGAATCCGGTTACAAGACCCATTGCCATACGCAGAAAAAACAATTGGTACACCGATGTAACAAAGCCCATGAAGAAAATGCTGAGGGCAATGCCCGTTCCGGTTGCCATAAGGATTTTCTTGTATCCGCGTTTGTCTCCGAACCGTCCCCAAAACGGGGATACCAAAAACGCCATGAGAAATGTAATGCCGAACACATAGCCGCTCCACCTTTGCACAAAGCCGTTTGAAAAAGAGCTGAGCGTCTCAATGTATAAGGAGAGAAAAGGAACGATCATCGTTGTGCTAGCGGAGACAAAAAAGTTCGCCAGCCACACAATGACAAAGTTTTTCTTACGGATAGAAATAACATCACCTTCTTATTATTTCGGGTTCCTTACTAATTATAAAGAAACGATTCACAATTTAAAAGAAACGAAGCGGCTGGGAAAATTCATTATTTTTAGAAAATGAAGAAATGTCGAGAAGGGGAATTGATATACTATAAAGATAGCATTTTCTGATCGGAGGAAAGGCAGGTGTAAAAAGGTGACGACAAACAGCTTACTCATTATTGATTTCGAATTTACAATGCCTGATGGAAAGTACAGTCCTCAAAACTTCTTCCCGGAAATCATTGAAGCCGGAATTGTAAAGTCGATTGATGATGAAGTGGTTGAGACGTTTTCTAGCTATGTTAGACCGAAAAAGTTCCCGAAGCTTACGAAACGATGCAAATCATTTTTAAAAATAACCCAAAAACAGGTAGACGAAGGAATGAGATTCGAGGATTTCATCCGTAAACTAAACGAGCTGGATCCTGAGAAAAACAGCACAATTATTACGTGGGGAAACATGGATATGAAAGTGCTGAAGCAAAACTGTATGTTTAACCATATCCCTTTCCCGTTTAAGGGAGAAATGAGAGATTTATCGCTTGAATACAAAAACTTTTTTGGAGACCGGACATTGACGGGTTTATGGAAAGCTGCCGAAGAGTATGGAGATTCCGGAACCGGCACCCATCATAAAGCGCTTGATGATGCCCTTACAGCATATAAACTTTTTAAGCTTGTTGAGCAGGATAAGCAGTATCTCGAAAAGCCAAAACCGCCCACAATCGGCGAAAGAATCGATTTAACCGAACTGTTGAAGCGCGCGACGTGAAAAACCCAATCTTTTGTCAGACTGGGTTATGGCAGGTTAAAATATTCTTTTTCTAAAATGTCCAGATTATGAAGGGAGCGCTTTGCCCACTCCGAACCATCCTCATTCAATTTGGCTCTCATCTGTGCTGTCGCCTCCCGCAGAGATTCGGTATAATCCGGTACTTCACCGTCATAAGGCTTCACCATATGGTGGGGGATATTGGTCTGTTCACCATATGCGAGCGCTTTTCTCTCATGAAAAAATGGCACATCCGCCTGTTTTGGATGATGAAGGTCTCCCTGAGCGGGATGGGTAAGAACCGCTTTCACTTTCACTAAATAATGCTGCGGCCTGCAAGCCGTGATTTCTCCTATGTATACACCTGTTTTGTAAAATCCTTTAACGATAGAGCCTGTCTCAAACGTGCTCATCTGTCATCACCTCGCATTTATTCTATTAAAGTTCCAATCGATTTGCTAGTGAGGAAGATCAGCGGGAAGCTTAATGGTCACCGTAGTGCCTTTTTGGAAGCTGCTGTTAAATGAAATGGTCCCGTGATGATGTTCAATAATGGAAAAGGTTACGGTGAGGCCGAGTCCCGTTCCGTTCGTTTTTAAGGAATAATAAGGTTCGCCGAGTTTTTGCATTTGATGGTCTGTCATCCCGACCCCATTGTCTGTGATGTTAATCATGATCGTATGGCCGTTTCTTTTGGCTGATATGTGGATCATCCCCTTCCCGTGAGGAACCGCTTCAATACTGTTTTTCATCAGGTTGATGACAGCCTGCTTCAGCTTTGTTGCGTCTCCGTATATCAAAAGGTCCGGTTCTGTTTCAGCCTCGACGGTTACTGACTTGTAATTGGCGTACGACACCATAAGGGAGCTTGTCTCTTTGATAAGGGCAGATAGGTCAAAAACCTCTTTTTCGTATAATTGCTGTTTGGCCATATCGAGATAGTTTGTAATAATGCCTTGCGCCCGGTCAAGCTCTGACAGTACAAGCTTTTTGTAATCCGCACTCGACTTGTTTTGTAAGGTTTCGTCATTAAAAAGCAGCTGGACAAACCCGCGGACAACTGTCAGCGGATTCCTGACCTCATGGGCGACGCTCGCTGCCAGTTCACTCACAATCGTCATTTTTTCAGAATGGATAAGCTGTGAACGCAGGGCGATATTTTCGGCGATGCTTTCGATAATATAGATGCTTAATAGAAGAACACTGGAGCGGAAAAGCCCTGAGACTGCCGCCTCGTAAACGAAAATTCCTGATTTTTGAAAATTTAAAATATTCAAGGCGGAAAGAATCCAGCTTGAGGCGAAAAATAGGAAAATCTCCACGCAGCTGATCAATAAAGACAGCAGCAGTTTTTTCGCTTTGGACATGAATGGCCATTTTTTCTGAAATAAGATTGGGATAATGATAAGAAAAGGCAGCAAAGTGAAAACAAACATTGCGGAAGGTTCGTAAAAAAGCAGTTCAAAACATAGGACAGATGCGGCGACTGTAAGTCCGGAAGCGGTACTAATGTAAAATAAACAAATGATAACGGGAATCATCTGAAGGCCGTATTGTATGTAGTCCATTTCATGAATCGGGAAAATAATGCATAAAACGGAGGCACCGCAGGCGAAGAGCGTGACCAAACCGCTGTTTATTTTTGGCACAAGAATCGCAGGTTTTCCAAGCCAAAACACTTGGTAAAGAAGAATAGGAAACAAAATAAAGCAGATGTGCAGAAGATAGTCTTTTAGAATTTCCATTCGTGTGAAATCCTTTCGTATAAAATATGAATCTATTATAACACTAAATATTAGAAGTAAAATATAAAATTCCTTTATTAAGAACGCCTTTACAAATGAAGACGTAAAGGCGTTTAACAGCTATATTTACGATAATGCGGCTTTGATGCGGCGCAGGCCGTCCTGCAGGGTTGCAAGAGAGCATCCTGCGTTCAGGCGCATAAATCCTTCTCCGCCAGGCCCGTATTTCGTCCCGGGCTCTAAAATAACTTTTCCTTTTTTTAGCATTCTTTGCTGAAGCTCTGCATCGGACAAGCCGTAAGCGCTGAAGTCGAGCCAAATCAAGTATGATGCATCCGGCTTCATCATTTTGACCTTTGGCAGCTCATTGCTCAAAAAGGCTTCCGCTTCGTTCATGTTTTTCTCAATGTAAGTGATCAATTCATCAAGCCACGGTCCCCCTTTTGAATACGCGGCTTCGATTGCAGTGACGGCAAACGCGTTCAGTCCGCCTAAACCATTTCGCTGAAGGCTTGCGGAAAACTTGGCGCGCTTCAGGCGATCCGGAATAATGATCGTTGAAGCCTGCAATCCGGCGATATTAAATGTTTTGCTTGGAGCAGCACATGTCACAGAAATATCAGCGAAATCGTCAGAGAGTGAAGCGAACGGCGTGTGTTTGTGTCCGTACAGCATTAAATCGGAATGGATTTCATCCGATACAACTGTGACGCCATGCTCAAGGCACAATTCGCCTAGCTTCAGTAAATCTTCTCGGCTCCATGAACGCCCAGAAGGGTTATGAGGATTGCATAAAATAAACAATGTAACACTTGGGTCACTAAGCTTCGTCTCCAAATCTTCAAAATCCATTGCATATGCGCCGTCTTTTTCTAGCAGCGGATTATGTAAAATGTGCCGGCCGTTTTTCTCCACCATATGGTAAAAAGGCGTATAAACTGGAGGCTGAACAACTACTTGATCGCCCGGCTCCGTAAAAGCTTGTACCGCCATGCTCAAAGCCGTTACAACGCCGGGGCTGAATGTGATGCTTTCCGGATTCACCTTCCAGCCGTGCCTGTTTTGCATCCATCCGCACACAGCATCCCTCGTTTTTTGATCTGGAGTTGTATAACCAAAAATACCGTGGTCAAGACGCTCTTTTAACGCTTCAGTTATCGCTTCTGGCGCGCGAAAATCCATATCCGCCACCCACATCGGGAGTGCGTCTGTCACGCCAAATAATTCGCCTGTTTTGTCCCATTTGACCGATTGGGTGCCAAGGCGTTCTTCTCGTTTATCAAAGTTCATTCTGTTACCCCCTCATGTATGTTTATTCTTCTAAGCTTCACTATGATAAGATAGAACTGCAAATTTTATTATAAGCGGTGATGAATATGGAAGAAAGTCAAGCGGTCAGGGAAATGATTAAGATCATTGCCAAATGGGACCCGTTTAAATATGGAGAAGAGTTTTACGAAACGGAGGCTGTTGATGTCGTGCAGGCAGTCTATGATGAAGACGATCCCGACGTGCTGGCGAAAAGCATTCAGCAAATATTTGAAACTTCTTTTGAACAAACGCTGCCGATCGCCAGCTGCCGGGAAGTGGCTGGCCAGCTTTTATTCATTAAAAACAGCAGCTCCTGCACGCCTTAAAAAAACCGGTTCAGCACCGGTTTTTTTAATTGATAAAATCAGCAATGTGTTCAGAAACAAGTTCAGGCCGTTCTTCAGGCACCAGATGTCCGGTCTGGCCAAGTGAGTACAGCACGGAATTAGGCAAATCTGCGTGCAGCCGTTTACCGATCTCCATTGGGACAATTCGATCCTCCTCGCCCCAAATCAATAGAGCAGGCTTGTTCATTTTCTTCAATTGCTCGGGTTCTAAATCTCCTTCTCTGTGGCGGATAAACCTTGTCATGGCTTTGAAAATCTGCTCGTCCTGAAACGGTCTGCCATAGCCGTCGATCATCTCCTCATCAATCAGCGATTTGTCATGCACCACATTTAATAAATTTTTCATCACGCCTTCTTTCGAGAGCCAGCGTTTGATGTAAAGATGAAAATACGGGATATGGGTCCCGAAAATGATCGTCGGGTGTGAACGTTTTAAATACCCTGAACTGCAAAGCAGCACAACCTTTGAAAAAAGCTCAGGTTTTTGGAGAGCAGCAGACAGCGATATCTGCCCGCCCATAGAATGCCCGACAAGCACAGCCTGTTTCACTTGCAAGTGCTCCAAAATCCCAATGACAAGCTTAGCAAGGTTTTGATAGGTATAGATAAACGTTCTTGATTTTTCAGATTGGCCGAAAGGAGGCAAATCAAGCGCGATGATGTCGTACTTGTCCCGAAGGAGAGGAATTACTTTTCTGAAGCTGAATGCAGATGATAAAAAACCGTGTACGCAGACCAGCGTTTGCCTGCCGGGATTTTGATAATGTTCGTAGTATACATTGACTCCATCGACCATAAACCGCCTTATTGGTGAAACCGCCTCCATTCTGTGTCACTCCCTTTTTTTGATGGTTGTATTATGCCCTGAAATTGTAAATTCTAGCGGAAGTTTCTCCTCGTTTTTTCTTAGCATTCGTCAAAAAACGTGATATAATGTCATGAGATTTCTTGACATTGCAAAGGTGTGAATCAAATGAAATTGACAGAAAAAGAAACAGAAATATTAGAAATTTTAGACGAAAACAGCCGCGCCGATTTAGAAACAATCGCAAAGATGGCGGGCATCCCTGTAAATGAAGTAAAAACAATTATTGACAAACTGGAGAAAGAAAAGGTTATTATCGATTATTCCGCTATGATTGATTGGCGAAAAGTAGACGGACATGAGGGCGTTACGGCCATGATCGACGTCAAAGTAACGCCGAAGCGGGGCGTCGGTTTTGATGAAGTGGCGGAACGGATTTACCGATTCCAAGAGGTTGAATCAGTTTACCTGATGTCAGGCGTATACGATTTGTCTGTCGTGATTCGCGGCAATTCGATGTCTGACGTAGCGCGTTTTGTTTCGGATAAACTGTCAACGCTTGATTCAGTTGTATCTACGACAACCCATTTTATCCTGAAAAAATACAAGCATGACGGCAAAGTGTTTGAAACAGGAGACGACGACAAAAGAATCGTGGTGTCACCGTAAATGACTTCGTATTTATCAGACTATGTACAACAAATAAAACCATCCGGCATCCGCAAATTCTTTGATTTGGCGGCAACGATGGAAGGCGTCATTTCTTTAGGCGTCGGCGAGCCTGATTTTGTTACCGCGTGGAATGTCCGCGAAGCAAGCATTCTCTCTCTTGAACAAGGATATACGTCATACACGGCCAATGCAGGTTTATACTCATTGCGGGAGGAAATCAGCCGTTATTTGAGCAACAGGTTTGATCTTAGCTACTCGCCAGATAATGAGCTGATTGTGACAGTGGGGGCAAGTCAGGCTTTGGATATTGCGATCCGCGCCATTGTGAATCCAGGTGAGGAAGTCATCATTCCTGAGCCGTGTTTTGTGGCGTATGATGCGCTTGTTTCTTTGGCAGGCGGTATCCCGGTTCACGTTCATACAACGGCAGACAAAGGATTTAAAGCAACGGCTGCTGATTTTGAAGCGGCAGTCACTGAAAAAACAAAGGCCATTCTCATCTGCTCACCATCGAATCCGACAGGTTCGGTTTATTCGAAGGAAGAGCTGAATGAGATTGCTGAGTTTGCCAAAAAACATGATGTCATCGTCTTAGCCGACGAGATCTACGCGGAGCTGACATATGATGAGGAATTTACAAGTATAGCGGCATTACCGGGAATGAAGGAACGGACGGTAGTCATCTCAGGCTTTTCAAAAGCATTTGCAATGACGGGCTGGAGGCTCGGTTTTGCCGCGGCACCATCCTTGCTTCGGGATGCCATGCTTAAAATTCATCAATATGCGATGATGTGTGCGCCCGCAATGGCGCAGTTTGCCGCCCTTGAAGGCCTGAAGAACGGCATGGAAGACGTAGAAAAAATGAAAAAAAGCTATCGAAGAAGACGGAATCTGTTTGTAGAATCGCTCAATGAAATCGGTCTCAGCTGTCATCATCCGGGCGGCGCTTTCTATGCTTTTCCATCTATTAAAAGCACGGGAATGAGTTCAGAACAGTTTGCCGAGGAGCTACTGACGCAGGAAAAAGTGGCAGTTGTTCCTGGAAGTGTGTTTGGTCCGAGCGGTGAGGGATATATCCGTTGTTCATACGCAACCTCGATTGAACAGCTTCAAGAAGCGTTAGTCAGAATGAAACGCTTCCTGCAAAAAACAACATAAAAAAAGATACGAACCTTTTGTTCGCATCCAATAAAAGGGGGGAATACTAGAAAGCCTTTGGTATTTTCAGTTTACCCCCTTTTTGCTGTGTATAAACCTGATTTTTTATAAAAAGTTTTCTTTGCGGAAATAAGACATGTGTGATATAATTTTAAATTGCGTATAAACAGATATTTAATTTAACTTAGGAGTTGTTATGAATGGCAGCAAAATTTGAAGTGGGCAGTGTTTACACTGGTAAAGTTACAGGATTACAAGCGTATGGTGCGTTTGTTGCATTAGATGAAGAAACTCAAGGTTTAGTACACATTTCTGAAGTGACTCATGGTTTCGTAAAAGATATCAACGAGCACCTTTCAGTTGGCGACGAAGTACAAGTAAAAGTACTTGCTGTTGATGAAGAAAAAGGCAAAATCAGCCTTTCAATTCGTGCGACACAAGCTGCGCCTGAGAAAAAAGAAAGCAAACCAAGAAAACCTAAAGCTGCTCAAGTAAGCGAAGAAGCTTCTACACCACAAGGTTTCAACACATTAAAAGATAAGCTTGAAGAGTGGATCGAAATGTCCAACCGCAAAGACCTTATCAAAAAATAAGCATGAAAAAAGCACCGGACAGGAATGTTCGGTGCTTTTGATTTCATGCAAAATCCTATTTCAGCGTGATTGATATCCTATCGCATTTCAGGATTTGCTGCTTCTTCACGTGATCTTTCCTCGTTTGGCTTAAATAGCAGACCGAGGTTGATTAAGCCGGCGATTCCGACAAGTCCGTAAATGATTCGGGAAAGAGCTGACCCTTGGCCGCCGAAGATAGCCGCTACTAAGTCAAATTGGAAAAATCCGATCAGTCCCCAGTTAATGGCGCCAATGATGGTTAATACAAGACAAATTCTTTGAATGGTACTCATGTTTTGCAACCTCCTCCATGAATTATTAAAACAGTTATAGATTGTGACATATTGGAGAATCTATACATGCATTCTCCATATGAGGGAAGCTGGCCTGCCCTCGCTTATATCAGCTTCTTTCCCAGCGACATGCAAAATAAAACCATCTGGTATGCTGACCGGTGAGAGCTGATTGCTTTACATGTGGTGAGGACATTCTGCATAATAAAAAATCTAAGGAGGAGATGTCATGCAAAACTTTACATACTGGAATCCGACCAAATTAATTTTCGGGCGCGGCGAAGTGGAAAGACTTCCGGAGGAACTCAAACCTTACGGAAAAAACGTATTGCTTGTGTACGGAGGCGGCAGCATTAAACGCAGCGGCCTATATGATCAAGTGATTGAACAGCTGAATAAAGCCGGAGCGACCGTGCATGAATTAGCAGGTGTGGAACCGAATCCTCGTGTGTCAACTGTTAATAGAGGTGTTGCCATCTGTAAAGAACAAAACATTGATTTCTTGCTGGCTGTCGGAGGCGGAAGCGTAATCGACTGTACAAAAGGGATTGCCGCAGGAGCGAAGTATGATGGTGATGCGTGGGATATCGTTACGAAAAAGCATCAGCCAAAAGATGCTTTGCCATTCGGAACGGTATTGACTCTCGCTGCGACTGGTTCAGAAATGAACTCAGGATCTGTTATTACAAACTGGGAAACAAAAGAAAAATACGGCTGGGGCAGCCCGCTCGTATTCCCTAAATTCTCGATTCTTGATCCGGTGAATACATTTACCGTACCTAAAAACCACACGATCTACGGGATGGTTGACATGATGAGCCACGTATTCGAACAATACTTCCATCATGTATCAAACACGCCGTATCAGGACCGCATGTGTGAATCACTTCTGCGTACAGTCATTGAAACAGCACCTAAGCTGATTAATGATCTCGAAAATTACGAATTGCGTGAGACGATCCTGTACACAGGAACAATTGCATTAAACGGCATGCTTTCTATGGGTGCAAGAGGGGATTGGGCTACTCATAATATTGAACATGCAGTATCAGCCGTTTATGATATTCCGCATGCCGGCGGACTGGCAATTTTGTTCCCGAACTGGATGAGACACACATTGTCTGAAAACCCTGCCCGCATGAAACAGCTTGCAGTTCGCGTGTTTGATGTTGAAGAAGCAGGTAAAACAGATGAAGAAATCGCACTTGAAGGTATCGATAAGCTGTCCGCATTCTGGACAAGCCTTGGCGCTCCGAACCGTCTTGCTGATTATGATATTAATGATGAGCAGCTTGACACAATTGCTGACAAGGCAATGGCTAACGGTACATTCGGCCAATTTAAATCACTCAACAAAGAAGATGTGCTGTCAATTTTGAAAGCATCACTATAAAAAAGGGGAAATAGCCGTTTGGCTGCTTCCCTTTTTCTTTTTGTCAACTTATGTTACAATGGAAAATCTGTTTTTCACCAGCATCATTTGGAGGTTTTACTATGGAAAATTTCACTTATTATAATCCGACAAAGCTGATTTTTGGAAAAGGTCAGCTTGATCAATTAAGAAAAGAATTCAAACAATACGGCAAGAATGTACTGCTTGTTTACGGGGGCGGCAGCATTAAACGCAACGGCCTTTATGATCAAGTCACAGGCATTTTAAAAGAAGAGGGCGCTGTTGTTCATGAGCTGTCAGGTGTAGAGCCGAACCCGCGTCTTGCAACAGTGGAAAAAGGCATAGGCCTTTGCAGAGAGCATAACATTGATTTTCTGCTTGCTGTCGGCGGAGGCAGTGTGATTGACTGTACAAAGGCAATTGCAGCTGGCGTCAAATACGATGGCGACGCTTGGGATATTTTCAGCAAAAAAGTAACAGCGGAGGATGCGCTGCCGTTTGGCACTGTTTTAACGCTTGCTGCGACAGGCTCTGAAATGAACCCTGATTCCGTGATTACAAACTGGGAAACAAACGAGAAATTTGTATGGGGCAGCAATGTGACTCATCCGCGTTTCTCTATTTTAGACCCTGAAAATACGTTCACGGTTCCGGAAAATCAAACAGTATACGGCATGGTTGACATGATGAGCCACGTATTCGAACAATACTTCCACAATGTTGAAAACACGCCGCTTCAGGATAGAATGTGCTTTGCTGTTTTGCAGACGGTCATCGAAACAGCTCCTAAGCTTCTTGAAGATCTGGAAAACTACGAGCTTCGTGAAACGATTTTGTATGCTGGTACAATCGCTTTAAACGGCACGCTCCAAATGGGCTACTTTGGTGACTGGGCTTCTCATACAATGGAACACGCCGTTTCAGCTGTGTATGATATTCCGCACGCGGGCGGTTTGGCGATACTGTTCCCAAACTGGATGAGATACACGCTTGATACAAATGTAGGTCGTTTTAAAAACCTAATGCTCAACATGTTTGACATTGATACTGAAGGCAAAACAGATAAAGAAATTGCGCTTGAAGGAATCGATAAACTGTCTGCGTTCTGGACAAGCCTCGGTGCACCTTCTCGTCTTGCTGATTACAATATTGGAGAAGAAAAGCTTGAGCTGATTGCTGATATCGCAGCCAAGGAAATGGAACACGGCGGCTTCGGCAACTTCCAAAAACTGAACAAAGATGACGTGCTTGCCATCCTTCGCGCGTCTCTATAAACCCAAAGGGCGGAATCCAGTCATTCCGCCCTTTCTTCTTGACTTGATTTCACAGATAAGTTCATATAAAGTGAAAGATGAAAACATTATACCGTTATGGAGGGACAAGCAATGACGCATGTACGCTTTGACTACTCAAAAGCGTTGACTTTCTTCAACGAACATGAACTTACATATCTGCGGGACTTTGTAAAAACAGCACACCATAATATCCATGAAAAAACAGGCGCGGGCAGCGATTTTCTAGGCTGGGTGGACCTCCCTGAACATTATGATAAAGAAGAATTCGCGCGCATCAAAAAAAGCGCGGAAAAAATCAAATCTGACTCTGATGTCTTGCTTGTTGTCGGCATTGGCGGTTCTTATCTTGGAGCGCGGGCAGCGATTGAAGCGCTGAATCACGCGTTTTATAACACTTTGCCAAAAGCAAAACGCGGCAATCCGCAAGTCATTTTTATCGGGAACAACATCAGTTCATCTTATATGAGAGACGTCATGGATCTTCTTGAAGATGTTGACTTCTCTATTAATGTGATTTCTAAATCAGGTACGACAACTGAACCTGCAATCGCTTTCCGTATTTTCCGCAAGCTTCTTGAAGAGAAATACGGTAAAGAAGAAGCGAAAGCGCGGATTTATGCAACAACTGATAAAGAGCGCGGCGCATTAAAAACGCTTTCTAACGAAGAAGGCTTCGAATCATTCGTTATTCCTGACGATGTCGGCGGCCGTTATTCAGTTTTAACAGCTGTAGGCCTCTTGCCGATTGCTGTCAGCGGCGTCAACATTGATGACATGATGAAAGGCGCCCTGGATGCGAGCAAAGATTTTGCAACATCTGAACTGGAAGATAACCCAGCATACCAATATGCGGTTGTTCGCAATGTCCTTTATAATAAGGGCAAAACAATTGAAATGCTCATCAACTACGAACCGGCGCTTCAATACTTTGCGGAATGGTGGAAGCAGCTGTTCGGAGAAAGCGAAGGGAAAGATGAGAAGGGCATTTATCCTTCTTCAGCGAACTATTCAACAGACCTTCATTCTTTAGGCCAGTATGTACAAGAAGGCCGCAGAGATTTATTCGAAACGGTCCTGAACGTAGAGAAACCTAAACATGAACTGACAATTGAGGAAGCGGATAACGATCTTGACGGCTTGAACTATTTAGCCGGTAAAACTGTTGATTTCGTTAACAAAAAAGCATTCCAAGGTACAATGCTTGCCCATACAGACGGAAATGTTCCGAACTTAATCGTTAACATTCCTGAGCTGAATGCATATACTTTTGGATACCTTGTATATTTCTTCGAAAAAGCCTGCGCGATGAGCGGTTACCTCCTTGGCGTCAATCCGTTTGACCAGCCTGGTGTAGAAGCGTATAAAGTCAATATGTTTGCGTTACTCGGCAAACCTGGCTTTGAAGAGAAAAAAGCAGAGCTTGAAAAACGTCTGGAAGATTAATGTGAGAAAGCTGACTGGCATTTGCCGGTCGGCTTTTTATAAAATCAGAAAGGGTGCTGATGTTCATGAAACAATTGGTTAAACATCTCATCATTGCCGGTTTTTCTGCAGCTATTTTAAGTTTCCTTATCTCCTTTGATGCCGTGTATACAGAGTTTTCTTCAAGCTTTGGCGGCACGCTTTCACATTTTTTCATCCACGCCTTTCTTCTCATTGGTTTGCCGCTTGCCCTTTTTACCGATGCAGTACATCGGATTTTGCATTTAAAACGAACCCATACTCTTTTCACTAAATTAGGACTCTATGCAACGGTTGTTTATGTGTCTTGGGATTCAGCTGTATGGCTTGCAGCGGCAATGGCTGTTTACTTCTTAATTGAATGCGCTTTCTTTTCTGTTGGCCGCGCGAAAGAAACAACGATTTCCATGTAGGCGCCTCTGAATGAAGTCTTGTTCGGCAGGACAGGATAAGTGAAAAAAGGGGCATTCTGATGATACCAATACCTTCCGCGATAGATGGGCAGTCTTTTCTGCTTCAAGAACTGGAACAAGTGATGAAGCCGCTCGGTTATGTGATAAACGGCGGCTGGGAATACGATCATGGCTACTTTGATTATAAAATTGATGATAGAGACGGCTATTTATTTTTAAGAATTCCCGTCAATTCGGTACAGGGCAGTCTCGATGAACGAGGGGCGGCCGTCCGGATCGGAACGCCATTTATGCTGAGACAGGTGTTTCAGGCGGATGTTGACGATCACGCCGAGGGAGGGCCTTTCCAATCACTGTTTAATCAATTTTCCGAACCGGAAAGGCGGGACGCGGAAATTGATCCGGCATTTTTGGATATCGGCGCCTCTCTCGTGAAAGAATTGGAGGATGTTCTGTTACACTAGATGGCAAGGAATTGATCTGTTTCGAGCACCTTGTATGTAAGAGGAGGGGAAAGCATCGGCCCCTCCTTTTTTTGTACGCCTATAATTGTTGTGTTGTGATCAAGGAAATAGAGAACACAGGTTTTGTAAGCCGCTCCCTTTAGTTCGTCAGGAACAGCAAGAAGCTCCACATGCTGATCAAGTGTCAGCTTGATTCCGTTCTGCTGTTTAGACGGCCGTAACTTGACTTGGTAATGCTGCAGCATCGCCCGGCTGATAAATTCTGAAGTTCCGATGATTTGGTTTGCGCCTGCCCGCTCTGCATTTGTGACAAAACGGTCAGTCAAAATCTCGACGATGCAGTAAGCAAGGGGATTAAGCCCTTTAACAGATAAAAGAGTCAGCACTGACAGCATATCAGCATCAGTTTCACTTTTATACTGATCGGCAGTAATCATCACTGATTCCGCTTCAGTGATATTGGCCCGTTTCAGTGTCCCATCATCGGCAGCGTGCCCGCGTATGAAATGAACGTTTTCAATAAGCGGGCCTTCTGTTAAGGATTCATCGATTAGTACGACCGTTTTGGAAGGGGCGGCAAGCTGAAGCTCCTTCAAAAGCCGGTTTGTTTTTTCATTCCACCCGATCAGAATGATGTGGTCCCGGCCTTTGTAAGCAACTTTTCCTTCGATGTAGCGATGCTGTCTGCTGAATGCGGCCGCTGATAACGTAGCGAAATACGCTGTGACAAAGCTTGCTCCGCTCAAAATCAGCAGTATTCCGGCTGCCTGTCCCAGCGGCGTGTGCGGCACATAGTCTCCATAACCGACTGTAGAAACCGTAACGACAGCCCACCAAATACCTTCGAATACCGAAGTGAACTGCTTAGGCTCAAGTATATAAATGATTTGGCCGAACAAAAGAATCAGACATAAAATAATAACCCCGATTCGGATAAATAACGGCCACCTGAGCCATGAAATAAATATCCGATTTGATTTCATTCTTTTTCTCCTTCTTCAGATACTGAGATGGATAAAATCTGTTTAATAATTGTATTTAATTTCTCATTTAGCTTTTCCTGGCCGTACTTATCTCGGGCCTGCTTCATTAACTCGGCTGTATCATCATCAAGCTGAATAAGCGGTTCATCAATTTCCGATTCATTATACAGCTGGATAAACGCGTCCAGTCCTTCATTCATTCGGTCGATTGCTGTGCTCAGCTGTTCCTTTTCCTCACTCGTCACTTTCATAGCTTCCATCACACCCGTGCTTTTTTCTAACAGTATGTCCCACTTCCGGTGATGTTTTTCAAAAAATGTACAAAACATATAAAACCGGATTTCTCCATAAACTAAAACAAAAAGGATGAAAAAGATGACGATCTTTCAAAGAACGATCGTGGTTTTGATCGGTACGCAGCTGGCGGCATCCGCGGTGATTTTGTTTATTTTTGATTTGAATTCATATAATCACTTTTCCGGCAGCTTCTCCTGGCTTCATTTTCTGAAAGAACTGGCCGGCAGTTTCGCCTTTTATTTGTTTTCAGCAGGCCTGTTCTTTTTGCTGATTGGATTGTGTGCTCCAAGCCGGAAGAAAAAGCGCATTTCTGTACACGGGAAAGAAAACTCATTAAAATAATCGTAATAGAGAAATGATCATGGAAAAAGGATGATGAAAAAATGCTGTTTATATTTTTAACAATAGCCGCATTGGGATTGTCGTTTTGGGCACAATTTAAAGTAAAGAGCAACTTTGAAAAATATTCAAAAGTGGAAGCCTCAAGCGGACGTACAGGGGCAGAAACGGCAAGACGGATTTTAGATATAAACGGTCTTTACGACGTGCCGGTCGAACCGGTAAGAGGCACTTTAACAGACCATTACGACCCGACAAGACGGGTGGTGCGTTTATCTGAGCCGGTCTATTACGGCCGCTCAATTTCCGCCATATCCGTAGCTTCCCATGAAGTCGGACATGCCTTGCAGCATCAGGAGTCATATGGTGCGCTTGTGCTGAGACATAAAATCTTCCCAGTCGTGAATTTTGCATCCGGTGTAGCTCCTTTGCTTTTCTTAGGGGGCATGCTTCTCGGCAGCCTGAATTTGATCGGGCTTGGCATCATACTGTTTTCAGCGGCAGTCTTTTTCCAGCTGATTACATTGCCTGTCGAATTCAATGCAAGCTCACGCGCGAAGCAGATTATTGTGTCAGAAGGATTCATCCGAAACAATGAAGAAAATGGGGTAAATAAAGTGCTGAGCGCTGCTGCCTTAACGTATGTGGCCGCCGCCCTGGTTTCCCTGTTTGAACTACTTCGTTTTGTGATGATTTTCTTAAACGGTCGTGATGAGAATTAACGTTAAGGAGGTGGCCCCTTACCATTTATGGTAAGGGCTTTTTTTGCTTATTTTACAATTGATCGCCATTTTTGTTTTGATTGGCATTACGGCTGTTTTCGTTGCAGCGGAATTTGCGATCGTCAAAATCAGAGGTTCAAAAATCAATCAGCTCATCGAAAGCGGTGACAGCCGAGCACTAGCCGCACATAAAATCATCTCCAATCTTGACGAGTATTTATCAGCCTGCCAGCTCGGGATTACGATTACAGCCCTCGGCCTTGGATGGCTTGGTGAACCTACATTTGAACGTTTTCTTCATCCCTTATTTACAATGACAGGCATGCCGGAACCATTTAACCACATTGTCACATTTGTAGTTGCATTTATCATCGTCACTTTTTTGCATGTGGTGATGGGGGAGCTTGCCCCAAAAACGGTTTCTATTCAAAAAGCTGAAGCTGTAAGCTTATGGATTGCAAAGCCGCTGATCTGGTTTTATAAAATCACGTACCCGTTTATTAAAGCATTAAACGGCTCTGCAAGCTTTCTTGTGAAATTGTTTGGCTTTCATTCAGTAAAGGAGCATGAGGTTGTCATCAGTGAAGAGGAACTAAGGCTGATCCTTTCTGAAAGCTATGAAAAGGGAGAAATCAATCAGTCTGAATTCCGCTATGTAAATAAGATTTTTGAATTTGACAACCGGGTAGCGAGAGAGATTATGATTCCGCGGACAGAAATTGCGGTTATCTCTCTGGAGCAGTCGCTTGAAGAGGCAATTCATCACATCATTAATGAACGGTATACACGCTACCCTGTCATCAAAGATGACAAGGATCATATTTTAGGGATCATCAACAGCAAAGATATGTTTAAAGCTTATTTTCTCGGCCAGCCGATAAAGCTGGAGCAAATCATGAGGCCCGTTATCAGAGTCATTGAAAGCATTCCTGTTCAACAGCTTTTAATCCGCATGCAGAAGGAGCGGATTCACATGGCGATTCTCGTCGATGAATACGGGGGAACGGCGGGGCTTGTCACTGTAGAGGATATTATAGAGGAAATCGTCGGGGAAATCCGCGATGAGTATGATCAGGATGAAACACCGCACATCCTGAAAAAGGGCGAGCACCATTATGTGATGGATGGAAAAGCGCTAATAGACGAAGTGAATGACCTTCTCGACATTGCGATTGAAAATGAAGAAATTGATACGATTGCAGGCTGGCTTCTAACGCAAAAAATGGAGCTGAAAGCAGGAGATGTGATACACGCGGAGGGCTGTGAATTTAAAATCCTCGACGCCGAAGATCATCACATCCGTTTTGTAGAAATTAAAAAAACTGATTTTTGATAAAAAACAGCCGGGGAACAAACGGCTGTTTTTTGTGTCATCAAGTCATTTCTTAAAAAGCAATGCTGTAAAGACCTTTTTCTACATAGGATATATAAGAACGGTACACTGGGAAGGAGTGGCTGTATGAAAAAGGCTTGGTGGAAGGAAGCCGTTGTTTACCAAATTTACCCCCGCAGTTTTAAAGATTCAAATGGCGACGGAATCGGGGATATTCAAGGAATCAGATCCAAGCTTTCTTACATAAAAGAGCTGGGCGCTGACGTCATATGGATTTGCCCGCTGTATGATTCACCGAATGCCGATAATGGCTATGATATCAGGGATTATCAAAACATATTAAGCGAGTTTGGCACGATGGAAGATTTTGATGAGCTGCTTGGTGACATTCATGATCTGGATATGAAGCTGATTATGGATCTCGTTGTGAACCACACAAGCGACGAACATCCATGGTTCATAGAATCCCGTTCATCCATACACTCGGAAAAGCGCGACTGGTATATTTGGAAAGACGGCAAAAACGGAAAAACGCCCAACAATTGGGAAAGCATTTTCGGCGGGCCGGCTTGGGAGTATGATCAAAAGACAAGCCAGTATTATCTGCACCTTTTTGATAAAAAACAGCCTGATTTGAATTGGGAAAATGAAAAGGTGAGGAATGCCGTTTATGACATGATCAATTGGTGGCTTGATAAAGGAATTGACGGATTTCGGGTGGATGCCATTACGCATATTAAGAAAAAAGAAGGGTTTCCTGACATGCCGAATCCAAAGGGACTGGACTATGTCCCTTCCTTTCCTTATCATATGAATGCTGACGGCATTATGGATTTGTTAACAGAACTGAAGGAAAACACGTTTTCCCGCTATCCGATTATGACAGTTGGTGAAGCAAACGGCGTCGCTGCAAAAGAAGCAGCTGATTGGGCTGGAGAAAAAAACGGCATATTCAGCATGATTTTTCAATTTGAGCATCTCGGCCTGTGGGATGTAGAGATCAATGAAAGTATTGATATCGTTGCATTTAAACGAATTTTAACTGACTGGCAGGACAGTTTGGAAGGGATCGGCTGGAATGCTTTGTTTATGGAGAATCACGACCAGCCCCGTTCAGTTTCTGTGTGGGGAAACGACGGAGTGTACCTGAAAGAAAGTGCAAAAGCGCTTTCCGCTGTTTATTTTCTCATGAAAGGCACACCGTTTATTTATCAGGGACAGGAACTCGGGATGACGAACGTGGCTTTTCCATCTATTGAGGACTATGATGATGTCGCAATGAAACGCCTGTATGAAACAAAAACAGCGAAAGGCACATCACACGAGGATGTGATGAAGATTGTCTGGAAAAAGGGAAGAGACAATTCGCGAACGCCGATGCAATGGAATGCTGGTCCATACGCCGGATTTTCTGAGGCCAAACCGTGGATCGGAATCAATGACAATTACAAATGGCTGAATGCCGAGGCGCAAAAAAACGATAAAACATCCGTTTACCATTTTTACAAAAGCTTGATCAAGCTGCGCCAAACATATGATGTTTTTATTAACGGGACATACGAGCTCATTTTACCGGAAGATCAGCAAATCTTTGCATATCTTCGGAAAAATGAGAGCCATACTGCACTGATTGCGGCCAATCTGACAGGAACACCGGCGTTGTTCAAGCACTCTGGATTGCCATTGTCATCAGATGCACTCGTCTTGTCAAATATTGAAGCAGAGCCGCACCAGCATATGACATCAGTACTCTTAAAGCCGTATGAAGCAAGAATATATCTATGGTGCTAAACTCCAGCCTTAGACTGGAGTTTTTTTGTTTTATCGGGTTTATGAGAGCGGTTTAACAGGAAAAAAAGAACACAGAACGAATTAAGCGATGAGAGCGGACAAACGAAAGGAGAAACAAATGCTGAAAACACTGCAAATCAAAACAACCAAACGAGATGAAATGATTGATATCACCCGGGAGGTGGAAGCATTTCTTCAAGAAACAGGTATAACGAGCGGCGCAGCGCTGATTTACTGTCCGCATACGACTGCGGGCATTACAATTAATGAAAATGCCGATCCGGACGTCAAAAAAGATATGCTCAGAAGGTTTGATGAGGTATATCCGTGGGAACATGAGCTGGACCGCCATATGGAGGGCAATACAGCTGCACACATGAAGTCGAGTACAATCGGAGCTTCACAGCATGTCATTGTGGAAAACGGCCGGCTTATTCTTGGAACGTGGCAGGGCATTTATTTCTGCGAATTTGACGGCCCTCGTACCCGGACATGCTATATCAAAATGATGGGATAATAGGCTGTTTTTTATGACAAAAGCATGATCGCTGAACAAGCGCCGATAGCCGGAGGGCCTGTCACACCCGCCCACGCTGCGGCTTTATCGAATGAAGGCGCGCTTGGCATTCGTCCATATGCGAAATAAAAAGCGCGGGAAAGAGACACGCGCCTCATCCTTTGTTTTCAGGAAAGCCTGCATGAGGGATAGTCAATCAATGGATGTGAACGTACCGAGCTTTGCCGAACGTAACTTGATAAACTGAGGTGACAGATATGAACATTATTCAATATTCTTATAAAAAAAGAGGGAAAATTGAGTTTGTATTTGAAGGCTGGCCTCACTCAAAAGTTACAATGGTTCCTATCAAAGGCTACTATTTTGTCCGCTTTATCAAATGGAGCAGCCAGGATCCAATCGTGACAAGAAATGACCTTGAAAAAATGGAGTGGGCTGCGAACCAATATTTCGGCACAGCCCCCTTCTATCGAAAACGAAAGGCATTTGAAACCCCATCGTCCGGAAAATAGGCGATGGGGCTTTTTAGCGGACGATGCGGAAAAGAGACGGAACATCCAGTCTGGTCGCCTGAGACAGAAGGTAGGCTGACTGTAAGGCTCCTTTTTTCCTAAAAGAATTCAGCTTATCAATAATTTGCTTTCCGTTTAAGATTCCAAGACCATGGGCAAAATATTTATCTTCCCCCAGTAAAATCACATTTTCGCCTCTCCATTGCGCCTTTTGCGGATCAAATTCAGGATTCTTAAAATACAAACAATCTCCAAGGAAAAAGTGGTGTCCTGTTTCCG
The DNA here is from genome assembly GCF_038002425.1 of Bacillus sp. FSL R7-0685. Classification (NCBI taxonomy): domain Bacteria; kingdom Bacillati; phylum Bacillota; class Bacilli; order Caryophanales; family Bacillaceae; genus Bacillus; species Bacillus sp. FSL R7-0685. The sequence goes on along the minus strand of NZ_JBBOCN010000001.1, from coordinate 3,061,866 downwards.
TATAGATCGGCAATTTCTCATAATGCCAGTCATATAAAATAATTCTGTCAAAGCTGGCATTGAATTTATCTTCACCGATTGTATCGATTAAGGCCAAGTAATAAATGATAACGATTGCGGTTGCGCATTCAAACGCATAAAACGGGCCGTTCTCTGCAATGTCCCGAATCGCTTTTGAAGGCGGCATTCTGTATTTCAGCTCCAAGGCGCCCTCCGGTGAAACCCTCCAATACGTTGTATTCCCGTATGTTTTTAAAAAAGTGGCAAACTTCGCCCCGCTTTTGTGCAGCGTCTTTGCCGCTGCTACAATATTCATCCGCAGTTTAAGCTCAAACATCAGTTCAGCAATTGAATGATAATCAAACTGAACAGGCGTCTCAATCATCTCTTTTAACAGCGGATTCAGATTTTGATCAATCTGCCAATTTTCAATATCCTGGGGACGGAGCAATTGTCCTGATACAATAATCATGTTTAGCCCCCCTTGTTTTATATAAGATATGCAAAGAGCTTGGGCAATGAAAGCTAAAAAGACAGAAGACTGCCAAAAAGAACTTCTTCCATTTTTTATTTTAAAACTTTTTTAAGCAGCCGATATATACTGTATCAAACCTGAAGGAGCAAGTGGACATGAAGACTTTTATCAATTGGCTTAAGAAACCGTCTATTTCAAAGAAATTAATCGTCTCATTTATTGCGATTCTCATTATCCCTATTCTTATATTAGAATTTAGCTCTTACCGAAGCGCCAGCGGAAAGCTGGATCAGGAAATTATGGGAAATGCGAAAAACAGTGTCGATACATTTAATACAACTGTTACAAATGATCTGGGAGAAAAAGCGAAAGCAGTCACCTTTTTCAGTGAATCTCTTAAAAGGTCCGCATTCAAAGGGAAATCGAATCAAGAAGAGATCAAAGCTAAATTTTCACAATATGTATCTATTAATCAAGGAGTAGCCAGAATTTATGGGGGCGCAGATAACGGAACTTATGTACAAGCGCCAAAAGAAAAATTGCCGGAAGGATACGACCCGAGACAACGGCCTTGGTACCAGGATGCGATGAAGGCCGGCGGTGAAATTGTCGTGACAGATCCTTACGTGGCTGCGAGTGACGGAAGCATGGTCATTACCATTGCACAGGAGCTGAAGGACGGATCTGGCGTTGTCGCCATGGATATTACCATTGATAAATTGTTAGAACAAATGAAACAAATCAAGGTCGGAAAAGAAGGTTATGCTTTCATTGCAACAAAAAACAAAACCTATGTCGCCCACAAGAACCATAAGGCTGGAGAAAAGCTTTCAGGCGACTGGGTAGCCAAAATGTATGCGAATGACAGCGGTGAACTCCAGTATACTCTTAATAACGAAGATAAAAAGATGACCTATACTACAAACGAACTGACTGGTTGGAAAATAGCCGGCACAATGTATATGGATGAAATTAAGGATGCCTCAAAGTCTGTGCTGACAACAGGAATGATTGTGCTGATTGCTTCCATTGTGGCAGGCGGAATTTTAATTCTGTTTATCGTTCGTTCGATTACAAAACCGTTAAAACGTCTTGTTCAATCATCGAAAACGATCAGCAGGGGGGATCTGACCGAAACGATCGAAATCCATTCAAAGGATGAGCTTGGGGAGCTTGGGGAAAGCTTCAATGAAATGGGACAATCTCTCCGCTCTCTGATCAGCGCTATTCAGGACTCGGTGAACAATGTGGCCGCATCTTCCGAACAGCTTACGGCATCTGCCGGGCAGACGAGTAAAGCCACCGAGCATATTACGATGGCGATTGAGCAGTTCTCAAACGGAAACGAGGAGCAAAGCGAAAAGGTTGAATCCAGCTCTCATCAGCTGAACTTAATGAATGAAGGACTCCAGCAAGTCTCACAAACATCGTCAGATATTACAAAGGCATCTATCCAATCAACGGAAATCGCCGGAACGGGTGAGAAGTTTGTGCAGCAGACAGTCGGACAAATGAACTCGATTAATCAATCTGTTCAGCAGGCTGAAGCTGTTGTCAAAGGCTTAGAAGGAAAATCAAAAGACATCACAAGCATTTTGAGAGTCATCAACGGAATCGCTGACCAAACAAATCTGCTTGCACTAAACGCAGCCATTGAAGCGGCGCGTGCCGGAGAGTCAGGACGCGGCTTCTCTGTCGTAGCGGAGGAAGTGCGCAAGCTGGCTGTCCAATCAGCCGATTCAGCAAAAGAAATCGAAAAGCTGATCCAAGAAATCGTCGCAGAAATCGAAACCTCTCTTCACATGTTTAAAGAGGTCAATCAGGAAGTACAGTCCGGACTTGTTGTCACAGACAATACAAAAGAAAGCTTCCAGAGCATTTTCAGCATGACAAACGAAATCGCGGGCAAGCTGCAGACGATGAATTCCACCGTCGAGCAGCTGTCAGACCGTTCACAGCATGTTTCAGCAGCAGTCAGCGGCATTGCAGACGTGTCGAAAGAAAGCTCGGCTAGCATCCAGGACATTGCCGCATCAGCTGAAGAACAGCTTGCTTCCATGGAAGAAATCAGTTCCTCAGCGACCACTCTTGCGCAGATGGCAGAAGAGCTTCGTGATCTGACGAAACAATTTAAAATCGAGTAAAAGCCGAAAAACAGCGCTATCAAAGCGCTGTTTTTTATATGGTAAACAATAATAAAGTCCTAGTTTAACCGGTGAATTTAGAACTATTTTTCATTTTTACCTTCATTTTCAATGTAATTTAAAGGAAGATCCGCCGATATAATTTGTAAATTATTGAAAGAAGGTTCAAAAGGAAATGAAAAAAACACTCACCACTATTCGCAGATCATCAATTGCAAGGAGACTTATTATTTCTTTCCTGCTGATCTTAATTGTTCCGATAACCGCCCTTTCGGTTAGCGCTTATCAATCAGCAGTTGCCTCACTTGATGTACAGATGACGCAAAGCGCAAAGGAAAATGTTCAGATATTAGATCACATCATTGATGATAAAATCAGTACGACTGAAAAAAGCCTCGCGTATTTCAGCGATTGGGCTACAGCAGAAAAATTTCAGGATAAAAAGAAAACAGAGCTGAAACAGGAATTTAAACAATTTATCCAAATGAATGATAATGTCGCTGCGGTATTTTCAAGCGGCAAAGACGGGGAATTCACACGTTATCCGTACGCTGACATGCCAAGTGACTTTAATGCTTTGGAACGAGATTGGTACAAAGAAGCAATGGCCAATAAAGGCAAAACAATTGTCACTGAGCCTTATGAATCGATTTCATCAGGAAAAATGGTCGTCACCATCGCCCGTCAAACGGTGGATGGATCAGGCGTTGTCGCCATTGATATGAAAATTGATGACTTAGTCACTACCGCGAAAGGAATCAATATCGGAAAAGAAGGCTATGCTTTTATCTTGAGCCAAAACAAGAAAGTCATCGCCTACTCCGGAGAAAAAGCGGGAACAGAGCTAAAAGGGGACTGGGTTGATAAGCTCTACAAGGATAAAAGCGGGGACTTTGAATATACGTACAAAGGCAAAAAGAAAAAAATGGCATTTGCAACAAGCGAAACAACAGGCTGGAAAATCAGCGGCACGATGTATGCAAACGAGATTCACGATGCTGCAAGCAGGGTTCTGATCATGGCTTCAATCGTTCTGGCGATTGCCATCGCAGCTGGAATGACGGCGATTTATTTTGTGATTCGATCCATCACAAAGCCATTGAGACGCATTGTCGCATCCGCTGAAAAAATTAGTGAAGGCGATCTAACCGAAACGATTGAAATCAATTCAAAAGATGAACTCGGCGTTCTGAGCGAGAGCTTCAATCATATGGCACACTCGCTTCGCTCGCTCATTCAGGGGATCAAAGACTCAGTAGAACACGTTGCCTCATCGTCCGAAGAGCTGACTGCATCGGCAGACCAGACAAGCAGAGCCACTGAACACATTACGATGGCTATCGAGCAATTTTCAAACGGCAGCGAAAGCCAAAGCGAGAAAATAGAAACGACAACCGAACAAATTAATGAAATGAATGACGGATTGGCAGAGCTGGCGCGGGCTGCAGCAGTGATTACAGAAACATCCGCAGATTCAACCGAAGTGTCAAGCAAGGGGGAGACACTCGTCCAGAAAACAGCCGGCCAAATGAACACAATTGACCATTCCGTAAAAGCAGCGGAACAAGTGGTGAAAGGGCTGGAGATCAAATCAAAGGATATCACGAATATTTTGCGTGTCATCAACGGTATTGCGGATCAAACCAATCTTTTGGCTTTAAATGCCGCCATTGAAGCGGCCAGAGCGGGTGAATATGGCCGGGGCTTTTCAGTCGTCGCTGAGGAAGTGAGAAAGCTCGCGGTACAGTCGGCTGACTCAGCAAAAGAAATTGAATCGCTGATCAGTGAAATAGTAAAAGAAATTCACACATCACTGAACGTGCTTCAGTCCGTAAACAAAGAAGTTGAAACAGGGCTTGTCATGACGGATGAAACTAAACAGAGCTTCAAACATATATCGCAAATGACCAATCAAATTGCTTCCGAGCTGCAAAACATGAATGCAACGGTTGAGGAGCTGTCAGCGGGAGCTCAAGAAATTTCCGCAGCTTCAAATGATATCACAGCCATTTCTAAGGAAAGCTCGGATGGCATCCAAGATATCGCCGCTTCAGCTGAGGAACAGCTGGCTTCCATGGAGGAGATTAGTTCATCTGCACTGACGCTTGAAAGAATGTCTGAAGAACTCCGTGATCTGACAAAACAATTTAAAGTAGATAAATAATAGGTCTAAAATACTATTTATTTATGGGAAATTAGTTACTTTCGTTAAATTTCTTCTTTTTTGCTGTATATATTTACCCATTTCCAGCCGATATGAAGGGTAGCATAAAAAAGGAGAAATGAATGATGAAAAAAATACTCCAACTCATAAAACAAAGATCAATTACACGGAAGCTTCTCGTTTCCTTTCTGTCGATCCTCATCATACCGGTTGTTATATTGGCGATCTTTGCGTATCAATCGGCTAGCAGCTCACTCGACAGACAGATGATGGGGAGCGCATTGGAAAATGTACAGCAATTAAACGAAATCATTAACACCAGCATCGGCGAAAAAGAAAACAGTGCTGATTATTTCAGCGAATGGCTGACAAAAGAGAAATACAATGCAAAAAGCAATGCAAGCATTGCAGAGAAATTCTCACAATATATCAGCATTAACAAGGATGTAGAATCCATTTATACAAGCGACACAAAAGGGCACTTTACCCGCTATCCGGATCTTCCGATGCCAAGCGGCTATAATCCGGTTGAGCGCGACTGGTACAAAAAAGCGGTTGCGAATAAAGGAAAAGTCGTTGTGACAGATCCTTATAAAACCGCGTCGACAAATACGATGGTTGTGACAATCGCCCAGCAGACAAAAGATGGTTCAGGCGTTATCGCAATCAACATGACGATTGAAAATCTGCTGAAAACAACCAAAAAAGTCAACATCGGCACACAAGGCTACGCATTTATCATGACGAAGGACAAAAAAGTTGTCGCACACCCGAATGAAAAATCAGGAACTGAATTAAAAGGCGACTGGCTCGATAAGATGCTGAGTGCTGATAAAGGCGATTTTCAATACACCATGGATGGCGATAAGAAAAAAATGGCCTTTGATACAAACAAGTTGACGGGATGGAAGATCGGCGGCACCATGTATTTGGATGAAATCCATGAGGCAGCCCAGCCTGTCCTACACCTTGCTTTAATTGTCTTGGCCGCAGCTATTATCATAGGGATTATCGTCATGACTTTGATCATTCGGTCGATTACAACACCGCTGAAACAGCTTGTCGGTTCCTCTAAGCGGATCAGCGAGGGAGATTTGACGGAAACCATTGATATCCGTTCAAAAGATGAATTGGGCGAGCTTGGCAAAAGCTTTAACAATATGGCGTCGTCACTTCGTTCTCTCATACACGCCATCCAGGATTCGGTAGATAATGTTGCCGCTTCCTCTGAGGAGCTCACTGCATCAGCTGCGCAAACGAGCAAGGCAACAGAGCACATTACATTGGCGATTGAACAATTTTCTAACGGCAATGAAAAACAAAACGAAAACATTGAAACGGCAGCAGAGCACATTTATCAAATGAATGACGGGTTGACGAATATGGCTCAAGCTTCTGAAGTGATCACTGATTCATCTGTTCAATCGACAGAAATTGCAAGTGAAGGCGGCAAGCTTGTTCACCAAACCGTCGGCCAAATGAACGTCATTGACAAGTCCGTTAAAGAAGCGGAGCAAGTTGTACGCGGATTGGAAACGAAATCGAAAGACATTACAAACATTTTGCGTGTGATCAACGGCATCGCAGACCAGACGAACCTGCTTGCCTTAAACGCAGCAATTGAAGCAGCGCGCGCAGGCGAGTACGGCCGCGGCTTCTCCGTTGTAGCGGAAGAAGTAAGAAAACTGGCAGTACAGTCAGCAGATTCAGCAAAAGAGATTGAAGGATTAATCATCGAAATTGTGAAGGAAATCAATACATCTCTCGGCATGTTCCAATCTGTCAATCAAGAGGTGCAGACAGGCCTTGACATCACAGATAAAACAGAAATGAGCTTCAAACGCATTTCTGAAATGACGAACCAAATCGCCGGCGAACTGCAAAATATGAGTGCGACGGTTCAGCAGCTTTCTGCCAGCTCCGAAGAAGTTTCGGGAGCGTCTGAGCACATTGCATCGATTTCAAAAGAAAGCTCAGCGCATATACAAGATATCGCGGCGTCAGCCGAAGAGCAGCTTGCTTCCATGGAAGAAATCAGCTCGTCTGCAGAGACCCTTTCGTCTATGGCGGAAGAGCTTCGCGATATGACCAAACGATTCAAAATCGAATAATAAACCTTAACACCCAAGCTTGTTGCGCTTGGGTGTTTTTTTTAGTTTTTTTATTAAACCTTTTATCCTAGTTTGACGATATTAGATTTATCTTAAAGGAGGAGTCAACAAGAATGGGAAAATTCATACATCGGATCAAACAGCCATCGATCAGCAAACCGCTAATCGCTGCGTTTCTGGCAGTGCTTATTTTGCCGGTTGGGGTTTTAGCATATTTCAGTTATCAATCAGCTTGGAACGCGTTAGACAGAGAGCTCATAAACAGTGCGAAGGGAAATGTTGAAGAACTAAACAGTACGCTGCAAAATAAATTAGAAGATAAAGTAAAAGCAATAGATTATTATAGTGAGACAGTCGATAAAGACATATTGCTAGGCAAAAACAAAACATTACTGAAAGAGAAATTTAAGCAGTACACGACACTTAACGACGATGTAGGCGCAATCTATGCTGCTTCAGAAGATAAGAAGCTTTATAAATATCCGGATAGCGGTGTTCCGAAAGGTTTTGATCCGACAGGACGTGACTGGTACAAACAGGCGGTTGCGGAAAAAGGACAAGCTGTTTTCTCAGAACCGTATACTGATGAAGCGACAGGAGATATCGTTGTCACAATTTCAAAACAATTAAAAGACGGTTCAGGGGTTATAGCGCTTGATTTAAACCTGGATGAAGTGCTTACTGCATCACAAAGAATCAAAATCGGTAAAGAAGGCTTTGCATTTATTACGACTGGCAACAAAAAATATATCGCCCATCCGACAATTAAGCCGGGGACAACCGGATCCGGCGATTGGACAAACCAAGTATATTCCAAAAAAGAAGGCTCATTTGAATATACATTCGAAGGCAAAGAAAAGAAAATGGCCTTTACGACAAATAAACTGACTGGCTGGAAAATCGCAGGCACATATTTTGTCAGTGAATTGCAAGATGCTTCAAGTCCGGTGCTGAACACTGCGGTTATCATTCTATGCGTGTCAATTGTAATCGGCGGCATACTCATACTCTATATTATTCGTGCCATCACCAAGCCGTTAAAAAAACTTGTCTCAACGTCTGCAAAAATCAGCAGCGGAGATCTCACAGAAGTCATTGACATTCACTCGAAAAACGAGTTTGGCCAGCTTGGCGAAAGCTTTAATGAAATGTCTGCATCATTGCGTTCTGTAATCGGGGTTATTCAAACGTCTGTAGAAAACGTTGCTTCATCTTCTGAGGAGCTGACGGCAAGCGCAGCCCAAACGAGCAAGGCAACTGAGCATATTACACTTGCCATCGAACAGTTCTCAGATGGCAACGAGGCGCAAAGCGAGAAACTGGAAACAAGCTCAAATCATCTTTCTCAAATGAACGAGGGGATTTCAAAAGTGGCTCAGGCCTCTTCAACCATTACGAAATCATCGATTCAGTCCTCTGAGGCAGCGGGCAGCGGAGAAAAGCTGGTGGAGCATACAGTCGGCCAGATGAAAACAATTGACCAATCCGTTCAAAAAGCGGAAGCGGTTGTGAAGGGTCTTGAAACAAAATCGCAAGACATCACAAGCATCTTGAATGTGATTAATGGCATTGCTGATCAAACCAACCTGCTTGCATTAAATGCTGCGATTGAGGCGGCAAGAGCGGGAGAATACGGAAGAGGTTTCTCAGTAGTTGCGGAAGAGGTTAGAAAACTTGCTGTACAGTCAGCAGACTCCGCCAAGGAAATTGAAGGATTAATTCAAGAGATTGTCAGGGAAATCAGCACCTCACTTTCAATGTTCCAATCCGTGAATCATGAAGTGAAAGAAGGCTTGCAGATTACGGATCAAACAGCGGAAAGCTTTAAACAAATCTATGAGATGACAACCCAAATTTCCGGCGAATTGCAAAACTTGAACGCGACGGTTGAACAACTGTCAGCCGGATCACAGGAAGTGTCAAGTGCTGTTGAAGATATTTCTGCAGTGGCGAAAGAAAGCTCAGCAGGCATTCAGGATATCGCAGCTTCGGCGGAAGAACAGCTTGCGTCCATGGAAGAAATCAGCTCTTCAGCGGAAACGTTGGCAAACATGGCGGAAGAACTTCAGGACATTACGAAGAAATTTAAAATTGAATCTTAATAAAACAAGAAAGCGGCATATCTGCTGCTTTCTTTTTTGTTGAAAACAAAAATAAACAAAAACAATTCAAAAACAAACAGAAATCATGTATAATGAAAACGGATACAAATAAAAGGGGATGGAGGAATATCAAATATGGTGAAACATATATGGGATTCAGAGCGAGCTGCACAGCTGCCTAAAGGTGTAGAGGAATTGGTGTACAGGTCCAATCTGATCGGGTCAGACCGCACTGTCTGCAACTGGGGCGGGGGGAATACATCTATGAAAACAACGGAAAAGGATTTTAGAGGCCGTGAAATAGAAGTCATGTGGGTAAAAGGAAGCGGTTCGGATTTGGCAACAATGAAAACGCATAACTTTACCGGTTTGAAATTAGATGATATCCGCCCGCTGATTAAAAGGGACCAAATGCCAGATGAAGAAATGGTAGACTACCTGTCTCATTGTATGATAGACAGCAAACATCCCCGCCCTTCAATTGAAACGCTATTACACGCTTTTCTGCCATACAAACATGTTGACCATACCCATCCAGATGCGATTATCAGCATATGCTGTGCAGATAATGGAAAACAAATCGCTGAAGACATTTACGGAAACCGATTTGTATGGGTGCCATACGTTCGCCCTGGATTTACTTTGTCTAAAATGATCGCTGAAGGCGTAGCAAACAATCCCCACGCCGAGCTTATATTAATGGAGAAACACGGCTTAGTCACTTGGGGAGAGACGTCTGAAACATGTTATCAAAAAACGATATCCATCATTCAAGAAGCCGAGCAGTATGTTAACGATCGTATCAATCAGCATGAGGTATTCGGAGGCAAAAGGTATCAGCCGCTGCCGGAGGATAAAAGAAAACAAATCTTGGCAGGCATCATGCCTGTGATCAGAGGAGCAGTAAGTGAAGAAAAGAAAATGATCCTTTCCTATGATGATCATGACGATGTCTTGGAATTTGTAAACAGTGTCCAAGCGCCAGCACTTTCGCAAATCGGTGCGGCATGCCCGGATCACCTTGTTCACACAAAACGGGTTCCGCTGTACATTGATTGGAATCCGGAAACTCAAGATGTGCACAAGCTTGCAGATCTGATCAAGTCAGGAATCGAGACCTTTACATCAGAGTATCAGGCTTACTTTACACGAAATCAGCAGGATGGGGATCAAATCTTTGAATCCTCCCCACGGGTGATATTGATTCCGGGAATCGGAATGGTGAATACAGGAAAAAGTTATGCCATGTCTAAAGTAAGCGGGGCTTTATATCGGAGGGCCATCGCCGTGATGAAAGGAGCAACCGCTCTGGGGCAATTTGTTTCTTTACATGAAAATGAATCCTACCATGTCGAATATTGGCCGCTCGAACTATATAAACTCACGCTGGCCCCGCCGGAAGCAGAATTTTCCCGAAAAGTAGCGTTGATAACTGGAGGAGCCGGCGGAATCGGCAGTGCAGCATGCCGCCGATTTGCAGCTGAGGGAGGGCACGTGATCGTAGCTGATCTGAATATAGAAGGTGCACAGAAAATTGCCGGGGAAATAAACGATGCATACGGAGAAGGACGGGCAATGGCTGTCAAAATGGATGTGACAAAGGAGGAAGACGTACAATCAGCTTTTGAACGAGCGGCGCTTGCTTACGGCGGCATTGATATCGTCGTCAATAATGCCGGGCTGGCCACATCAAGCCCATTTGACGAAACAAGTCTAAAAGAATGGAATCTTAATATGAATGTTTTAGGAACAGGCTATTTCCTTGTAGCCCGTGAAGCGTTTAAACAGATGAAACACCAAAATAGAGGCGGAAGCATGGTATTTGTCGGATCGAAAAATTCGGTTTATGCGGGCAAAAACGCCTCTGCCTACAGCTCGGTTAAGGCGCTTGAAACCCATTTAGCAAGATGCATTGCTGCAGAAGGTGGAGAATTCGGCATTAGGGTCAACTCTGTTTTGCCTGATGCGGTTCTTCAAGGATCGGCAATCTGGGGTTCAAGCTGGCGGGAGGAACGAGCCGCGGCGTACGGGATTGAACCGGATCAGCTGGAGGAACATTACCGGAAACGGACAGCATTGCTCGTCAATATTTACCCGGAGGATATTGCCGAAGCCATTGCATTCTTCGCTTCTTCCAAAGCCGAAAAAACAACGGGCTGCATGATCACGGTAGACGGCGGCGTCCCTGCTGCTTTTACGCGTTAGAAATATGCTATGATAAAAAATATAAGACGGACTACGATATGAGGAAGGGCGTTACCGATGCTAGTAGCAGAACGGCAGCAAAAAATAGTGGAAATAGTAAATATGCGTTCAAGCATCCGCGTTTCCGAATTAAGTGACATATTTTCAGTCACAGAGGAAACCATTCGGCGTGATCTTGAAAAGCTTGAAAAAGAACATAAACTGAGCCGGAGCCACGGAGGAGCGGTCAGTATTCAGCAGAAGGAATCAGAAATTCATTTTTCTGAACGGGAAATCACGAATGTCATCGAAAAAAAAGCCATCGCTCACGAAGCGGCCAAATATGTAAAAAGCGGAGACCGAATCATTCTCGATGCAAGCACAACCGCTTGGTACATGGCAAAAATACTCCCTGACATTGAGCTCACCGTGATTACAAACTCAATGAAAGCAGCTATTGAACTCAGCAATAAAGAAAACATATCAGTCATTTCAACAGGCGGCATTTTGCTGGAAAAATCATTATCGTTTGCCGGCCCGTTAGCAGAGCGTTCACTTGAGACCTATCATGTCAATAAAACCTTTCTGTCATGTAAGGGATTTGACGTACACAACGGGATGAGTGATTCAAATGAGTGGCAGGCGCTGCTCAAAAAACGGATGATCGAAAGGTCGGACCAGACCATTTTGATGGCCGATTCAAGCAAATGGGGGAACCGCGAGTTTTCACATATTGCCTCGCTGCAAGATGTCAGCCGCCTTATTACGGATTCTGGACTTGATCCGGCATCGGTAAAAGCTCTTGAGGACAAAAAGGTGAAGGTGACAGCTGTTCCTCTTTCGAAGAGAGGGTGAAAGGATGATTTATACTGCCATTGATATAGGCGCATCAAGCGGGAGAATCATGGTAGGTGAACTGAATGAAGGGAAGCTTGACATACAAGAGATTCACAGGTTCGCTAACGGTTTCAGTCAAAGAGACGGGCATTGCTTTTGGGATATTGATCATTTGCTAAAACAAATCCTGCAAGGACTGCAAAAAGTAAAGACGCTTGGGTATGAACACTGCACCGTAGGCATTGATACATGGGCAGTTGATTATGTCTTACTGGACGAAAAAGGCGATCGGTTGCGGGAAGCAATCTCCTACCGTGATAGAAGAACAGATCACACAATAGACAAACTGGAACATACCCTCTCAAAAGCCGCAATTTATCAAAAAACAGGAATACAATTTCAGCCTTTCAACACGATCTATCAATTGTATGAGGAAGACCGTGAGCTGCTGATAAAGACAGACAAAATTATGATGATTCCTGATTATTTAGGCTATTGTTTAACCGGAAAAGCTGTAACGGAAATCACAAATGCGTCCACAACACAGCTTTTAAACGCCTCAACGGGAAATCTTGATCCTGAATTGCTTGAAGCCGTGTCCGTTCAGGAACAGCAATTTGCCCCGCTGACTGAACCGGGGTGTGAACTCGGGAAGCTAAGAAATGAGTGGTTCCCGGATTATGATCTCCCGGCGTGCAAGGTGATGACAGTCGCAACACATGATACGGCCTCGGCCGTCATTGCGGCGCCAGGCGTACATGATGGCTGGGCGTATATCAGCAGCGGAACATGGTCGTTAATCGGGGTTGAAAACAAAACACCGATAATAACTGATCTTGCTTTAGAAAACAACTATACAAATGAACGCGGTGCAAACAACACCATTCGCTTTCTCAAAAACATTATCGGCATGTGGGTGATACAAGAAGTCAGACAGCGGTTACAAGCAGATTACTCTTTCCAGCAGCTTGCAGAAGAAGCCGAAAAAACAGAACCATTCCAGCAATTTATAAACTTAAATGATAAACGATTCCTGAATCCAGAAAACATGATAAAGGAAATACAACATTATTGCAGACAAACCCGCCAAAAGATTCCCCGCACTGCAGGCGAACTTGCCTGCTGCATCTACAGCAATTTAGCCATCATCTATGCGATAGCCATCAAAGAGCTCGAAACAATCACAGAAAAACCGATCGAGCAATTTCATATCATCGGCGGCGGAGCCCGGAATGATTTCTTAAATCAATTAACGGCAGACATGAGTGGAAAAGCGGTATATGCAGGGCCGATAGAGGCAACTGCCACCGGAAATCTTTTGATGCAAATGATTGCTGCCAAAGAAGTCAAAGACATAAAAGAAGCCCGGCAAGTCGTCAGAAATTCCTTTCCGATCAAAGTGTTTACACCTAAAGACATTGACAGAAGCACCATCATTCAGTCATTTCAGCAAACCGTTTTGAAAGCGCTATCTAAATGATGAAGAGGTGAAAAGGTTTGAAAAGAAAAGCCAGTATCATGTTTGTCCATCAAGACAAGTACGAAGAATACAAACAGCGGCATGATGACATTTGGCCTGAGATGGCAGAAGCACTCAAAGCTCATGGAGCACACCATTATTCCATTTTTCTAGACGAGGAAACAGGCAGGCTTTTTGCATATTTAGAAATAGAGGATGAAGAGAAATGGAGAAAGATGGCGGACACGGAAGTTTGCCGAAGATGGTGGAAATCGATGGCGCCATTAATGAAAACAAATTCGGATTTCAGTCCTGTTTCGATAGATCTAAAGGAAGTTTTTTATTTGGATTAAAAAACTGATAAAGGGAGAGAGCCGTATGACCATAAAAGCCAATTATGACAGTGCAAAACAGGCATATGAAAAATGGGGAATTGATGTTGAAGAGGCGCTTCGGCAATTAGAGCAAGTGCCCATTTCGATCCATTGCTGGCAGGGTGACGACATTGAAGGCTTTGAAGTAAATAAGGGCGAGCTTTCAGGCGGAATTGACGTGACTGGCAATTATCCCGGAAAAGCGCAAACTCCTGAAGAATTAAGAAGAGATTTGGAGAAGGCTCTTTCTCTCATTCCTGGAAAGCACCGCGTAAACCTGCATGCGATATACGCAGAAACAAACAGGGAAGCGGTAGAACGTGACGAATTGAAGCCGCAGCATTTTGAAAACTGGGTGAAATGGGCAAAAAACCTTGGTCTCGGTTTAGATTTTAATCCAACCTTGTTTTCGCATGAGAAAGCGGCTGACGGACTCACCCTTTCACACCCTGATCCGGATATCAGAGAATTTTGGATCAGGCATTGCATCGCTTGCCGCCGTATCGGGGAATACTTCGGGAAAGAATTAGGAACACCTTGCTTGACGAATATTTGGATTCCCGACGGCTATAAGGATATCCCGAGTGATAGGCTGACACCGCGTAAAAGACTAAAAGAATCACTGGATCGGATCTTCGCAGAGGAGATCAGTGAACAACACAATCTTGATTCAATCGAGAGCAAGCTGTTCGGGCTTGGCTCCGAATCATATGTTGTCGGATCTCATGAATTTTATTTAGCTTATGCTTTGACGAACCATAAGCTTTGTTTACTTGATACAGGCCATTTCCATCCGACTGAGACGGTATCGAACAAAATCTCGTCCATGCTGCTTTACACAGACAAGCTTGCCTTGCACGTATCGCGGCCTGTTCGTTGGGATAGCGACCATGTAGTGGTTTTGGATGATGAATTGAGAGAAATCGCTCTTGAAATTGTACGAAATCATGCTCTTGAGAAGGTCGCCATCGGTCTGGATTTTTTCGATGCCAGCATTAACCGTGTAGCCGCCTGGACTATCGGAACGAGAAATATGATCAAAGCTTTATTGTATGCCCTGCTTCTCCCGAACGGATATTTAAAACAATTGCAGGAAGAGGGCCGCTATACAGAAAGGCTGGCCCTGATGGAGGAATTCAAAACATATCCTTTCGGAGCCATCTGGGATTCCTACTGTGAGCAAATGGGCGTTCCGGTAAAAGAAGCATGGCTTCATGACATCAAAGAATATGAACAACAGGTGCTTTTAAAAAGGAAGGCATCTTCTCCGATTGTCTAATAAAAAATCCGCCGCGGCATTTGCGCGCGTGCGGATTTTTTTAAGCTTGATCAGCAGGGTATACAATCCCCATTTGCTTTCTTGCTTCTTCCATAATTTTTGCGGTGGTCAAAGACCGTTCAAATGTATTTTCTTCAGATTCCAGCTTATTCTCTTTTATGAGCGTGACAAATTCTTCTGCTTCATAGAACATCGCTGGTTTAGGATCAGGGATCGCGATGTTTTCAAGGCGGCCGTCCCGGTAGCGGATTTCAACACGTTCAGGCCGGTGAATCGTATCGATTACAATCGTCCCGTCTTCACCCTGGATTTCAGCCGGGGCATAGGAAGTAGAGATTTTGGAATGCATCAGAACAGCTTCGAACCCGTCGTAAGACAGAATGACAGTTCCTTCTCCGTCCACTCCGGAGGATAAAGCATATCCGTTTGCTTTTACATCCTTCGGCGCGCCAAACAACACAACAGCCGGATAAATACAATAGACGCCAATATCCATTAATGACCCATTGGAAAGCTCAGGCTGAAACGCATTCAAAACAGTTCCGCTTCTGAACGCGTCATACCGTGAGGAATACTGGCAGTAGCTTGCGGTAAATCTGCGGACAGTGCCGATTTTATGCAGGTGTTTTTTCAGCTCTTTGAAATTCGGCAGGAAAGTGGTCTTCATTGCTTCCATGAGAACAACGCCGTTTGCCTTAGCCGCTGAGATCATCTCTTCTGTTTCTTTTGTATTCGAAGCAAATGGCTTCTCACAAAGCACATGCTTGCCATGGTTCATAAAGAGAACGGCTTGTTCCTTGTGAAGAGCGTTCGGGCTCGCTATGTATACGGCATCAAAGCAATCGCTCGCCGCCATTTCCTGAAGGTCTGAGAAGGCATGCTCAGCGTTGTGTTTAGCAGCAAACTCGCCAGCGCGTTCAGCCGATCTTGAATAAACAGCAGTCAGCTGAAAATCTTCGATATCCGCTGCTGACTCAAGAAAGCGGTCTGTAATCCAGTTGGTTCCTATTATTGCAAAACGTATCACTCGTATCGCTCCTTTTGTATGATATAGCTAAATTATAGCTTAAAAAGAACAAAATCACATGATAGATATAAATAGAATGTTAAAACCGTGAAAGCTTTTCCAGCAATTAACGGTTTTTATTTTTCATTATAGGGACGATAGTGTACAATTTAATTAAACTATGTATGACGGAGGAACGATAGTGGAGACGTTGCAAACATGGAGCGGCAGATTCAAGCGATTCTTCTTGGATAATAAGTTTGTTTTATTTTTGCTTGTGCTGCTGCTGATTGGTTTAAATATTCTAGTATTTACAAAAACATCATTTATTTTCACCCCGATTATTGTTTTGCTCAAAACGATATCACTTCCGATTATTTTGACAGGCATTGTTTTTTATCTGTTAAACCCGGTCGTCGATTTCCTTGAGAGAAGAAGAATAAGAAGAATCTATTCTATATTGCTGCTATATCTATTGGTTATCGGGCTGATCACGATCACAATCGTGTCGATCATTCCCTTCTTAAAAGAACAAATTATGAGTTTAATCGACAACATCCCAAGATATGTGGATATCGTTGAAAATCAGACGAAACAGCTGATCGGCAGCAACTTCGTCAATCAGGCCCAGCAAACGACGAACATCAATATATCTGATCTCGCAACAAAGGTTTCAGATCAGGCAGCGACAATTGTGAACAGTACCTTTACCGGCGTTGGGAATTTTATCGGCGCCCTGACTGAGATTATCATTTCAATCGTTACGGTTCCGTTTATCCTTTTCTATTTGTTAAAGGACGGAAAAAAATTGCCGGTCTACATACTGAAGTTTGTTCCGACGCAATTGAAAGAACAGACATACACAGTCTTAAGCGAAATGAATCATCGGTTAAGCTCTTATATCAGAGGCCAGATCATTGTCAGCTTCTGTATCGGGTTTTTGCTGTTTATCGGTTATTTGATTATCGGGCTGGATTATGCTTCATTGCTTGCAGTCATTGCGGCTTGCACAAGCATCGTTCCATATTTAGGGCCAACGATTGCCATTACGCCTGCGATTATCATTGCCATAGTGACATCGCCGCTCATGCTGCTTAAGCTGGTGATCGTTTGGACGATTGTTCAGCTGATTGAAGGGAAGCTGATCTCTCCGCAAATTATGGGAAAAAACCTTCACATCCATCCGATTACGATTATTTTTCTGCTGTTAACAGCCGGCAAGCTGTTCGGCGTTGTTGGAATCATTCTTGCGATTCCCGGCTATGCGGTTGCCAAAGTCATTACGACACATTTATTTGACTGGTTTAAAATGCGGTCACATTTATACGATGAAGAAAAAAATGAAAATACGCCGGGGCATAAAGTGTGATTTTCGTTTATAGTTATATAAGACGGGCTTTCCATTTATGGGAAGCTCCCGTTATGTAAAAAAATAAATGTCTAATGGGGAGAATCAAAATCATGACTCTATGGGAATTGTTTGTAGCCGCCATTTTAGGAATCGTAGAAGGATTAACAGAGTACGCGCCGGTTTCTTCGACAGGACATATGATTATAGTAGACGACATCTGGCTTAAATCAAGTAATCTGATGTCAGAAGAAGCTGCTAACTCATTCAAGGTGGTTATTCAGCTAGGCTCCATTTTAGCAGTAGCTATCGTGTTTAAAGACCGAATTTTAAATTTACTCGGCTTGAAAAAAAATATTACAAGCGACCAGGAGCAGGGACATAAATTAAGCATTGCCCAAATTGCCGTCGGACTCGTGCCTGCAGCTGTTCTCGGCTTTTTGTTTGAAGATTACATTGATGAATATTTATTTTCCGTTAAAACTGTGGCCATCGGTTTAATTGCCGGGGCAATCCTCATGCTTTTTGCTGACTGGGTCAATAAGCGGAAAACAGCGACAGACACACTCGACCGCATTTCCTATAAACAGGCGATAGCCGTCGGCTTATTCCAATGTCTTGCCCTTTGGCCGGGTTTCTCGCGTTCGGGTTCAACCATTTCCGGCGGTGTTATTCTCGGATTAAACCACCGAGCTGCAGCCGACTTTACGTTTATTATGGCGATGCCGATCATGATGGGAGCCAGCTTTCTAAGCCTCGTGAAGCATTGGGACAGCTTAAGCTCGGATCTGATGCCATTTTTCATCGTCGGCTTTATCTGTGCCTTTGTGGTCGCACTGTTTGTCGTCCGTTTCTTCTTAAGGCTGATTAACAAAATCAAACTTGTCCCATTTGCAATCTATCGAATTATTCTCGGTGTGATTTTACTTTTGATCATGATGTAAGTCGAAAAATAAGGCTCTTTTCCGAGCCTTATTTTTTCTGTCAATTCAAGAGGAAACAGCTTGTTTTTCAAAATAAAATCATCTATAATAAACATGACGTTACATACGGGGCCATAGCTCAGCTGGGAGAGCGCTACGCTGGCAGCGTAGAGGTCAGGGGTTCGAGCCCCCTTGGCTCCATACCTTTAAACCCTTATTCTATAAGGGTTTTTTGTTTTGAGGAAAAGGTTCATTCTCTGAATCCTCCAGTTGAGCGAAGTCAAAGTGAGCAGTTTATCTGTCAATCATGAATTTTCCAATACCTCCTTTTGTTCCTCAAAGACCGTCATGTCTTCCAAAGGAGGGGAGTAGACATGAAGAGACACCATTCGTTCGGATGTGGGATTAGACATTTTGTGAATTAAACCTTTGGTTGAAATAAGGCATTCTCCTTCGTGGACAAAGTATGAATTGGAGAGTTCTGCGTGTTCGCCGGCTGAGCGATAAATAGAATTAAGAAGTTTTCCTTCTAACACCATTGCACAACCAATGGATTGACCATGATCATGTACAGTTGTCTCCTTGTTTGGCGGAATGTTAATCACGATAATTTCCAATTCATTATTTCGATAGATGGCATTTCGGCCGTAAGCGTACTGGTCTGGTTCCTTAATATACGGTTGACTTAATTTTGCTGCGTTTGGAATTTGTTTTAAAGACGTTGCTAAATCTTTAACCGATGGATTTTTCAAGCCGCTAAAAATGTCTTGGATACACTCATACAGTTCCATTCGTTTTTGCCTCCCGGAATATTTAGAATTTCCTTACATTGGTATTTCATAGGTTAATTCATGGTATTTACCCATATACAATTTAGAGGCGGCAAACGCCCAGTGAACACAAAAAAATGTGCGGCCAAAATGTTGTCTTATCACCAACTTATTCGAGTTTATTAGTTGGAATAGTGGATTGAAAGGATTAAGACGGCCTGATTTAATTCGCTTGAGGGAACGGGCAGGGATTCATAAGTGCAGTTCTAGACACAATATCGGGGAAAAGCTTTCAAGCTTTCTATGTTGTGCTTGAAATTTACTCCATTGACAAAACACAATCGATTTGAGATAATATTTGATTATATGCTCATTCATTCACATAATTATAATAAAATAATATCATTTCCCCTGAAAGGGAGAATATTAGAATGAAAGCTAATGGTATGCAAAATCTATTAGCTTCTTTTGTTTTCAAAAAATGGTGTGTTTCGCATGTATTCATATAGGAAGGAATGACAACATGAAGACAAAACACTATTGGGTGATTTCTTTGCTCGCCGTCTTAGCGGTCGGGCCGGGATTGATGTCTAACACGGCATTGTCGTCAGTTCAAGGCCTTGTTCAGAAAGCGGTTGGAACAAGTGTCTTCACATCAGTAAATCCGATATTGATCGGCAATATGGCCTTTGCCTTGTTAGTTCCGGCAGGACCGTTGCTGAGGAAAAAATTCGGTGCTCGTCCCGTCTATCTGGCTTCATTACCTGTTTTTATACTAGGCTCACTGCTCATCGCATGTTCAGGCGATATTGCATGGATGGCGGCAGGGCGCTTTTTACAGGGGGCGGCAACAGGTGTCATGCTGATGATTATGATTCCAATGCTTGTACTGTCATTCCCGATTGAACGCAGGAATTATGCACTGCTTGTGCTGATCGGGGGATTCTATGGTTCTGTTATCATCGGCACAATCCTGGGAACCATTGCAACAAGCTGCGGGCATTGGAGATGGCTGTTTTTCATCTTTGGCACCTTGTCCCTGATCGGTGTCGCGGTGAGCTATTTCTTTCTCCATGACGAACATCACGGAGCGGCGGATCAAGAACAGCCGCTTGATCGTGCGGGAATTCTTTTATCTGTTTTCCTTGCCGCAGCCTCAGCGGTTTCATTCATTTTTCTGCAAAAATGGGGGCTGTCATCGGGTTATGTATGGATTGGTTTCGGGGTGACGTTATGTTTGCTCATTGGTCTATTGATTGTGGAATATAAAGTGAAAAACCCATTCATATCTATTAAACTGATGCTGCTGCCAAAACCGGTGCTTGGCTTATTGATCATAGCTGCAGGGACGATAACGGTAGCTGTCAGCCTGTCTGCTTTTCAAGGCTTGCTCCGTCAAATGTATGATATTTCTCAGGAGCATCTCATTCTTTTAAACTTGACTCTTTTAATCGGAGTGGCGATCGCGGCCATTTTGAGCGCTCTGTTTTATGATAAAGTCGGACCAGGGATGCTCGGTATTATCGGCGGACTCATTCTCGTCTTTGTGAATTTTCAATGGCTGCATATGCAGGATCGATCATCTCTTTATATGTTCGCGGCACTGTTTATCATGCTTGCAGCGGGAACAGGCCTGACAGTCGCCGCAGGGCTGATGGGAGCTGCCATGGGAGGCCCGCTGCCTGATTTGGTCAAGAGAATGACAGCTGTTCAGTTTTTAAGATTGTTTGTCTATATGGGAGTTCCTATTCTCATCGGCTTTTTCACGAAAAAAGATGCTGCCAGACAAAGCGGTTCGGTACAGGATTCTATGATGACTGCTTATCATGATCTCTTCTTCATTTCTTTTATCCTTAGCGTGCTGCTCGTCTGCCTGTCATTTTGTATGAATGCCACTGGAATGGGGCACAAGCTGGCACATAAACCACATGATAAAGCGAAAACAGCTCCGGAAAAACCGGCCGTTTCAGCAGAAGGTTTGTCGAAGGCAACTGTCAAATCATATAAAGTAATAAATGATACGGAATATCGGAATGCACTCAGAAATTTACAAAAATAGAAACATGGTAAAAACCTTTTCATTGAGCGAAAAGGTTTTTATTTTGCAATCTTTTCCCAACTTTATCCCTAAAGAATTGAAAAATATTAGAAGTGCAAGTAAAATTCTAAAAGGTAGATTCTTTTACATTCGTAATCTTTTAATTCGAAGGAAGGTTTTCATGGCCCGTAAAAAACTTAAAAAACGTAAACTCTTGATTTCACTATTTTTCCTTGTATCGATTCCGCTAGCTCTGTTTGTTTTAGCGACAACTTTATCAAAACCGATTGAAATATCCAAAGAAACTGAAGAAATCGATGAACAGCAAGTATTTATAGACAGTCTGTCCGGACATGCCCAAATTTTGTATGAAAAATACCATGTTCTCCCCAGCATCACAATTGCTCAGGCCATTCTCGAATCGGACTGGGGGAACAGTGAACTGGCTGCTAAGGCCAACAACCTTTTTGGCGTAAAAGGGAATTATAAAGGCCATCATGTCACGATGGAAACGGACGAAGTTGAAAAAGGGAAAAGAAAAACCATTCGCGCGAAGTTTCGAAAATACAGCACGTTTTTTGAATCTATGGATGATCATGCCCAATTGTTCGTCCGTGGCACATCGTGGAATAAAAAGAAGTATAAACCGGTGCTTGAGGCAGGGAATTATAAGGAAGCGGCAACCGCCCTGCAAACATCAGGATATGCTACAGATCCTGACTACGCTGACAAAATCAGCGCTATTGTGGAAAAATACGATTTAGATGAGTACGATGAGGTAAATCCATCCCTCAAATCTGTGGATTTAAACGCCTCTATTAAAGACAGTGCCGTTCAAGACGTATGGTCCAAGCCTTCTACTGATGATCGGTCCATAAGGCTTACCTCTGCCCAATCTTACGTCGGCAAAGACATAAAGGTTGTGTCTAAAAAACAGAAAGGCCAGTCTGTATGGTACCAATTCCAAATCAATGATAAACTTATTGGCTGGATTGATGATTCAGCTGTTGAAATAAAGGAGGCAACCTAAGCCCTTTTTACTGGTATTTTTAATTCTTTGTTCCATTCTGGGGAATTTGAGGTATAATATTCCACGGAAGTTATCACTTTTTAACTATGCTTTCGGGAGGGAACAAAGGTGCAGAAATATAGACGCAGAAACACGGTTGCCTTTACAGTATTAGCTTATTTTACTTTTTTTGCGGGAGTATTTTTGTTTAGTATCGGACTCTATAATGCTGATAATCTGGAACTCAATGAAAAAGGTTATTACATCGCTGTTATGATACTTGTAGCAGTTGGTGCGATTCTTACACAAAAAGTAACCCGTGATAACGCGGAGGATAACGAAATCATCGCGGAACAGGAAAAAAGACAAAATCAATCTCATATCGAATCATAAAAAAATCCGGCGACTGCACGCCGGATTTTTTTGATATCACCCTGTAAACACTTCGCCATCAGGGTAACGGATATTTGATTGCTCTGTTTTTGCGAATGAAAACACGAACGTTAAAGGACCAATTCTTCCGATAAACATGATGACAATAATGATACACTTGCCAGCTGTTGTCAGTTCAGGAGTAAGCCCCATCGTAAGGCCGACAGTTCCGAATGCGGAAAAGGTTTCAAACACAATTTGAAGAAATGGCGCTTGTTCTGTGATCGTCAGGGCGAAAATCCCTAAAAACACGATGAACAAACTGGTGACGCTCACAGCTAAAGCTTTAATGATAATCGGATATTTGATGGAACGGCGGAAAATAACCGTTTCTTTTTTACCTCTCAAGTAAGCAATAACAGATGTTAAAATCACGATGAACGTAGTCAGCTTAATGCCGCTCGCCGTTGATGCGCTTCCTGCTCCGATAAACATCAATAATAAAGTAAATACAATTGTTCCTTCTCTCATGCTTCCAAAATCTAGAGAATTGAAGCCTGCGGTTCTCGGCGTCACTGCCTGAAAATAGGACGCCCACAGTTTATCCACTATATGCAGGTGGCCGAGCGTGCCGGGGTTGCTGTATTCTAAAATAAAGACCGTAAGCATAGCAATCGCATTCAACATCAGCGTTCCTGTAAGCATGAGCTTTGTATGTAAAGAAAAAGCTTTAAAACGCCGATTTTTCATCACATCAAACAGAACCGTAAATCCGATCCCTCCTGTGATAAATAAGAAAGTAATCACGAGGTTTACTGTAGGATCGCCAACGTAGCTCATCAAATTATCAGGCCACAGCGAAAACCCGGCATTGTTAAAAGCAGAAATTGCGTGAAACAAACTTGCAAACAAGCCGGATGACCAGCCGTACTGAGGTACAAGCCGGATGGATAAAATGAGTGCTGCTATCAATTCAATACTGATCGAAAACAGAAACAGGACTTTGACAAGGCCAATGACACCGCCGATTGTCGGCTGGTTTAAGGCTTCCTGGACGAGCATTCGTTCTTTTAAGCCGATTTTTTTTCCTAATATCATGACGATCAAGACCGCAAATGTCATAAATCCAAGCCCGCCAATCTGAATCAGCCCCATAATAACTGTTTGCCCGAATACCGTAAATTGAGTACCGGTATCGACAACAGCAAGCCCTGTAACAGTTGTAGCGGAAGCCGCAGTAAAAAGGGCATCTATCCATGACAATGGCTTCGTAGTGGAAATCGGAAGCATTAATAGGACAGCCCCGATGATAATGGTAAGGAAAAAACCAATGGCAAGCACTTGAGGCGGTGTAAACCGAACCCATTTGATCACTTTATCCCTTTGAAGTGTCACTTTTGTCTACATCCCTTCGTTTTCAAAACGTTTAATATCCTTTTTGTGGCCCATGATCACCAGGCAATCTTGCTCGTGAATGATGTCTTCAGGCGCGGGGGAAAGACAGATATCTCCATGATGTTTAATGGCCAGGATCGTGCAGCCGTACTTTGCTCTTACATTCAGGTCAATAATCGATTTTGAATCAAGCTTGCGCGTAGCCAGCAGCTCGACAATACTGTATTCATCAGATAGATCAATGTAATTCAAAACATTTTCGTCTGAAAGGCTTTGTGCGATTTTAACTCCCATATCTTTTTCAGGATGAATAATGCGGTCAGCGCCTATTTTTTCAAGCACCTTGTGATGATAATAGTTTTGAGCCTTCACCCAAATATTTGGAACATCAAGCTCCTTTAATAATAGGGTGGTCAGCGTACTCGCTTGAATATTTGCTCCGATGGCAACAATCACATATTCAAAATTGCGTATTCCTAATGAAAGCAATTCGTTTTCTTCGGTGGCGTTGGCAATTACCGCATGAGTGGCGTAAGAAGCATATGCATTGACCTTTTCTTCGTTGATATCAACCGCAAGGACCTCATGCCCCATTCTATGAAGTTCTTTACAAATGCTGCCGCCAAACCGGCCCAGACCGATCACGGCAAATTGCTTATTTTTAATTCTTCCCAATGTTCATATCTCCCTTAGTGAATTAACGTTTTTGAAGCAAAAAAGACCATTGCAAAGAATGGCCGATAATAGACCTCCTCTCTGTATACGCCTACGAGGTTAGCTGTCGGATTAGGGATTCAGAGTACCCCCTCTTACTTAGTAAGATTCACCCCAAGGCTGTTAATAAAACAGCCAATCGTTGGTTCCCCCGTTCGTGTTTGATTAAGCGGTAAAAGAGACTGTATGAAATTGAACACTCAAGAATTTACTCCTGTTTCTAGTGTTTGTCAATTTAAATTTTAAACCAGAAAAAAGATAACGGGAATTAGAGAAAAAGGGGAGGGTAAAACGCAAAAAAGACCGGCGTTAACCGGTCTTTTACATTAGTTGCAACCGCAAGGCTGAGTCGGAGGAGTGCTGCGCTTAGCCACGTCAATGCTGGCTTCTGCGTAAAATTTATTTCCGATGCTTAATGATTTATTCTCTGCACGGAAAGTATATGTACCTGCGGCAGGAAGTGTTTTGTTATTCAGTTTTAATTTAAATTCGCCAGCTCCTAACAAATCAAGTGCCAAAGGAACTCTTACTGTTTTCCCGTTATTGAGGATCTGTGTTGTACGCAAGGCATTTCCGTTCAATGTGTCTTTCGTGTTTGCAGTAAATCCGCTTGGCAATGTAAACTCCATAACGCCAAGGCTGAGAAGCGTGTTTGGACGGTAAGTCAATTCGATATCTGAGAAAGACCATTCCGTTTTGCTGGCGCCAGTGATTGTTGCGAACAATGAAGCTGTAGACTGTGTTCTCATAGTAGATTCAGTATGAGCTTTAGTTGATGTAGATTCAGCCGCGAAAGAAGCTGTAGGTGCAGAAACGAGTAACCCGAGACTTAATGCACTAATTGCCAAAGAAGATAATAATTTGCGTTTCATAACAAAATTCCCCCTAAAAAATGATAAATTAAACAGGCCTGCCCGCTTTTCACCTCCTCTGAAGGCCAAATACAAATTTTACCTACATAAAATTACCATCAAATATTTTGGAAGTAAATGGGGTGTTTTTCCCGTATTTTTCAAATTTGTAGTAGTTACATCAAAAAAACGCCTGGTTTCCCAGGCGTTTTCTGCTTTACTTTGTTTCGATCGGTATAAATTTAAAAATTTCTCCGGTCTGCACCGATTCAGCAAGCCGTTTCAGCCAGTCATAGTAAGCTTTAGAGCTTTCCAGCTGATCATATAACTGCAGTGCTTCATTTTTGATATCCTCATCGAGATCTTCCTTGCATAAAACCTTTTGTAAATCAGCTTGAGCTTCCTCGATCGCTGCTACATTCACTTGAACCTCCCGCTCCCATTTAGGCGGAAAGAAATTTGTGAAAAATTTAAAGAAATCCTTCTCAGCCACAAATGTATGCTTACGGATGCCCCGGTGAAATGTTTTTTTCACTACATTTAAGTCTTGAAGCTTTTTGACGCCTGTGCTCATGCTTGGTTTGCTCATTTGCAGCTCCTCACGCATTTCGTCAAGCGTCATCTCATCCCTCATATACATCGTCCCATATAAAATCCCGACACTGCGGGTAATTCCGTAAAGATCCATCGTTTCAGCAATGGAGTCAATAACAAGATCCCGAGCCTGTTCTATAGCTGCAAATTCTGGATTTTCATCCATACTGACCCTCTTTTCCTTTAGAAAATTAAATTCGTTAAGTTATTTCTTTATGTTCTTTATCTTAACCAAACATGAGGAAAAGTCAAAAAGAAAAATCGAAATGGGACTTTGACAGTTTAAAAACCATGTGTTAGATTAAGGTTGTTAAAAACATTAAATTTTTATTTAACAAACTTTATTTACGTCAAGGAGGCTTATATGAGTCAAACATTATTCATTGACGGAGAATGGATCAGTGCCGAAAAAGAACAGATCCGCAGTATTATCAACCCATTTAATCAAGAAGAAATTGCAACTGTAAGCGAGGGAGGGCGAGAGGACGCCATCAAAGCAATCGCAGCCGCACGCAGAGCATTTGACAAAGGAGAATGGTCTGCGCTATCCGGGCTTGAACGCGGGAAAATTGTTCTGAAAATTGCGGAATTAATCAGACGCGATCTTGAGGAGCTGGCTGAGCTTGAATCTCTTGATACAGGAAAAACACTCGAAGAAAGCAAGGCCGATATGGACGATATCGCCAATGTTTTTCAATATTACGCCGGCTTGGCAGACAAAGATGGCGGAGAGATCATTTCATCTCCGATTCCTGATTCAGAAAGCAAAATTATTAGGGAGCCAATCGGGGTTTGCGGCCAGATCACTCCATGGAATTATCCGCTCCTTCAAGCGAGCTGGAAAATCGCCCCTGCACTGGCCGCAGGAAACACAATCGTCATGAAGCCGAGTGAGATTACGCCGCTGACGACAATCAAAGTCTTTAAGCTGATGGAAGAAGCCGGTGTTCCAAAAGGTGTTGCAAATCTTGTTCTTGGACCGGGAGCCACAGTGGGCGACGAGCTTGCCGTAAACAAAGACGTCGATTTGATTTCATTTACGGGCGGAATTGAAACAGGCAAAAAAATCATGCGGGCGGCAAGCGGAAACGTCAAAAAAATCGCCCTTGAACTTGGCGGGAAAAACCCAAATATTGTTTTCAAGGACGCGGATTTAGAAGTTGCGGTTGATCAGGCCTTAAACGCTGTATTTTTCCACGCCGGCCAAGTATGCTCTGCAGGTTCCCGCTTGCTTGTTGAGGATGCCATTCATGATCAATTTTTGGCGGAGCTGGTCAAACGGGCAAAACGCATAAAACTCGGAAACGGTTTTCATGCTGAGACAGAAAGCGGTCCGCTTATTTCGGCGGAGCACAGGGCAAAGGTAGAAAAATATGTTGAGATCGGAATAGAGGAAGGCGCGAAGCTGGAGACAGGAGGCAAACGCCCGGAAGATCCTGAGCTTCAAAACGGCTTTTTCTATGAACCTACTATTTTCTCAAACTGTAATTCTGACATGAGAATCGTTCAGGAAGAGGTTTTCGGTCCTGTATTGACAGTCGAAACCTTCAGCTCTGAAGAAGAGGTAATCGAGCTTGCGAATGATACCATCTATGGCTTGGCTGGAGCGGTATGGTCAAAAGACATTGAAAAGTGCGAACGGGTAGCTGCCCGCTTGAGAATGGGAACCGTTTGGATCAACGATTTTCATCCGTACTTTGCACAAGCGCCATGGGGCGGATATAAGCAATCCGGGTTCGGACGCGAGCTTGGAAAAATAGGCCTTGAAGAATACACAGAAGTCAAACATGTATACCGCAATACAAAACCGGCAGCGGTTAACTGGTTCAATTCATAAGAGGGGGAGATTGATGATGACATTAAATATGAAGGTAGAAAGCATGCAGAAATTCCACACATTTGAAATTCCGACTGTGATTAAGCATGGAATCGGAGCCATCAAGCATACGGGTGAGGAAGTAGCTGCACTGGGCGTTTCAAAAGCGCTCCTTGTCACAGACCCAGGGATTTATAAAGCCGGTGTTGCTAATCCTGTAATCGAATCACTTAAAGAAGCAGGCATTGAAGTGGTGCTCTTTCATAAAGTTGAGCCAAACCCGCCTGTCCGTCTGGTGAATGAAGGATCTGAGCTTTACAAAAAAGAGAACTGTAATGGTTTGGTGGCAGTCGGAGGCGGAAGCTCCATGGATACAGCAAAAGCAATCGGAGTAGAAGCGACTCACGAAGGAAGCGTGCTTGATTATGAAGCGGCAGATGGGAAAAAACCGCTGGAAAACCGCATTCCTCCGCTGACGACAATTCCCACTACAGCTGGAACAGGATCAGAAGTAACCCAATGGGCGGTTATCACAGATGAAGAAAGAGAATTCAAATTCAACACGGGCGGTCCGCTGATTGCAGCGCACTTGACCATCATTGATCCTGAGCTTCATGTTTCAATGCCTCCGCATGTAACAGCTATGACGGGAATTGATGCGCTCGCCCATGCCATTGAGTGCTATACAATGAAATTTGCACAGCCAATCACGGATGCGGTTGCCCTAATGGCGATTGAGTATGCCGCTCATTACATTAAGAGGGCATTTGCTGACGGAGAGGATCTGGAAGCGAGGTACGGAATGGCGCAGGCAGCGATGCTTGCCGGTCTTTCTTACGGAAGTGAATCAGCGGGCGCGGCTCATGCGATGAGCCAAACGCTTGGCGGTATTATCCCAGTCGCTCACGGCCAATGTGTAGCGGCGATGATGGGCCCTGTCATGGAATACAACTGGAAGGGCTATCCTGAGAAGTTTGCGCGTATTGCGAAAGCGTTCGGTATTGATACAAGCAAGATGACAACAGAAGAAGCTGCGAAAGCATCTGTCAATTGGATGTATGATCTGGTCGAAGATTTAGAAGTGCCGACTTTAGAAGAGCAGGGAGTATCACCTGATATGATCGAACGCTTGTCTAAAGAAGCAATGAAAGATCCGCAAACCTTCGGAAACCCTAGAGATTTAAATGAAAAAGCATACAACTGGATCTACAAGCGCTGCTTTAACCTTACGCCTAAAACGGTATAATCAAAATCCCGCTCCTTTACAGAGCGGGATTTTTTGGGATAATGAAGCATAGGTGGAAATTTTAGATAAGAAAGAAGGTGCCAGCTGATGTGGAAGCGTATGACTGCAAAAGCGGAAGGCTTATATATCGCAGATACAAAAAGCTTCGTAACAAAGCAAATGGACAAGCTTGATTTTGATTATGGCGGCATCCCCGGCGACTTGCATTTTGGCCTGACCAAAAAAGCGGGAGCCAGAGAACCAATGTTTTCAAGAGGGACTGAAATTTTCAACCGCAGACAAATTTCAATTGTTTCAATAGAGGAATGCAACGAAATCGCTTTAAAAATGGGAGTGCCGAGAATTTTGCCGGAATGGCTCGGGGCGAATGTGGCAGTCAGCGGTATGCCAGATCTTACTTCATTAAAAGAAGGAAGCCGGATTATTTTTCCGAGCGGAGCGGCTCTGCTGTGTGAGGGCGAAAATGATCCGTGTATCCAGCCGGGAGAAGTCATTCAGTCTTATTATCCGGACCAACCGAAGCTGGCGCCGGCTTTCGTCCGCCACGCACTGGGCATTAGAGGGATTGTCTGTATTGTGGAGAGACCTGGTGCTGTTTACACAGGTGATGAAATAGAAGTTCATTCCTATCAGCGAAAAGTCAAACGAAAAGCAGAAAGGGTCTGATTAAATCAGGCCCTTTCTATCTTTTCTTTAATTTCTTTC
The DNA here is from genome assembly GCF_038002425.1 of Bacillus sp. FSL R7-0685. Classification (NCBI taxonomy): domain Bacteria; kingdom Bacillati; phylum Bacillota; class Bacilli; order Caryophanales; family Bacillaceae; genus Bacillus; species Bacillus sp. FSL R7-0685. The sequence continues at coordinate 3,031,950 of NZ_JBBOCN010000001.1, read as the reverse complement.
ATTTGGCTGAGGTGCCGTTTTTCATGATGGCCGATAAAATCGATCCACTGTCTGACAGTCAGCTCTTGAAACACGGGATGCGGAAGCACTCTTTCAAAATCTTCTTCTTTCAGAGAGGCAATCGCAGCAGTCAGCTGCTCTCTTACCACATCAAGCTCACGTTTCATTTGGCTGCCTGAAATAAAATCATGCGCAGGCTCAAGATGACTCGGGGCTTTCCGTTTATTATTTCTGTCCTGTGCTACCTCAAGCGGTTTTTCTTCAATTTCTTTAATCGGAGCGTCCTTTACACGTTCCTTCAACATTTTTTGTGCGGTCATATCGATTTTTTTCAAATGGTCAAGAACTTCCCGTATGCTCCATTCTTCAGCAGAAGGCTTTTGGTTCAGCTTTTCGTCAGAAAGTCCTTTCAATTCGTTCCACGTTTCTAATCTGGCTTCATTAAAGATACTCATCATATCTCCTCCTAAAATGACATTACCATATATATAAGCAATTATCATTTATAAAGCACTTCAAACGGGTTATTTGTCTTAAAATTTTGAAACTTTTCCCGGGGTGTCTCGTATAAATGGTAACGGCAGCCGTTCATCAATGCATTGATGAAGAAAGGATGAGGAAATTGGAGTTATTTGGAGTACCTATACAAACAATGTATCTTTATACGCTTATTATTGCGGGCAGCCTTACGCTGTTATTCCTGTTTTTCGGAGATGTATTTGCAGGGCTGCCAGAAGGCATTCCGTTTCTTAATCCGACATTAGTGCTCTCATTTTTCACATGTTTTTCAGCGGGCGGATATATAGGTGAACTCGTATTGCCTCTGTCGAGCTTGCTGATTGCGCTTTTATCTTGCATCCTTTCAATCATGCTGGTGGTATTGCTTCACATCTTTGTACTGGTACCATTATCATCTGCAGAAGAATCATTGGCATATAGAGAAGATGATCTCAGAGGAAGACTCGGTAAAGTGATTACAGCTGTGCCGGTTGACGGGTTTGGTGAAGTGGTCATAGAAGGGATAGGCGGGACCATTTCAAAGTCAGCGGTCAGTTTTGATAATCAGCAGATCAGTTACGGGACAACGGTGTTAGTCGTAGATATTAACAACGGAGTTCTTTCGGTTACTCCGCATGAACCCATTTAACATACAAGGAGGAATTTGATATGACAATGCCGATTATAATGATCATCGGAGTTGTATTCTTTTTATTAATTGCACTAATAGCTGTGTTTATTACGAAGTATCGTACAGCAGGGCCTGATGAAGCGTTAATTGTAACAGGGAGCTATCTGGGCAATAAAAATGTTCATGTCGATGAAGGCGGCAACCGTATTAAAATCGTCCGCGGCGGAGGAACCTTTGTCCTTCCCGTCTTCCAGCAGGCAGAGCCGCTAAGCTTATTATCAAGCAAACTCGATGTTTCGACACCTGAAGTCTATACAGAACAAGGAGTGCCAGTAATGGCCGATGGAACTGCGATTATTAAAATCGGCGGTTCTATAGGAGAAATCGCTACAGCGGCCGAACAATTTTTAGGGAAATCAAAAGACGACCGTGAGCAGGAAGCGCGGGAGGTTTTAGAAGGCCACCTTCGTTCCATTCTCGGCTCAATGACAGTAGAAGAAATCTATAAAAACAGAGAAAAATTCTCTCAAGAGGTGCAGCGTGTCGCTTCACAGGATCTCGCGAAAATGGGGCTTGTAATCGTCTCGTTTACCATTAAAGATGTTCGTGATAAAAACGGTTATCTTGAATCATTAGGGAAACCGAGAATTGCCCAAGTAAAACGCGATGCTGATATCGCAACAGCAGAGGCTGATAAAGAAACCCGAATTAAGCGGGCAGAAGCCGATAAAGACGCAAAAAAATCAGAACTTGAACGGGCGACGGAAATCGCTGAAGCTGAAAAACTCAATCAGCTCAAAATGGCTGAATTCCGCAGAGAACAAGATACGGCAAAAGCGAATGCCGATCAGGCATATGATTTAGAGACTGCCAGAGCGCGCCAGCAAGTCACAGAGCAGGAAATGCAGGTTAAAATTATCGAACGCCAAAAACAAATAGAGCTAGAAGAAAAAGAAATTCTTCGCCGTGAACGTCAATACGACTCAGAGGTAAAGAAAAAAGCCGATGCAGACCGTTATTCTGTTGAGCAGTCCGCAGCAGCTGAGAAAGCCAAACAGCTCGCGGAAGCCGATGCCAAGAAGTACAGTATTGAAGCAATGGCAAAGGCTGAGGCGGAAAAAGTAAGAATTGACGGGCTAGCAAAAGCAGAAGCAGAAAAAGCGAAAGGAGAGACAGAGGCAGAGGTTATCCGCCTGAAAGGTCTTGCAGAAGCGGAAGCAAAAGAGAAAATTGCGGCTGCCTTTGAACAGTACGGGCAGGCGGCGATTTTCGATATGATTGTCAAAATGCTTCCGGAATACGCGAAACAAGCAGCGGCACCTCTTTCAAATATTGATAAAATCACCGTTGTCGATACAGGAGGAAGCGGTGAATCAAGCGGAGCAAACAAAGTAACCAGCTATGCGACGAACTTAATGTCAAGTCTGCAAGAAAGTTTAAAAGCATCCTCGGGAATCGATGTAAAAGAAATGCTTGAGAACTTTTCAGGAAAAGGAAACGTAAAACAAAGCATCAATGAATTAACAAATGAAATCAAAGAAGCCAAAACGGTCCAAAAATCAGAGTAAGGAAAGGACAGAACCGTATGGTAACTGTACGTGAAGCGAAGTTAGAGGATATAAAGGGTATTGCAAAAGTGCATGTAGACAGCTGGAGGACAACATACCACGAAATTATCCCGATTGATTATTTAAACAGCCTGAACTATAAGGAATTTGAAGACAAATGGAAAAGTCGCTCGTTAAAAGGAGTATTTGTTGCTCAGGACGAAATGGATTCAGTATTCGGCTTTGCTTCATTTGGACCTATTCGCTCTGAACAAGAAGGCTATGACGGCGAGTTATACGCTATTTATCTTCTGGAAGAGCGCCAGCGGCAAGGTGCAGGCAGGGCGCTCTTAGCAAAAGGAGCGGAGTTTTTGCTTCAACATGGATTTTCAAGTATGTTTGTTTGGGTTATTGAGCAGAATCCCTCAATTATATTTTATCAGGCCTATTCACCTGAAAGAGTAGCGGAGGACAACTTTGAAATTGCCGGAGTAAGGCTGAAAGAAGTAGGTCTTGGCTGGCCGGATCTTTCAGCTTTAAAAACACTTCTTAACAGATAACGAACAATCCCTCAGCGGAATTCGCTGGGGGATTGTTACTTTTACGCTTTGTCACTTTTAAGCAAACGGGGTGCTGTCATAAATAATAAACATAGGACAATTGCACAAATAATGAATGAAGGAACCATGTAAGTCGCATTATAAGTTAAAGAATAAATCCATACCGGTGTTCCTTTTGGAGCAAAGCTGCCGAAAAACACAGCTCCTGAAATGACATGCGCGGCATAGCGCAGCAAACTGCCGATAAAAACTGCGCTGACCACTGAAACAATCAATTTCCCTTTTGTTTTTGATACAGCGGCTTTACGGACAGAAGAAGCGAAACAGCCGCTTATGCCGATTGCTGCGAAAGCGACAATGTAATCTAACAATAGCTGTACAGGATGTTGAGCAAACAAGTTTCCGATTGCTATTTGTACTAGACCTGTCAACAAACCTGTAGTAAGACCTGCTTTGACACCCCAGCGAAACGAAATTAAAAAGATCGGAATCATCATGATGGAGACCGAGCCTCCTTGAGGCATGCTAAGAAACATTCCTGAGACAATGTCTAAAATAACGGCTGCCGCTGTCATAATGGCAATTTCAATAAGGCGAACCAGTTGCTTAGATTGATTCATATCTATCTCCTTCCATTGACAGACAACCAAAAGGACAACAAAAAAGCAGCACGCGGAAGGATGAGAAAAGTTCCACGCACTGCTTTACGATCTGCAATTCATTTGACTTTGCCACATCCCTACGCCAGCGTTAACTAACAGGTTCAAAGGGTCAGAACGAAACCGCTCACTCTCAGCTTTAATGCTCCCCTTGTGGTCATCAGTATTTAGTTCGTTTCTACTATACAAGAAAACGAAAAAAACAACAAGATCACATGACTGATGTATATGTTCTTTTAAGAAACTTATATGATACACACGCTTTAGAAATCATGGCGAGGATTATAGTTTATTTGTTTTATAGATTTTTTTAAAAAAACTATTGCAATAAATAAATACAGGTGTTATATTATTAAACGTCGCTGATGCACAGCGGACACAAACTAGATGCTTCAAAACAACTTGAAAAAAGTTGTTGACAAAAAAGAAGCTGAATGTTATATTAGTAAAGCTGCTTCATTGAGAAGTAACGAAATGATCTTTGAAAACTAAACAAGACAAAACGTACCTGTTAATTCAGTTTTTAAAAATCGCACAGCGATGTGCGTAGTCAGTCAAACTACTTTATCGGAGAGTTTGATCCTGGCTCAGGACGAACGCTGGCGGCGTGCCTAATACATGCAAGTCGAGCGGACAGATGGGAGCTTGCTCCCTGATGTTAGCGGCGGACGGGTGAGTAACACGTGGGTAACCTGCCTGTAAGACTGGGATAACTCCGGGAAACCGGGGCTAATACCGGATGGTTGTTTGAACCGCATGGTTCAAACATAAAAGGTGGCTTCGGCTACCACTTACAGATGGACCCGCGGCGCATTAGCTAGTTGGTGAGGTAATGGCTCACCAAGGCAACGATGCGTAGCCGACCTGAGAGGGTGATCGGCCACACTGGGACTGAGACACGGCCCAGACTCCTACGGGAGGCAGCAGTAGGGAATCTTCCGCAATGGACGAAAGTCTGACGGAGCAACGCCGCGTGAGTGATGAAGGTTTTCGGATCGTAAAGCTCTGTTGTTAGGGAAGAACAAGTACCGTTCGAATAGGGCGGTACCTTGACGGTACCTAACCAGAAAGCCACGGCTAACTACGTGCCAGCAGCCGCGGTAATACGTAGGTGGCAAGCGTTGTCCGGAATTATTGGGCGTAAAGGGCTCGCAGGCGGTTTCTTAAGTCTGATGTGAAAGCCCCCGGCTCAACCGGGGAGGGTCATTGGAAACTGGGGAACTTGAGTGCAGAAGAGGAGAGTGGAATTCCACGTGTAGCGGTGAAATGCGTAGAGATGTGGAGGAACACCAGTGGCGAAGGCGACTCTCTGGTCTGTAACTGACGCTGAGGAGCGAAAGCGTGGGGAGCGAACAGGATTAGATACCCTGGTAGTCCACGCCGTAAACGATGAGTGCTAAGTGTTAGGGGGTTTCCGCCCCTTAGTGCTGCAGCTAACGCATTAAGCACTCCGCCTGGGGAGTACGGTCGCAAGACTGAAACTCAAAGGAATTGACGGGGGCCCGCACAAGCGGTGGAGCATGTGGTTTAATTCGAAGCAACGCGAAGAACCTTACCAGGTCTTGACATCCTCTGACAATCCTAGAGATAGGACGTCCCCTTCGGGGGCAGAGTGACAGGTGGTGCATGGTTGTCGTCAGCTCGTGTCGTGAGATGTTGGGTTAAGTCCCGCAACGAGCGCAACCCTTGATCTTAGTTGCCAGCATTCAGTTGGGCACTCTAAGGTGACTGCCGGTGACAAACCGGAGGAAGGTGGGGATGACGTCAAATCATCATGCCCCTTATGACCTGGGCTACACACGTGCTACAATGGACAGAACAAAGGGCAGCGAAACCGCGAGGTTAAGCCAATCCCACAAATCTGTTCTCAGTTCGGATCGCAGTCTGCAACTCGACTGCGTGAAGCTGGAATCGCTAGTAATCGCGGATCAGCATGCCGCGGTGAATACGTTCCCGGGCCTTGTACACACCGCCCGTCACACCACGAGAGTTTGTAACACCCGAAGTCGGTGAGGTAACCTTTTAGGAGCCAGCCGCCGAAGGTGGGACAGATGATTGGGGTGAAGTCGTAACAAGGTAGCCGTATCGGAAGGTGCGGCTGGATCACCTCCTTTCTAAGGATATTATACGGAATATAAGACCTTGGGTCTTATAAACAGAACGTTCCCTGTCTTGTTTAGTTTTGAAGGATCATTCCTTCGAAACGTGTTCTTTGAAAACTAGATAACAGTAGACATCACATTCAATTAGTAATACAAGATATCACATAGTGATTCTTTTTAACGGTTAAGTTAGAAAGGGCGCACGGTGGATGCCTTGGCACTAGGAGCCGATGAAGGACGGGACGAACACCGATATGCTTCGGGGAGCTGTAAGCAAGCTTTGATCCGGAGATTTCCGAATGGGGAAACCCACCACTCGTAATGGAGTGGTATCCATATCTGAATTCATAGGATATGAGAAGGCAGACCCGGGGAACTGAAACATCTAAGTACCCGGAGGAAGAGAAAGCAAATGCGATTCCCTGAGTAGCGGCGAGCGAAACGGGATTAGCCCAAACCAAGAGGCTTGCCTCTTGGGGTTGTAGGACACTCTGTACGGAGTTACAAAGGAACGAGGTAGATGAAGAGGTCTGGAAAGGCCCGCCATAGGAGGTAACAGCCCTGTAGTCAAAACTTCGTTCTCTCCTGAGTGGATCCTGAGTACGGCGGAACACGTGAAATTCCGTCGGAATCCGGGAGGACCATCTCCCAAGGCTAAATACTCCCTAGTGACCGATAGTGAACCAGTACCGTGAGGGAAAGGTGAAAAGCACCCCGGAAGGGGAGTGAAAGAGATCCTGAAACCGTGTGCCTACAAGTAGTCAGAGCCCGTTAACGGGTGATGGCGTGCCTTTTGTAGAATGAACCGGCGAGTTACGATCCCGTGCAAGGTTAAGCAGAAGATGCGGAGCCGCAGCGAAAGCGAGTCTGAATAGGGCGCATGAGTACGTGGTCGTAGACCCGAAACCAGGTGATCTACCCATGTCCAGGGTGAAGTTCAGGTAACACTGAAT